>NZ_PDWS01000019.1 GCF_010093305.1 Pseudoxanthomonas sacheonensis | reverse complement strand
CTCCCATGCCCACCCTGCCTCACGCCACCGCGCTCGCCCTTTCGCTGGTATTGGCCTTCGGCGCCAAGGCCGCCGAGCCGGATCCTGCGAAAACCCTCGCCTACATCGACCAGGGATGGACCACACTGACCCGTTCCATGGAAGATTGCTCTTCGCTGCACGACGACAAGGTCAAGACCCGGCCGGTCCTCTATCTGCCTGCGGACCTGAAGCGCACCGCCGCCATCGATGCGATAGCCGAGCGTTGCAAGGTCGATGTGCGCGTGCTGCCGCAGACCATTGCCCAGATCGGCGAACTCGATCCCTCGACGCTGCCGCAACAAGGTCTTCTGTACCTGCCCAACCCCTATGTGGTGCCGGGCGGGTTCTTCAATGAGATGTATGGCTGGGACAGTTATTTCATCGTGCTGGGCCTGGTCGCCGACAAGCGCGAAAAGCTGGCCCGCGGCATGGTCGACAACTTCCTGTTCGAAGCCGAACATTACGGCGGCGTACTCAACGCCAACCGCACCTATTACCTCACCCGCTCGCAGCCGCCGTTCCTGGGCGAAATGATCCGCGAGGTCCTGGATGCTCCCGCCAGTTTCGCCGACCGGCGCGATGCCGATGCCTGGCTGGCGCGCGCGTACCCGTTGGCGCTGCGCGACTACGCGGTCTGGGACCGCCCCGAGCATCGCGCCGGCGATACCGGCCTGGCGCGCTATTTCGACTACGGCGCCGGTCCGGTGCTGGAAATGCGCGATGCCGACTATTTGCGCGGCGTGATCGAATGGCTGCTCGCCCATCCCGGGCGCGACCCCGGCTATCTGGTGGAAGCATCCGAACATCCCGACGACGCCGAAGCGCAACGACTGAAGACCACCAGCTGCGACGTGCGCACCTCCGAAGTCTGTGCACAGGCCTGGGCCAAAGGCCGCCGGCTCAGCGCCGATTACTATCTCGGCGATCGTGCGATGCGCGAATCGGGCTTCGACGTCAACTTCCACTTCGGCCCCTTCGCCGGTTCCACCCATCATTACGCGCCGGTCTGTTTGAACAGCCTGCTCTACCGCTACGAGATCGCCCTGCGCGATTTCGCCCTGCGCCTGGGCAAGAAAGACGACGCGCAGCGTTTCGCCAAAGCGGCCGAAGCGCGCAAGGCCGCGATGGACAAGTACCTGTGGAAGCCTGGTCCCGGCATGTACCAGGACTACGATTTCGTCGCCGGAAAATCCGCGGCCGATCCTTACATCACCACTTTCTATCCATTGTGGGCCGGCGCGGCATCGCCGCAGCAGGCGCAAGCAGTGCGCGAAAAGCTGCCGCTGTTCGAACGCAAGGGCGGTCTGGCGATGAGCGCGGACGAAAGCGGCGCGCAGTGGGATGCGCCTTTCGGCTGGGCACCGACCAACTGGCTGGCGGTCGCCGGCCTGGACGCTTACGGTTTCCATGAAGACGCCCGGCGTGTCGGCGGCAAGTTCGTCGCCACCATCGACCGCAGCCTGGCCCACGACGGCACCATCCGCGAGAAATACAACATGACTACCGGCGATGCCGACGTGAAGGTCAGCGCCGGCTATAGCGAGAACGTGATCGGCTTCGGTTGGAGCAATGGTGTGTATTTGAAGCTGCGGGGTTTGCTGCAGGAACCCCGATAACGCCACAGCCCTGGCAGACGCTACGCATAGTGTGCGAGCGGTGTGTGGGAGCGGCGTCTCGCCGCGAGCTCTTCGCGCATTCCCAGACTGGAGGGAGAGCTCGCGGCGGGACGCCGCTCCCACGTTCAACAGGATGTCCGACTTATGGACCGAAGCAACCTACCCCAAGCGGACCCATGAATCTCGATGAAGGCGCCTGATCGGTCGCACATAGGACACGGCTCGTGAGCAAACAAGGACGCAACCGCCAGGACCCAGAGCTGCTGCGCCGCCTGCTGCGCGCCAAGGATCGCATGGATGCCGCCTCGCACGAGGCATGGCCGGTGGAGCGCCTGGCGAAGGTGAGCAGCGTGTCGGATGCCCATTTCGCAAGATCCTTCAAGGAAGCCTTCGGCCTGCCGCCGCACCGTTACCTGCTCACGCGGCGGATCGAGCGAGCCAAGGCGCTGCTGCGCGACACGGATACACCCATTTTGGAGATAGCGCTGCAGACCGGTTGGAGCAGCCTGGGCACGTTCGGGCGTACCTTCCGCGACGTCACCGGGGAAAGCCCCAGCGAGTTGCGTGCGCGCGAACGGGCCGCCCGGCACGAACTGGAGCGGGTGCCGGCCTGCTATGTCAGCGCCGCGTACCGGCCCGGACTCACAACCGCAGTTTCGGAGAAGCGGCGGCAGGAGGCCGGTGTTAAAAAAGAGCCCCCGCAGAAACCGGAGGTTCCATGAGTCAGGGTATTGGAGTAGTCGGGCTGTACGTTCGCGATCAGGACGAGGCCCTTGAGTTCTATGTAGAGAAGCTGGGATTCCGCGTACATACCGATGCACGCAACGGCGATTACCGCTGGCTGACGGTGCAACACCCGGACCAGCCGTCCCTGCAGCTCGGCCTGTTCAAGCCGCAGGCGCCGGAGCTGGACGCATCGACGGCGCAGAGCGTGCGCGAGATCGTCGCCAAGGGCGCCATGCCGCCGCTGGTGCTCAACGTGGACGATTGCCGCGGTGCGTACGAGCGTATGAGCGCCCGCGGGGTGGAGTTCACCCAGGCACCGGAGGAGCGCTATGGCAACATCGACGCCAACTTTCGCGACCCTTCCGGCAATGGCTGGAAGATGATCCAGTCCGGCCGCGCATCAAGCTAGACAGATCGTGGGGGCGCCGTTCGTGGGAGCGGCGTCCCGCCGCGAGCTCTTCCTCTGAGTGAGAGTTTGCGCCAAAAGCTCGCGGCGGGACGCCGCTCCCACGCCCCTCTTCTTCATCCGTGAATCTGCAGAGGAATTCCCAATGAACTGGAACAAATGGATTCGGCAGTTCCACCGCTGGGTGGCCATCGTTTTCACGCTGACGGTCATCGCCAACTTCGTCGCCCTGGCGCAGAGCGGCGGTGCGATGCCGCCGCCCTGGATCACCTACTCCCCGCTGCTGCCGCTCGCCTTGCTCATGCTCACCGGCCTGTACATGTTCGTGCTGCCCTATACGACCAAATGGCGTAAGCCCCCGCAGGCCCCATAGGGCGGGCTCAAGCCCGCCGCAGGATGCCCCACCTATGGCGCTTGCCAAGAACCCTCCCCCTCATGGCAAGCTACCTGCGGGGACGGTGCCACGACGGCGCCAAGGGAAAAACACCGATGCATTTCGTACAGCGGGCTGCCTGTGCCGGGCGAGTGGTGGGCTGGATTCTGTGCTTCGCATTGCTGACGGGTTGCGGTAGCGGTCCGAAGGGAAACGAGTACGTGAAGTATGACGGCACTACCCTTGTCGTCGAGGGCACCGAGTTCAAACGGGAAAACACGATGGATCCGCCTGGCACCTTCCTTCCCGGACGCGTCGTGGTACAGCCGGATGATGACAATGTAGACGACGCCCTGACACTCATCGAGCGCTATGGGCTGACGTTGGAAGGTCGCAGTTCCCAAGGCTGGCTGCTGGTCAAGGCGCCCGACGGTTTCGAGATGCAGTGGGCTGCCGCCATCCAATCGCAGCTCGGCGGGCGCAGCTTTGCGACCATCGACTCCGCCCAGTCGCCAACACCGATAGTCACGGCCGCACCCGCGGCTGGCAAAGCGCCGGTCGCGGAAGGGCCCGTGCCCGACGATGAGCCGTCCGCCGCAGACGTGCGCCGCATCGCCATTGAGAGGTACGAGCGGCTTGAACAAGCCGGTGGTCTTCCCGTGACCATGACTGCCACCGGGCAGTCGGTGGTCCTCCACGCCAAGGTGTTCGATGCACGCAAGGAATCCTGCCGGCGGCTTCCCAGCGCCAAGCCTGGCGAGTGGGAGTGCGAGGCCGAGCTGATGATGGGGCTGTGCAGCGGCGACTGCGACCCGTCCGCCGAAGAGCCCCTGCCAAAGGGCGAGCGCGTTGCTATCCGTTGGGATGCTGCGCAGCGTGGCTTCGCGCTCGACGACTGATTTGGATTAGTGCATAGGGCGGGCTCAAGCCCGCCGCATGCCGGCGCCAGGATGGCAAGCCCAATCTTCGGGCAGTTCACCGGATTGGATATACCAGTGCAACGAGGAATAGGGCCAATCCACCGCCCGGGCCGCGTAACCGTGCTTGACCGGGTTGAAGTGGATGTAGTCGAAATGGTTTTGAAGATCTTCTTCGTCCACGATCATGTGTTCCCAGAACCGGCGTTGCCAGATGCCGCGTTCGCGTTTGGCGATGCGGGCATCGGAACGCCATTCCGTCTTCGGTAGCCGACGGGAGAATCCGGATTTGATGCGCGCCCAGCGATCCGCGTTGTCGGCGTCGCCTTCGGGCAACTGCCACAGACAATGCAGGTGCTCGGGTAGCACCACGATGGCGATCACGTCGAAGGGCCGTGCCCGTTGCGCGTCGCGGAAGGCGGCACGCAGGTGACCGACGTGTTCGACCAGCAAGCGGCGGTTGCGCCGCTCCAACAGGTTGACGGTGAAGAAGAAGGTGCCGCCCGGCACCCAGACGCGGCGATAGTCAGGCATGCGGCAAGAGTGTTCGGCCGACGATGCGAGCGCCATCGGGTTATGCCAGGCGTGCGAGTAGGAAATTCCCCTGTCCAGTCGCGGCCCACGGACCGCTTTGGTTCCGTCATCGCATGCGGTGGGCCCGGGCCCACCCTATGACCCACCGCCCCGCACATAGGGCGGGCTCAAGCCCGCCGCATGATGCCCGACCTACGAGATCTGCAGAAGCGTGCGCCGTGTGGAAACACCCCTTCTCCCCTCGTGGGAGAAGGTGGCGCGCCGCCGGAAGAGGGGGCGAGCGAAGAAGAGATAGTCGAGCAACGAGATCCACACAACAAGCGACTCGACGTGGTCAGACAAAGCAGTCTGAGGCCTCAAGTCTCCGCTCAACCCCTCTCCCGCCGCGCAAGCGCGTCGACCTCTCCCACAAGGGGAGAGGTGGAATCAGAAACAAATTCCGCGTGAGTGTGTAGTACATAGGGCGGGCTCAAGCCCGCCGCATGATGCCCAACCTACGAGATCTGGTCATAAGTCCTCGCTAGAAGGTCTTGAATTCCGGGCGAATCAGAAAACACAGCGGGATCCTCGACCCCTTCCCATTCAAAGACCAACACTCCGCCGCGATCAGCGCTACATTGCATCGCGGCCTTGCTGAACTTCCTATCCCACAAGTATTCGACTAGATCTACACCTGTTCGTCGTGGCGATATCATCTGAAGCTCCAATGGATTTTGGGCAGTTCGACCTATTGCCTTCGATTCTGCATACAGCCTCGCGCCATTTGGAAGTCTAGCCTTCATCGATGCCATCCACTCATCTGCATCCAGCCCGCTACCATCGACAGGGCGAAGGTCGCCTTGGACTTGAATACCGCCAGGCAGTTGTATATCAACTGCCCCGGGCCCACAAAGCGCGCTCAACGAAGCCAGCCAATCCTGCCTCTTGTCTAATGTTGACGAATCGAATTCGACCGGGACTATGACTTGCAGATGGCCCTGCAAACTCAAACTCTTCACCTGACCAATAATCATGGCCGCAAGCGCGTCTGCTTTATCCAAGCCGAGAAGATGCGTAATCATTTGCGACTGCCATTTGCATTCAACCTCCCATTCGATACCGTTTGCCCTAGCAATAAACTCAGGACCGGAGGCACCTACGGGCAACCAAGCTATCTCCGCGCCGCTTGTCCTTGCAAAGTGCGCTGCGGTGCTCCACTCAAGCACCAAGGGCTTAAGCTGTCCATCCAAACTTATGAGCTTGTCTAAATGATGCCGTCGAATTGCACCGGCTAACGTCGGTGCAACGACGTGAAACTGGGCAGCCACATTTGCCAGGTCAGATATCTCTCCCGTCACGCTACGTAGCTTTCGCTGGCGATTTCTCGTAGCTCTCTCGTAGTCCTCAAACGCTTCGATAAGTGGTTGCTTCTCGCGAAGCCTGGCAATACGAACGCCATCAAGAACTCGACTGGGAGAACGATATTCCCTCGTTCTCTCTAGCAATAGATCATGCGTGATAAATCGCCTCAGTTCCTCAATGAAGCCTGCGGCCTGATGGGGATATAACCCACCTCGGGGCCATTTCGCTGGCTTTATAAAACCTTGATTAGTCACCCAGTCCTCCAGCATGGTGTCAGATGATTGCTCTAACACAGCTATCCGACCAGCCACATTTAATATTAATTAGAGTAATTCCGACCACCCATCGAAGGATGTGGTGAGCGAGGCGAACCGCATCTATCACGAAACTCTTAACGCTCGGATACATCAAGTGCTGGTCATTACGCGAACGATGCGGTGCACCGGTGGCTTACCGCACCCTACGCGTGCCGAGCTTAGACCCGATGGAAGTTGCGCAGATTCAAACCATCGGTAACTTCAACCCCATCTCCTTCGCACACTGCTTCGCAATCTCATACCCCGCATCCGCATGCCGCATAACCCCGGTCCCCGGATCGTTCCACAACACCCGCGCAATCCGCTTGTCCGCTTCAGCCGTGCCATCGCAAACGATGACCACCCCCGAGTGCTGCGAATATCCCATCCCCACTCCGCCGCCGTGATGCAATGAGACCCATGTAGCCCCGCCAGCCACATTCAACATCGCATTCAACAACGGCCAATCGCTGACCGCATCGCTGCCATCCTTCATCGCCTCCGTCTCCCGGTTAGGCGAAGCCACGCTGCCGCTATCCAGATGATCGCGCCCGATCACCACCGGTGCGCTCAGTTCCCCGTTGCGCACCATCTCGTTGAACGCCAGCCCCAGCTTGTGGCGCAGGCCCAGGCCCACCCAGCAGATGCGCGCCGGCAGACCCTGGAAACTGATCCGCTCCCGCGCCATGTCCAGCCACCGGTGCAGATGCTCGTCGTCGGGAATCAGCTCCTTCACCTTCGCATCGGTCTTGTAGATGTCTTCCGGATCCCCGCTCAACGCCACCCAGCGGAACGGGCCCACGCCCCGGCAGAACAGCGGCCGCACATAGGCCGGCACGAAACCCGGGAAATCGAACGCGTTCTTGCAGCCCTCATCGAACGCCATCTGCCGGATGTTGTTGCCGTAATCGAACACCGGAATGCCCTGCTTCTCGAATTCCAGCATCGCCTCCACATGCACCCGCATCGACTTCTTGGCCGCGTCGCGCACCTTGTCCGGATTGGTCTTCTGCTCCAGCAGCCAGTGCTCCACCTTCCAGCCGATCGGCAGATAGCCATGCACCGGATCGTGCGCACTGGTCTGGTCGGTCACCGCGTCCGGACGCACGCCCATGCGCACCAGCTGCGGCAGGATTTCCGCCGCGTTGCCCAACAGCGCGATGGACTTGGCCTCGCCCGCCGCCGTGTACGTGCGGATGCGCGCCAGCGCGTCGTCCAGGTCGGTGGCCTGCTCGTCCACGTAGCGCGTGCGCAGGCGCATGTCGATGCTCTTCTGCTGACACTCGATGTTGAGGCTGCAGGCGCCCGCCAGCGTAGCCGCCAGCGGCTGCGCGCCGCCCATGCCGCCCAGGCCGGCGGTGAGGATCCAGCGCCCTTTCAGATTGCCGTCGTAATGCTGGCGGCCCATTTCCACGAAGGTTTCATAGGTGCCCTGCACGATGCCCTGGCTGCCGATGTAGATCCAGCTGCCGGCAGTCATCTGCCCGTACATCATCAAACCCTTCTTATCGAGTTCGTTGAAGTGTTCCCAGGTGGCCCAGTGCGGCACCAGGTTGGAATTGGCGATCAGCACACGCGGCGCATCGGCGTGGGTGGGGAACACGCCGACCGGCTTGCCGGATTGCACCAGCAGGGTCTCGTTGTCTTCCAGATCGCGCAGCGATTGCAGGATGGCGTCGTAGCAGGCCCAGTCGCGCGCGGCGCGGCCGATGCCGCCGTAGACCACCAGCGAAGTCGGGTCTTCGGCCACTTCCGCATCCAGGTTGTTCTGCAGCATCCGGTACGGCGCCTCGCTGAGCCAGGACTTGCAGGTGAGCCGGGAGCCGCGCGGGGCGCGGATGACACGGGAAGGGTCGTGGCGCGGGTCGGTCATGAGGAAATCCAGTTGCAGATGTAACCCCATTATCGGTGGGAGCGCCGTCCCGGCGCGAGCTCTCCCCGCCCGGCAAGGCAAAAGCTCGCGCCGGGACGGCGCTCCCACAGAAATGACGGGTGTCGTGGCAGACTTGGCCCATGCGCCTACCTATCCCGACCCTGCTGATCGCTCTCCTCTCGCTGGTCTTCTGCCTGGACACCGCCGCGACCCAGCCCCAACCGCGCGTGCTGGTGTTCACCAAGACCACCGGCTGGCGGCACGATTCCATTCCCACCGCGATTGCTGCGCTGCAACGGCTGGGCGCGCAGGAAGGCCTGGCGGTGGACCACACTGAAGACGCGGGCGACTTCAACGACAAGAACCTGCAGCGCTACCGTGCCGTGATCTTCGCAAACACCACCGGCGACGTGTTGGACGCGAACCAGCAGGCGGCGATGGAAAGTTTCGTGCGCGCCGGCGGCGGCTACCTGGGCGTGCATTCGGCCGCCGACACCGAATACGACTGGCCGTGGTACGGGCAACTGGTGGGCGCGTGGTTCAAGAGCCACCCGCCGGGGCTGCAGACCACCAAGGTCGTGTTCGAGCACGAGGGCATTCCGACCGCCGTGCCCGCATGGACCGTGACCGACGAGATCTACAACTACCGCAGCAATCCGCGCAGCACCGTGCAGGTAACCGCCACCGTGGACGAACGCGACTACCAGGGCGGCACCATGGGGGCCGACCATCCCATCGCGTGGTGCCACAGCTACGAAGGCGGACGCGCGTGGTATACCGGCCTGGGGCACGAAATCAAGCTGTACGCGGATCCGCAGTTCGAAGCGCAGCTCAAGCGCGGGCTGCGTTATGTGGTGCGGTTTTCGGACGAGTGCTGAGGGGCTGGGAAAGCGACTATCCCAAACTTTCCACCCCGAAACTTGTCATCCTGAGCGTAGCGAGGGATCTGTTTCTCCGCCGCCAAGCAGATCCCTCGCTACGCTCGGGATGACATTACCTTGTGGATGACACTGCTTTAGTGCACCGCCGGATCCAGCCTGCGGATCGCATCGCGCAGGTCGATGGCGCCTGTACGGTCGATATCGTCGCGGTTGTAGGCCCTACCCGCGGCCATGGCGCATTTGCGGCCCTTGCTGTCGGCGCGGATGACCCGCGAACCGGTGTGCTTGAGGCAGTTGCGGTCGGCGATTTCGTCCTTGGCATCGGTCTTGTTCCGATTGACCGGCGTTTCGGCGGGCGCCGCGGCTGCGGCCTGCGGATCTGCGGCAGGATCGACGGCCGCGGCGGGCACAGCGGTCTGAGCGGAAACGGCGAATGCCAGGCACAGCAGCGCTGCGGTAAGAGCGAGACGTTTCATGGAAGATCTCCTGCGCAGTAGGCGCACTGAAAAAGTAGGATGCATGGGTTATACGCGCACGGGCATTTACCGGTCGCAACCCCATCGCCCGCGTTCATAAACGCCTCAGGCCGCGCCGCACGCCTTGCCGCTGCCTGCACGGAACGCCTGCACCGCAGCTTCGTCGGCCGGTTCGGGACGGTTGCCGTCATCGAAGATCACCCGCCACGCGCCGTCGGCTTCCTGCTGCCACACCGATCTGAAACGCCCATGCCGGAACTTGCCCGTGGCCGGGTCCTGATACAGCGCGGGCCCGGTGGAAAAAGCGGTACGGCCGTCGCCGCCCACCACGACCCGGTCCGGATACCACTCCAGCTTGATCGCACTGCCGTCGACGATGCCCTTCCATTCCTCAGCGATCTTTTCGCGGCCGATGCTGGGCTGGCGCTCCACGCCGAATGCCGCCCGGGGATGCAGGTGCTCGGCGAAGGCGGACGCATCGTGATCGGCGACCGACCTGGCGAAACTGAGCTCACGCTGCCAGACCTGGCACTGCGCAGAATCGGCAGCGGGCGCGGTAGACGGCGCTTCCGCGGCCGATGCCAATGGCCAGGCCAAGGCCAGTACGGCGAGGCGGGCGATGCCTGGAATCCGTGTCATGCGGGCTTGTGTCATGCGCGATACTCCCGAGTCTGCCAAGCTTGGCGCATAAGATTCTCACGACGATCGCCTATGCACCCGCCATTCTTCAGGCTTGCGTGGCTGGCCGCTTTGCTGTTGTTGGCGGGCTGCGCCACCACTCCGGCCCGAACCCCCGCAGAGCCCGCACCGCTGCTGCTGATTTCCATCGATGCCCTGCGCGCCGACTATCTGGGCAAGGGCGACACGCCGCATCTGGACCGCCTGGCCCGACAGGGAGTCCGCGCCGAATGGATGAACCCCTCCTACCCGGCCCTGACCTTCCCCAACCATTTCACCCTGGTCACCGGTTTGCGCCCCGACCGTCACGGCGTGGTGCACAACACGATGCGCGAGGAAGGGCTGGGCGATTTCCGGGTGGCCGATCTGGCCGCGGTGGGCGACGGACGCTGGTGGCGTGCCGAACCGATCTGGGTGGGCGCCGAAAAAGCCGGTCTGCCGACCGCGATCTGGGCCTGGCCCGGCAGTGCGGCGGAGATCGACGGTGTGCGCCCTACCCGCTGGAAACCCTACGACGAATCCGTACCCGCCGATCAACGCGCCGACGAGGTGGCCCGCTGGCTGCAAGAACCCGCCGCCACCCGCCCGCGATTCGCCGCGCTGTACCTGGAAATGGTGGATGGCGCCGGCCATGAACACGGACCCAATGCGCCGCAGACGCGCCAGGCCGTGCGCCAGGCCGATGCCGCCGTCGGCCGCCTGCTCGATTCGCTCGCGCGCAAAAGACTTCTGGACCAAGTGAATGTGATCGTGGTGTCCGACCACGGCATGGCGGCGGTGCCGCCTGGCCAGGTGGTGGCGGTGGAGGACATGGTGCCGGTGGAAGACGCGGTTGTTGTCAGCATCGGCCAGTCGGTCGGCATCGCCCCGCGCGCGGGACGCGTGGAAGCGGCGGAAAAGCGCCTGCTCGGCCGCCACAGCCACTACCAGTGCTGGCGCAAAAGCGAACTGCCTGCGCGCTGGCATTACGGCCGCAATGTGCGCGTACCGCCGATCGTATGCCAGATGGACGAAGGCTGGGACGCCATTCCGGCAGCCGGTATGGCCAAACGCGCACTCGCCGGCACACGCGGCTCGCATGGCTACGACCCCGCGCTTGCCTCGATGCGCGCGACTTTCATCGCGCATGGGCCGGCGTTCCGCAAAGGCGTGGTGATCGATGCTTTCGACAATGTGGACGTGTATCCGCTGATGGCCAGATTGCTGGACATACCAGCGCGCGAGAACGACGGCGATATCGCGCCGTTGCTGCCTGCGCTGGAAGCGGACAAATAGAATTTCCGGATATCGGTCCGGTAATCGTCCTCAGTCCGTTCGTGGTGAGCTTGTCGAACCACGCTCTTGGCGGCTGTTTTCCGTTGCTGAAAAACTCTGCGAAAAGCGTGGTTCGACAAGCTCACCACGAACGGATTAGAAGAGCTCACCACAAACGGATTTTTCACACGGATTTGATACCCGTTTCGTGCCCTCAGCATTGATGTCCGAAAACGGCGAGTCCGACCCGCAAACCGGTGCTAACCTGCCCCCATGGAAAGCAACGGCGCCTTTACCGCACTGGATCCCCGCGTCTGCGAACAGGCGCGTTTGAGTCGCGATGCGCGTTTCGACGGGCTGTTTTTCGTTGCGGTGAAAAGCACCCGCATCTATTGCCGGCCCATGTGTCCGGCGCCCTCCCCCAAACCCATCAACATCACCTATTACGGCAATGCGGCCGCAGCCGAGGCGGCCGGTTATCGCCCCTGCCTGCGCTGCCGCCCGGAACTGGCGCCCGGCGACGGCGCATGGCGGCGCGGCGACGAAGCCGTGGCGCGCGCGTTGAAGTTGATCGACCAGGGCCTACTGGCGGAACAACCGTTGTCGGCGTTGGCCGAACGCGTGGGGCTGGGCGAGCGCCAATTACGCAGACTGTTCACCGACCGCTTGGGCGCCGCGCCGATCGGCGTGCACGGCACACGCAGACTGTTGTTCGCCAAGCAACTGCTCACCGAAACCAACCTGCCCATCACCGAGGTCGCGCTGGCTTCCGGCTTCGGCAGCCTGCGGCGATTCAACGCCACTTTCCTGGAAGCCTACCGGATGGCGCCGCGCGATCTGCGCCGTCAGACCGTGATCTCGCAGGAAGGCACGCTGGTGCTGCGATTGGGCTACCGGCCGCCTTACGACTTCACCGCGATGCTGGATTTCCTGCGCGGACGCGCCTTGCCCGGCGTGGAATCTGTGGACGATCTGGCCTACGCGCGCGTGATCGGTCCGGCCAGTGCGCCGGGGTGGTTGCGTGTGAGCGCATGGCCGAACAGCGAACACGCCTTGAAGCTGGAGTTGCATGGCGTTGCACCGACGCGGCTGTTGGATATCGTCAACCGGCTGCGGCGCATGTTCGACCTGGATGCGGATCCGCACGCCATCGCCGCCGCGCTTTCGCACGATGCGCGTCTGCGGCCCTTGCTCAAGAAACGCCCGGGCCTGCGTTTGCCCAGCGGCTGGGACGGTTTCGAAATCGCCATGCGCGCCATCATCGGCCAGCAGGTCAGCGTGGCTGCGGCGCGTACGTTCACAGCAAGGCTGGCGCAGGAATTCGGCGAAACCATGGCCGAGGGTTTCGCACCCGGCTTGCGCCACCTTTTTCCCACGCCCGAAGCGCTGGCCGATGCCGACCTCACCCGCATCGGCCTGACCCGCACGCGCGCCGACACCGTACGCACCGTGGCCCGCGCGGTGCTGGATGGGCGCGTGGATTTCCGCAGCGAACGCATGCTGGACGACTTCCTGGCACGCTGGGTCGCGCTGCCAGGGATCGGACCATGGACCGCGAACTACATCGCCATGCGCGCGCTGGGGCACCCGGATGCGTTTCCCGCCGACGATCTGGTTCTGCAAAAGGCGGTGCCGACAGACGGATCGCGCATGACCGCCAAGGCGCTGACCGCGCGAGCCGAATCGTGGCGGCCATGGCGGGCGTATGCGGTGATCCAGGTGTGGAAGGATTCGATGGGCGCGAAATCATCCATCAAGGAGCCGAAAGCTCAGAAAAATAAAACCGTCATTACCGCGAAGGCGGGAACCCAGTGATTTTGCTTGTTGCTGGTGATTTACCGTGGCGCGAAGAGCTAAAGTCGCTGGGTTCCCGCCTTCGCGGGAATGACGATATCTTCTATTGCGCTGGAGTTTTCTTACTGCGCGAGAATCGAGCACCTGAAAAATGATCCACTACCAGTACCTGGAAAGCCCCGTTGACCCGCTACTGCTCGCAGCCGATGAGCACGGCTTGCGGTTGATCGAGTTCCATACCCCGCGGCATCCGATGTCACGCCTTGCGGACTGGAGCGAAGGCAGCAACGCGATTCTGGAAGCGACGCGCAAACAGTTGGAAGAGTATTTCTCCGGGACACGCCAGCAGTTCGACCTCCCGCTAGCGCCGCAAGGCACACCCTTCCAGCAGGAGGTGTGGCACACGCTGGCGACGATTCCCTACGGCCAGACCATCAGCTATGCGCAGCTCGCACAACGCGTCGGCAAGCCCACGGCGATGCGCGCAGTCGGCGCGGCCAACGGCCGCAATCCCCTGCCGATCGTACTGCCTTGCCATCGCGTGATCGGCGCCGATGGATCGCTGACCGGCTTCGGCGGCGGTTTGCCGACCAAGCAGTTCCTGCTGGAACTGGAAGGCGCGCTGGCGCGTGCCGACGACCTGTTCGCACATCAGCGCGTAGGAGCGGCGTAGGAGCGACGTGAGTCGCGAGCACATACCGTTGCTTTCGGTCGCGACTCACGTCGCTCCTACGTCGCTCCTACGAGCCTACATGCCGCGGAAGCGTTGCTGGAATGCGGCGCTGACCGGTAGCGCTTCGCCACGGCCCTTCAGGGTCAAGACATGGCGGCCGAATTCGTCCTTGCGCACGCGGTCGATGGCCTTTACCCGCACCACCACGCCGCGATGCACCTGCCAGAACTCATCCGGATCCAGTCCGGCCAGCAATTCCTTCAGCGAAGTGCGGATGATGGATTCGTCCTGGGCGGTGACCACTCGCACGTACTTGTCCTGCGCCTGGAAAAGCAGGACTTCATCGATGCCGATCATGCGCACGCTGTCGCCGATGCTGGCGGCGATCCAACGGATCAGCTTGTCCCCGGCCGGGCGCAGGCGCGCTTCCAGTCGCTCCACGACCGCTTGCAGATCGTTCGCAGGCGCCTGCTGCAATCGTTCGCGCAGGCGTTCGACGGCCTGCGCCAGCCGCGCCGGTTGCACGGGCTTGAGCAGATAATCGGCAGCGCCGGCTTCGAACGCACGGATGGCGTAGTCGTCGTAGGCGGTGGTGAACACCACCAGTCCGCCGTTCTCCACCACCGCCATGGCCACATCCAGGCCGCTGACGCCGGGCATGCGGATATCCAGGAACGCCACCGAAGGCTTGTGCATGGCGACCGCATCGAGCGCCGACAGCCCGTCCTCGCAGACCGCGACGATTTCCAATTCCGGCCAGGCTTCCGACAGTTGTCCCTGCAGTGCGATCCGTTGCGGCGCTTCGTCTTCTGCAATCAGAGCGGTGACGGGTTTCATGCGGACTGTCCCTTCATGTGCTGTGTTCCATCGGTATGCTTATCTCCGCGCTCACTCCTGCGCCGGGCAACGGATGCAGGTTGAAGCTTGCGCGCCCACCGAAGCGGCTTGCCAGCTGTTCGCGCACATTGACCAGACCCATGCCGCTACCCAGTCCTGGTTGCAGGCCTACTCCATCGTCGACAACCCGCACCAGCAGCCTGCCCTCATGCAGGGAGGCGAGAATATGCACGCGTCCGGGCCCGGGCTTGGGTTCGATGCCGTGTTTGATCGCGTTCTCCACCAGGGTGATCAGGATGGACGGCGGGAATGCCGCAGTGCGCAACGCAGGATCGGCTTCCACCGCGTAGCTCAGTCTTCCGCCCATGCGTACCTGCATCAAGGCCAGATAGCTGTGGCAAAGATCCAATTGCTGCCCCAGCGTGGAATGCAGTTTCGATTCGCCATCGCGCAGCTTGGGAATGCTGGCGCGCAGGAAATCCACCAGCGCGTCCAATGTGTTTTCCGCCTGCGCCGGATCCTGACGCACCAGCGCACGCACCGAAGCCAGCGTGTTGAACAGGAAGTGCGGCTCCACCTGGGCCTGCAATACGCCCAGGCGCAGGTCGGCGTCGCGCGCCTCCACCTGCGCCGCAGCCAGCTGTTGCCTGCTGTTGTGCCGATCCCAGCGCTGTCGTTCGCTGAAGTAGGCACGCAGCGACAAACCGCCGCCGAACAAGCCGTACACCACGATCAGCACCGCCAGATTCATGGCCAGACCGACAGCCTTGGCCAGCGCTCCCATCTGCGGAACCGAGCCCATCCCTCTTGCCGCCGTCCAGGGGCGTATCAGTTGTTCGACATAGCCCGAAGCGAGCCGGTCGACGAAGAAACTGATCAGCATGCCCAGCAACACGGCAATGACCACGGCTTTGCGTTCGCGTGACACCGGCCAGCGCCGGTGCCTGACCCAGGTAGCCAAGGCCGGGCCCATCGTCGCCATCAGAATGAAGGCGACCCACTCGGTCAGGCCTATCCGCACGCCGACCCACCAGTCCTGCATCGCCAGTCCGGTTCCGGTGCCGATCACCACAGCGACGAACAGAAGGATCGCCGCGAATACCGCACTGCGTCCCAGCAGCCAGCGCGTACTGAAGACAGGGTAGCGGCGATAGCGGCTCCACACTGCATTGCCGCCGACCAGCACATCGGAAGGCAGCGCGTCGCTCAAGGGATAGTCCTGCCGTGGGCCGATCACTTGCGCTCACCGCGCAGCTTCTGGCCGCCCTGCAGCAGAGTCAGCGCGATCACTTTGCCGGACGCATCGCGTTCGAACTGGATCTCCGCGGCCACGATATCGGCTACGAACACATCCGCTTTCACCGCGCTCACTTCTATCGCCTGCTGGCCGGTGCCTTGAACGAAAAGCCTGCCGTCTTTTTCCATCACGGTCAGACCGAAGCCCGATGTCAGTGGATATTCGCCGGCGTATTCGCGCAATTTTCCGGCCGGCAGCGCGATCTTCGGCGCCGTCGCCACGCCATCCACGCGCTGTGCCGCCATCGCCCCGCCCATCTGCATCCAGGTGAAGCCGTAACCGCTGCTGGTGCGCCCCGGGCGCAGCAACGCGTCGAAATCCAATGGGTAGAAATCGCCCGCATCGTCATAGGCCATCGTGTAGGCGGGCTGCCCTTCGGCCTGGATCACCAGCGCACCGTCCCTGCGGCTGAGCTTCATCTTCTTGGCGCCGACCCGATAGTCGCCGACCAGTCCCTCCAGTAAATCGGCCGGCGGTTTGACCGCCTTGCGCGGCTTGCCCAGCGGGAAGCTCTCATCGACCAGGTGCAGGCCGAGCGTGCCCAGGCTGCCGAGCGAGTTCCAGGTGGTGTCGGACAGGATCACCACGCCGCGCTGCCTGGCAACGTCGAATGCGACGAAGGACGAGAATCCGCCCGTGCCGCCTTCGTGCACGTGCACTGTCCGCCCCGCCACCGGCATCAGCATCCAGTTCATCGCCATGGGCGGCGTCTTCGACACTTCCTGCTGGCTGAGCTTGAGCGCGGGCGTTATCGAAACCGCAGGTTTACCGAGTTCGCCCTGTACGTAGTCGACCATGTCGTCGAGCGTGGCGCGTACGCCGCCGACACCGGCAAGATTGGTACTGAAATTCCAGGCCGGCACCGCCTTGCCGTTGGGCGAATGCCCTTGCGCCGCGCGCACGCCAGCCGGCAACTGCCTGATGTAGGCGTCATCCATCTTCAAAGGCGCAAACAGGCGCTGGCGGATCAGCGTTTCGTAATCCTCCCCTGCGCGGCGTGCGACCGCATAGGACAGCACCATGGAGGCGAAGTTGGAATATTCGAACTTCGTTCCCGGCGCGGCGGAGAGCGTGGCATCGCCGAGCGAGGCCAGCAGCGCCTCCTCGGTCAGGTTGACGTAGGGATCGTTCATGTCCGTTGCGCCAAGCCGTGCCGGTAGCGCCGGCAGACCGGAGGTGTGGGTGACCACATGGCGCAGCAGGATTTTCTTGCCTTCGAACACAGGCACCTTGGTGCCTGTCGGCAGATAGTCGGCCAGGGGATCGTCCAGCGAAGCCTTGCCCTGCCCGATCAGGTCGGCGAGCAGTGCGGCGGTCATGGTCTTGCTGACCGAGCCGATCTCGAAGGCGCTCTTGGCGTCGATGCGCGCGACATCCTTGTCGTCGGCACAGGCGAAGGTGCGGGCGACGGCATCTTTCTCGATGACCGCCACCGCCATGCAGGCGCCGGTGCGGTCGCCATGCAGACGCTGGTTGACGACTTCGCGCAGTTCGGTATCGGTCATCGCATGGGCGTTGGCGGCGGCCAGAGCGAGAGCCAGGGTGGCGAAACGGAGTTTCATGGCGTTCTCCCTATTCAAGAGCCTGCACGATTCCGGATTTTCCCGGAGGCCGCCCGGACTTGCGACGAACCCCGACCGCCAGACGACGGAACCCGCGATCGGTGGAGTAAGCCAGGCTCAGTCCGCTAACAGGCCGGCCACGGCTTGCCGGTAACCCTGCGCGATGGCATCGCGCTCCAGGTGGCGGCGGTCGGCGACCACTCGCCGACCGCCGACATGCACTTCGCGTACCGCTGGGCGATTGCCGCTGAATATCCAGCGATCGATGACATCGTCCGCATGCGCTCCGGCGAAGATCGGCGCATCGGCTTCCAGCACCACAAAATCTTGCGCTACGTCCTGGCCTGTCGCCTGCGGCGCACTGGCCAGCGCGCCGCGCAACAACGTTTCGCCGACACTGCTGGAGTTGGCACTGCTGGAGCCGGCGCTTACCGCGATGTTGCGATGGCGGGTGACCAGGCGCTGGCCGTATTCCAGCCAGCGCAGTTCTTCCACCGGCGATACCGAAATATGCGAATCCGAACCGATGCCCCAGGCGCCGCCCGCATCCAGATAGGCGCGCAACGGAAACAGGCCATCGCCCAGGTTGGCTTCGGTGGTCGGGCAGATCGCCACGGTGGCGCCGCTGGCGGCGAGCTGCTTGGTCTCCACCGGGGTCAGGTGGGTGGCGTGCACCAGGGTCCAGCGCGAATCGACCTCGAAGTTCTGCTGCAGCCATTCGACCGGCCGCGCGCCGCGCAGCGAAAGACAGTCCTGCACCTCGCCGACCTGTTCGGCGATATGGATGTGCAAGGGCGCATCCGCTGGCAATGCCGCCAGCACTTCGCGCATGGCCGCTTCGGGCACCGCGCGCAGACTGTGGAACGCGCAACCGATGCGCAGCAGCCCGCTTTGCTCGGCGCGCAGGGTCTGCAGCAAACGCAGGAACCCCTCGACATCGTGACCGAAGCGCTGCTGGCGCGCGGACAAGGCGCGGCCGTCGAAGCCGCCGGTCATGTACAGCACCGGCAGCAAGGTCATGCGGATGCCGGTATCGCGCGCTGCGGCGATCAGCGCGCGCGACATCGCCGCAGGGTCCGCGTAGGGTTTTCCATCCGGCGCATGGTGCAGGTAATGGAACTCGCACACGGTGGTGTAACCGGCCTCCAGCATCTCGGCATACAGCTGGGCGGCGACCGCATAAGTGCTGTCCGGATCCATGCGCGCGGCGAACCGGTACATGGTTTCGCGCCAGGTCCAGAAGCTGTCCTCGGGATGGGTCTGGCGTTCGGCCAGTCCGGCCATCGCGCGCTGGAACGCATGCGAATGCAGATTGGGGATACCCGGAACGCGCCAGCGGCCCTGCGGGGTTTGCGACAACAGTGCCGACGGACTGGCTGGCGGTGCGGACATGCGGATTCCCGATTGCCGGAAGGCGGATTGCGTTAGGCTAACGCGTCGCCGCTTCCCTGACACCTATGGAACTGTTTCTGATCGCATTGCTGGTCGTGCTGGCATTCGCCTGGCTGCTCGCTCGCTCGCGCCGTCCCAGCCAGCGTTCCGACGGCGGCGGCGATAGCGGCTATGACGGCGACTCCGGCAGCGCGTGCGATTCCAGCGACGGCGGCTGCGGCGATGGAGGCGGCAGTGGGGATTGATACGGGGCAAGGTGCGCGCTGGGACGGTCTGATTCTCGGAACGGATCTGGTGACGCTGGAGGGAGACGGCGGCTACGGCGCGATAGAGGATGGCGCTCTGGCATGGAGCGACGGCGTGCTGCGGTTCGTCGGCCGTGCTGCCGATCTGCCGGCCCAACCCGAACGTTGCGCGCGGGAAGTGATCCGCGCTTCCGGCGGTTGCATCACCCCCGGCCTGGTCGATTGCCACACCCACGCGGTGTTCGCCGGCGACCGCGCCGGCGAGTTCGAGCAGCGCCTGCGCGGCGTCAGCTACGAGCAGATCGCCCGCGATGGCGGCGGCATAGTTTCCAGCGTACGCGCCACGCGGGAAGCGAGCGAAGAGGAACTGTTCGTCCAGTCTCTGCCGCGCGCGAGCGCCTTGCGCGGCGACGGCGTGACCACGCTGGAGATCAAGTCCGGCTACGGTCTGGACTTCGACAACGAACGCAAGATGCTGCGCGTGGCGCGACGCATCGGCGACGAACTGGGAATTACCGTGCGCACCACCTTCCTGGGCGCGCATGCGCTGCCGCCCGAGTTCGCGGGGCGTGCGGACGACTACATCGCTGCGGTCTGCGAATGGCTGCCTCGCCTGCATGGCGAGGGGCTGGTGGATGCGGTGGACGCCTTCTGCGAGCGCATAGGCTTCACGCTTGCGCAGACGCGGCGCGTGTTCGAAACGGCGCGGGCGCTGGGCCTGCCGGTCAAGCTGCATGCCGATCAGCTGAGCGATGGCGAAGGTGCGGCGCTGGTGGCCGAATTCGGCGGGCTTTCCGCCGACCATGTCGAGCACACCTCCGAAGCCGGCGTGCGTGCGATGGCAGCCGCCGGCACCGTGGCGGTGTTGCTTCCGGGCGCGTTCCACTGCCTGCGCGAGACCGTGCTGCCTCCGCTCGATCTGTTCCGCCAGCACGGCGTGCCGATGGCCGTGGCCACCGACTGCAATCCCGGCACCTCGCCATTGCAGTCGTTGCGGCTGGCGATGTCGCTGGCCTGCACCCATTTCCGGCTGACGCCCGAAGAAGCCCTGCGTGGGGCCACGCTCAACGCAGCCCGCGCGCTGGGCTTGCGGGACCGCGGAACGCTGCAGGTAGGCATGCGCGCGGATTTCGCGCACTGGAACATCCGCCAACCGGCCGAACTCGCCTACTGGCTTGGCGGCGATCCGCTCATGGCCGCCTACGCGGCAGGAAACCGGCTTTAGCGGCGCACCATTTTGTAGAGCCGAGCTTGCTCGGCTGCTTTTGATCTTGCACGAAGAGCAGCCGAGCAAGCTCGGCTCTACAAAGTGAAGAGAATCGCCGTGCCGCCGACACAAACGAAAACGCGACGCCAGGCGTCGCGTTTTGCGCATCGCGGCAGTGAGCCGATCAGCCGGCTTTGGCCACCGTCTTCTTGGCAACGGCCTTCTTCGCCGGCGCCGCCGCCTTGGTCACGGTCTTCTTCGCGACAGGCGCGGCCGGGCCGACGGCGACTTTGGAAACGTGCGTGCGTGCGTTGCCGTAGCTAGCGATATTGCGCTTGCCCTTGGCGGTCCTGCGATCACCTTTGCCCATGGTTTGCTCCTGTATTCAGCTGTAGCGCCTTGCGCGCGAGGCCGCAAAGCCTATCACGCAGGCCTCAATGAGCACAGCTGGCATCGTGAATGTGCCAGTGGTTCAGGCGCAGATTGATGATATGCGCCAGCCCCACCAGCGTACCGCCCAGGGTCATGACGATGGCGTGCACCACCACCTGATGGTGCAGCGGCGGATAGTAGGCGCCGGCCCAAAGCACCGCCAGACCGATCAGCAGCAGGGTGAGCGCGCGGAAAGCGCGATGGCGGCGATAGCCCCAGAGCAGGCTGAACAGGCCCAGCACGGTCACGAACAGCACGAAACCGCGCTCGAAACCGTCGCCCAGCCACGCCGATATCCCCAGCGACGGAATCGCCGCCAGTAAAAGCGGGGTCAGGGCGCAATGCACGGCGCAGATCATCGAGCCGGTGGCGCCGAAACGGTCTAGCAGGCTGCGGAAGCGGGAATCCATGGGCATCAGTATGACTTTCGGGAGGGGTCGTTTTCCAATGTTGGTATATTATAACATTCGTCAACCCTCCCCTCCACTTCCCGGAATAACCCCCCCGATGAATCCCAGCCCCGCGCATTCCCGCCACAGGCTAGCCATTGCCCTGGCATTGGCCCTTTCCCCCGCCCTGGCTTGGGCCGCCGGCGCCGATAGCACGGAGGCGACCGCCGCCGACGTCCCGCCCACCGATACCCGCCATACCGATGGCGAGCCCAGCGACCGTCACGTCAAGGACCTGGACAGCGTGGTGGTGACCGCCAGCCCCCTGCGCGATGCCGCCGACGCCCTGAGCAAGCCCGCCGAGGTGCTGACCGGCGAGCGCCTGGACGAAAGCCGCGCCGCCAGCCTGGGCGAGACCATCTCCAGCCTGCCGGGCGTGCAGAGCTCCAACTTCGGCCCGGGCGTCGGCCGGCCGATCCTGCGCGGATTGGACGGCCCGCGCGTTGCAGTACTGAGTAATGGTTTGTCCAGCCAGGACGTGTCCACCGTCAGCCAGGACCACTCGCCGGCCGTGGAAGCCTTCCTGGCCGACCAGATCGAGGTGTTGAAGGGCCCCTCCACCCTGCTCTACGGCAGCGGCGCCATCGGCGGCATCGTCAACGTGGTCGACGGGCGGATTCCCGAAGCGGCCATCGACGGCGGCTTCAGCGGCCGCGCCGAAGTGCGTTTCGACAGCGTCAACGAAGGCAACACCGACCTGGTGCGCGTCGACGGCGGCAACGACCGCTTCGCCCTGCACGCCGATGCGGTGTACCGCAACAACAAGGACTACGACACGCCGGACGGCAAGCAGGCCAATACCTTCATCGACACCAAGACCGGCGCGGTCGGCGGTTCGTTGCTGGGCGACTGGGGCTTCATCGGCGTGTCGGCTTCGCGTTTCGAAGACGATTACGGCAATCCGGGCGAGCCTGGCGACCTGGCCGCCGGCGAACGCGGCGTCTGGCTGAAACTGCGCCAGAACCGCTACGACCTCAAGGGCGGCCTGACCGATCCCTGGGGCGAAGGCAGCAGCCTGCGCTACAGCTTCGGCCATACCGACTACAACCACATCGAGTTCGAAGGCGAGGAAGTCGGCACCACCTTCACCAAGAACGCCAACGAAGGCCGCGTGGAAGCCGCGTTCGCGGAAATGTCGGGATGGAAAACCGCCGTCGGCATACAGGGCGGCAAGTCGACCTTCGCCGCGATCGGCGAGGAATCCTTCGTCCCGGAGACCAGTACCCGCTCGCTGGGCGTGTTCGGCGTGGCCCGCAAGAACTGGAACGATTTCCAGCTTGATCTCGGCGCGCGCCTCGACAGTATCGAGGCCGATCCGGTCAACGGCACCGCCCGCGATTTCAAACCGCTGAGCCTGTCGCTGGCGGGCGGCTGGCGGCTCAACGAACAATGGCGCGTGACCGCCAATCTGGACCATGCCGAACGCGCGCCGGCCGAGGAAGAATTGTTCTCCGACGGTCCGCACCTGGCGACGCTGGCCTATGAAATCGGCGATGCGAACCTGGGCAAGGAAAAAGCGAACCAGTTGGAATTCGGCCTGCAGTACCAGTCCGACTTCATGGACGCCAAGGCTTCGGTCTACTACAACCGTTTCGACGATTTCATCTATCTGGTCGATACCGGCGAGGAAACCGAATTCGAGGAGGGCGAATTCCTGCCGATCCGCCAATGGAGCCAGGCCGATGCGCGCTTCCATGGCTTCGAGGGGGAAGCCACTTTCCACCTGGCCAACAACGACAACGGCACCTGGGACCTGCGCGTGTATGGCGATACGGTGCGCGGAACGCTGGCGGCGGGCGGCAACCTGCCGCGCATCGCGCCTTCGCGGTTCGGCGCGCAGCTGCGTTGGGAACGCGAAGGCTGGCGCGCGTCGCTGGGTGCGGTGCGCTACGACAAGCAGGACAAGGTGGCTGTCAACGAAACCCCGACTGCGGGCTACACGCTGGTCGACGCGCATGTCGCCTACCACCACGACCAGGGCGACACCGCATGGGAGCTGTTCGTGGACGGCAGCAACCTGACCGGCGAAACCGCGCGCGTGCACACTTCCTTCCTGAAGGATTCGGTGGTGCTGCCGGACCGCAATTTCTCGACGGGCATCCGGGTGTTCTTCTGACGGCCTTGCCGTAACCGGCAAAGGCGGCTGGCCAAAAGGACCAGCCGCCTTTTTGTTGACAGAATAGGTGCATATGCACTTAAATGGCCGAATCGTACTGTCGGCGCACCGCATGCCCTCTCCTTCCGAAAGCGTCTGCACTTGTTTCCGCCTGCGCCGCGCCGCACGGCAGGTGTCCCAGATCTACGATCGCGAGCTCGCGGCGGTAGGCCTCAGCCTCAACGAATATTCCATCCTGCGCCATACCGAACGTGGCGGTCATTGTTTGCTGGGCGAACTGGCCGATTCGCTGGGCATGGAACGCACCACGCTGACCCGCAACCTCAAGCCGCTGCTGGAAGCGGGCTGGTTGAAAGAAGCGCGTGGCGAAGACGCGCGGCAACGGCTGATTTCCGTCACCGCCAGCGGGCGCAAGCGCATCGCCAACGCGAAACCGCATTGGCTGCGCGCGCAGCGGCGCATCGAAGCCAGCTACGGCATCGCCAGGACCGACCGTCTGCGCGCGGACCTGGACCTGCTGGACATCGCATTGCGCCATGAATCGGGGATCGCCGCATGAGCATCGCTACCAACGGACGCGCCGCGCCGGCGATGCACTGGGGACTGCTGCTGACTGCGGCGGCCATGCTGATGATCACCATGGGCGCGCGCCAGACCACCGGCCTGTTCGTGCAGCCCATCCACCAATCCACTGGCGTGGGTATCGCCGCGATCAGTTTCGCGCTGGCGATCGGACAGTTCGTATGGGGCGCGGTGCAGCCGGTGTTCGGCGCCATCGCCGACAAACAGGGTTCGACGCGCATCCTGGTCGCCGGCGGCATCCTGCTTGCCCTGGGCATGGCGCTGACGCCTTTCATGTCTTCGCAGTGGGGACTGATGTTCACCCTTGGGCTGTTGACCGCGGCCGGCGCGGGCGCGGGCAGTTTCTCCATCCTGATCGGCGCTACCGCTTCGCGGCTGGCGCCGGAGAAGCGTTCGTTCGCAGCCGGTTTCATCAATGCCGGAGGATCGCTGGGGCAGTTCGTATTCGCGCCGCTGGTGCAGTTGGCGATCAGCGCTGCGGGTTGGGGCGTGGCGATGTTCGGACTGGCCGCCGCTTCGCTGCTGACCCTGCCGTTGGCCTGGCCGCTGCGGCGCAGACCTGCGACCGCGGCAATAACCGGCGCCAGCGCGGTCGCCGCACCGCCGGCGGAAATCACCTTGCGCGAACAGCTGCGCATCTCCTTGCGCGACCGCAGTTACTGGATGCTGCACCTGGGCTTCTTCACCTGCGGTTTCCACATCGCGTTCCTGGTCACGCATCTGCCGGGCGAGATCGCGCTTTGCGGTCTGAAACCGGGCGTCGCTGGCGCTTCGATCGCTTTGATCGGCCTGTTCAACGTGTTGGGCAGCCTGGCCGCCGGCGCACTGGGCCAGCGCTACCGGATGAAACTGATACTGGCGGCGATGTATGCGAGCCGCGGGGTGATGATCGCGGTCTACCTGCTGTCTCCGCCCACGCCGATGACCTTCTATATCTTCGCCGCCGCGCTGGGTTTCACCTGGCTGGCGACGGTGCCGCCGACGGCGGGCTTGATCGGTAAATTGTTCGGCCCGCGCTACCTGGGCACGCTGTTCGGCCTGACTCTGCTGTCGCACCAGGTCGGCGGATTCTTCGGCGCATGGCTGGGCGGCGTGGCAATGGAGACCTTCGGCGACTACACCTGGATGTGGTACGCGGACATCGCGTTGGCGTTGATCGCGGCGGCGGCGAACCTGCCCATCCGCGAAAAGTCGCCGCGCCTGCAAGCCGCTACCGTGGCGTAATTGCGTCGTAGGAGCGACGTGAGTCGCGAATATTCATATTTATGGTTTCGCGACTCACGTCGCTCCTACGCGCCCCTATGGCTTACCGATCAGGCGGCGCAGCGCGCGCAGAGGCCGTGCACTTCCAGGGTCTGCGCCTGCGGCTGGAAGCCGAGCGCCTTGGCGCGGGCTTCCAGTTGCGTGACCACTTCGCGGTCTTCCAGCTCCACCGCGCTATGGCAACGGTCGCAGATCAGGAACGGCACCGAATGCTGATCGCTGTTGGGGTGGTGGCAGGCCACGAACGCATTCACCGATTCCAGCTTGTGGACGAAGCCGTTGGCCATCAGGAAATCCAAAGCGCGGTACACCGTGGGAGGCGCATCGGCACCCACTCCCTTCTTTTCGCGTACCAGTTCCAGCAGTTCGTAGGCCTTGACCGGCTTGCCGGCGTCGGCGATCAGCGAAAGTACGCGCGAGCGGATCGGGGTCAGCCGCAACCCGCGTTCCTGGCACGCATGCTCCACCGCCGCGACGAAGCCGTGGGCGTCGTCGACGTGGTGCTTGGGATCGGTGCAGGAGTGCTTCTGGGCCATAGTCGAGTGAGGATTATGAATCCGCAGGTATCTTGATAAGCGCTGCGTCGATGCGTTTCAAGGCCTGCTCGCGTCCGGCCAGGTACACGGTCTGGGAAATATCCGGGCTGACCTGGGTACCGGTGATGGCCACGCGCAGCGGCTGGGCCACCTTGCCCATGCCCAGACCCAGCGCGGCGGCCGTATCGTGGAGCGCCGCGGAAACCGATTCGACGGTCCATTCCACCGCATTGGCCAGATGGTCGCGGGCGGCGGCCAACGGCGCTGAAGCCGCGGTGTTCAGGTGCTTGGCGACTGCGGCTTCGTCGTAATTCTCAAGCGGCAGGTACCAGACTGCGGCACGCTCGGCCATTTCCTTCAGCGTCTGCACGCGGTCGCGCAGGGCGATGACGACATCGGCGGGCGCGGGTCCGTTGGCGGGCTCCAGCCCCAGCTTGCGCAGCTGGTACTCCAGCTGCGGCGCGATGGCGGCTGGATCGTCGCTCTTGAGATAGTGCTGGTTGACCCAGCCCAGCTTGTCCATGTCCAGGCGCGCGGCCTTGGAATTGACGTCTTCCACCGAGAACAGCTGGATCAGTTCCTCACGCGTGAACAGCTCCTGGTCGCCGTGCGACCAGCCCAGCCGCGCCAGGTAATTGATCAGCGCATGCGGCAGGTAGCCGGCGTCCTTGTACTGCATCACGTCGGCCGCGCCGGTGCGCTTGGACAGCTTGGCGCCTTCCGGGTCCAGGATCATCGGCATGTGCGAGAACAGCGGCACCGGCACGCCCAGCGCTTCGTAGATGTTGATCTGGCGCGGGGTGTTGTTGATGTGGTCGTCGCCACGGATCACGTCGGTGATGCCCATGTCGATGTCGTCCACCACCACCGCGAAGTTGTAGGTGGGATAGCCATCGGAACGGAAGATCACCAGGTCGTCCAGCTCGCTGTTGCTTATCTCGATGCGGCCCTTGATGCGGTCCTCGAACACCACGCTGCCGGTTTGCGGGTTCTTGAAACGGATCACGCGGTTGGGATCGTCGCGGTGCGGCAGGTTCAGTTCGCGCGCGCGGCCGTCGTAGCGCGGCTTGTCGCCCGCGGCCTGGGCGGCGTTGCGGATGGCTTCCAGCTCTTCCTTGGTCTCGTAGGCGTAGTAGGCCTTGCCGTCGGCGACCAGTTGCTCGGCCACTTCGCGGTAGCGGTCCAGGCGCTGGGTCTGGTAGATCGGGCCTTCGTCGTAGTCCAGCCCCAGCCACTCCATCGCCTCCAGAATGGCGTCGATGGCGCCCTGGGTGCTGCGCTCGCGGTCGGTGTCCTCGATGCGCAGGATGAAGTCGCCACCGCGGTGGCGCGCCTCCAGCCAGCAGTACAGCGCGGTGCGCGCGCCGCCGATGTGCAGGTAACCGGTGGGGCTGGGGGCGAAACGGGTACGGCAGGTCATTTGAGGTCCAATAAAGCGGAATCCGGCAATTTTACCCTTGTAGAAGCGGGCCCTGCCCGCGACGCTTTTCGTGGGGCGCCCGTGGAGCGTCGCGGGCAGGGCCCGCTCCTACAGGGGGCAGCCTACAATCTCTCTCATGACCACCCTTTTCATCTCCGATCTGCACCTGGATTCCTCCCGGCCGGCCATCACCGAACTATTCGGCCAGTTCGTACGGCGCGAAGGGAAATCGGCCGACGCGCTGTATGTGCTCGGCGACCTGTTCGAAGCCTGGGTGGGCGACGACGACCCCTCCGAAGTCGGCGCTTATGTCGCCTCTGCATTGCGGGAAGTGGCCGATGGCGGCGTGC
Organism: Pseudoxanthomonas sacheonensis; assembly: GCF_010093305.1. GTDB lineage: Bacteria > Pseudomonadota > Gammaproteobacteria > Xanthomonadales > Xanthomonadaceae > Pseudoxanthomonas_A > Pseudoxanthomonas_A sacheonensis. The sequence continues at coordinate 68,379 of NZ_PDWS01000019.1, read as the reverse complement.
CGGTGTATTTCATTCGCGGCAACCGGGATTTTCTGGTGGGGCAGGATTACGCGGCGCATGCCGGCTTCCGCATCCTGTCGGACCCTGCCGTGGTCGTGCTTTACGGCAAGCCGACGCTGCTATTGCACGGCGATCTGCTGTGCACCGACGATGTCGCCTACCAGGCCTTCCGCACGCAGACCCGCAACCCGGACTGGCAGGCGCAGTTCCTCTCGCAGCCTCTGCAGGCGCGGCTGGCCTTCGCCGCACAGGCACGTGCGGCCAGTCGGGCGCATCAGGCCAAACTGCGCGAAGGCGGCAACGATGTGCGGTTCGAGACGGTGACCGATGTGACACCGGCCACGGTGGAAGCGACGTTCGCGCGCTTCGGCATCGACACCATGATCCATGGGCACACCCACCGCCCTGCCGTGCATACGTTGCGGTTGGGCGAACGGGAATGCACGCGCATCGTGCTGGGCGACTGGTACGAGCAAGGGTCGGTCTTGCGCGTGGATGCCGACGGCTATCGCCTGGAGTCGTTGCAGGCGTAAAACCCCCATGGCCGCGGGATGCGTAGAGCGCGTAGGAGCGACGTAAGTCGCGAATATCCGGGATCTGGAATGCAAATGGATCGTTTCGCGACTTACGTCGCTCCTACGCGCGCGCTATAAATCTATGGCGCTAGCTGCTCCAGGGCGGCGATTTCCTCGGCGTCGAAACCGGCCTGCAATCTCGCATGATGGTTGAACGGACCGCGCAGCACGGGTCCAGCGTACTGGACCAGCAGCTCGCGAAAAGTCGAACGCGGCTCCCTGCCTTCGCGTTCGCAATACCAGCGATACCAATGCGAACCGGCGGCGACATGGGCCACTTCCTCGCGCAGGATCAGCTCCAGAATCTCCACGCTGGCCTTGTCGCCCAGGTTGCGCAGTTTGGCGATCATGCCCGGCGTAACGTCCAATCCGCGCGCCTCCAGCACGCGCGGCACCAGGGCCATGCGCGCCAGACCGTCGTGCGCGGTCTTCTCGGCCATTTCCCACAGGCCGTTGTGCGCGTCGAAGTCGCCGTATTCATGTCCCAGTTCGCGCAACCGGCCGCGCAACAGCACAAAGTGCCGTGATTCGTCGTTGGCCACCGACACCCAGTCGGCATAGAACTGCGGCGGCAGGCCGCGGAAGCGATAGACCGCGTCCCAGGCCAGATCGATGGCGTTGAACTCGATATGGGCGATGGCGTGGATGAAGGCAGCACGGCCTTCGGCGCTGCCTATGCCACGTTGCGGAAGGTCGCGCGCCGGCACCAGTCGCGGCCGCTCGGGACGGCCGGGCATGCGGATGGGCTGCGGTGCTGGCGCATCGGGAGCGGCACGGAGTTCGCGACGGGAGAACGCGGCGGCGTACTCCTGGGTCAGCGTGACTTTGCCGTCTGGCGAAGCAGCGTCAAGGCATGCCCGAGCGGCGTCGAAGAGTGACGAAAACATGAAAAACGAATCGTCATCCCAGCGAAAGCTGGGATCCATTTTGACTTTGCTCCTGAATGTCGAACAGCAAAGGCAAAAGCAAGATCAAAACGGATCCCGTATTTCGCTGGGATGACGATCCGGGCGAAACGGGTTTCACGACACCCGACGCTTGCGCTTGGCTTCGTCCGAACGCAACGCTTCGATGCGTTCGAAATAGCCCGGCTCGATGCCCGTCACGTAATCGCCATTGAAGCAGGAAGAGTCGAAGCGCTGCAGATCCAGATTGCCCTCGCGTACCGAGGCTTCCAGGTCTTCCAGGTCCTGGTAGATCAGCCAGTCGCAGCCCAGGAATTTCTCGATTTCCTCGATGCTGCGTTCGTTGGCCACCAGCTCATCCGCCGCCGGCATGTCGATGCCGTAGATGTTGGGGAAACGCACCGGCGGCGCGGCCGAGGCCAGGTAGACCTTGCGCGCGCCGGCGTCGCGCGCCATCTGCACGATCTGCTGGCTGGTGGTGCCGCGCACGATGGAGTCGTCCACCAGCAGCACCACGCGGTTGCGGAACTCGAGCGGGATTGGATTGAGTTTGCGGCGCACCGATTTAACCCGCTCGCCCTGCCCCGGCATGATGAAGGTGCGGCCGACGTAACGGTTCTTGATGAAGCCTTCGCGGTACTTCACGCCCAGCACGTTGGATATTTCCAGCGCCGCGTCGCGCGAGGTGTCGGGAATGGGGATGATGGTGTCGATGTCGTGGTCCGGGCGCAGGCGCAGGATCTTCTCGCCCAGCTTCACGCCCATGCGCATGCGCGCCTTGTGCACCGAGACGTTGTCGATCATCGAGTCCGGGCGCGCGAAGTACACGTACTCGAAGATGCAGGGCGCATGCTCTTGCGGTTCGGCGCAGATTTCGGCGAACAGCTCGCCGCGCGCGGTGATCACGATGGCCTCGCCCGGCTGCACGTCGCGCACGCGCTGGAAGCCCAGGATATCCAACGCCGCCGATTCCGACGCGACGATGTACTCCGTGCCTTCGTTGTGCTCGCGCTTGCCCAGCACCAGCGGGCGGATGCCGTGCGGGTCGCGGAAGGCCACCAGGCCCAGGCCCAGCACCACGCTGACCACCGCGTAGCCGCCCTTGACCCGGCGATGCACGCCGGCGACTGCGCGGATCGCGGTCTCGGGCGAAAGCGTGCGCTGACGGTCGAGTTCGTGCGCGAACACGTTCAGCAGCACCTCGCTGTCCGAATCGGTGTTGATGTTGCGGCGATCCTCAGCGAACACATCCTGGCGCAGGGCGTCGGTGTTGATCAGGTTGCCGTTGTGCGCCAGGGCGATGCCGTACGGCGAATTCACGTAGAACGGCTGCGCTTCGTCCAGGCCTTCGGAACCGGCGGTCGGGTAGCGGCAATGGGCGATGCCCACGCGCCCTTCCAGCGTGCTCATCGCCTTGGGGTTGAACACGTCACGCACCAGTCCGTTGTCCTTGTGCACGCGCAGGCGCGTGCCGTCGGCGGTGGCGATGCCGGCCGCATCCTGCCCGCGGTGCTGCAGGACGGTCAGCCCGTCATAAAGCTGCCCCGCAACGTTCTGGTTGCCGACGATTCCGACGATGCCGCACATGGTTTGCGTACTCCGCTTGCTTATTGCGAATTGGGCCGTTTCTGGCCGTTGGGGCGTTTCGATGATTCGAGGTTGGCGGGACCGCTTGCCGGGGCCTGCCCGCTCGCTTCGATGTTCGCGGGTTCCTGCCCGCCGGCCTCGATGTTCGCCGGATCCTTGCCTGCCGGGACGCTTCCCACCGCCTGCCGCTGCGACACGCCACCTTTGGCCTTGTCGATGACTTGCTGAACGACACCGTCCAGCAAGGGTCCGGACGCTTCATCCGGGGCGACATTATCGCCTGAGCCGAGGGCATTGCGAAAATCCATTTCCGGAACGGACCAGTCCGGCAGCTTGGAACGCATCCAGCCCGCAGCGGGCAGCAATACCGGCAGAACGCTGGACTGGCGCCAGGAAGGCTCGCTCGGCAAGGGCGTGAAGCCCATCAACAGCACCAGGATGCAGGCCAGGAAAGCTCCGCGCAGCAGGCCCAGGCCCGCGCCCAGCATGCGGTCCACGCCCGACAACCCGACCGAACGGACCATCGATTTGGCCAGGGCGCCGATCAGCGCCACCACCACCATCACCACCACGAAACTCAGCGCATAGCCGCCGAACAGTTCGGTCATGGTGGGTCTGCCGTCGTCGGACAGCCAGAAGGCGGCCTGCCCGCCGAATTCGAAAGTGACCCAGCCGGCCAGCAACCACGCAGCCGTCGACACCAGCGTGCCCACCAGCCCCCGGATCAGGCCGAGCAAAGCGGACCCGCCGATGATGATCAATAGAACGATGTCGATCATCGTGACGGATATCCCCCGATTGCTGCGAGCCGGCCTTTCATCCCCGGGCTCCGGTCAAATATCAGGCGGTCACGGATGCGGGCGGACCATGCCGCTGATGCCCACCTTGGCCGCGACCTGAGCCTTCAGTTTGTCGGCGTCGGCGCGACTGGCGACCGGGCCGACGCGCACCCTGCTCAGCGTGCCCTTGTCGGTCTTGACCTGTTCGACGAAAGCGCTGAACCCCCCGGCGCGCAGTTTGTCGCGCAAGGCATTGGCGTCGGCAGCCTTGGAGAAGGCGCCGAGCTGTACGGCGAAACCCACATTGGAAGCGGCTGGCTTGGCCACCACCGGCTCGGCCGGCTTGGGCGCGGGCTTGGGTGCAACGGCTGCCGGTTTCGGCGCCGCTGCCACAGGTTTCGGCGCGGGTGCGGGCGCGGGTGCGGGCGTGGTCTGTGCGGGTTTAGGCGATTCGGGCAAGGTCTGCGTGGTTACCGACGGCGCGGGCGCGGCCAGCGGCACCGAAGTCGATGCGGATGCCGTCGCAGGTGCGGCGGCATCCAGGGTCACCACCTGCGCTTTCACGTCGCTGCGCACCTGCGACGCCTGCAAGCGCACGGTTTCGGCATCGGCGCGCTCGGCGTAAGGTCCGATACGCACGCGATAGGCGGTTTTGCCGTTGATGGTGGTGGGCTCGCGGAAAGCCGGAAGCGAGGACTGCTTGAGGCGCGAGATCACCGCGTCGGCGTCTGACGGGGTGGCGTAAGCACCGAAGTTGACCGCGTAGTTGCCGCCTGCCGTGCTGGCCGGCAGCATGGCGCCCGCTGCGGTGGCCGGGGCAGCGCCGAGCGGAACGGCCTCGCTTGCGCTTGCCGGCGCGGCAGCCGGCTTCTCATCCATGCCCACCACGCCGCCCGCCGGAGCGTTGCCGGGCGTCACCAAGGGAAGTTCGCGGGTTTCGTATTGCCCGCCCGGCGCGGCCGGCACCTCCAGCGGTACGTCCGACACGCCGCTGTCGGGCGCGGGACCCTTGATCAGCATCGGCAGGAAGATCACCGCCAGCGCCACCAGGACGACGGCGCCGATCAGGCGTTGTTTGAGTGCGGTATCCATGCGGGCTCGCAAAACGACGCGGCGGGAATGCCGTGCGAATTATACGGTGCCGCGAAACGGCTTCCCCGTCATTGACCTGAATGCAGGATCGCCAGCGCTTCGGCAACGGTGTGGAAGGAACCGAACACGAGTATCCGATCTTCCGAATGCGCCTGCGCCAGAGCCGCCTGCAATGCGGCATGCACGTCGGCGTGGCGCGAGCCTGCGGCTGCCGCGCCGCTGACCTTCGACGCCAGCTCATCCGCCGATTGCCCGCGCGCGCCCACGCTCTCCAAGCCGGCGAGCAACCAATCCGAGACTTCGCCCTCAAGCGCCGCAACCACGCCCTGCACGTCCTTGTCGGCCAGGGCAGCGAACACCGCAAGTGTGCGTCCAGGCACAGGTTCGGCCCGCAACCATGCCGACAGTTCGCGCGCGGCCTGCGGGTTGTGGCCCACGTCCACGATTACCGGTGTGCCATGCAGGTCGAAGCGTTGCAATCTTCCGGGGAGCGTTGCCGAAGCAACGCCGCTCGCCAATGCGGACGTCGGCAGTTCGATATCCAGCGCGCGCAATGCCGCGATGGCGGTCGCTGCGTTGGCGCGCTGCACCGGCGCGCTGAGCTTCGGATTCGGCAGCTCGATCGCGAAACCGGCATCGCGCCAGCGCCAGTGCGATTCATCCACAGGCTCATGGATGAAGTCGCTGCCCAGCCGCACCGCGTTGGCGCCGATGGCGTAGGCGTGGCGCAGGACGCTGGAAGGCGAGTCGATCTCGCCCAGCACCAGCGGCTTCCACGCGCGTGCGATGCCCGCTTTCTCGAAGCCTATGCTTTCGCGGTCGCTGCCCAGCCAGTCGATGTGGTCGATATCGACGGTGGTGATGACGGCGACGTCGGGGTCGACGATGTTCACCGCGTCCAGGCGGCCGCCGAGGCCGACTTCCAGCACTGCCAGGTCGAGATTCGATTGTTGGAAAAGCCAGAGCGCAGCCAGTGTTCCGAACTCGAAATAGGTGAGTGGCACGCTTGAGCCTTCCCCTTCAGGGGGAGGAGCCTGCCCCGTACTTGATACGAGGTTGGGTGGGGATGGTGTTGGACTGCAACCTGGGGAATCCCCACTTCGCCGTACCCTCACCCCAACCCCTCTCCCGGTGGGAGAGGGGCTCAAACGCGCCGCCTCCACCGCTTCGAATGCAGCGACCAGTTCTTCATCGCTGGCCTCGCGTCCCTCGATGCGCACGCGTTCGTTGTAGCGCAGCAGATGCGGCGAAGTGTAGGTGCCGACTCTCAATCCTGCCGCGCGGGCGATGGCCTCGATGAACGCTACCGTGGAACCCTTGCCGTTGGTGCCGCCAACCGTGATGACGTGCGTGGCGGGTTTGCCCAGCGACAGCCGGCGCGCCGCTTCGCGTGTGCGCTCCAGGCCCAGCTCGATGGACTTCGGATGTTGCTGCTCGATGTAATCGAGCCATTCCTGCAGCGTGCGCGCCATGGACTTACAGCGCCCGATGCACCGCTTCGCCGAAGAACGGCGTGTGGTGCGCGCAATCGTTGAGACGGACGATTTCCAGATGCTCCACGTCCGGGCCTTCCAGCAGGTTGAGCGTAGTCGGCGCCTGGCGGAAGCTCCACAGCTTGGACAAGGGCAGGCCGAGGACGCGGCACAGGATCACGCGATTGACCGCATCGTGCGCGACGACCAGCAGCGTGTCGCCCTCGCCCAGGCCATCGGCCGCGCGCGACAGCCCCTGCCAGGAACGGTCCAGCACCTGGCGCAGGGATTCTCCGCCGGGCATGAGCACGGTTTCGGGCTCTTCGCGCCACGCACGCAGCCGTGCCGGATCTTTGTCGTTGATTTCGCTGGCCAGCAAGCCTTCCCATTCGCCGTGCGCGATTTCCTGCAGATCGGGGTCCAGGGCGAGCATCGGCACCCGCGCTTCGCCCAGGGCCAGTTCGGCAGTGCGGCGCGCGCGCGACAGCGGCGAGGCCACCGCGCGGGCGATGTCGACGTCCGCCAGGCGCACGCCCAGCGCAGCGGCCTGCGATTCGCCCATGGGCGATAACGGGATGTCGATCTGGCCTTGGTAGCGGCCTTCGGCGTTCCACGGCGTTTCGCCGTGGCGGGCAAGCAGGATGCGCATTGGGGGAATGGTTCCGTGTAGAGGTGAAGCCGGGCGTTCCAGGGCTTGAAACGACGACGGGAGCGAATGATACCGCGCCGCGACAAACCCAAAGCGCCATGACGCCAGAACGCGCCGCAGCGCGCCGGCAAACCAACAGTGGTCAGCGCCAAGAACCGGGGCAAACCATTGCCATGGACGGATGCCCGTGTCGATCAGCGCGCCGCGCCCATTTCCTTCAGCAGCCGCGGCGCCGGGTAGACCTCCTGCATGATCCAGCGCAGGTAGCGGCCATCGACGGAGATCATGCGCGTCATCTTCGGATCGAACACCCAATTGGAACTGACCGACTCCCAGTTGCCGTCGAACGCCAGCCCCACCAGCTTGCCGTGCGCATCCAATACCGGGGAACCGGAATTGCCGCCGGTGATGTCCAGGTTGGACAGATAATCCACCGGCACCGTGCCCAGGCGCTTGTCTTCCAGACCGCCGTAACGCCTGGCCTTGACCGCATCGAGCAAGGCCTGCGGCGCGTCGAACGGCTCCGCGCCGGTCGCCTTGGCGGCGACGCCTTCGACAGTGGTGAACGGCGTGTATTCCACTCCGTCCTTCGGCTGGTAACCGACCACGTTGCCGAAAGTGATGCGCAGCGAAAGGTTGGCGTCTGGATACACGAACTCGCCCTTGCTCTTGCGGTAATCGGCCACCGCCTGCAGATAGACCGGCCGCACCAGCAAGGCCTCGCCAGCCCGCGTCTTGCGCTCCTCCTCAAGCTTGAGCAGCGAAGGCATCACTGCGACGGCGTATTGGATGGCGGGATCGGTGCTGGATTCGAACGCCTTGCGGTCCGCCTTCAGCCACTTCATGCGCTCGTCGGTGCTGCCCAGCCTGGTCTTGGCCAACCGGTCCAGCGCACGGGTGAGGTTCTGCTCTTTGCTGCCGACCAGAAACTTGTCGATAGGGGCCAGTCTTTGCGCCGCCGGCAGCTGCACGTACTGCCGCAACCAATACTGCTGCAATTGCCGGTCCATCGCCGGCACATAGCGCCGCTCCAGCTGTTTCTGTGCGCCTTCGATGGAGGGATAGTCGCGTTGCTGGTAACCGGCCTCGCGCTCGGCGTCGGGTTTTTCGCGTTCGATGGACAGGCGGTACAACTGGATCGCCGTACCCAGCATCGCGGTGTTGTTGATCTGGCCGACGACCAGATCGCGTTCGCGCGTGGTCTTGGCCGCCTCGCCGAGTTCGATCAGCTTGTCGTGCGCCGCCAGCGCGGCATTTCCCTGCGCGCCGCGGCCACGCAGCCACACCAGAACCGCTTCTTCATCGGCGTGCTTCTGCCAGGCGGCATCGATGCGCTCGAAGCCCGCCAGCTGGCCTTCGTAGTTCTTGCTGGTGTTGTTCCAACCGGCCATGGTGCTGGCGTACTTCACCTGGATATCGGGATTCTTCTTGCCTGCCGCGTCCACCAGCGCGATCAGGTTCTTGTAGTGCTTGACGGCAATCGGATAATTCCAGCCTGCGGTGCTGTCGAATTCGCTGGCCAGCGCGTAGCGGTTGGTGGATCCCGGATAGCCGGCCACCATCACGAAGTCGCCCTCGCCCAGCGCCTTGTCGGCGAACTTCAACCAGTGCTTCGGCCGGTAAGGCACGTTGTCTTTGGAGAACGCGGCCGGCTTGCCATCCTTGCCCACATAGGCGCGATAGAAAGCGAAGTCGCCGGTATGGCGCGGCCACATCCAGTTGTCGATTTCGCCGCCGTACTTGCCCACTCCGCTGGGCGGCGCATAGGCAAGGCGCACGTCCTTGATTTCCAGATTGCGGAACAGGCGATAGGCATTGCCGCCGGAAAAACTGTAGAGCTTGCAGCGGAAGCCCGCTTCGGCCTCGCATTCGGCAGTGAGTTTTTTGTCGAAGGTTTCCAGTGCGCGAGTCCGCGCCAACGGATCGTCGCCGGCCGAGGCGATGGCGGCCTTGGCCTCGGCGGTGGCGTCCTTGATCGAATCCAGCACGTAGATGCGCGCGTTGGGACCTGCGCTGACTTCATCGGCGGGCGTAGCCGGGTTGAAGCCCTGCTTGATCAGGTTTTTCTCCGCGGTCGAGTTCAGCTGGATGGCGCCGTAAGCGCAATGGTGGTTGGTGACCACCAGGCCGCCCGGGGAAACGAAACTTGCCGTGCAGCCGCCCAGCGCCACTACCGCGCCCATCGGGTCGCCGGTCAGATCGGCCAGTTGCTTGGGGTTGAGCTTGAGGCCGGCCTTCTTCAACGGCCCGGAGATTTCGGGAAGCTGTTGCGGCACCCACATGCCTTCGGCGGCCTGGGCGGCGCCGGTCTGGGCCGCGAAGGCGACGGCTAGCGAAACGGCAAGCAGGTTCAAACGCACGGGCAATTCCTTGCAGATCATGGACTTTGGATTGTAGCCAGCCTGTTTGCCGGCGACTCCATGACTTATGGCAGGGAGGGCCAACGGCCGGCCATGGGCGGCGGCGTATAATTCGCGCCCTCTCTCAAGGCAGGGCCTGCACCGTCATGGCGCAAACGATGAAAGCACTGGTCAAACGGGAAGCAGGCAAAGGGATCTGGATGGAACAGGTGCCCGTGCCCCAGCCCGGCCCCAATGAAGTGCTGATCAAGCTGGAGAAGACCGCGATCTGCGGCACCGATCTGCACATCTATCTGTGGGACGACTGGAGCCAGCGCACCATCAAACCGGGTCTGGTGATCGGCCACGAGTTCGTGGGTCGCATCGTGGAGATGGGCCCGGGCGTCAGCGGTTACGTGTTGGGCCAGCGTGTTTCCGCCGAAGGGCACATCGTCTGCGGCCACTGCCGCAACTGCCGCGGCGGCCGTCCGCACCTGTGCCCGCACACGGTGGGCATCGGCGTGAACCGCGATGGCGCCTTCGCCGAATACATGGTGATGCCGGCCAGCAACCTGTGGCCCATCCCCGACCAGATTCCCAGCGAACTGGCCGCGTTCTTCGACCCCTACGGCAACGCCGCGCACTGCGCGCTGGAATTCGACGTGGTCGGCGAGGACGTGCTGATCACCGGCGCCGGCCCCATCGGCGTGATCGCCGCGGGCATCTGCAAGCACATCGGCGCGCGCAACGTGGTGGTCACCGACGTCAACGATTTCCGCTTGAAACTGGCGGCCGACATGGGCGCCACCCGCGTGGTCAACGTGGCCAAGCAATCGCTGAAGGACGTGATGGCCGATCTGCACATGGAAGGCTTCGACGTGGGCCTGGAGATGAGCGGCAATCCCGCGGCCTTCAACGACATGCTCGACTGCATGTACCACGGCGGCAAGATCGCGCTGCTCGGTATTCTGCCCAAGGGCGCCGGCGTGGATTGGGACCGCATCATCTTCAAGGGCCTCACCGTGCAGGGCATCTACGGCCGCAAGATGTACGAGACCTGGTACAAGATGACCCAGCTGGTGCTGGGCGGTTTCCCGCTGGGCAAGGTGCTGACCCACCAGATGCCTATCGACGATTTCCAGAAGGGCTTCGACCTGATGGAAGCGGGCAAGGCCGGCAAGGTGGTATTGAGCTGGAACTGAGCGGCTGACTCTACGTGGCCGACGCGTGAACCGACCTTCCCGGGTGTCGGGGGCGTAGCCCCGACCTACTGCTGGAATTGACGCACGTTCCGTACTCACCGGCATGGCTACAAAGAAGGGCGCCTTTCGGCGCCCTTCCGGTTTTTTTGCTCTAGCGGTTTGTAGCGACCGCTTACGGCACCGCGACGGTAATGGTCACCGCCACGCGATCGTCGTAGATGTCCGAGCCGTCCTTCAGTTCGTCGGCATCGGAACCGAAGGTGTCGTAATAACCCACCGTGGCGGTGGCCGGACCGAAGCTCTTGCTGAGCGTGACCGAACCATCGAAGTAATCGGAGCGACCACCGTCATCAGCCGCCTCAATCGAGGTGTAGCCAGTCGATGCGCCAAGGCTGAAGCCGGACTCACCGATGTCATATGAAGCCGACAGGCCGCTGTATATCTCTTCGGCATCGGCATTGCCGTAATCATCGGCATAGGCAAGGATGCCGCCGATCGTCACCGGACCGCTCCACGTCAGCTTGGCGATATATTCGTTGTAGTTGATGTTGCCGTAGAACCTGCTGTCGTCCTCGTAGGTGTAGCGGGTTACGCCGAGGTCGAGATTCCACGCATCGCTCAGATCCTTGTTCCAACCGACGAAGTAGTCGAGCTCGTAGTTTGGGCCGCGAATGCCGGCTGCCGGATCCGGATCGCCGAAATCCACGTTGGAGCCCCAGATGCCCGCATACAGGCCGAAGGGCGCCGAGTAGGTCACGCCAGCCTGGAAGGCGGGGCCTTCATCGGTCTGCGACACGCCGCGGAACACGTAGTCGGAGGTGACGGCGAAGGTGGCGCTGAAAGGCGACGAAGCCTCTTCTTCGGCGGCGGGCGCCTCGGCTTCTTGAGCAAACGACACAAACGGTGTCGCCAACAATGCGACCGCTAGAGCAATACTGAGTTTGACTGGCTTCATCCGGGTTCTCCTGATAGGCGTGGGCTTCGGGCGCGGGTTTAAACAAAATCGCAATCGCAGGTTCACGATTTTTTAACCGAATTGATATTGCGACGCAACATTCGCCTCGTCAAGTACCCACGCCATAAAGTTCGCGCAAACTTTCGGATGTTTCAGATGGAACTATTCCCCCGCTGCGAACACGCCGAATCGCGATGGCGCCAGCCGGATTTGGGAGCCCGTCGGATAAGCCGGTAGCCCTGCCCCTCCCGGCAGTTCCACTTCGACCTCCGCATCGCCTTCCTGCAGACGCGCCCACAAACGCTGCCGTGGCCCGCTGCGCTGGCTAGCCAGCACGGTCGCCAGCCAGGTATCGCCCGAATCGGTCACCGCCAGATGCTCCGGGCGCACATAGAGTTCGACCGGACCCTGCAGCTCCGGTTTGTCGCGAAGATCCAGATCCAGCCCCGCGACCCGCAGCCGCCCTTGCGTCGAATGCCCAGGCAACCGATTGACCGCGCCGACGAAGGAATACACGAACGGGCTGGCCGGTTCGTCGTAGGTCTCGGCCGGACTGCCCAGCTGTTCGATGCGGCCCTGATTGAGGATGGCGACCCGGTCGGCGAGTTCCAGCGCTTCCTCCTGGTCGTGGGTGACGAACACGGTAGTCAATCCGGTGCGGTCGTGGATCTCGCGCAACCAGCGGCGCAGATCGCGGCGCACCTGCGCGTCCAGCGCGCCGAACGGCTCGTCCAGCAGCAACACGCGCGGTTCGATCGCCAGCGCGCGCGCCAGCGCCACGCGTTGGCGCTGGCCGCCGGAGAGTTGCGACGGAAAGCGCGCTTCCAGCCCTTCCAACTGCACCAGCGAGAGCAGTTCGCTGACCCGTTCGCGGATGCGCGCGTCGGGCCAGCGCTTTTCGCCGCGGCGCACGCGCAGGCCGAAGGCGATGTTCTCGCGTACGTTCATGTGCCGGAACAACGCGTAGTGCTGGAACACGAAGCCCACCCGCCTGGCCTGCACGCTCAACTGCGAAGCGTCTTCGCCGCCCAGCAGCACGCGGCCGCCATCGGCCTGTTCCAGGCCGGCAATGGCGCGCAGCAAGGTGGTCTTGCCGGAACCGGAAGGCCCCAGCAACGCCAGCAGTTCGCCGTCGCGCACATTCAGGCTGATGCCATCCAGGGCAGTGAAATCGCCATAGCGCTTGCTGAGGTTTTCGATGCGGATGGTCATGGGTGCAGCCTCAATGACGATGGTTGGCGGCGAGCGATTCGCCGTGCCGCCATTCCAGGTATGCCTTGACCACCAGAGTGATCAGCGCGGTGATGGCCAGCAGCGAGGCGACCGCGAAGGCGGCGCCATGGCTCTGGCCGATGTCGTTGTAGAGCGCTTCCACATGCAGCGGCAGCGTGTTGGTGCGGCCGCGGATATGCCCCGACACCACCGATACCGCGCCGAACTCGCCCATCGCCCGCGCACTGCACAGCAGCACGCCGTACAGCAGCGCCCAGCGGATGTTGGGCAGGGTCACGCGCCAGAACGTCTGCCAGCCGCTGGCGCCCAGGCTCAACGCAGCCAGTTCTTCGTCGGTGCCCTGCTGCTCCATCAGCGGCATCAGCTCGCGGGCGATGAAGGGGAAGGTGACGAATACCGTCGCCAGCACGATGCCCGGCACGGCGTAGATGATCTTCGGCAACTGCAGCGTGGTTGCGCCGAGCAACGGGAGATCGAAATGCCAGCCTTCCTCGATCAACGGCCAGGCCCAGCCCTGCGCGCCGAAGATCAGCACGAACACCAGGCCCGCCACCACCGGCGAGACCGCGAAGGGAAGATCGATCAGGCTCACCAGCAGGCGCTTGCCGCGGAACTCGTGCTTGCTGATCGCCCATGCTGCAGCGATGCCGAAGACCAGGTTCAGCGGCACCACGATCGCGGTCACCAGCAGGGTGAGCTCGATCGCGGCCAGGGCGTCGGTTTCGGTAACCGCATCAACGAATGCCTGCACGCCATTGCCCAGCGCTTCGGCGAACACCAGCACCAGCGGCAACAGCAGGAAACCGAGCAGGAACAGCAACGCGGCGCCGATCAACAGCAGCTGCACCCAGCGCGGTTCGGTGATCGCGGGAGTAGCGTTGCTGCGGCGGTCGCTGGCGGGGGTCACCAAGGAGTTCTCGGACGGCAGGGCGATGACGGCGGTCGTGGCTTCGCTCATCTTAACGTCCGCGCCGTGAGAGCTTCGCCTGCAGCGCATTGATCGCCAGCAGCATCAGCAGCGACAGCAGCAGCATCGCCAGGGCGATGGCCGCGGCGTCGGCGTATTGGTATTCGTCCAGTCTGAAAGTGATCAGCAACGGAGCGATTTCGGTCAGGCCCGGCAGGTTGCCGGCGATGAAGATCACCGAGCCGTATTCGCCGACGCCGCGCGCGAAGGCCAAGCCGAAGCCGGTCACGATCGCCGGCCACAGCGCCGGTAGGATCACCCGCCGCACCGCCTGCCAGCGGTTGGCGCCCAGCGTCGCGGCGGCCTCCTCCAGTTCGCGCTCCACTTCGGACAGCACCGGTTGGACTACCCGCACCACGAACGGCAGGCCGATGAACACCAGCGCCAGGGTAATGCCCAGCGGCGTGTAGGCGATTTTGATGCCGACGCTTTCGAACCAACGCCCCACCCAGCCATTGGGTCCGTACAGCGAAGTCAGCGCGATGCCGGCCACGGCGGTGGGCAAGGCGAATGGCAGGTCGATCATCGCATCGAACACGCGCTTGCCGGGAAAGCGGTAGCGCACCAGTACCCAGGCCACCAGCGTGCCCATCACCGCGTTGAATGCCGCCGCGACCAGTGCGGTACCGAAGCTCAATTTCAACGCAGCCAGCACGCGCGGTTCGGTCCAGATCTGCCATAGGCCCTGCCAGCCCAGGCCACCAGCCTTCAGCAGCAGACCGGCCAGCGGAATCAGCACGATCAACGAAAGCCAAGCCAAGGTGACGCCCAGGCTCAAACCAAAACCGGGCACCACGCGATTGCGTCGTGCCCGCCTGGCGGACGGCAAGGGTGCGGTCGCTGCCAATTATTTCTCCGACTGGATCTGGTCGAACACGCCGCCCTCGGCGAAATGCTTGGCCTGCGCCTGGGCCCATGAGCCGAATACCTGGTCGATGGTCACCAGCTCGACTTTCGGGAAGCGCGCGACGTCGGCCGGGTCGGCATATTGAGGATAGCGCGGACGATAGTAGTGCTTGGCGGCGATCTTCTGCCCTTCCGGCGAATACAGGTACTGCAGATACGCCTGCGCCACTTCGCGGGTTCCATGCTTGTCCACGTTCTTGTCCACCAGCGCCACCGGCGGTTCGGCCAGGATCGACAGTTTGGGCACGACGATCTCGAACTTGTCCGGGCCCAGTTCCTCGATGGACAGGAATGCTTCGTTTTCCCACGCCAGCAGCACGTCGCCTATTCCGTTCTGCACGAAAGTAGTGGTGGATCCGCGCGCGCCGGTATCCAGCACCGGCACGTTGCGGAACAGCGCGCGCACCATGTTGCGGGTCTTGGCTTCGTCTCCCTTGAAAATCTTCAAACCGTAGGCCCATGCGGCGAGATAGTTCCAGCGCGCGCCTCCGGAAGTCTTGGGGTTGGGCGTGATCACCGCGACGCCGGGCCGCAGCAAGTCGGGCCAGTCCTTGATCTTCTTCGGGTTGCCCTTGCGCACCAGGAATACGATGGTGGAAGTGTACGGCGAGCTGTTTTCGGGCAGGCGCTTCTGCCAGCTGGCCGGGAACAACTTGGCGCGCTGTGCAATGGAATCCACGTCGTAGGCCAGTGCCAGCGTTACTACGTCGGCCTCAAGCCCGTCGATCACCGCGCGCGCCTGCTTGCCGGAACCGCCATGCGAAGTTTCTATTTCCACCTTCTGCCCTTTCTTCTGCAACCAGTCCTTGGCGAAAGCGGCGTTGAAATCGCGGTAAAGCTCGCGGGTGGGATCGTAGGAGACATTGAGCAGCTTCACGTCCTTGGCCAAGGCGCCCGCAGCGATGGTCAGACCGAAGGCGAGCAGCAAGGCCCGGAGAGACGATGGAATCGGGGCGATTTTCATGGGAATGGCTCCGGTTTTTTCAGAAGGCTACTTGCAGGCGCGTGAATACGGCTTTCTCGTCTTCGCGGTCGGCGCCGCCCGCGGCGCCGCCTTCCAGACTCGTATGCAGGTAGTTCAATACCAGCTTGAGGTTGCTGTTGAGATACCAGTTCAAACCTACCGTCCAGGAGGAAGCTTCGCTGGCGGACACCGCCGGGTCGGCGAACAACGGGAAGGCGTCTTCGTCGATCTCCAGCACGCCGTAACGGCCGACCAGTTCGAAAGCGCCCCATCCGTCCTTGCCCGGACTGAATGGATGCGAGGGTTTGACCACGCCGCGGTAGCTGGCGTCCTCGCCGGTGAGCACGTAGCTGGCGGTCGCCTGCCAGGCTTTGTTCGACAATTCTTCGCGGACGCCGCCTATGCTGACCTCCTGCTTGGAGACAATGTACTCGGCAAGCAATCCGAATGCATTTCGATAGTAGTAGCCCTGCGGGGAAATACGGCTGTGCTGTCCGTCGGCCAACGCCGCGGCACGATAGTTGAAGAATTGCACCTGGCCGGGCGTGCGGTAACGCGGCAGGAAATTGGCGCCGCCGCCCTGTTTGTCGCCGACGCTGGCGCCGATGCCGAATCCCAGGCCGGACAGCGCGTTGGCGTCGTTCTTGAACGGCTCGAAGAACACTCGCCCCGCGTACTCGAACTCGTTGTCGGGATTGGTGGTGACCGCATCGCGGCCGTCGACGGTGCCGTTGAACACGCCGATCGCGTAGCCGAAGCGGCCTTCGGCCAAATCGCCCTGCAGCTGGATGCCTATGTCGCGATTGGGCGCCAACTCACTGGGCAGCGCGCGCTCCACCTCGGACAACGCGGACGAAGACTGCAGCCGCTCCAGTCCCACCGGCGAAGTGAACTTGCCCGCGCGCACGGTGTAAGCGGGATCGAAACGAAGGTCCACATAGGCATCGACGATGCTGGCGCTGTCGCCGGCGAATTCCGGCGTGAAGCGGAAGCCCACCAGCTTGCCGAGCGAACCTTCGATGATCGGCCGCGCGGTGCGCAACAGGAAAGTATCGTTGTTGCCCGCCGGCACCCCATCCAGGAAGAAGCGGCCGTCGCCCTGCAGCAAGCCGCGGATCTTCACTTCGTAGTCGCCATTGGCCGACTTGAAGGAAGCACCCTTGTCGTTGACCGCGATCACCGGCGCTTCCTTGGCCTTGGCTACCTGCTCTTCCTGCTGCAGTTCCAGCTTGCGCTCCAGGATGCGCAGACGCTGGTCCAGGCCGGCCAGCCCCGGCTCGCCGGCCGACGCGTCCTCGGCCGTATCCACCGGCGCGCCGTTCAGGCGGCGCTCCAGTGCTTCCAGGCGCTGCTGCAACTGCTCCACGGTGAGCTTTTCTTGTGCCGAAGCGGGAACGGCCAAGGCGCATGCCAAGGCGCCCGCCCACCACGCCCCTTGGACTTTCGCCTTGCTTCGCTGCATTCCTGTTCCCACGGCGGACTTTCCTGAATAGGCCTTTTGGCTGGAATGCAGATGCTGCGCATGCACATTGCCCAGGAGAAATGAATTAAGGCATGCCCCTTATGTCTGATCGGCATGACGCCACCATTCTCGGAGGCAGGCGTATGCGACGAATTGTTAAACTGGCGCTCTTTTTCGAAGCGCAAGACGCCATGTCCGACTCGCAGACCCAGTCCCCCGCTCTCACTCAGCACTACATCGCCGAACTGGACGCCATCCGTGCTCAAGGCCTGTTCAAGGCCGAA
Organism: Pseudoxanthomonas sacheonensis; assembly: GCF_010093305.1. GTDB lineage: Bacteria > Pseudomonadota > Gammaproteobacteria > Xanthomonadales > Xanthomonadaceae > Pseudoxanthomonas_A > Pseudoxanthomonas_A sacheonensis. The sequence goes on along the minus strand of NZ_PDWS01000019.1, from coordinate 51,008 downwards.
CGCGTCATCACCAGCCCCCAGTCCGCCGAGATCGAGCTGGCCGACGGCCGCAAAGTGCTGAATTTCTGCGCCAACAACTACCTGGGACTGGCCGACCACCCGGACATCATCCAGGCGGCAAAGGACGCGCTGGATACGCACGGCTTCGGCATGGCCAGCGTGCGCTTCATCTGCGGCACCCAGGATCTGCACAAGCAGTTGGAAGCGAAGATCGCCGAATTCTTCGGCACCGAGGACACCATCCTCTACGCTGCCTGCTTCGACGCCAACGGCGGCCTGTTCGAACCACTGCTGGGCGAAAACGATGCGGTGATCTCCGACGCGCTCAACCACGCTTCGATCATCGATGGCGTGCGTCTGTGCAAGGCCAAGCGTTTCCGCTACGCCAACTGCGACATGGCCGACCTGGAAGCGCAGTTGCAGGCCGCCGAAGCCGCTGGCTGCAAGACCAAACTGATCACCACCGACGGCGTGTTCTCCATGGACGGTTTCATCGCGCCGCTGGACGAAATCACGGCGTTGGCGAAGAAATACGGCGCGCTGGTGCATATCGACGAATGCCACGCCACCGGTTTTCTGGGCGCGACCGGTCGCGGTTCGGCCGAGGTCAAGGGCGTGCTGGACCGCATCGACATCGTCACCGGTACGCTGGGCAAGGCGATGGGCGGGGCGCTGGGCGGGTTCACCACCGCCAGGAAGGAAGTCATCGAGCTGTTGCGCCAGCGTTCGCGCCCCTATCTGTTTTCCAACTCGCTTCCGCCGCATGTGGTCGCCGCCGGCATCAAGGCCTTCGACATGCTTTCTTCGGCGGGCGAGCTGCGCGAGAAACTGGCGGAAAACACCCGCTATTTCCGCGAAAAAATGACCGCTGCGGGTTTCGACATCCGCCCGGGCGTGCATCCCATCAGCCCGGTGATGCTGTACGACGCGCCGCTGGCGCAGCGCTTCGCCGAGCGGCTGCTGGAGGAAGGCATCTACGCGATCGGATTCTTCTTCCCGGTCGTCGCCAAGGGCCAGGCCCGCATCCGCACACAGATGAGCGCAGCGCATTCGCGCGAACACCTCGACCGCGCGATCGGTGCCTTCACCCTGATCGGGCGCGAGCTGGGCGTCATCAAGAGCTGATAGGCATAAAATTTGCCGTAGGAGCGACGTAAGTCGCGACTTACGTCGCTCCTACGGCAATGACGAGGCAGGCGATAGCGTGGCGGCCTCTTCCGCCGACAGGCGGCGCCACTGTCCTTTCGGCAACTCTCCCAGCGCCAGCCCGCCTATCGCGGTGCGGATCAAACGCAACACGCCGATATCGGATTCGGCCAGCAAGCGGCGGATCTGCCGGTTGCGGCCTTCGTCCAGCACGATCTCCAGCCAGGCGTTCTTGTCCCCATGGCGCAACATCCGCGCGGACTTCGCACAGAGAGGTTCTCCTTCCACCACCACGCCCGCCGACAGACGCACGAGCAAGGCGGCATCGGGAATGCGGTCGACCTGCACGTGGTAGGTCTTGTCCGGTCCGGTTTCCGGATCGGTGATGGACGCGGCCCACTCGGGGTCGTTGGTGAACAGCAGCAACCCTTCGCTGGCCTTGTCCAGACGGCCGACCGGTGCGATCCAGCCCAGGCCAGCGCCATCGAAGCATCGGTAAACCGTGTCGCGGCCACGCTCATCCTTGGCTGTGGTCACCAGCCCGCGCGGTTTGTTGAGCGCAAGGTAATGACGCAAGCCCTGCCCGATTTCCTTGCCATCCACGGCGATGCGATGAACGCCACGGACCACCGGGTATTCGGGGTTGCCGACGGTCCGCCCATCCACCGACACGCGTCCGGCTGCGATCCAGGCAGCGGCCTCGGTACGCGAGCAGACTCCCAGCTTGGACAAAGTGCGTGCAAGCCCATGCCTCGGTGCAGGGGCCGGCTTGGTCGTGTCGACGGAAACCACGGATTACGGAGCGCGCGCCTCGCCGAACGCGGCGCAGGGCCAGATTACTTCTTCTTTACCGGCTCGGCAGCCGGAGCCGCGACCGGTACGGCCGTTGCCGCCGCCGGCGCGCCCTTGACCACGCGCACGCCGCGCGACTTCATCCAGGCATCGAATTCATCGGCGGTCATGCGCTTGCCGTTCTGGGTCATGTCGAAACGCCAGGGCGTGTTGTCGAAGGCCGTCTTCGGTTTGTAGGCCGCCGGGTCGTTGGGGTTGGCCACGCTCTGCGCGGGCATCGCCATCGCAACGTTCTGGCAAGCCTGCACGCGCAACCGGAACAGCACGCGGTCGACCGACTGGGCTTCGTCGTAGGCATGCGCCAGGACGCCGCTGGGCGCGCCCAGGGGCGTGGTGTTGGTGGCCAGCTCCGGGGCGACGGGCGCAAGCAAAGCCGTCGAAGACAACGGCGGCGATACGGAAGTGCCTGTGCAATTGGGCAGCGCATTGGCGCCTGGAATCGCGGCGAAGGCAAGCAGGCTGGAGACGGCGAAGCGGCGCATTGGGGAACCCGGGCGTTGGATTGGGCCTGAGTGTAGGAAGCGCGGCAGCCAATATCAAGGAAAGTCTCAGGTAGCCCGCGATTTGCGGTGCGCTGCTTTCGTCCACGGCCTGCGGCAAAGTTGCGGCATGTCGCGCAACCATCCTGAAGAAACATCGCGGAGGGATCACGCGACGCTTTTCGCACACGCAAAAAAGAAGCCCGGCGCGAGGCCGGGCTTCTGGTGCTGCTTGAACCTGCGTCCGATCAGTTCTGGACGTTCAGCTCGGTGCGGCGGTTCTTCTCGCTCTTGCAAGCCGGGAAGGCCTGGCCCAGGTCTTCCAGCGGACGGCTTTCGCCGTAGCCGATCGGACCCACCAGACGGCCGGCGTCCACGCCGTTCGTGGTCAGGTAGTCGTACACAGCCTTGGCGCGACGCTCGGACAGGCTCTGGTTGTAGGCGTCCTTACCGCACTGGTCGGTATGGCCGGCCACTTCAACGCGCAGATCCGGGTAACGCTTCAGGATTTCGGTGGCTTCGCTCAGGATCGCAACCGCGTCCGGACGCAGGGTCGACTTGTCGAAGTTGAAGTTCACGCCCTTCAGGTCGATCGCCACCGCCACCGGGCAGCCGTCCGGACCGATGGTCTGGCCAGCCTGCGAACCCGGGCACTTGTCGTTGCAGTTGTTGACGCCGTCGCCGTCGTCATCCAGGTCCGCGCAGTTCGGAGCAACTTCCGGAGCAGGCGCAACCGCAGCCGTCGGCGCCGGGCCGAGCGGAATCACGACACCGACCGAAGCCAGGATGTCGCCGAAGTAGCTCTCTTCCTGCTGGTGCGGGTAGCCGCCCCAATCCGGGCCGCCCTCGGCTGCGACGCTGCTGTCGTCGAAGTCGAAACGCATGGCCAGTTCGGCACGCACCGCGATGCGCTTGTCGAACGAAGTCTGGATACCCGCGCCGAGCTTGGCGGCCAGATTGCCGTCCTTACGTTCGCCCGGGGAATCCGGGTTCGGGAAGGCATCGAACTCTTCTTCCGAACGCTGGTAGCCCAGGCCGCCGACGATGTAGGGATTCCAGCCGCGGCCTTCGGAGATGAAGTGGCGACGCAGGTCGAGCGATACGCCGTACTGGCTCCAGTTCAAGTCGTCGTTGGCGCCGGCAACGCCGCCATCGAAGTTCGGGTTCTGATAGTTCAGCTCACCGTCCAGGGACCAGTTCGGGCTGATGAACTTGCCCAGACCCAGGGTGACGAACGGGGTGTTTTCGGTGCGACGGTCGTCGTCCTGCACGTTGTAACCGGCCGAACCGGTGAGGTACCAGCGGTCATCGAACTCCTGAGCGGAAGCGGCCTGCGCCCAGCTCAGACCGGCCAGCATTGCGGCACAGAGAAGTTTCTTGTTCATTTGCAGCTCCTTAAAAAAATCAGTTGTAAGAGAAACCGGTGTACTTCGTTAAACGGTCCAGCTTTATTCTTGGTTGTTCAGACGGCCATGTCTGCACGCCATCTCATGCAGATTATGCGTGCCCACGTGAAGGCTGTGTTAACGGTACCATAACAAGTTAGTCAGGCCAACCGACGCACTATCTCATAACTCTAAGTCCGGTACATGTTCATGAATATATCGACCGGCAGGGTATCGAACCGGGAGGGATCGGCTGCCAGGGCCATGATCCGGTCGACTTGCACGGTCGCCAGGTTGGCACGCAGCGCCGCCTCGCACTTGGCCATCAGCAACGGAATCCCTTCGGCGCGGCGCCTGCGGTGGCCAATGGGGAAATCCATAGAAATCCGGTCCGTGCAGCCGCCGTCCTTGAAGAACACCTGTACGGAGTTGCCGATATAGCGCTTGTCGGGGTCGAAGTAGTCCCGGGTGAACCGCGGGTCCTCCCGGACTTCCATCAACCCGCGCAGGGTGTCGATACGCGGGTCGGCGGCGACGGCGTCGGTGTAGTCGTCTGCGCTCAGGCGGCCGAAGATCAGGGGCACGGCCACCATGTACTGCAGGCAGTGGTCGCGGTCGGCGTAATTGGCCAGCGGGCCGGTCTTGTCGATGATGCGCAGACCCGCTTCCTGGGTTTCCAGCACGATCCTCTCGATCTGGCCGATCCGCCCTTTGACCTGCGGATGCAGGGTCATGGCGCACTCGACCGCGGTCTGGGCGTGGAATTCGGCCGGAAAGCTGATCTTGAACAGCACGTTTTCCATGACATAGCTGCCGAACGGACGCTCGAACCGGAATTCTCCGCCCTTGAAGGCGACGTCGTAGAAGCCCCACGTCTTCGCACTCAGGGCACTGGGGTAGCCGGTCTCGCCGTTCACGGCATTGAGCGCGTGGATGACCGCGCGGCGACAGGCGTCGCCCGCAGCCCAGCTTTTGCGGGGCCCGGTATTGGGGGCGTGGCGGTAGGTGCGTAGCGCGCCATTGTCGATCCAGCTATGCGAAACCGCGTTGACGATCTGTTCCTTGCCGCCGCCCAGCATCCGGGTGGCCACGGCAGTGGAGGCGAGCCTGACCAGAACCACATGGTCCAGGCCGACCCGGTTGAACGAGTTCAGCAGGGCATAGACGCCCTGGATTTCATGGGCCTTGATCGCGGCGGTCAACACATCGCGCACGGTCAGCGGCTTGCCCCCTTCGCGACCGGCCCTGCGGCTGAGGTAATCGGCCACCGCCAGCAGGGCGCCCAGATTGTCGGACGGATGGCCCCACTCGGCCGCCAGCCAGGTGTCGTTGAAGTCCAGCCAACGGATCTGCGTGCCGATGGCGAAAGCGGCTTGCACGGGATCGAGTTCATGGCCGGTGCCTGGAATGGGCACACCGTCTCGCATCGTCGCACCGGGAACCACGGGGCCCAGGTGCTTCACGCAATCCGGGAACTTCACCGCCAGCATCGCGCAGGCCAGCGAGTCCAGCAGCATGTAGCGCGCGGTGTCGTAGGCATGCTCCGAATCGATCCGGTAGTCCACCACGTAGTCGGCGATATCGACCATGGCCTGGTCGGGATGCGGGCGCACGGCGGAGCGGAGTTCGTGCGGGGTCATGAGCGGTATCCGGGTGTGGCCGCAGGCATTGTTCCAGACAGCTCCGTCGGTGCGCGTGTACGTGGCGCGAAGCGACCCTCCGGCGCATTCATGGCTGCAACACACCGGCTTGGCCGTGGCCCTTGGCGCGAGGCCCGTACGCCCCGATCCTGTGGCCATGGAAACCACTCGCCTGCCCTCGCTGTTCCTGTCCCACGGCTCGCCGATGATGGCGCTGGAGGATTCGCCCACCGCCCGTTTTCTCGACGGACTGGGGAAATCGCTGCCGCGTCCGCGCGCCGTGGTCGTCGCCTCGGCGCACTTCCTGGCAAGCGAACCGACTGTGACTTCCAACCTGGCGCCGGAGACCATCCACGACTTCGGCGGCTTCCCCAAGCCGCTGTACGACATCCGATATCCGGTCCAGGGCGCGCCAGCCTTGGCCGGGGAAATCGCCGGCCAGCTGGCCGCAGCCGGATTCGAGGCGCGCGTGGACGAGCGCACCGGCATCGATCACGGCACCTGGGTGCCGCTTGGACGCATGTATCCGCAGGCGGACATTCCCGTGGTGGCGCTGTCGGTGAATCCGTCCCGGTCTTCCGTCTGGCACTACCAGCTGGGCTTGGCCCTGGCCCCACTGCGCGAGCAAGGCGTACTGGTCATCGGCTCCGGAGGCTATTCGCACAATCTGCGTGAGCTGGACTGGCGGCATGAGGACGCGCCGGCTTATCCCTGGGTGCAGGCGTTCACCGATGCGCTCAGCGAGAAATTGCTGGCGAAAGACCTGCAGGGCGCGCTCGACTGGGAAGCGCTACCGCAAGCCCGTCGCAATCATCCCACCACCGAACATCTCTACCCGCTGTACATAGCGCTAGGTGCTGGCGGCACGGACGCGCGCGCCGCGCGGCTGCATCACGCGGTGCAGATGGGCGGCATGGCCATGGATGCATTTTCTTTCGATTAAGGCCTGAAAGACCTGCTTTCAGACTTTCAGTCCGCGTTCCCACGGCGCGTCGCCGAACTGCGAAACCAGAAAGTCCACGAACGCTCCGACCCGCGGCGGCACCAGCCTGCGCTGCGGCATGACCGCACTGATCGCGGTGGTGGCCAGGCGGCAATCCGGCAACACCACGCGCAAGCGGCCGGCGCGCAGATCGTCGGCGATATGCCACAGGGAATGGATGGCGATGCCTTCGCCCGCGACCGAAGCGTCGCGCAGCAACTCGCCGTAATTGCTTTCGAACCGTCCCTGCACGCGTACCGCGTGTTCTTCGCCCTGTGCGTCGTGCAGGCGCCAGACGTCCTGGCGGCCATTGCTGCCGAACAGCAGCAGGCAGTCGTGCTCCGCCAGATCCTTGGGCAAGCGCGGATTGCCCCGGCGCTTCAGGTATGCCGGCGACGCGCACAGCACGCGCCGGTTGGGGGCCACATGGCGCGCCACCAGACTGGAGTCCTCGAGTGCGCCGATACGTATCGCCAGATCGAATCCCTCACTGACCAGATCCACCACCTGGTCGCTGAGATGCACGCTGATCCGCAGTTTGGGATGCAGCGCCAGGAACCCGGGCAGCAGCGGCGACACATATTGACGTCCGAAGGAAGCCGACAGCGTCACCCGCAGCGTGCCGGCGATCTCGGTGGCGGTTTCGCGCAGGCCGGTACCCAGCGATTCCAGGTCCTCCACCAGCACCCGCCCTTGCTGCGCCAGCGCCGCGCCTTCCGGGGTGGGATGCAGGCGGCGCGTGGTCCGGTGCAGCAAACGCACGCCCAGATCGCGCTCCAGCCGTTTCAGCCGCTGGCTGGCGACCGCCACCGACAGATCCAGGCTATGGGCCGCAGCCGTGATCGAACCCAGGTCCAGCACGCGCAAAAACAGGGTGAGGTCGCCTACCCGATCCATTATCAATAATTCATTGAGAGTTATTAGCCATATTCGCTGTTTTTCATATTCAGCGAAAGTCCCAAGCTGGCGCCCAGTCGAAATCTGAGTGCTGCCTTGAACGTCACCATCTCCCCCTCCTCCAAGCGATTCCCCATCGCCCTGTACGCGCTGACCGCCGGCGCCTTCGGCATCGGCACGACCGAATTCGTGATCATGGGCCTGCTGATGCAGGTCGCCAGCGACCTGCACGTGTCCATCGCCGCGGCCGGCCTGCTGATTTCCGGATACGCCCTGGGCGTGTTCGTCGGCGCGCCGCTGCTGACCGCCGCCACCAGCCGCATGCCGCGCAAGGCGGTGCTGGTGGCGCTGATGGTGATCTTCACCCTGGGCAACCTGGCCTGCGCACTGGCGCCCAACTACACCGTGCTGATGATCGCCCGCGTGGTCACCTCGCTGGCCCACGGCACCTTCTTCGGCGTCGGCGCGGTGGTGGCGACCGGTCTGGTCGCCGAAGACCGCAAGGCCTCGGCGATTTCCATCATGTTCACCGGCCTGACAGTGGCCACGCTGCTGGGCGTGCCCGCGGGCGCCTGGCTGGGCCTGCACTACGGCTGGCGCTCGACCTTCTGGGCGGTCGCCGCGATCGGCGTGATCGCCACCGTGGTCATCGCCGCGCTGGTGCCCAAGGATCGCGGCGGCGACGCACCGATGGCCTTCCGCGAGGAAATCAAGGCGGTGGCGCGCCCGCAGGTGCTGCTGGGCCTGCTGATGACCGTGCTCGGCTTCGGCGGCATGTTCACCGTCTACACCTATATCCAGCCTTTGCTCACCGAAATCGCCGGCTTCGCCGAAGCGGCCGTATCGCCGATCCTGCTGGTGTTCGGCGTGGGCATGATCGTGGGCAATCTGCTGGGCGGAAAATTCGCCGACCGCCGTCTGTTGCCAGCGCTGCTGGGCACTTTGATCGCCTTGGCCGCGGTGATGGGTTTGATGACCTTCGTCCTGCACAGCCAATGGGCGATGGTGGTGTTCGTCGGCCTGCTGGGCGCGGCCGCATTCGCCACCGTTTCTCCCTTGCAGCTGTGGGTGCTGCAGAAAGCGACGGGCGCGCAAAGCCTGGCTTCCAGTCTGAACATCGGCGCCTTCAACCTGGGCAACGCTTTCGGCGCCTGGCTGGGCGGCGTGGTGATCGTGCATGGCCCCGGCCTGACCGCACTGCCATGGGTCGCGGCGCTGGTGCCGTTCTCCGCATTCCTGGTGGCCTTGTGGGCCATCGCGCTGGAGCGCAAGCGCGATTGCGTGGCGATGGTCGAACAGACCGAATGCGCCTGAACGTTTGATTTTCTTTTTTGAAGGAGCACTCCATGGAAACCCGTTTTCTCGGCAACTCAGGCTTCAAGGTCCCGGTACTGGGCTTCGGCGCAGGCACCTTCGGTGGCAAGGGGCCGTTGTTCAGCGCCTGGGGAAATACCGACGACGCGCAAGCCAGGCGATTGATCGACATCAGCCTGGAAGCAGGCCTCAATTTCTTCGACACCGCCGATGTGTATTCGGACGGCGCGTCCGAGTCCATCCTGGGCGCGGCGATCAAAGGCCGGCGCGATCGAGTGATTCTTTCCACCAAGACCGGCTTGCGCGCGGGCGAGGGTCCGAACGACGCCGGCAGCTCGCGCTTCCATCTGCTGCAAGCCGTGGACAAGGCCCTGCAACGCCTGGGCACCGACTACATCGATCTGCTGCAACTGCACGCCTTCGATGCGATGACACCGGTCGAGGAAACCCTCTCGACCCTGGATGGTCTGGTGCGTGCGGGCAAGGTGCGCTACCTGGGCGTATCCAACTTCTCCGGCTGGCATCTGATGAAGTCGCAGGCCATCGCCGACCAGCGCGGTTATTCGCGCTACGTCGCCAACCAGACCTATTACTCGCTGATAGGCCGCGACTACGAATGGGAACTGATGCCGCTGGGCCAGGACCAGGGAGTGGGCGCGGTGGTGTGGAGCCCGCTGGGCTGGGGGCGCCTGACCGGCAAGATCCGTCGCGGACAGCCGCTGCCGGAAAACAGCCGTTTGCACGACACCGCCGATTTCGCGCCGCCCGTCGATGAAGAACGTCTTTACCGCATCATCGATGCGATGGATGAAGTGGCCGAAGAAACCGGCAAGACCATTCCGCAAATCGCCTTGAACTGGCTGCTGCAACGTCCCACCGTTTCCACCGTGCTGGTCGGCGCTCGCAACGAAGAGCAACTTCGTCAGAACCTGGGTGCGGTCGGCTGGAATCTGTCGGCCGAACAAGTGGCCAAGCTGGATGCCGCCAGCGCGCTCACCCCGCCCTATCCTTACTACCCGTACTGGCGCGGCCAGTTCTCCGAACGCAACCCGACCCCGGTCTGAAACCCCCACGCCGAAACTGGAGCCCCCATATGAAAGCCATCGCCTTGACCCGCTACCTGCCGATCAGCGATCCCGAATCGCTGCAGGACGTCGAACTGCCGAAACCCGTCGCTGCCGGCCACGATGTACTGGTCCGCGTCGAAGCGGTCTCGGTCAATCCCGTCGACACCAAGGTCCGCTCGCCCAAGCCGCAAGTGGAAGCGCAGCCGAAGGTGCTGGGTTACGACGCCGCAGGCGTGGTCGAAGCGGTCGGCGAAAACGTCACTCTGTTCAAACCCGGCGACGAGGTCTATTACGCCGGCGACATCACCCGCCCGGGCACCAATGCGCAGTTCCATCTGGTCGACGAACGCATCGTCGGCCGCAAACCGGCGACCCTGGACTTCGCCCAGGCCGCGGCATTGCCGCTGACCGCCATCACCGCATGGGAATTGCTGTTCGACCGCATGCCGTTCTCCATCGACATGGAAAACAACACGCGTTCGCTGCTGATCATCGCCGGTGCCGGCGGTGTCGGTTCCATCGCCATCCAATTGGCGCGGCGTGCCGGCTTCACCGTAATCGCCACGGCTTCGCGCAAAGAAACCGTCGACTGGTGCAAATCGCTGGGCGCCCATCACGTGATCGATCATCGGCAACCGCTGCACGCGCAATTAAGCGCACTCGGCCATGAACAGGTCGACGTGGTGCTGAATCTGGTCGACCCGAACCCCTATTGGGAAGCGATCGGCGGGATCCTTGCGCCACAGGGACACGTTGGATTGATCGTGGAACCCAGCGCCCCGTTGAACATAGGCGATCCCTACAAGGCCAAATGCATCGGCATCCATTGGGAAATGATGTTCGCGCGCGCGCGTTTCAAAACCGGGGACATGATCGAGCAGCACCACCTGCTCAATCGGGTGGCGAGCCTGGTAGACGCAGGCGAACTGCGCACCACGCACACCGAAACCATCGGCGCCATCAACGCCGCCAACCTGCGCGAAACGCATCGCCGGTTGGAATCGGGAACGACCATAGGCAAGCTGGTGCTGGCGGGCTGGTAGGCGCATGAGACCTCTTGCTTTCGATAACCGGAGAGACGGCGGATGAGCCTGTCCGCGTGGTCGTTGTTTTGCATGTTGTCGCTGGTCACCGCGTTCAGTCCCGGCCCCGCCGTTCTGTTGGCGGTATCCAATGCAGCGACGCTGGGCATGCGTCGGGCGCTCGTCAGTTCGGCCGGCAATGCGGCCGGAGTCGTTCTGGTGTCGGCGACCGCGATGCTGGGTCTGGGCGCGCTGTTGAAGACGTCCGCGTGGCTGTTCGGCGCACTCAAGCTGGCGGGCGCGGTATACCTGATCTATCTGGGCATACGTCAATGGCGCAGTCGGGCCAGCGTCTTCGACGCGGCACCCAATGCGGTGGGGATGAGGGGGCAGCCGATTGCACGATTGTTCTTGCAGGGCCTGCTGGTGGCAACGACCAATCCCAAGAGCATCCTCTTCTTCACCGCGCTGCTTCCGCAGTTCATGAGCAGCGAAGTGCCGGCGATGCGCCAGTTCCTGATGCTGACGCTGACCTTCGCGGCCTGCACGGTGGTGTCGCATCTTTGCTATGCCGGGCTGGTACGCGGCATGGGCCACTGGTTCGCCAGTGCCGCGCGTGCGCGGCAATTCAACCGCCTGTCCGGAGCGATGTTCGTCGTCCTCGGCGCCGGCTTACTGCGTCTGCGCAACAATCACGCGGTCTGAGCGGCACGGCGCGGGCACCGGCATGCGCGAAACGCACCGCCGGCTGGAACTGAGCGTCGCAGGCATGCGCTGCATGCGGCCGATAGAATCGTTCTCCGCACTGGAATCGCACGCATGGCTTTGCCTCCCCTGTTCGCACGCCGTTTCGCCCAACTCCTCCTGGGCTTGTTCCTCTATGGAATCGGGATCAGCCTGATGGTGCGCGCCAGCCTGGGCATCGCGCCGTGGGACGTATTGACGCAGGGTTTGTCGGAACAGACCGGCTGGTCGTTCGGGGCATTGACCAATGCTATCGGCCTGGCCGTGCTTTTGCTGTGGATTCCGATCCGCCAGAAACCCGGATTGGGCACGGTGCTGAATGTGCTGCTGATCGGCCCCAGCGCGCAGTTCGGGCTCTGGGTGTTCCCGGAATTCCATGGGCTGTGGCAACAGGTGCCCGCCTTCGCCAGCGGATTGCTGATCCTGGCGCTGGCGACCGGCATGTACATAGGCGCGAACTTCGGCCCCGGCCCGCGCGATGGCCTGATGACCGGCCTGCATCGCCGCACCGGATGGCCGATTGGCCTGGTGCGGACGCTGATCGAAGCCTCCGTGCTGCTGGCGGGCTGGTCGATGGGCGGCGATGCGGGCTGGGGAACGCTGGTCTTCGCGCTTTCCATCGGCCCGATGTGCGCGGTGACGATGCGCCGGTTCGCGCCCAGGCCACGGGTGCTGGCTGCCAACATCATCACCGAAGCTGCGCCATAGAGCTGAACGACTCTTTCCGGCCTCCCCTTTGAAAAAGGGGGATCGAGGGGGATTTGCTCTTGATCTTGAGCAAAGCGCAAGACCCAGCCTCTTCAAGTGCGCACGCCCACCTTGCCGGGAACCGGGATAACCGGCATCGTGCATGCCTCCGTACGCACACGTATCTGCTGCATGACGCCTTCGACCAGTTCGTCCCAGCCCGCTTCAGGCCAGTCCGCTCCAAACGAGTATTACCCGCACCTGTTCGCGCCGCTGGACCTGGGCTTCACCCAGATCCGCAACCGGGTGCTGATGGGCTCGATCCATACCGGACTGGAAGACCGCGCCAGCGATTTCCCCAAACTGGCGGCCTATTTCGCAGAACGCGCCGAGGGCGGCGTGGGCCTGATGGTGACCGGGGGCTTCTCGCCGAATCTGGTCGGCTGGTTGAAACCCTTCGGCGGCAAACTGTCCTGGCCCTGGGAAGTGCGCCCGCACAAGTTCGTCACCCAGGCCGTGCACGACAACGGCAGCAAGATCTGCCTGCAGCTGCTGCATGCCGGGCGCTACGCCTACCACCCTTTTTCCGTTGCGCCGTCGAAGCTGAAAGCGCCGATCAATCCGTTCACCCCGCGCCAGCTTTCCTCGCGCGGCGTCGAACGCCAGATCACCGCCTATGCCGACGCCGCCCGCCGCGCGCGCGAGGCCGGCTACGACGGCGTGGAGGTGATGGGCTCGGAAGGCTATTTCATCAACGAGTTCACCGCGCCGCGCACCAACAAACGCAACGACGCCTGGGGCGGCACGCCGGAGAAGCGCATGCGCTTTGCGGTGGAAATCGTGCGCCGCGTGCGCGAGGCCTGCGGACCGGACTTCATCATCATCTACCGGCTTTCGCTGTTGGACCTGGTGGAAGACGGCAACCAGTGGGAAGAGATCGTGGCGCAAGCCAAGGCCATCGAAGCCGCGGGCGCCACGATCATCAATTCCGGCATCGGCTGGCATGAAGCGCGCATTCCCACCATCGTCACTTCGGTGCCGCGCGCGGCTTTCGTCGAAGTCACCGCCAAACTGCGGCCGCACGTGAAGTTGCCGCTGATCGCCACCAACCGCATCAACATGCCCGAGGTGGCCGAGCGCATCCTCGCCGATGGCGTCGCCGACATGGTGTCGCTGGCGCGCCCGCTGCTGGCCGATCCGCACTGGGCCAACAAGTCGCGCGCGGGCAAGCCGCAATCCATCAACACCTGCATCGCCTGCAACCAGGCCTGCCTGGACCATGTGTTCGAGAACAAGCGCGCCAGTTGCCTGCTGAACCCGCGCGCCTGCGCGGAAACCGAATTGAACTACGCCAAGACTTTTTCGCCCAAACGCGTGGCGGTGGTCGGCGCGGGACCGGCGGGATTGGCCTGCGCGACGGTGGCGGCCGAACGCGGACATCGCGTCACCTTGTTCGATGCTTCGTCCGAGATCGGCGGGCAGTTCAACTACGCCAAGAAGATCCCAGGCAAGGAAGAATTCCACGAAACCATCCGCTACTTCACCCACAAGTTGGCCGAAACCGGCGTGGAAGTGAAGCTGGGCACGATGGCATCGGCGGAAACCCTTGCCGGGTTCGATGAAGTGGTGATGGCCACCGGCATCGTGCCGCGCCAGGTCGACTTCCCCGGTGCGGACCATCCCAAGGTGGTGAGCTACGTGGACGTGTTGAGCGGGCGGGTGAAAGTGGGCGCAAGCGCGGCGCTGATCGGGGCCGGCGGCATCGGCTTCGATGTGGCCGAATACCTGGTGCATGAAGGCGATTCCTCCACGCTGGACCCGAAACGCTGGATGGCCGAATGGGGCGTGGATCCGACCTTCGAATCGCGCGGCAGCCTGGTCAAGCCGCATCCGGAAGCCCCTGCCCGCGAGGTCTGGCTGCTGCAACGTTCGGCCGGCAAGCCGGGCGCGCGCCTGGGCAAGACCAGCGGCTGGGTGCACCGGGCCACCCTGAAAGCCAAGAAGGTGCAGATGCTGGGCGGGGTGGAATACCTGGGCGTGGACGACAATGGGCTGAAAATCCGTGTCGATGGCGCGGAGCGGGTACTGTCCGTGGACCATGTGGTCGTCTGCGCCGGGCAGGAGCCGCGCCGCGACCTGCAGGCTTCCCTGCTGGCGGCCGGCCTGAAACACCACCTGATAGGCGGCGCCGACGTGGCCGCCGAGCTGGACGCCAAGCGCGCCATCGACCAGGGCAGCCGTCTGGCCGCAGCGCTGTAGGGCGGGCACTGCCCGCCGTTTTTTACCGGCATTCCAGAGCGGCGGGCGATGCCCGCCCTACCCCGGCGGCGCTTTGCACCAGCCGCTCCAGAGTAAAGACTCCATTTCCAATCAAGCACTTAGCCCGATTGTCAAGCTTCGGGGTTCAGGCGGGGTTGGGGGTTGGGCCCTTACCTTGCGCCAACTTTTTCGGCCCGCCCCCGTTCCAACTGGCGAGCCACCCCGGCCCTGATCGCACCTTCTGGCCGGCCTCGGGCAGCTCGTCGGAGTAGCTGCCTCCCCATGACGCCCTGACGCCGTGTCTACCCAACGCTCCTTTCCTGAGGAAGGGCGCGCGGACGCTGCCAAGACGGAGCAAGGAGTTCGTTTCAATGAAGTTGGCTTGGATTCTCTGGCTGTCGCACATGTTGCCGCAGCCCGCCGCAGACTCGCTCTGCCTCAGCACCACCGTTTACCTGGAAGCCCGCGACCAGACCCTGCGCGGCCAGCAGGCCGTGGCCGAGGTGGCCCTGCGCCGCCTGGACAGCGGCCTGTGGGGCGATTCGATGTGCGAAGTGGTCACCGCCCGCAAACAGTTCGCCCCCACCCTGGTGGCGCCCGGCACACGCCTGCAGAATTCGGACGCGTGGGCCAAATCGATCAACGTCGCCCTGGGTGCCGAACGCAACTGGGCCTTGCCGCCCGGCCAGCGCAAGGAGATCGTCCCAGGCGCCAGCCACTTCATGGCGCACAACATCGCCAGCCCGAGCTGGCGCAACGCCTACCAGGTGGCCACCATCGGCGATCACACCTTCCTGCGCGTGCAGAAGCTGAAACCGAAGTCGTAGTAGAAAAGGCTGCGCAACGGAGGCTTAACTTTCGCCGCATCGACAATATGCGAACGGGCTGGGAATATTCCCCGCCCGTTTTCTTTGGAGATGTCGCGCATGAAGCTGTACACCAAACCCGGCGCCTGTTCGCTGTCGGACCACATCGCGCTGCGCTGGATCGGCAAGCCGTTCGACTTGCAAGTCATGGATGCGGCGGGCATGAAGACGCCCGAGTATCTGGCGCTCAATCCCGCCGGCGCCGTGCCGGTGCTGGAAGTCGATGGCTGGACCTTGACCCAGAACGCGGCGATCCTGAATTTCCTGGCGGACGCTTTCCCCGAATCGGGCCTGGGCGGCGATGGCACGCCGAAAAGCCGCGCCGAGATCAACCGCTGGCTGGCTTTCCTCAACGCCGATGTGCATCCCGCATTCCACCCGATATTCGGGTCTACGCGATTCCTGGGCGACGAGGCGATGATCGAAAAGAGCAAGGACAACGCGCGCCGGAAACTGCGTGGCTTGTTCGAGCGTCTGGACGCGCAGCTGGCCGGCAAGGACTGGTTGACCGGCGCCCGTTCCATCGCCGATCCCTACCTGTTCGTTACCTTGCGCTGGGCCAGGGCCACGCAGGTCGACCTTTCGGGACTGGACAACCTGGAACGCTTCTTCGACCGCATGCGTGCCGATGAGAGCGTCGCTGCCGCGATGGCGGCCGAAGGCCTTTAAGACGAAGACGGGGCATGGCGCGCAGCCATGCCCTGCTCAGGCCTGTATTTCCGCGCGCGTGCGCGCCAGCCATTCGCTGGCGAAGGTATGGTCCTTGGCCTTGGTCAGCGCCGTGGCGATTTCCGGCAGCAACGCCAGCAGTGCGTCCACGTCGGCGCATTTCTCGATTTTGAGCTGCAGGAAATAACCCTTCAGGCCGATGTGCCTGCGCACGGTGTCGGTGACGATTTCATAGAGGCTGCGGTAGCGGCCGAAATCCGCAGGCAACTTCACTTCCCCCGGCAATGGGGCTGGCGGCGCTGGCGGCGATAGGGATGATGCCGGCGGCGCCGTAACTGCCCGTGTCGGCGACGCCGGCTCCTGGCGCCTGACCAGACCCATGACCAGCAGTTGTTCCAGCGCGTTATCTGGCGCATGCAAGCCCGCCATCAGCTCGCGCAATTGCGCATGGTCGCGCTGACCGTCGACCATCAGCAGCAGCGAGCGCATCGCCGCGGGCAGTTTGCGCCCGCGATCCAGGATCTCCTGCTTGCCGGCATCGGTCTTGAAATACAGTTCTGCGGCGTCCATCGACTCCCCTTGCGCCCGGCCAAGCGGCGCCCTCGTCATTACGAAAATTCCCCGCGTAGAGGGTTGCAGACCCGCGACGGCACGTCCGTTATGAGGGTCACAAATGCGGCCACGCAACCCTGTAGGGCCGAGCTTGCCCGCTGCTCTTGTCTTTGGGATTGGGTGGGAGGGGCTCAGCGGAGCGAACAGCAGCCGGGCAAGCTCGACCCTACAGGACGTCGCCTGGTACGCGCACCGCGCCTTCCATCAGCACTCGCGCGCTGCGGCTCATGATGGCTTTGGCCACTGTCCACTGGCCCTCGGCCTGTTTCGCTTCGGCGCCCACGCGCAGGGTGCCGGAGGGATGTCCGAAGACGATGACTTCGCGAGTGCCGCCGCCCGCGGCCGCGTTGACCAGCGTGCCCGGCACCGCCGCGGCCGAAGCGATGGCGACCGAAGCGGTGCCCATCATCGCGTGGTGCAGTTTGCCCATGGAGATGGCGCGGGCCAGCAAGTCGATGTCGGCCGCATGCACCGGCTTGCCGCTGGAAGAGACGTAGTCCTTCGGCGGCGCGACGAAGGCGATCTTCGGCGTCAGCGGGCGTGCCGCAGCCTGGGCGACATCGTCGATCAGCCCCATGCGCACGGCACCATGCGCGCGAATGGCTTCCAGTTTGGCCAGCGCCGCCTTGTCTTCGTTGATCGCGCCCTGCAGTTCGGTGCCGTCGTAACCCAGTGCGGTGGCATCGACGAAAATCGTGGGCACGCCGGCATTGATCATGGTGGTCCTGAACGTACCCACGCCCGGCACCTGGAGTTCATCGACAAGATTGCCGGTGGGGAACATGGCGCCGCCGCCTTCGCCATCGCCTTCATCGGCGGGATCGAGAAACTCCAGCTGGATTTCGGCGGCGGGGAAAGTCACGCCGTCCAGTTCGAAATCCCCGGTCTCCTGCACCTGGCCATCGCTGACCGGCACATGCGCGATGATAGTCTTGCCGATGTTCGCCTGCCAGATGCGCACGGTGCAGATGCCGTCGCGCGGAACGCGCGCAGGATCGATAAAGCCATTGGAAATGGCGAACGGACCGACCGCCGAAGACAGGTTGCCGCAGTTGCCGCTCCAATCGATGAAGCTGTCGTTGAGCGGAACCTGCCCGTACAAGTAATCGACGTCGTGATCGGGCTGCGAAGCCGGCGCGATGATCACCACCTTGCTGGTGCTGGACGTGGCGCCGCCCATGCCGTCGGTGTGTTTGCCGTAGGGATCGGGCGAGCCGATCACCCGCAACAGCAACGCATCGCGCGCCTTGCCCGGAACCTGCGCCACCGCGGGCAGGTCCTGCAGGCGGAAGAACACGCCCTTGCTGGTGCCGCCGCGCATGTAGGTGGCGGGAATGCGGATTTGCGGTGGATGCGGCATGGGAATCGACCTGCTCAATGAATTCGTTTTAACCCCTCTCCCGTTCACGGGAGAGGGACAAGGGTGAGGGCGCGGTTCGCGATGAGCCGAACCCTCGTCCGCCCCCGTATCGAGTACGGGGCAGGCTCTTCGGGTACCTTCTCCCGCAAGCGGGAGAAGGGTTGTTCATGCTGCCTTTGTGGATTCAAGAAAATCCTGCGCGAAGCGTTGCAGTACGCCGCCGGCTTCGTAGATCGATACTTCCTCATCGCTGTCCAGTCGGCAGATAACCGGGACCTCTACGCGCTCGCCATTGCGGCGATGGACGGCCAGCGTCAGCTCGCTACGCGGTGCGAGTCCGCCGATCACGTCGAAAGTCTCGGTGCCGTCGATGCCCAGCGTGTTGCGGTCGGTACCCGGTTTGAACTCCAGCGGCAGCACGCCCATGCCGATCAGGTTGGTGCGGTGGATGCGCTCGAAACCTTCGGCGGCGATCGCCTCCACACCGGCCAGACGCACGCCCTTGGCTGCCCAGTCCCTCGAGGAGCCCTGGCCGTAATCGGCGCCTGCGATGACGATCAGCGGCTGCTTGCGCTGCATGTAGGTTTCGATGGCCTCCCACATGCGCATGACTTTCCCTTCCGGCTCGACGCGCGCCAGAGAACCCTGCCTGATGCTGCCGTCTGCATTGCGCACCATTTCATTGAACAGCTTGGGATTGGCGAAGGTCGCGCGCTGCGCCGTCAGGTGGTCGCCGCGGTGGGTGGCGTAAGAATTGAAGTCCTCTTCCGGCACGCCCATCTTCGCGAGGTACTCGCCGGCGGCGCTGTCGGGCATGATCGCGTTGGAGGGCGACAGATGGTCGGTGGTGATGTTGTCGGGCAGCACCGCCAGCGGACGCATGCCGCGCAGCGTGCGTTCGCCGGCCAGTGCCCCTTCCCAGTACGGCGGGCGGCGGATGTAGGTGCTCTGCGGCCGCCAGTCGTAGAGCGGTTCGACTTTGGGGCCATGCTCCACACGCACTGCGAACATCGGGTTGTACACGCTGCGGAACTGCTCCGGCTTCACCGACGCAGCGACCGCCGCATCGATCTCTTCGTCGCTTGGCCACAGATCCTTCAGGCGGATTTCCTTCCCATCCACCACGCCAAGCACATCCTTTTCGATATCGAAGCGGATGGTGCCGGCGATCGCATAAGCCACCACCAGCGCCGGCGAGGCGAGGAACGCCTGCTTGGCATAAGGATGGATGCGGCCATCGAAGTTGCGGTTGCCAGAAAGCACCGCGGTGGCATAAAGATCGCGATCGATGATTTCCTGCTGGATCGCAGGATCCAGCGCACCGGACATGCCGTTGCAAGTGGTGCAGGCGAAGGCGACGATGCCGAAGCCGAGTTTTTCCAGCTCCGGCAGCAGACCCCCTTCCTGCAGATACAGCGCAACGGCCTTGGAGCCCGGCGCAAGCGAGGATTTCACCCACGGCTTGCGCTGCAGCCCCAGGCGGTTGGCATTGCGCGCCAGCAGCGCAGCGGCGATCACGTTGCGCGGATTGCTGGTGTTGGTGCAGCTGGTGATGGCGGCGATGATCACCGCGCCGTCGGGCATCAGTCCCGGCGTTTCTTCCCACGCGCCGGCGATGCCCTTGGCGGCCAGATCGCTGGTGGCCACGCGCGCATGCGGATTCGACGGACCTGCCATGTTGCGTACCACGCTGGACAGGTCGAACTGCAGCGTGCGCTCGTATTGCGCATGCTCCAAGCTGTCGGACCACAAGCCGGTGTGGCGCGCGTACAGCTCCACCAGCTTCACCTGTTGTTCCTCGCGGCCGGTCAGGCGCAGGTAATCGATGGTCTGGGAATCGATGGAGAACATCGCCGCGGTCGCGCCGTATTCCGGCGCCATGTTGGAGATGGTCGCCCGGTCGCCCAGGGTCAGCGCCGCAGCGCCTTCGCCATGGAATTCCAACCAGGCGCCGACCACTTTCGATTTGCGCAGGAATTCGGTCAGCGCCAGCACCACGTCGGTGGCGGTGATGCCGGGCTGCGGCCTGCCCGTCAGCCGCACGCCGACGATTTCCGGCAGGCGCATCCACGAAGCGCGGCCCAGCATCACGTTCTCCGCCTCCAGCCCGCCAACGCCGATGGCGATCACGCCCAGCGCATCCACGTGCGGCGTGTGGCTGTCGGTGCCTACGCAGGTATCGGGGAAAGCCACGCCGTCGCGCACTTGCACTACCGGCGACA
Source organism: Pseudoxanthomonas sacheonensis (assembly GCF_010093305.1). Classification (GTDB taxonomy): domain Bacteria; phylum Pseudomonadota; class Gammaproteobacteria; order Xanthomonadales; family Xanthomonadaceae; genus Pseudoxanthomonas_A; species Pseudoxanthomonas_A sacheonensis. The sequence continues at coordinate 30,805 of NZ_PDWS01000019.1, read as the reverse complement.
TCTTCTCCAGGTTGATCTGATGCATGATCCCGTTGCCCGGCGGAATCACTTCCATGTTCTTGAATGCGTGTTTGGTCCAGTCGATGAAATGGAAGCGGTCTTCGTTGCGGCGATCCTCGATGGCGCGGTTCTTGGCGAAGGCATCCGGGTCGTAGCCGCCGCATTCCACCGCCAGCGAATGGTCGACGATCAATTGCACCGGCACCACCGGATTGACCTGCGCCGGATCGCCGCCCTGCTCGGCGATGGCGTCGCGCAAACCGGCCAGATCCACCAGCGCGGTCTGGCCCAGGATGTCGTGGCAGACCACGCGTGCCGGGAACCACGGGAAATCCAGATCGCGCTTGCGCTCTATCAGCTGCTTGAGCGAATCGACCAGCGTGGCCGGATCGCAGCGGCGCACCAGATTTTCGGCCAGTACGCGCGAGGTATAAGGCAGCGCGGCGTAAGCGCCGGGCCGGATCGCCTCCACTGCGGCGCGCGCATCGAAATATTCCAGCGAAGTGCCGGGCAAGGGTTTGCGGTACTGGGTGTTCATGGCTGGCGATCCGTGGGGTTGCTGGCGCTGGGACTCGGTTGCGCGCAGGCAGGACAAGGCCCTGCCCGCGCGTCGCTTAGCGCTTGTCGAGCGGCACGAAGGCGAGGTCTTCCGGGCCGGTGTAATTCGCGCTCGGACGGATGATCTTGCCGTCGATGCGCTGTTCGATCACGTGCGCGCTCCAGCCGCTGGTGCGGGCGATCACGAACAGCGGGGTGAACATGGCGGTGGGCACGCCCATCATGTGGTAGCTGACCGCGCTGAACCAGTCCAGATTGGGGAACATCTTCTTGATGTCCCACATCACCGTTTCCAGGCGCTCGGCGATGTCGTACATCTTGCGGCTGCCCTGCTCGTCGGACAGCTCGCGGGCCACATCCTTGATCACCTGGTTGCGCGGATCGCCGGTGGTGTAGACCGGGTGGCCGAAACCGATGACCACTTCCTTGCGTTCGACGCGGGCTTTGATGTCGGCCTCGGCCTCGTCGGGCGATTCGTAGCGCTTCTGCACTTCGAATGCGACCTCGTTGGCGCCGCCGTGCTTGGGCCCGCGCAACGCGCCGATGCCGCCGGCGATGGCGCTGTACATGTCGCTGCCGGTGCCGGCGATAACGCGGCAAGCGAAAGTCGAAGCGTTGAACTCGTGTTCGGCGTACAGGATCAGCGAGGTATGCATCGCTTTCACCCAGGAATCGCGCGGCTTCTCGCCATGCAGCAGGTGCAGGAAGTGGCCGCCGATGCTGTCGTCGTCGGTATCGGTATCGATGCGCTTGCCGTTATGGCTCCAGTGGTACCAGTACAGCAGCATCGGGCCCAGCGAAGCCATCAGCTTGTCGGCGATATCGCGCGCGCCGGGATGGTTGTGGTCGTCCTTCTCCGGCGACACGCAGCCCAGCACCGAAACGCCGGTGCGCATCACGTCCATAGGATGCGCGGACGCAGGCAGTTGTTCCAAGGCAGCCTTCACCGCGGCCGGCACGCCGCGCAGCGATTTCAGTTTGGCCTTGTAGCCGGCCAGCTCGGCGCGGTTGGGCAGCTTGCCGTGCACCAGCAGGTAGGCGATTTCTTCGAACTCCGAAGCGCGCGCGATATCCAGGATGTCGTAGCCGCGGTAATGCAGATCGTTGCCGCTGCGGCCGACCGTGCACAGCGCGGTGTTGCCGGCTGCTGTGCCGGATAGAGCGACGGATTTCTTGGGCTTGAAGGGAACGGCAGCTTCTGACATTTCAATACCTCGATCTGGTTTTTTTTGAAGCCCCTCTCCCACCGGGAGAGGGGTTGGGGTGAGGGTACGGCGGAGTCCGTGGTGTCCAAACAGCACGGACTCCGCCGCACCCTCATCCGTCGCTTCGCGCCACCTTCTCCCGCAGAGAGAAGGGTCGAAGCTATTTCTTGGCAGCGAACAATGCGTCCAGCTTCTGCTCGTATTGGTGATAGCCGATGCGCTCGTACAACTCCTCGCGCGTCTGCATCATGTCCACCACGTTCTTCTGGTGGCCATCGCGGCGTATCGCGGTGTACACGGCTTCAGCGGCCTTGTTCATGGCGCGGAACGCCGACAGCGGATAAAGCTGGATAGCCACGCCCACCGAAGCCAGTTCCTCGCGGGTGAACAGCGGCGTCTTGCCGAACTCGGTGATGTTGGCCAGCACCGGCGCCTTCACCGCTTCGACGAAGCGCTGGTAGGTGGGCAGGTCGTAAGCGGCTTCGGCGAAGATGCCGTCGGCACCGGCTTCCACGCAGGCGATGGCGCGTTCGATGGCCGCGTCCACGCCGTCGACCTGGATCGCATCGGTGCGTGCAATGAGGAAGAAGTCGGGATCGGTCTTGGCATCGGCGGCGGCCTTGACCCGATCCACCATTTCGGAGGCGCTCACGATCTCCTTGCCCGGACGGTGGCCGCAACGCTTGGCACCCACCTGGTCTTCGATATGGCAAGCGGCCGCGCCGGCCTTGATCAGCGATTTCACCGTGCGTTCGATGTTGAAGGCACTGGGGCCGAAACCGGTGTCGATATCCACCATCAACGGCAGGTCGCACACGTCGGTGATCCGGCGCACGTCCACCAGCACGTCCTCCAGGGTGTTGATGCCCAGGTCCGGCAGGCCCAGCGAACCGGCCGCGACCCCGCCGCCGGAAAGATAAATGGCGCGATAGCCGGCGCGCTTGGCCAGCAGCGCGTGGTTGGCGTTGATGGCGCCGATCACCTGCAGGGGCGATTCGGCGGCCAGCGCGGCGCGGAACTTCACTCCCTGAGAAACGGGGGCGCCAGCGGACGGGTTGCTCATGCGGCAGGACTCCTCGTGATGGATCCGCCACGGCGCGGCAGGCCGGGCGGCGGAGGTGCGCGAATGGTACGCCCCTCGTCGGGCCGCAAATCTGGCACCATCCGGAGCATTGATCAATCTTGATCCAATCAATCAATATATCGCCATGGCCGCCGACCTGCTCTCCGCCCGCGACACCTGCCTCCTCCTGGGCATCAGCCAGGCCACGCTGTACGCCTATGTCAGCCGTGGCCTGCTGGAATCGCGCCCCGGCCCGGACCACCGCAGCCGCCTGTACCGGCGGCAGGACGTGGAGCGGCTGGCGAAACGCAAGCAGGCCGGACGCGGTGCCGCCAGAGGCGCGGCACAGAGCCTGGACCGCGGCCTGCCGGTGCTGGAGACCCGGATCTCGCTGATCCGGCCTGACGGCCCCTACTACCGCGGCAAGTCCGCGATCGCCGCCGCCCGCGACGGCGACACTCTGGAAGACATCGCCCGCCTGTTGTGGGATTGCGGCGAGCACGACCCCTTCGCGCTGGAAATCGACCCGCACTGGCCCGCGACCGTGGCTGCGATCGCCAACGACGCACGCTTGCCGCCGCTGGAACGCGCGATGTCGGCGATTCCTCTGTTGGCGCTGGAAGTACGCCATTCCTTCAACTCCGCGCCGCGAGTGCGTCACGAAATCGCGGCCACATTGTTGCGGCACAACGCGGCGCTGCTGGTCGCGCAGCCGCCGTTCGCGGGGCCGGTACATCGATTGCTGGCGAACAGTTGGAAACCGGGCAACGAGAGTTTCGCCGAACTGGTGCGCGCTGCGCTGGTGGTCTGCGCCGATCATGAACTCAACGTTTCCGCGTTCGCCGCGCGCGTGGTCGCTTCCACGGGCGCGCACTTGCATGCCACAGTCTGCAGCGGACTGGCTGCTTTGTCGGGTCCGCGCCACGGCGGCGCCACCGCACGCGCGCACGCCCTGATCGCCGATGCGGGCGAGGCACCGTCGGTGCGCGAATTCATCGAAACGCGCTGGCAGCGCGGCGACGACCTGCCGGGCTTCGGCCACGCGCTGTACCCGCACGGCGATCCGCGCGCCGGCGAGATCCTCGCCCGTCTCCGCGAAACTCAGACCGGCACGCCGATGATGTCGCGGCTGGAGGAAATCATCGCGGTCGCCGAGGAAATCAGCGGCCAGCGTCCCAACATCGACTTCCTGCTGGCCTCGATCTGCCAGATCCATGGATTGCCGGCCACGCCGGCGCTGGTGATGTTCGCCGCCGGACGCCTGGCCGGCTGGCTGGCGCACGCGCTGGAGCAACAGGCGCTGGGAAGGCTGATCCGTCCACGCGCGAGCTACACCGGGGTGGCGCCGTCGTTGGAGGAATAGCTGCTGGACGTGGTCCTCGCGGCTTGGCAGCAGAGCCAGCGCCTCTGTAGGAGCGACGCGAGTCGCGAAGCACGGAACACCGATCTTCAACGGCCTCGCGATTTTCAGGGCTACGAACTTCGCGACTTGCGTCGCTCCTACGACAATCGATGATGCCTTCCTATGGGGAAGGAAGGGCCACATCCGTTTCAGCTGCCCACTTCAGGCCCCCGCAGCAGCGCCTTCTTGATTTCTTCCAGCGCATTGGGGTCATCCAGCGTGGACAGATCGCCCGGATCGGTGCCCTGCGCCAGCGCCTGCAGCGAGCGTCGCAGCAGCTTTCCAGAACGCGTCTTGGGCAAGGCATTGACGATGTAGACGCGCGCCGGACGCGCCACTGCGCCCAGGTTGTGCTCCACCGCGCGACGCATGCCGTCTGCGGCGGCGACGCGCTCGTGCGGTTCTTCGGTGTTTTTCCGCAAAGTGGCGAACACCACCGGCACCTGTCCCTTCAGTTCGTCGTGAACACCGATCACCGCTGCCTCGGCGACCCCGCCGTAACCGGAAACCGATTCCTCTATCTCGCGCGTGCCGAGCCGATGGCCGGCCACGTTGATCACATCGTCGGTGCGCCCCAGGATGAAGGTATAACCGTCTTCGTCGCGGATCGCCCAATCCAGAGAGCTGTACAGCAGCTCCTTGAAGTGGCTGAAATAGCTGCTTACGAAGCGCGCATCGTCGTTCCAGATCGTGGTCATGCACCCGGGCGGCAACGGCGGTTCGATCACCAGCACGCCTTTCCGGTTGACCGCCACTTCGACGCCGTCGTTCTCGTCGATCACTTTCATCCGGTAACCGAGATTCGGAAACCCAGGCGAGCCGAACTTGACCGGCTTCATGTCCAGGCCCGGCAACAAGGTGATCGCCGGCCAGCCGGTTTCGGTCTGCCAGTAGTTGTCGATGACCGGCTTGCCCAGCGCGTCATGGATCCAGTGCGCGGTGGGCTCGTCCAGCGGCTCGCCGGCCAGGAACAGGTACTGCAGTTTCGAGAGGTCGCAATTGCGGATGAAGGACGCATCGTGCTTCTTCAGCACGCGGATAGCCGTAGGCGAAGAGAACATGGTGCGCACGCCATACTTCTCGCACAGCGACCACCAGATGCCGGCGTCGGGACTGAAGGGCAACCCTTCGTACAGCAGCGATGTGGCCCCACCGATCAACGGTCCGTACACGTTGTAGGAATGACCCACGGCCCAGCCCACGTCGGAAGTGGAGAACATCGCCTGCCCCGGGGCGACGTCGAACACGGTACGCATCGACAAAGCCAGCGCCACCGCATAGCCGCCCACATCGCGCTGCACGCCCTTGGGTTTGCCCGTGGTTCCTGAGGTGTAGAGCAGATAGCTGGGCTCGTTGGATTCCAGCCATTCCACCGGCACCTCGGCGTCGCCGACTTCCGCGCGCAGCGTGGCGTAGTCGATGTCTCGTCCTTCGACCTTCGGCAGCGCCGGATCGAGTCCGCGCGAGACGATCAGCACCTTGGGCGGCGGAGATTGCGACTGCGCGCAAGCCTGGTCCACCAGCGCCTTGTACGGCAGCACCTTGCCGCCGCGCATGCCGGCATCGGCGGCGATCAGCAGTTTCGGCGTCGCATCGTCGATGCGCAGCGCCAGGTTGTGCGCGGCGAACCCACCGAACACCACCGAATGCACCGCGCCGATGCGCGCGCAGGCCAGCATGGCGAACACCGCCTCGGCCATATTGGGCATGTAGATGACTACGCGGTCGCCTCGGCCGACATCGAGTTTCTTCAGGATCGCCGCGAACGCATTGACCTCGCGATGCAACTCGGCATAGGTGATCTCGCGGGTGACGTTGGTTTCGGTGGAGATGGCGACCAATGCCAGCTGATCGGCGCGTTCGGCTAAGTGGCGATCGACCGCGTTGTAGCAGAGGTTGGTTTCGCCGCCGACGAACCATTGACGGAACGGCGGATTGGAGTAGTCCAGGATGCGCTGCGGCGGCCTATGCCAATGGACGGCCTTGGCTTCCTCGGCCCAGAAGGCCTCGGGTTGTTCGATCGAACGGCGATAGGTCTCTTCGTAACCCATGTCGGCGGCCCTGGGTGTATTCACTCCGCGGAGCATAGACCCGCGAAGCGCGCGCAGCCGCCCTACCATGGTCTTAGTCTCCACCATGGGCCTTGGCCTTGGCTCTGGCTTCGCCCCCTTTGGAAAAGGGGGCTACGGGGGATTTGCTCTTGCCCTTAATTGGAGCAACAACAAAGTCAAACGCAAAAGCAAATCCCCCTCAATCCCCCTTTTTCAAAGGGGGAGGCGCACCATCGGCTGCGGAAAGTTCACGGGCGTCAGAAACAACGACGCCGGGCAAGCCCGGCGTCGCAGGTTTCCTTGATTGCGAAGATCAGCCCAGCAAATGCGCCACGCCGGCACGCTCTTCTTCCAGCTCGGCCAGGGTCTTGTCCATGGCGGCGCGGCTGAAGGCGTCCACTTCCAGGCCTTCTACACGGGTGTATTCCCCATTGGCGGTGATCACCGGCACGCCGTACATCACGCCTTCCGGAATGCCGTAGCTGCCGTCGGACGGCACGCCCATGGTCACCCACTTGCCGCCGCTGCCCAGCACCCAGTCGTGGATGTGGTCGATGGCCGCGTTCGCTGCGGATGCGGCCGAGGACAGGCCGCGCGCTTCGATGATCGCCGCGCCGCGCTTGCCCACCTGCGGAATGAACGCGTTGGCGTTCCAGTCGGCGTCGTTGATCTTGTCCTTGAGAGAAACGCCATTGGCGGTGGCGAAACGGTAGTCCGGGTACATGGTCGGGCTGTGGTTGCCCCACACGATCAGCTTCTCGATATCGCCCACCGCCACGCCGGCCTTGTTGGCCAGCTGCGACAGCGCGCGGTTGTGGTCCAGGCGCAGCATCGCAGTGAAGTTCTTGGCCGGCAGGTCCGGCGCCGACTTCATGGCGATGTAGGCATTGGTGTTGGCCGGGTTGCCCACCACCAGCACCTTGACGTTGCGGCTGGCGACCTTGTTCAACGCCGCGCCCTGGGCGGTGAAGATCTTGGCGTTTTCCAGCAGCAGGTCCTTGCGCTCCATGCCCGGGCCGCGCGGACGCGCGCCGACCAGCAGGGCCACGTCTGCGTCCTTGAACGCCACTTCCGGATCGTCGGTGCCGACCATGCCGGCCAGCAGCGGGAACGCGCAGTCTTCCAGCTCCATCATCACGCCCTTCAGCGCGGCCTGGGCCTTGTCGATCGGCAGCTCAAGCAACTGCAGGATCACCGGCTGGTCCTTGCCCAGCATTTCGCCGGAGGCGATGCGGAACAGCAAGGCGTAACCGATCTGGCCGGCGGCGCCGGTGACGGCAACTCGTACGGGGGTCTTCATGGTGAAACTCCGGGAATGGGGAATAGGGAAAAGGGAATTGAAGAAGCAGGCGTGGAGTTTTCGTTTTTACGACTCTCCATTCCCGATTCCCCATTCCCAGTTTTATTTCAATTCAGCGAAGAATTCCTGGATCCGCTGCAAGCCCGGCGCCAGCTGCGGCGTCGGACAGGTATAGCTGATCCGCAGCGCGCGCGGCTCGCCGAAGGCCGAACCCGGCACGCAGGCCACGCCCTTGGCTTCCAGCAGCGCATTGCAGAAGTCGATGTCGTTGTTGATGACGGCACCATTGTGCGACTTGCCGAAGGCAACGCTGATGTCCGGGAACACGTAGAACGCGCCCTGCGGACGCGGGCACACCACGCCCGGTATTTCGGCGAGCGCGGCCATGACCTGATCGCGCTTGCCCTGGAATTCCAGGTTTTTTGCTTCGGTCACGTCCTGCGGGCCTGACAGCGCGGCGATGGCAGCGGCCGTGGTTACTTCCGGAATGTTGGTGATGTGGTTGGAGTTGAGCGTGGTCACCGCTTGCGCGATGGCCTCGGGGCCTGCCATGAAGCCCACCCGCCAGCCCGGCATGCCGTAGGTCTTGGACAGCGAATCGACGAACACCGTGCGCGTGCGCAGTTCCGGGCGCGCCTGCACGAAGTTGTAGTACTCCAAACCGTCGAACAGCATGCGGTTGTAGATGTCGTCGGTGATGATCCAGGTATCCGGATACTTCGCCAGCACATCGGCCAGGGCGATGATCTCTTGCTTGGTGTAGACCATGCCGGTCGGATTGGAAGGGTTGTTGAACAGGAACACCTTCGGCTTGGTGGCCAGCGCGGCGTCGAGCTGGGCGACGGTGAGCTTGTAGTCCTGGCTGGCCGGGCACGGCAGCTCCAGGATCCTGGCGTTGACGATCTCGGCGATGTCGACGTAGGTGGTCCAGTACGGCGCCGGGAAAGCGATGGTATCGCCTTCGTCCAGCAGCGCTTCGGCCAGGTTGTAGAGCACATGCTTGGCGCCGATGCCGGTGGACAGATTGGCGCGGGTGTAGCCGGTCAGGCCCAGGTCTTCCATGTGTTTCAGGAACGCGTCCAGCAGCGCATCGGCGCCGCGGTTGGAACCGTACTGTCCCGAGTCCTTGGCCAGCGCATCGCGCGCAGCCTGGTAGACGTGTTCGCCGGGCAGGAAATTGGGAACGCCGATGGAGAAACTGATGATGTCGCGACCGGCGGCCTTGAGCTTCTTGGCCTTTTCTGCGACCGCCATGATCGCGCTGGGCTTGGCGCGGCCCATGCGTCCTGCTAACTGGAGCATTGCAAACCTCGTGGGGTGAGGGAACGGACTGGCTGCCGCGGACCGTTTATTGCGGCGCAAAATTTTAGCATGGACCGCTGGCCGGCTTGCCGTTGCGGGAGGGGCCAAAACCCCTCCCACGCCAGCCCGATCGCCTCAGGCGCTGAGGTGACGGTTCCACTCGGCCACCCGGTCGGCGTTGGCGGCCAGTACGGCCGATGCATCGCCTTCGATCTTCACCGAGTTGATGGCATCGCCGCCGGCCACGCTGTCCACCACGTCCAGGCCTTCGAGGACCTTGCCGAACACGGTGTGCTTGCCGTCCAGCCACGGAGTGGGCACGTGGGTGATGAAGAACTGGCTGCCGTTGGTGTTGGGGCCGGCATTGGCCATGGACAGCACGCCACGGTCGTGGCGCACGCCATTATTGGTTTCGTCCTCGAAGCGGTAGCCCGGGCCGCCGCGGCCGGAACCTTCAGGGCAGCCGCCCTGGATCATGAAATCCGGAATGACCCGGTGGAAGCTGAGGCCGTCGTAGAAGCCGCGCTGGGCCAGGTTCACGAAATTGGCCACCGTCAGCGGGGCCTTGTCGGGGTACAGCTCGATCTTGATGGGGCCGCGGGCGGTGTCGAAGGTGGCGGTGAGTTGGGTCATTTTGAAGGTCTCAGGCGGTGGATTAGGAATTTGGTGGCGAGCCAGGCGACTCGGATCGCCCAAACGCAGCCAATGGCAAGCATTATCCCTGCCCCAACCAACAAGGGCTTGGCAAAACCGGACAGGGGCCCGGCCGCCAGCGGATGGCCGGGGGTGAACCACAGGAACAGTGCGAAGCCCAGCAAAATCGCTCCGGACGACTGGTAAGCAACCACGGCGAGCAGGGATTTTAGGGGGAATCCCGAAGGGGCCAAGCGGTTCATCTTGAGTCCTCTGGCAGAGGGGCGAGTTAAAGTACGTTCGTAGTCCCAACCCGCTATAATACGCGGCTTCCTTCCCTACCCCGAGCGCGGCTCCAAAATCGCGTCTTTCGTCATGTCCATTCAGAACCTCCGCAATATCGCCATCGTCGCCCACGTCGACCACGGCAAGACCACCCTCGTAGACTGCCTGCTCAAGCAGTCGGGCACGTTCAGCGAACGCACGGTCACCACCGAGCGGATGATGGACAGCAACGACCAGGAAAAGGAACGTGGCATCACGATCCTGTCCAAGAACACCGCCATCAACTGGCAGGGCAACCGCATCAACATCGTCGACACCCCCGGACACGCCGACTTCGGCGGCGAAGTGGAGCGCGTGCTGTCGATGGTCGATTCGGTGCTGATCCTGGTCGATGCGATGGACGGCCCGATGCCGCAGACCCGTTTCGTCACCCAGAAGGCTTTCGCGATGGGCTTCAAGCCGATCGTGGTGGTCAACAAGATCGACCGCCCGGGCGCGCGTCCGGACTGGGTGATCGACCAGGTGTTCGACCTGTTCGACAAGCTGGGCGCGACCAACGAACAGCTCGACTTCCCCATCGTCTATGCCTCGGCCCTGCACGGCTACGCCAGCCTGGACGACGCCGCCCGCGAAGGCGACATGACCCCGCTGTACGAAGCGATCATGAAGCATGTCTCGCCGCCGGACGTGGACCGCGAAGGTCCGTTCCAGATGCGCGTCAGCCAGCTGGACTACAACAACTTCGTCGGCCTGATCGGCGTCGGCCGCATCCAGCGCGGCAAGGTGCGCACCAACATGCCGGTCAGCGTGGTCGACCGCCACGGCAAGAAGCGCCAGGGCAAGGTGCTGCAGGTGCTCGGCTTCCTGGGCCTGGAGCGCATCGAGGTGGAGGAAGCCGAAGCGGGCGACATCGTCGCCATTTCCGGCGTGGCCGACCTCAGCATCTCCGACACCATCTGCGCGCTGGATACGCCCGAAGCGCTGCCCGCGCTGACCGTCGACGAGCCGACCATCTCGATGACCTTCCAGGTCAACAACTCGCCGTTCGCCGGCAGCAAGGAGCACAGCGGCGGCAAGTTCATCACCAGCCGCCAGATCCGCGAACGCCTGGAACGCGAAACCCTGCACAACGTGGCGCTGAAGGTCGAGGAAGGTTCGGACCCGGACAAGTTCCTGGTCTCCGGCCGCGGCGAGCTGCACCTGTCGGTGCTGATCGAAACCATGCGCCGCGAAGGCTTCGAGCTGGCCGTGTCGCGCCCGGAAGTCATCATCAAGGAAATCGACGGACAGCAGATGGAGCCGGTGGAGCAGCTGGTCGTCGATATCGAAGAGCAGCACCAGGGCGGCGTCATGGAAAAGCTGGGCGTCCGCAAGGGCCAGCTGAAGAACATGGAGCCGGACGGCAAGGGGCGCGTACGTCTGGACTACATGATCCCGGCCCGCGGCCTGATCGGTTTCCAGAACGAGTTCCGCACCTTGACCCAGGGTTCGGGCCTGCTGTTCCACGTGTTCGACCACTACGGTCCCAAGGAACAGGGCGCCATCGCCAAGCGCCAGAACGGCGTGATGATCGCCAATGCCGCCGGCGCCACCCCGGCCTACTCGCTCGGTCCGTTGGAAGAGCGCGGCAAGCTGTTCGCCGCCGAAGGCGACAACGTGTACGAAGGCCAGCTGATCGGCATCCACTCAAAGGACAACGATCTGACCGTCAACGCCATCAAGACCAAGCCGCTGACCAACATGCGCGCTTCGGGCAAGGACGACGCGATCAAGCTGACCCCGGCCATCAAGTACACGCTGGAGCAGGCGCTGGACTTCATCGAGGACGACGAGCTGGTGGAAGTCACTCCGAAGGAAATCCGCCTGCGCAAGAAGTTCCTCAGCGAAAGCGACCGCAAGCGCGCCTCACGCGCCGCCTGATCGGACCTGTCCAGTAGCGCGTCGCAGTAGTGACGGAAACCGCCTACAACCCGGCTCCGCAAGCGCATCCGGGTTTGCATGTGCTGGCCCTGTTCGAGGGCCTGAAGGGCCTGCTGGCCCTGGTTGCGGCCGCCAGCCTGGAAGTGCTGGGGCCGCAGCCGCTGCGCAATGTGATCGCCGCGCTGATCGCCAAATTCAACCTCAATCCCGATCACGGCACCCTGCCTTCGTTGCTCGACGCCATCAACCCCGGCGCCGTGCATCTGGCGGTGGCGGTCGTGTCGCTTTACGCCGTCTGGCGCCTGGTCGAGGCCTGGGGTCTGTGGCGGGCCAAGGCATGGGCTTCCTGGCTGGGCTGCGTGGGTACGGCGGCCTATCTGCCGCTGGATGTGTACGCGCTGTACCACCACCACGGCTGGCACACCTGGGCGGTGCTGGTACTCAACCTCATCGTGGTGGCGGTGCTGGCGCGCGACCTGGTCAAGCGGCGTGCGTCCGCCAACATCGAGATTGCGCGTTCCGCGGATGCTGAGTAGCCTGCCTGCGCCCTTCTCGCAGGACGAAACTCAATGCGGCGCATACCGCTTCTGCTGGCCATCACGCTCGCCCTCGGCGCCTGCAGCCCCAAAGCGCCCGATGCCGCCTCCCCTTCGGCGACAGAACCTACCGATTTCATCTTCGCCGAAGCCGACATCAGCGACCTGCAGACCCGCATGCAGAAGGGCGAACTGGACAGCCGCGCCCTCACCCAGGCCTACCTGAACCGCATCGCCGCCATCGACAAGGCCGGGCCGACGCTCAATGCGGTGATCGAGATCAATCCGGACGCGCTGAAGGAAGCGGCCCTGCGCGATGTCGAACGCAAGACCAACTCCGTTCGCGGCCCATTGCACGGCATTCCGATCCTGCTCAAGGACAACATCGGCGCCACGCCCATGGCCAACTCCGCCGGCTCGCTGGCGATGAAGGACTTCCGCCCCGCCAACGACGCGTTCCTGGTACGCAGGCTGCGCGAAGCCGGCGCCGTGATCCTGGGCAAGACCAACCTCAGCGAATGGGCCAATTTCCGTTCCACCCGCTCCACCTCCGGCTGGAGCGGCCGCGGCGGACAGACGCGCAATCCTTATGCCCTGGACCGCAATCCCTGCGGCTCCAGTTCCGGCAGCGCGGTGGCGGTATCGGCGAATCTTGCCGTGGCCGCGATCGGTACCGAGACCGACGGCAGCATCATCTGCCCCGCTGCTATGAACGGGCTGGTGGGATTGAAGCCCACCGTCGGCCTGGTGAGCCGCGACGGCATCATCCCCATTTCCTTCAGTCAGGACACTGCGGGCCCGATGACCCGCAACGTCTCCGACGCCGCCTATTTGCTGACAGTTCTGGCGGGCCGCGACAACGACGACCCTGCGACCGCCAATACCGCCTGGAACACCACGTTGGACTACCACTCGCATTTGAACGCCAATGGACTGAAAGGCGCGCGCATCGGCGTGATGCGTAGCAAGCTGTCGATCCATCCCGATGCCGCCGCGGCGATGGAAGTGGCTATCAAGACCATGCGCGAAGCGGGCGCGACCGTCGTCGATGCCGAGATCCCGACCGACGGGCAATGGTCGGACGACGAAAACATACTGTTGCTCTACGAATTCAAGGCCGGCCTGGAACGCTACCTGCAGAAGCACGATGCGCCGCTCAAGACCCTGTCGCAGTTGATCGGCTACAACCAGCAGTACCCCACTTCGGAAATGCCGTTCTTCGGGCAGGAATTGTTCGAGCAGGCCAACGCCAAGGGCGGACTGGGCGACATGGAATACATCAGCGCCCGATCGCGCGCGCGCCGCCTTGCCGGCCCCGAAGGCATCGACGCCGCGCTCAAGGCGCAGCAGCTGGATGCGTTGATCGCTCCGGCCACCGGCCCGGCCTGGGTGACCGATCCGCTGACCGGCGACCACTTCCCCGGCGCCGGTTATGGCGCTGCGGCCGTGGCCGGCTATCCCAGCCTGACCATTCCGATGGGCAGCAGCAACGGGCTACCGCTGGGGATCGTTTTCATGGGCACCGCCTGGAGCGAGCCGCGGCTCATCGAATTGGGCTATGCCTACGAGCAACTCACCGGTGCGCGCATGCCGCCGCAATACCTGCCCAGCGTGACCGTCGCGCGCAAACCTGCGCGGTGAAGCGACGCGCCGATCAGAGACGCGTCGATCAACCACAATCAGCCCATCCGTCTAAGGATGGGCAACAGCAAATTCGCGCAGACGAATTATCGCGCTGCGGGTGCGGCCAGCTGGTTCTGCTTGCGCACGATCGACATCGCGATCTCCAGCGACTGCTCGTAATTCAGGCGCGGATCCACCGTGGAGCGGTAAGCGCGTTCCAGATCCACGTCGGTGAGTTCGCGCGCGCCGCCGGTACATTCGGTCACGTCTTCGCCGGTGAGCTCCAGATGCACGCCGCCCAGGCGGGTGCCGGCGGCGGCGTGCAGGTCGAACGACTGCTCCACTTCGCCGCGGATATTGTCGAAGCGGCGCGTCTTGTAGCCGTTGGACGTGCTTTCGGTATTGCCGTGCATCGGATCGCACACCCACAGCACGCGGCGGCCGTCGCGGCGCACCGCATCCAGCAGCGGCGGCAGCTTCTCGGCGATCTGCGCCGCGCCCATGCGATGGATGAAGGTCAGGCGACCCGGCTCGTCTTCCGGATTGAGGATGTCGATCAGGCGCAGCAGCTGGTCGGGATTCACCGACGGTCCGACTTTCAACGCGATCGGATTGCGAACGCCGCGCAGGTATTCCACGTGCGCGCCGTCCACCGCCGCGGTGCGCATGCCGATCCACGGGTAGTGCGTGCTCAGGTTGAACCAGCCCCACTGGCGCGGCACTTCGCGGGTCAGCGCTTCTTCGTACGGCAGCAGCAGGGCTTCGTGCGAAGTGTAGAAATCGATGCGGTTGAGGTTGTGCACTTCCGAACCGGCCAGCGTTTCCATGAAACGCACCGCATCGCCGATGGAAGTGGCCATCTGCTGGTATTCGTTGGCGTTGGGCGAGTAGCCCACCCAGTTGAGGTTCCAGTATTCGGGATGATGCAGGTCGGCGAAGCCGCCATCGATCAGCGCGCGCACGAAATTCATGGTCATCGCCGAACGTGCGTGCGCCTTGATCATGCGGCGCGGATCGGGGATGCGCGCTTCTGCGGTGAATTCCGGCTGGTTGACCAGGTCGCCGCGGTAGCTCGGCAAGGTCACACCGTCACGGGTTTCGGTGTCGGTCGAACGCGGCTTGGCGTACTGGCCGGCGAAGCGGCCTACGCGCACCACCGGCAGACGCAGACCGTGCACCAGCACCAGGCTCATCTGCAGCAGCACTTTCAGACGGTTGGAGATCAGGCCCGATTCGCAATCGCTGAAGCTCTCGGCGCAATCGCCGCCCTGCAACAGGAAACGCTTGCCTTCCTGCGCCTCTGCCAGTTGCTTCTTCAGCGAGAAAATTTCCCACGAGGTCACCAGCGGCGGCAACTGGCGCAGTTCGCCCAGCGCCGATTCCAACGCCTCCGCGTCCGGATACGTGGGCATCTGCACCGCCGTGCGCGAACGCCAGGAAGCGGGCGCCCAGTCGGTGGGAAGATTCACGGCACGGAGATTGCGGTCGGTATTGCTCATAGTGGGGCTACTTGATCTGCTGTCACTCAGCGGATCACCATGTTGCCAGATTGATGCGCCGCGTCAAAATGTCGTTACGCTTGCAACTTACGCCGGCCGAATGCGGCGAACAGCGCCCAGGCCAGCAAGGCCAGGAACCAGGCCAGGCTCCATTCCGGCATCGACAGACCCAGGAAGCTCCAGTCCACCACCGCGCACTCGCCCGAACCGGTGAATACCTTGCGCAGCACGTCGGCGAAAGGGAACGCTTCCATCATGTACGCCAGGTCCGGACCGCAGGCCGGCACCTTGTCGGCGGGCAGGTGCTGCAGCCAGACGTGGCGTCCGGCCACTGCCAGGCCCAGCGCCGAGGCCACCAGCGCCAGCCCACCGTAGACGCCGCGACCACGCGGACCGCGCGGCGAATGCAAGCCGCCAATCAGGAATACGACCGCCAGCAGCAGGAACGCGCCACGCTGGAAGGTGCACAGCGGGCAGGGATTGAGGCCGAGGTAGTACTGCGAATAGAAGGCGAAGCCCAACAGGGCGATGCAGACGGCGAAACCGGTCAGAAATTGGGCGCGGAACGACCAGCGGAAAGGATTCATGGCAAGCCTGCTCGGAAACGATGGCCGCCATTATCTCCGCATGGACTCGTATCGGCACATGCCACAAGTGCCGGCTGGCCGGCCAACTCATGCCGGCGGCCAGAAAAACAAAACCCCGGCCAGGCCGGGGTCTGTGTATCGCTTACTGCAGGCTTGGATTACTCAGCCGACAGTGCCGCCGCTTCCGGACGGTCCAGCAGTTCGACATACGCCATCGGCGCATTGTCGCCGGAGCGGAAGCCGCACTTGAGGATGCGCAGGTAGCCGCCCGGACGCGACTGGTAGCGCGGGCCCAGGGTGGTGAACAGCGTACCCACCGCTTCCTTGTCGCGCAGACGCGCGAAAGCAAGGCGGCGATTGGCGACGCCATCGACCTTGGCCAGGGTGATGAGCGGTTCCGCGACGCGGCGCAGTTCCTTGGCCTTGGGCAGGGTGGTGCGGATCAGGCCCTGCTTGATCAACGAAGCGGCCATGTTGCTGAACATCGCCTGGCGATGGGCGCTGGTGCGGCTGAATTTGCGGCCGGCTTTCTGGTGGCGCATGGTCTTGATTCCTGGTTAATGTTGATGCTGTTGGAGTTCGCTGTCGCCTTCATGGCGTTGGTGCTTGGACTGCGGATGGCCCTGGCCCGTTCGTCCTGATCGGGCATCGCCGCGCACCTTCGGGCGCGTCGGCGTTGTGTTGCGGTTTCAACCGGATCCCCGCAGTTGTTGCGGGGACCCGTTACAGCTATCGGATCAGCCCAACATGCCGTGCTGGGAAACGCCGGCCGGCGGCCAGTTTTCCAGCTTCATGCCCAGGGACAGGCCGCGCTGCGCGAGGACTTCCTTGATCTCGGTCAACGACTTCTTGCCGAGGTTCGGGGTCTTCAACAGTTCGACTTCGGTCTTCTGGATCAGGTCGCCGATGTAGTAGATGCTCTCGGCCTTGAGGCAGTTGGCCGAACGCACGGTCAGCTCCAGGTCGTCGATCGGGCGCAACAGCACCGGATCCACGCCGCTGGCGGCCGGCTTGGCCGCACCGCGGTCGCGGTGGGTGAAGTCGCCGAACACCGACAGCTGGTCGCTGAGGATGTCGGCGGCGGTGCGCACGGCTTCCTCGGCGTCGATGGTGCCGTTGGTTTCGATTTCCAGGACCAGCTTGTCCAGGTCGGTGCGCTGCTCGACGCGTGCGGCTTCCACCGCATAGGCGACGCGGCGGACCGGCGAGAACGAGGCGTCCAGCATCAGACGGCCGATGGCGCGGGTCTCTTCGTCCGGACGGCGACGGGCGGCGGCCGGCTGATAGCCGAAACCGCGCTCGATCTTCAGGCGCATGTTGATCGCCGTGTCCTTGGTCAGGTTGCAGATGACCAGTTCCGGGTTGAGGATTTCGACGTTGTGGTCGGTCTTGATGTCCGCGGCGGTGACCACGCCCGGGCCCTGCTTGGCCAGGGTCAGGGTGGAGCTGTCGCCGGTGTGGATGCGGATGGCGACGTCTTTCAGGTTCAACAGGACTTCAAGCACGTCTTCCTGCAGGCCTTCGATGGTGCTGTATTCGTGCAGAACGCCGTCGATCTCGACTTCGGTGATCGCGAAGCCGGGAATGGACGAGAGCAGCACGCGACGCAGCGCGTTGCCCAGGGTGTGGCCGTAGCCGCGTTCCAGCGGCTCGATCACGACCTTGGCGCGATTGTCGCCAAGGCGTTCGATTTGCGGGCCGCGGGGGCGCAGCACCTGCTGTGTGGTAACCGTCATGTTGCTTGGTCTCCTGCAAATCCCCGGCTGATCCGGGGATTCGTGATGGGATTACTTCGAGTACAACTCGACGATCAGCGCTTCGTTGATGTCGGCAGGCAGATCTGCGCGATCCGGCACGGCCTTGAACACGCCGCTGAACTTCTTCGAGTCCACTTCAACCCACGAGGGGCTGAGGTCCATCTGTGCGGACACGGTCAGCGATTCCTGGACGCGCAACTGCTTCTGCGCCTTTTCGGAAAGCTCGATCGCGTCGCCGGCCTTGACCTGGTAGGACGGCAGGTTCACCGACTTGCCGTTGACCAGCACGCCGCGGTGCGAAACCAGCTGGCGGGCCGAGGGACGGGTGATGGCGAAGCCCATGCGGTAGACGACGTTGTCCAGACGGGTTTCCAACAACTGCAGCAGGTTCTCGCCGGTGTTGCCCTTCTTGGTCGAGGCCTTCTTGTAGTAGTTGCGGAACTGACGCTCCAGCAGGCCGTAGATACGCTTGACCTTCTGCTTTTCGCGCAGCTGGGTGGCGTAGTCGGACAGCTTGCCCTTGCGGGCGGTAGCGCCGTGCTGGCCGGGCTTCTGCTCCAGCTTGCACTTGGAATCCAGCGCGCGCGCCGGGCTTTTAAGGGAAAGATCGACGCCTTCGCGGCGGGCGAGCTTACAGGTAGGACCAATATAACGAGCCATTTCTCTTCAGCTCCTCAGACGCGACGCTTTTTGGGCGGGCGGCAACCGTTATGCGGGATAGGCGTAACGTCGATGATGTTGGTGATTTTGTAACCAACGTTGTTGAGCGAACGCACCGCGGACTCGCGGCCCGGGCCGGGGCCCTTGATGCGTACTTCCAACGACTTCAGACCGTAGTCCAGTGCGGCGCGGCCGGCCTTTTCGGCGGCGACCTGCGCTGCGAACGGCGTGGACTTGCGGGAACCGCGGAAACCCGCGCCGCCCGAAGTGGCCCACGACAGCGCATTGCCCTGGCGATCGGTGATGGTGACGATGGTGTTGTTGAAAGAAGCGTGGACGTGGGCGACGCCGTCGGTGACGACGCGCTTGATCTTCTTCTTCACTTTTGCTGCTGCTGGTTTGGCCATGATGCGCGCCCCTTACTTCTTGATGGCTTTGCGCGGACCCTTGCGGGTGCGTGCATTGGTACGGGTGCGCTGGCCACGCAGCGGCAAGCCACGGCGATGGCGCAGGCCGCGGTAGCAACCCAGGTCCATCAGGCGCTTGATCGCCATACCCACTTCGCGACGGAGGTCGCCTTCGACGATGAACTTGCCGATTTCGGCGCGCAGGCGCTCGACTTCCGGCTCGGACAGGTCACGGATCTTGGTGGTGGAAGCCACGCCTGCGGTTTCGCAGACCTTCTTCGACCGGGTACGGCCTATGCCGTAAATGCTCTGCAACCCGACCCAGACATGCTTCTGGGCAGGCAGGTTGACACCTGCAATACGCGCCATGACGCGACTCTCCAACTGTGTTTGATGGCCCGATTGCAGGCAAATCCGTGAGGATTCGGTGCAAGCCGGCGGAGTGAACTACGAATTTTAACAAGATCTCGGGTTTCTGGGAAGCCCTGGCAGACCGAAGCCTGCCAGAACCACGGCATGGGGAGTGTGCCCATGCTCCGGCGCCGGAACCGGCCTGATCCGGGTCGATGTCCGGCTTTCGCCTTCCTTCGTCCCTTCCCGTCCCGCGCTACTCTTGCGCAGGAACTGGCTGATTCTCACCCGCGCACGAGATCGCTGCACGGGCCGCCCATCTAAGTCGCCGGCCCCGGAGCGTCCGCCCCGCGAGCCTGCTGGTGTTGTTTCTAGCCCCGCGCCAAACCGCCGCGCGAGCCGCCTTTCAGGTTCGCCTTCTTCAACAGGCTTTCGTACTGGTGCGACATCAGGTGCGCCTGGACCTGGGCGATGAAATCCATCACCACCACCACTACGATCAGCAGCGAGGTGCCGCCGAAGTAGAACGAGGTGCCCAGCTGGGTGCGCATGATTTCCGGCAACAGGCAGACTGCGACCAGGTACAGCGAACCGACCGCGGTCAGGCGGGTCAACACCGCGTCCACGTAGTCGGCGGTCGCCTTGCCCGGACGGATGCCCGGAATCAGCGCGCCCGACTTCTTCAGGTTATCGGCTGTTTCCTGCGAGTTGAACACCAGCGCTGTATAGAAGAACGCGAAGCCGATGATCATCGCCGCGAACACGATCATGTGCAGCGGCTCGCCCGGCGCCAGCGCCTGGGAGATGCGCTGCAGCCACACGGTCGAGGTGGACTGGCCGGACCACAGCGCCAGCGTGGCCGGGAAGGCCAGGATGCTGGAAGCGAAGATCGGCGGAATCACGCCAGCCATGTTGAGCTTGAGCGGCAGGAACGAGGTCTGGTTCATGTACGCGTTGCGGCCGCCCTGGCGTCTGGCGTAATTCACCGTGATGCGGCGCTGCCCCCGCTCCATGAAGACGACGAAGTAGGTGAATGCCGCTACCGTCAAGACGATCAGGATCAAGGCGATGGCGCTGATGGTGCCGTTGCGGAAAGCCTCGACCGTATTGATCACCGCCACCGGCAAGCCGGCCACGATGCCCGCGAAGATGATCAGCGACACGCCGTTGCCGACGCCGCGCTCGGTCACCTGCTCGCCCACCCACATCAGGAAGATGGTGCCTGCCGTCAATGCCACCACCGCGGTCAGCACGAAGCCCATGCCCGGGTTGTACACCACCGGCATGCCGTTCGGCGCAATCTGGTTCTGCAATGCGACCGCGATGCTGCCGCCCTGCACCACCGCCAGCAATACCGCGCCCATGCGCGAATACTGGGTGATCTTGCGGCGGCCGGATTCGCCTTCCTTCTGCATCGCCTTCAGCGACGGGAAGATGTGCACGGCCAGCTGGAACACGATGGACGCCGAGATGTAAGGCATCACGTTGAGCGCGAAGATGCTGAAGCGGTGCAAGGCGCCGCCCGAGAACATGTTGAACATGTCCACGATGCCGCCGCCCTGCGCCTGCATCATCGCCAGCATCGCATCGGGGTTCACGCCGGGAACCGGAATGAAGCAACCGATGCGGTAGACGATCAGCGCACCGACCACGAACAGCAGACGCTGGCGCAGTTCGGTGAACTTGCCCAACCCGCCTACGCCGCCTGCGTTGCCTTGCGCCATTCGTCGATTACTCCTGCACGCTGCCGCCGACGGCTTCGATCGCCGCCTTGGCACCGGCCGTGGCAGCGATGCCCTTCAGCACGAACTTCTTGGTCAGCTCGCCCTTCTTGACGATCTTGGCGCGCTTGGCCGAGGTCGGCACCAGCTTGGCGGCACGCAGCGCGGCGAAATCGATCTCGCCGGCTTCGAGCTTGTCCAACTGGTAGGACAGCACTTCGGCGCAGTCCAGCTTCAGCTTCGACCGGAAGCCGACCTTGGGCAGGCGCTTGATCAGGGGCATCTGGCCGCCTTCGAACTTGGCCTTGATCTTGCCCTTGCCCGAACGCGCGAACGAACCCTTGTGGCCGCGGCCGCAGGTCTTGCCCAGGCCCGAACCGATGCCGCGTCCGACGCGCTTGGGTTCGGTGCGGGCGCCTTCGCCCGGCTTCAAAGTATTGAGATGCATATCGATTACTCCTCGACGCGCACGAGGTAGTGAACCTTGTTGATCAGGCCGCGTACCTGCGGGCTGTCCTTCAGTTCACGCACATCGTTGAGCTTGTTCAGGCCCAGCGCCTTCACCGACAAGCGGTGGATGCTCTGGGAACCACGCAGGCCGCGCACCAGGCGGACCTTGACCGTACCGGTCTTGTTGGACTCACTTGCCATAATTGAGTTCCTCGATCTTCTTGCCGCGCTTGGCCGCGATGCGGGTCGGCGACTGCATGTCGCCCAGGCCCTTCAGCGTGGCGCGCACCAGATTGATGGGGTTGCGCGAACCCACGGCCTTGGCCAGCACGTTCTTCACGCCCACCGCTTCCAGCACGGCGCGCATGGCGCCGCCGGCGATCACGCCGGTACCTTCGGAGGCCGGCTGCATGTACACACGCGCCGCGCCGTGGCCGGCCTTGACCGGGTGCCACAGGGTGCCGTTGTTCAGGTCGACATTGAGCATGCCCTTGCGTGCGTACTCCATCGACTTCTGGATGGCGACCGGCACTTCGCGGGCCTTGCCGTAGCCGAAACCGATCTTGCCGTTGCCGTCGCCCACCACCGTCAGCGCGGTGAAGGTGAACTGGCGACCGCCCTTGACCGTCTTGCTGACGCGGTTGACCGCGACCAGCTTCTCGATCATGCCGTCGTCTACTTTCTCTTCGCGGTTGCGGTCGCGATCACGACCCCGCGGTGCACGTTGTTCTTCAGCCATCTGCGTATTCCTTTGATGAGTAAGTGATTACGGCTGAGCCGCTTATGGTTGTGGAATGGAACGGTGGACCGCAGTCGCGCGCAAAAGTCGCGGTGCGTCCGACAGAATCCCCTGTCGGCGGGTCAAAGCGTGGGGACGGGCCCCAGCTGTTTCAATATGCGTGCGTCAATCAGAACTGCAGGCCGGCCTCGCGGGCGGCGTCGGCCAGGGCCTTGATGCGGCCGTGGTAACGGTAGCCCGAACGGTCGAAGGCGATCTTCTGGATACCGGCGGCAACGGCACGTTCGGCGATGACCTTGCCCACGCGGGCGGCGGCTTCGCTGTTCTTGCCGCTCTTCAGGCCTTCCTTGACGTCGGCCTGCAGCGTGTTGGCCGCGACGATGACCTTGGAACCGTCGGCGCTGAACAGCTGCGCGTACAGGTGCTGGCCGGTGCGCAGCACCGACAGGCGCGGCACGCCGAGCACACGGATGTGGGCGCGGGTGCTCTTGGCGCGGCGGAGACGGGCGTTGTTCTTGATGCTCATGATCTTGATCCTTGGGAAGCGGATAGGCCTTAGGCCTTCTTGGCTTCCTTGCGAATGATGACTTCGTCGGAGTACTTCACGCCCTTGCCCTTGTAGGGCTCCGGCGGACGGAAACCGCGAATCTTGGCGGCCACTTCACCGACGCGCTGCTTGTCCGAACCCTGCACCAGGATTTCGGTCTGGGTGGGCGTGGAAATGGTGATGCCTTCCGGGGTCTTGAACAGCACCGGGTGCGAAAAGCCCAGCGACAGGTTCAGGTCCTTGCCGGCCATGGCGGCGCGGTAACCCACGCCCACCAGTTCGAGCTTGCGCTCGAAGCCTTCGGACACGCCCTTGACCATGTTGGCCAGGATCGCGCGGATGGTGCCGGTGATGGCGTCGTCGGCCGGGGTGGCCGGGGACAGGTTCAGCACGCCGTCTTCGAGCTTGATCTCGACGCCGGCCGGCTTGGCCAGAGACAGGCTGCCCTTGGCGCCCTTGACGCTCAGGGTATCGTCCTGGTTCTTGAACTCGACGCCCTTCGGCAGGGTGATCGGCTGTTTGGCTACACGGGACATACGTTTACTCCCTTAAGCCACGAAGCACAGGACTTCACCGCCGACGCCCTGCTGGCGCGCCTGCGAGTCGGTCATGATGCCCTTGGAGGTGGAAATGATGGCGACGCCCAGGCCGTCCAGCACCTTGGGCAGATCGGCCTTGCCGCTGTACTTGCGCAGGCCCGAACGGGACACGCGCGTCAGACGCTCGATCACCGGCTTGCCTTCGAAGTACTTCAGCACGATCTCGAGCTGCGGCTTGTTGTCGACGGTGTTGACGCGCGAATCGGCGATATAGCCTTCGGCCTTCAGCACGCCGGCGATGGCGACCTTGATGTTGGAAGACGGCATCTTCACCGTCGGCTTGCCTACAGCGGCCGCATTCTTGATGCGGACCAGCATGTCGGCGATGGGATCAGTCATGCTCATTGCGTATTACCCTTTGAGTAGCACCGATATCCGCTTTCGCGAAAATCTTAGGTTGGGATTAGGGATTGGAGATTCGGGATTGGGAAAAGCGCTTTCGCCAATCCCGAATCTCCAATCCCTAATCCCGGCTTTCTTACCAGCTGGCCTTGCGCAAGCCGGGAACGTCGCCGTTCATCGTCGCCTTGCGCAGCATGTTGCGGCCCAGGCCGAACTTGCTGTAGACGCCGCGCGAACGGCCGGACAGCGCGCAACGGTTGCGCTCGCGGCTCGGCGACGAATCGCGCGGCAGCTTCTGCAGCTTGGTCACGGCTTCCATTTTCTCTTCGTACGAAGCGGTCGGGCTGGAGATGGTCTTCTTCAGCGCTTCGCGCTTGGCGGCGTACTTCTTGGACAGTTTGGCCCGCTTGATGTCGCGGTTAACCATTGAGGTCTTTGCCATGCTCAGGTTTCCTTGGCGAATCAGTTGCGGAACGGGAATTTGAAAGCTTCGAGCAACGCCTTGGCTTCGGCGTCGGTCTTGGCGGTGGTGGTGATGGCGATATCCATGCCGCGGACAGCGTCGACCTGGTCGAAGTCGATTTCCGGGAAGATGATCTGTTCCTTCACGCCCATGTTGTAGTTGCCGCGCCCGTCGAACGAACGGCCCGACACGCCGCGGAAGTCGCGCACGCGCGGCAGCGACACGTTGACCAGGCGATCGAAGAATTCGTACATCTTCGCGCGGCGCAGGGTCACCTTGCAGCCGATCGGCCAGCCGTCGCGGATCTTGAACGAAGCCACGGAAACGCGCGACTTGGTGGTGATCGGCTTCTGGCCGGTGATCTTGGCCAGGTCGGCGACCGCGTTCTCCAGGATCTTCTTGTTGGTCGCGGCTTCGCCCACGCCCATGTTGATGGTGATCTTGGTGATGCGCGGCACTTCCATCGGATTGGCGTAGCCGAACTTCTCGGTCAGGCTGGGAACAACCTGTTCCTTGTAGAACTTTTCGAGACGGGTGGTCATGACTTCATTCCTTAGGCGTCGAGCGCCTCACCGCTGGAGCGGAACACACGCAATTTGCGTCCATCCTCCAGCACCTTGAAACCGATACGCTCGCCCTTGCCGGAAGCCGGGTTGAACAGCGCGATATTGGAGATGTGCATCGAAGCTTCACGCTCGACCACGCCGCCGGCGACGCCCGCCTGCGGATTCGGCTTGGTGTGGCGCTTGATGATGTTGACGTTGGAGACGATCACGCGATCGCCGTCCACACGCACCACGTCACCACGCTTGCCCTTGTCCTTGCCGGCGATGACGACCACCTGGTCGCCCTTCTTGATACGGTTCATATATAAGTCCTCGGCTCAGAGCACTTCAGGCGCGAGCGAAACGATCTTCATGAACTTCTCGGAACGCAGCTCGCGGGTTACTGGCCCGAAGATGCGGGTACCGATCGGTTCCTGCTTGTTGTTGAGCAGCACGGCCGCGTTGCCGTCGAAACGGATCAGCGAACCGTCCGCACGGCGCACGCCCTTGCGGGTACGCACCACGACGGCGTCGTAGACTTCGCCCTTCTTGACCTTGCCGCGCGGGATGGCGTCCTTCACGGTCACTTTGATGATGTCGCCAATGTGCGCGTAACGGCGCTTGGAGCCGCCCAGCACTTTGATACACATCAGTTCCTTGGCGCCGGAGTTGTCGGCCGCGTCAAGGTAGCTCTGCATCTGGATCATGATTCAGGTTTCCTTGTTAGACGGCCGCACGGGTGACGATTTCCACCACGCGCCAGTTCTTGGTCTTGGACAGCGGGGCGATCTCCACCACGCGGACCACGTCGCCTTCGTTGCAGGCGTTGTCGGCGTCGTGGGCATGCAGCTTGGTCGAACGGCGGATGTACTTGCCGTACAGCGCATGCTTGACCTGACGCTCCACCAGCACGGTGACGGTCTTGTCCATCTTGTTGCTCACGACGCGGCCTTCGACCGTGCGCTGAGATTTCTCTTTGTTGTCGCTCATCACGGCGGTCCTTACTTCTTGCTGCCGAGCAGGGTCTTGACGCGAGCGATCTCGCGGCGAACCCGACGGGTTTCATGGGTCTTGGGCAGCTGACCGGTGACCTGTTGCATGCGCAGGGAGAACTGCTCCTTGCGCAGGTCGGTCAGGTGTTCGTTCAGCTGGTCGGCCGACTTCTCGCGGAGTTGTTTGAGTTCCATTAGCGCACCGTCCGGGTAACGAAAGTGGTGGTCACGGACAACTTGGCGGCCGCCAGGCGGAAAGCCTCGCGTGCGATTTCCTCGGTGACGCCTTCGATTTCATAAATCATGCGGCCCGGCTGGATCTGAGCCACCCAATATTCCACGTTGCCCTTACCGGAGCCCATGCGGACCTCGATGGGCTTCTTGGTGATCGGCTTGTCGGGGAACACGCGGATCCACATCTTGCCGCCACGCTTGACGTAACGGCTGATGGAACGGCGCGCGGCCTCGATCTGGCGCGCGGTCAGCTGACCGTGCGCAGTGGCCTTCAGGCCGTACTCGCCGAAACTGACGAGATTGCCGCTCCAGCTCAGGCCGTCGTTGCGGCCTTTGTGCTGCTTGCGGTACTTGGTACGTTTTGGTTGCAACATGGCCGATTACCTCGCGTCACGGTCACGGGCCGGACGCGACGGACGTTCGCTGCGCTCGGGGCGCGCTTCGTCCTGCTTTTCCTGGCCAATCTGGGAGAAGTCGAACACTTCGCCCTTGTAAACCCACACCTTGATTCCGATGATGCCGTAGGTGGTCTTCGCCTCGGCAAAACCGTAGTCGATGTCGGCGCGCAGCGTGTGCAGCGGCACGCGACCTTCGCGGTACCACTCCGAACGGGCGATTTCCGCGCCGTTCAAGCGGCCACCGACGTTGACCTTGATGCCCAGGGCGCCAAGGCGGATCGCGTTGCCGACCGCGCGCTTCATCGCACGGCGGAACATGATGCGGCGCTCGAGCTGCTGGGCGATCGACTCGGCAACGAGCTGCGCGTCCAGTTCCGGCTTGCGCACTTCGGTGACGTTGATGTGCGCCGGGACGCCCATCAGGTCGCTCACTTCCTTGCGCAGCTTCTCGATGTCCTCACCGCGCTTGCCGATCACCACGCCCGGACGGGCGGTGTGGATGGTCACGCGTGCGGTGTTGTTGGGACGCTCGATCAGGATCTTGGAGATGCCTGCCTGCGCCAGCTTCTTGCGCAGCATTTCGCGCACCTTGAGGTCGGCAGCCAGGTACTCGGCATACAGGCCCTTCTTGGCGAACCACTTGGAGTTCCAGTCCTTGGCGATGCCCAGGCGGAACCCGATCGGATGAACTTTATGACCCATCGTTTTTTCCTTCCGCCTTTACTTGCCTGCGCCCACAACCACAGTGATGTGGCTGGTGCGCTTGAGGATACGGGTGCCGCGGCCCTTGGCCCGGGCCATGAAACGCTTCAGCGACGGACCTTCGTCGACCATGATGGTCACGATCTTCAGTTCGTCGACGTCTGCGCCCTGGTTGTTCTCGGCATTGGCGATCGCCGACTCAACCACTTTCTTGATCATGTGCGCCGCTTTCTTGTCCGAGAACTTCAGCAGGTTGACGGCGCGTTCGGCCGACAGGCCGCGCACCTGGTCGGCGACCAGGCGGGCTTTCTGTGCGGAGATGCGCGCGGTGCGCAGGATGGCTTTGGCTTCCATGGTCATCTCCTTAACGCTTGCCCGGCGCGGCTTTCTTGTCGCCACCGTGACCCTTGAAGGTACGGGTGACGGCGAATTCGCCGAGTTTGTGGCCGACCATGTTCTCGTTGACCAGCACCGGGATATGGTTCTTGCCGTTGTGCACGGCGATGGTGAAACCCACCATTTCCGGCAGAATCATCGAACGACGCGACCAGGTCTTGATCGGACGCTTGCTGCCACCGGCGGCCTCCACCTTCTTGATGAGGTGATGGTCGACGAATGGGCCCTTCTTGAGTGAACGTGCCATGGTCGATTAGCCCCTACGATCGCGGACGATGAATTGCTGGGTGCGCTTGTTATGGCGCGTCTTGTAACCCTTGGTCGGTACGCCCCACGGGGTGACCGGATGCGGGTTGCCCTGGCCGGCCTTGGCCTCGCCACCGCCGTGCGGGTGATCGACCGGGTTCATGGCCGCGCCGCGAACGGTCGGCTTGATGCCGCGCCAACGCTTGGCACCGGCTTTACCCAGCTTCTCGAGGCTGTGCTCGGTGTTGCCGACTTCGCCGATGGTCGCGCAGCATTCGATCTGCACCTTGCGCATTTCGCCGGAGCGAAGACGCAGCGTGGCGAAACCCTGCTCGCGTGCGACCAGCTGCACGCCGGCGCCGGCGGCACGGGCGATCTGCGCGCCCTTGCCCGGCTTCATCTCGATGGCATGGATCGTGGTGCCGACCGGAATGTTGCGCAGCGGAAGCGTGTTGCCGGCGCGGATCGGGGCGTCGCTGCCCGCGATGACCTGGTCGCCCGCCTTCAGGCCCTTCGGCGCGATGATGTAACGGCGTTCGCCATCGACATAGCAAAGCAGCGCGATGTGGGCGGTGCGGTTCGGATCGTATTCGATGCGCTCGACACGGGCGGGAATGCCGACCTTGTCGCGCTTGAAGTCGATCAGACGGTAGTGCTGCTTGTGGCCACCACCGATGTGACGGGTGGTGATGCGGCCGTGGTGGTTGCGGCCGCCGCTCTTGCTTTGCGGCTCGAGCAGCGGTGCGTGCGGCGCGCCCTTGTGCAGGTCGGGCGTCACGACGCGGACCGCGGAACGGCGGCCGGGCGAAGTGGGCTTGAATTTCATTAATGGCATGGGATGTTCCTCAGGCCTTGGCGGTTACGTCGATGGCCTGGCCTTCGGCCAGGCGCACATACGCCTTGCGCCAGCTGCCGCGGCTGCCGGTGCGGTTACGGAAGGACTTGTTCTTGCCCTTGACGTTCAGCACGTTGACGCCTTCGACCTTGACGTCGAACAACTGCTCGACCGCAGCCTTCACTTCGGCCTTGGTAGCGGTGCTCGAGATTTCAAAGACGTATTGGTTGGAGACTTCCTGCAGGCGAGCGGTCTTCTCGGAAACCCGGGGAGCGCGCAGCACGCTGAAGATTTTTTCGTTGCTGATTTTGACGGCGGTGCTCATGCCAGCCACTCCTCGATCTTCTTGACCGCATCGGCGGTGATCACCACGGTATCGGCGCCGACCAGCGAAGCCGGATCCAGGCCCTGCACATCGCGCACTTCCACGTAGGGAAGATTGCGGGCCGACAGGTACAGATGTTCCGAAGCCTCTTCGGTGACGATCAGCGGACGGCGACCGACTTCCAGGCCCTTGAGCTTGGCGATCAGGCCGGCGGTCTTGGCCGAATCGACGTCGAACGAGTCGACGACCATCAGACGGCCCTGACGGTTGAGTTCCGACAGGATGGCCTTCATCGCCGCACGGTACATCTTGCGGTTGACCTTCTGCTCGAAGCTGCGCGGCTTGGCCGCGAAGGTCACGCCGCCGCCCACGAAGATCGGAGCGGTCAGGGCGCCGTGACGTGCACCGCCACCCTTCTGCTTCTTGGACTTCTTGGTGGTGCCGTTGACTTCCGAGCGCGTCTTCTGCGCCTTGGTGCCGGCGCGCCCCGCATTGCGGTACGCGACCACGACCTGGTGGACCAGGTCTTCACTGAATTCGCGGCCGAACACTTCGTCGGAAACCGACAATTTGTTGGCGCTGCCTGTGATGGCAAGTTCCATCATCGTTCTCCCTTATCCCTTGCTCGACGGACGCACGATCACGTCGCCGCCCGGGGCGCCCGGAACCGCGCCACGAATGGCGATCAGCCCGCGCTCGACATCGACTTTCACGACTTCCAGATTCTGCGTGCTCTGGTTCACCGCACCCATGTGGCCGGACATCTTCTTGCCCGGAAACACGCGACCCGGCGTCTGGCGCTGACCGAGCGAACCCGGCTGGCGGTGCGACAGCGAGTTACCGTGGGTAGCGTCGCCCATGGTGAAGTTCCAGCGCTTGATGGTGCCCTGGAAGCCCTTACCCTTGGTCACGCCCTGGACGTCGACCTTCTGGCCCACTTCGAAGATGTCGGCCTTGATTTCGCCGCCGACGGTGAAGTCGCCCAGCTTGTCGGCTTCCACGCGCAGCTCCCACAAGCCACGACCGCCTTCGACCTTGGCCTTGGCCAGATGACCGGCTGCCGGCTTGTTGATCAGCGCGGCGCGGCGCGTGCCCACCACCACCTGCACGGCGCTGTAGCCGTCGGTTTCGGGGGTCTTGAGCTGGGTGATGCGGTTCGGGGTTGCTTCGATCAGGGTGACCGGGATGGACTTGCCATCTTCGGTGAACACCCGGGTCATGCCAGCCTTGCGGCCGACCAGACCCAACGAATATTTCTTCGCGGTCATGTCAGTGGCCTCAGGTCAGCTTGATCTGGACGTCGACGCCGGCAGCCAGTTCGAGCTTCATCAGCGCGTCCACGGTCTTGTCGTTGGGGTCGACGATGTCGAGCACGCGCTTGTGCGTGCGGGTCTCGTACTGGTCACGCGCGTCTTTGTCGACGTGCGGCGAGGTCAGAATGGTGTAGCGCTCGATCTTGGTCGGCAGCGGGATCGGGCCGCGCACTTGCGCGCCGGTCCGCTTGGCCGTTTCTACGATCTCGCTGGCCGAACGGTCGATCAGGCGATGATCGTACGCTTTGAGCCGGATCCGGATCTTTTGGTCCGCCATGACGGAGTTTCCTTGGTTAAAAGAGCGACGGGCGCGGCCTCTGGGATGCCTTGCCCCTGATTGATCTTGCTGTTTATTTCCCCGCTAGCCGCTGCTGGAACCCGCGACCGCCTGTGGGGATTCATCCTGAAAAGCTAGGCGGCCCGGTAAACCGGCCCGCCCAGACAGAAAAGTATAAGACGCGTGAACCGCCCCGTCAATAGCGGGGGTGCCAATTCTGGCTATCACGCGACATTTCCTTGTCTGGCGAACACGAGGCGCTTCCTGCACCTCTTTTCGCGGTAACCGGCGACCTCCCAGGAGGCGCTGGCGGATACTGCAACAACACGCCCGACCTGAAAGCCGGGCGCGAATCATACACTTAGTTTTGGAGCTTTGCCAGCATCTTGGCGGCTTGTTTGTGGATCCCCGCCTACGCGGGGATGACGACCTGACAAAGCCGGTTGGGCCATGGCCCAACCGGGTCAGGGCGTCACTTGATGATCTTGGCC
Organism: Pseudoxanthomonas sacheonensis; assembly: GCF_010093305.1. GTDB lineage: Bacteria > Pseudomonadota > Gammaproteobacteria > Xanthomonadales > Xanthomonadaceae > Pseudoxanthomonas_A > Pseudoxanthomonas_A sacheonensis. The sequence continues at coordinate 51 of NZ_PDWS01000019.1, read as the reverse complement.
ACCACGCCGGCGCCGACCGTACGGCCGCCTTCGCGGATCGCAAAGCGCAGG
>NZ_PDWS01000018.1 GCF_010093305.1 Pseudoxanthomonas sacheonensis | reverse complement strand
GCTGCGCAGCAAGCACCCTTGGGGTGTGAGGGTAGGGCGAAGTGAGAGTGGTGAAGAACTATTCTAGTTCCGCGTTCGGTTGCAGCAATTCCACTCCGCCGTAACCTCACCCCAACCCCTCTCCCGATGGGAGAGGGGCTTTTATGGTTTCAAGGTCAAGGTGTATTCGGTCTTCCCCGGCAAAAACGGCGTCGGCCGTCCGTGCACCCAGTCTTCATGACCCGCTCCCCAGAACGGCGACAACGGGTTGCCGCTCTGACCGCCGGGCATGTGGATGATGCCGTCGGCTTCGTGGCCGGGCGAGACCACCATGCGTTCGCTGGCGCCGAACGAGGGGCCTTGCACGCGCGGCATGGCGCCGTCGCCGTGCAGTCGATCGGCGGGCATGCACAGCGCGGGCTTGAGCGGCGTGGGCAGGGCATTGGCCAGCGGGTGGCAGATCTTCGCCGTGTTGCGCTCGCCCCAGGTGCGTTGTTCCAGCGGGCCTTGTGCGGACAGGTCGTCGCGGACCTGGCGCGCGGCGTCTTCCAGTAATGCTTCCCAGCTGGCGAAGCGGCGCGACAGCAGGTTGGCGGGGCGTTCGGTGAGCAATGGCCAGACCACGCCTTCCAGCTGCGGCAGATCGGGCATGATGAAATCTTCGCCGAGCGCAACCTGTGCAGGCGCGGTCAGGCCATCGGCGATGCGGGCATGCACGGCCAGCCGCCAGGCGCGGACGATGCGGTAGCTGACCGAATCGGCGCTGGCGCGTCCTTCCCAGTGGCCCGCAGCCTTGGCCAGTGCGCTCAGCGCCGGCGTTTTATCGTGCGCGCCTTCCTTCTGCAGCAAAGCCCACCAGCGCTGCAGGAATACGGCGCGGTCGTCCAGCTGGATGGCCAGCAGGCCTTTTTCGTCGAAGCGGTCGCGGGAGAAAAGGTCGTCGCGGATCTGTCTGGCGCGCGCGCCCAGCGCATAACCGCCGTCGCCGGCGAGCTTCAGGCCTGCGTCGTCCATGGTGCGGTTGTTGGCGGTCCACAAGCGGTTGGAAGGCGGGTCGAGCAGGCGCGGAGACGCGGCGGCGTCCGTCGTCCATGGCGAGCACGCAAGCGTTGCTTCGGTAGCGCCGGCATCGGCTTGCGTAGCGTCAGTGGCAACGGCCATGCCCGGAAGCGCGACGTGCTGTTCCGGCGCTGTGGCCAGACAGCCGGGATCGCGTTTGGGAAATCCGCCGATCACGCGCCAGCCGATCTTGCCGCTGGAATCGGCCACGGTGAAATTCTGCGCGGGTATGCCGGAAGCATCCGCGACCGAAAACGCGCCGGCGACATCGCGGGCGACCGCGAGGTCCGCGAACGAAACCCGCAGCGATCCCGGCAATTGCGGCGTCCAGCGCAGCGCCAGGGAGGTGCCGTTCTTGGACTCGTGCAGGATCGGGCCCCATGCCGTTTCGCGGACCAGGAAGTCGACGGGCGCCGCGCCGGCGACCTTGATGCTTTCGTGGAAGACCGTGCGCTTCGCGCAACCTTGCGCGCCGTCCGGGCATGCCGGCAGTTCGGCCCAGTCGGCCCAGTCGCCGTAGCTGTTGGTGAAACCCCAGGCGACATGGCCGTTGCTGCCGACCACGACCGCCGGAAAACCCGGCAGCGTGAACCCGGAAATATCCACCCTACCGCCGGGCGCACGGCTATCGGGATATCGCAGCCGCGCGCGGAACCAGATATTGGGCGCGCGCAGGCCAAGGTGCATGTCGTCGGCGACGATGGCGCGGCCATCGGCGGTCAGCGCGCCGGCTACCGCCCAGTTGTTGCTGCCCGGCGTGCCTTTTTCGGCCAACGGGGCCAGGTCCTTGGTCGCCGGCACGGGCAGTTTGGCCAGATCGACCGCATCGGCGCCGGGCAGCGCGGCATCGCCGCGCGCCGCGCCGAACAGCGGCGCATCCCATTCGGTGCCGTCATGGGTCAGCAGCGCGTACAGCGCGGGCGGAACCGCGGACTTTATTCTCCAAAGCGCCAGTTCCCGCGTGTTCTCCGAATCCTGCAGGTCGAAGTACATCGCATAGCCGGTCAAGGCCGAATCGGCCAGTTCCCAGCGCCGTGGCTGCTGGCGCAGCAGCAGGTACGGCCATGGCCTGGTCCTCAAACCGTCCAGACCGGCATTGACGCCTTCGGTATAAGCCTGCAACTGCGCGCGTTTGCCACCGGCGAAATCGTCCAGGTCGGCCATCACCCGCGCGCGCATGCGATGCACGCGGCGTTTCTTGTCCAGATCCAGCGCGATGGGTCCGAACAGTTCCGACAGCTCGCCCGCGGAAGTGCGGCGCATCAGGTCCATCTCGAAATAGCGTTCCTGCGCGTGCACGTAACCGAGCGCGCGCGCCATGTCGGCTTCGTTGGCGGCGTCGATGGTGACCACGCCCAAGGCATCGCGGCTCACCGTGACCGGTGCGGACAGGCCGGGCAGGGCCAGCTCGCCGTCCAGTCTGGGCAGGCTGCCGAGCAGCAGCCACCACCCCGTTCCGACACCTGCGACCACCAGCAACAACGACAGCAGCGCCAGGCGCCTGATCCACTTGAGCATGGTGGGGTTCCAGTAAGGGGCGACGGAGATTTCCGGGCGATTATTCCATGCCGGGGGCGACTGCGGATGCGACTGATTCCGATTGAGCCATCGCTTTTCCGGTTGCGGCAAAATCCGCACCGTCCCCAACCGGAGCGCGCCCGTGAAAGGCCATCCCGAAGTCGTCGAATACCTGAAGCAACTGTTGCGCGGCGAACTCTCCGCCCGCGACCAGTACTTCATCCACTCGCGCCGCTATGAAGACCAGGGCCTGCACGTGCTCTACGAGCGCATCCACCACGAGATGCAGGAAGAGACCGACCACGCCGACGCGCTGCTGCGCCGCATCCTGTTCCTGGAAGGCGATCCGGACATGTCCCCGACGCCGTTCGTGCCCGGCGCGACCGTCGAGGAGATGCTGCGCAAGGACCTGGACCTGGAATATGAAGTGCGCGCCCGACTGGCCAAGGGCATCGCCCTGTGCGAAACCCACGGCGATTACGTCAGCCGCGCGGTGCTGCTGACGCAGCTGAAAGACACCGAGGAAGACCACGCGCACTGGCTGGAGCAGCAGTTGGGCCTGATCAAGCGTTTGGGCATCGAAAACTATCTGCTGACCAAACTCGGCGACGCCAAGCCTGAAGGTTGACCCTACGCCGGCCTATGCGGACTTCTGCAGACGGTAGACGGCGGTCGTCAGTGCGCTGACGCCTTCGGCGCGGAACCGCTCTTCCTGTTCCAGGATGTCTCGCCGCTCCAGCGAGTCCACGCGCCAAAGCGGAGTGAACAACTGCGCGACTTCATCGGCGTCCACCGAGAAGGGAGGCCCCGCTTTTTCCGGCTGGGGATATTCCAGTGTGATCAGCAGGCCCTTGCAGGTCCCCGGCAGCGCGCCGTAGACGGCATTCACGTAGCGGAGCCGCAAATCGAGCGGAAGCGCAATGAGCGCGGCACGGTCGTAAACGCCGGCGATATCCGCAAACAGGTCCGCGTCTGCAGCGAAGGCGTCTCCCACGATGATTTCGATCGAACCACCTGCGAAATGCTCTCCGTAACGACTGCGGGACCGGCGCGGCCGTACACCGGCTTCGTCGAAGAATTGCTGCACGGCCAGCGGTGAGAGCTCGATTCCCAGAACGCGGTGCCCTTGGGCCGCCAGCCAGTGCATGTCCAGGCTTTTCCCGGCCAGCGGCACCAACACTCGGCTATCGGGCGCAAGGCCCAGCCCGGACCAGTGGGATTGCAGCAGTGGCATCACCTCGCGACGATGGAAGCCGATCTGGCCTTCTTCCCATCGTTGCAGCCAGAAGTCGGCCTCCATTATTCCACCGCCAATCCGTCTACCTTTTGCCAGCCGCGTGGCAACAGGCCGCCACGGGACGCGCGCGTACCCAGATATTCGTCCAGGTCCTTGAACGACAGGCTCATGGTGCGCTGTCCGCTCTTCACCAGCAGCGTGCTGCCCGGCGATACCGCCGCAACCGCCACCACGCGTTCGGTGCCCAACTTGGCTTTGGGTATCTCGATGATCTTGTTGCCCTTGCCTTTGTCCAGCTCCGGCAGGTCGGCCAGCGCGAAGGCGAGCATGTGCCCGGCGCTGGTGACGGCGACGATGCGGTCGGTCTTCGGGTCGGCCGTGTGCGCCGGCTGCAGCACTTTGGCGCCGCTGGACAGATTCAACATCACCTTGCCGGCCTTCTGGCGGCCGGTGAGATTCTCGAAGCGGGTGACGAAGCCGTACCCATGCGAGGAAGCCAGTACGAAGCGCGCATCGTTGTCGCCGGTGGCCAAGGCCACGAAAGACGCGCCGGAGGCGGGCGAGAAGCGGCCGGTCAGCGGCTCGCCGTTGCCGCGCGCCGAAGGCAGCGTATGGGTGGCGGTGGAATAGCTGCGGCCTTCCGAATCCAGGAACGCGACCTGCTGCGTGCTGCGCCCGCGCACCGCCGCCAGCAGGTTGTCGCCCTCGCGGTAGGACATGCCGGCGGCGTCCACATCATGGCCCTTCGCCGCGCGGATCCAGCCTTTCTCCGACAGCACCACGGTCATCGGTTCGCTGGCGACCAGTTCGGTTTCGTCCAGCGCCTGGGCCGCTTCGCGTGCGACCAGCGGGGAGCGGCGCGCGTCGCCGAACTTTTTCGCATCGGCCAGCAGTTCGTCCTTGATCAGTTTCTTCAGTTTGGCTTTGGAAGCGAGCGTGGAGATCAGGCGGTCGCGTTCGGCGTCCAGTTCGTCCTGCTCGCCGCGGATCTTCATCTCCTCCAGCCGCGCCAACTGCTTCAGGCGCGTGTCGAGGATGTAGTCGGCCTGTTCCTCGCTCAACTTGAAGCGTGCGATCAGCGCGTCGCGGGGTTCGTCCTCGGTGCGGATGATGCGGATCACTTCATCCAGGTTGAGGAAGGCGACCAGCAAGCCTTCCAACAGGTGCAGGCGGCGCTCGACTTTTTCCAGGCGGTGGTTGAGGCGGCGAGTCACCGTGCTGGTGCGGAACTCCAGCCATTCGCCCAGCAGCGTGCGCAGGTTTTTGACCTGCGGACGGCCGTCCAGGCCGATGATGTTGAGGTTGACCCGGTAGCTCTTTTCGAGGTCGGTAGTAGCGAACAGGTGCCCCATCAGCTGTTCGGCATCGACCCGGTTGGAACGGGTGATCAGGACCACGCGGACCGGGTTGAGATGGTCCGATTCGTCGCGGATGTCTTCCAGCCACGGCAGTTTCTTGGCGCGCATCTGCGCGGCGATCTGCTCGATCACCTTGGACGGCGAGACCTGGTAGGGCAGCGCGTTGATGACGATGTTCTGCCCGCCTTCCTTCTGGAAGGTGGCGCGGGCGCGCACGCTGCCGTTGCCGGTTTCGTAGATCGCGCGCAGGTCGGCGACCGGGGTGATGACCTCGGCGCTGGTCGGATAGTCGGGGCCGCGCACGTGTTCGCACAGGTCGGCGACCGTGGCTTGCGGATCGTCCAGCAGACGGATGCAGGCGCTGACGATCTCGTTGAGGTTGTGCGGCGGCACGTCGGTGGCCATGCCGACCGCGATGCCGGTGGTGCCGTTCAACAGCAGATGCGGCAGGCGCGCCGGCATCCAGGTCGGTTCCTGCAGGGTGCCGTCGAAGTTGGGCGTCCAGTCCACCGTGCCCTGGCCCAGCTCGCCCAGCAGCACTTCGGCGATGGGCGTCAGCTTGGATTCGGTATAGCGCATGGCCGCGAACGACTTGGGATCGTCCGGCGAGCCGAAGTTGCCCTGGCCTTCGATCAGCGGGTAGCGGTAGGAGAACGGCTGCGCCATCAGCACCAGCGCTTCGTAGCAGGCGCTGTCGCCATGGGGGTGGAACTTGCCGATCACATCGCCCACGGTGCGCGCCGATTTCTTGGGCTTGGCGGTGGCGTTGAGGCCCAGCTCGCTCATCGCGTAGATGATGCGGCGCTGCACCGGCTTCAGGCCGTCGCCGATGAAGGGCAGGGCGCGGTCCAGGACCACGTACATCGAATAGTCCAGGTAGGCGCGTTCGGCGTATTCGCGCAGCGGGATCTGTTCGAAGCCGTGGAAGGTGGGGCGGATGGTTTCGGTCATTACTCGGGTCGGTCTGCTATCGATGTCCGATTTTAACCGGCCATCGCCGGCAGCAGGGGGCCGCCGAGCCACATCCAGCGCGCAATCCAGGCGGTGACGATGGCGATCAGGGCGGTCAGCGGAGCGCCGACGCGCAGGAAATCGCCGAAGGTGTACTGGCCGGGGTTGAGGATCAGCAGGTTGCCATGGTGGCCGATGGGGGTGAGGAACGACGCCACCGCGCCCATCGCCGTGCACACCACGAACGGCACCGGAGGCAATCCCAGCCCGTCGGCCAGGGCCAGCGCGATAGGGCACAGCAGCACGGTGGTCGCGGCGTCGGAGAGTATCTGGGTCAGCATTGCGGCCGCGCCGAACATCACCAGCAGCAGGGTCAGCGGCGACCAGTGCGAGGCGTGCCTGAGCAGGAAGTCCGCGAACATGGCCGCGGTTCCGGTGCGTTCCATGGCGATGCCCAACGGAATCACTCCGGCGATCATCACGAAGATGCGCACATCGATCTCGCGATAAGCCTGTTCCACGCCCACGCAGCGGGTCAGCACCATGGCTATGGCCCCGGTCAGGAACGCGATCTGCGGCGACAGCAGTTCGGTAGCGGCGGCGGCGATCGCGCCGGCCATGATCAGCAGGGCCAGCGGCGCGCGGCTGCGGGTCTTCTTCCTGGCGCCGAACGGCATCAGCATGAGGAAACCATGATGCTCGGCGAGCTGTTCGAAATTGTACTGGCGGCCCCAAAGCACCAGCAGATCGCCTTCCTGCAAAGGCATTTCGGAAAGCTCGCCGTGCAGCCAGCCTTCCTTGCGCCACAGTCCCACCACCACCACGCCCAGGTTGCGCAGGAAATCGATACTGGCCACGCTGCGGCCGGCGAATTCCGAGTGCGGCGCGACCACCGCCTGGACCAGTTGCTCTTCGCCCAGCAGCTCCGGCTGATGGCCGTCGGCGGGGTTTTCGCCGTACTTGGCCACGGCATGCAGCGCCAGGCCAGGCTCGTCCTTGATCGAGGCGATTTCGTCGGGCGATGCACGGACCAGCAGCACATCGCCGGCGACGAACTGACTGTCGTCGTACTGGTGGCGGCGGCGCGTGCCATGGCGCAGCCAGTCCACCACCTGCAGGCGTTCGCCGAAGGTGTCGTCGAAGGCCTGGCGGGTCTTGCCGATCCACGGCGAATCGGCTTCCACCACCAGTTCGGTGTAGTAGCGCTCCAGGCGCAGGTAGTCCGGCTGCGGGGATTCGCCGCTGCGTTTGGGCACCAGCCAGCGCCCCAGCAACATGTACACCGTGCCCAGCAGCACCAGCGCCACGCCGATCGGGGTGATGGCGAAGATGTCCAGCGACGGCTGTCCGTCGCGCTTGAGCAGGTCGTTGGCCAGCAGGAACGCCGGTGCGCTGACCAAGGTGAGGGTCGTGCCCAGCGAGGCCGCCAGCGACATCGGCATCAGCAGGCGCGAGGTGGCCAGCTTCTGTTCGCGCGCCAGGCGCATCAGGATGGGCAGCATCATCGCCGTGACCATCAGGTGGTGCGAGAAAGCGGCCAATGCGGCGGTCGCGGGCATCACCACCGCGATCGTGCGCCACTCGCTGCCCCCGGCCGCGCGCGCGATGCCGGCGCCGATGCGGTCGGTGATGCCGGTGGCCGACAATCCCGACGACAGCACGAACACGGCCGCCACGATGATCGCCGGCTCGCTCGAAAATCCGGACAGCGCGTCCCTGGGGCCCAGGATCCCGGTAAGGGTAAGGGCCAGCAGCGCCAGCATGGCCACCACGTCCACGCGCAGCTTCTCGCTGATGAACAAGGCCAGGGTGGCGGTCAGGATGGTCAGGAAGAGAATTTGTTGCGGTTCCATCGCCTAAGTCCGTGGGCATGGCAAAAAACAGGGCGGGCACAGCCAAGTTAACGCAGGAATGTTGTCCGGGCGCGAAAGCTCAAGGCCCGGAAAAGCAAAAACCCCCGCTTGCGCGAGGGTTTTGCTTTTACCTTGGTGCCCAGAAGAGGACTCGAACCTCCACGAAGTTGCCCCCGCTAGCACCTGAAGCTAGTGCGTCTACCAATTCCGCCACCTGGGCAGGTGCAGGGCGCGCATTCTCCGGATTGCGCGGCGGTATGTCAACGGATGGCTGCGCGGTCACGGCCGGTATTCAGTCGGGGTGTAACATGAGGGCATGACGAAGAAGCCAACGAAAGGCGGGTCCAGGCCCGCGGCGGGCAAGTCCGGCAAGCAGGCCGGAAGAGCGAAAAAAGCGGGCGCGGCCCCCAAGTCCAAGTTGCCGCCATGGATGCCCGATCTGCCAGCGGGCAAGCCTGCGCCGGCCAGGAAAGGCCCGGCCACCGGATCCAGGCAGCCGCGTCCTCCGCAACGCGTGGATTTCCGCGACCCGCACGCCGCGCGCGAAGCCGAGCGCTATGCCGACCCCATCGCCAGCCGCGAGGCCATTCTTGCCGAACTGGCCGCCGCCGAAGGCCCGCAGACCGCCGAAGACCTGGCTGCCAGCCTGGGGCTGACCGCACCGGAGCGTTTCGATGCGCTGGGCAAGCGCTTGGGCGCCATGGTCCGCGACGGCCAGCTGCTGCAGAACCGTCGCGGCGGCTTCGCTCCGGCCAAGCAGATGGACCTGATTCCGGGCGTGGTGATCGCCAATCCCAATGGCTTCGGCTTCCTCAGGCCGGATGAAGGCACCGGCGACGACCTGTTCCTGCCGCCCAACGAGATGCGCAAGGTCATGCACGGCGACCGGGCCATGGCCTGCGTCACCGGCATCGACCGCAGCGGCCGCCGCGAAGGCAGCATCGTGGAAGTGCTGGAACGGCGCCTGTCGCGCCTGATCGGCCGTTTCACTTTGGAAGCGGGTATGAGTTACCTGGTTCCCGACGATAAGCGCGTGCAGCGCAATGTGCTGATTCCGCCGGACCAGCGCGGCGACGCGGTGGACGGCCAGTTGGTCGTCGCCGAACTGACTCAGACGCCGGATGCGCGACGTCCGCCGATGGGCCGCATCATCGCGGTGCTGGGCGACAAACTGACGCCTTCGCTGGTGGTGGAAGCGGCGATCCATGGGCACGAGATCCCGCATGAGTTTCCGCAGGAAGCGTTGGACGAAGCCGCCGCAGTGCCGCTGACGGTCGACGATTCGATGATCGCCGGGCGAGTGGACCTGCGCGACATGCCGCTGGTCACCATCGACGGCGAAGACGCCAAGGATTTCGACGACGCCGTCTATTGCGAAACCAACCGTCAGGGTTTCCGCCTGGTGGTGGCCATCGCCGATGTGTCCAACTACGTGCGTCCCGGTACGCCGCTGGACGACGAAGCGCAGAAGCGCGCGACTTCGGTGTACTTCCCCGGTTTCGTCGTACCGATGTTGCCGGAGACGCTGTCCAACGGCATCTGTTCGCTCAATCCCAAGGTCGACCGCATGTGTTTCGTCTGCGACATGCAGGTGGACCGCAACGGCGAAGTGACCTCGTCCAGGTTCTACGAAGCGGTGATGAACTCGCACGCGCGCCTGACCTACACCCAGGTCTGGAACGCGGTCGGCGAGAACGACGAGGACGCGCGCCAGGCCATCGGCGCGCAACTGCCGCAGGTCGAGCGTCTGTACCAGCTGTTCCACGTGCTGGCCAAGGCGCGCGAGAAGCGCGGGGCGATCGAATTCGAAACCTCCGAAGTGCGTTTCGTGCTGGACAACCGCGGCGAAGTCACCCAGGCCGGCATGCTGCAGCGTAACGACGCGCACAAGCTGATCGAGGAATGCATGATCGCAGCGAATGTGGAAGCGGCCAAATATCTGCTGGGCGCGCACATTGCCGCGCCGTACCGCGTGCACGACCGGCCGCCGGAATCCAAGTACGCCGATCTGCTGGAGTTCCTGAAGGAGTTCAAGCTGAGCCTGCCGCCGTGGGCGAAGGTGCAGCCGCGCGATTTCACCCAGTTGCTGAAGAAGATCCGCGAGCGTCCGGACGTGGCGCTGCTGGAATCTGTGGTGCTGCGCAGCCAGAGCCTGGCGGTATACACGCCCGACAACGCGGGCCACTTCGGCCTGGCGCTGGCGGCGTACGCCCACTTCACCTCGCCGATCCGCCGCTATCCCGACCTGCTGGTGCATCGTGCGATCAAGTACGCGCTGAGCGGCGGAAAGCCGGAGAAATTCCTGTATTCCCAGCACCAGATGGCGGCGCTGTCGCTGCAATGCTCCGAACGCGCGCGCCGCGCCGACGAGGCCGAACGCGAGGTGGACGAACGCTACCGCGCCGCGTGGATGGAGCAGCACGTGGGCGGGCAGTTCGATGGCGTGATCAGCGGGGTGACCAGTTTCGGCCTGTTCGTGGAGCTCAACGATTCCAAGGTCAACGGTCTGGTCCACGTGACCCAGCTGCCGCACGACTACTACCACTTCGATCCGATCCGCAAGACGCTCAGCGGCGAGCGCCGCGGCATGGTCTTCCGCCTGGGCGACCAGGTCCGCATCGTGGTGATGAAGGCCAGCCTGGAAGAGCGCAAGATCGACTTCAAGCTGGCCGAAGAGAAGCAGGTACAGGGACTGCCGCCGCGCGGGCAGCCGGCCAAGCAGAAGAAGCAGAAGTACTGACGTTGCTTCCTTCTCCCATCGGGAGAAGGTGGCGCGTAGCGCCGGATGAGGGAATGGGAATGACTTGCTAGTGGAAGTTCGCTTTCGCTGATAATCCACTCCCTCATCCGCCCTTCGGGCACCTTCTCCCAGAGGGAGAAGGGAATCTAATGACAAGAGCATCATGAGCAAACAGAACCAATGGATCGCCGGCATCAACGCGGTGGCTTCTGCCATCGAGAACGATGCCGACAACGTGCGGGAAATATTGCTGGAAGCCGGCAGCAAGAACCCGCGCATCACCGAGATAGAAGAGAACGCGCGCCGCAAGGGCATCGAAGTGCGCCGCGTCACCCAGCAGGCGCTGGACGGCGTGGGCGGCTCGGTGCGCCATCAGGGTGCGGTCGCGCGCTATGCAGCCGCCAGGACCTGGGACGAGGGCGAACTGGCCGGGTTGATCGAGGCTGCGGAAGGCAAGGCGCTGGTGCTGGTGCTGGACGGCGTGCAGGATCCGCACAACCTGGGCGCCTGCCTGCGCAGCGCGGCTGCTGCCGGCGCTACCGCAGTGGTTATCCCCAAAGACAAATCGGCGCCGGTGAATGCGACGGTGCGCAAGACATCGGCCGGCGCGGCGGACCGGCTTCCCGTTTTTCCGGTGACCAATCTGGCGCGCTGCCTGCGCGATCTGCAGAAGTCGGGCGTGTGGATCTACGGATTGGCCGGCGAAGCCGAAGCCTCGCTTTACGACACCGATCTGCGCGGCAACGTGGCGCTGGTGCTGGGCGGCGAAGGCGACGGCATGCGCAGGCTCACGCGCGAGCATTGCGACGGACTGGTGAAGATCCCGATGCCGGGCGATATCGAAAGCCTCAATGTCTCGGTTGCCACCGGAATCACACTGTTCGAAGCGGTGCGCCAGCGACGCTGACCGGTCGCTGGCCGAATCCTTCAGAACCACTTCGCGGAGATCGCATGCACAATCCGGCATTGGCCCTGTTCCGTTGCATCGCGGCGGGTTTGCTGTTGGCCGCGTCGACCGCGCCACTGGCGGCGCAGGAGCGCGTGCGGGCGCGCGATCTCGGCGTGGCGCCGGGAATATTCGCCCCGGGCGCCAACAACGCCATTACCGACGTGGCCGGCGTGCGGGTGGGCCAGGTCACCCTGATCGAAGGCGAGCGCGTGCGTACCGGCGTCACCGCGATCCTGCCGCACGAAGGCAACGCCTATCGTTCGCGCGTGCCGGCCGCACTGCATGTCGGCAATGGCTTCGGCAAGTTCGCCGGCAGCACGCAGATCAACGAACTGGGCGAACTGGAAACGCCGATCCTGCTCACCTGCACCCTGTGCGTGTGGAAAGCCGCCGATGCGATGGCCGCGTGGTTGCTGCAGCAACCGGACATGCAGCAGGTGCGTTCGATCAATCCGGTGGTCGGCGAGACCAACGACGGCGATCTCAACGACATCCGTGCACGTCCGGTCACCGCCGAAGCAGTGCGGCGCGCATTGGAAAGCGCCAGGTCGGGACCGGTGCAGGAGGGCAGCGTCGGCGCGGGCACCGGCACCATCGCCTTCGGCTGGAAAGGCGGCATCGGCACGTCTTCACGCGTGCTTCCGGAAAGTCTTGGCGGTTGGAGGGTGGGCGTGCTGGTGCAGAGCAATTTCGGCGGCGTGCTGCAGGTATCCGGTGCGCCGGTAGGCCGCGAGTTGGGGCGCTACGCGTTCCAGAACGCGGTCGCTGCGCGGTCGTCCGATGTCGAAATTGGTCCGGCCGACGACCGCGGCGACGGCTCGGTGATCATCGTCATCGCCACCGACGCGCCGCTGAGCGACCGCAACCTGCGGCGCCTCGCCTCGCGGGCGATGATGGGGCTGGGACGCACGGGCAGCTCGGCGTCCAACGGCAGCGGCGACTATGCGCTGGCGTTCTCGACTGCGCCGTCGGTGCGCCGCGCCTTCGATGCGCCGCGCCACACCACCACCGAACTTGCGAACGAACAGATGAGCGGCGTGTTCCAGGCCAGCGTCGATGCGGTGGAAGAAGCGGTCTACAACTCGCTGTTCATGGCCACCACGGTCAGCGGCAACGGCCATACCGCCGAAGCGATTCCGCTGGATCGTGTGCGCAGGATCCTGGACGAACACGGCGTGCGCGCACCTTGAACGATTGCCGCAACTGAACTCCGAGCTACTGCGATCCCACATCAGGCAAGTCGATGACCACCTCCCGCCCCACCGCATCGGTGCTGATGCCCGTACTGCTTCTGCTGGTTGCGATGTTCTCCATCCAACTTGGCGCCAGTCTGGCCAAGAGCCTGTTCCCGGTCGTGGGCGCCCTGGGCGCGACTTCGCTGCGCCTGGCTTTCGGAACATTGATGTTGTGGCTGGTGCTGCGTCCCTGGCGCATGACCTGGCGCACGCTGCCGTGGCGAATGCTGCTGGGCTACGGCGTCTCGCTGGGCGTGATGAACACGCTGTTCTACCTTTCGCTGCAGACGATACCGCTGGGCGTCGCCATCGCGCTGGAATTCACCGGTCCGCTAGGGCTGGCGCTGTTGGGTTCGCGACGCCTGCGCGACGTGGGCTGGGTGGCGCTGGCGGTGGGTGGCCTGTTGTTGCTGGTGCCCTGGTCGGAGCAGCATGCGGCGCTGGACCCGCTGGGCGTCGCCTATGCGTTGGGTGCGGGTCTGTGCTGGGCGCTCCACATCGTGTTCGGACAAAAAGCGGGTGCGGACCATGGCGCGCAGACTGTCGCGCTTGGCGCGGCGATCGCTGCGGTGGTCGCAGTGCCATGGGGCGTGATGGAGTCGGGCATGGCGTTGCTGGCGCCGGCCTTGCTGCCGGCGGGGATAGGCGTGGCCGCGTTGTCGATGGCCTTGCCCTATAGTCTGGAGATGATGGCCCTGACCCGTTTGCCGGTGCGCACCTTCGGCATGCTGATGAGCCTGGAGCCGGCCATCGGCGCGCTGTGCGGATTCGCGTTCCTACACGAACAACTCGGTCTGCTGCAATGGCTGGCGATCATCGCGGTAGTAGTCGCCTCGGCGGGCGCCACGCTGGGCGCACGCGCGCCGACGGTGGCGCCGGTGCCCGACTGACGTCTCAGGCGGGCTTCGGCCACGCGTTGGCGATCTTGCAGAACAAACGCGCTGTCTGTTCGGTATCGTAGACGGCCGAATGGGCGTCGTCGGCGTTCCATTCCATGCCCGCGGCCTGCACCGCGCGCGCCAGCACGGTCTGACCGTAGGCCAGGCCGGCCATGGTCACCGTGTCGAAAACGCTGAAAGGGTGGAACGGATTGCGCTTGTGCCCCGAGCGGGCGACGGCGGCGTTGAGGAAATTGAGGTCGAAGTGCGCGTTGTGTCCGACCAGGATCGCGCGCTGGCAAGCGTGTTTTTTCATCGCCGCGCGTACCGGCGCGAACACATGCTCCAGCGCTTCCTTCTCGGGTTTGGCCAGGCGGAAAGGGTGGTCCAGCACGATGCCGGTGATCTCCAGCGATTTCGGATCGATGTCGGTGCCGGGCGCGGGAATCAGGTGCGCGCTGGCGGTTTCGCCCATGACGAACGCGCCGCTTTCGTCCAGGTCGATGGGCACCACTGCGATTTCCAGCAGCGCATGGCGATTCCAGTCGAAACCGCCGGTTTCCACGTCCACGACCACGGGCAGGAAGCCGCGGAAACGGCGGGACATCGGGGTGATCGGCAATGGTTCGTCTGGGCTGGTCATCGCAACAAGCGTAACAGAGCCCGCAAGCCACCCCTGTAGGAGCGGGCCCTGCCCGCGACGCTTTTTTGCCTCCATCGATCGAAAAGCGTCGCGGGCAGGGCCCGCTCCTACAACCGAGTGCCCAGCAGCGTGCTTTCTTCGCGCATGCGCACGAGCATGGCGCGGCCTTGCTCGATGAAGGCGGGCAGGTCGGCGACGCCGGCTTCTGCGGCCAGTTGCTCCAGCGCCTGGCGTCCGCTGCTTTCGCCCATGCGCAGGATTTCGAGCAGGCGATACACCAGCGGCGAGATTTCCGCGAAACGTATCTCGTACTGCGCATCGCGCCTTACCAGCAGCAGCGTGGGCGTTCCCGGCGGCTTCCCGGGTTGGTAGTCCGGACCGATGCGTTGTACCGGCCAGGCGTAGGCCAGGGCCCACGCAGTGGGCGAGAGCACAGGTACGCCGGCCAGCAGATCGCCGGCCGCATCGTTGGCGGGGATTTCGTCGTCGGCGATCTGCAGGCCGAGCTCCACCCATTCGTAGTGCGCCATCTCCGCCAGCCAGGCAGGATCGTCGGTTCCGCCTTCCGCGCGTTCCTGCAGGAAACGGATGAACTCCCGGCCTATCTCGGCGAACAGCGGCGCGTGGCTGCGGTGCTGCGCATAGAACCGGCGTGCGAGCGCGCGCCAACGCTGCTCGCCCAGGGTCTTGCGGATGACGGGGAAATTGCCGGACAGCAGCCCCTCGATATTGTTGAAGAATAGATCGCGATAGATCGCCAGGCGGCGGTCCTCCAACCCGGGAGGCGGCGCATGGGCGTCGGGGTCGCGCAGATGCGCGGCCAGTTCGAACTGTTGCCGGCGCAGCGTTTCAGCCACGGGCGGCAACCGGAATTTCTGCGCTGCCGGTGGCGCGCTGCAGCTCGCGGATGCGCTCCACCTCGGCCAGCAATACCGGCATGGCGGGGAAGTTGAAGTCGCGCTCCAGCAAGGTCGGGTGCACGCCATGCAGCCGGTAGGCGCTTTGCAGCAGCGACCAGACGTCTTCTTTCACGGCGGCGCCATGGGTGTCGACTTTCAGGTCGTCCGCTTCGTCGTAATGGCCGGCGATGTGGTACGAGGAGATGCGCGCCGTCGGCATGCGCGCCAGGAAATCGTGGGCGTCGTAGCCGTGGTTGATGGCGTTGACGTAGATGTTGTTGACGTCCAGCAACAGGTCGCAGTCTGCTTCGGCCAGTACCGCGTTGACGAAATCCACTTCGTCCATGGCCTGGTAGGGGGCGGCGTAGTAGGAGACGTTCTCCACTGCGATCCGCCGGCCCAGGACCTCTTGCACGCGACGGATGCGGGCGGCGACGTGGCGCACGGCTTCCTCGGTGAAAGGGATCGGCATCAGGTCGTAGAGGTGGCCGTCGTCGGTGCAGTAGCTCAGGTGTTCGCTGTAAAGAGCGACCTGGTGGCGATCCAGGAAGCGGCGCACGCGTGCAAGGAAGGTCTCGTCCAGCGGCGCTACGCCGCCGAGCGAGAGGGAAAGCCCATGGCAGGTAATGGGGTGGCGTGCCGACAGCTGTTCCAACGCCGCACCGTACCTGCCGCCGATCCCGATCCAGTTGTCCGGGGCGCATTCGAGGAAATCGAACGCGCCCGCGGGCGCTTCCTGCAACGCGCCCAGCAGGGCGCGCCGCAGGCCTATTCCGGCACTGGCATCTGGCAGAGTCGGTTTCATCCAATCAGTACGACGGAATCAGATGCTGCCGCCGCACTTGCCTTCGCCGCACTTGCCTTCGGCATGGTCGGCCTTGGCATCGGTCTTCTTCTTGTCCGCGCCGCATTTGCCTTCGCCGCACTTGCCTTCGGCGGCATGGGCCTTGTGCTCGGCGGCGTCGATGAAGCCGTCCTTGTTGGTGTCGATGCCGTCGAACTTGTCGGCCTTGTCGGCGTGGGCCGCGGTGAACTCGGCGCGCGAGACCTTGCCGTCCTTGTCGGTATCCACCTTCTCCATGCCGCACTTGCCTTCGCCGCATTTGCCCTCGGCGGCTTTCTCGCCGGCGTCTGCGGTGGCCGACAGCAGGTAGCCCTGGGCCAGCGGCTGCATGGCGAACGCGGAAGCGGACAGGGCCAGTCCACCGACGAGAGCGGCGGAGAGGGCGAGGGAAACGGGTTTCTGGTTGGACTTGCTCATGGCATTGCTCCTGGGGATGCGGGCTGGCCGCGGGTTGTGGTGGAAGTGTAGCGGTGATGGGTTAGCGGTCTGTGTGCAGTGCGGCAACGCGGGGTTTGCGCAATCGGTTGGCCGGCACAAAGGCGAATGCAGCGGTCACGCGGAACCTGCAGGCGCCAGGTATTCGCGGGTCAGTACGCGCGCCCGGTGCAGGCGCGATTTGGCCGCCTCGCGGTTCAGTCCGAGACGTTGCGCCAGTTCCTCTATGGAATAGCCTTCCAGGTCGCGCAGCAGGATGATCTCGCGGTAGTGAGGGGGCAGCGATTCCAACGCCGCCGCCACATCGTGGCGCAGTTCCACTGGCTCGAAACTACAGGTGGGCTGAATGTCCTCGGTGATCGCGTCGCCCGTCAGCATGCGTAACCCGCGTTTCAGGCGATTGCACTCGCGTTTGACGATGCGGAACAGCCAGGAAGCGAAGGATTCCAGCACGCGCAGGTCACCGATCCGGCGCGAAACCAGGATCATGCTTTCCTGCACCGCATCCTCGGTGTCGTTGATATTGCAATGGTATTCGGCGTAACGGCGCAGATTTTGCCGCGACTGGGCAAGCACCCGTTGCAACGCGGCCAGATCGCCGGCACGGGCGGCGGCCAGATCGTCGGCCGAATAGTGGGTGCTCGCGATTGCGCTGTTCATTCCCTCTCCGTGACGGCAGCATGCCGCCGTTGCGCCATGCCTGACAGTGACAAAAGAGAGGGGTAGGGCGGGGAAGGATTCGCGGCCGCCCGTTCCGGTTACTTCCGATTCATGCTGTCGGCGCGATCAGACCGCGCCGGTAGTGCTGGTGTCGTCGCGCTTGTCGCGCGGGGGCAGGGGCTGGTCGCCGTGGACCAGGAACCAGATGTTTTCGGCGATGTTGGTGGCGTGGTCGCCGATGCGTTCCAGGTTCTTGGCCATGAACAGCAGGTGCGTGCAGGGAGTGATGTTGCGCGCGTCCTCCATCATGTAGGTCAGCAGTTCGCGGAACAGAGCGGTGTACTGCGCATCCAGTTCCGCATCGCGCGCGCGCACCATCAGAGCGCGGTCGGCGTCGCCTTCGCGGTAGGCCTCCAGCACGTCGCTGACCTGGCGCGCGGCCAGCCGGCCCAGCGCGCGCAGGTTGGTGGTGTGGGGAACCGGCGGCGACACGTTCAGCGCGATGGAGCGCTTGGCCACGTTGGCCGCGTAGTCGCCGATGCGTTCGATGTCGGACGGAATGCGCAGGCCGGCCAGGATCTCGCGCAGGTCGCGCGCCATCGGCCCGCGCAGCGCCAGCTGCATCACATCGTGGCTGATCTTGGATTCCAGTTTGTCGATCTCGATGTCGTTGGCGATGATGCGCTGCGCGGCGCGGTCGTCGCGGCGTTCCACCACGTCCAGCGCGGCTTCCAGCTGGGCGACGGCCATCCCGCCCATGTGCAGGATCTCGCCGACCAGGCGGCGCTGTTCTTCATCGTAGCTTTTGACGATGTGTTCGTGCGGTTGGGTGCTCATAGGAAGGCCGGGAATGGGGAATGGAGAATAGGGAGTGGGAAAACGGCGTTTCGGCGATGGCGGGAGTGGGGTGCGGGAGTGGGAACAAAGGATTTCGCTTTATCCGTTCTCCATTCCTGTTTCCCTGTTCCCCGCCTCATCCGAATCGACCCGTGATGTAGTCCTCGGTCTGCTGCTTCTTCGGACTGGAGAAGATGTTGGACGTCACGTCGTGTTCGATCAGGTCGCCCAGGTACATGAAGGCGGTGTAGTCGGAAACGCGCGCGGCCTGCTGCATGTTGTGGGTGACGATGGCGATGGTGTAGTCCTTCTTCAGCTCTTCGACCAGTTGCTCGATGCGGCTGGTGGAGATGGGGTCCAGCGCCGAGGTCGGTTCGTCCAGCAGCAGCACGTCCGGTTTCAGCGCCACCGCGCGCGCGATGCACAGGCGCTGTTGTTGGCCGCCGGAAAGGCCCAGCGCGCTCTGCCCCAGCTTGTCCTTCACCTCGCCCCACAGCGCGCCCTGGTTGAGCGCGTGCTCCACGCGGTCGTTCATGTCGGCCTTGGAGAGGTTCTCGTGGTGGCGGATGGCGTAGGCGATGTTCTCGTAGATGGTCATCGGAAACGGCACCGGCTTCTGGAACACCATGCCGACCTTGCTGCGCAGCCGGTTCATCGGATACTTCGGCGACAGGATGTTTTCGCCATCCAGGATCACTTCGCCCTTGGCCTCCATCTTCGGGTACAGCGCGTAGATGCGGTTGAAGATGCGCAGCAGCGTCGACTTGCCGCAACCGGAGGGGCCGATCAGCGCGGTCACGCGCTTCTCGGGGATCTCCAGGTTGATGCTTTTCAGCGCATGGAACTTGTCGTAGTAGAAATCCAGCCCCTTGGCTTCCAGCTTCACCGGAGACGGCGGGATCGCACCGCGTTCGGTGGTCACCGTGGTGATCCGCTGGGTGGAATCGTTGCGTTGAACGTCGTTCATGGCCGGGTCCGAAAAGAGATTAGTCATTGGAGATCTTGTTGCGCAGCAGGACGCCGCGCGCACTCAGGCTGATGAGGAGTACGAACACGGTCAGGACCAATGCGCCGGCCCAGGCCAATGTCTGCCAGGATTCGTACGGACTGCCGGCGAACTGGTTCATCACCACCGGCACGCTGGCCATAGGCTGGGTGATGTTGGCGTTCCAGTACTGGCTGCCGAAGGCGGTGAACAGCAGTGGGGCGGTTTCGCCGCTGATGCGCGCCAGCGCCAGCAGGATGCCGGTGACGATGCCGGCCGAGGCGCTGCGGTACAGCACCTGCACGATCACCTTCCATTGCGGCACGCCCAGCGACAAAGCGGCCTCGCGCATCTGCGAAGGCACCAGGCGCAGCATTTCGTCTGTGGTGCGCACCACTACCGGCAGCACGATGAATGCCAGTGCCAGCGCGCCGGCCAGGGCGGAGAAACCGCCGCCGAACTGCATGATGAAGAGGGTGTACACGAACAGGCCCAGCACGATGGACGGCGCCGACAACAGGATGTCGTTGACGAAGCGCACCACGGTGCCGGCTTTGCGCGCGTTGCCGTACTCGGCCAGCCAGGTGCCGGCCAGCACGCCCAGGGGAGTGCCGATCAGGATCGCCAGCCCGCACATCACCGCACTGCCGAAGAACGCGTTGGCCAGGCCGCCTTCCTGCATCGGCGGCGGGGTCATCTGGGTGAACAGCTGCCAGTTGATGCCGGAGATGCCCTTGGCGACCAGCGTCCACAGGATCCAGGCCAGGAAGAACAGGCCGAACAGCGCGGTGGCGCAGGACAGCACCAGTGCGATCACATTGACGATGCTGCGCCGGCGGTAGAGGCCGGCGGCGACTTTGTTGGCGCTCATCAGTTGCCCTCCTTGCGCGAGAGTTGCATCAGCATGTAGCGCGCGATCGCCAGCACGATGAAAGTGACTATGAACAGCACGAAGCCCAGCAGCAGGAGCGCGGAGCGATAGGTTTCGGTGGCTTCGCCGAAGTCGTTGGCGATCAACGCGGCGATGGTGGTGCCCGGCTCGAGCAGCGAAGCGGACAGGCTGACGGTGTTGCCGATGACGAAGGCCACCGCCATGGTCTCGCCGAGCGCGCGGCCCAGGCCCAGGAAGATGCCGCCGATCACCGCCGAGCGCGTGTAGGGCAGCACGATGTCCCAACTGACTTCCCATTTGGTGGAACCCAGCGCGTAGGCCGATTCCTTCAGCCGCTGCGGTACGGTCAGGAACACTTCGCGCATCACCGAGCTGATGAAGGGAATGACCATGATCGCCAGCACGAAGCCCGCGGTCAGCACGCCGATGCCCAAGGGCGGCCCGCGGAAGAACACGCCGATATAGGGAATGGTGCCGATGTGGTCGTTGAGCCAGGGGGTGCCGTATTCGGTCATCACCGGCACCAGCACGAACAGGCCCCACATGCCGTAGATGATGGAGGGAATGCCGGCCAGCAGTTCGATCGCCGTGCCCACCGGACCGCGCAGCCAGCGCGGGGCGACTTCGGTGAGGAAGAAGGCGATGCCGAAGCTCACCGGAACCGCGATCAGCATGGCGATCACCGCGGTGACGATGGTGCCGTAGATCGGTGCCAGTGCGCCGTATTTGTTCTCGACCGGGTTCCATTCCGAGGAATAGAAGAAGCTCAGGCCTTCCGTTTCAAGGACCTCGCGGCCGCCCCACAGCATGGACAGGGCGGCGGTGGCCAGCGCCACCAGCACGAAGGCCACGGTGCCGGTCAGCACCCAACGGAACAGGCGATCGTTGCGCGCGTCGGCGAGGTCGCGCTTGCTATGGGGAACGATGGGGGTGGCGATGGCGTTCATGGATTCCTAGGATCGTCATTCCCGCGAAGGCGGGAACCCAGTGACTTTGTTTTCGGTACGAACATCGAGCCAAGTCCATGGATCCCCGCCTTCGCGGGGATGACGGGTTGGCAAAGCCGCGCTGCGCGCGGGCCAATCCGTCACTTGAATTCGCTCGCCCAGTACGCTTCGATCTGCTTCACCAGTTCCGGCGGCAACGGCACGTAGTGCAGTTCGCTGGCCTGCGCCTGGCCGTTCTCGAAGGCCCACTTGAAGAAGGCCAGCGTGTCGGCGCTGCGCTTGGCGTCCTTCGGCTGCTTGTACATCAGCATGAAGTTGGTGGCGGTGATCGGCCACGCATTGGCGCCCGGCGCGTTGGTGATGACCAGGTTGAAATCCTTGGCGTTGGCCCAGTCGGCGCTGGCGGCCGCGGCGGCGAAGGTTTCCGCATTCGGCTGCACGTAGTTGCCGGCGGAGTTCTGCAGCGAGGCGTACGGCATCTGATTCTGCAGCGCGTAAGCCAGCTCGACATAGCCGATGGAGCCCTTGATCTGCTTCACGTACGAGGCCACGCCCTCGTTGCCCTTGCCGCCCACGCCGACCGGCCATTGCACCGAAGTGCCTTCGCCGACCTTGGTTTTCCAATCCGGGCTGACCTTGGACAGGTAGTTGGAGAAATTGAAAGTGGTGCCCGAACCGTCCGAGCGGTGCACGATGCTGATCTTGCCGGCCGGCAGTGCCACGCCCGGGTTGGCGCCGGCGATGGCGGGGTCGTTCCACGTGGCGATCTTGCCCAGGAAGATGTCGGCCAGCAGCGCGCCGGTCAGCTTCAATTGGCCGGGCTGCAGGCCTTCCACATTGATCACCGGAACCACGCCGCCGATCGCGGACGGGAATTGGCCCAGGCCCGACTGCGCCAGTTCTTCAGGGGAAAGCGGCTTGTCGGTGGAGCCGAAATCCACGGTACCGGCCTTGATCTGGGCGATGCCGCCGCCCGAGCCGATGGACTGGTAGTTGACCTTGGCGCCGGTGGCGGCGTTGTAGTCGGCCGACCATTTGGACACCAGCGGATAGATGAAGGAAGCGCCCGCGCCGGAGATCTCGGCGGCGTTGGGGTTGTTCGCCGTGGCGGTGGAAGGGGCGCCTGCTTCCGGTGCGCCAGCGGTCGGCGCGGCGTTGTCGGCGGGTTTGCAGGCCGCCAGAATCAGCGTGACGGAAAGGGTGAGCAGGGCGGCGCGCGCCGGCTTCAGGTTCATGGTGATGGCTCCGTATAACCAAGGCGCCGACGATAGTGCCGGCAGGTACGCCATGAAATGATGTTTTTGTTACACGCGTATGACGCCGTATTTGTGAAGTCCGTCACCCGCGCGGGCAGGGCCTCTGGCGGTGGTTGTGAGCTCGCACGGCAGGCGCATCCGACGTTTTCTGCGCGGGCGGGTGACCGCATGACGCTTTTTCGACGCCGAAACAGAAAAAGGGCGCGGATCTTGCGATCCACGCCCTTCGAACGACCTTGGGGGGAGAGAGATCCCGTCGTTCAGTACGTCACTGCTCAGTAAGCCATGTTCTGCGACCAATAGGTCTCGATCTGCTGCACCAGGCCGGCCGGCAGCGGCACGTAGCCCAGCGCCTTGGCCTGCGCATCGCCGCTCTTGTAGACCCAGCGGAAGAATTCCTTGGCGCCCTTGGCCCCGGCAGCGTTCTTCGGCTGCTTGTACATCAGGATGAAGTTGGTGGCGGTGATCGGCCAGGATTCGGCACCCGGAGCGTTGGTCATCACCAAGTAGAAGTCCTTGGAAGAACCCCATTCAGCGCTATTCGCGGCGGCCTGGAAGCTGTCGTCGCTGGGTACGATGAAGTTGCCGGCGGCGTTCTTCATGCGCGAATAGGTCATCTTGTTCTGCAGCGCATAGGACAGCTCCACGTAGCCGATGCCGCCCTTGATCTGCTTGACGTAAGCGGCCACGCCTTCGTTGCCCTTGCCGCCGATGCCCACCGGCCACTTGACCGAGGTGCCTTCGCCGACCTTGCTCTTCCACTCGGCGTTGACCTTGGACAGGTAGTTGACGAAGTTGAAGGTGGTGCCCGAACCGTCGGAGCGGTGCACGACCGTGATCTTGGCGTCGGGCAGCTGCACGCCGCCGTTGAGGGCGACGATGGCCGGATCGTTCCACTTGGTGATCTTGCCCAGGAAGATGTTGCCCAGGGTCTCGCCGTCCAGCTTCAGCGCGCCGGCGGCCACGCCGGGCACGTTGAGCACGGGCACGATGCCGCCGATCACCGACGGGAACTGCGCCAAGCCGAACTTGGCCAGCTCATCGGGCTTCAACGGCGCATCGGAGGAACCGAAATCGACCGTGCCGGCCTTGATCTGGGCGATGCCGCCGCCGGAGCCGATGGACTGGTAGTTGACCTGCTTGTTGGAGGCCTTTTTGTAATCGGCCGACCACTTGGACATGGCCGGGTACACGAACGAGGCGCCGGCGCCGGTGACATCGGCGGCCATTGCACTGGTCGAGAATGCGGCCGCCAGGGCCAACACCGCGACGCGGGATTTGAGGGAGTTGAACACGGGTAGCTCCTGGTTAGGAAATGCGCGGCTCGTGCCGCTGGTGCGCATTCCACGACGTTTGCGTGACAACTGCGTGTCTTCAAAAAGACCGAAATGTGACAGCGACATGTGGGTTGTCCATAAAAAAAGCGCGGCCATTGGCCGCGCTTCGGTCGCCTGCGGGGAGGGATCGCAGGCGGACGGCTCGTTCGATTACCAGTAGAACTGGACGCGGGCTTCGATCACGTTCGGGTCGTCGTTCAGCACGCCCTTTTCCTGCTTGACCATCGCGTAGTTCAGCATGAACTTGAAGTTGGAACGCCAGTACCAGTTGACGCCAGCGGTGATGCTGTCCATTTCGCCGCCGACCACGGCACCGTCGGTCAGGTCGATGGTGTCGTAACGCAGACCGAGCTGCCACAAACCCTTGGTCGGATCGTCCGGCAGCGGGGTGGTCGGCACGCCGGCCTTGTAGCCCCAGGTCTCGCCGGTGATGTTCCACAGGCCCGAAACGTAGTAGCCGTTGCCGCTGAAGTCGTCCAGGCCGTCGGTGCGCTTGACGTCGATAGACATGTATTCGCCCTGCAGCTTGAACGGTCCATGCACCCACAAGCCCTCCACGCCGATCGTGCTGGCGCGGTCGGTGCGGTTGTTCAGGCTGGCGGCGCTGGTGAGGCTGCTGCCGGTATCCACGAAGCGGGTCGGCACCAGGTCGGCCATCGGACGCGCGCGTAAGCGGATACCGTCGCTGTCGGTGTCCTTGTCGATGTAGGAAGCACCGAAGTGCAGGATGTTGCCCGTCTCGTTGATCGGGGCCCAGTAGCCGCGCAGAGCATAGCCGCTGCCGTGTTCGCGGTTGCGGGTCAGCTCGCGGCCGAAGTAGCTGGCCGTCAGCGCCCAGTTATTGTCGCCGTAGTTGTACTGCGCGCCGACGCGGCGCGGAGTGCCCAGGCTGTTGGTGATGGAGGACTTGGAGACGAAGTCGTTGTTCTTGGTCGAGGACAGTTCTTCCATGGTCGCACCCGGTTGCTTGAACTGACCGACCTGGAAGAAGTGGTTTGCGTTATTGCCGAACTTGTACTTGATATTGGCGTCCAGGAACTTGTCGTCTTTGGCGTCGTAGCCGAGCACCCATTCGAAATTGCCCGGGCCTTTGCCTTTCAATACCAGCTCGGCGCGCCGCATTTCCTGCAGGTAGTCCTTGCCGTCGAGGTCGCTGGCGGAATCCGCGCCGTAGTCGATGCCGTCCGTGTCGAAATTGTAGAAATCGGCCTGCACCAGGCCTTCGAACGAGACCTCGGAACCGCCGATGACGTCGAGAGCGATTTCGGCGTGTGCTGCTGGTGCGGCCACGGCGGCCAGCAAAGCGAGAGTAAGGGTGGAGCGCGACAGTTTCATGGGAAAGGCCTGGGGCGGTGGGAAGATGCCGCGCAGGCTAGTACGTGAAGATTGCGTTATTGTGACAAAGCTGTCTTATTTCGCTTGGATGACACTTTTGATTCTTTCCGTGCATCGAAAATGCCATGGATCGCTATCTTGGCCATGAGAGACTGAAGCCATTCGCATATTTTCCAGGAACATCCCTTATGGGCACGCGGGCCGTCGACATCGTCATCTACCACAACCCCGACTGCGGGACCTCGCGCAACACGCTGGCCATGATCCGCAATGCCGGCATCGAGCCGCATGTCGTCGAGTACCTGAAGACACCGCCGAGCCGACCCATGCTGGTTTCCTTGCTGCAGCGCATGGGAATAGGCGCGCGCGAGTTGTTGCGCGAGAAGGGCACGCCGTACCACGAACTCGGTCTGGGCGATGATTCGCTGAGCGAAGACGTTTTGCTGGACGCGATGGTTTCCCACCCCCTGCTCATCAACCGGCCCATCGTGGTCTCGCCGCTGAGCGTGGCGCTGTGCCGGCCTTCCGAGCGGGTGCTCGAGCTGCTGCCGCAACCGCAACAGGGCGCCTTCGCGAAAGAGGACGGTGAGCAGGTCGTCGATGCGCAGAGCCGCCGCTTTACCTGACCGACGGTATATCGAGAGATGTGGGAGCGGCGTCCCGCCGCGAGCTCCGTAGGTCGGGGCTACGCCCCCGACGCATGGATTTCGGCTACGGGAGTTTTGGCCAAGAGCTCGCGGCGGGACGCCGCTCCCACGGGTGTTCCAGGTGCCGCCTCCTATCGGAGGCCGATCAGCGGTTCGATTCGTCCGGGGTCTTGTCTTTGAAGCGGCAAAGGTCGCGGATCACGCATTGCGGGCAATCGGGTTTCCTCGCCTTGCATACATAACGCCCATGCAGGATGAGCCAGTGATGGGCATCCTGCTTGTAGTCGTCAGGCACCACCTTCATCAACTTGTCCTCGACCGCGCGCACGTCCTTGCCCGGGGCCAATCCCGTGCGATTGGCGACGCGGAAGATGTGCGTGTCCACGGCGATGGTCGGCTCGCCGAAGGCGGTGTTCATGACCACGTTGGCGGTCTTGCGGCCTACGCCGGGCAAGGCTTCCAGCGCGGCCCGGTCGCGTGGCACTTCGCCGCCGTGCTGCTCCACCAGGATGCGGCAGGTGGCGATGACGTTCTTGGCTTTGGCGTTGAACAGGCCGATGGTGGCGATATAAGGCTTCAGGCCCTCCTCGCCCAATGCGAGGAGAGCAGCGGGAGTATTCGCGACCGGAAAGAGTTTCCGCGTGGCCTTGTTGACGCCCACGTCGGTGGCCTGCGCGGACAGGATCACCGCCACCAGCAATTCGAAAGGGGTGGTGTAGGCCAACTCGGTGGTGGGATGCGGGTTGAGTTCGGCCAGACGCGAAAACAACTCGCGAACCTCATCGGGTTTCAGCGTCCTGCTGCGCTTGGCGGCGAGGGTCATCGCTTCGTGCGCTCCGCAGCCTTGGCCTTGGCGCGCGCCAGGATGGCGGCAGCGGCTGCGGGCAGCGCGCTTTTTCTTTCGGGCAGAGACGAAGCGCGCCGCGCTTCGCGTTCTTCAGCGCGCCGCGCCAGTCTGGCCTTGCGGGCAAGGTATCGGTCGCGTGCTGCCCACGCGGTGGCCAGACGCTTCTGCTCTGCGGCCACTCGCGCAACAACGACGGGATCGCAGGCAGGGCAGGGAGCGAAGCCCATCAGTCCCGCTTCTATCGCGGCATCGATATCGTCGGCTGCCAGCAATCGCGACAGGAATTCGCCGCGGCTGCAGTCGTGCGGATCGCCGGTTGCTTCGGTTTCCACCGATTCAAGTCCCGCTGAAGACGGGCTTGCGGCGTTCCAGGAACGCGCGCGTGCCTTCGCGCATATCGTCCGTAGAAAACATCAGGCCGAATTGCGCGGTTTCGTATTGCAGGCCCTCCTCGATGGCGCATTCACCACCCACGTTCACCGCATCGAGCGTGCCGCGCAATGCCAACGGCGCTGCTTGCGCGAGCTGTTCGGCCACTTTGAGCGTCTCGGCTTCCAGATCGGCGGCGGCGACCACACGATTGACTATGCCCAATTGCAGCGCGCGCGCCGCATCGATCGGGGCGCCCAGCAGGCAGAGTTCCAGCGTGGCCGCGCGTCCGGCCAGACGCAGCAGGCGCTGGGTGCCGCCGAATCCGGGAATCAGGCCCAGATTGATTTCAGGCTGTCCCAGCTTGGCCGTATCGGCTGCGATCCGCAGATGGCAGGCCATGGCCAATTCCAGCCCGCCGCCCAGTGCGAATCCGTTCACCATTGCGATGACCGGCTTGGGCATGGTCTCGATCCGGCGCATCACGCGCTGGCCGCGCAGCGAGAAATCGCGGCCCTCGACAGGGCGCAGGCCCGACATTTCAGCGATATCGGCCCCAGCCACGAACGCCTTCGGGCCAGCCCCTGTCAGCACCAGCACCCTTGTGCCGGGGTCCTCTGCGGCATTGTCGAAGGCCGCAAACAGCGCGTCCAGGGTCGCCCCGTTGAGCGCATTGAGCTTGTCGGGCCGGTTGACGGTGATCCGGCGGATGCCGTCCTGGTGGCTGGTGGTAACGGGGGAGTCGGTCATGGTCGCTATCGTAATGTGAGGGAATCAGGCGGAACTTAAGGCTTGCAAGCGGGTCACAAGCCCCGTCGTCACTGGCGGTTAAGCCCCTCGGCGGCTATCCTAGCGCGTCCTACTGGGGCGGTTCGACCGCCCCATTCCATAACCGGAGGTTTGTTGATAATGAAGTTGCGTTTGCTTGCCGCCACCCTTGCGGCCATGACCCTGGTAGCCGGCTCCGCCTTCGCGCAAACCACGCCGGCGCCCGACAAAAATGCACTGAGCTACGCGCTTGGTTACGACCTTGGCCGCAACCTTGTCGAAAGCGGCGAAGCCGTCGACATCAATACGGTCGTCAAGGCCCTGCAGGAAGGCTACGGCAAGAAGGAGCCCACCGTTCCCGTGGCCCAGCTGCGTACCGCCGTGGAAACCATGCAGAAGCGCCAGATGGAGAAGGCCAAGGCCGCGTTCGACAAGGCTTCGGCCGAGAACAAGACCAAGAGCGACGCCTTCCTGGCCCAGAACAAGACCAAGGCCGGCGTACAGAGCCTGCCCGGCGGCATCCAGTACCGCGTGATCGAAGCAGGCAGCGGCGCCAAGCCGACCCAGGCCAGCAACGTGACCATGCAGTACAAGGGTTCGCTGAGCGACGGCCGTACTTTCGTCGACACCTTCAGCCCGCAGCAGGGCCAGACCACGGCGCCCGCGCCGATGGCGATCAAGGTCAGTGAAATCCCGCTGGCGGGTCTGCGCGAAGCCATCGTGCAGATGCCCACCGGCGCCCGCTGGGAAGTGGTGCTGCCGGCCGACAAGGCCTATGGCAACACCCCGCAGTCGCCGGTCGGCCCGAACCAAGCCGTGGTTTTCGAAGTCAAGCTGGTCAGCGTCAAGTGACGTTTCGGCCCGCCTGCGCATAGCGCAGGCGGCTTTGCCGAAACGTCATCCCCGCGAAGGCGGGGATCCATGGACGTGATGCCCTCTATCCGGGAATCACGTACGCGGAGAGTGAAGTCCCGCTACGCCGGCCCAGTGCCGGCGTAGCCTTTTTCTGAAGTGCCGTTTTGTTCCGGGCAATGCGCGCTGTACAGGCGCTATGCTTGGGCTGGTGTCCGATTCGATGAATTCCGCTTACCGCGCCGTGCTCAGCCCGTGCATCGGCGTTTGTACCCTGGCTGACGACGGGCTATGCCAAGGTTGTCTGCGGACGACCGCAGAGATTGCCCGCTGGCCGCAAATGAACGATGACGAACGCCTGCGTTTGATGGAGGTCCTACCCGGACGCGAGCAGTCGCGCGCGGGTTTCGAGTCGCTGCTGCGCGAACGCGAGGCCTTGTTAGGGGCCTTGCATCCATTGACCGCGATGCCGACGCGGGATGGCTGGAACCATGAGGAACTGGTCGATCTGCTGCCTCCGGGGCCGCCGGTCGAATCGGCGGTGCTGGCGGGGCTGGTGCCGCGCAAGCACGGCACGCAGGTATTGCTGACTCGCCGCACCGACGGCTTGCGCCACCATGGCGGGCAGGTCAGCTTCCCGGGCGGCCGCATAGAAACCAGCGATCTCAATCCGGTCGCCGCAGCCATCCGCGAAAGCAACGAAGAGATCGCGCTCACCGCCAGGCAGATATCCCCGCTGGGATTCCTGGACCCTTTCACCACCATCAGCGGTTTCCGGGTGATGCCGGTGGTGGCGGCGATCGACCCGGCCTATGTCGCGGTGCCCAATCCTGACGAAGTGGCGGACGTGTTCGAAGTGCCGCTGGATTTCCTGATGGCGCCGGAAAACCTGCGACGGGTGGAAGTGGACTACCGTGGACGTCGCCGTGCGGTGCTGGAGTACGACTGGCCCGGCCAGCGCATCTGGGGCGCGACGGCGGCCATGTTGTTCAACTTGCGCGAAAGACTGGCGGGCATCGCATGAAATGGACCACTTTGATCGACCCGCAGGGTCTGACCGCCGAGCTGGGCAACCGCGACCTGCGCATCGTCGACGCGCGATTCTCGCTCGTCGATCCGGCCCAGGGTCGTCCCGGTTACGAGCGATCGCATATCCCGCACGCCGTGTATGCCGATCTCAACGAGGATCTCTCGGACCTGCGGAAGACCGGGCAGGGCAGGCATCCGCTGCCGGAAGACGAAGATTTCACCCGCAAGCTCGGCCAATGGGGTATCGCGCCACATCATCAGGTCGTGGTGTACGACGCGGGCGATGGCAGCATGGCCGCCGCGCGGTTGTGGTGGTTGTTGAAATTGCTGGGCCATGAGCGCGTTGCGGTGTTGAACGGCGGACTGGGCGCCTGGCGCGCCGGCCAGTTGCCGGAAACCGGCGAAACGACCCGCATCGACGAAGCCGCACCGTACCCGGCGCGGTTCGATCGCGCAACGATCGCCGATGCAGACGAAGTGTTGTCGCGTCTCGGCGAGCCGACGGGCTGGCTGTTCGATGTCCGCGCACCGGAACGCTTCCGTGGCGAGGTCGAGCCTTTGGACCCGGTAGCCGGCCATGTTCCCGGTGCGCTGAATCATCCGTTTCCGCAGAACTTGCGCGATGGCCGTTTCAAATCGCCCGCGGAATTGCACGACCAGATTGCGCCGGCGCTGTCCGGACGCAAGCCGGAAGAAGTCGTGGTGATGTGCGGCTCCGGCGTCACCGCCTGCCATCTGCTGCTGGCCATGGAGCACGCCGGTCTGCACGGCGCGCGCGTCTATGCGGGCTCCTGGAGCGGCTGGATCAGCGATCCGTCCCGGCCTGTAGCTACCGGTCCGTAGGTCGGGGCTACGCCCCCGACTCCAGGGCGAACAGTTCCCGCGCGTCGGGGGCGTAGCCCCGATCTACTTGCCCAGCTTCGCCACCAGCGCTTGCAAGGCCGTCTGCGTGTCCGGCGAATACCACGCCTCGATGAAACGGTCCATCTGGATGTTGTCGGGGTGCAACGCGGCCACCAGGTCGGCACGGGCGATGGTGCGGGTCTGCAGCATGGGATGGCTGGGCAACTGCAACAGCCGTTGCAGCCACGCCACCGCACGCGGCACCACTTCGTCGCCGGCGACCAACTCATCGACCAGCCCGATCTCGAGTGCGCGTTCGGCGGGCACCAGTTCGCCGGCCACCAGCAGACGTTCGGCGCGGTAGATGCCGACCACTCTGCGCAACAGCTGCTGGATGCCTTCCGGCGCCACCAGCCCGACCTGGGTTTCGTTGAGGCCGATGGCGAAGGGCCGCGCAGGGTCCGGACTGCGCGCCATGATCCGGTAGTCGCAGCACAGGGCCAGCACGCAGCCGCCGGCGGGAGAGTGCCCGGTCAGTGCCGCCACCACCGGCACCCGCGATTCGGCCAGGGTGCGGGCCACGCCGAAAAAGGCGTGCCAGCTGTCCAGCAAGGCATGGCGGTCCTGGCCGTGCGACATCAGATGAGGCACGTCCAGGCCGGCTGAAAACACTTTCTCGTTACCGGACAGGACGATGCCGTGCACGCCGTCGGCCATTGCCGCATTCAATGCAGCGATCAGCGCCCGGCACAGGTCGGTGTTGAGCGCGTTGACCGGCCCGCGCGCCAGGCGGATCTCGCGGATCGCGCCATGGGCGATGATTTCGACGAGTGCGGTCATTCACTTTCTCCGGAAGGTCCGGCGGATATCATAAGCGCATGGACAAAAGACATCATGGCGAGTGGATGCGGGCCGGGCGGAAGCTCGCGAAATGCGCGGTTGCGCTTCTGTTGACTGCCGCTGCGCTGCAGGCGAGCGCGAAAGAATGCGCGCCGGCGATGAAGGAGGGCTGGGTGCGGTTGCCTCCCGCAGCCATGCCGATGATGGCCGGGTTCGGCCGTATCGCCAATCCCTGTCCGATGCCGGTAGTGATCATATCGGCCAGCAGCCCGGCTTTCGGCGAAGTGTCGATCCACGAAACCCGCAATGTGGACGGCGTCAACCGCATGCGCGAGATAGAACAGCTGAGGATCGCTCCCGACGATTCGGCCACGCTCAAGCCCGGCGGCCTGCATCTGATGCTGATGCAGCCGCGCGCGCCGTTGAAGGAAGGCAGCAAGGTGGTGGTGAACTTCAAGCTGCAGGATGGGCGGGAGATTTTGTCGGAGCTGGTGGTGCGGAAGCCGGTGCCCTGATTTTCCCTTCTCCCCTCGGGAGAAGGTGGCGCGCAGCGCCGGATGAGGGAATGGAAATTCCCAGGCCTTCAAACTTTCAATACAAGCGGACGATACATTCCCTCATCCGCCCTTCGGGCACCTTCTCCCGAGGGGAGAAGGGAAAATCAGGTCGCCGCCGCTTTTACGGCTTCCGGCACCGGCACGCTCTTGCCGGTCTGCGTATCTATCCACACCATCACCACATTGCCGTCGGAATACAGCACGGACGCATCGGTCGAAGACGACATGCGATGGCCCATGGTCAGGCTGCTGTTGCCGATTTTTTCGATGAACAACTCCACCGCGATCTCGTTCGGCCATTCGATCGGTAGCCGGTAGTTGACGTTGCTGGCCACCAGCACCGGTGCGATGCGGTCCGACAACGACATGCCGGGAATGCCGGCAAGCCATTGCACGCGCGCTTCTTCCAGATAGCGCAGATACTGCGCGTTGTTGACATGGTTGAACGCATCCATGTCGCCCCAGCGCACGCTGATGACGACACGCGCGACCGGCCCACCCTGCAAGCCTGCCTGGCCGGTCACTTGGCCGCCTTCTTCTTCGTCGCTTTCTTTGCTGCGCTCGCCGCTGCCTTGGCATCCTTCGCCGCTTGCTTGAGTACCGATTTGCGCTGCGGCAGAACCGCGGGTTTGGCCAGCGCAGCCGGCTTCTCGCCCTTGGCGGCCTTCGACTTGGGCAGCAGTTTGGCCAGGAATTGCCCCGTGTACGACGCCGGGTGCGCGGCGATCTGTTCGGGCGTGCCGGTGGCCAGGATCTGTCCGCCGCGGTGGCCGCCTTCCGGGCCCAGGTCCACCACCCAGTCCGCGGTCTTGATCACGTCCAGATTGTGTTCGATCACCACGATGGTGTTGCCGTCGTCGCGCAGCTTGTGCAGCACCGCCAGCAGATGCTCGATATCGTGGAAGTGCAGGCCGGTGGTCGGCTCGTCCAGGATGTACAGCGTGCGCCCGGTATCGCGGCGCGACAGTTCCTTGGACAGCTTCACGCGCTGCGCTTCGCCGCCGGACAGCGTGGTCGCGCTCTGGCCCAGCTTGATGTAGCTCAGGCCCACGTCGATCAGGGTTTCCAGCTTGCGGGCCAGCGCGGGCACGGGTTCGAACAGCTTCAGCGCGTCCTCGACCGTCATCTCCAGGATGTCGCTGATGTTGTGGCCCTTGTAGGTGATCTCCAGTGTCTCGCGGTTGTAGCGCTTGCCGTGGCAAACGTCGCAAGGCACGTACACATCGGGCAGGAAGTGCATCTCGACCTTGATCAGGCCGTCGCCCTGGCAGGCTTCGCAACGGCCGCCGCGCACGTTGAAGCTGAAGCGCCCCGGCGAATAGCCGCGCGCGCGCGATTCGGGCACCTGCGCGAACAGCTCGCGCAAGGGCGTGAACAAGCCGGTGTAGGTCGCCGGGTTGGAACGCGGCGTGCGTCCGATCGGCGATTGGTCGATGTCCACGACCTTGTCGAACAGATCCAGGCCTTCCACCTCGCGGTACGGCGCCGGCTTGTGCGAAGCGCCGTTGATCTCGTTGGCCGCCAGCGTGTACAGCGTGTCGTTGATCAGTGTGGACTTGCCGGAACCGGATACGCCGGTGATGCAGGTGAACAGGCCCGCGGCGATATCCAGATCCACTTCCTTGAGATTGTTGCCGCTGGCGCCTCGCAGATGCAAAGTCATCTTCGGGTTCGGCTTGTGGCGCAAGGTCGGGATCTCGATGCGGCGCTTGCCCGACAGGAACTGTCCGGTCAGCGAGCGCGGCGCCTTCAGGATGTCGGCCAGCTGTCCTTCGGCCACGATCTCGCCGCCGTGCACGCCAGCATAGGGCCCGATATCGAGGATGTAATCGGCGGCGCGGATAGCATCCTCATCGTGTTCCACCACGATCACCGTATTGCCCAGATCGCGCAGGCGGGTCAGCGTGCCCAGCAGGCGCTCGTTGTCGCGCTGGTGCAGGCCGATGCTGGGTTCGTCCAGCACGTACATCACGCCCACCAGTCCGGCACCGATCTGCGACGCCAGACGGATGCGCTGCGCTTCGCCACCGGAGAGCGTGTCGGCCTTGCGTTCCAGAGTCAGGTAGTCGAGTCCCACATCGACCAGGAAACCGAGGCGTTCGCCGATCTCCTTGACGATCTTGGTCGCGATCTCGCCACGCCAGCCCGGCAGCGAGAGCTTGCGGAAGAACGCCAGCGCTTCGTCGACCGGCAGCACCACCAATTCCGGTAATGCGCGGTCGGCGACGAATACGTTGCGCGCCGAACGGTTCAGGCGCGCACCGCCGCAGTCCGGGCAGGGCTGATCGCTGATGTACTTGGCCAGTTCCTCGCGCACCGCCGCCGATTCGGTTTCGCGATAACGGCGATCCAGATTCGGCACGATGCCTTCGAACTTGTGCTTGCGCTGGTTGCGCCCGCCCGAATCGGTCAGATAAGTGAAGGTGATCAGCTCGCTGCCGCTGCCGTACAGCACGGCCTGGCGCACGCTTTCGGGCAGCGATTGCCACGGTGCGTCCACGTCGAACCGGTAGTGCTTGGCCAGCGATGCGATCAGCTGGAAGTAGTAGGCGTTGCGCCGGTCCCAGCCGCGCACCGCGCCTGCGGAAAGCGAGAGTTCCGGGTGCACCACCACCCGCGCCGGATCGAAGAACTGGGCCACGCCCAGGCCGTCGCAGGTCGGGCAGGCGCCGACCGGCGAGTTGAACGAGAACAGGCGCGGTTCCAGCTCCGGCAGCGAGTAATCGCAGACCGGGCAGCTGTATTTGGACGAAAACAGCAGCGGCGCGGCGTCGGCGTTGTCCAGCGATTGCACCGAAGCCATGCCGTCGCCCAGCTTGAGCGCGGTCTCGAAACTTTCGGCCAGACGCTGCTTGATGTCCTCGCGCGGTTTGAAGCGGTCGATCACCGCCTCGATGGTGTGTTTCTGGCGCAGGGCGAGCGCCGGCACCGCGTCGATCTCGTAAAGCTCGCCATCCACGCGCACGCGCACGTAGCCCTGCGCGCGCAACTGGTCGAAGACCTGGGCGTGTTCGCCCTTGCGCTCGCGGATCACCGGCGCCAGCATCATGTAGCGCTGCTCTCCATCGAGCGCGAGCACCTGGTCCACCATCTGGCTGACGGTCTGCGCCTCCAGCGGATAGCCGTGGTCCGGGCAGCGCGGCAGGCCCACCCGCGCATACAGCAGGCGCAGGTAGTCGTAGATCTCGGTGATGGTGCCGACCGTGGAGCGGGGGTTGTGCGAGGTCGATTTCTGTTCGATCGAGATCGCCGGCGACAGGCCCTCGATGTGGTCCACATCGGGCTTCTCCATCACGCTCAGGAACTGGCGCGCGTAGGCCGACAGCGACTCCACGTAGCGGCGCTGTCCTTCGGCATAGATGGTGTCGAAGGCGAGCGACGACTTGCCCGACCCGGACAGGCCGGTGATCACGATCAGCTTGTCTCGCGGCAGGTCGAGATCGATATTCTTGAGGTTATGCGTCCGCGCGCCGCGAATGCGGATGAAGTCCATGGCCATCGGGTGGGGGATCCGGTCAGCGAACAGGGAAGCGTAGCGATCCCTCGATCTGGGGGCAAATGCCCATATTAAAAGGCGGTCTGGCCGCGCCGGGCGGTGGCGGACAAGAAGATGGACGGGTCGTGGGAGCGGCGTCCCGCCGCGAGCTCTCAACGGGGCGCCGACTCCCTCGGAGTCTGCAGGAGGCCGGTGGAAGCTCGCGGCGGGACGCCGCTCCCGCCCCAAAGGGGTCCGGAAGACTGGAATGTTGACCCTAACCTGCTGAAAGGCTTACAATTCCGCTTCTGTCCGCCCTCGATGGCGGCAGGGTCAATAAAATAACTACAGAAGGAAACACCCATGTACGCAGTTCTAGTCACCGGCGGTAAGCAATACCGCGTGATGACGGGCGAAACGATTCGCGTCGAGAAGCTCGAAACCGAAGCCGGCAAGGAGATCAAGTTCGACCAGATCCTGATGCTGGGCGACGGCGAGGGCGTCAAGCTCGGCGACGCGCTGAAAGGCGCTTCGGTCACCGCTACCGTCAAGTCCCATGGTCGCGCCGACAAGGTGCGCATCATCAAGTTCCGCCGCCGCAAGCACCACAAGAAGCAGATGGGCCACCGGCAGCACTACACCGAAATCGAAATCACCGGCATCGCCGGTGGTGACAGCAAGTAAGGAGATAAGTCATGGCACATAAAAAGGGCGTAGGCTCCTCGCGCAACGGCCGCGACTCCAATCCGAAGATGCTGGGCGTCAAGATCTACGGCGGCCAGGCCATCGACGCAGGCAACATCATCGTGCGCCAGCGCGGCACCGAGTTCCATCCGGGTCCGGGCGTGGGTCTGGGCCGCGACCACACGCTGTTCGCGCTGGTCGACGGCAAGGTCGAGTTCTCGGTGAAGGGCGCCAAAAAGCGCCGCACCGTGAGCGTCGTCGCCGAGGCGTAAGCTTTCGCGGCAACGAGCGAATGGCCCCGCCGCGTGCGGGGCTTTTCGTTTCTTGCCTGGTAGTCTCGACAATCAAGTGCCAACGCAATAAATCGATTGTCATCAAATCGATCGTCATCCCAGCGAAAGCTGGGATCCATCTTGATCTTGATTTTGGCTTTACGCCCTGCGAACTCAGAGCAAAGTCAAAATGGATCCCAGCTTTCGCTGGGATGACGACTTCAAACTTCCTGGCTGTTTTCTAGACCTCCTGTCGAACCAATCCTTATGAAACTCGTAGACGAAGCAGAAATTGATGTCATAGCCGGCAATGGCGGCGACGGCTGCATCGGCTTCCGTCGCGAGAAGTTCATTCCGCTGGGCGGGCCGGACGGCGGCGATGGCGGCAACGGCGGCAGCGTGTGGATCGAGGCCGACGAGAACATCAGCACCCTGGTCGACTTCCGCCACCAGCGCATCTTCAAGGCCCAGCGCGGCGAGAACGGCATGGGCCAGCAGCGCTACGGCAAGGGCGGCGACGACCTGGTGATCACCGTGCCGGTGGGCACGGCCATCACCAACGTCGGCACCGACGAATTGATCGGCGACCTGACCCGGCACGGCGACCGCCTGCTGGTGGCCAAGGGCGGCAAGGGCGGCCTGGGCAACATGCATTTCAAGAGTTCGGTGACGCGCTCGCCGCGCCGGGCCACGCCGGGCGAAGAGGGCGAGGCGCGCACGCTGAAGATGGAGCTGAAGCTGCTGGCCGATGTGGGTCTGCTGGGCTTCCCCAACGCCGGCAAGAGCACTTTCATCCGGGCCGTGTCGGCGGCGACGCCCAAGGTCGCGGACTATCCGTTCACCACCCTGTATCCCAATCTGGGCGTGGTCAGCGTGGAAGCCCACCGCAGCTTCGTGATCGCCGATATTCCCGGGCTGATCCAGGGCGCTGCCGACGGCGCGGGCCTGGGCGCGATGTTCCTGCGCCACCTGCAGCGCACCCGCCTGCTGCTGCATCTGGTGGACATGGCGCCGATGGAGGGCGGGGTGGAGATCTCCCCGGCCGAGCAGGTCCGCGCGATCGAACAAGAGTTGGAAAAGCACGATCCCGAGCTGCTGCAGAAGCCGCGCTGGCTGGTGCTGAACAAGGCCGACCTGATGTTCGAGGACGAGGCCGCCACCCGTGCCGCCGAAGTGATCGCCGAGCTGGGCTGGACCCAGCCCTGGTACGTGACCTCCGCCGTTTCGCGCGAAGGCACCTGGCCGATCATGAAGGACGTGATGGCCTTCTTCGACCGTCTCAAAGAGGACGAGCAGGAAGCGCGCGATGCCGGCTGAGCAGGCGCGCAGGGCGGGCACTGCCCGCCGAGGCTTTACGCGAAATGCAAGGCCAAGGCGGGCAGTGCCCGCCCTGCGCATTGCCCATTCGGCAACAAAAAACCCGGCCGGAGCCGGGTTTTTTGGTGCTGCGGATCGCTGCGTATCAGGCGGCTTGCAGGGCCTTGATGCGGGCGGTCAGGCGGCTCTTGTGGCGGGCGGCCTTGTTCTTGTGGATCAGACCGCGCGCGCTGAAGCGGTCCAGGATCGGCTGAGCCACGGCGAAAGCAGCCTGGGCGCCGGCGGCGTCGTTGGCGTCCAGCGCCTTGAGCACTTTCTTGACGGCGGTGCGCAGCATCGAACGCTGGCCGGTATTGCGCATATTGCGCACGACGGCCTGCTTGGCGCGCTTCTTGGCGGACTTGATATTTGCCACGGTGGGTATCCTAGGAAATCGTTGGGTGGAGCGGTAATGGGCGGAATGCGGAAAAACGAACGCGAAATTATGGGGTATTCAAGGACTTGGGTCAACCCGGGGGGAGCCCCTCCATGAGCGGCAAGGGTCTGCTGCGTTCCACGGCCGTTTTCAGCTCCATGACCTTCCTGTCCCGGCTGTCCGGGCTGGTCAGGGACCAGATCTACGCGGCGGTTTTCGGGGCCGGGCCGGCCATGGACGCCTTCGTGGTGGCCTTCCGCATCCCCAACTTCATGCGGCGGCTGTCGGCGGAAGGGTCGTTTTCCATGGCTTTCGTGCCAGTGCTGGCCGAATACAAGGCCAGGGGCGACCAGCGGGCGGTGAAAGACCTGGTGGACCGGGTCGCCGGCACGCTCACTGCGGCCCTGCTGGTGCTGACCGCGGTCGCGGTCCTGGCGGCGCCCTGGGTCATGCGTCTGTTCGCCCCGGGGTTCGAGGTAGGCAGCGAGCAGGCCCGACTGGCGACGGAAATGCTGCGGATCACTTTCCCGTACGCGCTGTTCATCTCTTTGGCCTCGCTGGTCGGCGGCATTCTCAACACCTACGGGAGGTTCGCGATACCGGCGCTGTCCCCGGTACTGATGAACGTCTCGATGATCGCGGCCGCGCTGTGGCTGACCCCGTTGATGCCGCGCTTGGGGCTGGATCCCATTCTCGCCCTGGCCTGGGGTGTCTTCGCCGCCGGCATCCTGCAGTTGGCGTTCCAGTTGCCGTCGCTGGCAAAGCTGGGTCTGCTGCCGACTCCTCGTTGGGGTGCGGCCGACGCGGGCGTGCGCAAGATCATGAAGTTGATGGTGCCGACCTTGTTCGGCTCATCCGTCGCACAGGTGAACTTGTTGCTCAACACCCTGATGGCTTCGTTCCTGGTGGGCGGCAGCGTTACCTGGCTCTACTACAGCGACCGCTTGCTGGAATTCCCCCTGGGCATGTTCGGCGTCGCCATCGGCACGGTGATCCTGCCGCACTTGTCCAGCCGTCACGCTTCCACCGATCCGGCGGGCTTCTCGAAGGGCCTGGACTGGGGATTCAGGCTCTGCCTGTTGATCGGCATTCCGGCATGCATCGGCCTGGTGATGTGCGCGCAGCCGCTGATGTCGACCTTGTTCCAGTATCGCGAGTTCGATGCGGTGGATACCCGCATGAGCAGCCTCAGCCTGATGACCCAATCGATGGCGGTGCCGGCGTTCCTGCTGGTCAAAGTGCTGGCTCCGGCTTTTTATTCGCGACAGGACACCCGTACCCCGGTCAAGGCGGCCGTGGTCTCGGTGGTCGCCAACGCCCTGTTCACCGCATTGCTGTTCGCGTCCGTGCTGGCCTTCACCGATGCTGGCCAGGTTGCGCTGGCCAAAAGCGGCGGCAGGTGGTTCGCAGCTCTGGAACACTTGCCCGGCATGCACGCCCTGCTCGCGCTGGCCATCGCCTTGGCAGGATGGCTGAACGCACTGCAGCTGTGGTGGTACCTGCGGCGAGCGGCGGTGTACGAGGTGCAGCCCGGATGGAGGAAATTCATCCGCCAGATCGTCGTCGCCAGTCTGGCCATGATCCTGGTGCTGACAGCGCTTCTGTGGCTCTGGCAGGACTGGACGCCATGGTCCTGGTGGCAGCGGGGCTGGCGCCTGGCGGTTCTTGTCGGATCCGGTGGCGCTGTCTACGGTGCCTTGCTGTGGCTGCAGGGCATCCGTCCCCACGACCTGCGCGGACATTGAGTTGCGGCTGCCCGGCTATACTTCATGGTGATGAGCAGGCTGTTTCGTGACGTCGATGGTGGGGCGTTGTTCCCGCACGGTAGCGTGGTCTGCATCGGCGCCTTCGACGGTCTGCACCTGGGCCATCGGACGCTGGTGCGCCACGCCGTCGCCCGTGCCCGCGATTTGTCCTTGCCGGCGGTGGCGCTGAGCTTCGAGCCGCTGCCGCGCGAGTTCTTTTCCCGCGACCTGCCGCCGCCGCGCCTGACCCTGGCGCGCGGCAAGTACCGGGGCCTGCGCGACCTGGGCGCGGACAGCGTCGGCCTGCTGCGCTTCGACGCCCGCCTGTCGGCCATGGGCGCGGAGGAGTTCGTGCGCAGCCTGCTGGTCGGCCGGCTGGAAGCGCGCGAGGTCTGGATCGGTCCGGATTTCCGTTTCGGCCATCGGCGCGGCGGCGATCTGCCCCTGCTGAAACAGATGGGCCGCGAACTCGGCTTTTCCGCGAACGAAATCGAGCCGGTGCTGCTGCAGGGCGAACGCGTTTCCAGCACCCGTATCCGCGAGGCCCTGCGTAGCGGCGACTTCACCGACGCCTCGCGTCTGCTGGGCCGCGCTTATTCGATCGGCGGACGCGTGGTGCGCGGCAAGCAGCTGGGCCGCACGCTGGGTTTCCCCACCGCCAATCTGCGCTTTCCGAAAGTGCCGGCGCTTTCCGGCATCTACGCGACCTGGGTGCATGGAGTGGGCGAGCGCCCCCATGCGTCGGTGTCCAGTTTCGGCACGCGTCCCACCGTCGACGGCGTAGAACCTCTGTTGGAAGCGCACTTGTTCGATTTCGACGGCGATCTGTACGGGCGCCATATCGAAGTCGAATTCGTCGCCAAGCTGCGCGACGAACTCAAATTCCCCGATCTACCCTCACTGACCGAGCAGATGCAACGCGACGCCGGAACCGCGCGCCGCCTCCTTTCCGAACAACGACTACGAGCGACCGCGTGACCCAGGATTACAAAGCAACGCTGCACCTGCCCGCCACGGAATTCCCGATGCGCGGCGACCTGCCCAAGCGCGAACCGCAGACCCTGGCGCGCTGGGAGGCCGACGGCCTGTACGCGCAACTGCGGGCCAACGCCAAGGGCCGGCCATTGTTCGTGCTGCACGACGGCCCGCCCTACGCCAACGGCGCCATCCACCTGGGCCATGCGGTCAACAAGATCCTCAAGGACATCATCGTCAAATCGAAGTACGTGGCGGGTTTCGACGCGCCGTACGTGCCGGGCTGGGATTGCCATGGCCTGCCGATCGAGATCGCAGTGGAGAAAAAGCACGGCAAGGTCGGCGTGAAACTCGACGCGGCGCAGTTCCGTGAAAAATGCCGCGAGTTCGCCAACGAACAGATCGACCTCCAGCGCCGCGACTTCAAGCGCCTGGGCGTGATCGGCGATTGGGAAAACCCCTACCTCACGCTCAATTTCAAGTTCGAAGCCGACGAAATCCGCGCGCTGGCCAAGATCGTGGCCAACGGCCATCTGCTGCGCGGCGCCAAGCCCGTGCATTGGTGTTTCGATTGCGGCTCGGCGCTGGCCGAAGCGGAGATCGAATACCAGGACAAGGTGTCGCCCGCAGTGGATGTCGCCTACACCGTGCGCGATGTCAAGGCATTGGCCGCGGCGTTCGACGTGACCGTGCCGGAAGGGGTGGAAGTGGCGGTGCCGATCTGGACCACCACGCCCTGGACGCTTCCCGCCTCCCTAGCTGTGTCGCTGGGTCCGGACCTGGATTACGCGCTGGTCGAAGGGCCGGCGCACAACGGCCAGCGGCGCTGGCTGGTGGTCGCCGAAGCGCTCGCCGCGCGTGCGCTGCAGCGTTATGGTGTCGCCGACCCGGTGACGCATGCGCACGCCAAGGGCAGCGCGCTGGAAGGCGTGGTGTTGAAGCATCCCTTCTATGCCGAACGCGAGATCCCGGTGATCCTGGGCGACCACGTCTCCGCCGAAGACGGCACCGGCGCCGTGCACACCGCACCGGGCCATGGCCAGGAAGATTTCGTGGTAGGCCAGAAATACGGCCTGATCGAACGCTACAGCGCGGCGCAGATGAATCCGGTGGACGGCCGCGGGGTGTACCTGCCGTCCACGCCGCCTGCCGGCGAAGTCGCGCTGGCGGGAATGCATATCTGGAAAGCCAACGACGCCATCGTCGAAGCGCTGCGCGAAAGCGGCGCGCTGCTCGCCTTCCACAAGCTTGAGCACAGCTATCCGCACTGCTGGCGCCACCGCACGCCGGTGGTGTTCCGGGCCACGCCGCAATGGTTCATCTCGATGGAGCAGGCCCACCTGCGCCGCGACGCGCTGGCTGCTATCAAGCACGTGAAGTGGTATCCCACCTGGGGCGAGGCGCGCATCGCAGGCATGGTCGAAGGCAGGCCCGACTGGTGCATCAGCCGCCAGCGCACCTGGGGCGTGCCGATCACATTGTTCGTGCACCGCGAAACCGGCGAACCGCATCCGCGCACGGTGGAGCTGATGCGCGCCGTAGCCGACAAAGTGGAGCAGGGCGGTGTGGACGTCTGGTATGCGCTGGATGCCGCCGAACTGCTGGGCGAGGAAGCCAAGGACTACGAGAAGACCACCGACATCCTGGATGTGTGGTTCGATTCCGGCGTCACCCATGAAGGCGTGCTGCTGGATCGCGGCTTCGGCAAGCCGGCCGATCTGTATCTAGAAGGTTCGGACCAGCATCGCGGCTGGTTCCAGTCTTCGCTGCTCACCGGCGTGGCGATCGACAAACACGCGCCTTACCGGCAGTGCCTCACCCACGGTTTCACCGTGGACGAGAACGGCCGCAAGATGTCCAAGTCGCTGGGCAACGGAATCGAGCCGCAGGACATCATGAAGACGCTGGGCGCGGACATCCTGCGCCTGTGGATAGCCTCGGCCGACTACAGCAACGAGATGTCGCTGTCGCAGGAAATCCTGAAGCGCAACGCCGACGCCTATCGCCGCCTGCGCAACACGGCGCGTTTTTTGCTGAGCAATCTGGATGGTTTCGTTCCCGCACGCGATCTGGTGGCGCCCGCGGACATGGTGGCGCTGGATCGCTGGGTCGTGCATCGCGCCTTCGAAGTGCAGCAGAAGATCGTCGCGGCTTACGAGCGCTACGACTTTGCCGAAATCGTGCAGACCCTGCTCAATTTCTGCAGCGTCGATCTGGGCTCGCTGTACCTGGACGTGACCAAGGACCGCCTGTACACCATGCGGGAAGATTCGCGCGGCCGCCGTTCGGCGCAGAGCGCGATGTTCCATATCCTGGAAGCGTTCACGCGCTGGGTCGCGCCGATCCTCAGCTTCACCGCCGACGAAATCTGGGGCTTCCTGCCGGGCGAACGCGCGGCCAACGTGCTGTTCACCACCTGGTACGACGGCCTGGCGCCTTTGCCTGCGGATGCGCCTTTGTCGGCGGAAGACTTCGACAAGCTGCTGGCGCTGCGCGAGCAGATGGCCAAGGTGCTGGAACCGATGCGCGCCAACGGCGTGATCGGCGCGGCGCTTGACGCGGAAATCGCGGTGTCGGCGAATGCGGAAACGGCCGTCAAATGGCAGCCGCTTGCCGAAGAACTGCGCTTCCTGTTCATCAGCGGCGACGTCACCGTCTCGGCAGTCAACGCAGACGAGGTGTTCGTGCTGGCGCAACCGAGCACCAAGGCCAAGTGCGTGCGTTGCTGGCACCATCGCGCCGACGTCGGTGTGGATGCGCGGCACCCGGAGCTGTGCGGCCGCTGCGTCTCCAATATCGAAGGTCCGGGCGAAGACAGGAAGTGGTTCTGATCTTGCGTTTCCTTCTCCCGGTGGGAGAAGGGAACAAACGAAGGCGTCGTCCCACATGTCCAATCACCCCAAACCCAGCGCCCTCACCTGGCTGATCCTGTCCATCGTCGTCATCGCTCTGGACCAGCTGAGCAAAGCCTGGGTGCTGGCGAAGCTGCCGGAATACACCGCCATCCCGGTTATCGAAGGTTTCTGGAACTGGTACCGCACCTACAACACCGGGGCTGCGTTCAGTTTTCTGAGCGATGCGGGCGGCTGGCAGATCTGGTTCTTCACGATCCTCGCTGTCGCCATCAGCGGCCTGC
This sequence comes from Pseudoxanthomonas sacheonensis, assembly GCF_010093305.1. GTDB lineage: Bacteria > Pseudomonadota > Gammaproteobacteria > Xanthomonadales > Xanthomonadaceae > Pseudoxanthomonas_A > Pseudoxanthomonas_A sacheonensis. The sequence goes on along the minus strand of NZ_PDWS01000018.1, from coordinate 52,976 downwards.
TGGGATTCTGGCTGTCGCGCACGGCGCGCGGGGACTGGCGTCAGGCAGTGCCCTACGCGCTGGTGATCGGCGGAGCGCTGGGCAACGTCATCGACCGCCTGATGCACGGGCACGTCGTCGATTTCATCCAGTGGCACTGGCGCGAGCACTACTGGCCGGCCTTCAATCTGGCCGATTCGGCCATCGTCGCGGGTGCCGTCGGCATCGCTTTGTTCGGCCTTTTTGACGGCAAGCGCAAGGCCAAAGGTCCATAATCGAGCCATGGACATCCTTCTCGCCAATCCCAGGGGTTTCTGCGCCGGGGTCGACCGCGCCATCGAGATCGTCAAGCGCGCCATCGAAACCCTGGGCGCACCGATCTACGTCCGCCATGAGGTGGTCCACAACCGCTTCGTGGTGGAAGACCTGCGCAACCGCGGCGCGGTGTTCGTGGAAGAACTCGACGAAGTGCCCGACAACGCCACGGTGATCTTCAGCGCGCACGGCGTATCGCAGGCGGTGCGCGCCGAAGCCGCTTCGCGCGGCCTGAAGATCTTCGACGCGACCTGCCCATTGGTCACCAAGGTCCATTTCGAAGTCGCGCGCCATTGCCGCGCCGGCCGCGACGTGGTGCTGATCGGCCATGCCGGACACCCGGAAGTGGAAGGCACCATGGGCCAGTGGAACAGCGAATACGGGACGGGGCGGATCTATCTGGTGGAAGACCTGGAAGGCGTGGCCACGCTGCAAGTGGAGCAGCCGCAGAACCTGGCCTATACCACCCAGACCACGCTGTCGGTGGACGACACCCGCGGCATCATCGAAGCGCTGCAGGCCCGTTTCCCGGAGATGCAGGGCCCGCGCCACGACGACATCTGCTACGCCACCCAGAACCGCCAGGATGCCGTGCGCGAGCTGGCTGCGCGTTGCGATCTGATGCTGGTGGTGGGGTCGCCCAACAGTTCCAATTCCAACCGCCTGCGCGAGCTGGCCGAGCGCGAAGGCGTGGAGGCCTATCTGATCGATGGAGCCGCGGAAATCGAGCCGTCGTGGCTGGCGGGCAAGACCCGCATCGGCGTGACTGCGGGCGCTTCGGCACCGGACGTGCTGGTGCAGGGTGTGATCGAGCGCCTGCGCGAGCTGGGCGCCAACGGGGTGGCCGAGCTGGACGGAGAGCCGGAAAGCATGGTTTTCGCCCTGCCCAAGGAGCTCCGCCTGCAACTGGTGAATTGACCCCACCCCCTGCGACCCCTAGAATTCACGGCCTCGCCGGAATAGCTCAGTTGGTAGAGCGCGTCATTCGTAATGATGAGGTCGTAGGTTCGATTCCTATTTCCGGCACCAGATTCTGCAAAAAGGCCGCCCCGAAAGGGCGGCTTTTTCGTTAGATGGTTCGGAAACCGACACGCTTGGACAGCGCTTTGGCGCTTTCTTTCCTTTCGCTGTAGCGGTCCACCAGAAAGGGAGAAACATCGCGCGTGAGCAGGGTGAACTTCATCAGCTCCTCCATCACGTCCACGACGCGATCGTAGAAGGCAGACGGCTTCATCCGGCCGGCATCGTCGAATTCATTGAAGGCCTTGGCGACCGAGGATTGGTTGGGGATCGTGAGCATCCTCATCCATCGCCCCAGGATCCGCAGCTGATTGACGGCATTGAACGATTGCGAGCCGCCGGACACCTGCATCACCGCCAGCGTCTTTCCCTGCGTCGGGCGCACCGAGCCATGCGACAAGGGTATCCAGTCTATTTGCGCTTTCATGATTCCCGACATCGCGCCATGACGCTCGGGCGAGCTCCAGACCATGCCTTCCGCCCATTGGGCTAGCTGGCGAAGTTCCTGCACCTTCGGGTGCGTATCCGGTTCGGCATCGGGCAAAGGCAGGCCCGCGGGGTCGAATACGCGCGTTTCCGCGCCCATCGCTTCGAGCAGGCGTGCAGCCTCAAGAGCCAGGAGCTTGCTAAAAGACCGTTTGCGAAGCGAGCCGTAGAGCAGCAGGAAGCGGGGCGGATGGGTCGCCCGGGCGGGCGGCGAAAGCTGCTCCAAAGTGGGGAGCGCGAACAGCCCGGTGTCGACGTTCGGCAATAGCACGGAGTCACGCATGATCGGTGGGGCCCAAGAGCTTGTTGATGGCCATTCCCATCGCCGCGCCGATGCCTTCGGCAATCACGAATCCGGGAACGTCGTGGGGAGAGATGCCGGCGAAACTATCACTGAACATTCGTCCGAAAGCGGCCGCTGGATTGGCGAAAGAGGTTGAAGAAGTAAACCAGTAGGCGGCGCCGATGTAGGCGGCAACCAACGCCGCAACGCGTGCGGACGGCGCGCGCAGAACAACGAGCAGCAGGCCGGCGGTCGCGACTATCTCGCCCAACCATTGCCCGATTCCCGCGCGGGTTTTTGTCGAGAATTCCAGGACAGGCAGTTCGAACATCGCATTGGCCAGCCAGGCGCCGCATGCGGCGCCTGCCAGTTGGACAACGACGTATCCGGGCAGCGTCTTCCACGGCAAGCCGCCGCGCGCGGCCATGACCGCGCTGACCGCGGGATTCATGTGCGCCCCGCTAACGGGGCCGAATATTTCGATCAGGACGTAGAGCCCGCCGATGGTCGCCAGGGTGTTCGCGATCAAGGCGATGGCGCCGTTTCCGCCGGCCAGGCGTTCGGCCATGATCCCGGAACCTACTACCGTTACCAGCAGAAGTCCGGTGGCCAGGAATTCGGACAACAATCGCTTCGAGGTCATTCCGCGCCGACCTTCCCGATTTCCCTTAGTTTGGCCTGCGCCGCCAGATGGTCCAGGCTTTGCAGCGGCAGTGCCAGCAGCAACTCGATTCGTCGGCGGAGCGTGGCGAAAGCGGCGGTGTAGGCGCGGCGGCGGGTGTCTTCATCGCCGGTGACGGCAACAGGGTCGGGCACGCCCCAGTGCGCCAGCGCGGGGTGGCCGAGCCAAACGGGACAGGATTCGCCGGCCGCGTTGTCGCAGACGGTGATGACCATGTCCATCTCGGGCGCGCCCTCGGCAGCGAATTCATCCCAGTTCTTGCTGCGGATATCGATGGTGTCGTAGCCGATAGCTTCGGCAAGCTCCTGCGCCATGGGCTGAACCCTCCCGCTCGGGTTGCTGCCGGCGCTGAATGCCTTGAATCGTCCCTTGCCCAGGACGTTGAGGATCGCTTCGGCCATGATGCTCCGGGCTGAGTTGCCGGTGCAGAGAAACAGAACGTTGTAGGTCTTGTCTTCCATTTCGATTCCATTGGTCGTGGGTCAACGCAGAACTTTCTTGGGCGCTGGCGCGCAGGATTTGCCGCCGCAGCAGTTCTCCGTCAGGAAGCCGATCAGGCCGTTCATGCGGCCGTAGTCGGCACGTATCCGGATGACACGCCCCTCCCTTTCGTCGTTGACGAGTCCCGCCGCGCGCAATTGGTTCAAATGGGCCGTGAGCGTGGCGGCAGGCAAGTCCAGCGCGTCGCGAAGCTCGCCGACCGCCATGCCATTCGGGCCTGCCTGTACAAGGGCCCGATAGGCGGCAAGTCGATGGTCGTGGGCCAGGGCGCGAAGGGCTTCGACTGTTTCGGATGTGTCCATATTTCCATAATTCCGGAATAATGGAATTATTGCAAGAGTTTGTTGCAAATCGGTTGCAGGGCCGAATTCTCTAAGCCCAGCAAATCGGTGCGTTGTCTGTCGATGCTTCCGCGCTTCGTCGTTGCGAGATGCCTTATAAAAGCGGGATGTCTTTCTCTTCGCTGGGCAGCCCAAGCTGGATACGGCTGTCCTTTATCTGGGTCGGCATGGGCGACCGGTCGATACCGTGGTCCCGCAGCCAATACTGGCACTTGCGTTGCCATTCGACTATCTGCGGTTTGACCGGTAGCCAGTAGATATCGTCAACCACGGGCATGCGGGTCTTATTGGCCGATCCTTTCTGGGTCTCGGTAGTACGGGTGGGATCGGCCCCATGCTGGAGCAACCAGTAGACTTGTTCGAAATTGCCAAAACGGGAATACCAATTGACCACGGTGTTGTAGCCCTCTGGTGCATAGAGGCCTTCGTTGACGTTGGCGCCACGCTCGATCAGCATCTTTACGTTTGGCCATTGATCTTGCAAATAAGCCACATGGGTCAGCGCTTCACCATTGGAGTTGTGAGTGTTGGGATCCCCACCGTAATCGAGCAACATCGCCAGATAGCGCGAGTCGGCGTCGCTGGCGGCAAAAACCAGAGCATTATTGCGTTGCTGCCCGCTTGGACGTTGTGAATCGATGCGACGAGCGTTGGGATTGGCTCCGTTGTCCAGCAGTAACTTCAAGCCAGGCAGGTTCTTGTTGAATACCGGCCAAACCACCATGGGCATGGCGCTCTCGTCGAAGATCACATCCGGGTTGACGCCTTCTTGCTTGATCAGCCGTTGGACGTCGGCTGCATCGTTGCGATCGACTGCTTCGGCCAGCTCCAGGGCCTCGCCTTGGAAGTAGTTGCTGGCGGAAAAAGTTGCAGTTGTGGGTTCGCTTGCAGGTTTCGCCTGGCAGGCAGCCAAGCATGTCGATAACAGCAGCCCCAGTTTGAGGCCAAAAAAGGCCAATGAATTTTCCCGTTCATTCATCTTGATGCGTCCATGCTTTCGTTAAACGAGTCGTGAGGCATTTACAGCAGGGGGATATCCTTCTCCTCGCTAGGAAGTCCCAGCTTGATACGGCGCTCTTTCATGTATGTCGGCATTGGTTGCCGCTCGATACCGTGCATGCGCAGCCAGTGCTGGCATTTGCGTTGCCATTCGACTATCTGCGGTTTAACCGGCAGCCAGTAGATATCGTCAACGACGGGCATGCGAGTTTTATTGACCGACCCTCTCTGCGTTTCGGTGGTACGGGTAGGGTCGGCACCATGCTGAAGAAGCCAATAGACCTGTTCGAAATTACCGAAACTCGAATACCAGGCAACTACCGTGTTGTAGCTTTCAGGAACATAGAGGCCTTCATTGATATTGGCGCCATGCTCGATCAGAACCTTTACATTAGGCCATTGATCCTGCAGCGTGGCCACGTAGGTCAGCGGTTCTCCATTGGAATTGTGGGTATTAGGATCGCCGCCGTAATCGAGCAGCATGGTCAGATAACGCGAGTCTGCATTGCCAGCGGCGAAGACCAGTGCGTTGTTGCGTTGCTGCCCGCTTGTGCGTTGCGAATCGATGCGGCGCGCGTTGGGGTCGGCACCGTTGTCCAACAATAGTTTCAAACCCGGCAGATTCTTGTTGAACACCGGCCAAGCCACCATGGGCATGGCGCTCTCGTCGAAGATCACATCGGGATTGACGCCTTGCTGCTTGATTAGCCGCCGAACGTCGGCCGCATCGTTGCGATCAACTGCCTCGGCCAGTTCCAGGGCTTTGCCTTCGAAATAATTGCTGGCGGGAAAGCCTGCCGTGGCGGGTTTGCCTGTGGGTTGCGCGTGGCAAGCAATCAGGCACGACGATAGCAGTAGCGCGGCGAAAAGGTTACCGAAAGCGAGCATGAGTCCATTCCTGGACATCGTTTATCTCCCCTGTTAAATGTGACTTCACTATCTTTTTTAAGTGGCCTGTGCGATTGACAGCAAGGATGCACAGTGGCAGGTTGAACAGCGTTGATTGCTGTGTCAACCCAAGGCAAGGAGCCGAACATGACTACGCCCACTGTGACTGTCGGGCCAGTACTCCCGTCCCAGGATCCACGGACGCTGGAGGAAAAAATATCGCAGGTGCGGCAGCAGAACGAATTGCTGTCTGCAATGCGGGCGCAATCGTTGCAATCCGGTGATTTGCAGATTTCTCGCCAAGCAGATGCGCTGACGCAGCAATATCATGTGCGTGACATAGCAGGATTGGCGGATGACGTCTACGAATCTGCAGCCCACAGGCCTTCATCGCAACCGGGCTGGATACGTGCGAGCGAGCATCCTGAACTCTTGCGTCAGGCCGGCGTGAACTGGACTGACCAGCAGATTAGGCAGTATCTGCAGCCTGACGATTCCAATTTTCGCGCTGAAATCTATTTGGCTGACCCTCGGGTTTTCGGTTCTGATGTAAAGCCGGTCGTCTGTTACAAGGGTTCCAATGGGGCGGTGATAGCACACGACAGCGAGGGTAAAGAGGTTACCCGGGAGTCTGCAGCAGAAGATTGGGTGAATAACGGTATCCAGGGTGTAGGTCTGGAGAGCGATTACTACAACCGCGCCATGAGGCTTGCGAATGACTTGAGTCTGTCGCCATTGGGTAATGATTTTGAAATAGCGGGGCATTCATTAGGCGGCGGCTTGGCCTCTTCAGCTTCCGCGATTACCGGTATTCCCGCCATCACCTTCAATTCCTCGGGCTTGAATCCCGCCACTGCACAGCGCTACGCTGAAAAACAAGGCCTCTCGGTTTTCGACACCGACAAAATCATCACCGCCTATCAAGTCAAAGGCGAAGTCCTCACCGACGGCCAAGCCATGATCGGCCGCATGGACGCATTGCAACGGATGCAGATGGGAGCTGTCGCCACCATGGCGGCCGATGTTTCGCGTCTGCCGGAAGCGCGGCAGCTGCTGACCACGCAGCTGGGACAACTCCTGCCCCATAGCAAACAAGCCCAGCAGGACGCGCTGGGTCTGATCGACTACCTTGCCGAGCATTCCGGCAGCAGGACCCTGAAGCAGGTGCCCACTGCGGCCGGGCAGATACAGCCCATGCTTGAAGCCAAGATGCGGGACGCCCAGGGCAATCTGATCGATCGGCCGAAAGAACCGGCAATCAGCGAAGTGGCCAAGGACGCAGGGCCACTGCTGAATGTGTTGAGCGGAGCCGTGGCGGGAGCGTACGTGGGAAAGCGGGCGGGCGAGGGGATCGCCGTCGCCGGCAGGGTTACCGATGTTGCCCTGGACACCTTGGGTGACGGCTATCGGGTGGGCGGCAAGGTCACCGGCCAGGCTGCCGAACTCGGCGCGCAGACCTTCGGCAAGGTATCCGGTTTGCAAGTGCGCGCTGGCGGCGAAGCGGTCGCGCAGGTTCGCATGGCGACGGGATACCTGGAAGCTGCGGTACCGATGGCGCAATGCGTGACCCAGCGTTGGGGCAATGAAACCAGCAATGCCTTGCTGCGGGCCGCAAGCCATCTGCCTTTCGCGGACAAGATCGCACCGGGCCTGCGCCAGGAAGCGGATCGGCGCGATCAGGCCACCGACGCGTACTGCGACCTCAAGACCGCACAGGCCAGAGGAGCGCTGGATCATGCCGGACGCGACGCGAACAGCGTCCGGCAGACCGCGGGTCAGGGCGCGCAGCTGCTGGAACAGACCGCCAACCAGACCGGTGCGAATTTGCGGAAATCCGCTGAACACGCCGGAGCCGACATCGACCGGGCATTCGATCAAACCGGGCGCGGAGTGCGCAATCTGACCGGGCATGCACCCACGGCCCTGGCGGTAACCGGAGCAGGAGTGGGCGGCGTCCTTGCCGCGGAAGCGACTTATCTTGGACCTGGCGGCCTGATGAACGCCTGGCAGACACGGTCGGTCATCAAGCACGCGGCAGGTGCAGGTAATGAAGCCACCCAACGGCATCTGATGACCGAGACGGTGATCCCGAGCCTGGACGCGCGCACCCAGTCGCTTGAGCACGCCGCGGTCAAGCAGCTGATGCAGCAGCCGGTGCCTGTGCAGCAAACCATCGGACAGGAACCGCGATCCGCATTGCCGAAGCAGGCAGATGACTTGCCGCACCCCGCACGGGGCAAAGGTGTTCTGCTCAACGACCCAAACCACCCCGAGCATTCCCTGTTCCGCGATGCGGCGCGAGGCATCCACGCCATCGATGCCAAACACAATCGCACGCCCGATCTGCGCAGCGACCAGCTGAGCGGCCATCTGGCCGTGGCGGCCAAGGAACAGGGCATGCGCGGGATCGACCATGTGGTGATGAGCGGCGATGCCAAGCTTACTTTCGCGGTGCAAGGGCGGCTGGACGATCCTGCCCACCGACGCGCCAGCGTGGACACCATGCAGGGTTTGAATACCCCGCTGGCCCAGAGCACGCAGCAAATGGCGGAAGCGAGCGCCCGGCAGGAACAAACGCGGAATTCCGCGCTGACCCAGCACCAGGACGCTGAAGTCGTCACCCGGGCCGCGCTCCGGATGGCCTGAGGGGCTGCGAAGCCGGCTTCGCACGGCGCCAGTCTCGCCCTGCGCGATGGCGCGCGTCTATCCTGTGCGCTGGTTCGCCGAACGAAAACATCATGGCCAAGAGCAAGACCGCCTACGTCTGCAGCGAATGCGGCGCCGAACACAACAAGTGGCAGGGCCAATGCGCCGAATGTGGCGCCTGGAACACCTTGTCCGAAATCGTGCTGGAGCCGGCCGCCGGCGCGCCAGCAGCATCGCGACGCAGCGGCTGGGCGGGCAAGCTGGAAGCGCCGCAGATCACCGCGCTCAAGGACGTGCGCAGCAGCGAGGAAGCTCGCGTTTCCACCGGTATAGGCGAATTCGACCGCGTGCTGGGCGGCGGACTGGTCGAAGGCGCGGTGGTGCTGGTCGGCGGCGACCCGGGCATCGGTAAATCGACCTTGTTGCTGCAGGCGATGGCGCAGATGTCGCAATCGCTGCCGTCGCTTTACGTGACCGGCGAAGAATCGCTGGCGCAGGTGGCCGGCCGTGCCTTGCGCCTGGGACTGCCCATGGAGGGGTTGCGGGCGCTGGCTGAAACCGGGATCGAGAAGATCCTGGACCACGCCGTCGCCGCGCAACCCAAGGTGATCGTCGCCGATTCGGTGCAGACGCTATGGACCGATTCGCTGACCGCCGCGCCGGGTTCGGTGAGTCAGGTGCGCGAAAGCGCAGCGCGTCTGGTGCGCTACGCCAAGGAAACCGGCACGGCCGTGTTCCTGATCGGCCACGTCACCAAGGAAGGCGGCATCGCCGGCCCGCGCGTGCTCGAACACATGGTCGACGCGGTGCTGTATTTCGAAGGCGAGAGCGGCAGCCGCTTCCGCGTACTGCGCGCCTTCAAGAACCGCTTCGGCGCGGTCAACGAACTGGGTGTGTTCGCGATGGGCGAGAAAGGCCTGAAGGAAGTTCCCAATCCTTCGGCGATCTTCCTGTCCGGCGGCAGCACCCAGCAACCGGGAAGCTGCGTGATGGTCACGCGCGAAGGCACGCGTCCGCTGCTGGTGGAAGTGCAGGCGCTGGTGGACTCATCGCCTCTGTCCAATCCGCGCCGGGTCGCAGTGGGGTTGGAGCAGAACCGGTTGGCGATGCTGCTGGCTGTGTTGCACAGGCACGGCGGCATCGTCACCAGCGATCAGGACGTGTTCGTCAACGTGGTCGGCGGCATCCGCGTGCAGGAGACCGCAGCCGACCTGCCGGTATTGCTGGCCGTGCTGTCGTCGTTGCGCGACAAGCCGTTGCCGGAGAAGACCATCGCCTTCGGCGAAGTCGGATTGTCCGGCGAGATCCGCCCGATTCCCAATGGCGAAGAGCGTTTGCGCGAAGCGGCCACGCATGGGTTCAAGCGGGCGATCGTGGCGAAAGGAAATGCGCCGAAGTCGGGGGCGTTCAAGGCGATGGAAGTGATCGCTGTGGAGCGGCTGTCCGATGCGCTTGAAGCAGCATCGGAATAGACGGTCGTAGGAGCGACGCAAGTCGCGAAGCTCCCATTGCCCGATCGCCGAGGGCTTCGCGACTCGCGTCGCTCCTACAGCGGCAACGTCAATGGCCGCCAGCGGCAGCGCCACCACCCATCTTCGCAGCGAACGGCGGCCGCGCGAACCACACGAACAGGATCACCGCCAGGAACAGGATTCCCAGCAGGTGGAAGACCTCGTTGAAGCCGATCTGCGTGGCCTGTTGCGAAATCATCTGGTTCAACACCACCGCGCCGCGCTGCACGTCGCCGTTGCCCAGCGTCTGCACGGTCTGCATCGTCGCCGGGTCGTAAGCGGATATGTGTTCGGTCAACTGCGCGTGATGAATGGTCGTGCGCTGGCTCCACGCCCAGGTGGTCAACGACGCGGCGAAGCTGCCACCCAGCGTTCGCACGAAGGTCGCCAACCCTGAGCCTGCCGCGATCTCGTGCGGCTCCAGATCGGACAGCAGGATGGTCAGCACCGGCATGAAGAACAAGGCGACGCCCAGTCCCTGCACCAGCTGTATCATCGCGACTCGTTCGAAATCGACTTCAAGATTGAAGCCCGAGCGGAAAAAGCTGGTTGCGGCCATGACGATGAAGGCGAACGTGGCCAACCAGCGCAAGTCCATTCTGGTCGCGTATTTGCCCACGAACGGCGTCAGCAGCACCGGCAGGATGCCGATCGGCGCGCTGGCGAAACCCGCCCAGATGGCGGTGTAGCCCAGATTGCGCTGCAGCCACAGCGGCACCAGCAAGCCGACGGCGAAGAACGCCGCGTACGCCATGACCATCGCGATCGTGCCCGCCGCGAAGTTGCGATGACGGAACAGACGCAGGTTGACGATGGGATCCTTGTCGGTCAGTTCCCAGATCACGAACACCGTCAATGCGACCGCCGCGATAAGCGAAAGGGCGACGATCTTGGTCGAATTGAACCAGTCCTCGTCGTTGCCCAGGTCCAGCAGGATCTGCAGCGCGCCCACGCCCAGCACCAGCATCGACAGGCCCATGTAGTCCATCTTCGGGCGTTCCAGTTTTTCCGGGCGGCCCTTCAATTGCCGGCCGACCACGATGCTGGAGAAGATACCGATGGGAATGTTGATGAAGAAGATCCACTCCCAGCTGTAGTTGTCGGTGATCCAGCCGCCCAGAATGGGTCCGGCGATGGGTGCGACCACGGTGACCATGGCCAGCAAGGCGATGGCCTGTCCGCGTTTCTGCGGTGGATAGATGGAGATCAGCAGCGCCTGGGTCACCGGATACATCGGGCCGCAGACGAAACCCTGCAACGCGCGCGCCGCCACCAGCAGGCCCATGCTGTTGGCCAGTCCGCACAGCAGCGAGGCGATGACGAAAGCCAGCGTGGCCCACATGAATACCTTGCGTTCGCCGAAGCGGCGGACCATGAAGCCGGTCAGCGGCAGCGCGATGGCGTTGCTCACAGCGAACGAGGTGATGACCCACGTCGCCTGATTGGAACTGGCGCCCAGGTTGCCGGAGATGGTCGGCAACGAGACGTTGGCGATGGTGGTGTCCAGCACCTGCATGAACGAGGCCAGCGCCAGGCCGATGGTGGTCAGCGCCAGGTTCGGCGGCGCGAACGGCCTGGCCGCCGGCTCCGGCGTCGCCGGCAGGCCGAAGCTTTCTTCCTCTGTTGCGATGGTGGCCATGTGCGGATCAGTTGCGTGCGGAAGCGGGCAGGTTGCTTTCGATGATCCGTGCGATCAGCGCATCGGCGTCGGCCAGCTGTCGCTGGTAGGCCAGCGTGGCCAGGATCGGCTTCACGTCCTTGCGCGCAAGGGCCAGTGACGGACCGGCTTGATCGCGCACGGTCACGTCCACGCTCATGCTCAGGCCCAGGCGTAGCGGATGCTCGGCAAGCTGCTTGGGATCCAGTTCGATGCGCACGGGAACGCGTTGCACGATCTTGATCCAGTTGCCGCTGGCGTTCTGCGCCGGCAGCAGCGAGAACGAACTGCCGGTGCCTAGCCCGAGCGCAGCGATTTTGCCGTTGTATTCCACGTCGCTGCCGTACAGATCCGAATGCACTTCGACCGGCTGGCCGATACGCATATGGCCGAGCTGGGTTTCCTTGAAGTTGGCTTCCACCCACACTTGTTCCAGCGGCACGATGGTCATCAAGGTGGTGCCAGGCTGTACGCGTTGGCCCAGTTGCACCTGGCGCTTGGCCACGTAACCGGAAACGGGCGCGACGATGGCCGAGCGCTGCAGATTCAAATACGCCTGGCGAAGCTGAGAGGCCGCCACCTGCACCTGCGGCTGTTTGGACAGGGTGGTGGCGTCGACCAGCGCGCGGCTGCGCGACAAGTTGCCGCGCGAGCTGCCAAGCGCCGCTTCGGCCGAAGCGAGCACGTCGCGCGCATGCGCCAACTCTTCGCTGGAAACCGCGCCGCTGGCCACCAGGCCGCTGCGACGGGCCACGTCGGCGCGCGCCTGCGCCACCGCGACTTCGCGTGCGCGCAGATCCGATTGGCCGGCATCGACGCTGCTGTAGAAGCCGCGGACCTGGCGCACGGTGCCGGCCAGATTCGCGACCGATTGATCGTAGGCGACCTGCGCGTCGTTGGCATCCAAGTGCACCAGCGTCTGCCCGGCCTCGACCTTCATGCCGTCGTCGGCATCGATGCTGATCACGGTGCCGCTTGTCTGCGGCACGATGGCGACCACGTTGCCCTGCACGTAGGCGTCGTCGGTGTCCTGGTGCCAGCGCGCGTACATCAGGTAGTAGGCCAGCCAGGCGATGGCGCCCACGATCACCAGCAACGCGACGATGCCCAGCGCGCGCTTGCGCTTGCTGTTCTTCGGCGCGGCGGGTGCGGCGGCGGGAGTGGAAGCTTCGGGATTGATCTTGGAAGTCATGGCGTGGCCGTGGTATTGGCGATGGAGGTGTGGGGTTGTTCGAAAATCAGACCACCGCCCAGGGCGCGGTCCAGGTCGATGCCTGCGTTGAGCCGCTGCGCCTGCAGCGCCGCGATCTGTTGATCCAGCTGTAGCAGCGGGCGTTGCGCGGCCAGCACGTCGAGCTGCGTGCCAAGGCCGGCGCGGTAGCGGGTCTGCGCAAGGTCCCAGGCCGACTTCGCAGCGGCCAGCGCCCGTTGCGAGGTTTCGATCTGTCGATCGAGCGAACGCGCGCTCTGCAGCGCATCGGTGACTTCGTGCAGCGCGCCGACCAGCGACTGGTTGTAGTTGGCGACGGCCAGGTCGTAATCCGCATCGCTTGCGTCCAGTTGGTTGCGCAGGTGTCCGCCATCAAAAATCGGCAGACTGATGGCGGGGCCGCCGAGACCCAGCAACGCATCGCTGCTGAAAAGATCCGAGAGCCCACCCGAAGCCAGGCCCACGATCGCGCTGAGATTGATGCTGGGTTTGAACGATGCCTTGCTTGCGTCGATGCCGCGGCTTGCGGCTTCCACGCGCCACCGCGCTGCAACGACGTCCGGACGATGCCCCAGCAATTCGCTGGGCAACACTTGCGGCACTACGGGAGTGCGCGCTTGCAACACCGTCGGGCGGGCAATCGCCAGTCCGCGGTCCGGGCCCTGGCCAAGCAATGCAGCCAGCGCGGTGCGCGCCATGTCGATCTGCTGCTGCGCCGCTTGCGCCTGCTGTTCGGCGCTGGCGATGGTGCTTTCGGCCTGGCGCAGCTGCAATTGGTTGTCCAGGCCCGCCTTGACCCGTTGTTCGCCCAGGCTGCGCAGATGCGTGGCGCGTTCGTGCTCGCGCGTGGCTACGTCCAGCGCCGCGTAGGCTTGGGCCAGCCCGACATAGGTGCGGGCGATGTTGGAAGACAGCGTCAGGCGCGCCGCCTGTGCATCGACTTCGGCCGCCTTGGCCTGGCCGACCGCGGCTTCGAACTGCGCGCGCTTGCCGCCCCACAGATCCAATCCGTACTTGAAGTTCAGCATCAGCACCGTGCTGCCGATGTACGAACCGCCCAACGGTTCCGGCGCCAGCGTTTCGGGCAACTGCACGCCCGAATACTGCCCGCTTGCACTCAGCGTCGGCTTGCGTTCCGCATCGGCCAGCCCGGCTTGGGCCTGCGCCTTGCGCAGGCGTGCGTCGGCGGCTTCAAGCGACGGTGTGCCTTGCAAGGCTTCGTCGATCAGTGCGTCCAGCTGCGGATCGCCGAGCGCGCTCCACCAGTCCTGACGCGGGAAATCGGCCGCGCTGAGCGCGCCGCTGGAAAGGCTGCGACTGGAGGACAAAGTGTCCGCATCCCGCAGCGCGGTCTTGGGTTCCAGGCCATGGGTGCTGGCGCAACCGGCCAGCAACAGGCCGAGAGCCAATACGGAAAGCGCCGGCCTCAGGCCGCGCGCAGAGAGGGGAATGCGCATGGGATCAATCGTCGTTGGCGGTAGGGGGCGTAAGGTTCTGCAAAACCTGATTCAGCAGGCGGAACAGCTGTTCGCGTTCGCCGTCATCCAGGCCCTGCATGGCACGGGCGCGTACGCGCTCGCCGCAGTGCTGGATGTCGGACCAGATGGCTTGGCCCGCATCGGTCAGCACGATGTGGAGTGCGCGACGGTCGCCGGGGTCGGCGATGCGCCGTAACAGGCCACGGGTTTCCAGCTTGTCCAGCAGTCGCGTCATGGCGCCCGGGTTGACCTGCGCCCAGCGGGCCAGGTCGGTAACCCCGTCGGACGAATCCGTGGCCAGACGCTTGATGGTCACGAATTGGCTGTAGGTGAGTTCATGCCCGGCGGCGGCCATTTCGCGGGCCATGTCGGCCCACATGGCGTCGCGGACCTGCCGGAAAAGCAGGCCCATGTTGGCTTCAGGGGTGTGGGAGGAGGGGCTCATGGCGGGCAAATATCCTCGCCCGTGCAATAATTGTCAAGGCAAATATTGTTTCAGCAAAGAAATGCTGCGTCGCGGCAAGCGAGGTCCGCCGGAGGTCTGACTACCAGGAATGCGATCCAGCCCTTGTAGGAGCTGCGTAAGCTGCGATGTTGAAGGCACATGCGGATCCGTGCCACGCCGGTAATGTTCGGTCGCAGCTTACGCAGCTCCTGCGAGTCCGATTGCCTAACTGGCCCGCTCCAGAACCAGTTCCAGCACGAACTTGCTGCCGAAGAAGGCCAGCAGCAGCAGTGCCATGGCGGTAAGGGTCCAGCGCACCGCCTTGTTGCCGCGCCAGCCGTAGCGCCAGCGGCCTATCAGCAAGGCACCGAAGGCCAGCCAGGACAGCACGCTGAGCACGGTCTTGTGGATCAGGTGCTGGGCGAACAGGTTTTCCACGAACAGCACGCCGGTCAGCAGGGTCGCGGTCAGCAACAGGAAGCCGACGCTGATGGTGCGGAACAGAAGTTCTTCCAGCTCGGTCAGCGGAGGCAGGGCGCGTAACCAGGCATGGAACTCGCGGCGGCGCAGCGCGCGTTCCTGTGCCCACAGCATGACCGCCAGCAGTGCGGCGATCGCCAGCGTCGCGTAGGCCAGCAAAGCCATCCAGGCGTGCAGCTGCAGACGCCAATCCAGGCCGGGTGAGGGCTCATGGCCATACAGGTGATAGACCATCAGCAGTGCCGCGGCCAGCGGGAAAGACAGCACGCCCAGCCCTGCCATGCGCCCCTGCGCGCCGACGGCCGTGGTCATGGCCGCCATGCCCAGCCCGACCAGCGACAGCGCGGAGAAGAAATGCATGTCCGGGCCTCCGGGTGTGCGCCAGGCCACCAGCAGGTGATAGAGCCCATGCAAGGCGACGCCAGCAAGCGCTGGCCATAGCCAAGCGCGGCTGGCGGACACCTGGTCCTGCGCTACCGCGCGCACCAGCATGCCAGTGGCGAGCAGATAGAAAACGACGGCCGCGAGCGAGATCCACATGCCAGCAGTTTGGCATAGCGCGCCGTTTCCGAGAACCGTTCTCGATTGGGAAGTCGGGCCGGGTGGGTGCCGTTATACTTCGCCCTTCTTTTGATCACGGCTTTCGCGCATGTTCGAGTCCCTTACCCAGCGTCTTTCCGGCACCATCGAGCGCCTGCGCGGCCGTGGCCGCCTGAGCGAGGAAAACATCCGCGAGGCCACCCGCGAAGTGCGCATCGCCTTGCTCGAAGCCGACGTGGCCCTGCCGGTGGTGCAGGCCCTGATCGAACGCATCAAGGTGCGCGCGGTCGGCCAGGAAGTGCTGAAGAGCCTCACCCCCGGCCAGGCGCTGATCAAGATCGTTCGCGACGAACTGACCGCGGTGATGGGTTCGGCCGCCACCGACCTCAACCTCAACGTACCGGCGCCGGCGGTGATCCTGATGGCCGGCCTGCAGGGTGCGGGCAAGACCACCACCGTGGCCAAGCTGGCCAAGCACCTGAAGGAAAAGCGCAAGAAGAAGGTGATGGTGGTCAGCGCCGACGTCTACCGTCCCGCCGCCATCGAGCAGCTGAAAACGCTGGCCCAGCAGGTGGACGTGCTGTTCTTCCCGTCCGACGCGTCGCAGAAGCCGGTCGATATCGTCAAAGCCGCGATCGCCGATGCGCGCAAGTCGTTCGCCGACGTGCTGATCGTCGACACCGCCGGCCGCCTGGCCATCGACGAAGCGATGATGTCGGAAATCAAGGCGCTGCATGCGGCCATCAATCCGGTCGAAACTCTGTTCGTGGTCGATTCGATGACCGGCCAGGACGCGGCGACCACGGCCAAGGCGTTCTCCGAAGCGCTGCCGCTGACCGGCGTGGTGCTGACCAAGACCGACGGCGACGCACGCGGCGGCGCGGCGCTGTCGGTGCGTTACGTCACCGGCAAGCCGATCAAGTTCATCGGCGTGGGCGAAAAGCCGGACGGCCTGGATATCTTCCACCCCGACCGCGTCGCCAGCCGCATCCTCGACATGGGCGACGTGCTGTCGCTGGTCGAACAGGTGGAACAGAACGTCGACCAGGAAAAAGCCGCCAAGCTCGCGGCCAAGGTCGCCAAGGGCAAGAAGTTCGACCTCAATGACATGCGCGATCAACTCGAGCAAATGCAGAACATGGGCGGCATCAGCGGCCTGATGGACAAGCTGCCCGGCATGGGCCAGGTGCCCGAGAACGTGAAGCAGCAGGTCACCGGCAAGGAAGTGCCGCGCATGGTCGCCATCATCGGCTCGATGACCAAGAAGGAACGCCGCAATCCCGCATTGCTCAACGGCTCGCGCCGCGCCCGCATCGCCCGCGGTTCCGGCACCACGCCGGCCGACGTCAACCGTCTGCTCAAGCAGTACCAGCAGATGGAAAAAATGATGGGCAAGCTGGCCGGCGGCGGCATGAAGGGCCTGATGCGCGGCATGAAGGGCATGATGGGCGCACGTGGCGGCGGTATACCGTTCCGTTGAGGTTCCTGCCAGCGTCGGTGCGGGAATGGACCGGCAGTTCCGCGACGTAAAAATTGTTGCCGTCATCCCTGCGAAGGTGGGAATCCAGCGACTTCGAACTCGCAGGAGCCAAGTCGCTGGATTCCCGCCTTCGCGGGAACGACGGTTTTCAGCTTTCTTGAAAAAAAACCGGAATCGGCATGCACGCAGCTTTGTTCAACGGACGACCGGCAAATGCGGACGAGCTGCGTGCTCTCGCGCTGGTCAATTATGGCCACTTCACTTCCATGCAGGTGCGCGACCGTGCGGTGCAAGGGCTGGAATTGCACCGGAAGCGGCTGGAAGCGGCGACACGCGAACTGTTCGGCGCCGAACTGGATTTTCCGTCCGTGCGCGAACAAATGCGCCAGGCGACCGTCGATAACCCGGACTGCACCTTGCGCGCCACGGTGTTCTCGCGAAGCTTCGACTATCGCAAGCCGGCGGGAAGCTTCGCTCCTGATGTCTTGATCTCGCTATCGCCTCCTGCATCGTCATCGGCCCGTGCGCTGCGGGTGAAATCGTTCGAGTTCCAGCGCCCGTTGCCGCATATCAAGCATGTGGGCACCTTTCCCTTGTTCCATTACCGCCGGCTGGCGCTGGGGCAGGGCTACGACGATGCGCTGTTCGTCGATGCCGAGGGCAGGATCTCGGAAGGATCGGTATGGAACCTCGGTTTCTGGGATGGGGCACAGATAGTTTGGCCCGAGGCCCCAGCACTGCGCGGGACGTCCGAACAATTGCTACAGGCGGGCCTGCGGGAGTCCGGGGTCGCGCAAGTCGTTCGCCGGGTCCACCTGCCTGGGTTGGGCGGGTTCCGGGCTGCATTCACCAGCAATGCCAGCGGGATCCAGTCAATCGCAAGTATTGATGAGACGGAGTTCGAGGCCGACTCAAAGCTTTCGTCGATTCTGCAGAAAGCCCTGGAAACCCAAGCCTGGCAAGCCTTGTAGAGCCGAGCTTGCTCGGCTTGCTCTTTCCATGGGCCGCCCAGCCGAGCAAGCTTGCCTCTACAAAACGAGAGGTTGGCGGGGTTTCCTTCCGCAATTCAATGGCTTAGAATTGTCGGTTCACCGCGCCGCAATGGCGACTGGGCAACACAGGAAAGCATCACAATGGTCAAGATTCGCCTTACCCGTGGCGGCGCCAAGAAGCGTCCGTTCTACCACATCATCGTCACCGACTCGCGCAGCGCGCGCGACGGCCGCAACATCGAACGCCTGGGTTACTACAACCCGGTTGCCTCGGGCAACGAAAAGCGCATCGAGCTGGACACCGCACGCGTCGACCATTGGGTCGGCCAGGGCGCGCAGATGACCGACAAGGTCCGCAACCTGTACAAGGAAGCGGGCAAGGTCGCGGCGCAGGCTTCGGCCTGATCCGCCAGGACGGCGTGTCGAGCGCCGTCCTTTTCCCCCATGAGCGATAACGAACGTCGGATCCTGCTGGGCAGGATCGTCGGCGCCTTCGGCATACGCGGTCAGATCAAGATCGAGTCCTGGACGGAGCCGCGCGATGCGATCTTCCGCTACCAGCCGTGGATCCTGGTCGACGCCGCAGGCCGCGAGCGCCAGTTCGAAGGCGCGCGCGGCAAGGAATCGGGCAAGCATCTGGTGGCCACGTTTCCGGACGTGACCGACCGCGATGTGGTCGAAGCCATGCGCGGCACCGATATCTATGTGCCGCGTTCGGCATTGCCGCCGCCCAAGGCGGGCGAATTCTACTGGGTCGACCTGGAAGGATTCCGGGTGGTCAATGTGGAAGGCGTGGACTTCGGCACCGTTTCGCACCTGTTTTCCACCGGCGCCAACGACGTGTTGTCGATTCGCGGCGATCGCGACCGCATGGTTCCGTTCGTCGAACCGGATTTCGTCAAGTCGGTGGATTTCGAAGCCGGCCTGATCACCGTGGATTGGGATCCGGATTTCTGATGCGAATCGACGTGGTCAGCCTGTTTCCCGAATTCATCGCGCAATGCGCGGGTTTCGGGGTGGTCGGCCGCGCCCAGGAGCGCCAGCTGCTGTCGCTGCACGGCTGGAATCCGCGCGACTATGCCGAGGGCAATTACCGCCGGGTAGACGACCGCCCCTTCGGCGGCGGGCCGGGCATGGTGATGATGATCGAGCCGTTGCAGGCCTGCCTGTCGGCCGCGCGCGCGGACAGCGAGTTGCCGGCCAGGGTGATCTATCTGACGCCGCAGGGCGCGCCTTTGACCCAGCGCAAGGTCCGCGAACTTGCCGCGCTGCCGCGCCTGGTTCTGCTCTGCGGTCGCTACGAAGGCGTCGATGAGCGCCTGGTGGCGGCCGAGGTGGACGAAGAGATTTCCATCGGCGACTACGTGTTGTCCGGCGGGGAGCTGGCCGCGGCCGTGCTAATCGATGCGGTGGCGAGACTCCAGGAGGGCGCGCTGAACGATGCCGAGTCGGCGGCACAGGACAGTTTCGAGGCCGACGGCTTGTTGGACTGCCCCCATTTCACCCATCCGGCCAGCCATGCCCTGGGCGAGGTGCCGGCGGTCCTGCGCTCCGGCGACCATGCGGCCATCGCGCGCTGGCGCCGCCAGCAGGCCCTGGGGCGGACCTGGCTGCGCCGACCAGAACTGCTGGACGAGGCTTCCCTGTCCAAAGCCGACCGGGCGCTGCTGGAGGCGTTCCGGAGAGATTCCCTTCCCCCAGCGGGGGAAGGTGGCGCGTAGCGCCGGATGGGGGTGCGGCGGAGTGGGAGTGCTGGCAGTTTGGGGAATAGACGCAAGCGGCTTTGCGGACTTGGTGAGGAAGCCACGGCTTGTGCATCCGGACTCCGCCGTACCCTCACCCCAACCCTCTCCCGGCGGGAGAGGGGCTAAAGTCAGCTAACCCTTTGCCCCGCCGACAAATTTTGGGTTAGAATATGCGGCTCGCCTGCCGGAACCCGAGTAGGCGGAACCCCACAATAATATCGTGCAGCACAATCCGGTGACTGCATCAGTTTCCAGTTGTCGAACGACACGCCCACGACACTTACACGGTGCCACCATGACCAAGCTCAACATGAACATCCTGGCTGATTTCGAAGCCGCCCAGATCAAGCGCGAACTGCCCGCTTTCGGCCCCGGCGACACCGTCGTGGTGAACGTGAAGGTCAAGGAAGGCAACCGCGAGCGCGTGCAGGCCTACGAAGGCGTGGTGATCGGCAAGAAGAACGCCGGCCTCAACTCCGCTTTCACCGTGCGCAAGATCTCGCACGGCTTCGGCGTCGAGCGCGTGTTCCAGACCCACAGCTCGACCATCGACTCGGTGGAAGTGAAGCGCCGCGGCAAGGTCCGCGCGGGCAAGCTGTACTACCTGCGCGATCTGGAAGGCAAGGCCGCCCGCATCAAGGAAGACCTGGCCGCCGGCCAGCAGGCCAAGGCCGCCAAGCTGGCTGCCGCTGCCGCCGCAGAGTAAGCGTTACTTCCCAGCATCAACGAAACGGCCACCTCAGGGTGGCCGTTTTGCTTTATGCGATGCGGAACCGCTTCGGCTTGAATGAGTCGTCGGGCCTTGCTGTGCAGCAGAGCTGCGCTAATTTTCCGGTTCGCCGGGGAACTGAGCAGCGCCTTGAGGGACGATGACTCCAGGCAGCATGCGCGAGGTCCAGATGTGCACGGCCTGCCGAAGATCGACGGGCTCATCCAGGGAGCCGCCTTTCACGCTGACAGTGTCGGTGGAACCGCGCCGCTGATGCCATAGCCGGGACCCGCAGTCCGGGCAGAATGCGCAGTCGAGCGTGTTGCCGGTGTCGGTGGGCCGCGACCAGAATTTCGGGGCTCCCTGGGTCAAGCGCAATGCAGCGTACGGCACGATGAAAGAGATGCCGAAGGCGGAAGCCGATTGTTTCCGGCACTCTCTGCAATGGCATATGTACAGATCCAGGGGCTCGCCAGAAATTTCGTAGCGGATCGAGCCGCATTGGCAACCGCCTAATGAAACGCTGTCGCTCATTAGCTTTTCCTTTGAGCACTTGAATTAGATGGATTCGCGAAGCGGCCTGAATGAATTGCCAGGCTTCACTGCGTATATCCATCCGCTGCTGCTTTTTGCGGGTCGGCAAAAATGGCCATGGCTGTGTTCATGCGACGGAAGCCGAATTTGGCATAGAACGGCTCCCGACCAGGAACGGCATACAGGATGATTTTGCGATGGCCTTTGGAAAGGTCAACCAATCTTTGTATGAGCTCTTTCCCAAGGCCGGAGCCCTGATAGGAAGGGTGGACCACAATGTCGCAGAGATAAGAGCAGTCCACTCCGTCGGCAACGGCGCGTCCGGCAGCAATAATCCTTTCGTCATCGAACGCGAGGCTTTTGAACATGCTGTTCGAATAAGCGGTCTTCAACCAATCGCCGCTCTTGGTGCCAAGAGGGGCGATGCGATAGAGCTCGGACATCTCATCCCAATCGACCGTGTCTATGGTTTGCGTCCAATGAATTGCCATGATGCTCCCATGAAGCCTAATGCTTGAACTAAGCCAGGCCGCGAAGCGGCTTCGGCTTGGATGAATTGTTAAGCCTGCACCGATTCGATGAATGCGCCAATCACACTCAAGATGGCGAGTAGACCGCCAACTAGTACTATTACAATGTTCAAAGCACCAAATCGACGGTTCGGATCATGCTGAGGAGCGATGCGCGCGTTGATGCGATTGACGGCTCGTTGGATCGGGAGCATGAACAGTACTGAGCCGAACGATAAGAGCAGGTAAGGAGGAGGCGAGTAGCTCAACAGGGTCGCCACAATCCATGCGGTGAACAATAACGCCGCAGATGGCGTCGCAATCGCTTGTTGCTGGGCCATGAATCGAACTCGGCGGAACAGCGGATAGCAAAACAATAGGCCAAGAACCGAGCGCCACGGAGGAGAAATGCGCGACTGATCGCGGCTCTTCACCAGGCGCCAGTTCTTGTAAAACCAGTAAATCTGATACAGGCCAAATGTGCACACGGACATTACGGCCAATTTTGTAACCGAAACAGGAAAGAATGCGGGGCTGCGAGCCAAATTGGCCTGCGGTACGACGTCGGCGATCGGCAGTGCTGCTTCCCAAGAACTCATAGATGTGCGCTCGCAGGCCTAACTATTGTCAATACGGCAACCATACCGTGACAAAGGATAATATCCCGCCTTCCCGACATCATTCTCCTCCAATGATCGAATCCCCCTCCATCCGCCTGGACATCTGGCTCTGGGCCGCGCGCTTCTACAAGACACGCAGCCTGGCCAAGCAGGCCGTGGAAACCGGGAAAGTGGAGGCGGGCGGGCAGCGCGCGAAACCGTCGCGGATGGTGCGGGTCGGCGATGGTTTGAAGGTATCGCGTGGCGAGGAGCGCTTCGAAATCCAGGTGCTGGCGCTCAGCGAACAGCGCGGGCCGGCCAGCGTTGCGCAGACGCTCTATGCCGAAAGCGAAGAATCGCGCGCGCAACGCGAACAGGTACGCGCGCAACGCGCCGCCGAACGCAACGGCTATCGCGCGCCGGAGCACAAGCCGGACAAACGGGCGCGGCGGCTGATACAGGCGTTGGGGGATCTGGACGCGTTGTAATCCGGGAAGGATGGTCCGAACAAAAATCGGATTGGATTCTCCTGTTCGGATTCCCCCATCCCGTTCGTGGTGAGCCTGTCGAACCACGCTCTTTGCGAGTTGTCTCAAATCGCGTGAAGCTGATTTTCCCTTGAAAAGCGTGGTTCGACAGGCTCACCACGAACGGGACTCTTCGTAGGCCCACCACGAACGGTATTTCTGTTGTGTCGAACGACGGGTTTTTTTCATGCAACAAAAAAACGCCGGCAGTGATGCCGGCGTTTTCCGTATGACAGGGAGAATCGGGCTCAGCGCTTGCCGCCCAGCAATCCGCCGCCGATCTTCAGCAGATCGCCCAGGCCCAACTGGCCGTCGCCGTCTTGGTCCAGCACCGCGCCGAGCAATCCGCCGCCCAGGCCGCCCTGCTGCTGCGCGACCTGACGCTCCTGGCCGAGTATCTGGCTGAGGCCGCTGGGATTCGCATTGCCCTGGCTCATGAAGCGTTGGGCCAGGAACGACAGCACGATCGGGGCCAGGATCTTCATCAGCTGACCGGCCTTGTCGCCGCCCAGGCCGGTGGCCTGGCCCAGGCTGGCCTCTGCGCGCGGCTGGGCGCCGCCGAAGATGTGGCCGAGGATCGCCGCACCGTTGCTCTGTGCCGCCGGGGCTGCGCTGCCGCCCAGGACCGCGCCCAGCACGCTGCCCAGGTCCAGGCCGGTGTGATCGCGCTGCAGGGCGCCGAACAGGGCTTCGGCGCCCTGGGGTTCGGCAGTGTTCTTGCCCAATGCGCCCAGCAGCAGCGGCAATGCCGCGCTGATGGCGCTGGCGGTCTGCATCTGGCCGGTGCCCAGTTGTTGGGAAACCTGCTGCAACGGTGCGCCCTGCAATTGCTGGAACAGTTCTTCGGCGAGGCTGTTGGTGCTCATGTCGGCGTCCTCCAGGACGTGGGTATGAAGCGGACAGCCATGCTATCCCTATTCGGAGCAGGGCTGTACTCACACTTTGACCTCAGGCCGAAGCGAAGGGTGTGCCGGCGCTCAAAAAAGGGCGCGAAAATCGCGCCCTTTCCATGTTGCCTGGCCTCCTGCCGTTGGTCGGCCGCGCTGATGCCCGAAGAGGAACCTGCTCCTCCCGGATCAGGCAAGATCGAAGCGATCCAGGTTCATCACCTTGGTCCAGGCGGCCACGAAATCCCTGACGAACTTGTGTTGCGCATCGGAACTTGCATATACCTCGGAAAGCGCGCGCAGCACGGAGTTGGAACCAAACACCAGGTCGACGCGGCTCGCGGTCCACTTGGTGGCGCCGGTCTTGCGGTCACGGCCCTCGAAGGCTTCGCGTGCCTCAGAGGCCGGTTTCCATTCCGTGCCCATGTCCAGCAGGTTGACGAAGAAGTCGTTGCTCAGCGTGCCCGGTCGATCGGTGAACGCACCGTGCTTGCCGCCACCCGCACCCAGCACGCGCAAGCCGCCAACCAGTACCGTCAGCTCCGGCGCGGTAAGAGTGAGCAGTTGCGCTCGGTCGACCAGCAGCGCTTCGGCAGGCACGCTGTAACGTCCCTTGGTGTAATTGCGGAAGCCGTCGGCGATCGGCTCCAGCACCGCGAACGATTCGACGTCGGTTTGGTCCTGACGCGCATCCGCACGTCCTGGGCTGAATGGCACGCTGATGTCGTTGCCCGCCGCTTTCGCCGCCTGCTCCACGCCGACGCCGCCAGCCAGCACGATCAGGTCGGCCAGTGAGATTTTCTTGCCGCCGCTCGCTTCCAGGTTGAACTCCGACTGGATGCGTTCCAGTGCTTTCAGCACCTTCGCCAGTTGCCCGGGCTGGTTCACTTCCCAGTCCTTCTGCGGGGCGAGGCGGATGCGTGCGCCGTTGGCACCGCCGCGTTTGTCGCTACCGCGGAAGGTCGACGCCGAGGCCCACGCGGTGGAGACCAGTTCGGATATCGACAGACCGGACGCGGCGATCTTCGTCTTGAGCGCGGAGATGTCGGCTGCGTCCACCAGGGCGTGGTCGATGGTGGGAATCGGGTCTTGCCACACCAATTCTTCCTTCGGCACTTCCGGGCCCAGGTAGCGCGCTCGCGGCCCCATGTCGCGATGGGTCAGCTTGAACCAGGCGCGAGCGAAGGCATCGGCGAAAGACTGTGGATTCTCAAGGAAGCGCTTTGAGATCGGCCCATAGATCGGATCGAAGCGCAGCGACAGATCGGTGGTGAGCATCTTCGGGCGCTGCTTCCTGGAGGCGTCATGCGCGTGCGGCACGTCCTCAGGCGCACCCCTGGCCACCCATTGGTGTGCGCCGGCCGGCGATTTCTCCAACTCCCACTCGAAGCCGAACAGGTTCTCGAAGAACTTGTTGCTCCACAGCGTCGGGGTCTGGGTCCAGGTGACCTCGATGCCGGAGGTGATGGTGTCGCCACCCTTGCCGCTGCCGAACTTGTTGTGCCAACCGAAACCCTGGGCCTCCAGCTCGTCTGCTTCGGGCTCGGGGCCGACGTTATCGGCTGGTCCGGCGCCATGCGTCTTGCCAAACGTGTGGCCACCGGCGATCAGGGCGACGGTTTCCTCGTCGTCCATCGCCATGCGGGCGAAGGTATCGCGGATGTCCTTCGCCGCCAGCAGCGGATCGGGGTTGCCGTCGGGGCCTTCCGGGTTGACGTAGATCAGGCCCATCTGCACGGCGGCCAGCGGGTTCTCGAGATTTCGGCTGTGCGCGTCGCCATCGGCCTTGTCGTCGGACACCAGCACGGCCTGGTCGCCACCTTTCGCCACGCCCGGGTCGCCGTGCGCGTAGCGCACGTCGCCGCCCAGCCACGTGGTCTCGCGGCCCCAGTACACGTCCTGGTCGGGTTCCCACACGTCGGGGCGGCCGCCGCCGAAACCGAAGGTGCGGAAGCCCATCGTTTCCAATGCGACATTGCCGGCGAGGATCATCAGATCGGCCCAGGAAATTTTCTGGCCGTACTTCTGCTTGATCGGCCACAGCAGGCGGCGCGCCTTGTCCAGGCTTACGTTGTCCGGCCAGCTATTGAGCGGTGCGAAACGTTGCTGCCCGCGGCCGCCGCCGCCGCGGCCGTCCTGGATACGGTAGGTGCCGGCGCTGTGCCAGGCCATGCGGATGAAGAGGCCACCGTAGTGGCCGAAGTCGGCCGGCCACCAGTCCTGCGAATCCGTCATCAGCCCGCGCAGATCCTTCTTCAGCGAGTGGTAGTCGAGCTTCTTGAACTCCTCTGCGTAGTCGAAATCCCCACCCAACGGATTGGACTTGGCGGAATGCTGGTTCAACAGATCCAGCCGCAGTTGCTTGGGCCACCAGTCGCGGTTGGTCGTGCCGCCGCCGGCGGATTGGTGGAACGGGCACTTCGCTTCGGTAGACATGGTTCTTTACCTCTGGCAGTTGGGGTTTTCGGTTTGGGATTGTTTTGGCGTGCGAACATCCGATGCGATCGCTTTATGCGGTCACGTTCCGGTGCATATGCGCAGCTTGCATGTGGATACGCGAGCCTCATGACGGGCTGGCGGCAAATCGGCGTTTCGCGAGGCATCAGGACGCGGCAGGAGCGGTGGGTGGCCAACTCTTCCTGCGGAGATGCACATGGCTGGCGTCCTTTGACGTTGGCGATCAGTCAGTAGGTTAGCCAATGCGAACGATTAATGAAAATCGTTTTTCGCAACCAATTCGATAGTGTCGTTCAATGGTGCGATGCGCAATCGTAGGTCGGGGCTACGTCCCCGACGCTCGTGTCGTTTGGGTATCCGTACGTCGGGGGCGTAGCCCCGACCTACAGCAGTGATTTGAGGCGGTACAGCGCTTCCAACGCCTGCTTGGGCGTCAACTCATCGGGGTCGAGTGCGGCCAGTGCCTCCTGCGCCGCAGAGGTTGCTGGGGCGAATAGGCCGAACTGTTGCGGTGCGTCCAATGCCTGCGGCGCCATCTGCGCGGCATGGCTTTCGCCACCGCGTTGTTCGAGTTCCGCCAGGCGACGACGCGCCTGTTGCACCGTGGTCTTCGGCAAGCCAGCCAACGCGGCGACCTGCAGGCCGAAGCTGCGATCGGCCGGGCCGTCCTTCACCGCATGCATGAACGCCAGCGAATCGCCGCCGTTTTTATCGTGGTGCTCCACTGCATCCAGATGCACGTTGGCGATACCGCTGCCGGGTTCGGCCAGCGCTGTGAGTTCGAAATAATGGGTGGCGAACAACGTGTAGCAGCGGTTGGTCGCGGCCAGGTGCCGCGCTACGGCATCGGCCAGCGCCAGCCCGTCGTACGTCGAAGTGCCGCGGCCGATTTCGTCCATCAGCACCAGCGACTGCTCGGTGGCGTGATGCAGGATGTAGCTGGTCTCGGCCATTTCCACCATGAAGGTGGATTGTCCGCGCGCCAGGTCGTCGCCGGCGCCGATGCGGGTGAGGATGCGGTCGGTCGGTCCGATCACCGCGCGCGAGGCAGGCACGAAGCTGCCGATGTGGGCCAGCAGCACGATCAGCGCGTTCTGGCGCATGTAGGTGCTCTTGCCGCCCATGTTGGGGCCGGTGATGATCAGCATGCGTGGTTCGCCGCCGCGATCGTCCCCGCCCAGTACCAGGTCGTTGGGTTCGAAGGGTTCCTCGCGCACCGCTTCCACTACCGGGTGGCGGCCGCGTTCGATGCGCAGGCCCGGTTTATCGCTCAGTTCGGGTTGCGACCAGTCCAGGGCCTGTGCGCGCTCGCTGAAGCCGGCCAGCACGTCGAGCTCGCTCAGCGCCGAGGCGCATCGCTTCAGCGGCTCGAGCGCTACGCCCAGCGTGTCGAGCAGTTGCTCGTACAGCAGTTTTTCGCGCGACAGCGAGCGTTCGCGCGCTGACAGCACTTTGTCCTCGAAGGACTTGAGTTCTTCGGTGATGTAGCGCTCGGCGTTGCTCAGCGTCTGCCGGCGGGTGTAGTGCACCGGCGCGCGTTCGGACAGCGCCTTGCTGATCTCGATGTAGTAGCCGTGCACGCGGTTGTAGCCGACCTTGAGCGAGTTGATGCCGCTGCTTTCGCGTTCGCGCGTTTCCAGGTCGATCAGGAACTGGTCGGCGTGGGTGCTCAGGCGGCGAAGTTCGTCCAGTTCGGCATCGTAGTCGGCGGCGATCACGCCACCGTCGCTGAGTTTCATCGGCGGCTGCTCGGCGATGGCGGCGGCCAGCAGGTGCGCGGTATCGGTGTGTTCGCCCAGTTCGGCCGAAAGCGCCCGCAGCCGGGGGGAATCGAGCGGGGCGAGCGTTTCGCGGATGCCTGGCAACATGGCCAGGCCGTCGCGCAAGGTCGACAGATCGCGCGGGCGCGCCGAACGCAGTGCCACGCGGGTGAGGATGCGTTCGATATCGCCCAGCGCGCGGAAGCGTTCGCGCAGCGCGTCGTCGGCGCGGCTTTCGATCAGCGCCGCCACGGCCTGGTGGCGTTGGCCCAGTACCTGACGATCGCGCAGCGGACGGTGCAGCCAGCGCCGCAGCAGGCGTCCGCCCATCGGACTGACGGTGGAATCCAGCACGCCGAGCAGGGTGTGCCTGGTGTCGCCATCGACGCGCGTGTCCAGCTCCAGGTGCCGGCGCGTGGCCGCATTCATGGCGATGGCATCGCCCGCCGATTCCACCGCGATCGCGGTCAGGTGCGGCAGGCGCTGTTTCTGGGTTTCCTCCACGTAGCCGAGCAGGGCGCCGGCGGCGGCAGTGGCGAGGGGGCGGTCATCGATGCCGAAACCGCTCAGGTCGTGCAGGCGGAAGAACTGCAACAGCTGTCGGCGTCCGCTGTCGGCGTCGAACAGCCAGGGGGCGCGCCGGCGCAGGCCCGTGCGCGCGGTCAGGAACGCAGGCCAGCCTTCCTCATCGGCGATCAGCAGCTCGGCCGGCTCCAGGCGCGAGAGTTCGGCTTCCAGCGCATCGGCGCTGTCGACTTCGTTGACCAGGAAACGGCCGCCGGCCAGGTCGGCCCATGCCAGCCCATAGCCTGACTTTCCACGCGAGACCGCCATCAGCAAGGTGTCGCGGCGCTCGTTCAACAGCGCCTCGTCGGTCACCGTGCCCGGAGTGACGATGCGCACCACCTTGCGTTCCACCAGGCCCTTGGCCAGCGCGGGGTCGCCGATCTGCTCGCAGATAGCCACCGACTCGCCCAAGGCCACCAGCCGCGCCAGGTAGCCTTCGTAGGCGTGTACGGGCACCCCGGCCATGGGGATCGGCGCGCCGGCCGAACTGCCGCGCTGGGTCAGGGTGATGTCCAGCAGGCGCGCGGCCTTGCGGGCGTCGTCGTAGAACAGTTCGTAGAAGTCGCCCATGCGGAACAGCAGCAGCAGGTCCGGATACTCCGCCTTGGCGGCGAAGAATTGCTTCATGAGCGGCGTATGGGTAAGGGTCGCCGGATCGCTCACGGTCGGGAATCAACAATCAAGGTCAAGGCCGGAGCTGGGGGGAAGGGGAAGTCTAGCGGTCCGTGGGCGGGCTCGCGAATCGGTTGAAACATTAAGGCCATCCCGATTTGGGAAACTTGGTATGGGTGCACTGCAAAATGCCGTATCGTAAAGATAGTGTTAAGTTCGGGAGGCGACGTGGGGAAGCGTCCACTACCACATATTTTTGGGGACTCAGAACAACACCGTATTTATCAAAAACTTGCGATTCGATGACCCTGGGAGGGGATAACAATGGTCGTTGCAAAACCGCAGCACAA
Source organism: Pseudoxanthomonas sacheonensis (assembly GCF_010093305.1). Lineage (GTDB taxonomy): Bacteria > Pseudomonadota > Gammaproteobacteria > Xanthomonadales > Xanthomonadaceae > Pseudoxanthomonas_A > Pseudoxanthomonas_A sacheonensis. The sequence continues at coordinate 23,787 of NZ_PDWS01000018.1, read as the reverse complement.
GATGCTGACAGTCGCTGTGTTCACAGCGCTTTTTGCCGTATCGCAGGCGCAAGCCCAACAGGCCGCGTCGCCGGCGAAAACCGATGACGAGCCCACCACGCTGGCCACCATGACGGTGACCGCGCAGAAGCGCGAAGAGGCGATGCAGGACGTGCCGATTTCGGTCACCGCCTTGCCCGAGCAGCTGCTGAAAGATACCGGCGTGCGCGATATCAAGGACCTGCAGGTGCTGGTTCCCGGCCTGACCGTGACCAGTACCCAGAGCGAAGCCCTGACCACCGCGCGTATCCGCGGCATCGGTACGGTAGGCGACAACGCCGGCCTGGAGTCTTCGGTCGGCGTGATCATCGATGGCGTCTACCGCGCCCGCAACGGCGTGGGCTTCGGCGACCTGGGCGAACTGGAGCGGGTGGAAGTGCTGAAGGGCCCGCAAGGCACCGTGTTCGGCAAGAACACCTCGGCCGGCGTGATCAATATCGTCACCCGCCGCCCAAGCTACTCGCAGAGCGCCGAAGGCGAGATCACCGTCGGCAACTACGGCGCCATCGGCGTCTCGGGCTCGTACAACGATGCGCTGAGCGACAACGCCGCATTCCGTATCTACGCCACCAAGCGCAAGCGCGACGGTTTCCTGGATGTGGAACCCTCGCGCGGCCCGCGCACGGTGGACGAGGACAACGACCAGAACTTCCACTCCATCCGCGCCCAGCTGCTGCTGGAACCGACCGACAACCTGGACATCAACTTCATCGGCGACTTCACCAGCCGCGAGGAAAACTGCTGCTCGGCCGTGCAGACCGTGGTCGGCTCGACCGCCGCGATCATCAACGGCGTGGGCGGAGCCGGTTCCATCCCGACGGTCGCCGATCCGTTCGCACGCATCGCCCACAGCAACCGCAGCACCGAGCAGGACATGAAGGACAAGGGCATCTCGGCCGAAGTCAACTGGGAATCGCCCTGGTTCGGCGGCGCGACCCTGACTTCGATCACCGCATTGCGCGACTGGCAGTCGATCAATGCGCTGGACTTCGACTACACCGGCGCCGATCTGCTGTACCGGAACGCGAACGAGGACGAATCGCTGACCCGCTTCGAGACCTTCAGCCAGGAATTCCGCCTGACCGGCGCCACCGACAGCATCGACTGGATGGTGGGCGCGTTCTACGCCGACGAAGATCTGACCCGGCACGATTCCTACAGCATCGGCACCGGTTACGAAGCCTTCCTGTCCACCGCCCTGCTGGCGCGGATCAACCCGGCGCTGGCGGCATCGCCGACCGCTCCGCTGTTCCTGTCGCAAACCACCGGCCGCGCCTTCGGCACCACCTTCGCGCCGGGCCTGGGCGCGCTGGACCACTACGACCAGAACGCCAAGAGCGTGGCGCTGTTCACCAACAACACCTGGCACGCGACCGATGCGCTCGACCTGACCCTGGGCCTGCGCTACACCCGGGAAAAGAAGACCCTGGACTCGGTCTATTCCAATCCGAACGGCGCGCCGGCCTGCGCATCGTATTTCGGTCCTACCGGCGCGCCCAGCGCGGCTGCCATCGGCCGCATCGCGACCGCCCTGACCACCCGCGGCATTCCGTTCGCCTCCCTGCCGGCTGCGCAACAACAGGCGCTGATCGGCAACATCATCGGCTTCAGCTGCCTGCCCTGGGCCAACGCGCTGCACAACGGCCGTTCGACCCACCAGGAGCGCGAGGAGAAGGAATGGTCCGGCACGCTCAAGGCGGCCTACCGCTGGAACGACCACGTGATGACCTACGTTTCGGCGGCGCGCGGCTACAAGGGCGGCGGCTTCAATCTGGATCGCGTGCAGACCTCCAACGGCCTGTCCAGCGGCGGGCAGGGCATCGTCCCGGTCAACGACACTTCGTTCGACGGCGAGTTCGTGGATAGCTACGAACTGGGTGCCAAGACCACTTGGCTGGACGGCAACCTGCTGCTCAACGCGACCTTGTTCCACCAGACCTACGACGACTTCCAGCTCAACAGCTTCCTGGGCACCAGTTTCGTGGTCCGTTCGATTCCCAAGGTCACCTCGCGCGGCGTGGATACCGAAATCCTGTGGCAGCCCAGCAAGGGCCTGATGCTGCAGGGCGGCCTGATGTACGCCGACACCTTCTACGGCGACGAAATGCCCACGCCCGATTTCGTGGGACCGGATGGGGCCCTGTACAAGCTGCCCGGCAACAAGACCAGCTTCGCACCGGAGTGGTCGGGCACCGCGTCGGCGACCTACGAATGGGATTTCGGCGCGAGCCTGGTGGGCCGTTTCAACATCGGCGCCAAGTACACCTCCGAATTCAATACCGGTTCCGATCTGGACGTGGAGAAGATGCAGGACGCCTACACGGTGGTCAACGCCCGCTTCGGCATCGGCGCCAAGAGCAAGCGCTGGATGCTGGAATTCTGGGGCCTGAACATCTTCGACGAAGAGTATGTGCAGGTGGGTTTCGACGGTCCGCTGCAGACCGCCAGCCCCACTCCGAACGACCCGCGCAATACCTACAACGCCTTCCTGGGCGCACCGCGCACCTATGGCGTGACCTTCCGCATCCAGTACTGATCGCGCAAGGTCGGAAAACCAGCGGCCCGCCATGGAAGTGGCGGGCCGTTTTCGTTGGGCGTGGGCGCACGTAGCAGACAGCCGCCTGCTTTTCCGATACAACGGCAGCTCCGTCGCCATTCCGTCAAAGCCGTCAAAGCCGCCAATGTCCATCCCCAACGACCACGATCTGCTCACGCTCGCCCAGAACCTCGGCGTGCGCCTGCGCGATACGCACCATCGTTTGGTGACCGCGGAAAGCTGCACCGGCGGCTGGATCGCCAAGGCGGTGACCGATATCGCCGGCTCGTCCGACTGGTTCGATTGCGGCATGGCCGCCTACAGCTACGAGGCCAAGCAGGCGCTGCTGGGAGTGCGTCCGGAGACGCTGGAAGTCCACGGCGCGGTCAGCAGGGAAACGGTGATAGAAATGGTGTCCGGCGCCCTGGTCAATTCGGGCGCCAGCATCGCCGTGGCGGTCACCGGTATCGCCGGACCCGGCGGCGGCAGCGAGGGCAAGCCGGTGGGAACGGTGTGGATAGGCTGGAAACGGCGTGGTGGCTATGCGCGGGCCGAGGTCTTCCACTTCGATGGCGACCGGGAAGCGGTGCGCAGGCAGACCGTGGCGGCGGCGCTGCGGGGGCTGGACGGGCTGGCGGGCTGAGCGGAATTGAAACTCTGGAACCGGGGAAGTTGGCGCTGGATCGCATTCGCGTCGCTGACTGGAGGCTGGTGCACTGGCTGGCTTTGGTTCTTGCTGGCGCTCACTTGGGGCATGCCCGGTATCCTGACGATGGAATCTGATCGGGGTGCTTTTGAGCTGTTGGAATTCGCTACCGTGCGACCCTATCCGCAGGTGCTGTTCGCGGTATTTCTCTTCTTCATGTTGCCGCCACTGCTGCTAGGCGCATTGCGCAATTGGTGGGACCGCGATGGGCACGCTCGCGCAGCGCTGGCATGGCCATTGCGCGCGCCGGCTTTCTGGTTGCCGGGCGTGCTGTGGTGCGTGGGCTGGATCGCGGTGTCGTTCGTTCTTCATGACAACGACGGGCTGGAACTGGTCGCAATGGCCGTTTCGATGCTCGTCTTTTTCGCGACACCGTTCTTTTGCCTGAATCCTTCCACGCTCGACGATACCGCTCCTGCACGCTGGTGGCGGCCTGGTTGGCCGGGAATGCGGGCGCTGGCAATGTGCTTGGCGTTTTGGGCGGGTTCCTCACTGATCAGTTTCGTGGTGGGAGAGCTGACTGCCATCGGCTCCACGTCCTGGATGACAGCGCTGCTGTCGGTCCTGGACGAGTTGTTATCGGCCTGCTTTCTGGTCATAGCCATTGCGGCTTGGCTCAACCGGGGACATTGGCGAGCCATCCGAAGCGATCTGTTGAGCATTTGGCGCAACGGTTTCGTCGGCGAGTACGTCTGGCAAAGCGCGGCCATTGCGGTTGTCTTCATTGCATTGGCGTTTCCTATATTGGTGTCTGCGATTCAGGCGATCTTTGTCATTCCTCAATACGAGCATTGGGCGAGCGCGACAGGCGCGGAACTCCCGACTGGGTTGCGATTGCTGCGGGACGCCTATCGCGCCGACGGAACCTTGCTGTTTGTTTTCGTTGTTCCGTTGGAGCTGTATTTCACCCTTGTCCAAGGACGGCTCATGAGGCAGCACGGCGTCGGCAAGGGCTTGATCACGAAATAGTTGCTTTCCAGATTCGTTAGTAGTATTACTACTAACCATGGATCTGACCGACACCCAGCAAGCCATCCTGGCCATGATCGCCGAGCGCATCGGCGCCGACGGCGTGCCGCCATCCCAGGCCGAAATCGCCAAGGCTTTCGGCTTCAGCGGGGTGCGCGCTGCCCAGTACCACATCGAGGCCCTTGAGGCCGCCGGCGCGATCCGCCGGGTGCCCGGGCAGGCGCGGGGTATCCGTCTGGTCCACGACGATACCGATATCCCTGTGCCTGAAGCCGTCCTTCCCGATAACGCACTTCGCCTGCCGGTACTGGGGCGCGTGGCGGCCGGCCTGCCGATCGGCGCCGACATACGTTCGGACGATTTCGTGCTGCTGGATCGCGCCTTCTTCGCCCCGGCGCCGGATTACCTGCTGAAAGTGCAGGGCGATTCCATGCGCGATGAAGGCATCTTCGATGGTGATTTGATCGGCGTGCACCGCACCCCGGACGCACGTTCCGGGCAGATCGTGGTGGCGCGCATCGACGACGAAATCACCGTCAAGCTCCTGAAGATAGGCAAGGACCGCATCCGTCTGCTGCCGCGCAATCCCGACTATTCGCCGATCGAGGTCATGCCCGGCCAGGATTTCGCCATCGAAGGCCTGTATTGCGGTCTGGTGCGTCCCAATCGCTGATATCGCAGCCGTCCCATCGTTCGTCCACCAATAAGAAAAAGGCTTTATTTATCAAACAGGAAATTTCCGACACGTCTTCAAGCCGTTGTCCGCTAGCCCCAGTCCGCGTTGCAAAGTTAATTTCGATCACGGCAGTTCGCGTCGCAACCTGTGCGACCCATGGCCGCTAAATTGCCCTCAACCCGACAAACCACCAAGGACACCACGATGGACGAGAACAAGAAGCGCGCACTTTCCGCGGCCCTGACCCAGATCGAACGCCAGTTCGGCAAGGGCTCGGTGATGCGCATGGGCGACCAGATCATCGAAGCGGTCGAGGCCATTCCCACCGGCTCGCTGATGCTGGATATCGCACTCGGCATCGGCGGCCTGCCCAAGGGCCGCGTGGTGGAAATCTACGGTCCCGAATCTTCCGGCAAGACCACCCTGGCCCTGCAGACCATCGCCCAGTGCCAGAAGCGCGGCGGCACCGCGGCCTTCATCGACGCCGAACATGCGCTGGATCCCATCTACGCTGCCAAGCTGGGCGTCAACGTGGACGATCTGCTGCTGTCGCAGCCCGATACAGGCGAACAGGCGCTGGAAATCTGCGACATGCTGGTCCGCTCCAACGCCGTGGACATGGTGGTCATCGACTCGGTCGCCGCATTGACGCCGAAGGCTGAAATCGAGGGCGAAATGGGCGACCAGCTGCCCGGCCTGCAGGCCCGGTTGATGAGCCAGGCGCTGCGCAAGCTGACCGGCAACATCAAGCGTTCCAACTGCATGGTGCTGTTCATCAACCAGCTGCGCATGAAGATCGGCGCGATGATGCCGGGCCAAAGCCCGGAAGTGACCACCGGCGGCAACGCGCTGAAGTTCTATGCCTCGGTGCGCCTGGATATCCGCCGTATCGGTGCGATCAAGAAGGGCGACGAAATCATCGGCAACCAGACCAAGATCAAGGTGGTCAAAAACAAGTTGGCCCCGCCGTTCAAGCAGATCGTCACCGAGATCCTGTACGGCGAAGGCATCAGCCGCGAAGGCGAGCTGATCGACATGGGCGTGGAAGCCAAACTGGTGGACAAGGCAGGTGCCTGGTACAGCTACGGCGACGAACGCATCGGCCAGGGCAAGGACAATTCGCGCCAGTACCTCAAGGACAACCCGCAGGTCGCCACGCGCCTGGAAGGCGAACTGCGAGACAAGTTCCAGCCGACCGAAGTCAAGCCGGACGAGGTCGAAGAGGACGCAGAGATTTGATCGGGATTGGCGCAAGGACGCGCCGCTTTTTCGATCAGGAGCCAAGTCGACGTGCCGGAAGAAGATGCCGCTGGTCCCAATGCCGTTGCTCGGGATGCCGATGTCCCGCCGTCCGGTTCCCGCAAGCGCAAGCAGCGGGAACTGACGCCTACGCAGCGGGCGCTGGCCCTGCTGGTGCGGAGGGAACATTCGCGCAAGGAGCTGGCCCGCAAGTTGGCCGAGCGCGGAATCGAGAGCGAGGCCGCGTCGGCTGCGATTGAAAGGCTGACTGGCGACGGGTGGCAGAGCGATGCGCGCTTCGCCGAACTGCTGGTGCGCACCCGGGCCGCGCATGGACAGGGGCCGATCCGTATCCGGGCCGAACTGGGCACTCATGGGCTGGATGGCGACACCATCGAGACCGCCATGCAGGCCTTCGATGGCGACTGGCGTCAGGCGGCCCAGGATCTGGTCCGCCGTCGTTTTGGTCTGGAACTGGCTTCGGCCGACCCGGTGCAGCGCCGCAAGGCGGCCGATTTCCTGTACCGGCGCGGCTTTGATGGCGATACGGTCAGGTCGGCTTTGCGCGGCGACCTGCAGGACTGATCCGTTCCGGCCTGTTAACCTTTGCGGATTGGGTTGTCTGCTCCAGCGCGCGTCCGCATCCTGTCGGTGCCGCGGCACTTCAGACGTGCCCGCCCGCCAAATGCCAGCCAGATGACTACTTCCAAGCTCAGCAGCAGCCAGATCCGCAGCGATTTCCTCGAATTCTTCCGTGGCAAGGGCCACACCATCGTGCCTTCGGCCCCGCTGGTGCCCGGCAACGACCCGACCCTGCTGTTCACCAACTCGGGCATGGTCCAGTTCAAGGATGTGTTCCTGGGCGCGGAAAAGCGCAGTTACGTGCGCGCGGCAGACGTCCAGCGTTGCCTGCGTGCGGGCGGCAAGCACAACGACCTGGATTCGGTCGGCTACACCGCGCGCCACCACACCTTCTTCGAGATGCTCGGCAACTGGTCTTTCGGCGATTATTTCAAGAAAGATGCCATCGCCTGGGCCTGGGAACTGCTGACCGAGGTCTGGAAGCTGCCCAAGGAGCGCCTGCTGGTCACGGTGTACCACACCGATGACGAGGCTTATGAGCTGTGGAACAAGATGGTCGGCATCCCTGCCGAACGCATCGTCCGCATCGGCGACAACAAGGGCGCGCCTTACGCTTCGGACAATTTCTGGCAGATGGCCGACACCGGACCATGCGGTCCCTGCACCGAGATCTTCTACGACCACGGCGACCATATCGCTGGCGGCCCGCCGGGTTCGCCGGATGAGGACGGCGACCGCTTCATCGAAATCTGGAACCTGGTGTTCATGCAGTTCGATCGCCAGCCCGACGGCACCCTGGTGCCGCTGCCGGCGCCCTGTGTGGATACCGGCATGGGCATGGAGCGCCTCGCCGCGATCCTGCAGCACGTCCACACCAACTACGAAATCGATATCTTCCAGACCCTGATCGCCAAGGCTTCCGAGCTGACCGGCACCGCGGACCTGGAGAACAAGTCGCTGCGCGTGATCGCCGACCACATCCGCGCCTGCTCGTTCCTGATCGTCGATGGCGTGCTGCCGTCCAACGAAGGCCGCGGCTACGTGCTGCGCCGGATCATCCGCCGCGCCCTGCGCCATGGCTGGATGCTGGGCGTACGCCAGCCGTTCTTCCACAGGATGGTGCCGACCCTGGTCGCGCTGATGGGCGAGGCCTATCCCGAGCTGCCGGCGGCGCAGGACCTGGTGGAGCGCGCCCTGAAGGCCGAGGAAGAGCGCTTCGCCGAAACCCTGGACTCGGGCATGCGCATCTTCGATGACGTGGCCTCGCGCGCCAAGGGAGTGATTCCCGGCGCGGACGCTTTCCGCCTGTACGACACCTACGGCTTCCCCGTGGACCTGACCGCGGACATCGCGCGCGAGCGCGGGCTGTCGGTGGATATGGCCGGCTTCGACGCGGCGATGGAGCAGCAGCGCGAAACCGCGCGCGCCGCCGGCAAATTCTCTTCCGGTTCGGGATTGCCCGCGGAGCTGGTGGCGAAGTTGAAGCCGACCGAATTCCTGGGCTACGACGCGCTGGATGCCGGCGGACTGGTGGTGGCCGCGCTGTTGAAGGAAGGACGCCCGGTCGACTCCGTGGGCGCCGGCGACGAGGCCGTGGTGATTCTGGACCGCACGCCTTTCTACGCCGAATCCGGCGGCCAGGTCGGCGACACCGGCGTGCTGGCCGAGCAGGGCGTCAAGTTCGAAGTAAGCGATACGCTGAAATACGCCGGCCAATTCCACGGCCATGTAGGCCGGGTTACGGCCGGTAGCCTGAAGATCGGCGACCACGTGCTGGGTTCGGTCGATGCGCCGCGCCGCGCCGCCATCATCCTCAACCATTCCGCCACGCACCTGTTGCACGCGGCGTTGCGGGAGCTGCTGGGCACGCATGTGCAGCAGAAGGGCTCGCTGGTGGCGCCGGACCGGCTGCGCTTCGACTTCGCGCACTTCCAGCCGGTGACCGCGGCCGAGCTGGCTGAGATCGAGCGCCGCGTCAATGCGCAAATCCGCGCCAACCATGCTGCCGAAGTGCACAACATGGGCATGCAGGAAGCCCTGGATTTCGGCGCCATGGCCCTGTTCGGCGAGAAATACGGCGAGCATGTGCGCGTGCTGAAGATGGGCGGCTATTCCACCGAACTCTGCGGCGGCACCCACGTGGGCCGCACCGGCGATATCGGCCTGTTCAAGATCGTAAGCGAGGGCGGCGTGTCGTCGGGCGTGCGCCGCATCGAAGCGGTGACCGGGCAGGGCGCGCTCGATCTGGTTTCCGCCGAAGAACAGCGCCTGCAGGAAGCGGCGGCCCTGCTGGGCGGCAGCGCTGGCGAGGTGGTCGAGAAGGTGCGGCAGCTGACCGAGCGCCAGAAAAAGCTGGAGCGCGAACTCGAAAGCCTGAAGGCCAAGGCTGCCTCCGGTGCCACTGCGGATCTGGCGGGCTCGGCGGTGGAAATCGAGGGCGTGCGCGTGCTGGCCGTCAGGCTGGAAGGATTCGACGCCAAGGCGCTGCGCGACGCCATGGACCGGCTCAAGCAGCAGCTGGGCGATGCGGTCATCGTCCTGGCGGGAGCAGCCGAGGGCAAGGCTTCGCTGGTGGCCGGGGTGAACGGCTCCGCAATGGGCCGGGTCAAAGCGGGGGAACTGCTGGCGCACATCGCCAGTCAGACCGGGGGCAAGGGCGGCGGCCGCCCGGATCTCGCCCAGGGTGGTGGTGAGGACGGGCCCGCCCTTGCCTCGGCGCTGGCGGACGTTCCGGCTTGGGTAGCCCAACGGATACGGCCCTAAATCCACGAAACGCGAGCTTGCGGGTCCTAGTGGCCGGCCGTTACCATGTTTCACGTTGATGAATGAATCAGGAAGCGTTTACGCCTCCGTTAAGGCTAAAACGCCCTCCCGGCACTACTCTTGCCGGATTAAGGAGACAAATTAAATGTTGATTTTGACTCGCCGAGTTGGCGAAACCTTGATGATCGGCGACTCGGTCACCGTGACCGTGCTGGGCGTCAAGGGCAATCAGGTGCGCATTGGCATCACTGCGCCCAAGGACGTGGCTGTGCATCGCGAAGAAATCTATCAGCGCATCCAACGCGGTGAAGATGCCAACGCGCCCGCGCAACCCGCAGAAAGCAGCTCATCCAGCTGACGATTTCGTTTGCCGTCACCTCTGTCAGCCGGTATCCTAAACGGCTGAGGCGGTGCATTGCTGTCCGCTTCGAAATCCCGGAGAGTTGCCCGAGCGGCTGAAGGGGCTCCCCTGCTAAGGGAGTATAGGGTCAAAAGCCTTATCGAGGGTTCGAATCCCTCACTCTCCGCCACTAGCAAAAAAACCCTGATTTTCAGGGTTTTTTTTGTGTCCGCGGTCTTCCGCTCCGTATCGCCGGAAGAGCGGCGCCTGCTGCGCGGATGCTTCGCTGTCCAGCCGGGATTCCGCCGGCCGGAGTTGCCATCGGTCGCGCAAACAAAAAAACCAGCGAGTTGCCTGCTGGCTTCTTGTTTCTTTCTCGGTGGTGCGCCCGGAGAGATTCGAACTCCCGACCGCCTGGTTCGTAGCCAGGTACTCTATCCAACTGAGCTACGGGCGCATTAGAAGCGGAATTTTGCACGAACTGAATTGAGCCGTCAATCATCCGGCATCGATGGCCCGGGTGCCGGCGAGACAGTCGCCCTCTCTACCAACCGTTCCTTCTGTCGGCTGTCGCCCCTCGGGACCGCCGTGGCGATCTGGTGCCGGGTGAAATGTGCGGAAAGTCCGTCCGAAGCGTCTGTTCGTCCTTCCCGTTTAGCGGGGCGTTCACGCCGGAATGTGGACAATGTGCGGGCAGGGGATCAACGGCGCCATGGCGCTGGGGGTTAAAAGCAAATGCAATGTTTGAAAAGGTTTTTGTGTCTGGCGGGTCTACTGGCGATGATTCCTGCCGCCGCGTCGGCCACCACTTACACGGTGGGACCGTCTGGCCGTCAATACACGCAGCTATCCGCGGTCTTCAGCAGCAACAATCTGGCAGCAGGCGATATCGTCGAAGTGGACGGCAACGCCACCTACACCGGCGGGATCGTGGTGGGCGATGACGACGGCGGCACCGAAGCCAATCCGGTCGTCATCCGCTGGCGCCGCGTCGCCGGCGCCACGCGCCCGGTATTGCAGGGCGGCGGCCATACGATCAAGTTCGAGCAATCGAACCACATCGTGTTCGAAGGCTTCGAAGTCAGGGGCGGCACCAGCACCTGCGTCTTCAGCGAGGCGCATGACGTCACTGTCCGCGATGCCTACATCCACGATTGTCCGTCGCATGGAATATTGGCCGCCGACCAGAACTCGGGCGCGTTCACGCTGGAATACAGCGAGATAGCCAATTCCGGCCAGGGCGACACCCGTCATGCCATCTACATGCAATCGGACGAGGTGGCTTTTCCCGATACCGTGTTCCGTATGCGCTACAACTATGTGCACGACGCCACGGGCGGAGTGCTGGTACGGGTGCGCCATCAGAGGGCGGAGATCTACTACAACTGGATCGAGGGCTCCAATCTGCACGAGATCGAGCTGATAGGGCCCGATTGCGAGACGCAGAAGCCCGCATGGACCGCCGACCTCCGGCGAGAGGACGCGGACGTGGTCGGCAACGTGATCATCCACAATTCCAGCAGCCGTTCGGGTAACGCGTTGCGTATCGGGGGAGATCTGGAAGGCCGCAATCAGGGCAGAACCCGGTTGGCCAACAACACGATCGTTTTCGATCGTACGGGCGCGGTCAACGCGGTGCTGGTGCAGCTTGGCCAGGGATCGCTGGAGATGCACAACAACGTGGTCTATCAGCCGTCCGGGACGCCTGCGATCGTGCGGGAAAATCCTGCCAGCAACGTCAGTGTCCCCACTTGCGGACCGCAGAGCCGTGAGCCGTGGTCCGGAGGCCGGAAGGTCGCCGGCAGCAACAACTGGGTACAGGCTTCGGCCAGCCTGGTGCCTGCGGAATGGACCGGGACCTTGCGCGGCGCCGACCCGTTGCTGACCAGCGTCGCCCAGCGCTCGCTGCGGCCGCTGGCCGGAAGTCCGTTGATCAACGCCGGCAACAATTCACCCGCGACGCCTGCGGCATTCCCTTTCCCGACGCCTCTGGTGCTGGCCGCTTTCGACCCGCCGCTGCGCGCGAAAATGGCGATAGGGGCGCAGAAGCCGCGCACGCCTTTGGATGGAACGATCGACATAGGCGCTTTGGAACAATTCGAATCGACCGGCGCCCCCATCCGCGTCAACGGCTCGCAGCCGATGATTCCGCCCCGGGGCGGGCAGGTTGCCGCTCCCGCGCCCACGCAGTCCTCCGCGCAGGCGCCGGTACCTGCCGTCCGGGGGCAGCAGGCCAGGCCAACGGTCTGGCGCCAGTCGCCGGCCAAGCGCTATCGGCGCTTCATAGTGAAATGACCTGCATGGGCGTGGACCGGCCCTTCCGTTGATACGCTGACGACCAGCCGCCGCATAGGCGGCTGGAATCGTTTCTGGGCCGCCTGCGTTGCCGGAGAGGAGAACAAGGATTCCGGCCTTGGCCGGATCGTCACCCCTGTGGCGTTGTACTGGGTAGCCCACGCCATGTGGGTGAGCGCTGGATCGGCGGCCCCTGGCGGGAGGCCGGAACAAAGGAGCGCCAGCGCTGAACGGCACGCCACGGGGGAACAGATGCCTGGTTCGATGACATTGCGTGGAAGCGGCGACGCTCCCGCCGGAAAACTTCTGCACCGCCGTCAGTACGGACTGTGCGCGTCCGTCGTGGGAAGCGACCGATGAAGTCCGCCAACGCAAGCCGCAAGACCCGCGCCGTGCGCTTGCTCTGGCTCGCCGAAATGCTGGCTTTGGTCCTGGCGGTCATGTTCGCGGCCTGGATCCGTTTCCACAACGATCCGGAAAGCCACTTCGTTTTCTCCCAGCAGGCTCCGCTGCGCGCGGTGCTGGTGGCGCTGTTCATCACCGGAGCGATGGCCGCCTTCGGCATGTATCAGGTCCACGTCCGCCACAACCGGCTGGATTTCCTGTTGCGGGCGACGCTGTCGTTCGCTTTCGGCGGCGTCGCTCTGGTGGTCCTGTACTACCTGATTCCGCCTACCTATATAGGCCGCGGCGTGCTGGCCATGTCGCTGGCGATGGGGTTGGCGGGCGTGATCCTGGTGCGGGTGATATCGGTGCGCGTAATCCGCGCCGATTCGCTGCGCCAGCGGATTCTGGTGTTCGGCGCGGGCAAGAACGCGGAGCTGATCAACAGCCGCATGCGTCGCCAGTCAGACCGCCGTTCGTTCGTGGTGGTGGGCTTCGTGCCGGTGCCGGGACAGGCGGTTCTGGTCAGCAAGGATCTGCTGGAAATGCCGGAAAGCGGCCTGCACGAGCTGGCCGAGCGCCTGCAGATCGATGAGCTGGTGATAGCTCCCGACGAGCGCCGCGGCGGTCTTCCCATGGAAGACATGCTTACCTGCGTGCAGCGCGGCATATCGGTCATCGACATCTCCACCTTCTTCGAACGCGAAGCCGGCATGGTGCAGCTCAATGTGGTGGACCCGTCCTGGCTGGTGTTCTCCGGCGGCTTCGACTATTCCACGCCGCGCAGATTGAGCAAGCGCTTCTTCGATCTGATCGCCGCCAGCATTCTGCTGCTGATGGCATGGCCGGTGATGCTGATCGTCGCCCTGGCGGTACGCCTGGAGTCGGAAGGGCCGATCCTCTACAGCCAGACGCGGGTGGGCCAGCGCGGCCAGAACTTCACTTTGACCAAGTTCCGCAGCATGCGCGTGGACGCGGAAAAAGACGGCGTGGCGCGTTGGGCCAGCAAGGACGACGACCGCAGCACGCGGGTAGGAAAATTCATCCGCCTGACCCGCCTGGACGAACTGCCGCAGTTGTTCGCAGTGCTGCGCGGCGACATGAGCTTCGTCGGGCCGCGGCCGGAGCGCCCGCACTTCGTCAATCTGCTGTCGGACGAAATCCGCTACTACGGCGTGCGCCATTGCGTGAAGCCGGGCCTCACCGGCTGGGCGCAGTTGCGCTATCCCTACGGCGCGTCCGTGCAGGACGCGGAGGAAAAACTGAAGTTCGATCTGTTCTACGTGAAGAACCACGGCCTGGTGTTCGACCTGATGATCCTGCTGCAGACGGTGGAAGTGGTGATGTTCGGGCGGGGCGCGCGCTGATCCGCGGCAGCGGAATCCGGTCTGCGGCAACAACCGCGCGGCGACAGCCGCAACGCCCGATTCAACCGGGAAGCAGGCTGCGCACGGCGCGACGCAAACCGAAAGGGACCAGTTTCAGCAGATCTCCGCGCAGGGCCCGGTCGGGCGTCAACCGCCACGCCCGCGCCGCCAGGTTCCAGCCATCGCGCCAGCGTTTGCGGATCAGCATTCCGCGCGCGTTGCGTGCGTAGGTAGCGGCCAGCGCGCGTCGCAGCTCGGTATCGTCGACCATACCCTTGGCGTTCTCGACGGCCCGCTCGACAACGCGCACGTAGTCGTCGTACGTGGAGGATTCGGCCGACAATCCGTCGTGCCCGCGCATGGCGCGGACCAGCGAGGCTTCCACCACGCCGATCCGCCAGCGCTGCGCCACGCGCAGATGGAAGTCGATGTCTTCGGCGGTGCGCAGACCGGTGTCGAACCCGCCTACGTCTTCCACCACTTCGCGCCGCAGCATGGCCGACGCGGGCGCCAGGGCGGGGTTGTGGATGATCCAGCGCAGGACCCAGCCGTCTTCGGGAATGGTGTCGCGCCGGCGGAACACGTCGATCAGGCGGTGATCGCCGTCCACGCGTTCCACGTCGCAGATGACCATGCCGAAATCAGGGTGGGCTTCCATCCACTCCACTTGCCGTGCGGTCTTTTCCGGCAGCCATTCGTCGTCGCTGTCCAGCAGGGCGAAGTAACGGCCCCGTGCGATCGACATGCCATGGTTGCGCGCGGCGGAGACGCCGGCGTTGGGCTGCCAGGCATAGCGGATACGGTCGCCGTAACGTTCCCGCAAATAGGCCTCGGTGCCGTCGGTGGAGCCGTCGTCGATCACCACGATTTCGTCGACGCGCCGGGTCTGGGCGAGCACCGAATCTATCGCGCGGACCACCAGTTCGCGCCGGTTGTATGTGGGTATAATCGCGGAAACTTCGATCGCTGGCGCCATGAAGGACTTCTCCAAAAAACTGCTTTACGCCAGCGGTCTGCTGGGCCTCTACCACCGCCTGCGCAATGCCGGCAGTCTAACCGTGGTGATGTTCCACCGCACGCTGAGTCCGGAAGATCCGCGCTGGCGTACCTGCGATCCCGACTACACGCTGTCCATCGCCCATCTTTCCGAATCGCTGGCGTTCTTCAAGCGCCATTACAACGTCGTCTCGCTGCAGCAGGTGCTGGAAGCGCACCGCACCGGCGCGGCATTGCCGCCGCATGCGTTGCTGATCACCTTCGACGACGGCTGGTCCGACAATGCCGACTACGCATTGCCGGAGCTGCAGCGCGCAGGATTGCCGGGATTGATGTTCGTGGTGGCCGACGCAGTGGGAACGCAGCAGCCCTTTTTTCAGGAGCGCCTGATTTCCGCCTGGCGCCGCGGCCTGTTGCGGGTGGATGAGCTGGCCCGCGCCATGGCGCCCGCGCTGGCCGAAGCGTGGACGCCGCAGGACGAGTCGATGGGCTCGCTGCGCAACGCCATCGCCAGGCTCGAAAAAATAGATGCCGGGCGCAGGGACGAAATACTGGCCCCATATCTGCAGGCGCTCGATGACGGCCTTCGGCACATGGTCGATGTGGGCGAACTGCGCAAGTTGCAGGCAGGTGGAGTAGCGCTGGGCCTGCATGGCAAGACCCACACGCCTATGACGCGCGCGGCCGATGTGGACGCCGAACTGGGCGGTGCGCGGACAGAGTTGGCGCGGCATCTCGGGCAGCCGCTTCCCAACGCCGAATCCATGTCGTTTCCGCATGGCGCCCATACGCCGGAAATCGCCGAGCGCGCCCGCCAGGCGGGTTACGAACTCGTATTCACCAGCGTGCCGGTGCTCAACCCGGTGGCGCCAAAGCCTGGCTGGTTGCTGGGACGGACGGGCTTCGAAACCGATACGGTGGTCGATGCGAAGGGGCGGTTCCGTCCCGATTGGCTGGCGCTTTACCTGTTCCGCAGGCAGAGCAGACGGTTGGCCTGACGCGCGGGCGGCAACGGCGCCGGCACGCATCGCCTGGAATTCCCGGGCACGCAGACTCGCTGGACTATTCGTCTTCATCCGCGGAAGTCAGGAACAGATCCATCGCCTGAGGATCCGCTGTTTCGTCACGGCTCCAGCGGCCGAACACAGGCCGGCGGCTGCGTTCGACGAAGCCGCAACGCTTCCAGTTTTCCAGGCGCGCATCGTCGGCTGCGATCTCCATGGAAACCGATGCGTGGCCGGCTTCGCGCGCGGCGCATAGCAATGCCAGCAGATGCGAACGTTCCATGCGGCCGCGGCCGGCGGCCGACCAGAAGTCGCGCACATGCAGGGTGCCCGCTTCCACCTGCGTGGCGAACCAGGCTTGCATGCCCGCATCGCCCGCTGCAGTGAGGAACAGGTAGCGCGTGCGCACCAAAGGGGAGTCGTCGAACCGCCATTTGCAATGTTTGCTGTCGCGAATGGCCAGCAGCCCGCTGCCTTTTTCCGAATCCCGCCACAATCGGTCCATCGCCGGATCGGCACGATCCGACCACGCATAAGCCAACCGCGGCCCGAAAGCGCGCGCCAGCCTGTCCTTTGCCGCGAACACCATATCCGCCAGTGCGCCCAAGGGCACGGCGAGCCAAGCGGGAAGCTTGTTGCGCAGATATCCCGCATGGCGCAGCACGTGCGCATGACGCACGATGTCGGTGAATTTTTCGTAGCCGATGCGCTTGAAAACCGCGGCCGCCTTGGGATTGGGAAATCCGTACAGCAGATCCAGCTGCTGCCGGCCCGACTGGATCAATCCCTGTTGCAGGATGAGGGCCGGACCCAGCGAACGATGCGCCGGCGTCACCGTCAGATCCACCAGCACGCCGGCGCGTATCTCCTCGCCACGCCACAGCATGCGGCGGCGGCCCGCGCAGGCGGTGCCTATATCCGTGGCATCGGGCGTGTAGTGCAGCAGCTGCAATACAGGCGGCCCGAACGGACAGCCCAGATAGAACCATTCGTACTTCGCCGCAATGCGATCTTCCTGCCCCAGGTTGCCGTGCCAGATCGACAGCACGGTATCGCGGTCGCGCAAGGCGTCGCCGTCGCGGGTCACGTACTGCGGCGGCGGCGACAGATCGTTCATCGGGTTCAGTCGAGTTCGACCACCGGACTCATCAGTACCGGGGCCTGATGCAGGTAACGGGTGGTGCGGCGCTTGTTGCGGATGTCTTCATACACCGCCTGCGCCTGCGTTTCGCTGATCTTGAGCGCCGCAGCCAGGCCGCTCGCGGGCACGTCGTGGTTGAGCGCCCACAGGGCGATGTCCATCTGCTGGTAGGGCAGGGCGAAATAGAATTCGTCCTGGCCCTGGCTGAGGCTGTAGGTGTCGGTGGTGGGAATGGCGGCGCAGACGCGCTCCGGCAGGCCCAGGTGACGCGCCATGCCGTACACCTGCGATTTGTATAGATGCGCGATGGGCTTGACGTCGGCAGAACCGTCGCCGTTCTTGACGAAGAAACCCTGGTCGTATTCCACCCGGTTGGGCGTGCCCACCACGCCGTAGTTCAGGCGGTCGGCATGGAAGTACTCCAGGGTCTTGCGGATGCGCTGCTTGAAATTGGTGGCCGCCACAATGGTCAGGTAATCCTGCAGCGGCAACTCGCGTTCGACCATCGCACCGTCGGAAGATTGCGCGATCAGGCGGAAGCGGTTGATGCGGCCTTCGGTGCCGCCGTCGATCACGATCTTGAATTTCCAGCCTTCGCCGTATTCCGGCAAGGCATGCCGCACCGCTGCGTCGCGCGCCGTGTAGCAGCCTATCGCGGCCAGTGCGGGCGCGATGTCCACCGTCTCGGTGCGCACGCCAAGATGCTTGGCCAGGATATGCGCACGCGCGGCGCTGTCGTCGGAGGAGTCCTGTTCGGGCAGGATCAGGGTGAACACGCGATCGGGGCCCAGCGCCCGCACCGCCAGCGCGGCGCTGACCGAACTGTCGATGCCGCCGGAAATGGCTACCACCAGGCCGCGTCGGTGCAGCTGCCGCGCGGTGACTTCGCGCAGTTTCGCAGCGATGCGATCCGCTTCGGCTTCGTAGTCGATATCAAGGGTGCTGGCGTCGAGAGTGGTCATGTTGTGCTCTGTGGTTCCATCAGTTGGACGCGCCGGACCTTGCCGGAAGCGGTGCGCGGCAGGGCGTCGACGAAGGCGACGTGTTTGGGGATCTTGTAGGGGGCCAAGCGGGCGCGACAATGCGCCTTGATGCGGTCTTCCGCGCGCGGCGGCAGGTCGCTGGCGACGACGAAAGCCTTGATCACCTGGCCCAGGATTTCGTCTTCCACGCCGACAACGGCCACTTCGGTCACGCCCGGAATTTCGGCGATCACTTCCTCCACGTCGGTAGGGTGCACGCGGTGCGCGCCGGTCTTGATCATGTCGCTGCGGCGTCCTTGCAGGAACAGGTAGCCGTCGCCGTCCAGGTAACCCACATCGCCGGTACGCAGCCAGCCTTCGGCGAGCACGCTGGCGGTGGCGGCCGCGTTGTCCCAGTAGCCCTGCATCACGTTGGGGCCTTGCACCCACACTTCGCCGCTTTCACCGACGTCGGCGGGACTGCTGTCTTCGCGCAGGACCTTCCATCGCATGCCTTGCACGGGAATGCCCACCGAACCCAGTTTCTCGTCCAGTTTTTCCGGCGGCAACCAGCTGATGCGCGAGGTCGCCTCGGTCTGCCCGTACATCACGAACAAGCGCGGATGGGGCAGGGCGGCGCGCAGGCGCTGGGTCAGCTGCGGCGACATCGCCCCGCCGGCCTGGGTCAGGTAGCGCAGCGAAGAGAAATCGTATTCGCCCAAGGCGGTGTGCTGAAGCAGAAGCGCATAGGTCGAAGGCACGCCGGAAAATCCGGTGGCGCGTTCCTGCGAAAGCGACTGCAGCACCAAGTGCGGAAACAGCAGGTTGGGCGCCAGCACCACGCAGGCGCCGCTGATGAGATGGGTATGCAGGACCGATGCGCCGTAGGCGTAATAGAAAGGAAGCACGCTGAGCACGCGGTCTTCCGGTCCCAGTCCAAGGTAGGACACCACCGCTTCGGCATTGGCGGCGAGATTGGCGTGGCTGAGCATCACTCCTTTCGGTGCGCCTGTGGTGCCGGAGGTATAGAGAATCAGCGCGGTGTCGCTGTCTTCGACTATCTGGATTTCCGGTGCGGCTGTTTCTTCAGACGACGGAAGCAAGGGCTCCCCATCCGCCAGCACGGTGCGGCTACCGCCGTATCCGATCTGCTCCAGCGCCAGCTCCGCATCGCGGTGGCCTTGTTCGTAGACCACATGGCGGGCGCCGCAATGCTGTAACCAGGGCGCGAAATCACGCTCGCGCGCCTGCGCGTTCAACGGCACCACCACGGCACCGGCCAGCCAGCCGCCATAGCAGGCGACGGCGGCTTCGATGCGATTGGGTAGTAACAAGGCCAGGCGATCGCCCTTCGCCAGGCCCTGTTCGTGCAGCCGAGTAGCGAAAGCCTGCGCCTGCTGCCAGAACTGGCCGTAATCGATTATGCGCGCACCATCCACCAAAGCGGTGCGCTGCGGTGTTTCCCGGGCGATGCGGGCGACGCGGCCAGGTAATCCGTTCACGTGCGGCCTGCTGGTCAGACGGCGAGTTTGCGGCGGACGAATTCGTCGACGGTCTGGATCGAATCGAAATTCGCCGGGATCATTTCATCCGGCACGATGGTCAGTTTGAACTCGTCTTCCAGGAAGAAGATCAGTTCGTGGATGCCCGTCGAATCGATGATGCCGCCACGTATCAACGAGTCCTGGTCCCCTATCGCGGACTCGTCGTCCGAGAACAGGAAGTTCTCCAGTATGAATTTCTTGATCTGTTGCTTGTGCTGCATGCGGATCCCCCAATCTCCCTTGGTGCTAACAACATGAACGCGGGTTGGGCCTGATTCCGGCCAGTACGCGGGCAAGGAGGCCGGGCGCCGCCGTCTCCCGCCCGCTACCGGAAGCGGGTGCTAACATCCGGGCATCCCTGCATTTCCACGGAGTCGTTGCCATGCGCATTCTGGCTGTCCTCCTGTTGCTCGGCCTGTCGGCTTGCGGCGGCAAGGAGCCTGCTTCCCCGGCCAGTGAGCCGCGTGCGGTGAACGCAGCGCCCACCGTGCACGCGTCCGAGAAGGGGTCTTACGCGGTGACCGAGCTGGTCGCCGGCCTGGAGCATCCGTGGGGGCTGGCCTTCCTGCCGGGCGGCGACATGCTGGTCACCGAAAGGCCTGGCCGCCTGCGCCGTATTTCCGCAGCGGGCGAGGTGTCGGCGCCCATCACGGGCTTGCCGAAGATCTTCGTCGATGGCCAGGCCGGTCTGCTGGATGTGGCGGTATCGCCGACCTTCGCCAGCGACAACCTGGTCTATCTGTCCTTTGCCGAGCCCACCCTGCGCGGCAACAAGGCCGGCACCTCGGTGGTGCGCGGGCGCCTGCAGGGCGGGGCGCTGCAGGATACGAAGGTGGTCTATCGCCAGGAGCCGAAACTTTCGCACGGCACTCATGTGGGTTCACGCCTGGTCTTCGACGATGCCGGGCATCTGTTCATCACCCAGGGCGACAACCGCGTGGCGGCCGCTGCCGCGCAGGAATTGGACAAGCTGCAAGGCAAGCTGGTGCGGATTTGGCCTGACGGTCGCATTCCCGACGACAATCCCTTCGTCAAGCGTACCGGCGCAAGAGGGGAAATCTGGTCGTACGGCCACCGCAACATGCAGGGCGCCGCGCTGCATCCGGTGACGCGGCAGATATGGACCAGCGAACACGGCCCGATGGGCGGCGACGAACTCAATATTCCGCAAGCCGGACGCAATTATGGTTGGCCGGTCATCACTCATGGCAAGGATTACAGCGGCGAGCCCGTGCCCGGATCGGTCGGCAATTCGGCGCCGGGTATGGAGCAGCCTCACCATGTCTGGGCGGTATCGCCAGGACTTAGCGGCATGGCGTTCTATACCGGCGATCTGTTTCCGCAATGGCGCGGCAATTTGTTTCTTGGTGCGTTGGCGTCGAGTGAGTTGATTCGTTTGGAGTTGGATGGCGACAAAGTTACGCACGAAGAGCGTTTGCTCGGTGCGTTGCAGCAGCGCATCCGCGATGTGCGGCAGGGACCGGAGGGGGCGATTTATGTGTTGACGGATGCGGTGGATGGGAAGGTGTTGCGGATTACGCCGACGGTCCTTTAGCATTGCAAGGACGTGCACGATGCAGGTCGGGGCGCACCCACTCGGAAAGACATGATTTCTATTGTCGATGAAGGTCGCGGAAGAAGGTTAGGGCGTGGCGGCCGAGTAAGCTGTTGCTTTCTTGCCGGATTTGAAGAAAAGCGGGCTTCGGCCCGCTTTTTTCGTAAAGATACGTAAGCCCTTTCGGGCGAAAAACGACTGTAAGCATTCCGCCCAAAGGCGGCATGTCCCGGTTGCATGCCGTGAGCCGTGGAACATTAATCGTCAACCGTTGCCTTTCGGCAACGCGCGGGATATACAGACGCGGCAGCGCCTCGCAATGAGGTTCTGAGCGGGGCGGGGATTTTCTTAAGCCGATGCAGGGGGCGCGTGTGGGCAGAGGGTCGCAAAGATTTGTTTTCCTGTTGGCGGCTTTGCTGCCGCTGTCGTTGTTGGCGCAGACAGCGGAAAAGGCGTCGTCCGGCATTCGCGTGGAAGCCACGGTGGAGATCGCCGGCTATCTGGCGCGCACCCGCGGATTGGATTCCGGCGACTACACCGTCGAGGCCATTCCTGAGGCGACGGGCCGGCTGGTTTTCAAGATAACGGTCAGCAATCCCGAGAAGGCGGCCGTCAATGGCGAAAGAGTCGTCGAGATATTCGTCGATTCCAAGACCTACGCCGTCGTCGGCGAGAACCAGGTCGAGTAACCGAATTCGAAGCATAGCCATAGAACGGCTCCAGGAGCCCGGGGATAAAGGATGGTTCGCGTAGCCGTAGCGGTAATGCTGTTGTTCTTTCATGTTTCTGCCAGCGCGCAGACGGCGGGGAAGTTCGCGTGGCAGGAGACCGGCCAACGCTTGAAGGCCAGTCAGGCCGTTTCTCCGCTTGGGCCCGACTTCGCGGGCGATCAAGTCCAGCTGTCCAATGGCGCCTTGTCGTTCTCTGCGACCGACGTGAGCCTGCCGGGCAACGACAGCTTGCCGCTGGCTTTCTCGCGCTCGTACACGGTCATGAACCGCAAGGACTATTACAGCGAGGACATGCTCGCCGACTGGTCTGTCGATCTTCCGAACATAAACGCCGTGCATACCCCCGACTGGAATGCGCCTGGCGCCTCGCCGGGCAGTCGTTGCTCCGTGGCCGCGCCTCCCGCTCTTCCTGGTGGCGGCTACACTTACGAAGACTATTGGCAAGGCTTGAATCTCGATCTGCCCGGGTCGGGAGGCGATGTACTGGTCGCCAAGCCGGCCATCGCCAAGCCATCGTCCGGCGGGCCTTACCCCTGGGTGACGGGCGACGGCAAGACCCATATCGCCTGTCTTTCAACGGTGCTCAATGCGACCGGAGAGGGGTTCATCGCCACCACTGCCGATGGCACGCGGTACTGGTTCAACTGGATGGCGCAGTACCGCATGCCCGATATGAAGGGAAATATGCTGGATGTGAACGGGCATCCGGTCTATGCCTACCAGACGCGGCGAAAGAATGCGCTCTACGCCACCCGTGTCGAGGACCGCTTCGGCAACTGGGTGACTTATACCTATTCCAACGCATGGAATGCGCCGGCGCGCATGACGGGCATGCAGGCCAGCGATGGCCGGCAGCTGACGGTCAGCTATTCAGGCAGCTTTGTTTCCAGCGTGAGCGATGGCACCCGCTCCTGGAACTATGCCTATGCGGATACTTCTTCCGGCCGGAAGACGCTGAGTTCGGTGACTCTGCCGGACGGGAGCGCCTGGAACATCGGCTTCGCGGAGTTCACCAACGCCGAGATAAAGTACAACGAAGCGCCCACGGGGGAGATCCTGCGTTCCTGCACCAATCCGGAAACGCCCTTGAATGCATCGCTGGCGCCCGTGGGGACCCTCAAGCATCCCGCCGGAGCGCTGGGCACTTTTACGGTCAACATCCAGAAACACGGGCGCAGCAACGTGCCTGTCAGCTGCGGGCACGTGACGACCTATCCCGTAGGCGCGCCAGCAGGCAGCGGCAACAATACGACCGACGACGTCAATTTGTGGGCCAACTCGGACAACAGCTTCACGTTGTTGAAAAAAGGAGTTTCCGGACCCGGGTTGGCGGCTGCGGAGTGGAATTATTCCTACGTTCCCGGCATCAGCAGCTACCGGTATCCGGGTACGACGATCATGTATCCGGTGTGCAACTGGAGCGCCTACAACTGCGCATTGCCCCACTGCACCTCCGACAGTTGCGCAGGTTCCAGCAAAACCACGGTGACCGGTCCGAATGGAAAATGGATCCGCTACACCTATGGCAATAGTTATCGCTACAACGAAGGCAAGCTGCTCAAGGTGGAGGAGGGCACCGGCGAGACCGCCGTGCTGCGCACGGTCGAGAACGCCTACGATTTGAGCGGGGCGGATCAGGCTTATCCGGCCAGCTATGGCAGCAGTCTGAAGCCCGGGGGCGACGGATTCACGGCCGAATATCACCGCCCGTTGCTGCAGGCCGTCACTTCCCAGGACGGCGCGACCTTTTCCTCGTCTGTCGATCTCTGCGGCGCCGTCCGTTGTTTCGACGCCTTCGCCCAGCAAACCAGCGCGACCAAATCCAGCTCGTTGGGGTTCTCCAAGCAGGAGAGCTACGAATACGAGAACAACACGGGCAAGTGGGTGATCGGGCAGGTCAAGAAGATCACGGTCAACGGCATCGTGGCGGCCCAGGTGGGCTACGATCCGGTGACCGC
>NZ_PDWS01000017.1 GCF_010093305.1 Pseudoxanthomonas sacheonensis | reverse complement strand
CGCCCCCCCCCCCCCCCCCAAGGACCACCCTGCCTGCGAGAAGGACAACACCCCCAAGCAGGTGCGCGAAAGCCTGGTCACCCAGGCCCAGGCCTACGCCGCCAAGGTCGTGCCCGAAGCCCGCGGCGAAGCCGCCCGCCTGCGCACCGCCGCCGACGGCTACAAGACCGCCGCCGTGGCCCGCGCCACCGGCGACGCCGCCCGCTTCAGCCTGCTGCAGGAACAATACAAATCCGCGCCCGATGTCACCCGCAAGCGCCTGTGGCTGGAGACCGTGCAGCACGTACTGGCGCAGAACCGCAAAGTGGTCGGCGGCGACGGCAGGCAGCTGATCTACGTGCCCATGCCGGCGCAGAACGGCGCGCCGGCGGCGCCCGCGCCCGCCCTGCTGCCCAACGACGTGGTGATGCCGGCCGTGCGCAGCACCGTGCCTTCCAGCTCGAGCGAACGCCCCGCGCGACCCACCGGCCGTGAGGAGGTCGAACGATGAAAACTTCCCTTTACGCCGCTATCGCAGCCGTGGTCCTGTTCGGCCTGCTGGGTTCGGTCTACGTGGTCCGCGAGGACCAGACCGCGCTGGTGTTGAACCTGGGCCGGGTGGTCCGCGCCGACATCAAGCCGGGCCTGCATTTCAAGGTGCCGCTGGTGGAAACCGCGCGCGTGTTCGACCGCCGCTTCCAGATCCTGGAAACCGCGCCGGAGCGCTACCTGACCCTGGAACGCAAGGACGTCAGCGTCGACTTCTTCGCCGTGGGCTACATCTCCGACGTGCGCGCCTTCTACCGCGCCACCGGCGGCGAGGAAAAGACCGCCAACGAACGTCTGGCGCCCATCATCACCGACTCGCTGCGCAACGAGATCAACTCGCGCACCTTGCAGCAGCTGGTGTCCGGCGACCGCAACGACATCGTGGTCAAGCAGCTCACCGCCATCAACGAAGGCGCCGGTACGCTGGGCATGCACATCACCGACATCCGCCTGAAGCAGATCGACCTGCCCACCGACAGCGAAGTCATCAAGCAGGTCTACGAGCGCATGCGCGCCCAGCGCATGCAGGTGGCCAGCAAGCTGCGCGCCGAGGGCGAAGAACAGGCCCGCACCATCCGCGCCTCCGCCGACCGCGACCAGACCGTACTGGTGGCCGAAGCCGAACGCGATTCGCAGAAGCTGAAGGGCGAGGGCGACGCCGAAGCCGCCCGCATCTATGCCGAAGCCGCCAACCGCGATCCGGCGTTCTACGCCTTCCAGCGCAGCCTGGAGGCCTACCGCACTTCGTTCTCCGACGGCAACAGCGTGATCGTGCTGGACAAGGACGATCCGTTCCTGCAGTACATGAAGAGCGATCGGTAATTCCAAAAAATGATCGAAGCGTCCTTCCCCCGCTTTGCGGGGGAAGGTGGCCGACAGGCCGGATGAGGGCGCTGTTGCTCTTGTGTCACCGCCAAAAGCACCCCCTCCCAACCTCCCCCTACTCGCTGCGCGAGCAAGGGGAGGGGCCAAAAGCGGCCCTCACCCGGCCCCGTATCAAGTACGGGGCAGGCTCTTCGGCCACCCTCTCCCGCAAGCGGGAGAGGGGCTTGTGCGGAGCAGGGTAGCCCCCGCCACCCAAAACCCGGATAATGCACAAAAGCCGGATGGGGCTGCTCTGAACGAGTGCTTCCCCTCCGGCTTTTTCCGTGTAGCGCCCTTGTAGGAGCGGCCCCTGGCCGCGACCTACGGCCCGGGCGCCGCGGTCGCGGCCAGGGGCCGCTCCTACAAAAAATCGGAGCTACAAATCATGGGTCAGTCAGTCGTCGTTCTCGGTGCCCAGTGGGGCGATGAAGGCAAGGGCAAGATCGTCGATCTGCTCACCGAGGAAATCGGCGCCGTGGTGCGCTTCCAGGGCGGCCACAACGCCGGCCATACCCTGGTCATCAACGGCAAGAAGACCGTGCTGCACCTCATCCCCTCCGGCATCCTGCGCGCCGACGCGCTGTGCCTGATCGGCAACGGCGTGGTCATTTCCCCGGCCGCGCTGATGAAGGAAATCGGCGAGCTGGAAGCCAACGGCGTCGAAGTGCGCTCGCGCCTGAAGATATCCCCGGCCGCGCCGCTGATCATGCCGTACCACATCGCCCTGGATCAGGCCCGCGAAATCAAGGCCGGCGGCAAGGCCATCGGCACCACCGGCCGCGGCATCGGCCCGGCCTACGAAGACAAGGTGGCGCGCCGCGGTATCCGCATCGCCGACCTGCATTATCCGCAGCAGCTGGCCGAACTGCTGCGCGTGGCGCTGGATTACCACAACTTCGTGCTGACCAAATACCTGGGCACCGAAGCGGTCGATTTCCAGAAGACCCTGGACGAAGCACTGGCCTTCGGCGAATACGTGCAGCCCATGAAGTCCGACGTGGCCGGCATCCTGCACGACCTGCGCAAGCAGGGTAAGCGGGTGATGTTCGAAGGCGCGCAGGGTTCGCTGCTGGATATCGACCACGGCACCTATCCCTATGTCACTTCCAGCAACACCACCGTCGGCGGCGCGCTGGCCGGCACCGGCGTGGGCGCCGATGCCATCGACTACGTGCTGGGCATCTGCAAGGCCTACGCCACGCGCGTGGGCGGCGGCCCGTTCCCGACCGAGTTGAACGACGAAACCGGCGAGCTGATCCGCGCCAAGGGCCAGGAGTTCGGCGCCACCACCGGCCGCCCGCGCCGCTGCGGCTGGATCGACATCGTGGCGCTGAAGCGCGCGGTGGCCATCAACGGCATCAGCGGCCTGTGCATCACCAAGCTGGACGTGCTGGACGGCATGGAGAAGCTGAAGATCTGCATCGCCTACGAGTACCACGGCAAGCGCACCGAATACGCGCCGCTGGACGCGCAGGGTTGGGAAGAGTGCACGCCGGTTTACCTGGAATTCCCGGGCTGGGAAGAGAACACCCACGGCGTGACCGAATGGGACAAGCTGCCCGCCGCCGCCCGCGCCTACCTGCGCGCGCTGGAAGAACTGGCCGGCTGCCCGCTGTCCATCGTCAGCACCGGCCCGGACCGCGACCACACGATGGTGTTGCAGGATCCGTTTGCTTGAAGAATCGCTAAAAACTAAGCCACAGTTTCTTTTTGGCTCTTTTTAGAGCCCCTGTCGAAATTTATAAGCTCTGGTTTAGTTTTTATTGTTGCATGGATCAAAGTCTGCCATTATCTAAGCTATGGCTTAGATTTGGAGGGGCGATGCGTATCCCAATCAACAGCGCTGAAGATATAGGCACTGCGATTCGCACTGCGCGGAAACAACAAGGGTTGCGGCAGGACGATCTGGCAGCCGTTGTCGGATCAAGCCACGTTTTTTTACGTGACGTCGAATCGGGCAAGCCCACGGTCCAATTGGGACGAGTACTACGCATCCTGCAAGAGCTGGGCATTTCTTTGGAGATGGACTTCCCCGACTCCCCACGGAAAGTCCGCAAAGGCCCAAGCAGGTGAGCATTCCAGCGCCCCGCACTTTGACGATAGGGTTCGAGGGAACTCGGGTAGGCGAGCTGCGGGAAACCAATAATGTCTGGTTGTTGGAGTACGACGCCGCCTGGCAGGGATCGGCTGAAGGTTTCGATCTGTCGCCAGCGCTGCCGCGCGCACAAGGGCTGATCGTCGACGGCGGCTCGGTCCGTCCCGTGCAATGGTTTTTCGACAATCTGTTGCCAGAAGATGGCGCCCGTACGTTGCTGGCGCATGATGCGGGCGTCGCTCAAGCCGACGCCTTCGGTCTGTTGCAACGCTATGGGCCCGAATCGGCTGGTGCGTTGACGCTGCTGCCGCCGGGCCAAAATATCCAAGAGGGCCACCTGGAGTTGCTCAGGGACGAGATCCTTTCCGAGCGGATCCGTGCATTGCCTCGCGTTCCCTTGTCGCACGGGGCTCCAAAACGCATGTCGATGGCCGGCGCACAACACAAGCTTGCCGTGGTTCTGGATGAAGGCGAGCTTTGGGAGCCAACGGGCAATGTGGCTTCGACGCACATTCTGAAGCCTGATCATCAACAGAGCGATCTCTATCCGCATAGCGCAATCAACGAATGGTTTGTGATGAGTTTGGCCGGTGCCGTGGGGCTGTCTGTACCGGAAGTAGCAATGCATTATGTTCCCGAGCCCGTCTACCTGGTTCGCAGATTCGATCGTGAAGGATCGCCTGGGTCGGCGCGTCGTCTGCATGTGCTGGATGCATGCCAGCTCTTGTCTCTGGATGCCGCCTTCAAATATCAGCAAGCCACACCCGCCACGTTGCGCTGGCTTGTCGAGGAATGCCGGACACGCGCGGTCGCCCGCTCCGCCTTGTTCCGGTGGGCGGTCTTCAACGCGGTGGTGGGCAATGGCGATTCGCATCTCAAGAACATGAGTTTTTACATGACCTCTCGGGGAATTGAGCTGGCGCCTCATTACGATCTGCTGTCCACCAATGTCTATCACCAAGAAGGCTGGGCCCGTGCGGAGCTGGTGACTTCGATGGGAGAGGCCAAGTATTTCGGCGACGTAAGCCGCAAGGAAATTCTGGCGCTCGGTCTTGAACTTGGACTGCCGGAAAGCGTCGCAAGCCGAATGCTGCAAGAACTGGCGGACAGGATCGAACGAGAGGCCACTCTTCTGCTGGAGCGCCATGAAAGCGGAAAATACGGGCTCGTCAACCCGGGTGAGGCGCGATTGCTGAGGCAAATCGTCCATGGCCCGATCGCGGACATGCTTAAGCAGCTTCGCTAGGCCCGGCCCGCGATGAGGGGCTTTTCTTCGCTGTTCTTCATGCGGGTGTTGCGCGGCTTGTATCCGCAGAAACCACAATATCCCCCTGGTCCTCCCGCCGGAACTCCAGCAATTCCCCCGGCTGGCAGTCCAACGCGATGCAGATCGCTTCCAGCGTGGAGAAGCGGACCGCCTTCGCCTTGCCGGTCTTGAGGATGGACAGATTGGCGACGGTGATGTCCACGCGCGCGGCCAGTTCGGTCAGGGTCATGCGCCGTTCGTGGAGTTTTTCGTCCAGCCGTACCAGGATCGCCATGTCACACCGTGCCTTCAAGGTCGGCGCGCATGCTTGCGCCGTGGGCGAACACGCCGGCCAGGACGAACATCAGCAGCACCGCCAGCCATGCGGCGAACGAGAACGCGTCGACCTTTCCCGGTTCCCACACCACCGCCGCAATCGCCGCGACGATCAGCCGCAGTCCTTCGAGCGCTGCGATGCTCCAGGCGATGGCGTTCAGGCGTTGGGCGTTCTCCAGGATAAAGGGGTCGCCGCCGCGCACGGTGTCCACGATGGCCAGCAACCGCCGCAGGATGGTGTGGACGATGGCCGCGCCCACCAGGCCGATGAAGACGATGGCGCGCAGTCCCTGGCCCACCAGCGGGTGGGCGTTGGTCATGTCGAAGCCGAGCGGCCGTTGTGGCCAGCCTTCTATGAAGAAGCTCCAGACCAGCAGGCCGGCGATGACCAGGGCGTAGAGGGCGTTGAGGAGGATCAGGCCCTGGATGACTGGCCGGGCGACGGCAAGGGCTTGGGCGCTGGTACGGGTCATGGCATGGTCTCCGGTTATATCGTTTATCGATATTAAACACATCGAAATACAATATGCAAGCATGCCTGCTTGACCCCCTCCCTTGCGAAAGCAGGGGAGGGCTGGGGAGGGGTGCTCTTCGCCTGGTCCCCCGGATCAAGATCCGCCGTAAAACTTACACCGACCGAAAAGCAGCCCCAGCCACAATCCGATCCGCAGCCTCCGCCAGTTGGTTGAAGCAATGAGTCAAGCCAGCCCGCGGCAGGATCAAATGGTCGGGGTTGAGGATTTCCGGCTGGCTGAGTTCGGCCAGCAGGTGCAGGTGTTGGCAGAGGCACTGCAGTTGCTGGTGGGCTTCTTCGGGCAGCAGGTAGCCGGGGAGGGCATGGCGGTGCGGCGGGGCTTGAGCATGGTGGCGGTACTCCGGTCCGTGGGTACGCCCGCTTGCGAGGGCAGGCGGGATGTCGGGAGGCTAGAAACCGCACTAAGACGGCAGGCTTATTCCCCTTGCGGGTGTTGTATTCGCCCACTCCCGACGCAGAGCATTAGCGCCGGTTATGTCCGAGAAAGTCCGGACATAAAGAACCCACCAGAGCTCATAGGGCGGGCTCAAGCCCGCCGCATGCGGCAATAGCGATTCCATTCGGCGGGCCGGGACCCGCCCTATGTTTCTCTGCACGATGATGCGCATCGCCTTCGGCTCAACCTGCCCCGCGAGCTGATTGACGGGCCTCCCAGGCCACACCCACAATCCGCGCTACGCCCTATTTCTGGAGCCTAATCGTAGTTGGGCATCACACCAAGCACTATGTTCGTCCGGTTTACCACTCTTGCCATTGATCCAGACTCTGGCCATACCGGTGGCATCCTGGTTGCGGCCCATGAGCTGCGTGATGGCGGCGACCTGACCGTTGACGAGCACTCCGACCTCCGGACCGTACTATCTTGGTTCAATGAGTACCTGCTCGTTCCGGCCATGCTCGGGA
Organism: Pseudoxanthomonas sacheonensis; assembly: GCF_010093305.1. GTDB lineage: Bacteria > Pseudomonadota > Gammaproteobacteria > Xanthomonadales > Xanthomonadaceae > Pseudoxanthomonas_A > Pseudoxanthomonas_A sacheonensis. Next base: position 90,807 of record NZ_PDWS01000017.1, on the reverse strand, counting down.
TAAAAGAGCATCGTCGGGCCATTTCTTGGTTCAAGCCCGCGGCATCTGAGGCCATTCGGCGCATGTGGCACCTCAAGGAGCTCCTTGACCTCCACGGAGTGCATGTTGAGGTGCTACATACTTCGGACCCGGGTAAAGTTGTGTACGAGGATGATTGGCAGGTCATCGCCAAGCCCTATAAGGGGCAGCGCTTCTAGTTCATAGGGTGGTGCCTAATAATTCATTCAATCCGAACCCGCTTCGCGGTTCGGCTTAATTTGGGCGTTAGGTGTCATGAAGAACCACGCGTCGATAAGCATGCTAAGGACGGACCTGACTCTCGTCGCGCTCGTGGTGGTTTTTGCGATTGCCGCATTTATATTTCGAGACGGACTGGGCCTCCTGATATTTGCAGCGCTCGGTTTCGCCGCCTTGGTGCAACTGTTTCGTGTGGCATTCTTGCGCGGGCGGACGGAAACGCTCAAGAAGATCTGGATTGCCTTCAAGGATGCGTTCTGGGGGATTGGATAGAGAGCGACGTATTGACGGGTCTTCCGGAACCCATAGGGCGGGCTCAAGTCCGCCGCATGCGGCATAGCGATTCCATTTGGCGGGCCGGGGCCCGTCCTATGTTTCTCTGCACGATGATGCGCATCGCCTTCGGCTCAACCTGTCCTGCGAGCTGATTGACGGGCCTCCCAGGCCACACCCACAATCCGTGCTACGCCTCACTTTTGGGGTCTAATCGTAGTTAGGCATTGAGGATAGATCGTGACGAAGAAGTTCTTGGAGGGGCTCGTTTTCGGCGCCGGATTCGGTATTTCGTTCTTGCTCGTTTTCTTCCTGTACACGTTCATTGCAATGCCCGCATTTGTGTCTAGCAAGATTCATACGAATGAAGAGCGCCCTGTGAATAGCAAGCCATGGTCCAGCACCGGTCAAGAGCACCCTGATTTCAACGAACTTACGTTGGAGGAACAGATCAAGGCGGCAAGCGTTATTGCATTGATCCGCTACGAACCGACCCCTGGCGGCAAGGTCAAGGCTGTAATCAGGGAGTTCTTGAAGAAGGACTCTGGTGTTGAGCTCCACTACAACATCGGAGATGAGTATGGTCCCGCCAGCTATTACGCAGGCGCGGGGTCTGACCGTGGCGACGGAGTCATTGTCTTCTTCGTTGGATCTCCCGCGGAAATGCGCATGTCTACGACGTATGCTGGCGACCGCATTCGGGGCTTGGGGGATATCCCTTTGGAGTTGTTCAAAGACAAATGCATGGCGACAATGCCTAACGATTCATTAAAGCCGAAACCGCTTCCCGGCTCGGCTTAGAGCTCATAGGGCGGGCTCAAGCCCGCCGCATGCGGCAATAGCAATTCCATTCGGCGGGCCGGGGCCCGCCCTATGTCTGCCAGGAGTAGCGATGAGCGAAGCAATTCTGTACGCGATGGATGCCCCGCAAGTGAAGGACGCGAATGCCGCCGCGGATTTCGTCGAAAAATGGCAAGACAGCAAAGACGCGCCGACCGCGCGTATCGCGACCTTATTCGTGCGCCTATTGCAGATCTGGCCGGAGGATGGATCGAAGGGCGTCGTCTGGCACGAAGACTTCCAGCACAACCGACCCGCGGGATCGATGCTCGAGATGACATTCGAACTCAGCGAATTCGACGCCGAGCGACTGCAACAACTGCGCGCGATCGCCAAGCATCACGGCGTGCATGTCTTCGATCCGGAAGGCCATGTACTGTATCTCGCCGACGGCAGCGAAGCCGGCGTTCCGGCGATGGCCGCCCCTGAGCCCGGCGCCCCCATCCAGTGCAAATCCGGCGTGCGCTTCGACGGCGTCTACGAATCCAAGATGGAGAAAGGCTGGAGCTACCTGTGCTTCACCGCCGATGGCAAGATCCTCTGGCAAAGCATCGGCGGACGCTTCCCGGCGCGTGCAGTGATGGACACCTTCATCGCCGGCGATGCCTTCGTCGTCAAAGGCAAATACAAACCCGGCGCAAATGCGTTCAGCGCGCGACTCAAAGCCGCGTTCGGCGCGTTCAAGATGGACGGCACCTTGAAGAACGATGGCCTGCACGTCCATTCCGAACGCACCAACGGCAGATACCCGTACGACGCGGTGTACACGTTCTTGCCGCTGTAGAGTCCATAGGGCGGGCTCAAGCCCGCCGCATGCGGCAATAGCGAATCCATACGGCGGGCTCGGGTCCGCTCTATGGATGGTTAACAGCCACCAGTGCTAACGTTCCCACATGGTCAAATCCACCGCCCCGATCAAGTTCAAAGCAAAGCTCTCCCGGCCCGCCACCCCGAAGGGCGCGGCGTGGACCTTCCTGGTGCTGCCCGCGGCCGCAAGCAAGAAACTGCCGACGCGCAGCATGGTCACCGTCGACGGCACGCTGGCAGGCCAGCCCTTCCAGGCCACCCTGGAGCCCGACGGGCAGGGCAGCCACTGGTTCAAGATAGAGAAAGCCTTGCGCGAAGCGGCCGGGGTTGCGGCGGGCGACACCATTGCGCTCGAGATGGCGCCGGTGGAAAAAGAACCCGAGCCGAAAGTGCCCGCCGACCTGAAACAGGCGTTGGCGGCCAATCCCGCTGCCAAGGCGATGTGGGGCGAGATCACCGCGGTGGCGCGGCGCGACTGGATCCACTGGATCACCTCCGGCAAGAAGGCCGAGACGCGCGTGAAGCGCATCGGCGTGGCCTGCGACAAGCTGGCTTGCGGTAATCGGCGGGCTTGCTGCTTTGATCGGTCGGGGATGTATAGCAAGGGGAATATGGGGGCGCCGGAGGCAGCCGAATAGTCGGGCGGGTTGTTGATTGCGTTTGATGGATTGAGTAACTGGGCTTTTCTCAGGGGGTTGCGCCAAGAGCGCCCCCATCCGCCCCCGTATCAAGTACGGGGCAGGCTCTTCGGGCACCCCGGATCAAGTCCGGGGCAGGCCCTTCCCCCGTGAACGGGGGAAGGGCTTCTTCCGTCGGGGTTACGGTCAGAAGAAAGTTTGTCGATTTCCACCGCGGTCGTTCGTTGCAGATACAAACCAACCCACAAAAGGACTGCACCCAATGCCCCGCATGATCTTCGTCAACCTTCCCGTCGCCGACCTTGCCGCCTCCATGAAGTTCTACGAGGCCCTTGGGTTCAAGAACAACCCCCACTTCACCGACGCCACTGCCGCCTGCATGGTCTGGAGCGACACCATCCACACCATGCTGCTGACCCACGAAAAGTGGAAGACCTTCACCACCCGCCCCATACCGCCCAACACCTCCAGCGAAGTTTCCAACGCGCTTTCCTTCGACGACCGCGAGGCCGTGGATGCGTTCAACGCCGCAGCGGCGGCCAACGGCGGAACCGGCGACATCAACCCGATACAGGACCTAGGTTTCATGTACGGCCGCGATGTCGCCGACCCCGACGGCCACGTCTGGGGAGCCTTCTGGATGGACCCGGCCGCCATTCCCACCGGCGAGTGACAAGCTGGGCGATCCATGGGGCGAACCATGTGAATAGGGCGTCATTTCAACGGTTTTGAGGTGACGCCGTGTTCAGCTGTCTTGCACACGCGGTGGCTACACTCGGGCGGACTTGGAAAATCGGATATTTCTCCCATGTCCTCCCCCAACATGTCCTCCACCAATCTGCTCACACGATCCCTCGCGCTCGCTCTGGTCCTGGCCGCATCGCTGACCGCATGCGGCTCGAACCGGACCAAGGAAGAACCGGCGCCCTTGGGCGAGACCTTCGGTGCCGACGACACCTATTCGCGTAGCTATGCGGTGGCGCCGCCCATTGCCTGCGAAGCCACGCGGCGCGCGCTGCTGGGGCAGGGCTACGTGATCGGCAAGATGGCCCCGGGGACGGTGGAGGCGATCAAGAACTTCCAGCCCCAGGCCGATGTGCACACCCAGCTCAAGGTGCTCACCACCTGCGTGCCGAAGTCCGAAGGCGGTTCCATCGTCTTCATCAACGCCGTGCAGGATCTTTACGCCCTCAAGTCGCAATCCAATTCGGCCAGCGTCGGCGTGAGCATGATCGGCTCGGTGTCGCTGCCGATCGGCACCAGCAATGCCAACCTGGTGCGGGTGGGCAGCAATACCGTGCAGAACCAGGATTTCTACCGCCGCCTGTTCGACCGCGTGACGTTCTACCTGCCCGGCACTCCGGCCGACGCACCACCCCCGCCGGAGCCGGAAGGCCCGCCCGATCCGGTCGCGCCAAAACAATAAGCCCCTCTCCCGTCGAGCGAGCCCCTCTCCCATTGGCGCCCGAAGGGTGTCCACAGGTGAGAGGGGTTGGGGTGAGGGTACGGCGAAGTCATGATGGTTCCGACGATGCTGACTTCGCCGTACCCTCATCCGGCGCTGCACGCCACCCCGTATAAGGCCTCCCGATAGTGAGCGGCGCAAGCCCATAAGGCCCGCGTGATCCCGCATTGTCTGCGGCAGGTCGTTAGGGGTGCGTATCCGCCCAACGCCAACACGGACTCCAGTCACTCCTTGCGACAAACCAGCAGCACCTCATCGACCTGTTCGGTACCCACCAGACCCGGAACCAGCGCCAGCGGTTTCTGGAAGCGCACGAACAGCGGCAACGTCCGGTTGTACCACCGCATCGCCTGCTCTCGCCGATGGGTGAGGAACCACATGCCCACATCCAGCAGCTTCGAAGACTTGGGCTGCATGCCGTAGACCGCACTTTGCTCCAGCGCCAGACCGTGCGCGTGAAGCTTCGCCAGCAGTTGTTCCGGCTCGTAGCGGCGGTAATGGCCGACGAAGTCGTCGAAGGCGGTCCAACTGGCCGGGTGCAGCGGCGCCGACAGCAACACCGCCGCGCCGGGTTTGGCTACGCGGGAAAGCTCGGCCAGTGCGCCGTCGTCGTCGACCACATGTTCGATGATGTCCAGCGCGCAGACCGCATCGAAGGCGGCATCGGCGAACGGCAGCGCGGTCGCCTGGCCTTGCAGGACGCTGGCGCCGCCGGCTTGCAGGCGCCGCAGCGCCGGCGGGCTGATGTCCACGAAGCAGGTGCCGTGAAGCGGAAACCGCGGCCGCAGGCCAGGGGCCACTTCCAGCCGCTGCGTGGCGCCGGCAGTCAACCGGGCGACCAGTGGCCAGGTATTGAACCTCTGCGGCTCGCTCAGGCGCGCGCCGCGCCATAGCCCATCGTAGAAGCGGCGGTTGCGCTCGAGCAGGTCGTGCCCGGTGGGCAGCGGCAGGGTTGGCATGCGCGCAGGATAGGCATGCCGGGGGTTTCGCCGGGATGAAAGAGCAGGGACATTTTCCCCTTGCCGCTGCCGTCCGCGCCTCCATGACGCCGGCGTTCGGCCTTCATGGGTACCATCGGGCGGCAATCGCCTTTCCCGCAGGAGGTGCGTCATGTCCGAGGAAAATCCCAAGACCCCGCTCGATCATGTTGCCGATACGCTGTCGCAGCTCAAGGAGATGCGGCACTACTCCAAGAACAACGTCGAACTGCTGACCGCCCAGTGGCTGATGTTCGACGGCGAGCTGTCCAAACTGAAACAGGCCGGCAAGATCGAGAACCTGATGATGCGGCAGAGCGAATTCCACGACGCGTTGGAAACGGTCATCGCCGATCTGGAGGAGGTGAGGGCAGGACTGCAGCCGGCGCCGGATGCGGAAGCGTAGCGGGCCGGCCTGCGGCGGCCGTCGGTACCGCCGATATCTACGCTCGTGGGAGCGGCGTCCCGCCGCGAGCTTTTCGTCGATTCAAAAGCTCGCGGCGGGACGCCGCTCCCACCTTCGCAGCACCGGCCGGCATGCGGTACCGCTCCCGTCCGCACGCGCCTTCCCTGAATCGTCCGTCTGTGGCCGCGTTCACCCCTCGGGAACCCGATCCCCTCTAGCATTGCGGTTCTCTCACCAACCCGCCCTGGCGTCTCGCCTGTGGTGATGCAGAGGATTGCCCGCCTTGCTAAACCGGCTTCAGCGCAATTCCCAGCTAGGCATCATCGTCCTGCTGGGCTCGGCCACTGTCCTCACGCTGGCGATTTTCGCTGCCTACCGCGCATTGCACGGCCAATGGGCGGCGGCGTCCATCGATTTGGTCATCGCCGTACTGATCGGCGCCCCGGTGATCTATGCCATGCGCACCGGCAGGACCATCGGCCCGGGTATGTTGCTGTGCACCACCAACAGCCTGGGCTGCGCCGTCGCCTGCTACGTCATCGGACCCGCATCGCTGCCCTGGGTTTATCTGGTGCTGATGACCAACTTCTTCATCGCCGGTCCGCGCCAGGCGCTGGTCTTCAATCTGCTGCTGACTCTCGTGCTGCTGTTCCTGCCGCACATGTTCGGCCTGCCGGTGGACCGCATGTCCGCCGCGGTCGTCGCCGCGCTGGTCACCCTGTTCGCCTATCTGTTCGCGCTGCGCGTCAGCAGCGACCATCAAGTGCTCGAAGAGCTGGCTTCGCTGGACGTACTGACCGGTCTGCCGAACCGGCGCATGATGGAGCGGGCCCTGGAGGAGGCGATGCTGCTGCAGCGCGCCGGCAAGCGCCGCCATGGCCTGCTGATCGCGGACATCGACCGCTTCAAGGAAGTCAACGACACCCATGGCCATGCGGCGGGCGATGCCGCCATCGCCGACCTGGGCGCCATTCTCAAGTTCGAGATGCGCAAGCACGACCGGGTGTTCCGCTTCGGCGGCGAAGAGTTCGTGATGCTGCTGGACGTCGATACTCCGGAAGACCTGCGGGCCGCCAGCGAACGCCTGCGCCAGGCGGTGCGCAGCGGGCTGCGTGGGCCGGCGGGTAGAATCACGGTGTCGCTGGGCGGTGCGATGGCGGGCGAAGAGGAGCGCTGGCAGGAATGGTTTTCGCTGGCCGACGAAGCCCTGTACCGGGCCAAGAACAGCGGGCGCGACAGTTCGGTGATCGCCGGCCTGGCAACGTCCGCCGACGGACAATCCACCCGACCAGGGCCGGAGCACGTACCCTGACATCCACGCTGGCGCCCGCCGGCCCTGCGCATATGACCATCCGACCACGAGGCAATCGATGAAGAATTTCCTTTACCCGCCGGCAGCGGCCACGCTGGTCGCGCTCATGGCCCACTCCTCCGGTTACGCCGCGGAAACCCCCGTGAAAAAATTCTCCAGCAACAGCGATACCGTCGTCGTCTACACCAGCGCGCAGGGCCCGGACCAGCGGCTGAGCAAGAGCGGGACGGCCACCTTGCGTCCCGGGCACAAGCTGGTCGAGGTGGAGAACTCGATCTTCGTGGATCCGGACAAGCGCTACCAATCGGTGCTGGGCATCGGCGGCGCCATCACCGACTCCAGCGCAGAAGTGTTCGCCAAACTGGACCCAGCGCGGCAGGCCGAATTCCTCAAGGCCTACTACGACAAGGAGAACGGCATCGGCTACACGCTGGCGCGCACCACTATCCACAGCTCCGACTTCAGCAGCGGCAGCTACACCTACATCAAGGAAGGCGACAAGACGCTTTCCACTTTCTCCATCGACCACGACCGCACCGCGCGCATCCCGCTGATCAAGAAGGCCATAGCGGCGGCAGGCGGCAAGCTGACCTTGTTCGCAAGTCCATGGAGCGCGCCGGCCTTCATGAAGACCACCAACAACATGCTGAAGGGCGGCAAGCTGCTGCCGGAATACAACGAGGCCTGGGCCAAGTACTTCACCAAGTTCATCGCCGCCTACGAGAAGGAGGGCATTCCGATCTGGGGCATCACCGTGCAGAACGAGCCCATGGCCACCCAGACCTGGGAGTCGATGCTGTACACGGCGGAGGAGGAACGCGATTTCCTCAAGAACCACCTCGGTCCGACCATGCACAAGGCCGGCTACGAGGACAAGAAGATCATCGTCTGGGACCACAACCGCGACATGATGGCCTACCGCGCGCGGGTGATCTTCGACGATCCGGAAGCGGCGAAATACGCCTGGGGCATGGGCTTCCACTGGTACGAAACCTGGGCCGGCTTCGAGCCGATGTACCGCAACGTGGCGGCCGTGGCCGAGGCCTACCCGGACAAGCCGCTGCTGCTGACCGAGGCGACGGTGGAGAAGTTCGACCCCGCGCGCTACCAGTACTGGCCCAATGCCGAACGCTACGGCAGCGCCATGATCAACGACTTCAACAACGGCGCGGTGGGCTGGACCGACTGGAACATCCTGCTCGACGAAACCGGCGGGCCCAACCACGTCGGCAACCTGTGCTTCGCGCCGATCCACGCAGATACCAATACCGGCGAATTGATCTACACGCCCAGTTACTACTACATCGGCCATTTCTCCAGGTTCGTGCGCCCCAATGCGCGGCGCGTCAGCGCAGTCAGCAGCCGCAGCACTCTGCTTGCGACCTCCTTCCTCAACGAGGACAACAAGCTGGCGACGGTGGTGATGAACCCGACCGAGAAGGAAATAACCTACAACTTCTACGTAGGTTCGGACTCGGCGCAGGTGAGCATCCCCGCGCACGCGATCCAGACCCTGGTGCACTGAGCGGGGCTCGGCGAAGGCGCCGCAACCAACCGTCGGACAAAGCGGCCGGAGACCGGATCCAGGTTCCCGGCCGGAATCCCATCGATGCCCATCGCCTGCGCCGCGCCGGCATGTGATGACGTGCGCACTTTGCCGCGATCCGCATCGGCACTCCTTATTTTTCACGCTATCCGGGAAAAAGCTTGGGCACAATCCGGTAGTCGTACTAGGGAGCAGGCCATGTCCGAACGCGAGCGACGCAGTTCGATCATTCAGGAAGATACCTCCGAGTTGAAGGCAGGGCTGACGCCGCAACAACTCGCAACGCTGCACACGATGGAGCAATTCCATTGGAAGCTGCGCTTCGTGCGCAGGCCGATGTTCATGGCGCCCATCCCGGTCGTGTTCCACCGCGACGGCGTGCGTTTCGCCGTGCTTGAGGAAGACGGGACCATCAACGAAAATCCGGGCTTCAAGATCCGGCCGTAGACGGATGCGGCCCCCTTCGCATCGAAGGTTCCCTAGATGTCGTTGTACTTCCTGATGCTGCCCCGGGAGCGATCCACCGGATATTTCTCCGCGTTGAGCCCGATCTTGCGCCAAGCGGCGTCGATCACGTCGATCTGAAGCTTGTCCGACAGCTGCAACAGATAGAGCAGCACGTCTGCGATCTCCTCGCCGACCTGCACGCGCTTGTCGTCCGGCAACGTCCTGCTTTGTTCTTCCGTGAGCCATTGGAAATGCTCCAGCAACTCGGCCGCTTCCACGGCAAGGGCCGAAGCGAGGTTTTTAGGGGTATGGAATTGCCCCCATTCCCGTTCCTGGGCGAAGGCGCGTTGGGCGGCTTGCAGGTCGTCTAGGTTGCGGCTCATGGCTCGACTCTGTCTTGCTGGTGGAGCACATCGTAAATCAGACCTTGTTTCAAGCAAGCGGATCGTCGGATTGCTGGGCATGTTCGCAGGGGATGGCTGCATGCGGCCGGGAAAAGGCAAGATCAAGATCAAAATCAAAGCACCCCTCCTCAATCCTCCCCTGCGCCGTGCGCAAGGGAGGAGGCAGAGCGACAGCCAAAAAAAGACCCCGCAGTGCGGGGTCTCTTTTTCGTGCGAAAAGAAGAATGGTTCTACATCACGTCCGGTTCGCTGAAGGCCTCGATCTCGCCGGCGAAGGCGTTGATCGGGATGCAGCTGCAGAACACGTTCTTGTCGCCGTGCACGTTGTCCACGCGGGCGACCGGCGACCAGTACTTCTGCAGCTTCAGCGTGGCCAGCGGGAACGCCGCCAGTTCGCGCGGGTAGGCGTGCGTCCATTCGCTGGCCATCACCATCGTCGCGGTATGCGGCGCGTGCTTGAGCGGATTGTCCTCGCGGTCCAGGCGGCCGTCTTCCACCGCGCGGATCTCGTCGCGGATGGCGATCATGGCGTCGATGAAACGGTCCAGTTCGTGCTGCGATTCGCTTTCGGTCGGCTCCACCATCAGCGTGCCGGCGACCGGGAAGCTCAGGGTGGGCGCGTGGAAGCCGAAATCGATCAGGCGCTTGGCCACGTCCTCGGCGCCGATGCCGGTGGCGTCCTTCAACGGCCGCAGGTCGAGAATGCATTCGTGCGCCACCAGGCCGTTGCGGCCGGTGTACAGCGTCTCGTAGTGGGGCGCGAGCCTCTTGGCGATGTAGTTGGCGTTGAGCAGCGCGACCTGGGTGGCCTTGCGCAGGCCGGCGGTGCCCATCAGGGTGATGTACATCCAGGAGATGGGCAGGATGGACGCCGAGCCGTAGCTGGCGGCGCTGACCATGCCTACTTCCGTGCGAAGAGCGCCCCCATCTGCCCTTCGGGCATCCTCAGCCGCTTGAGGCGGCTTCGATCCCGCAAGCGGGGGAAGAGTTAGTTCCCGCGGCAGAAACGGCGCCAGATGCGATTTCACCGCGCACGGGCCCACGCCCGGGCCGCCGCCGCCATGCGGGATGCAGAAGGTCTTGTGCAGGTTGAGGTGAGAGACGTCCGAACCCCACTTGCCGGGTTTGGCGACGCCGACCAGCGCGTTCATGTTGGCGCCGTCGGTGTACACCTGGCCGCCGTGCGCATGCACGATCTCGCAGATAGCGACGATGTCCTCCTCGAACACGCCGTGCGTGGACGGGTAGGTGATCATCAGCGCGGCCAGGCGATCCGAATATTTCTCCGCCTGTTTGCGGATGTCCTCCACGTCGACGTTGCCGTTGGAGTCGCATTTGGTCACCACCACCTGCATGCCGCACATCTGCGCGGAGGCGGGGTTGGTGCCGTGCGCGGATTCGGGGATCAGGCAGATGTCGCGATGGCCTTCGTTGCGCGAGCGGTGGTAGGCGCGGATCGCCAGCAGGCCGGCGTATTCGCCCTGCGCGCCGGAGTTGGGCTGCAGGCTGACGGCGTCGTAGCCGGTGCACTCCACCAGCATGGCTTCCAGCTCGTCGATCAGCTGCTTGTAGCCGGTGGCCTGGTCGGCCGGAGCGAGCGGGTGCAGGTTGCCGAACTCGGGCCAGGTGACCGGAATCATTTCCGCCGTGGCGTTGAGTTTCATGGTGCAGGAGCCCAGCGGGATCATGGTGCGGTCCATGGCCAGGTCCTTGTCCGCCAGCGAACGCATGTAGCGCAGCATTTCGTGTTCGCTGTGATGGGTGTTGAACACGGGATGGGTCAGGAACGGGCTGGTGCGGCGCAGGGTCTCGGGAATCAGCGACGGTGCGCTGGCGTCCAGCGCATCGATCGACGGCAGGGCGGCGCCGTCGCCGGCGAACACGCGCCACAGCGCTTCCACGTCGGCACGCGTGGTGGTTTCGTCCAGCGAGACGCATAGCGATCCGTTGCCGCGTACGCGCAGGTTGATGCGCGCATCGCGCGCGCGGGTCAGGATCGCGTCGCGCGCATCGCCCGGCTCCACGCACAGGGTGTCGAAGGCGGTGGCATGCAGCGCCGGGTAGCCCAGGCCACGCAGGCCTTCGGCGAGGATCGCGGTGAGTCGGGCGACGCGGCTGGCGATGCGGGTCAGGCCTTCCGGGCCGTGGTAGACGGCGTACATCGAGGCCATCACCGCCAGCAGCACCTGCGCGGTGCAGATGTTGGAGGTGGCCTTCTCGCGGCGGATGTGCTGTTCGCGTGTCTGCAGGGTGAGGCGGTAGGCGGGCTTGCCTTCGGCATCCACCGACACGCCGATCAGGCGGCCGGGCATGCTGCGCTTGTAGGCGTCGCGGCAGGCCATGAAGGCCGCGTGCGGACCGCCGAAGCCGAACGGCACGCCGAAGCGCTGCGAGTTGCCGACCACGATGTCGGCGCCCATCTCGCCCGGCGGCTTGAGCAGGGTCAGCGCCAGCAGGTCGGTGGCAACCACGAATAGCGCGTTGTGCGCGTGGATGATCTCCGCGTCGCGGGCCCAGTCGTCGACCCAGCCGCTCGATGCAGGGTATTGCACCAGTACGCCGAAGTAGTCGCCCGCAGCCAGCTTTTCGTGGAAGGCGTCGGTGGAACGCACCACGTCCACGGTGATGCCCAGCGGTTCGGCGCGGGTATGCAGTACTTCCAACGTCTGCGGATGGGTATCGCCGGCGACCAGCAACACGTTCGATTTCGACTTGGCCGAACGCTTGGCCAGGGTCATCGCCTCGGCGGCGGCGGTGGCTTCGTCCAGCAGCGAGGCGTTGGCGATTTCCATGCCGGTGAGGTCGGCGACCAAAGTCTGGAAGTTGATCAGCGCTTCCATGCGGCCTTGCGAGATTTCGGCCTGGTAGGGCGTGTAGGCGGTGTACCAGGCCGGGTTCTCAAGGATGTTGCGCAGGATCACGTTGGGCGTATGCGTGCCGTAATAGCCTTGGCCGATGAAGCTGCGGAAGACCTGGTTCTTGTCGGCGATGGCGCGGATCTTGGCCAGCGCCTCGACTTCGGTGATCGCTTCGGGCAGCGCCAGCGGTGCGGGCGACTTGATGTTGCCGGGCACGATGGCGTCGGTCATGCCGTCCAGCGAATCGTGGCCGATGACCCGCAGCATGTGCGCGATCTCGGCGTCGTTGGGGCCGATATGGCGTTCGACGAAGGCGGAGTGGTGCTCCAGATCGAGCAGGCTGAGGTCGCGCAGGGAGGGCGAGGGTGTCTTTGGCATGGCGGGGACGTCCGAAAGGGCTCGGTCAAGAGCTGCACGCGCGAAGCCGCACGTGGGGCGCCCCTCTGTCCTTCTGCCTGAGAGTTTGGAAGCGATGGCGGGGAAGCGTTACTCCCCGGTCCCTTCTTGCCCCTTCGGCGCCGGCATTCTGCCGATCTCTCCAGAGTGTGTGCACGCGGCGGTCACTGGCCTGAGCGATTACGGGCGTTGCGCCTTCGGCAGCGGCCATGCCCTGGACGGGGCGGGGCCGCTTCTTCCACTGCGTGCTGCGGGGGGAATTATATAGCCTCTCTGGCGGGCGTCGCCGGTTTCCCTTCTCCCCTTGTGGGAGAAGGTGCCCGTAGGGCGGAAGAGGGGTGAGCGAAGTGGTGGATTCTGAGCTCTGGCGGGCCAATAACAGTCGATTCAGTGAACGCTGAACGAAGATCGTGAGTGATGCAATGTGGCTCCGCCTCCCTCTCCCGCTGCGCAGGCGCAGCGACCTCTCCCACGAGGGGAGAGGTGGGGCCGAATGGTGCTGGAAGTGTGCGAGACCGCAGGTTTTCTGTGATTTCTTCAACTCCAGACAGCCCGCGCCGTAACATGAGCAATCGACCCCTGACCTGAAGTCATGACAAAACTCTTTTTTCTGCGGCGGCGGATTTATCCTTGGGCACTGAGGCAGCTACGGCGCGACTCATGATGAATCCGGGGAAATCCACTTCCACCCGCCGCCTCACCTGGCTGCTGGCCGGCCTGTCCATGCTGGGCCCGTTCTGCATCGACACCATCTTTCCGGCGTTCCTGCAGATGGGCGCGCAGCTCGGTGTGGGGCCCCTGGCCATCCAGCAGACCATCAGCGTCTACCTGATCGCCTATGCGGCCATGAGCATCGTGCACGGGCCGTTGTCCGACGCCATCGGCCGGCGTTCGGTGATCATCGGCGGCATGGTCGTGTTCACCCTGGCATCGGCCGGCTGTGCATTGGCCAAGGATCTGCCGACGCTGCTGCTGTTCCGCGCCTTGCAGGGCCTGTCGGCGGGGGCAGGGCAGATCGTGGGGCGCGCGGCCATCCGCGATCTTTTCCACGGCGACGATGCGCAGCGCCTGATGAGCCAGGTATCGATGCTGTTCGGCATCGCGCCGGCCATCGCACCCATCGTCGGCGGCTGGATACTCGGTTGGGGGCAGTGGCCGGTGATTTTCTGGTTCCTGACCGCGTTCTCTGCGGTGCTGCTGCTGGCCACCTGGTTCTGGTTTCCTGAAACCAATCCGCCCACGTCGCGCGCGCCGCTGGTGGCGCGCCATCTGGCGCGCGACTACGCCGCCATCTTCCTCAATCCGCGTTTCCAGCGGCTGGCCGCGGCCGGCGCGTTCAACTTCGCCGGCATGTTCCTGTACATCGCATCGGCACCGGTGTTCGTGATGCAGCATCTGCATCTGGGCGAACGCGATTTCGCCTGGCTGTTCATTCCCACCATCGGCGGCATGGTGGTGGGTTCTTTTCTGTCCGGCCGCGCGGCAGGGCGCATGCACGGGGACCGGTTGACCGCCATCGGATTCGCCGTGGGCGGAATCGGCGCGGTCATGCACATCGCCTACAGCGCCTTCGCCGACCCGTTCACCATTCCGTGGGCGGTGCTGCCGCTGTTCCTGACCGGCGTGGGCGTGGCGCTGGTATTCCCCATCCTGACGCTGTCCATCCTGGACATGTATCCGCGCCACCGCGGTTCTTCTTCCTCTCTGCAGGCCTTCACCAGCCTGGTGGTGGCGGCGCTGGTGTCCGGCGCCATGTCGCCGTGGCTCAGCCACAATCCTTTCCATCTGGCGCTGGGCAGCGCCTCGCTGACGCTGCTCGGCTGGACGTTCTGGCGTTGGGAGCGCAATGTCTGCAAACGGCTGCCGGCGTGCTCGGATGAGATCGTCGCAGTGGAACCCCCCAACCAGCTTTGACGCAACTTCACATCGTCGTCGCCGTACTTTTCCTTCATTTTCCTGCGGACGGACCCATGTCGATCAACTCCAAGGCCAGGCGCGAGGCGAAGAAACGCAACGTCGCCAAAGCGGGCGCCGGCAAGCCCGCGGGGCCGCCGATAGAACCGCACGCCGAGTTGCGCGACCAGCAAGGCCGACTGCTGGCCGGCATAGTGCGCCGCGACGGCGAATGGGTGCTGGGCATGGACGGAAAGATCGCGGGCACTTCGGAAAGCGCCGCGCACATGCTGGCGATGATCAAGCGCGCCGCGCGATTGCACGAGGCGCACGGCACGCCGGTGCGTTTGAAGTATTCCGATGCGCTGAAGGACGCCGCTTATGGCGAAGTCCAGGCGGCAGATCAGACATTCGACGAATTCGAAGCGCTGCTGGCCTCGACGTTGGGCGCTTACAAGCCCTGAAGTGGGGGATCGCGACGCTGCTGGATCGAACAGCTGCGCCCGCCAGCCGTAACGGCGGCCGACGGGTGCGCGCCGTCAACGTTGCCGCTGTATCTCTCGCCGCGTGCGCCTCGCAGGCTCCTCGCCGACCGGCGCCGTGATCGCTGCGCCGGTGGCCGATGCGGCAGTTGCCGGAGCGGTCATGGGTGCTGCGCTGCCGTGGGTCAAGGGGTGAGTGCCGTTCATGCGGATCGGTGAGCCGGTCAGCGGCGACAACCATTGGCTGATATTCGGGAAGACAACATCGAAACGCGAGTAGTAATCGCGATTCGATGCGTTGGCGAGCGAACCGCTGTTCGCGCAAGAGGCGTTGCCGCCATACAGGCCGCCGCGCAGCCGATAACCGCCGGGATCGGTGGTGAACAGGCCCGAGCCGCTGCTTCCGCCTTCGGTGGTACCGCTCAGCCAGCCCACTTCTATCAATTCGGAATCGCTGGAAATCTGCTGTCCCAAAGACACCTTCTTGGCATCGCCGCTGGGATGGTGGATGCCGATGATGGAGCTGGAAGGCGCCAGGACGGCGGAGTCCCAGCCGGCGAACTCGGAGCCGGCGGGCGGGGCGTTCTTGAGCCGCAGCAGCATTGCGTCGGTATTGGCGTTGGAATAGAGGTAGTCCGAACCGCCGGCCAGCAGCACTTTGGCGGCCTGGATGCCGCTGCCGCATGAAGTCGCTTCGTATTTCCAGTACGTATTGAGGGTATTGGCGACAGTCTGGAAATTCTGCGCCGGGACTCCATCCGAACCGCCCGCGAAGCAGTGGTTGGCCGAATAGAAATACGGGATCTGGGTAGCGGCCACCGTATCGGCCAGCAGCGTGCCGGTGCAGATGTAGCTTACGCCGGTGCTATAGGTGAACAGCATGTGCGCGACGGCGTTCTTGGCGCTGACGAAGTTGGGGCCCAGCTCGGCGACGCGGCAGGCCGTATCCACGTTGCAGCTGCCCGACTCGCCGATCTTCTCGATGATCTTGAAATCGTTGCGGCTGTTGGTGAGCAGATGGGAAAGTTCCGGCGCCTGCATTTTCACCGAGTTGCGCGAGACGCGCGCGGGCAGGTAGAGCTCGATGATCTGCCGTTCGCCGTCGGTACCGGGCGTCCAGAAGATTCCACGCGCATCGGTGAGCTTCTGGATTTCAGCGCCGGTCATCATCGACACGATGCGCGAAGGTTCATCCGAACCTGCGAAACGCAGCTCCGCACGCGGGTCCAGCGCATTCATATGCAGGCCTACGCGTATGCCAAGCGCAACCGGCGAACCGATTTCGATGCGGGCCACCGAACTTCCGTCGCGCATAGAAACCCACTTCAGCGTGGGCAGCTTCGTGGCCATGCTTTCGCTGGAAGCCATGCGGCCAATGCCGACCTGGGCGGGCTTCATGTGTCGGGATTGGTTGTACTGCTGGACTTTCAGTATCCGTGAGACCGCCACTTCCCGGTATTGCAGGCGAGTAGTCGATTGCGAGGGGAAAGCCTCGTTGCGCCACTTCGGTGCCAGCAGCAGGGGAGCGGTCTTGCTGGGCTCGCTGGGCACGCTTTGCGCAGCGAACGCGGCCGACGATGGAATGGCCATCGCCGGAATCAGCGCACCGGCGAGCATGGAAAGCATGAGATTCGATTTCATCGGCAGGTTCCTTCCAGCGGGAATATCGCGAGTCACAAAGGACGCGGTACGTAAATTTACCAGTTGCGGTCCATATGCAGTAGGTCGGGGCTACGCCCCCGACGCAAATAGACCGGATGTAGCGGGCTGCGGTCCGTAGGTCGGGGCTACGCCCCCGACAAGCATGGATTGGAAGTGGCCGACGGCGTCGGGGGCGTAGCCCCGACCTGCTCAACCCTTGCCCGGCGTTGGCTTGGGCGCCGCGGCGGCCGGTGCCGGCCAGCCGCAGGTCTTGCCTTCGTTCTGCTGCTTCAGCCAGGTCTGCAGCGGTCCGAAATACTCCAGCACCGCGGCGGCATCGGCCTTGTCGCTGCCGGTGAGCTCCTTCAGCGTGGCCTGCCAGGGCTGGCTGGAGCCTTTCTCCAGCATCGCCCAGAACTTCTGGCCCGCCACCTTGTTGCCGTAGAAGGTGCACTCGTACAGCGGGCCCTTGTAACCGGAGGCGTCGCACAGGCCCTTGTAGAACTGGAACTGCAGGATGTGCGAGAGGAAATAGCGGGTGTACGGGGTGTTGCCCGGCACGTGGTACTTGGCGCCGGGGTCGAAGAAATCCTCGCCGCGCGGCGTCACCGGCGCCACGCCCTGGTACTTGGCCTTCAGATCCCACCAGGCCTGGTTGTAGTGGTCGGGTTTGATGGAGCCGTCGAACACGCCCCAGCGCCAGCGGTCGATCATCAGGCCGAACGGCAGGAACGACACCTTGGCCAGGGCCATGCGCATCTGCGAATTGATCAGCGCCTCGTTGCCTTGCTGCGGGGTGCCGACCATGCCGATGGAATTGAGGTACTTGGGCGTCATCGCCAGCACCATGGTGTCGCCGATCGCTTCGTGGAAGCCGTCGTTGGCGCCGCTCTGGAACAGCGGCGGGCGCTTGTTGTAGGCCAGGTAGTAATACACGTGGCCCAGCTCGTGGTAGATGGTGGTGAAATCTTCCTCGTTGGGCTTGATGCACATCTTGGTGCGCACGTCGCCGGACAGGTTCATGTCCCAGGCGCTGGCGTGGCAGACCACGTCGCGGTCCAGCGGCTTGATGAACTGGGTCTTGGCCCAGTAGCTCTCCGGCAGCTTGGGCATGCCCAGCGAGGTGTAGAAATCCTGCGCGCGCTCGGTCATCTGCTTGGCCACGTCCAGCTGCGCGGCGCGTTCGGCGGCGAACTGCTTGTCGGTGGAAGGGGCGGCGCCGGCCTTGGCCAGTTCGCGCGCGTAGTCGGCCTGGTATTCCTTTTCCAGCGCGCCGGTGATGTCCAGGCTGCCGGCGTCCTTGTAGGGCTCAAGCATGTCCCACAGATTGCCCCAGTCCTGTTGCCACATGTTGCCCATCAGATGCGCCGGCAGCAGGCCGTTGACCTGGCCCTTGTCGTCGCCGTACTGCGCCTGCAGCTTGGTGCGCGTGTAGCAGTGCAGCTGCTCGTACAGCGGTTTGACCTGTCCCCACAGGCGGTCGGTCTCGGCGGCGATTTCGACCGGCGTCATGTCGTAGCCGCTGCGCCACATTTCGCCGGTATCGGCGAAGCCCATTTCCTTGGCGCCTTCGTTGACCAGTTCGGTGAAGCGCGTGTAGTCCTTGCGCATCGGCTGGGCGATGGTGTGCCAGCCCTGCCAGGCGTCCAGCTGCTTGTCGTAGTCGCGGCTGCTGCGCAGCACGTCTTCCAGTTCGCCCAGCTGCCGGCACTGCTTGGCATCGCCTTCACCGGTGCAATAGGTGCCCGAGCCGTACATGCCCTCCATCCTGGTGGCGATCTGGGTCAGCTCGGCCAGCTTGGCCGGATCCTTGGGCGCGGGCATGGCGGTCATCAGTTTCAGCAGTTGGATGGCGCGCGCGGTTTCCGGGGACATCTTCTGGCCTTCGAACTTCCTGGCCTGTTCGATCCAGCCGTTGAGCTGGGTCAGGTAGCGCTCGTTGGCCTTGGCGGCCAGCATCTGGGTGTCGTCGTTGATGTAGGTGGAAGACAGCCATTGCGCCGAGGAAATCTCGGGGTAGGACTTGCGGTATTCGTCGTTCACCCGGGCGATGAATTCGTCGGCCGTTTCGCCCTTGGCTGCGGCCGGAGCCGCCGGCGCGGCCGGTTCGGCAGGTTGCTTCTTGCAGGCGGAGAGCGAAATCGCGCTGGCGCCGATGGCGAGCGCGAGCAGAAGGTGGCGTTGCTTCACGGGAAGTCCTTGGCGGGCTGCGGCAGGCGCGGGAACCCGAAGGCTAGAGGGGTGCGGCATTTCCTGCAAGCTTGCCGCCGCTTTGGCTGGAGCTGACGCAAGCGGGTTGGTCCGGCCGGTTTTGCCATATGTCGAACGATGTCGGGAACGAACGGCGCACGGGTGGCGCACGCATGCAACGTTGGATCCCGGTGGCACGGTCGGTCGCTACGGCCATTGAAACCAGTTTCCGCGACATTCTCCATTCGTTCCCGTATCCATACCCATCAGTCCGTGGCAGATGGCGGAGTGGGCCTGGATCGCAATTAATAAGTCTGTGGGTTGTAGGCCGAAGGCCGTAGGAGCGACGTGAGTCGCGAAACCCTGCGTGCGGTTTCGCGACTCACGTCGCTCCTACGGCGCATTCGTTGCGCGCACTCCTTTTTTACGCCCACGATTCCGCGGACGAAATTGGTTGCCGCAAGAATCCGTTATTTCGTGATTTTTTTTATTCGTCTTTTTTTGTTGTGACGAAATGCGTTTTTCTTACAAATGTGAGATGGAAATTTTTGGTGAGTTTCAGCCAGCTTCGGTGCGTGTAATGCCTCTGTCCTTGTGATTACAGTGCGCGGCGACGGCTCTGCGGTCTATACGCAATTGTTTTTACCGATCAGGAAGAGAACGGATTTATTTTTGTGAATCTTCCTGCCACGCAAAATTGTGATCTGAGTAGCTATATCTCGTGGCTTCAATCTGTATGAACGCGCGCGGACAGCTCCAAAATCGAATCAGGGTTTTGGCGATCAGCAATACGGAAGCAGGGCGCATCCCGGCTACCGGATGCGAACCGGTGCGAGTGGTGGTTGCAGGCGCAACCTCTGCCTGCGACTGCAAATCCGGATGCGTCCCACCAATATCCGCAGAAAAAAGTCACGGGATCGAAACACGCCTGCCGAGTCCTGCCCGGCAACTGGAAATGCATTCGGCGTGGATGCGTGACCACAACTCCTTCCTGCCCCTGACCGATAGATACGGTGCCGTACCTATGCGCTCTGCTGGCCGGGAAAGGGGAGCGGTTTAGGCACGGCCGACCAACTATGGATAGGGAAGCCGACATGGAGAGTTGTCACGTTCTAAAGACAGGCGGTTGCCGCTTCTCGGCACTGATCGCGGGCTCGACTCTTACGCGACGTGCCCATGCGGCGCCAAGCGCCGGCTGGCGCGTGCGCCGCTTCGGCTATGGCTGGCGCGACCGTCATCGAAAGAGGCGCACAAGCGACGCTGCGCTTTTCTGGCTCACCAATACCGCATTCGTTTGATAACAGGGGAAAACCGATGAACAAGATCTATAGCGTGGTATGGAACCGCTCGCTGAAGCAGCTGGTGGTCGCGTCCGAACTGGCCACGCCGCGCGGCAAGGCGTCCGGCGGGAAGAAGGCTTCGCGCTCGGCGCAGCGGTCGACGCTCCAGGTTGGCCTGGTGCTGCTGGCGATGGGCGGGATGGGATGGGCCTCGTCGGCGCAGGCAGCGGACTGCACTGCGGCGCCGTACAACCAATACACCGGCAGCTCGACCTGCGCGGGTTTGGAGGCACAAGCGACTCTCGGCGGAGCCACTGCTATAGGTTATAGGGCCACCAGTACGGGACTGAATGCCACGACTCTCGGATTCCAAGCCCTTGCCTCAGCCACCAACTCCATTTACGTGGGTGCGCGCACCGGTGGAGTCGGAGCGTCCGGGGAGTCGTCGATTGCTATCGGTACGGATGTCAACTCCAGCGGCGCGGCAGGTGTCGCTGTCGGCGCGCAGTCGAGAGCGGCTGGAATTAGAGGCATTGCCTTGGGTGCGCAGGCCAATGCCGCTGTCGACTATGCGACAGCGCTCGGTGGGGGTGGCGTCAGCCCAGCCACAGCCACACGGGCCACCGGCGTCGGTTCGACGGCTATCGGTGGCAATGCGACCAGTGGCGCTTTTGCATCGGGCGTCGATGCCATCGCCATTGGTGGTCAATCCGTCTCCTCGACACAATACTCGGTGGCCATCGGCCTGAATGCGGCAGCCTCAGGCACTGGCGGTGCAATCGCGATAGGTGGCGGCACCGTCTCAAACAATATCAATACGATCGCGCTGGGAGTCAGCTCCACCGCTACCGGAGCTGGCGCAAGTGCGTTGGGCACCGGTTCCCAAGCTTCGGGAGGAAACTCCACTGCGGTCGGTGTCAGTGCCACGGCCAGCAACAACTACGCGTTTGCCAGCGGCTGGGGGTCCATCTCCAGCGGAGCCAACAGCACGGCATTGGGACGTGAGGCCAACGCGTCCGCAACGGATGCCATCGCGATAGGACATTTGGCAACGGCAAGCGATGCCGCTACCACCGCCGTAGGGAACAGCGCTCGGGCGCTAGGGAATAGTTCGCTCGCGCTCGGAGCACAAGCGGTCGCTGTCGGGGCCAGCACAGTTGCAGTCGGCCAAGGTTCCGGTGCGGGCTCGACGATCGCCAATACGGGTTCGATCGCAATGGGTGTTGCCGCCGGTGCATTGGTCACTGGCGCGCAGAACACCGCCATCGGCGGAGGCATTGCCAGCGTGCAGCGGGGCGCGGGCTCGGGCGTCACCGGAACGCGCAACGTCGCACTCGGCGTAGGCGACGGTACGGTCGCCTACGATGCCACCCTGGACGCTGCGGCAGGCAGCCTGGTAAGCGGCGACGACAATATCGCCATCGGCACCAACGCGGGCATCGGCGTCGCGGCCGACGCAACGACGTCGATCGGCGTGAACGCGAATGCGAGCGTGGGCAACGCGATCGCCATCGGTACCCTGGCGAGCGCTTCCGCACTGGATGCCGTCGCGCAAGGCAGCAGCGCCAATGCAGGCGGCCGCAACGCCATCGCCATCGGCTTCCAGGCGGTCGCATCCACGATCAACTCGGTCTATCTGGGTGCGCGCACCGGAGCAGGAACGGGTGCGCTCGCGGAGGGCACCATCGCCATCGGCACGGATGTGACCTCATCGCAAGCTAATGCCATTGCGGCAGGAACGGCGAGCCGGGCGACCGGTATCAACGCACTCGCGTTGGGAATCCAGGCTAATGCGGCTGCCGATAACGCAATCGCAGTGGGCGCCAATGCTGTCGCCAACTCGGCCGAAGCGGTGGCGATCGGCACCAATGCCACCGCCACCGGTGGCCGCGCGGTATCCATCGGTTCGGGCAATGTCGCCAGCGGCAATGGCGCTGTCGCCATCGGTGATCCCAACACCGCGACCGGCAACGGTGCGATTGCTTCAGGCCTGGACAACACCGCCACCGGCAACGGCTCGGTGGCGATGGGCAACACCAATATGGTGGGCGGCGGCGGCCAGGCGGTGAGCACACCGGGCACCGCGGCGCAGGGCGCTGTCGGTATCGGTTACCAGAACACCGTGGTCGGGCAGGGCAGCGTGGCGATCGGCAGCACCAGCAGCGCGCTGGCGGCGGGCGCGGTGGCTTTCGGCGACACGGCCGTGGCCAACAATGCGGACGACGTGGCGCTGGGTTCGGGTTCGGTGACGGATGTGGCGGTAGCGACCCCCAACACGACCATCGGCGGCACGACCTACAACTTCGCCGGCATCGCGCCGACCAGCACGGTCAGCGTGGGTGCGCTGGGTTCGGAACGCACCATCACCAATGTCGCGGCCGGCCGGATTTCCGGTTCTTCGACCGATGCCATCAACGGCAGCCAGCTGTTCGCCACCAACCAGGCCATCGCGGCCATCGCGGCCAGCACGCCGCTGCACTACTACAGCGTCAACGATGGCGGCACGCCCGGGGCGAACTACATCAACGACGGTGCGACGGGCCTCAATGCGATTGCCGCTGGCGTGGGCACCACGGCGGCGGGACAGCAGGCGACCGCGATGGGCAACGGCGCAACGGCGCAATCGCTCCAGAGCATCGCAATCGGCTTCCAGGCGCGGGTGTTGCAGAGCGCACCGGGCCTGAGCGATCACTCGATCATCATCGGCGATTCCAGCACCATCAGCGACAGCTTCAACTCCTGGATATTCGGCCAGAGCAACAGCATTTCCGGTTCCACCCAAACGGGTGTGCTGGGTGGCGACAACACCGTTACCGGCAGCGTCGGCTCCATGGTCCAGGGCACCAACAACACGTTGACCAACGCCGTTGGCGCGATGACCACCGGTGCCAACAATCAGGTGGCCAATTCCAGCCAGGCGATGGTGCTCGGCGTGGATAACACCGTCACCAACGGTTCGTCGGTGAACGTCGTGATCGGCAGCAACAACACGCTCGATGGCGCCTCGGAGAATATCGTGGCAGGTTACGGCAACATTCTGGGAACCGGCTTGGTCGGCAACCAGATACTCGCCCGCGACGGTACCGTAGCCGCCGGCGTGCAGGACGGCGTGCTGATCGGTTCGGGCGGAACGCTGGGCTCCACCGATGCAGTCGCAATCGGCACCGCTGCGGTAGCCACCGGCGGCCGCGCGGTCTCCATAGGATCGGGCAATACCGCCTATGGCGACGGCGCAGTCGCCATAGGCGATCCCAGCTACGCCAGCGGCACCGGCGCTTTCGTCGGCGGCGCGAACAACATCGCCAACAGCGATGGGACCGCCACGGCCACGGCTACGAATCAGGCCAATGGTGCGGTGGCGATAGGTAATGGCAACAGCGCCATTGGTCAGGGCAGCGTGGCGCTGGGCAACGGTTCGGTTGCGGGCGCAGCGGGCATCGCGGGCAATGTGGCTATCGGCGACGGCGCGACGGCGGCGACCAGCGCGGGCGACGTGGCGCTGGGTTCGGGTTCGGTGACGGCGGCGACGGTCGCAACGACCAACACGACGATCGATGGTGTGACCTACAACTTCGCCGGCATCGCGCCGACCAGCACGGTCAGCGTGGGCGCGCCGGGTGCCGAGCGTACCATCACCAACGTGGCGGCCGGCCGGATTTCCGATACCTCGACCGATGCGGTCAACGGCTCGCAGCTGTATGCGACCAACCAGTCGATCGAGAACCTCAGCAACGAAGTGGATGCGAACGCCATCCACTACTTCAGCGTCAACGACGGCGGCGTGGCTGGCGGCAACTACAACAACGACGGTGCGGCCGGGACAAACTCGATTGCCGTGGGATTGAATGCTGTTTCAGGCGCACTGGATGGTGTTGCCATCGGCAACGGTGCCTCCAATCAAAACACGGGTGGCGACCGCGCCGCGGTGGCGATTGGTGGTTTTGCGCTAACCAGCCAAAGCTACACGACAGCCATTGGTTTCCAATCCCAAGCGATTGCGCAAGGGGCACTCGCCCTTGGCGTATCGGCATCGGCAAGCAACGCTTACGCCATCGCCATAGGCTCTGGACCCACCGGAGGGGCGACCGCAACAGGTGGCGGATCCATCGCTATCGGCGGCGGCGGCGGGACGGGCGTCACCGGTACTCCGGCCTCCGCCATAGGAGCCCGTGCGGTCGCCATCGGGCAGAACACGACGGCGGATTTTGCGAATTCGGTTGCCTTGGGCTATCGCGCCACGGTGGGCAGCGCCTCCTCGCTCGCTATCGGCGACACCGCTTCCACAGGCGCGACGGGCAGAAACGTCGCCATCGGCAACCTGAGCACGGCCAATGCGGGCACCGCCGCGGGCGGCGCAGTGGCGATCGGACGCTCCAATACCGCCTTCGGCGACGGCGCAGTGGCAATTGGCGATCCCAGCTACGCCAGCGGCACCGGTGCTTTCGTCGGCGGCGCGAACAACATCGCCAACAGCGATGGCACGGCGACGGCCACGGCCGCCAACCAGGCCAACGGCGCAGTGGCGATCGGCAACAACAACAGGGCGATTGGACAGGGCAGCGTGGCACTCGGCAACGGCTCGACCGCCGGTGCCGCCGGTATGGCGGGCAATGTCGCGCTTGGCGACGGTGCGACCGCCGCGACGAGCGCGGGCGATGTGGCGCTGGGTTCGGGTTCGGTGACGGCAGCGACGGTGGCGACCACCAGCACGACCATCGACGGCACGGTCTACAACTTCGCCGGCACCACGCCGACCAGCACGGTCAGCGTAGGGGGCGTCGGTACCGAGCGCACCATCACCAACGTGGCCGCCGGTCGGATCTCCGACACCTCGACCGACGCGATCAACGGCTCGCAGCTGTATGCGACCAACCAGTCCATCGAGAACCTCAGCAACGAAGTCGATGCGAACGCCATCCATTACTACAGCGTCAACGACAACGGCGTGGCCAGCGGCAACTACAACAACGATGGCGCCACCGGCGGCAATGCGATGGCGGCGGGTATCGGTGCGGCGGCTGCGGGAGACAGTTCGACCGCACTCGGCCACAACGCCACTTCGTCGGGCCTGCAGTCCAACGCGCTCGGCTGGAGCGCGGATGCTTCCGGCAACGCAGCCGTGGCGATAGGTTCGGCCTCGATTGCCAGCGGAGCGACTGCCACCGCCGTCGGCTTCTCGTCGAACGCCCTTGGCGCCAGTTCGGTTGCCGTGGGCTCCGGTGCCTTCGCGGGCGATGCAGGCAGCACGGCCCTCGGCTCGGGTGCGGCGGCGCAATTCGTGGATTCGGTGGCCATCGGCCGCGGCACGGTGGACAGCGGCGCCAACTCGGTGCTGGTGGGCGCAAGCGCCAGTGGTGCGGCCGGTTCGACCGCGCTGGGCTACAACGCCAGCGCCAACAACGCAGGCGATGTGGCGCTGGGTAATGGCTCAGTGACCGACGCGGTAGTCAATACGCCGAATGTGACCATCGACGGCACGACCTACAACTTCGCTGGCACGACCGCCACCAGCACGGTCAGCGTGGGTGCGGTGGGTGCGGAACGCACCATCACCAATGTCGCGGCCGGTCGGATTTCGGATACCTCGACCGATGCGATCAACGGTTCGCAGTTGTTCGCAACCAACCAGTCGATCGAGAACCTCAGCACCGAGATCGACGCCAACGCAACCCACTACTACAGCGTCAACGATAACGGCGTGCAGGGAGGAAACTACAACAACGACGGCGCGACCGGCATCAATGCGCTGGCGGCGGGCGTGGGCGCCGCTGCGAGCGGCGATAGCAGCTTCGCCGCGGGCGCGGGAGCCGAAGCCGCTGGGATCAACGCCGTGGCGATCGGCAACGGCAGTTCTTCTACGGAGCAGCACACCATTGCGATCGGTGTAGGAAGCAGCGCTTCTGTTCGGCTGGGTATCGCCATCGGCGGCGCATCCAATTCCGCCGGCAATGGCGCGATAGCGATTGGCGATGCCACGCAGTCGACAGGGTTCTCCACAGTCGCCTTGGGACAAACGGCCCAGGCGACGGCAGATTACGCGGTGGGTATCGGACGGCAGGCGAACGCCAGCGCGGAAGGTGGCGTCGCCATGGGCTTCGGCTCGCAAGCCACCGCATTCAATGGCGTAGCCCTTGGCCGCGCGGCGATTGCCGACCGCGTCGGCATGGGCGGTGCGACCGAGCTGTTCTCCAATGTGGCGGTCGCATCGAACGAAGGTGCGGTGTCGGTGGGACAGGCCGGACGTGAGCGCCAGATCATCAACGTGGCGGGCGGCACGCAAGACACCGATGCGGTCAACGTTCGTCAGTTGAGAGCGGTGGCCGATACGGTGACCGCCAATGCAACGCATTACTACAGCGTCAACGATAACGGCGTGCAGGGAGGAAACTACAACAACGACGGCGCGACCGGCATCAATGCGCTGGCGGCGGGCGTGAATGCGGCGGCGAGCGGGGATTCCTCGGTGGCCATCGGTCTGGGAGCCACGGCCGCAAACGCCAACAGCGTGGCTCTGGGTGCGGGGGCCGTGACTTCCACGGCGGTCGCGACCCCAAGCGTGGTTATCCGCGGTACGACCTACAACTTCCAGGGTATCGCCCCGGTGGGTGTGGTCAGCGTGGGCAGCGCCGGTGCCGAACGTCAGATCACCAACGTGGCAGCCGGTCAGATCAGCGCCACCAGCACCGACGCCATCAATGGCTCGCAGCTGTATGCGACCAACCTGGCGATCAACAGCATCGTCAGCGGCGGCGGCATCATGTACTTCCACGCCAACTCGACCGATCCTGACTCCGTTGCCGGCGGTTTGAACGCGGTAGCCATCGGTCCCAACACCGTTGCCAGCGGCGACGGCGGCTATGCGGCGGGCGACGGTGCACTGGCCGTCGGCAGCAACAGCATCGCAGTGGGTACCGGCGCCTCGGCCACCGGCGACAACGCCATCGCCCAAGGCAATGGCGCGGTAGTCAACGGAACCGACAGCACGGCTATCGGCAGCGGCGCCAGCGTTGCCGCCGACAACGGCCTGGCCTTGGGCGCCGGCGCCACCGTCACCCACGCCAACAGTGTGGCGCTGGGCGCGGGTTCGGCCACCACGGTTGGTGCGCAGTCCGGCTACAACGCCGCCTATGTGGGCAGCAGCAATTCCACCGGCGAAGTCAACGTCGGCGGGCGCACCATCACCGGTGTGGCACCGGGTATCGCCGGCACCGATGCGGTCAACGTAAGCCAGCTGACTGCAGGCCTCAACAGTATCAATACCAACAACAGCACTGCCATTACCAACTTGGAAAACCGGGTCACCACCATCGAGGGCGATATCACCGACATCCGGGGCGACATCGTCGATATCCAGGGCGACATCACCAACCTGACCGATACGGTGAACAACATCACCGGCGACATCACCGCCGTGCAGAACGGCGGCGATGGCATGTTCCAGGTCAGTCAGGAAGGCCCGATCGTCAAGCCGTTGCCGACGGGGACCAACTCCTCGGCCGGCGGCAACGGCGCGGCGGCCAGCGGCAACAACGCGCTGGCGGTGGGCAACCAGAGCAACGCCAGCGGCAACAACAGCACGGCGATCGGCACCGGTTCCACTGCATCGGCCACCAACAGCACCGCACTGGGCAACAACGCCTCGGCCACCCACGGCAACAGCGTGGCGCTGGGCGCGGGTTCGGCCACGACGCGTGGCGCGCAGACCAACTACAACGCCGCTTACGTGGGCAGCAGCACCTCCACCGGCGAAGTGAACATCGGCGGGCGCACCATCACCGGTGTGGCGCCGGGCATCGCCGGCACCGATGCGGTCAACGTCAACCAGCTCACCGCGGGCGTGAACTCCGCCGTCAGCCAGGCCAACCAGTACACCGACAGCCGCCTGGCCGAGTTGGACAACGACGTGTGGACTATGGAACGCAATTACCGCGGCGCGACTTCCTCGGCGATGGCCATGGCGGGCCTGCCGCAGGCTTATCTGCCGGGCAAGAGCATGCTGTCGGTGGGCTTCGGTGGCTACCAGGGCGAATACGGCATGGCCTTCGGCTTGTCGGGCATCACCGAGAACGGCCGCTACGTCTACAAGGCATCGGCCAGCGGCAACACCTCGCGCGATTGGGGCTTCTCCGTCGGTGCAGGCATCCAGTGGTGACTGGCTGCGTGCCCTTCCTTCGCGGAAGGGCACGCACCGATACCGCCCGACAAAAGCCATCCACTAAATTCGAAGGGGAATACACATGAAACACCAACTCAAGTTCTGCAGCATGCTCTTGCTCACGGCAGGCGCTGCACTCGCGCTTTCGGCCTGCGGTACTCGCCACGTCAGCCGCGACATCAGCCCGCAGGGCGTGGCCGGCGAAGTGATTTTTCCGGATCCCGCGCGCATCGTGCTGAAGGGCGGCACCTTCCCCAATCTGGGCGATCTGCGCCTGGTGGGACCAGGCATGACCAAGGACCAGTTGTATCAACTGCTGGGCCGGCCGCACTTCCATGAAGGCTACGTCGGCGTGCGCGAGTGGGACTACCTGTTCCACTTCCGCAAGGACGGCAAGATCATCACCTGCCAGTACAAGGTCGTCTACGACAAGGACTACATCGCCCAGACTTTCCATTGGGCGCCGGCCTCGTGCGCCGATCTGTTGGCTGAAGCGCCTCCGGCGGTCGCGGAACCAGTGAAGGAACGCACGTTCAAGCTGTCGGCCGATGCCCTTTTCGAGTTCGCGAAATACGGCGCCGAAGATATCCTGCCCAGGGGCCGCGAAGAGCTGGCTGCAATCGCCAAGCAGCTAAAAGACGCAGACGAGGAGTCGATCAGAATCGTGGGCCATACCGACCGCATCGGCAGCGATGCCTCCAACCAGCTGTTGTCGCAACGGCGCGCGCAGACGGTCCGCGAGTTCCTGGTCGACCGCGGCGTGACGGCTTCGGCCATCACCGCCGAAGGCCGTGGCGAAAGCGAACCGGTCAAGGATTGCGAGGATCAGGCGCGCGATGCGTTGATCGCCTGCCTGGCCCTCAATCGTCGGGTCGAAATCCAGGTCGCCGCCAGCTCGGCTCGCTGAGCATCTTTGACTGTGGCGTAGCGTCCGCGGGTCTAGACTAGCGGATGCCCACAGGCACCCAACATCAGGAACAGCATATGAAAACTTCGAAGTTCGTACTCGCTTCGCTGCTGCTGGCTTTCGCCGGGGCGGCCTCCGCACAACAGCCGGCGCAGCCGGCGCGCGCGCCTGCCCAGAATCCGCAGGCTGCGCAGCAGAAACTGACGCCTGAGCAGCAGGCGCAGGTCGCCCGCCAGGATGCGGAGATGAGCAAGGCCGCAGCGCAGGTGGTGCAGTTGGTGGACCAGAACAAGACCGCCGAGGTCTGGGCGGGCGCTTCCCCGGTGGCGAAGGGCGCAGTGGGCATGGATGAGTTCGTCAAACAGATCGCGCTGGAC
Source organism: Pseudoxanthomonas sacheonensis (assembly GCF_010093305.1). GTDB lineage: Bacteria > Pseudomonadota > Gammaproteobacteria > Xanthomonadales > Xanthomonadaceae > Pseudoxanthomonas_A > Pseudoxanthomonas_A sacheonensis. The sequence continues at coordinate 61,276 of NZ_PDWS01000017.1, read as the reverse complement.
CGGCAGAAGCTCGGCGCCGTTACCGAGCGCAAGCAGGTGGCGGTCACCCGCGCCCTTTATCCGGCGGGCGGGCAGGTGCCTGCCGGCAATTACGTCAATGTGGTCTACGCCACCAAGTTCGCCAGTTCGCCGCAGGCCGTGCGCGAACTGGTTTCGTTCCATCTGGACGAAGACAAGACCTGGCGGGTATCCGGATACAGCTTGCGCTGATCCGCAGAGCAAACCGCCCGCCATCCTGTAGGAGCGGGCCCTGCCAGCGCCGCTCTTGGTCGAAAGATGACGCCAGGAGCGGTCGCTGGCAGGGCCCGCTCCTACAAACGGTGGCGGGACCCGCTCTGCTTCATTGCGCTTCGCCCAGCGCGGCGCGGATGCGCTGGCGCAGCCGTTGCGCGCGGCGTTCGATCTTGCGGCGCATCAGGCTCCGCGACCAGCGCGAGAACGGCAGGATTTCCTTGCCGCTCAGCACCGATTTGGTATCGATGCAGATCAGCCTGGCCTGATCGCCGTGAGGAAGCACCACGAAATTGCCTGCGTTGAGGTCGAATAGCGGGACCTCATGGAGGACCAGCCATGCTTCGAAAGCATCGACTGCGGCGCAGAGCATTGCCGCCGGATAACGCGGCTCATCGAAAAGGCAGCGATACAGGCTGGGAGCGGGCGTTCCGTCGTCCAGCAGGATGCAGTCGCAGCGCAACGCCCTTCCGTGGGGCGTATCCACCAGGCCATGGCACGCTGCGAGGTAAGCATTAGTGCCGGTGCCCAGCCGCGCGCGGAGTTTTCCATAGGCGCGCAATTCGGTTTCGTTTTCGCCGAAGCGGGGGAAGCGGACGGCCAGCCAGCGCCGCATGCGTTGCCGCGCGCCGACGCGCGTTCGTTCGCTGGAATGCAGCTCGAACTTCAGGCAATGCGAAGGATCGCCGGGGTCGCGTGCGCACAAACGGTTGGCGCCGCGGGAAATGATCTGCAGGCCTTGCCAGTCTTCGGCATCATTGTCTGGATGGATTCGCGGAAGCATGCTCGTCAGTTTGCCTGATATGAGCCGTGCGGGCCTGGCATGGAGCATGCAGAGGGGAGGTGGGAGCGGCGTTCCGCCGCGAGCTCCTGGTCGGGCCATGCCGGATCCACGCGTCGGGGGCGTAGCCCCGACCTACGGCAGCGGCGAAGAACCCGCGGCGGGACGCCGCTCCCACATGCTTCGTTCAAGCTGGAAGCAGGTTGCGTTCCATCAGCCATGCGCGTGCATCTTCCGCGTCGCACTCGAACCACGCGCGCGTGCTGCCCAGCCGGAACGAATAGCCCCATGCATCCATGTCCGCCATCAGGCGGTCGCGGCCCACGCCGGGCAGGGCGTCCGCAAGCACGATCTGCAAGTAGCAAGTGGCGTCTTCCTCGATGTCCGAGTCGGTGGCGTCGGTATGCACCTGCGCGCGGCGTTCGGGCGGCAGCACGATCAGGTGGCAGGCTTCGTGCAGCAGCGAATGCACCGGCGTGTCGCCCCGCGCGTACACGGTGCCGCCGATCACGCCGGCCTCGGGGTCGCCCCAGAAGCTGCCGGGAATGGGAAGGCCGTCTTCGACCGCATGCAACCGCAGCTGGTGACGGGCGAGCAGCGCGGCGAGATCTTCGAGCGGCAGGTCGGCGACCCGCAACACGTCGGGAAGAGGGGCGGCGCTGGCGAGAATGGAACTCATAGGATGGCTGTAGGAGCGGGCCCTGCCCGCGACCGCTCTTGGCGCAATTCTTTCGAGCAAGAGCGGTCGCGGGCGGAGCCCGCTCCTACAGGGAACTCAGGCGCCGCCTTCCTGCAGCGACACCGAGATGTCCAGCACGTCGTGCTCGCCTTCCTTGATCAACTTCACGTTGACCGCATCGGCATCGACGTTGACGTATTTCTTGATCACTTCCAGCAGCTCGCGCTGCAGCATCGGCAGATAGTCCGGCCCGCCGCGGGTGGTGCGTTCCTGCGCCACGATGATGCGCAGGCGGTCCCTGGCGATCGAGGCGGTTTCTTTCTTCGGCTTGAGGAAATCGAACAGTCCCATGCTCAACCTCCGAACAGCTTATTGAAGAAACCCTTTTTCTCCACGGTGGTGAAGCGCAGCGGACGTTCTTCGCCCAGCAGCCTGCCCACGGCATCGTCGTAGGCCTGGCCGGCGGTGGATTCCAGCTCCAGGATGACCGGTTCGCCTTTGTTGGACGCGTTGAGCACATCGCCCGATTCGGGGATCACGCCCAGCGTCTTCAGGCCCAGCACTTCTTCCACATCCTTGATGCTCAGCATCTCGCCGCCTTCCACGCGGGCGGGGCTGTAGCGGGTGAGCAGCAGGTGCGGCTTCAGCGTCTCGCCGTTCTCGGCCCTGCGGGTCTTGGAGTCCAGCAGGCCCAGGATGCGGTCGGAGTCGCGCACGCTGGAGACTTCCGGGTTCACCACCACCACCGCCGTATCGGCGAAATACATGGCCAGGTAGGCGCCTTTCTCGATGCCGGCCGGCGAGTCGCAGACGATGTAGTCGAAGCCGTCGGCATCCAGGTCCTTCAGCACCTTTTCCACGCCTTCCTTGGTCAGCGCGTCTTTGTCGCGGGTCTGCGAAGCGGCCAGGATGAACAGCGTGTCGAAACGTTTGTCCTTGATCAGCGCCTGCTTCAGCGTGGCCTCGCCCTGGGTGACGTTGACGAAGTCGTACACCACCCGGCGCTCGCAGCCCATGATCAGGTCCAGGTTGCGCAGGCCGACGTCGAAGTCGATGACGGCGACCTTTTTGCCGCGACGGGCCAGACCGCAGGCGATGCTGGCGCTGGTGGTGGTCTTGCCCACGCCGCCCTTGCCGGAAGTGACAACGATAATCTCAGCCAATGGTGTATCTCCTGCTTTTTTTTATTACGTTCGGGGGAATGCTTTCTTCGGAGGATCGTCTGCGTCTGCGCGCAGGGCGATATCACTGAGCGGCAATCATGAGCTGGTCCTGCTTGTCCGGGCCTTTTTCCAGCCAGACCTGCACTGCCTTCCCGCGCAGTTCCTTGGGCACGTCTTCCAGTACTTTGTAGTGGCCGGCGATGGCCACCAGTTCGGCATGGAACTCGCGGCAGAAGATGCGCGCGTCGGTGTTGCCCTGCGCGCCGGCCAGCGCGCGGCCGCGCAAGGTGCCGTAGATGTGGATGGAACCGTCGGCGATGACTTCGGCGCCGGCGCCGACCGTGCTGAGCACGGTGAGGTCGCGGTTCTCTGCGTACAGCTGCTGGCCGGAACGCACGGGCGTTTTCTGCACCAGCCCGGGGCTGGCGGCAGCGGCGGGGGCTTTGGCGGCCTTTGCCGGGGCGGTTTCGGCCGGGGCGCTTTCCCGGCGTGCAGGTGGTGCTGCGGCGGGCGCGGCGGCGCCGACAGGTTCGTATTGCGCACGGAACTTGGCCAGCAGCGGCAATCCCAGCTGTTCTGCCAGCTGTTCGGTTTCGCGCGTGCCGTAGGAAAGGCCGACCGGCAGCACGCCCGCCCCGCGCAATCCTTCCAGCAACGCCCGGGCGGTGGCGGCGTCGGGCATCTGCGCCAGCCCGCCGAAATCGACGATGACCGGGGCGCGGCCGAACAGCTTGGGCGCACGATCGACGCGTTCGCGCATTTCGCGCGACAGCTGGGCCACGTCCAGCGTGCGCACGCGCAGATTGGCGATGCCTACCTGGCCGATCTTGAGTTCGCCGGCCTGCTCGTAGTCCAGGTTCGCTGAGGTCGCGCTCATGAAGTCAGGCTCATGTTCCGGTGGACCTTTCGGCCGCAGCGGCGATCGAGCGGCTGCGCGCCCAGGGCAGGTCGGGCAGGGCGTCGCCATAGGTCTCGCGCACCCAGGGGTAGCTGCACAGTTCCTTCATCAGCATGCTGGCGCGTACGCCGGCATCGGGCATCTGGTTCTGGCCTACCTCCTTGAAGCCGAAGCTGCCATGGAACAGCAGCGCCGGGTCGGCGCCATGGTCCAGGAATACCTCGCAGGCCAGCTGCGGATACCTCAGTTCGGCGTAACTTTGCACATCGGCGTAGAAGGCGCGACCCACGCCGCCGCCACGCCGCCGGCTGGCCACCACGATGCGGTCGATGTAGAAGAATTTCGGGTAGCGCTCGCGGAACCAGGCGAAGTTGCTGCTGTCGTGGTCCGAATCGGCTCCGAAACCGACCAGAAAGCCGGCCAGGTTGCCGTCGCGCTCGGCGACGCGGAAATACTCGGCCTGTTCGTAGAAACGGTGCAGCCTGACCGAATCCAGCGGCAGGATCGCCAGTCCGGCGTTGTTGTTCAGGGCTAGGACGGAATCCAGCTCGTGCTCGCGCACGTCGCGGATGACAATCGACATTCAACTCGCTCCGGGGAGATGGTACGGGTGGCCGCGAGCCACCGGCCCGGATTATCGCATGCGCGGCATGGCGCGGGGCGACCGTGGAATCCCATGCATGACTTTCGGTCAGGGTGGGCGCCGGGCAATCGGCCTAAGATGGATGGATGTTGAATCGACTCAGCCACACCCGTCTCCTGCGTGCAGCCGGCCTGTACACGTGGGCGCTGGTGGGTATCCCGATCATCCTGAACGTTTGGTTCCTGCCGCCTTCGCGAGGCGTGGACGAGACCACGGGGTCGGGCATCAACGTGCCCATGACCGTGGTTTCCTATCTGGCTTTCGGGCTCTGCTACTGGCTGGCCACCCGTTCGCTGGGTTCCCGGGACACGCTGGCCTCGACCCGCGGCAATTTCGTCCTGCTGATGGTGCTGACGACCGCGGCGGTGGCGGTGGGCTATTTCACCCAGACCGGGCTGAGCGCGATGCTGCTGTTGGTCATGGCCGGGGTGCTGCCCTGGATCCTCAGCCTGCGGGCGGCGGTGGCGTGGCTGCTGCTGGCCCATATCCCGCTGGTGCCCTCGTTCATGGCCCGCGACGATTTCAGCTTCTGGGAAGCCCTGTTCCAGTCGACTTTCTACGTCGGATTCTCCGCCTTCGTGCTGGTTACCGCCTATGTGGCGCGCCAGCAGGCGCAGGCGCGGGACGAGCAGCGCAGGCTCAACGCGGAGCTGCGCGCCACCCGCATGCTGCTGGCCGAAAGCGCCCGGGTGAACGAACGCACCCGCATTTCCCGCGAATTGCACGACTTGCTGGGCCATCACCTGACCGCACTCAGCCTGAATCTGGAAGTCGCCGGCCATATGACCGAAGGCCGTGCACTGGAGCACGTCAAACAGGCCCACACCCTGGCCAAGCTGCTGCTGACCGACGTGCGCGAGGTGGTCAGCCAGTTGCGCGAGGGCGACGCCATCGATCTGGGAGGCGCGCTGCTGCTGCTGACCGAGCGGGTGCCGGCGTTGACGATCCACATGAATATCGAGGAGCCGCTGACCCTGGACGATGCCGAACGGGCGCATGTGCTGTTGCGCTGCACCCAGGAGATCATCACCAATGCCGTACGCCATGCCGGCGCGGGCAATCTCTGGATCCATTGCCGGCGCGACGGCGGCCAGATCGTGATCGACGCCCACGACGACGGGCAGGGCGCGGACGTAGTGATCGCCGGCAATGGCCTGCGCGGCATGCGCGAACGCCTGCGCCAGCATGGCGGCAGCATGACCATCGAATCCCGCGCGGGCGGCGGTTTCCGCCTGTGCCTGCGGCTTCCCGTCGAGACGACAGAACCCCTTGCCCTGGAACTTCGTCCAGAGCCCCTTACCGGAGGTACCGCATGATCCGTGTCTGCCTGGTCGACGACCAAACGCTGGTGAGGGAAGGCATCCGCTCCCTGTTGGGGCTGGACGACGGCATCGAAGTAGTGGCCGAAGCCGCCGACGGCCGTCAGGCCGTGGAATTGATCCCCCAGGTCAAGCCGGACGTGGTGCTGATGGACATGCGCATGCCGGTGATGTCCGGGCTTGAGGCCTTGCAGGCGCTGGCCGCCGCGCACCAGCTGCCGCCGGCGATCATCCTCACCACTTTCGACGACGACCAGCTGGTGCTGGCGGGGCTGAAGGCGGGGGCCAAGGGCTATCTGCTGAAGGACGTCTCGCTGGAGCAGCTGGTGGGCGCGATCCGCACCGTGGCTTCGGGCGGTTCGCTGGTGCAGCCGGCGGTGACCCAGCGTCTGCTGTCCGGCCTGGAGCATATGCGCAACGAGTTCGTCAGCCTGGATCGCCCCGATCCGCTGACCGACCGGGAAACCGAAATCCTGCGCCTGATGGCCAGCGGCTTCTCCAACAAGGAGATCGCCAATTCCCTGGGCGTGGCCGAGGGCACCATCAAGAACCACGTCTCCAATATCCTGTCCAAACTGGGCGTGCGCGATCGCACCCGGGCCGTGCTCAAGGCGTTCGAACTTCAGCTGGTCTGAACGGGAAAGCGGGCCGGGCGGGGTAGAGTGGCCCCGATCCTGCGGTTTCAGCCGCTTCCTGCCGCGGGCGAAAACTCCATTGCGCCGCAACGCGGCAGCGCCCGCCGACGCACCGACAGGCTGACCGAATCCGCCAAGCCTGCTAGGATGCGCCCTGCACCTATTTCACCGGCCAAGGGATCGGCCCTCGGAGACTGCTGAATGACCCGTTTGCTCGAGTTCCTGATTGCACTGGCGCTTGTCCTTGCGCTGTTCCTGGTGGTCGGCCTGGTGCTGCCTTCCAAGCGTCACTTGGAGGAAAGCACTGAGACCAATCGACGCATGACCATCGTGTTCGACACCATCAACAACGTCCGCCGCTTGAAGGACTGGAACCTGCTGATGCCCAGCAAGGTTTCCGAGCTCACCTACAGCGGCGGCGGCGAAGGCCACACCGGCGTCGGCGCGCGCGTCGATTTCAACTCGGCCGACAAGCGCTGGGGCAAAGGCCATTGGGAAATCACCGAGAGCGAGGCTCCGGCCGGCACCGGCGGCGGCAAAGTGGGTTACGCCATCGAAGACCGCACTCCCGGCGGCGACAAGAAGACCGTCTTCACTCTTGAGCCGGCCGGCAAGAACGGCCGCAACGTGAAGGTCACCCAGACTTACGACGTCAACTACGGCTGGAACCTGCTCGGCCGTTTCAACGGCATGTACGTCAGCCGCCACGTAGGCGATTCGGTCAAGGCCAGCTTGTCCAAGCTGACCAACATGCTGGCCACCGTGCCCAATTTCGACTACCGCATCGAAGGCTCCAAGCTGACTGGCCTCAAGGTGGTCGAGCTTCCCGCCGAAGACCTGCTGGTGGTCAAGGCCGGCAACATCGACCGCAACAACGAAGTCATCAAGGCGTCGATCAAGGCCAACCAGGAGTGGATCAAGCGCGTGATGGAATCCAACGGCCTGGAGGCCGCCGGTCCGGTGCGCATCGTCACCACCGATTTCGGTACCGAGAAGTACGCTTTCGACGTAGCCCAGCCGGTACGCAAGCGCAGCGGCGCGGCGCCGAAGCCGGCCAACGGCGACAAGGCCAAGGAGCCGCCGGTCGCCCTGCCGGCTACCGCCGCTTCGGCCGGTCCGTTGAAGGTTTCGGTTTCCGGTACGCCGGTCGAATACGTGCATGTCGAAGCGCACAGGGCCGCTACGGCCAATTACACGGGCTACATGGCCGAACTGGACGCCGTGCGTAATTCGCTGCGCGCCTGGGCGATGACCAATGGCTACGAAGTCGCAGACCGTCCTTACGAATCCTGGAAGGGCGGCGTGGATCAGGCGTTCACCGCCGATGGCGCGTTCGACGTGTATTGGGCGATCAAGTAAGAGCGCATGCTGGTAGGAACACACCGGTAGAGCGCGCCAGGCAACATCAGGCGATAGAGCAATGAACGCGGCGCGGACCGGGGTCCGCGCGCGGTTTGGGGGTGACGCGCCGCTTTTGCGGCGCGTTGCATTTCGGAGTATCCGCCGTATCGGCCAGGACGCCGCTTCCTGAAGAGGCCGCTGCTTTGTTGCATTACGACCGTCGCCAACGCAAACCCTCCTTGCTCGCTTTTTCCGGCGCCCTGTTCGCGGCGTCCGCCGTCGCGCTGGGCGCCTATGCCGCCCATGGGGTGGCCGATGCGCACGCGCAATCCAATCTGCAGACCGCCGCGTTGTACGCATTCGGCCACGGTATCGCGCTTGCCGCGCTTGCCGCCGGCACCTCCCGGTCGTTGGGACGCATGGGCCTCTATCTGTTGCTGATAGGCACGCTGCTGTTTTCCGGCAGCCTGGCCTTGGCGGCGCTGGCGCAAATCGGTGCCAAGCTGGCGCCGGTGGGAGGCATAGGGCTGATGCTGGGCTGGCTGCTGTGGGCGCTGGACGCGGTCCGCCGCTGAGTCCCGCCCGCATGCCCCGCCACGCCCGCGGTTTCGATACCGAGGAAGCCTTCGATCATCTGAGCAAGCGCGACCGCAAGCTGGGCGCGTGGATGAAGCGCATCGGCTACCTGGAGCCGCAACCGGGCTGGCGCAAGCCGTTCGACCCGGTGGATGCCTTGGCCCGCGCGATCCTGTACCAGCAGCTCAGCGGCAAGGCGGCATCGACCATCGTGGGCCGCGTGGAAGCGGCCATCGGCAGCACCCGCCTGCATTTCGACACGCTGGGACGCATCGATGACGCCGCCTTGCGCGCGTGCGGCGTCTCCGGCAACAAGAGCCTGGCTTTACGCGATCTGGCGGCCCGCGAAGCCAATGGGGAAATCCCCACTCTGCGGCAGATGTCCACGATGCATCAGGACGATATCGTCGCCGCCCTGGTGCCGGTGCGGGGGATTGGCCGCTGGACCGTGGAAATGATGCTGATGTTCCGCCTGGGCCGTCCCGACGTGCTGCCGGTGGACGATCTGGGCATCCGCAAGGGCGCCCAGCGCGTGGACAAACTGGAAACGATGCCGACGCCGAAGGAACTGCTGGCGCGCGGCGAACGCTGGGGTCCGTACCGTACCTACGCCAGCCAGTACCTATGGCGCATCTCCGATTTCGGTGCCGAGGCGAAGACGCCGACCAAGCGTTCGCAGGATTAGAAGAAATCTCCGGACAAGCGTGTACGCATTGGGTTCCGCCCGTGGTGACCTTGCCGACTTATCCCGCTCTTGGTGAGCCTGTCGAACCATGTTGTTCGGCTAGGGTTCAACACGAGGCGAGGCCGACACTGCGCCCGTACCAGGTACGGGTGTGGCCCGACCTGCTCCTGACGGAGCGGCCGCGGGGCCGACTGCCATCGGTGTTGGCCATCTGTACGTTTTACGCACAAATATTGTTTCGCGGCGGTCATTAATCCTGGGACGCTGCGCCGGTATCGTGCGCTCTCGTTTTGAGCAACGGCTGGAACAGCCTAGGGAAACATCAATGAATCTATTCAACAGCAAGGGACTGATACTAGCGGCGGTGGGTGTGCTCAGCGCATGCCAGGCCCAAGCCGGACAGTATGGTCCGACGATCCGCACGATGGCGGGTGCCACGCGCGCGAATGAGCTGAATCCGAACTCGACAGCGTTGGTCGTGATTGATTTCCAGAACGAATACTTCACCGGGAAAATGCCGATTCCTGATGGTATGGAGGCTCTGAGGAATGCCAAGCGCCTGGTGGCTTTTGCCGACAGGAATAAAATCCCCGTCTTTCACGTCCAGCATGTCCTTCCGGCAGGCGCGCCGCTATTCGCCGAGGGCAGTGAATCCGTCAAGTTCCATCCCGAGCTGCAGCCGCAGCCTGGCCAGAAAGTAGTGCGGAAGAATACGGTCAGCGTGTTCCCCAGTACCGATCTGGACGCGCAGTTGAGGGCAGCCGGGATCAAGACGCTCATCGTTTCCGGCTTGATGACGCATGCCTGCGTGGCTGGCGCGGCGCGTGACGCAGCGCCTTTGGGCTATGAGGTGATCGTGTCCTCGGATGCCAGCGCCACCCGTAATATAGACGCGCCAGGTATTGGCGCGATCGAGCACGGGGATCTGCATCGTGGCGCGTTGATGGGGATCGCGGACACGTTCGGCGACGTGATGACCACCGAGGAGATCATTGCGCTGCCTTTGAAGTTGTAGCATTCGCCATGCCGTTGCCTGGTGTGTCCGTCGCGACGGACACATCTGGCGATGCGATTCGCTCAGCAAGCCCAGCGTGGTACCGCGTAGTACTCCGCAGCGAAATCGATGAATGCCCGCACTTTGGGCGATACATGCCGATTCTGCGGGTAAAGGGCGTATAGCTCGCGCGATTCAAGCCGATATTCCGGCAGCAGGCGTACCAATTCGCCGCGGCGCAACGACTCGTGAATCACGAATGTCGCCGAAGCCGTAATGCCTTGGCCAGCCAGAACCGCTTCCGTCACGATTATGCCGGTGTTGGCTTGCAGGTTGCCGCGGACGGTGACGGTATGGGATTCCTGTTCAGGCCCTTGGAACACAAGGTCTGTCGATCTGAGTGCGAGCGAATATGTCAAGTAGTTGTAGCGAACGAGATCGCCTGGCGTTTGTGGCGCCCCGAATCGCTGTACATAGGAGGGGGACGCGATCAGTGCCATTTCACACGTCGCCAACCGCCTGGCTACCAGGGTGGAATCCGGCAGCGTGCGCGTCACCCGCAGGCCGACGTCGAAACCGCCCTCAATAAGATCGACGAAACGGTCATCGCAGACCAGATCCACGCGGATGTCGGGATAGGCGGCCATGAAACGCGGCAGCCAACGACTCAATTCCAGGGTGCCGAACGCCATCGGCGCATTGATCCGCAAGGTGCCTGCAGCATGGGTTTGGTGTTGCGAGACGGCAAGCGCCGCATCTTCAAGCTGTTCCAGGATTTCGACGGTACGCTGGTAATAGAGTTGACCGGCCTGGGTCAATGCCAGACGCCGTGTAGTGCGATTGAGCAACTGTGTGCCGAGTGCTTCCTCCAATTGCTTGATCTGGCGCGAGACCACGGTGTGGGAAACCTCCAATACCTCGGCGGCGGCGGAAAATCCGCCGGTCTCCACCACCAGCTTGAAGGCGCGCATTGCAGCCAGATGGTCCATTGGGAAGCCCTCCTTATCCGGGGTAGCCGCAGACCACGGCGGGCAGAAGTTGGAGCGCCAGCCCGGTGGCGAATGCGGTCGGCAAACCGGCGATGCCTAGCCAAAACAATTCCGCGGGCCGCAACCAGACGGACACCACCAGTAGAACCAGTGCCGAGCCGCCCAAGAGCAGCGCCGAAGCGGCCATCAGGATCACGCCCAGGTAGCAGCCCACACCGGCATGGGCATAAACGAGGGCGGCGGACAGCAATAGCAACACGGCTATGCACGCGACACTGCAGATGCGTGCCGCGCGTTTGCGGTCGGTGCTTGAGTGGCTTCCCGTCTGCGGTACCGGCAACTGTCCTTCGCTCATAATCATTCCTTGATTTTATTTTTCCGCGCTATTCCGATGCGACCTGCAGCACCAGCTTGCCGAAGTTCTCGCCGGTGAAGAGTTTCACCAGCGATTCCGGGAAAGTCTCCAGTCCCACCACAACGTCTTCGCGCGATTTCATGCGTCCGTCCTTCAGGTAACCCGCAAGTTCGGCGATGGCGACCGGGTAGCGGTCGGCGTAGTCGAACACCACGATGCCTTCCATGCGCGCGCGGTTGACCAGCAGCGACAGGTAGTTCTTCGGTCCCTGCACGCCGGTGGCGCTGTTGTACTGGGAAACCGCACCGCAGATGACGATGCGCGCCTTGCGACGCAGGCGCGCCAATACGTGATCCAGGATCTCACCGCCCACGTTGTCGAAATAGATGTCGATGCCGTCGGGGCAATGCGTCTTCAGGCCGGCGCGCACGTCTTCGTTCTTGTAGTCGATGCAGGCGTCGAAGCCCATTTCGTTCACCACAAAGTCGCACTTGGCCTTGCCGCCGGCTATGCCGACCACGCGGCATCCCTTGATCCTGGCCAGTTGACCCACGGTCTGGCCCACCGCGCCCGAAGCGCCCGAAACCACCACCACATCGCCTTCCTTGGGCTGCCCCACATCCATCAGGCCGAAGTAGCCGGTCATGCCCGGCATGCCCAGCACGTTGAGCCATTGGGTGATGGTGCCCATGCGCAGGTCGATCTTGCTGATGCCATGGCGCTTGATTTCGGCGGGCGCGAACTGGCGGTATTCCTGCACGCCCAGGCCTCCGGTCACCAGATCGCCGACCGCGAAGCTCTCGTGCTTGGAAGCCACCACCTTGCCGATCCCGCCCGCGCGCATCACCTCGCCGATTTCCACCGGCGCGATGTACGACTTGCCCTCGTTCATCCAGCCGCGCATCGCAGGATCCAGCGACAGCGAAAGCGTCTTCACCAGAACGCCGCCCTCGGCCGGTTCGGTCACCGCTTCGGTGGTGAACTGCCAGTTCTCGCGCGTGGTCATGCCGACCGGACGATTGGCCAGACGGATCTGGTGGTTCTGCAAGGAGGCGAGATTGGTCATATGGATTCCGTAGGTCGGGGCTACGCCCCCGACTGGATTGGTGTCGAATGAAAAGCGTATCGGGGGCGTAGCCCCGACCTACCTTGCGTAGTGCCAGTGCCAGGGTTCGTAGACGATGCCGTGGGGATTGTCGCGTGGATAGCTCATGAGGAAACCGAAAGCCTCGGCATTCGCTGTCAGCCAAGCGAACGCAGCCGTGTTCTCGAACGATTCCTCCGCGGGCGCTTCGCCGGGAGCGCCGATATCCAGCGCATTGCCGCTGTGGTGCTCGCTGTAGCCCGGCGCGGCGTTCACGGTGAGGATCTGTTCCACCGTCTGTCCGCGCGCGAGTTTGCGTTCGAAGATGCCCAGTTGGTAGTGGTGGCTGCGATAGCCGGAAATGGCCTCGAGCACGATCCCGTAGCCGCTGGCGCTGCGCCGCATGGCTTCCCACGCACGTGCCGCGCGTGCGGTCAACCAGAGCGGCCGCCGGTAGCGATCGAATCCCGCGAAGGCGAGGGCGGCGGGTTCCGGGACCAGTTCAAGCCCGACTTGTTCGCCGTAGCTTTCGTCCAGGCCCAGATAGTCCAGGCGCTCTATCAACCGGTCCAGCGGCAGTTCGCCCGAGGCGTCGATATCGAAACCGCGATCGGTGCGCAGGCCGTCGAGCGCGTCGAGCGCGGCTTCCACGCCGGGTTCGTGCGCCCAGCGCGGCGACAGCGGCAGCATGCCTTCCGGCAGCGCGGCCGCCAAGTAGCGGCCGTCGCGCTTGCGCCGCAGCACATGCCCGGCCCGCGACAGCGTCCGCGCATCGGCATTGCTGCGCGCACGCAGCAGGCCGGCAGGCCAGAGTTCCACTTCCGGGGTATTTATCAGGATTCGGGGCAGGCCGCGCATCGGCCCAGCTTAGCGGCGCTGCGGGTTTGTCGCCAGTTCGCGCAGACGGTCGAGCAGGGCGTCGGGTTGCTGTGGCTGCAGCAGCAGGCCGGCGTTGCGGGCGGTGGGCAGCCATAGCGCGCGGCGTTCTCCGGCGATGGCGACGAACGCTTTCTCGCGGTTGCGCAGGCGGAAGTGGCCGCTATGGAAGCCCGGCACCGCATAACCGTTGGTCTTCACTCCCGGTTTGAATTCCGTGCGCTCGTCCAGGTCGATCACGCGCGCTTCATCCAGCCTCAGTTCCGACAGCGGAACGATCCGGGAGTAGAAGCTGGTCTTCACTTCCAGAGAGTCGGCCGAAAGCGCCAGCCGATGCCGATGCATGGCTCTGTCCAGCAGCGCCCAGACGGCCGACATCAGGAGCGCTTCCGTACCGGCGATGGCCGCACCGACCATGACCGGGTCGCCGCCGGCGAAGTCCCAATGCGTGTCGCCGCCCTTGACCGCCAGCAGCGCGGCGACAGTGACCAGAACGGGAAGCGGCACGCACAAGCAGAACATCCACAGGCGGGGCCGGGTGCCGGGCGGCACCAGTTGCAGGCGTGGATCGAGCGCTCGCGTGCTCACGTTGCTGCCGTCGCGGTCACTGCACGGCGAGCAAGGCGCCGACGCCAAGCAGCGCGGCGGAAACGGAAACCAGGACCAGCCGCAACGCCCGCGCATTGCCGGGAAAGCGGCGTTCGATAAGATGCATGAGGTGCAGCATGGTGCGCTCCTTCGTTGGGTTGAAAACTATGCGGGCTTCTTCAGGAACAGGCGGACTGAGTCCACGGCTTCTGACTGCGATGTCGACACCAGTTCCCACCCCTGCTGCCCCAGCCGGGTCAGCTCTTCCTGTACGCGTTCGGTCACCGATCGTCCGAACAACTGCACCTTGATCTCGGCGACGTGATAGCTCCAGCGGGTACTCATCACTTTGTCTCCTTCTTGTCTTCGCTGACTTTAGGCAACCGCCCGGCCTTGCGCAGCGCATCGCGCAGCACGTATTCGATCTGCGCGTTCAACGAACGCAGGTCGTCGTCGGCCCAACGCTGCGCGGCGTTCAATACGTCGGCGCTGATGCGCAGGGGGTAGGCTTTTTTCTCCGCCACAGTAGGTTCCGGTCGGCCAGCCGGCTCAGTACAGCGTGCCGGCGTTGACGATGGGCTGCGACCCGCGCTCGCTGCACAGCACCACCAGCAGGTTGCTGACCATTTGCGCCTTGCGCTCTTCGTCCAGCTGGACCACGCCTTTCTTCTGCAGTTCGTCCAGGGCCATTTCCACCATGCTGACCGCGCCGAACACGATGCGGGTACGCGCGGCGACCACTGCGTTGGCCTGCTGGCGCTGCAGCATGGCCTGGGCGATTTCGGGCGCATAGGCCAGGTGGCTGATGCGCGCGTCCAGCACCTGCACGCCGGCGTCGGCCAGGCGGTCCTGCAGTTCGTCCAGCAGATGCTTGGAAACCTCGGCGGCATGGCTGCGCAGGGCGAGCTGGCCGTCCTCGTGCTGGTCGTAGGGATAGCTGGTGGCCATGGTGCGCAGGGCCGACTCGGACTGGATGTGCACGAAGCTTTCGTAGTCGTCGACGTTGTAGACGGCCTCGGCCGAATCCACCACCTGCCACACGATCACCGCGGCGATTTCGATGGGACTGCCGTCCAGCTCGTTGACCTTGAGCTTGCCGCTTTCGAAGTTGCGCACGCGCTGGGAGACCTTCTTGGTGGAATAGAAGGGGTTGTTCCAGCGCAGGCCGTTGTCCTTCACCGTGCCGATGTACTTGCCGAACAGACTGATCACCGCCGCCTGGTTGGGCTGCACGGTGTACAGGCCGATCAGACTCAAGAACGCCACGACGCCGGTCACCAGACCGGCGATCAGCAGCAGCGGGTCGGGCGGGGCTTCGCCACGGCCGGTGCCCTTGATGAACAACCAGACTGCCAGGATGGCGACGACCAGTACGCCGAGCAGGAAGGGAATGCCGGGAAGCGAACGGAGCGGATTTTCTTTCATGGCGGTGTCCTCGGGGTTCGCAATGAAGATATCAAAGTGATATCAAATGTCAACAAGCCGCCGACGACCGGAGGAGGGGGCCGTTAAAATGAGTTTCCCTCCGTCCGGAAACCCCGCATGACCACCCTCGGCACCCCGCTTTCTCCGCACGCCACCCGCGTTCTGCTGCTCGGATCGGGTGAGCTGGGCAAGGAGGTCGCATTGGAACTGCAGCGTTTCGGAGTGGAGGTCGTTGCCGCCGACCGTTACGCCGACGCCCCGGCCATGCAGGTGGCGCACCGCTCGCATGTGCTGGACATGCTGGATCCCGCTGCGCTCCGCGCGCTGATCGCACTGGAGAAACCGCACCTGGTGGTGCCGGAAATCGAGGCCATCCATACCCAGACCCTGGTGGAGCTGGAAGCCGAAGAAGGCCTGCGCGCGGCTCCCATCCGTATTGTCCCCACGGCACGCGCAGCGCGCCTGACCATGGACCGCGAAGGCATCCGCAGGCTGGCTGCGGAAACCCTGGGCCTGCCGACCTCTCCGTACCGTTTCGTAGACACGCATGCCGACTACCGCGAGGCCGTGGCCGCCATCGGCCTGCCGTGCGTGGTCAAGCCGGTGATGTCCTCGTCGGGCAAGGGCCAGAGCACCTTGCGCACTGAATCCGATATCGATGCGGCCTGGGAGTACGCGCAAACCGGCGGCCGCGCCGGTGCGGGCCGGGTGATCGTGGAAGGCTTCGTCGACTTCGATTACGAAATCACCCTGCTGACCGTGCGCCATGCAGGCGGCACTTCGTTCTGTGATCCCATCGGGCACTGGCAGAAGGACGGCGACTACCGCGAAAGCTGGCAGCCGCAACCGATGTCGCCGCTGGCGTTGCAGCGTTCGCAGCGGATCGCGCAGACGATCACCGACGACCTGGGCGGTTGGGGTCTGTTCGGCGTGGAGCTGTTCGTGAAAGGCGACGAAGTGTGGTTCAGCGAAGTGTCGCCGCGCCCGCACGATACCGGCCTGGTGACGCTGGTTTCGCAGGATCTGAGCGAATTCGCGCTGCACGCGCGGGCGATCCTGGGTTTGCCGATTCCTGCGATACGCCAGCTCGGCGCGTCCGCCTCCTGTGCGATGCTGGCGCACGGCGACGGCGTGCCGGTGTTCTCGAACATCGAAGCCGCCCTGCAGACGCCGGATACCGCGCTGCGGTTGTTCGGCAAACCACGGGTGCAGGGCCATCGCCGCGTTGGCGTGACCTTGGCCCGCGCCGATACCTTGGACGCAGCACGACAGATCGCGCGGCAAGCTTGCGAAGCGATTTCCATCGAACTCGAACCCGAAGGAACACAGTCATGAACGGAGGCGAAGGTTACGCGGTGTTTTTCTTCCCGCAGGCGCTGGAAGCGCTGGGCGAGGCCATCAAGCCGTACCTGGCCGAAGGGCCGGCCGGCGTGCATGTGCTGTGCAGGGAAATCGACACCGGCGGCGCTTTGATCGAAATGACGCTGCAGTCCCAGACCGCCGACGGCATGCCGTCGGTCACCGAGCTGATGGTGCCCGGCAGCATGGTGCGCATGATCGTTTCGGCCCATAGCGACGGCAGTTTCGGCTTCGGGCCGCGCAAGGCCACGCCTGCCATGGGCTATTGACGGCCGGGAAACAACGCACTGGTCATCCCGGCATCCGCTGGGATGACGCCATTGCGGATGCCGCGTTCATTCGACCGACAAATCGACCCACACCAGATGATGGTCGCTGCCGTCGGCGATCCTGGCTTCTTCGCTGCCGGACGGTGGCCAGAACACTCCGCTTCCGATCAAGCCGAAGCCGGTGGACGGCAGAACGTAATCCAGCCGCATTGCGCCGGCTTTCGGGCCGAAATCTCCGGTGACATGCGCGGGCGATCCGCGATGCTCGATGCCTGTCGCGGCGTAGACGGCCGCGACCTCCGCGCCGCCCTCGCTTCGCGGGGTGGCATGGCGCATCACGCGCGGATGCTCTAGCAGTTCGAGGATCGCTTCATGCGAACCGTCGCCGTCGATAGGATCGTTGTTCAGATCGCCGGCGATCACGAAACGCGCGTCGCCGGCCAAGCCCCCGCAACGCCCCGCGTCGTCGCACAGCCAGGGCTTGTCGCCGGGCGAAATATATTCCGACCACAACCGGATTTCATCGTGATTGCGCTTGCCGTTGCGGTCTTCCGGGCCGTCGAATACCGGTGGGGTGGGGTGCGAGACCAGGAAATGGGTCGTGCCGCCCGGCGTCCGCACCGGTACGTCCCAATGCGATTTGGAAGACAGCCGCAACTGGCTCCAGATATCGTCCGGATAGAAGTAACCGCGCGAGGCAGGATCGATCGGACGCAACGCATCGGGCATCGCGCTCCAGCGCAATTTCTGGAAAGTGCGCACCGCAGCGGCGTCTATCGGGTACTTCGACAGCACCAGCATGCCGTATTGACCCGGATGCAGCCCGTAGCCCCACGCATCGTTGCCGCGACTGCGGCCTTCGCCGCCGGCTTGCCCGTTGCGATCCAGGTCCAGGCCGCTGGGAACGCCGGTATTGACCGGCGCCAGATAACGGTAGGGATACTTCAGCGCTTCGCCGCCGCCGGCTTGCGCAACCTCCAGGTAGCGATGCTGGAAAAGATCGGCGGCGCGGTGCGCATCGTCGTAATCGAATTCGTTCAACAGCACCAGGTCCGGCCGCACCCGTTGCAGTACCGCCGCGATCTTGCGCGCATGCGCGCTGTCGCCTTCCAACTCGCGGATCAAGCCGCCGGTTTCATCCGAGTACAGCGAGGTGTTGTAGGTGGCGACGCGGATTTTCTTCTCCGTTGCGTAAGCCGAAGGGTCGCCATGCACGTTGACGTGCACGCAGGCGGTGAGGACGGGGAGCATGAGCAGGGCGGTCGGGATCAGGCGCATGGCCGGATTCTGACATGCGCCCGTGTCGGTGAGGCGACAAAAAAAGCGCCCCGGTTTCCCGGGGCGCCTTCAGGGGCCGAACGACGAGGCACAGCCCCTCGCTGTCGAACTCAGAACGTGCAACCCATCGCGCCGAAACTGGTCTTGGCCTGCTCCAACGCGGTCTTGCACTGCGCGGCCAGCGCGGTCTTGTCGGTGACGGCGGACCAGCTGGCCTTCGACTGGTCGATGCCCTGCTTCATCATGTCGCGCTGGGCTTCCGGCACCTTGTCGCTGATGCAGGCATAGACTTTCTCGAGGTAGGCGTCGCATTCCGGCACGCCAGTGCTGGCGTTGACGGTATCGGCAGCAGGTGCGGCGGCGGTCGTGTCGGCAGCCGGTGCAGCGGTTGCATCGGCGGCCGGCGCAGCAGCATCGGCAGGCTTGTCGGCGGGCTTGCAGGCGGCCAGCGCCAGGGTGGCCGCAGCGGCCAGGAAAAGGGCATTCAATTTCATGCAAAGCTCCATCTGATTTAGGTTGAATGGACGAGGACATCCGCCTCGCTTGCCCCTCGGACAGGCCATTACCGACCCGGCGGGCGTGCAATGCTCTCACGACGGTCCGCTTGCCATGTTGTCAATCGGTTAACTGCGCCCTGTTCCAGTTGCGACCGTCGAAGGCTTCCAGGGGCTGGAAGCGGCGCTTGTAGTCCATTTTCCTATGGCCCTGGATCCAATAGCCCAGGTACAGATGGCGGCGCGCTTCGCGCTTCGCCCACTCCAGCTGGCGCAGGATCGCCAGGGTGCCCAGACTGCGCTTTTCCAGATTGGGGTCGAAGAAGGTGTAGACGGCCGAAAAAGCTTCCGGAGTGATGTCGGTGACGGCCACGGCGATGAGCTTGCCGTGTTCGCGCAGTTCCAGGAAGCGGCCCTGCGACCAGCTGCCCACCAGGAATTGTTCGAATTCCACCGCGCCGTGGTCGTCCATTCCGCCATCGCGATGGCGCGCGGCCAGGTAGCGGCGATACAGCGCCAGGTGCTCGTCGGTACGTTCGGCGGGCACGATGCGAGCTTCGACTTCCGCATTGCGCGCCGCGCATCGCCGCTGGCTGCGGTCGGGCCGGAATTCCATCACCGGAATACGCACCGCTACGCAGGCGCGACAGCCTTCGCAATGCGGCCGGTAGACCAGATCGCCGGAGCGGCGGAAACCCCAGCTCAGCGCAACGGGATAGAAGGAAGCCAGACGCGGATCGCGTGGGTCCAGGACCAGATCGCGCGCGGTCCGGTCTTCCCAATAACCGCAGGGGTGTTCGCCGGTATGGAACAGGCGCAGGTCGTCGGCGGGTTGTTGCGGATCGTTGCCCATCGCTCACCCCGCTCCGGCGACGGCGGCCAACGCAAAAACGATTCCGGCGAACGCGCCAGCGACGGTCCCGGCAACGAGATCGCGCGGCACGTGGCGCCGCAAGACCAGACGCGACCAAGCCACCGCGCCCGCGAAGCACAGTGCGGCAACGCCCACCCACAAAGAGGCGCCCATCAGCAGAAGCGCGGCGAATACCGCGAACGCCATGTGCAGCGAGAGCTTGCACCAGCGCGAGGTCAGCATGGCGGTCGCCACCATCGCCGCAGACAAGCACAGGCCCAGGGTGAGTTCCGCGGAAAAGCCGGACCAGGCCGCGCATGCGGCGGCCGCCAGCAACGCGGCAAACAGAAAACGGTTCAACGACCTGCGTTCGCTTTTGCCGCTGGCATCCACATGCGACCAGCGCCCGCGCCGCACTTGCCAGTTCGAATAAGCCATCACCGCCGCCGCGAAGGCGGTGAATCCAAGCCCCATCCACAACGCGATGCGGTATTGCCCGCGCGCGGCGGTCAAGGCCATGGCCGCCGACGGCAGCACCACCATCGGGTGTCCGGAGAGGGAGACGGCGCGGGCGAGGGTGTGATTCATGGGGGCAGGATACTGCGGGGTGCGCATCGCGTGGGCTGCGACTGTCCGCAAAATGAATAGGCAGGCGATGCGGTCAACGCGCCCGGGACCCGGGCGTTAACCCTGGCAGTGGCGGAACCGCGCCACGCCTTCCCGGAGATTCACATGACCCGCAAGACTCTGCTCACGCTCGCCGTCCTGACCGCGCTGGCGGCCGGCACCGCTTTCGCCGCCACCACGCCCGCCTCCAACGCTCCTGCGGCCGATGGGCAGACGGCGCCCCGCGCCAAGCCCGACAGCAACGGCGACGGCAGCGTGGACCGCGCTGAAGCCGCCAAGCACCCGCGCCTGGCCGGCAAGTTCGACGAACTGGACAAGAACAAGGACGGCAAGCTGAGCAAGGAAGAAATGCCGCACCGTGGCGATCGTCAACACGGCCGGGACGGCCATGGTCCGCGCGGCGAAGACAGGCGCGAAGCGATGGCCAAGCTGGATACCGACAAGGACGGCCGCATCAGCCGCACCGAGGCGGCCGGCGGCGAAGGCAAGCTGGCTTCGCGTTTCGATGAGATGGACGCCAACAAGGACGGTTTCATCGACCGCGCCGACCATGAGATCCGCGCCAAGCAACGCAGCGACGAATGGTTCGCCAAGGCCGATACCGACAAGGACGGCAAGCTCACCCGCGCCGAACTGGATGCGGCCAAGTCCAAGCGCATGGAGCACCGCGGCCCGCGCGGGCCGATGCCGCCGGAACAGCCGGCCGACTGATTCCGGCCTGCGCTTCGTGGCAAAACCCATGCCTGTGAGGGCATGGGTTTGGCTCTCTCCGCAACTGCTCGTCGGGGGCGTAGCCCCGACCTACGTTTGTTACAGGCCGTCCGAGCCATCGGCTCTTAGTTGAGCAATGCCCAGCCCACGGCCAGGACCACGCAGACGTTGGCGATGAGCACGCCGGTGCGGCCATACATGCTTTCGTAGGCCCAGTTGGTGCCGGTGCGCCCGCGCCGTGCGTTATCGCGCGCCAGCAGCGGCTTCATGATCCGCTGCAGCGGCACCAGGCACTGGTAGTTGATGACCGCCATGCCGGCCAGCGCATAAATCAGTATCGGCAGCCGGTGGTCGGTGATGCCGACCAGTATCAAGACGCCGATACTGAAGACCGCAGCCGTCGCGGTGTTCATGAAAATAAAACCGCGTATCCGCCTGCGTTCGTCGCTGGTATCGGCGAAGCGCAACAGACATAGGCCGCCCAGATAGCCGCCCAGCATGCCGCCCGCCAGCGCGGCCAGAACGATGTGCAGCTGCGCACCGAACATCGTGCCCCATGCGCCGAGCGCGACTCCGCCGTTGATGGCAGATGCGCCGAGCCCGCCCGCTCCCAGTTTCCCCGCGCCCGAACCCACCGCACCGGCGCCGATGAGCGCGGCGGCGCTGGCGCCAGGCGCGGCCACCATCAGCGCGCTGCTCACCGCCACCGCGAATGCGGCGCTCGGCGCGGTGGCGCGTGCGAACTCGCCGAAGCGCTTGAGCATCTCTTCGCGAACGTTGCCGCGGGCGCGCGACAGGCGTTTGCGGACTGCGGCATCGCTCAGCCCGAGCAAGGAAGCGACCTGCTGCGAACTCTGGCCCTCGCGGTAATAGAGAAGCAAGGTTTCGCGGCTTTCCTCGGGCAGGCTGGAAATGAGGTCGGCGGCGACGATTTCCTGCTCGGTCTGCAACAGTCGCTCGCTGGGAGTGGGCGAGGGGTCGGCGGCCATCTGGATCGCGATCTCCGCGCCTTCGCCCGACAGCGGCCGGTTGCGGTTGGCGCGCAGATGGTCGCGCGCCAGATTGCGGGTGATCTGGCGCAACCAGGGCAGAAAGCTGGCGGAGTTGTTGAGCCGGTCCAGCTGCTGCCATGCCTTCAGAAACGCTTCCTGGGCGATGTCCTCGCTGGCGGCCACATCGCGGGTGATGGCCAGGGCGATGGCGGTCACCGTGTTCTGGCAGGCCACTACGATGCGGCCATAGGCGGTCTGGTCGCCGCGCGCGGCGGCCGGCAGGTCGCGTTGCAGCATCAGATCGAGGGCTTCGGCGTTCATACGGGTTTCCGCAATAGGATCGGCTTTACCACGACGCCGCCAGAGCACGGATGTGACCAAATGAAATGACACCAGGTGGGAGCGGCGTCCCGCCGCGAGCTCTTGCCCTTTGCAGTCACTAAAAGCTCGCGGCGGGACGCCGCTCCCACAGGTTACTTCTTGGCTGGATCGGCGGGTTGATTCGGAATCTGCACGCGTATGGTTTCGTCTTCCTCCGCTGGCGCGGACTCAACGGCAGGCTGGGCTGGTGCAGGAGCTTGTGCAGCAGGTTGAGACGCTTCCTGTGCGCCGCGATGGCGCGTGAGCGTCACCAGCACGGCGATCGCCACTGCTATCAGTAGAGCGATGCGGATACGCCAGGCCAGCGGACGCTTGGTCGGTTCGTCGCCAGCCTCGGTGCCCGCAAAAACCAGCGGTTCCCCCTGGCTCGGACGCGTAGTCGCCAGCAGTCCGGCTGCGCGCAGGATCTCGCGCGCACGCGGCTGGTCCTCGGCGCGTTTCACCCAGACGCTGGGCTGCTGCTTGAGTTTCATCGGCTCGGCATAGCTGAACTGCCCGCCGCGCTTGCTGTGGTAGGAACGCCCGTTGGCCAGGTAGACCTCGATGCCGGCTTCTTCCAGCAGTTTGGCTACGCCTTCGACGGTTTCGACCCGCAGACTGGTGAAGACCTGGCGCATGGCTACTCCTTGGCCGGGACCAGCGCCGCGGCGCCGCTGTCGGGCACCACGCGGATCAGCCCTTCCTGCGCGGTGCTGGCCACCAGCTTGCCGTCGCGGGTGAAGATCTGCCCGCGCGCCAGGCCACGCGAGTTCTGCGCGCTGGGGCTGTCGATGGAATACAGCAGCCAGTCGTCGGCGCGGAACGGGCGATGGAACCACAGGGCGTGGTCCAGCGAAGCCATCTGCACGTTGGGCTGGTAGTAGCTGATGCCGTGCGGATAGTTGGCCGTGCCCAGCAGTTGGAAATCGGAGGCGTAGGCGAGCAGGGCATGATGCAGTTCCGGCGCGTCGCCCACCGGTTCGCTGAGGCGGAACCAGACCTGCTGGAACGGCGGCCGCTTGGGCGGGTTGAGTTCGTCGCGCGGATAGACGTGGCGGAACTCGAACGGACCGCGCCGCGACAGCCAGCGTTGCACCTTGGGCGGCAGCGTCGCCATCACTTCGGCGGGAACGGCCGGGGCCGGCTCGATGTCTTCGGGCCGTGGCACTTCCGGCATCGACAGCTGGTGCTGCTGGGCTTCGGGCTCTTCGCCCTGGAAGGAAGCCGCGCAGAAGAAGATCACCTTGCCGTGCTGGATCGCGGTCACCCGGCGCACCGAAAAGCTGCCGCCGTCGCGGGTACGGTCCACGTCGTAGACGATGGGATGGTCCACATCGCCGGCGCGCAGGAAGTAGGCATGCAGCGAATGGGCCATGCGGCCCCCGCCGTCTTCCACTGTCGCTTGCGCCGCGGACAGCGCCTGGCCCAGCACCTGGCCGCCGAACACGTACTTGGTGCCGATATCGCGGCTCTGGCCGCGGAACAGGTTGTCTTCCAGCCGCTCCAGCGAGAGCAGCTCGATCAGTTCGCTGACGACGGGTTCGGGGCTGGGGGACAAGGGAATTCCGGTGGATGCGATTTCCGTAAATTATACCGGGGCGGCGATAAGCCCCTGTAGGAGCGGGCCCTGCCCGCGACCGGGCTCCGCCGGCAACGCCCGTCGCGGGCAGGGCCCGCTCCTACAGGGCGGGTCGCAGGCGCTCGAGCTTCGTTTCCTTCATTACCCGATCCCACGGAAACAGCGGACCCGGATCCAGCTTCCGGTGCACCAGGACTTTTTCGTCGTCGCTGGCGGGAACCTGGGGGGGATCCAGGTCCTCATGGCCGGCGATGAACTTCAACGAAGGCAGTTCCCGCTGCAGGGAGTTCAGCAGGGCCGCCAGCGCGGCAATCTGCCGCTCTGTGTAAGCCTCTCGCATCGACTGGCTGCCGGTCGCCAGCCAGTCCGGATAACGGCCGGTGTTGACCAGTTCGATGCCGATGGCGCGGGGGTTGTAGCCGCGCACATGGTGGGCGACGCGGTCCAGCGCCACGTACTGGTGCACGCTGCCGTCGCGGTCGATGTAGTAGTGGCCGCTGTTGCCGGTGCCGGAGTCGTACAGCACCTGTTCGCCGAAGCGGCGCGCGGTGTCCAGGTCAGGCAGTTCGGTGCAATGGATCACCACCAGGTCGATCCGGTTGCGTGGGCGTTCGTCCAGCAGCGGTTCGTAGGGCAGGGGCGACAGGATCACAGGTGGCGGGTCGGCGGGCATGCCCGGAATGCTAGCACCCGGCCCGCGAGACAGAATCCGCTGCCGCGGCCCGGGCAGGCGCGGTCAAGTAAACTGGCGGTTCGCGCGGAGTCTGTCCGCCGCAGGAATACGCCGATGCCGCTCAACCCCGATTCCGAACTCGCCAAGCTCATGGCCACCCTGCCGCAGGTCGGCACGGTGCAATGGATAGGCCTGCGCCCGGCGCGCGACGAGTGGATGAACGCGGTCGAGTCGGTCGAAGCGATCGCCGAAGGCGGGTTGCTCGGCGACCGCTACAAGGGCGGCAGCGGCAAGCGCGGGATCACTCTGATCCAGGCCGAACACTTGCCGGCCATCGCGGCGCTGGCCGGGCGCGGCGTCGAGCCTGCCTTGCTGCGGCGGAACGTGGTGGTGTCCGGAATTCCGCTGATCGCGTTGAAGGATCGCCGGTTCCGCATCGGCGAGGTGGTGCTGGAAGGTACCGAGTCCTGCGATCCGTGTTCGCGCATGGAAACCGCCTTGGGCGCGGGCGGTTACAACGCCATGCGCGGCATGGGCGGACTTTGCGCGCGCATCGTGTCCGGCGGGAATTTCCGCGTGGGCGACGAAGTGGTTGCGTTGTGAGCCGATCCTCCGCCGGCCCGGGCCACTGCATTCTTTCGCACGGTTTCGAAAGCGGCCCGGACGCCACCAAAGTCACCGCGCTCGCCGCCGCCGCCGAACGCCTGGGCTGGACCCACGAGCGTCCGGACTACACCGGTTTCGATGCGCGGCGCGACCTCAGCGAACTCGGCGATGTGGAAGCGCGGCAGGCGCATCTGCTCGCGTTGGCCGCCGCTGCGGCGCAGCGCGGGCCGTTGGTATTGGCCGGTTCCAGCCTGGGCGCCTACATCTCCGCGCGGGTATCGTTGGAAGTTCCTGTGCTGGGCCTGTTCCTGATGGCGCCGCCGACCACGATGGGCCGTCTGGAAAACCTGGACGCCGCCGCCGTGCCGACTTCGATCATCCACGGCTGGGACGATGAACTGATTCCCGCGCAACAAGTAACCGACTGGGCGCATGCGCGCCGCGCGCGCTTGTTGCTGGTGAACGATACGCATCGATTGTCCGAGCATGTTGAAGCTTCTGCCGAAGCGTTCGCGCAGCTGCTGCAATCGATCAAATAAACAACGTCATCCCAGCGAAAGCTGGGATCCATTTTGATCTTTGCGAAAAGCTTCGACTGCAAGGACTAGATCAAAATCAAAATCAAGATGGATCCCAGCTTTCGCTGGGATGACGACTCATAAAATCTAGGAATGACTTTGAAATTCTTCGTTTCCTGCGGCAAAGGCTTGGAATACCTGCTCGTCGACGAGCTGTTGTCGCTGGGTGTGGAAAAGGCCACCGCCACCGTCTCCGGCGCCAATACCGAAGGCGAGTTGATGGACGCCCAGCGCGCGATGCTGTGGTCGCGGTTGGCCAGCCGCGTGCTGTGGCCGATCGCCGAATTCGAATGCTTGGACGAGCTGGCGCTGTACGACGGCGTTGCGGCCATTCCCTGGCAGGAGCACCTGCGCTCCGATCACACGCTGTCGGTGGACGCGCACGTGTCCGGCGACGCCATCACCCATGCGCGCTATGCCGCGCAGCGGGTCAAGGACGCGGTGGTCGATACGCTGCGTGCGCAGGGGCAGGAGCGTCCTTCGGTGGATGTGGATCACCCCGACGTGCGCATCAACCTGTCGCTGCGCAAGGGGCGGGCCACGATCTCCATCGACCTGGGCGGCGGGCCGCTGCATCGTCGCGGTTGGCGCAATGTGCAGAACGATGCTCCCTTGAAGGAGAACCTGGCCGCCGCCGTGCTGATGCGCGGCGGCTGGCCGAAGATCTACCACGAAGGCGGGGCCTTGCTCGATCCGATGTGCGGAAGCGGCACCCTGCTGATCGAAGGCGCACTGATGGCGGCCGATGTCGCCCCCGGATTGCAGCGGCACGGACGCAACCTGCCGAGCCGCTGGCTCGGATTTGATGCCGAGGGCTGGCAGCGGCTGGTCGAAGAAGCTAAGCAACGCGAAGAGAAGGGCAGATCGTCGCTGAAGCAGGCGATGTTCGGCAGCGACATGGATCCTCATGCGATAAGGGCCGCGCGCGAGAACGCCGAAGTGGCGGGAGTGGCCGACGACATCTGGTTCGGCACGCGCGAGGTGGGCGATCTGCAGGCGCCGCCGTTCGAACGCGGCACCGTGGTCTGCAATCCGCCGTACGACGAGCGGCTGGCGGCCGACAACGCGCTCTATCGCAAGCTAGGCGATGCGCTCAGGCGCACCGTGCCGCAATGGCGCGCCAGCCTGCTGTGCGGAAATGCCGAATTGGCGTACGCAACCGGCCTGCGCGCCAGCAAGAAATACCAGATCTTCAACGGCGCCATCGAATGCGCATTGATCGTCTGCGATCCGGTCGGCCCACCCAAGCAGGAAAGCAGTACGCCACGCGAGCTTTCCGAAGGTGCGTTGATGGTCGCCAATCGCCTGCGCAAGAATCTGCGCAAGCTGAAATCCTGGACCTCGCGCGAAGAAGTGAGCTGTTTCCGCGTCTACGATGCGGATCTGCCGGAATACGCGGCGGCCATCGATGTGTACCGGGAAGCGCAGGGCGGCCTGCGCACGTTCCTGCACGTGCAGGAATACGCCGCGCCGGAAGAAATTCCCGAGGCCGACGTGCGCCGCCGCCGCAACGAGCTGCTGGCTGCGGCACGCGAGGTGTTCGCGGTGCCTGCCGAACAGGTGGCGATGAAATCCCGCGAGCGCGGCAAGGGCGGCAGCAAGTATGCTGATGTGAGGCAGGGGAAATCCGAGCAACGCGGCGAGCTGCTGCAGGTGCGCGAGAGCGGTGCGCTGCTGCAAGTGAATCTGTTCGATTACCTGGACACCGGGCTGTTCCTGGATCATCGTCCGCTGCGCCGGCACATGGCGATGGAAGCGCGGGGCAAGCGTTTCCTCAACCTGTTCTGCTACACCGGCGTGGCCTCGGTGCAGGCGGCGGTGGCCGGCGCGGATTCGACCACCAGCGTGGATCTGTCCGGCACCTATCTGGAATGGTGCGCAACCAATCTGTCATTGAACGGTTTTGCCGGCGCCCAGCATCGTCTGGTGCAGGCCGACGCCTTGCGCTGGCTGGAGGCGGAGAAGAACCGCTACGACGTGATCTTCTGCGACCCGCCGACTTTCTCCAACTCCGCGCGCGCCGACGACTTCGACATCCAGCGCGAACACGTGCGTTTGCTGCGCGCCTGCGTGGATCGCCTGACGACCGAAGGCGTGCTGTACTTTTCCAACAACTTCCGGCGTTTCAAGCTGGATGCCGAAGCGGTGGCGGAGTTCGCGCAATGCGAGGACATCACCGCGCAAACGATCCCGCCGGATTTCGAGCGCAATCCACGCATCCATCGCTGCTGGCGCCTGATGCGCCTTTGATCCCCTCTCCCGTTTACGGGAGAGGGTGCCCGTAGGGCGGGTGAGGGCGCTTTTGATTTGTACGGTGGCCAAGATAGCTTTGGCAAGGGCACAAGCGCCCTCATCCGCCCTACGGGCACCTTCTCCCGCAAGCGGGAGAAGGGTTCAAAAACGAATCAACCCAGCGCCTTGGTCGAAGGCACGTATTCGTAACCAAGATCGTCGGCGACCGCCTTGTAGGTGATCTTGCCGTCGTGGACGTTGAGGCCGTTGAGCAGATGCTCGTCGTCCAGCATCGCCTGGCGCGCGCCCTTGTTGGCCAGCTGCACGGCGAAGGGCAGGGTGGCGTTGGTCAGGGCGAAGGTAGAAGTGCGGGCCACGCCGCCGGGCATGTTGGCGACGCAGTAGTGAACGATGCCGTCCACTTCGTAGGTCGGGTTCTGATGGGTAGTGGCCTTGCTGGTTTCGAAGCAGCCGCCCTGGTCGATGGCCACATCCACCAGCACCGAACCCGGACGCATCAGCTTCAACTGCGAGCGCGCGATCAGTTTCGGGGCCGCAGCGCCGGGGATCAGCACCGCGCCGATCACCAGGTCGGTGTCTGGCAGGCGTTCCTCGATCGCGTCGTGGGTGGAGTAGATCGTGGTCAGCCGGTCGCCGTAAATCTCGTCGAGATACTTCAGGCGGTCCAGCGAACGGTCCAGGATGGTCACATGCGCATTCATGCCCATGGCCATGCGCGCGGCGTTGATGCCGACCACACCGCCGCCGATCACCAGCACTTCGGCCGGCTTCACGCCCGGTACGCCGCCCAGCAGCACGCCGGAGCCGCCCTGGGCTTTCTCCAGCGCATGCGCGCCGGCCTGGATCGACATGCGTCCTGCCACTTCGCTCATCGGCGCCAGCAGCGGCAGGCCGCCCTTGCGGTCGGTGACGGTTTCGTAGGCGATGCAGGTGGCGCCGGATTTCACCAGTGCCTTGGTCTGCTCCGGGTCGGGCGCCAGATGCAGGTAGGTGTAGAGCACCTGGCCGGGACGCAGCATGGCGCATTCCACCGGCTGCGGTTCCTTGACCTTGATGATCATGTCGGCGCGCTTGAAGATTTCCTCGGCGCTGTCCACGATCTCCGCGCCCGCGCGCAGGTACATTTCGTCGGTCAGGCCGATGGCCTTGCCGCCGTCGCGCTGGATCATGACGCTATGGCCGTTGGCGACCAGTTCGCGGGCGCCGGCCGGGGTAAGGCCGATGCGGTATTCGTGGTTCTTTATTTCCTTGGGAACGCCGATCAGCATTTTTCTCTCCAGGTGCGATAGGGGGCTGCGCGTGGGGAGCGCTGGGGCCGGGGTGCGTGATTCAGCGCCGATTTTAACCGGTGGCGCGCAAGGTGTCCGCCAGGGCTTCGAAAATCCGGTCGATATGCGTTTTTTCCAGGATCAGGGGTGGAGATAGCGCGATCACATCGCCGGTCACCCGCGTCAACAGATTCCCGTTGTGGAAAGCGTGCGTGAACGCATCGTAGGCGCGCGTACCCGGCGCGCCCGGACGCGGCGCCAGTTCGATCGCGCCGATCAGCCCGTAGTTGCGGATGTCGATCACATTCGGCAGGCCCTTCAGGGAATGGATGCCTTCCTGCCAGTAGTCGCCCAGTTCGATGGCTTTGTCGAACAGGTTTTCTTCCGCATAAGTGTCCAGCGTTGCGATGGCGGCCGCGCAGGCGAGGGGATGTCCGGAATAGGTGTAGCCATGGAACAGGTCGATGGCGTTGTCCGGCCCCTGGGTGAAGGCGTCGTGCACGTCGTCGGACACCATCACCACGCCCATCGGCACGCAGCCGTTGGTGATGCCCTTGGCGGCGGTGATCATGTCCGGCTGCACGCCGAAGCGTTGCGCGGCGAAGGCGTTGCCGACGCGGCCGAAACCGGTGATCACTTCGTCGAAGATCAGCAGGATGCCGTGCTTGGTGCACAGCTCGCGGATGCGTTTGAGGTAGCCGTCGGGCGGAATCACCACACCGGCCGAACCGGAGATCGGTTCGATGATCACCGCGGCAATGGTGGACGCATCGTGCAGCGCGACCATGCGCTCCAGGTCCTCGGCCAGTTCGATGCCGTATTCGGGCAGCCCTTTGGAGAAAGCGTTGCGGCCGATATCCAGGGTGTGGCGCAGGTGATCCACACCTGGCAGGCCAAGCCCGAACCACTTGCGGTTGTTGGGCAGGCCGCCGACCGAGATGCCGCCGAAGCCGACCCCGTGGTAGCCCTTCTCGCGCCCGATCAGGCGGGTGCGCTGGCCTTCGCCGCGGGCGCGGTGATAAGCGATGGCCATCTTCAGCGCGCTGTCGACCGCTTCGGAGCCGGAGTTGGCGTAGAACACATGGTTGAGGTTGCCCGGCGCAAGTTCGGCCAGTCGCTCGGCCAGCACGAACGGCAGCGGCGAGCTCATGGAGAAATTGGGGGCGAAATCCAGGGTCTCTATCTGCGTCTTCACCGCCTCCACGATGCGGGGCCGCGAATGTCCCGCATTGCAGCACCACAGACCGGCGGTGGCGTCGAGGATCTCGCGCCCGTCCACGGTCTTGTAGTACATGCCCGAAGCGCTGGCCAGCAGGCGCGGTGAGGCCTTGAACTGCTTGTTGGCGGTGAAGGGCATCCAGAAGGCGTCCATGGACGCTGGCGCGGCGATGGCCTGGGCGGCGTAATGGTCGGCCAGGACGCCGTGGTCGGGGCTGGAATCTGCGCTCATTCGGCGGGCTCCGTGGGGGTCGCGGAAGAAAGAGGACGCCAGCTTAGCGCGTTGAAAAAACTTTACAACCACGGGGTAATCAGGCTGAAAATTGACCCCATCCTCACGCCGTGTAAAGTATCCGGCAACACTGCGGTCACAATCATCAGTTCACAGACAAGGGTAGGGATGGACATCGGCGCGCGCCTGCAGCTGGTTCGCAAATCCAAGGATCTCAGCCAGCGCGAGCTGGCCAAGCGGGTGGGCGTGACCAACAGCACCATCTCGCTGATCGAGCAGAACAAGGTCAGCCCCTCGGTCAGTTCGTTGAAGAAGGTGCTGGACGGCATTCCCATTTCGCTGGCCGATTTCTTCACTCTGGATTTGGAAGTCGGCCTGCCGGACAGCCCTTTCTACGCGGTCGACGAGTTGCCGGATGTGGGCAGCAACGGTATCCAGTATTTCCTGATCGGGCAGCATCGTCCGCAACGCCAGATGTGCATCCTGCGTGAGGTCATGCCGCCGGGGACCGATACCGGCGACAGCATGCTGTTGCACGAGGGCGAGGAGGGCGGCGTGGTGGTGGAAGGCGAAGTGGAAGTGACGGTCGGCGACCAGGTGCGCATCCTGCGCGCGGGCGAGGCCTATTATTTCGAGAGCAGGATTCCGCACCGGTTCCGCAACATCGGCGAAGTGGATGCGGTTATTTTTAGTGCCAATACTCCGGCAACGTTCTAGAAAAAAGGGATATATGGAACACAAGGCATTCTTGTCGCGACTCACCAAACGGATTTACCCCATCTTGCGTGCGGATGGATTCAAAGGGTCTGGATCGACTTTGCGGCGAATAAATGGTCCGGTTATCCATGTCTTCAACATCCAAAGCGTTTCGTCGGAAAATTGTTACTACCTCAATATGGCTGCCCATTTGGCGTTTCTGCTGGATGAAGGTGGATTTGAAGTCGTAGCCGAAAAGATTGATGCGCCTGCTTGCATTTTCCGCGGAAGGATTGAGCCGCCTACAGGATCGGCTACGGGTTGGGGTTATGGCACCAATGAGAGTGAAGTCGACGAAACGATTGGCTTCATTGTCTCGGAGTGGGAATCTGTCGGGCGTTCGTTCTTCCAGCGTTATGCTGAATATCCAAGCTCTTTCGTGAAATTGATTGCAGATACTCGGCCGGAAGACATAAATGCTAGGAATGCTTTGCATCTGGCTAGGATTGCCTTGGAGCTTGGAGATTCAGCGCGCGCGTTCGAAATGGCGAGTGCTGGACTGAGCGGGTGTCCGGAGCGAGCCATCACCCTGAAAACCGATCTGAATACGATTCTTCAGCGAATCCTTGATTAGCGCCATCCCGTATCCAGTACGGGGCAAGCTCTTCTCCCGGTGGGAGAAGGGAACAAACTCCAGGAGCAACCCATGAATGCGCCCCGCACCCGCGACAACTGGCAAGCCCTCGCCGACGGATTGAAGATCCGTACCCAGGCCTTCATCGACGGCAAATACGTCGATGCCGCCGACGGCAGGACCTTCGACTGCATCAGCCCCATCGACGGGCGTGCGCTGGGACGCGTGGCCGAATGCGCCGCCGAAGACATCGAACGCGCGGTGATCGCCGCGCGCCGCAGCTTCGATTCCGGCGCGTGGTCCGAAGCCAAGCCCACCTATCGCAAGAAAGTGCTGCTGAAGTTCGCGCAGCTGATCGAACAGTACGGCGACGAGCTCGCCGTGCTGGAATCGCTGGACATGGGCAAGCCGGTCACCGACGCGCGACAGGTCGATGTGGCGGCGACGATCCGCTGCATGGCCTGGACGGGCGAGGCGCTGGACAAGGTCTATGGCGAAGTCGCCGCGACCGGCCCCGACGAATTGGGACTGGTGACGCGCGAACCGTTGGGCGTCATCGGCGCTATCGTGCCGTGGAATTTTCCGCTGCTGATGGCGACCTGGAAACTGGCCCCGGCATTGGCGATGGGCAATTCGGTGGTGCTGAAGCCGTCGGAGAAATCTCCATTGAGCGCGATACGGCTGGCCGAGATCGCGATGGAGGCTGGCATTCCGGCGGGTGTCTTCAACGTGGTGCCCGGTTTCGGCAAAGAGGCGGGCGAACCCCTGGCCCTGCACATGGACGTCGATGGCCTGGTGTTCACCGGTTCCACCGCGGTCGGCAAGCAGTTGCTGCAGTGCGCGGGGCGCTCCAACCTCAAACGCGCGTACATGGAATGCGGTGGCAAGAGCCCCAACCTGGTGTTCGCCGACGCGCACGACCTGGACAAGGCGGCCGAAGCGGCGGCCAGCGGCATCTTCTACAACCAGGGCGAGGTCTGTACCGCGGCGTCGCGCTTGCTGGTGGAGCGCTCCATCAAGGACGAGTTCGTGGCGCGCGTGGTCGAGGCCGGCCGCAAGATGCAGCCGCGCCATCCGTTCGAGCCCGGCGCTCCGATGGGAGCGATGGTCGACGAGACGCAGACCAGCCGGGTGCTGGGATACATAGAAAAAGGCGTGGCCGAAGGCGCCAGGCTGGTGCTGGGCGGCAAGCGTGCCGATACGGTGCCCGGTGGCAGCTATATCGAGCCGACCGTGTTCGACGAAGTGGCCCACGAGCACACCATTTCACGCGAAGAGATCTTTGGGCCGGTGCTGTCGGTGATCGCCTTCGACACCGAAGAGCAGGCGCTGCGCATGGCCAACGACACCGAATACGGCCTGGCCGCCGGCGTGTGGACCAAGGACATCAGCCGCGCGCACCGCGTCGCGCGCAAGCTGCGCGCGGGCAGCGTATGGGTGAACTATTGGGATGGCGGCGACATGACCGCGCCGTTCGGCGGCTACAAGCAGTCCGGCAACGGCCGCGACAAGTCGCTGCACGCCTTCGACAAATACACTGAGATCAAGGCGACCTGGATCAACCTGGGCGGCTGATCCGCGCAACGCCGCCGGGAGGGCGAAGGAGAAAAGATGCTTCTACATGTCCTTTTCCTGATCGGCATCGCGGTCGAGGCGATGAGCGCCGCATTGGTGGCGGGCCGGCGCCAGATGGACTGGTTGGGCGTATGCGTGATCGCCGTGGTCACCGCACTTGGTGGCGGTACGCTGCGCGATGTGCTGCTGGGACGCCACCCGCTGAGCTGGATCGAGCATCCCAGCTATCTGGCGATAGTGCTGGCCGCCGCGCTGGTCACCATCTTGGTGGCGCCGATGA
Organism: Pseudoxanthomonas sacheonensis; assembly: GCF_010093305.1. Lineage (GTDB taxonomy): Bacteria > Pseudomonadota > Gammaproteobacteria > Xanthomonadales > Xanthomonadaceae > Pseudoxanthomonas_A > Pseudoxanthomonas_A sacheonensis. The sequence continues at coordinate 27,479 of NZ_PDWS01000017.1, read as the reverse complement.
TGAAGCGCCTGCGCACCAGTTTCCTTGTTCTGGACGCGCTGGGCCTGGTGGTGTTCACCGTGGTCGGCTGCGATATCGCCAAGGGACTGCATCTGCACTGGTTGATCATCCTGGTCAGCGGGATGATCACCGGGACGTTCGGTGGAGTGCTGCGCGATGTGCTTTGCACGCAGGTGCCGCTACTGTTCCGCAAGGAGCTGTACGCCAGCGTCTCGCTGTTGGCCGGCGCGATCTACATGACCGCCCCGCATGTGGGGATGGATCACGATGTGGGCATGGTGATCGCGATGGTCACCGGGTTTGCGGTGCGCATGCTGGCCATCCGCTATCACTGGGAAATGCCGAAGTTCGTCTACAAGGACGACTGGGATTGAGGGCGACCGTCGTAGGAGCGACGTGAGTCGCGAATGAATCTCGGCACAAGATGTTTCGCGACTTACGTCGCTCCTACCGGGTTTTATCGGATTTATCGAACTCGACGCCGACCCGCTCGGCAGCGGGCAACTGCCGATCCAGCGACTGTCGGTAGTGGATGCAGCCGCGCATGAACTGCGGCCACTCGGGAACCGCGGGCTGCGGATCGGTCCGCTCCGGAAGCAGGCCCCATAGATCCGGGTGGTGCCAGCAAAGCTCGTGAAGGGTGGAGTCGCGGTGCTTGCGGATGGCGGCGCGCAATTTGCGCACTTCCGCGACCAATTCCGCCTGGGTCAGTCGATCGAGGTCTTCGTCCACGGCATTCTCCCGAAATCCGATTGCGCCGATAGCCGGAGAATCTGCCAGAATCCGGCCAGCCAAGCCAGATCGTAGACGATGACGACCACCACAATCCCGGCAGTTGCCAATTCCCCGAGTCGAGTACTGTTCGCCAGCCTGATCGGCACCACCATCGAATTCTTCGATTTCTACATCTACGCCACCGCCGCGGTGATCGTGTTCCCGCAGCTGTTCTTCCCCGAAAGCGATCCGGCTACCGCCACCCTCAAATCGCTGATCACCTTCGCCCTGGCATTCTTCGCGCGGCCGGTGGGATCGGCGCTGTTCGGTCACTTCGGCGACCGGATAGGGCGCAAGGCCACGCTGGTGGCGGCGTTGCTGACCATGGGGATTTCCACCATCGCCATCGGCCTGCTGCCGACCTACGCCACCATCGGCGTGGCGGCGCCGGTATTGCTGGCGATTTGCCGCTTCGGCCAGGGCCTGGGTCTGGGCGGCGAGTGGGGCGGGGCGGTGCTGCTGGCGACGGAGAACGCGCCGCCGGGCAAGCGCGCGTGGTACGGCATGTTTCCGCAGCTGGGCGCGCCGCTCGGCTTCCTGTGCTCGACCGGCATCTTCCTGCTGCTGACCGAATTGATGGACGACACGCAGTTCCTGGCCTGGGGCTGGCGCATTCCGTTCCTGTCCAGCGCCGCGCTGGTTTTCGTGGGCCTGTGGGTGCGTTTGCGCATCGCCGAGACGCCCGATTTCCAGAACACGCTGGACAAGGGCGAACGCGTGCGCCTGCCGATGCTGAGCGTGCTGCGCGAACATCCGGGCGCTTTGCTGGCCGGGACGTTCGCGCTGGTCGCCACCTTCGTCCTGTTCTACCTCATGACCGTTTTCAATCTGTCCTGGGGAACCGCGCAATTGGGCTACACGCGCGAACAATTCCTGTTGATGCTGATGATCGCCGTGCTGTTCTTCGGGGCGGGAATTCCGGTGTCGGCGCTGCTGGCGGACCGGTACGGCCGGCGTCTGGCGATGGTGCTGGCCACGGTCTCGATCATCGTGTTCGGATTGTTCTACGGGCCGCTTTTCAGCGTCGGCAGCGGCGCGGGCGTGTTGCTGTTCCTGATCATCGGGATGACGGTCACCGGTCTTACCTATGGGCCGTGCGGGACGTTGCTCGCCGACATGTTTCCCACCGCCGTACGCTACACCGGGGCCTCGTTGGCCTTCAATCTGGCGGGCATCCTGGGCGCGTCGCTGACTCCTTCCATCGCCACCTATCTGGCGACCAGGCATGGCGTCTCGCATGTGGGTTATTACCTTGCCGCCGCCGCCACGCTGACCTTGATCGCGCTGTTGCTTGCGCCCCGCGCCCGGCACGCTGGCTGATCCGGGGGCGCCACCGCGCCCCGCGCACGATGCGGCCGGCAGCCGGATGGCTTTTTTACGCATGATTTATGTTCCGGGCCGGCCGCGCGGATAGCGGCTTTACGCTTGCCGGGAATAACCTGCGGTCACTGCGTTGAATACGCGCCCGCAAGACTCAGATGTCCATCCTCGTGATCCAAGGTCCGCACTCCGCACTCCCATGGAGCGGTCCGGGAACAGAAGAACCCCTCCTGCTGCCGACAGCGGCCGCACATGCTGCCGGCAAGTCGCTGGTCGTCCGGACCTGCGCGGGTATCCGCGAAATGATCGAATGCCTGCGCCAGGCGCGCCAGCCCGACACCGAAATGGTGCTGCTGGATTCGGGCGATCTGGATCCGGCCGATTGCGTCCGCGAAGGTGCGGATCTTTGCCGCGCTCTGGACGAGCTCCAATCTCCGTACATCGAGGTCCACGACGACAGCGGACAGGTGCTGGACCTGCAGGTGCATCCGCGAAACGCGCCGATGGTCACGGTGGTCGTCAACGATGACCGCGCCAGCGGTTACTCGCTGGCCCTGGCCATTGCGCTCAGGCATTTGGGCCGAAGCGCCAACGCCCCAGGTACTTCCGTTCACCTCTGAAAGCCGGCAAAGGAATCCCATGTCCATCGTCATCATCCGTGGCCCCGAAGCCAGCGGCCTGTTTCCGCGCACACCGCCCGCCTTGCCGCGCGAAGTGCTGGGCGCGCTGGTCGAACGCGCCGTATGCGCGGGCAAAACCATCGCCGTGCGGGCCTGCGGCTCGGAACGGGAAGTGCTGCATTCGTTGCGTATCGCATGCCGCTCGCGTGCCGAGATCGCGCTGCTTGATCCCGGCGCGTGTGTACGAAGCGCGCATGTCCAGCAGGCGTTGAAGGACATGGATATGCCTTATATCGAAGTGCACGACGACAGTTGCGATGCGCCGGAAGCCACCATGCGTGCAGGCAACGGCAACCGGCTGGCGGTGGTGAACGGCTACATGGCCCAGAGCTATACGCTCGCGTTGGACATGGCGTTGGAGCATCTGGGCTGCGCCGAATGCGAATGCGATGTGCATGTCGGAACCTGAGCGGCGGTGCGACCACCACTATTTCGCCGATTACGAAGTCTGGAACAGCGGCTTGGCGGTGGCGTGGGGGCAGGTGGCTCTGACCTATCGGGTGAACGAGAACGTTCGCTTCGATCCCGCCGAGCTGCTGGCCATGGTTCGCCAGCGTGCGGCTTCTGCGCAATGCGTGGAACCGTTCGAGATCAGGGTGCGCAGTCTGACCCGGCTCTGAAGCGCTTCACCATAAGGCGTCGCGTAGTTTGTACCAGGCCATCGCCGCCACCAGCATGGGCGTGCGCAGGGCGCGGCCGCCGGGGAAGGGCAGGTGCGGGATCTTGGCGAACAGGTCCAGGCGTTCCGATTGGCCGCGGATAGCCTCCGACATGAGTTTCCCGGCCAGCCCCGTAGCGACGACGCCATGCCCCGAAAATCCCTGTGCGAAGTAGACATTGGGCGTCAGCCGTCCGAAATGCGGCGCGCGGTTGAGCGAGATGTCGATGTAGCCGCCCCACACGTACTCGATCTGCACGTCGGCCAGCTGGGGAAACACCCTGCGCATGCGCCGGGTCATGGTGCCGCGCAGATTGGGCGGGGGCAGGGTGGAATAGCTGGCGCGGCCGCCGAACAGCAGGCGGCGGTCGCGGCTCAGCCTGAAGTAGTCCAGCGCCCAGTTGGTGTCCGCCACCGCCATGTCGTTGCGGATGAGTTCCTTCGCGCGTTCCTCTCCCAGCGGCACGGTGGCGCCGATGTAGGTGCCGACCGGCATGACCCGCGATTCCAACTCGGGCGCGATGCCGTGCAGCAGCGCATTACCGGCCAGGACCGCAAAGTCGCAATGCACTTCGCCGCCCGCGGTCTTGAACACGGGCCGGGCTCCGCGCACCAGTTGCGTGACCCGCGACTGCTCGAAGATGCGCACGCCTGCCGCCATCGCCGCGCGTGCCAGCCCCAGCGCGTACTCCAGCGGATGCAGGTGGCCGCTGTTGGGGTCGTACAGCGCGCCAAGGTAACGGTCGCTGGCGAGCTGGCTGCGCAGGCGTTCGCGGTTCCACCATTCGACCGGATAGTCGTAGCGGGTACGGAAATCCTCGATCGCGGCCCGCACTTCGCGTTCCTGCCGCGGCTTGATCGGCACGGTGGCGTGGCCATCGCGCCAGTCGCAGGCGATGCCGTGTTTGCGGATGCGCTCGCGCAGCCATTGCAGTCCTTCGCGCGACAGGTCGAACATCCTGCGCGCGTCGTCGAAGCCCACCAGCGATTCCAGCTTGGCCTCGCCGCAACTGAAACCAGCGATGGCCTGGCCGCCGTTGCGCCCGGAGGCGCCCCAGCCGATGCGTTCGGCTTCCAGTATCACTACGTTGTAGCCGGCTTCGGCAAGCTCCAACGCGGCGGAGAGGCCTGTGTAGCCTGCACCGAGGATGCAGATGTCGGCCTGGATCGCACCTTGCAGTGCCGGTTGCTCGGGCAGTGGCGTGGCGCTGGCGGCGTACCAGCTGGGTGGATACGAGGATTGTCCGACAGCACGCATCAATGAACTTCCCGTATCGTCATCCCAGCGAACGCTGGGATCCATTTTGATCTTCGCGTGATGCTTGGAGCACTCGCTTCGCTCGTACCCCTCATCCGCCCTTCGGGCACCTTCTCAGCTTTGCACACCCTTCGGGCGCCACAAGGGGAGAAGGGGGCACTTACACTGCCCGTAAATACCAGTCGTATTCCAAATTAGTGACCTGGGTATAGAAGGTCTGCATTTCCTTCAACTTCTGCTGCCCGTAGATATGGCGGAAGGATTCGCCAAACTGCTCGCGAATGAAGTCGCTACCCATGAAGTCATCAATGGCCTGACGCCAGTACGGCGTGCGTATCTCGGTCTGCTCGTAGGCATTGCCCACCACCGGCGCGCCAGGATCGAAACCGTTCTCCAGCCCATGCAGCATCCCGGCCAGCACCGCCGCAGTCACCAGATACACATTGGCGTCGGCGCCGGCGATGCGGTGTTCGACGCGCGTGTTGGCTTCGTTGCTGTGCGGAATACGCATGGCCACGGTGCGGTTGTTGTAGCCCCAGGCGTCATTGAGCGGCACGAAAGCGTTGAGCACGAAGCGGCGGTAGCTGTTGGCGTGCGGCGCGAACAGCAGCAGGCTGTCCTTGGCGCTGCGCTGCAGGCCGCCGATCGCATGCTTCAAGGTATCGGCCGGTGCTTCCGGAGTGGAGGCGAAAATGTTGTCGCCCTTGTCGTCCAGCACGCTGACATGGATATGCAGTCCATTGCCGGCCTGTTCTGCGAACGGTTTGGCCATGAAGCTGGCCTGCACGCCCTGCTGCTGGGCTACGGCTTTGATCGCTCGCTTCAGCATGATCGCATCGTCGCAGGCCAGCAGGGCGTCGTCGCGGTGCTTGAGGTTGATTTCGAACTGGCCCGGCGCGTACTCGGCCACGGCCGTATCGGCCGGAATCCCCTGCGCCTTGCACGCGGCCGACACCGCATCGGTGAAGCCGCGGTAGTCGTTGAGGTCTTCCATGTAATAGACCTGCGTGCTGCTGCTGCGGCGGCCGGTTACCGGATTGACCGGCGTACGCGGCTTGCCGTCGGCATCCAGATGCGCGTCGAACAGGTAGAACTCCAGCTCCACCGCCACCACGGGCTTCAGGCCGCGCGCGGCGTAACGTTCCAGCACACGCTTGAGCACCTCACGTGGATTCGCCTCGAAGGTTCCGCCTTGCGCGTCTTCCATCGACAGCAATAATTGCGCCATCGGTCGGGGAGACCACGGAACCGGCCGCAGCGAGCCGGGCACCGGGCGGCAGATGCGGTCTTCATCGCCGATGTCGTAGCCCAGGCCGGTTTCTTCCACCGTGTTGCCGGTGATGTCGGTGGCGATCAGCGACATCGGCAGGCATACGCCGTCCTGGTACACCTTCTCCAGCGCATCGCGGGTGATGCGCTTGCCGCGCAGCAGGCCGTTCATGTCGGGCAGCAGCAGGTCGACCAGTTCGCAGTCGGGCAGATGCCGCAGAGTGGCCGCATCCGCCGGCGCAAGCAGGGGAATGTCGGAAAGGGAGGTGTCTGGGATGCGGGTCATGATGGCGTCACGGGCGGTTCGCGGCAGCTTACCAGAGAGATCCGGCTGTCAAGAATACTCAACGCATTTGACGATACTGATGCTCTGAAGCGTCCTGAAATGGTGCCGCGATGCACCATTGCCGGGATAAAACCGGTAATCGGGCGGCCGGTGTTGTAAAAATAAAACAGGCAGGTTAAGTTGCCGTCAAGCTTTTTCGAGCCTCCCCCGATGGCCAGCCTGCCGCTGGTCGGCCTTCCCACCGACCGTAAACAAATCGGTCCACATCCCTTTCTCGCGGCCGGCGAGAAGTATGTGCGCGCGGTGGTGGACGGGGCAGGGGCGCTGCCGATTCTGCTTCCCACGCTGCAGCCGGCCTTGCCCCTTGAGCAGTTGCTGGAACAGGTCGACGGCATTCTGTTGACCGGCGCGGTCAGCAACATCGAGCCGCACCACTACAGCGACGAGCCCAGTTACGAAGGCAACCTGCTTGATCCCGTGCGCGATGCGACCACGCTTTCGCTGGTGCCGCTGGCGGTCAGTATGGGCGTTCCGCTGCTGGCGCTGTGCCGTGGTTTCCAGGAGGTGAACGTCGCCTTCGGCGGCAGTCTCTACCAGAAAGTGCAGGAGCAGCCCGGATTCCTGGACCATCGCGAGAATCCAGCCGATCCGTTGGAACGGCAATACGCTCCCGTGCATGCCGTCACTCTCAATCCGGGTGGTTTGCTGGCCGGTATCGCCGGCGCGCCCTCGGCGCGCGTCAATTCGCTGCACGGGCAGGGCGTCGCGCGCCTGGGCAAGGGGCTGAAGGTGGAAGCCGTGGCGCCGGACGGGCTGATCGAAGCTTTCCGCCACGAAGGCCCCGGTTTCCTGCTGGGCGTGCAGTGGCATCCGGAATGGCGCGTCACCGAAAACCCGTTCTACCTAGGCATATTCAAGGCATTCGGCGACGCCTGCCGGGCGCGCGCCGCACAACGCAATCACTGAAGCCAACTTATGACCCAACGCCAGGCCCAGAAAAAAACCGCGCCGGAAAAACCGGAAAGCTCCTTGCGACGCTGGCTGAAGGAACGCAGCATCACCGAGGTCGAGTGCCTGGTGCCCGACATCACCGGCATCGCGCGCGGCAAGATCATTCCCGCCGACAAGTTCTCCCACGACTACGGCACCCGCTTGCCGGAAGGCATCTTCGCCACCACCGTCACCGGCGATTATCCGGACGACTACTACGACCTGACCTCGCCTTCGGATTCGGACATGTTCCTGCGCCCGGACCCGGACACGGTACGCATGGTGCCCTGGGCGACCGATCCCACCGCCCAGGTCATCCACGACTGCTACACCAAGGACGGCAAGCCGCACGATCTGGCTCCGCGCAATGTGCTGAGGCGCGTGCTGGCGGCGTACGAGGAAGCCGGTCTGCGCCCGGTAGTGGCCCCGGAACTGGAATTCTTCCTGGTGCAGAAGAACACCGATCCCGATTTCCCGCTGCTGCCGCCGGCCGGCCGCTCCGGCCGCCCGGAAACCGCGCGCCAGTCCTATTCGATCGACGCGGTCAACGAGTTCGATCCCATCCTGGACCTGATGTACGACTACTGCGATGCGATGGAACTGGACGTGGACACACTGATCCACGAATCGGGCGCGGCGCAGCTGGAAGTCAATTTCACCCATTCCGACGCGCTGTCGCGCGCCGACCAGGTGTTCTTCTTCAAACGCACCATGCGCGAGGCGGCGATGCGCCACGGCATCTACGCCACCTTCCTGGCCAAGCCGATGGAGAACGAACCCGGCAGCGCCATGCATATCCACCAGAGCATGCTGGACAAGAAAGGCAACAACGTTTTCACCGGCAAGAGCGAAGGCAAGCTCAGCGCGACTTTCGACCAGTACCTGGGCGGACTGCAGAAGTACGTGCCGATGGCGATGGCGTTCTTCGCGCCCAACGTCAATTCCTATCGGCGCCTGGCGCTGGGGCAGGTTGCGCCCATCAACGTGCAATGGGGCTACGACAACCGCACCTGCGGTCTGCGCGTGCCGATGGACACGCCGGAGAACATGCGCGTGGAAAGCCGTTTCGCCGGTTCCGACGCCAACCCCTACCTGGCGATGGCCGCTACGCTGGCGTGCGGCCTGCTTGGCATACGCGAAGGATTGAAAGCGACCCCGCCGCTGGCCAGCAGCGCGCAGGAACTCGGTTTCGAGCTGCCGCGGTCGCTGGGCGAGTCGCTGGACGAGCTGGAAACCTGCAAGCCGCTGCAGGAGCTGCTGGGCACGCGCTTCGCGCGGGCCTATGTGTCGGTGAAGCGCAAGGAATACGAGACCTTCTTCCGCGTGATCAGTTCGTGGGAGCGGGAGTTCTTACTTCTGAATGTATGAATCCTGTAGGAGCGGGCCCTGCCCGCGACGCCTTTCGCGATCATCAAAGCGTCGCGGGCAGGGCCCGCTCCTACAGGGAATCACAAATCGGAGTTTTCATGGACCACCTGGACACCCGCACCCTGCAACAGCTCGATGCCGCGCACCACCTGCATCCGTTCAACGACAACGCCGCGCTGGCGAAGAAAGGCACGCGCATTCTTACCCGTGGTGAGGGCGCTTACGTATGGGATGCCGAAGGCAACAAACTGCTGGATGCCTTCGCCGGGCTGTGGTGTGTCAACCTCGGTTACGGGCGCAAGGAGCTGGGCGAAGTTGCGTCCAAGCAGATGACCCAGCTGGCCTACTACAACAGCTTTTTCCAATGCACCACCGAGCCCACGATCCTGCTCGCCGCCAAGCTCGCCGAGTTGACCCCGGGCGATCTCAACCACGCGTTCTTCACCAACTCCGGTTCCGAAGCCAACGACACCATCCTGCGCCTGGTGCGGCATTTCTGGGCGGTGCAGGACCAGCCGCAGAAGAACATCTTCATCGGCCGCCACAACGGCTATCACGGCACCACCATGGCCGGTGCCAGTCTGGGCGGCATGGCCGGCATGCACAAGCAGGGCGGGCTGCCGATTCCCGACATCCATCACATCGATCCGCCGTTCTGGTTCGCCGACGGCGGCGACCTGGATCCGGACGAGTACGGCCTGCTTGCCGCGCGCCGGCTGGAAGCCAAGATCCTGGAACTGGGTCCCGACCGCGTGGCCGCCTTCATCGGCGAACCCATCATGGGCGCGATCGGCGTGTACATCCCGCCCAGGACGTACTGGCCGGAGATAGAACGCATCTGCCGCAAGTACGACGTGCTGCTGGTGGCCGACGAGGTGATCTGCGGCTTCGGGCGCACCGGCGAATGGTTTGCCGCCGACTACTTCGGCTTCATGCCCGACGTGATGACCCTGGCCAAGGGCATCACCTCCGGCTACATCCCGCTGGGCGCGGCGATGTTCAACGACCGCGTCGCCGGCGTGCTGGCCGACCAGGGCGGAGAACTGGCGCATGGTTGCACCTATTCGGGGCACCCGGTATGCACGGCGGTGGCGCTGGAGAACATCCGAATCCTGCAAGAAGAAAAAATCATCGAGACCTGCAAGGCCCACACCGCTCCCTACCTGGCCCAGCGCTGGGCCGAACTTGGCGAACACCGCCTGGTCGGCGAAGCGCGCATCGCCGGCATGGTCGGCGCGTTGGAGCTGGTGCCGGACAAAGGCCGGCGTGCATTCTTCGATGATCGCGGTAAAGTGGGGCAGCTGTGCCGCGACAAGGCATTGGCCAATGGGCTGATCCTGCGCGCGACCTACGATGCCATGCTGCTGTCGCCGCCGCTGATCGTCAGCCGGGACCAGATCGACGAACTGTTCGAGAAGGCCTGGAAGGCGTTGAACGAGACCGCCGCGGAGCTGGGTCTGTAACTGGGTTTTTGCAACTATGCTTTGAACGGGAAGGGAACAACGGGCGCTTCGCGATGCCGCGGAGCGCGGATGCCAACAATCAGCCCCTGCGGGCCATCTGGAGAGTGCGATGAAACTGCGAATGCTGGGTGCAATGATCGCCGTGTGCGTGCTTGCCGCATGCGGCGACAAGGGCGGCGACAAGGCCGCTACCGCCGCCGACGGCGACAAGAGCGTCAACGTCTACAACTGGTCCGACTACATCGCCGAGGACACCAACGCCAACTTCGAGAAGAAGACCGGCATCAAGGTCACCTACGACGTGTTCGACAGCAACGAAGTGCTGGAGACCAAGCTGCTGGCCGGTTCCAGCGGCTACGACGTGGTGGTGCCGACGATGAACTTCCTGGGGCGCCAGATCCAGGCCGGCGTGTTCCTGCCGCTGGACAAATCCAAGATCCCCAACTACGCCAATCTCGATCCGGCGATAATGAAGAAATTGGAGTCGCAGGATCCAGGCAACAAATACGCAATCCCGTACATGTGGGGCACCACCGGCATCGGCTACAACGTGGACAAGGTCAAGGCCGCGTTCGGCAACACCGACCTGACCAACAGCCTGGACATCGTGTTCAAGCCGGAGAACATCTCCAAGCTCAAGGCCTGCGGCGTCACCGTCCTGGACACGCCGTCCGAACTGATTCCGATCACCCTCAACTACCTGGGCGAAGACCCCAACAGCACCGATCCGGCGGTCATCAACAAGGCGGCCGCATTGCTGAAAAGCATCCGCCCCTACATCACCAATTTCCATTCCTCGCAGTACATCGACGCCCTGGCCAACGGCGATATCTGCCTGGTGGTGGGCTGGTCGGGCGACATCATCCAGGCGCGCGACCGCGCCGCCGAGGCCGGCAACGGCGTCAACATCGCCTATGCCATTCCGAAGGAAGGCGCGCCGCAGTGGTTCGACATGCTGGCCATCCCCAAAGACGCCAAGCACGTGGACGAGGCCTACGCCTACATCAACAATCTGCTGGACCCGCAGGTGATGGCAAACAACTCCAACTTCATCAGCTATCCCAACGCGGTTCCCAAGGCCAAGGAGCTGATGGAAAAGAGCATCACTGACGACCCGACGGTGTATCCGCCGCCGGAGGTCGAGGCGAAGCTGTTCACCTTCGCGATCATTCCGCCGGAAGTCGACAAGCTGTATACGCGGATCTGGACGGAATTGAAGACCGGCAAGTAAACGCGAGAACGGGGCAGGCGGTCACGCCTGCCCCGATTCGTTCTGGGCGCGAATCAGCCATCATCCGAAAGAACCCGCCATGCACATAGCGATCCTCACCTTCGAAGGATTCAATGAGCTCGATTCGTTGATCGCATTGGGCATACTCAATCGCGTCAAGACGCCCGGCTGGCGAGTGACGCTGTCGTGCCCGGCAGCGTCGGTCACTTCGATGAACGGCGTGACCGTGCATGCGCAATCGAGTCTGGAAGAGGCCTGCGCAGCGGACGCCGTCATTATCGGTAGCGGCATGCAAACCCGGGAAATCGTCGGTACCCCGGAGCTGATGGCCAGGCTAAAGCTGGATCCGGTGCGTCAGCTGATCGGCGCCCAATGCTCGGGCACGCTTATCCTGGCCAAGCTCGGCCTGCTTGGCGGCGTTCCCGCTTGCACGGATCTCATCACCAAGCCCTGGGTGCAGGAGGCGGGCATCGAGGTCATCGATCGGCCGTTCTACGCACAAGGGAATGTGGCGACAGCCGGCGGCTGTCTTGCATCGCAATACCTTGCGGGTTGGATCATCGCGCGTCTGGAGGGCGAGGAGGCCGCAAGAAATGCGCTTCATTACGTCGCCCCGGTCGGCGAGAAAGAGGAGTACGTCGCTCGCGCCATGGGAAATATCGTTCCGGCGACCAATTCGCCCAGGTCGGAGCAGATTCGACGGTCGGCTTGATCTTTTTGCGTAGGACATTCTGGGGGCAAAGATGGCAATCGAACAGTTGAACGGAGCCAAGAACACGGCCGGTAATGCCAAAGCCGTGGAGGACTATCTGCGGATCGTCGATGTGCGCAAGGAGTTCGATGGTTTCGTCGCGGTCGAGGATACCGACCTGAGCATCCGCAAGGGCGAGATCTTCGCGCTGCTGGGCGGATCGGGTTGCGGAAAATCCACCTTGCTGCGCTGCCTGGGCGGTTTCGAGAAACCCACCTCGGGCAAGATCTACCTGGACGGGCAGATCATGAACGACCTGCCGCCGTACGAACGCCCCATCAACATGATGTTCCAGTCCTATGCGCTGTTTCCGCACATGACCGTGGAGCAGAACATCGCCTTCGGCCTGAAGCAGGACGGGTTGTCGAAAGACGCGATCAAGAAACGCGTCGACGAAATGCTTGCGCTGGTGCAGTTGGGAAAACTGGCAAAGCGCAAGCCGCACCAGCTGTCCGGCGGGCAGCAGCAGCGCGTGGCGCTGGCGCGTTCGCTGGCCAAGGGACCCAAGCTGCTGCTGCTGGACGAGCCGATGGGCGCGTTGGACAAGAAGCTGCGCTCGCAGATGCAGTTGGAGTTGGTCAACATCATCGAGACCTCAGGCGTCACCTGCGTGATGGTGACGCACGACCAGGAAGAAGCCATGACCATGGCCACGCGCATCGCCCTGATGGACTCGGGCCGCATCCGCCAGGTCGGTACGCCCGACGAAATCTACGAATCGCCGACCAGCCGCTTCGCCGCCGAATTCATCGGTTCGGTGAACATGTTCCAGGGCAAGGTGGACGAGGACATGGCCGACTACGTGACCATCCTGTCGCCTTCGCTGGATACTGCCATCTATGTGGGCCACGGCATTTCGGGCTACGAGGGGCAGGAAGTCTCGTTCGGCGTGCGGCCCGAGAAGGTGTCGATCAGCAAGGAAGAGCCCGACCAGCGCTACAACAAGGCGCGCGGCAAGATCGAGGACATCGCTTATTTCGGCAGCCATTCCGTATTCCACGTACGCCTGCCCAGCGGCTACAAGTTCATGGCCAACTTCGCCAACCAGCAGCGCTGGGCCAGCGAAGGAATGACCTGGGGCGACGAGGTCTGGGTGTCGTGGGGCGACAACGAAGGCGTGGTGCTGACCTCATGAACGCCATTCTGAAGAAGGTGTTTCCGCATCCGCGCTGGGCGGTGATCTCGGTCCCGTATCTGTGGCTATTGGTATTTTTCGCCATCCCGTTCCTGATCGTGCTGAAGATCTCGTTCTCCAGGCTCGCCATCGCCATGCCGCCGTACACGCCGGTGCTGGAGTACGTGGACAATGCGCTGTCGCTGAAATTGAACCTCAGCAACTACATAGGCCTGTTCACCGATTCGCAATACGTGCAGGCCTATCTGAGCTCCATCAAGATCGCCGCCATCTCCACCTTCCTGGCGTTGCTGATCGGCTATCCGATGGCCTACGTCATCGCGCGGCTTCCGCCCTCGGCGCGCAACATCGCCATGATGCTGGTGATCCTGCCTTCGTGGACTTCGTTCCTGATCCGCGTCTACGCCTGGATCGGCATCCTCAAGCCCAATGGCCTGCTCAATAATCTGCTGATGAAGCTGCACCTGATCAGCGAACCCCTGCAGATCTCCAATACGCCCACCGCCGCCTACATCGGCATCGTCTATTGCTATCTGCCTTTCATGGTGCTGCCGCTCTATACCAATCTGGTCAAGCACGACCATCGGCTGCTGGAGGCGGCCTACGACCTGGGCGCCAAGCCGTGGAAGGCGTTCTTCAAGATCACGCTGCCGCTGTCCAAGGCCGGCATCATCGCCGGCTGCATGCTGGTGATGATTCCGGCGGTGGGCGAGTTCGTGATTCCGGAATTGCTGGGCGGCCCGGACACCTTGATGATCGGGCGCGTGCTGTGGAACGAGTTCTTCAACAACCGCGACTGGCCCACCGCTTCGGCCGTGGCCATCGTGATGCTGGGACTGCTGCTGATCCCGATCCTGATCTTCAACCGCGTGCAGCAGAGCGAAATCGAAGGGAGGCTGACATGAGCAACCTCGCCAAGCGCTGGCCGACCTGGCTGATCCTGGCGCTGGGATTCGGCTTCCTGTACGTGCCGATCCTGGTGTTGATGTTCTATTCGTTCAATGAAAACAAGCTGGCCACGGTGTGGTCGGGCTTCTCGCTGAAGTGGTACGGAAAGCTGCTGGAGAACGACCAGATGCTGGGCGCGGCCTGGATCAGCATCAAGATCGCCTTCTTCACCGCCACCGCCGCGGTGATCCTGGGCACCTTGGCCGCGCTGGTGATGACGCGCATGCGGCGTTTCCCCGGCAAGACCCTGTTCGGCGCGCTGATCACTGCGCCGCTGGTGATGCCGGAAGTGATCCTGGGCCTGTCCATCCTGATGATGTTCATGTCGCTGGGCAACCTGGTGGGACTCGCTCCGCGCGGCATCCTGTCGATCTGGATCGCGCATGTGACCTTCACGCTCGCCTTCGTCACCGTGGTGCTTTCCTCGCGCATGGCCGAATTGGACAAATCGCTGGAAGAGGCGGCGATGGATCTGGGTGCGAACCGGGTCAAGGTGTTCTTCCTGATCACGCTGCCGATCATCGCTCCGGCCATCGTTTCGGGCTGGCTGCTGGCCTTCACCTTGTCGCTGGACGATGTGGTGGTGGCGAGCTTCGTGTCAGGGCCCAGTTCCACCACCTTGCCGATGGTGGTGTTCTCCTCGGCGCGGCGCGGGCTCAACCCGCAGGTCAATGCGCTGGCCACGATCATGATCGTGGTGGTGTCGGTCGCCGCTTTCATCGGTTGGTACCTGATGAACCGCGAAGAAAAGCGGCGTCAGCGCGACATGCAGCTGGCGTTGCAGGATAACGGCTGAGGCTCCCGCAGCTCTGGCTTGCCGTTGCCGTTGCTTTTTTGCTTTTGCTTTTGCTTTTGCTTTTGCCCCCTTTGACAAAGGGGGTTACGGGGGATTTGCTTTTGATCTTGATCTTGATCTTGATCTTCACCGAGCCGCCGAGGGCAAAGAGCAAGAGCAAATCCCCCTCGATCCCCCTTTTTCAAAGGGGGAGGCCACTACGGCCAGCTAACCCACCGGCTGGCAATATTCCTCCCCGGCAACTTCCAAGTCATTCCCGGCAACTTCCACGAAGATCATCATGACCGTCGAAACCGTCAATCCCGCGACCGGCAAGGTCGAATACACGCTTGAGCTCATGGACGCCGCCGCTGTCGAGGCGATCCTGGCCGCTTCCGCCTCGGCGTTCCCGCAATGGTCCGCGCGACCATTGGCCGAACGCGGCGAGCTGCTGCGCAAGGTGGGCGCGCAGCTGCGCAGCCGCCGCGACGATATCCAGAAGATCATGACCGCCGAGATGGGCAAGCTGCGCAAAGAGGCCTTGGCCGAAGTGGACAAGTGCGCCGACGCTTGCGACTACTACGCAGAGCATGCGGCCGAATACCTGCAAGACCAGCCCATCGCCACCGAAGCCAGCAATAGCTACGTGCGTTTCGAGCCCATCGGCTGCGTGCTGGCGGTGATGCCGTGGAACTTCCCGATCTGGCAGGTGTTCCGCTTCCTCGCCCCCGCGTTGATGGCGGGCAATGTGGCGGTGCTCAAGCACGCCAGCAACGTGCCGCGTTGCGCGGACATCATCGCCGAGACGCTGCGCGATGCCGGCATTCCGCCCGGCGTGTTCGCAGCGCTGCATATCGACAACGACCAGGCCGCCGAAGTGCTGCGCGACAAGCGCATAGCCGCGGTGACCTTGACCGGCAGCGAACGGGCAGGGCGGTCGATCGCCGCCAACGCCGGCGACCAGCTGAAGAAGTGCGTGATGGAACTCGGCGGCAGCGACGCCTTCGTGGTGCTGGAAGACTCGGATCTGGACAAGACGGTGGCCAGCGCGGTGGCTTCGCGCTTCGGCAACGTGGGCCAGACCTGCATCGCGGCCAAGCGCTTCATCGTGGTGGAGGCCATCGCCGACGCCTTCGTGCAGCGCTTCGTCGAGGCGGCTTCCAGATTGAAGCTGGGCGATCCCAACGACGAATCGACTACGCTCGGGCCGATGGCCCGCCAGGATCTGCGCGACGAGCTGCACAAGCAGGTGCAGGCGAGCATCGCCAAGGGCGCCAAGCCGCTACTGGGCTGCGAACCGGATGGCTCCCACGCGGGCTATCCGGCGTCGATCCTGGATGGCGTGGCGCCGGGCATGCCGGCCTACGACGAAGAGCTGTTCGGACCCGTGGCCAGCATCCTGCGAGTCAAGGACGAAGCCGAAGCGATCAAGGTGGCCAACGACACCAGTTTCGGCCTGGGCGGCAGCGTATGGACCGGCGACCGCGAGCGCGGCAATCGCGTCGCGCGGCAGTTGCAATGCGGCGCGGCTTTCGTCAACGCGATCGTGAAGAGCGATGTACGTCTGCCGTTCGGCGGCACCAAGCGCTCCGGCTTCGGCCGCGAACTGGCCGAGCACGGCATCCATGAGTTCATGAACATCAAGTCCGTCTACGTCGCCTGATGCTTTGTAGGAGCGGGCCCTGCCCGCGACGGAGTTCACGGGTAGAGCCTGTCGCGGGCAGGGCCCGCTCCTACAGACCTTGCTGGTGGAACGAAGGGTTCCGCTCTACGGCATTCCTTACGGGGTAGGCCGGTGCCATCTTTGTGGGCATCGAAAAGGAGCCGCTATGAACACTGTCGCCACCTCATCCCATCCCGCCCGCGTTGCCCGCGTTATTCGCGGCCGCCCGACTTCCGACGGCGCCGGCGTCAAACTGACCCGCGTCATCGGCGGTCCGGATTTGCCGGAGCTCGACCCGTTCCTGCTGCTGGACGAGTTCGGCACCGACCGTGCCGAAGACTACCTGGCCGGTTTCCCAAGCCATCCGCATCGCGGTTTCGAAACCGTCACCTACATGCTGGACGGGCGTATGCGCCACAAGGACAACCACGGCAACGAAGGCCTGCTGACTCCTGGCAGCGTGCAGTGGATGACTGCCGGCCGCGGCTTGGTGCACTCGGAAATGCCGGAACAGGAATCCGGCCGCATGCGCGGCTTCCAGCTGTGGGTGAATCTGCCCGCGCGCGACAAGATGACCGACCCGAAGTACCAGGAATACGCACCGGACCGCATTCCCGTGGCCACCCCGGCCGCTGGCGTCAGCGTCAAGGTCATCGCTGGCCGGGTAGGCGATGTGGTCGGCCCGATCGTGCAGCCGGCGACCGATCCCGTGTATCTGGATGTCGCGCTGCAGGCGGGCACGGCTTGGGAATACCTCTTGCCCGAAGGCCATAACGCGTTCGCCTATGCGTTCGAAGGCGCGGCGACGGTGGGCGAGGGCGAAGACGCGCGCGCGCTGGAGACCCACGAGATGGCGGTGCTCGGCGGCGGCGATCTGTTGCGGCTGCGCGCCGGCAGCGGAGATGCGCGCCTGATCGTGGTCGCGGGCCGGCCGCTGCGCGAGCCGGTGATGCGCCATGGCCCGTTCGTCATGAACACCAAACAGGAACTGATGCAGGCCTTCGTGGATTACCAGGAAGGCCGCTTCTGAATCCCGGGGCGAGTTGCGCCCGCCCCGGCCAGCGTCAGTTGCCGGACACCAGATAAGCGGTGCCGGCGCTCACGTCCAGTTGTCCGGTCAGCGTCAGCAGTTCGGCCAGGTCCTGTGTCGATGGGGCATCGATCCAGATCTGGGCGTACTGGTCTTTGCCCAGCTCCACGACGGTGATGCGCCGCGAAGCGAGATAGGTTTCGTCGCGTCCGGCGATGTCGGGCAGGTACCAGTGCAGGGACTCGCCGGAGAATACGCCCGACTCAACGCGGCGCGACTTGCTCAGGCGCAGGTCCGGGTCGCGCGAGGTCAGCAGCAGGTTGATCGACTTGCTGCCGTCTTCGTTGCGTGCCTTGCAGGCGAGGAAACCGGGGTTGACCCGCTCCTCCCATTGCAGGCCGGAGCTAGCTGGAAGCGGCGGACAACGAGAATTTGCCTGTTGCGCCAGGGCTGCGCCCGGCAGCATCAGCAATACCAAAAAAAACAGATAAGCGGGTTTCATGACTAATTCCCCTGGAAGGGCCGTAGCGGCATACGAATAATGGATTCACTGTCCTGGGCCCACGGCAGGCTTGCCGGGATGGACCCGGGCCTGCGGCGGTCATGCTCCTGTCCGATGGCGCTCCCCGCCATCGGACTTCGACAGTAGCCCAGGTTTTCGCGCCAAAATAATGCATGCGTCACAAAAAAGCCGGGCATTGCCCGGCTTTTTTTTCGAACGGAAAGCGGAACCGTCAGGAATTGCCGACGATGTTGGGTTGGTCGCGCCCCAGCCAGCCGTACAGCATGCCGCCGATGAGCGCGCCCAGGATCGGTGCGACCCAGAACAGCCACAGCTGGCCCAGTTGGCCGGAACCGGCGAACACCGCCACTGCGGTCGAACGCGCCGGATTCACCGAGGTGTTGGTGACCGGGATGCTGATCAGGTGGATCAGGGTCAACGCCAGACCAATGGCGATGGGCGCGAAGCCGGTAGGCGCATTCTTGTGGGTGGAACCCATGATCACGATCAGGAAGAACGCCGTCAGCACTACTTCGCACAGGAAGGCCGCCGCGACCGTGTAGCCGCCCGGGGACAGCGCGTCGTAACCGTTGGTGGCGAAAGCGCCGGCAGCGGTCGGGTCGATGGCGAAACCGCCGCCGCCCTTGGCGATCTGCAGCAGGATGAAACCGGCGGCGATGCCGCCCAGCACCTGCGCAAGGATGTACGGCACCAGGTCCTTGGCCGGGAAACGACCGCCGGCCCACAGGCCCAGGCTTACCGCGGGATTGAAGTGGCCGCCCGAAATATGGCCGAACGCGTAGGCGCCGGTCAGCACGGTCAGGCCGAAAGCCAGCGAAACACCGACGAACCCGATCCCCAGCGGATTGCCGTCGCCGCCGAAATTGGCCGCGAGTACCGCGCTGCCGCAGCCACCCAATACCAGCCAGAACGTGCCGAGGAACTCGGCCGTGAGTTTTTTGCCCAGATTCATGTTGCCCCCTCAGAGTGTCGATCCGCCGGTTGGCGGCCCGCGCAAAGTAGCGGAAGCGATGATCGCGTTTGTTTCTTTTCCGTTAGATGCGGCGTGTTGCGCCGCAAAAGCTCCACGGCTCACATCAATGCCGTCTCCGGTTCCGAAGACCCAATGCTTTGTAGAAGTCGTGGGAGCGGCGTCCCGCCGCGAGCTCTTGAATCGACTATCGACTAGAGAAGCGAAAAGCTCGCGGCGGGACGCCGCTCCCACGACCGGTCGCGTCTTACCGTTCCGGCAGCGGAATGAACTCCACTTCGCCCGGGATCTGGCCGAAACTTCCATCCAGCCAATCCTGCTTGGCCTGTTCGATGCGTTCCTTCGAACTGGATACGAAGTTCCACCACATGTGGCGTGGGGCGTCCAGCGGCTCGCCGCCCAGCAGCATGGCCTTGAGCGGAGTCTTGGCGCGCAGCACCGGGCGCGTGCCCGGGTCCAGCACGACCAGATGCTTGTCGGGAAGATCGGCGCCGTCCAATTGCGCATCGCCCTCAAGGATGTAAAGCGCACGCTCGGCATACGGGTCGTCGATCGCCAGTTCGGCGTCGGCGTCCAGGTCGACGGCGACATTGAAAGTATCGGCGAACACCCGCACCGGCGATTCCTCGCCGAAGGCGCGCCCTGCGATCACCCGCAGGAAGGCGCCGTTCCTTCGCAATTGGGGCAACGCCGCGGCACTGTGGTGGTGGAATTCGGGCGCTGTTTCCTCGTCCGCTTTCGGCAAGGCCACCCAGGTCTGCATGCCGTGCACCGCATGTCCACGGCCGCGCGCATCGGCCGGCGTGCGTTCGGAGTGGGCGATGCCGCGGCCTGCGGTCATCCAGTTGACGTCGCCGGGCAGGATCACCTGCTCGGAGCCCAGCGTGTCCTTGTGGTTGATCGCGCCGGCCCACAGGAAAGTCACCGTGGCCAGGCCGATATGCGGGTGCGGGCGTACATCGATGCCCCGGCCGGGCTCGAAGATCGCCGGCCCCATGTGGTCGACGAACACGAACGGTCCGATGCTGCGTGCCTGCAGGCTGGGTACGGCGCGGCGTACTTCGAAGCCGCCGCCCAAGTCGTGGGTGCGGGGAGTGATGATCGTGGTCATGTGTGCCTCCGGGAATGGCGGCAGGATCGCACAGGAAAGCCGGATGCTTGATTCGACAGCGGGAACGGATCGTTGCGCTTAAAAGAGACTGCCATTATCGAGCGGGCCCGCGCTACCCGGCGGCAGCTCGCCGCGCCGGGATGCGATGCGGTCGGCCAGGCGGGTCGGTTCCGGCAAGCGGTAGCCCCGCAGCGTGCGCAGGACCCATTCGGCCGCGGTGTCCATGGAGATCCGGTGCCCTGGGGAAACAATCAGTGGATTGCAGCGCGGTTTGCTGCGCAACGCCCAGCCGATCTGTTCGTCGCGGTGCATGAGTGGGGCGCGGTCGCCTAATGCCGGTCCCGGTTCGTCGTGACGACCCGTCAACACCTTCTTGGCCACGCCCAGCGCCGGCAACCCCGTCGCCACGCCGAAGTGCGCAGCGATTCCCAGCCGCCGCGGATGGGCGATGCCCTGCCCATCGACGAAGACCAGATCCGGCGTTCGCGTCAGCATGGCCAGCGCGGCCATCAACGCCGGCAATTCGCGAAAGCTGAGCAGACCGGGCACGTACGGCATCGAAGTTTCGACCCGGGCGATGTGCGATTCGATGGGCTGGAGCGTGGCGGCATCGAGCAGCACGACCGCGGCGCGGGTGACCGCGCCTTCTTCCTCGAAGCCCACGTCGAAACCCGCCAGTACGCGTGGTTCGGGGAAATCGTCGCGCAGGGAAACCCGTCTCGCCAGTTCCATCTGCAAAGTGCGTGCGGCAGCGACGCTGCCATCCCAATCGCCGAACACGCCGGTTCCCGAATTCGCATCCATGGCGCAAGGGTAGCCCGGACATGTTCGCGCCATGTGCAGGCTTCGTCGCGCTTATCGGGGATCGGGCGGCGGCGGATCCAGACGGATGCGCTGGAAGCGTGCGAAGCGTGGCAGGCCTTTGCCGGTCAGTCCGTTGTAGCGATAGGTAACCAGGCTGCCTATCGGTGGTGGATCGACGCGTTGGGCATCGGTGAATCCGGAGCCCAGGCGGAATCGCCTGCCATCCTGCATCTGTACGACCAGGGCACCGAGCATACCCGTGTATTTCCCCTTCCCCGGCGCATGCGCCACCACCCGCGCTTCCGCATCTGCATAGAGCTTGTATTTGATGAGGTCTTCGCTGCGGCCCACCCGATACAAAGCGTCATGCCTGTGCAGCATCAGACCTTCGCCGCCCTCGGCGACGATTCGCTTGAGCCGCGCCTCGAGCGCATCCGTATCGCCCAGGCGGAACTGGGGCACGGGTTGCAGCCACGCGATTCCGGCAGTGGACAACATGCCGCGCATGCGCAGAACCCGAGTTCCGAAGCTGCCGCCGTGCTCGGGCAGATCGAAGACCATGAAGCGCACGCGTCGCCAGGCGCGATCGTCGGCCTTTCCCGCGCGCACGATGCCGCTGACTTCGTCGAAACGGCCGCGGCCTATCCACAGTTCGCCGTCCATGGCCACCTTCGGCCAGCCTGCGGTGAACCATGCCGGCGGCACTATCGGCTGCCCGGCACGGGTGAGCAGACGTTTACCGTCCCAGCGCCCGCGGACGCCGTCCAGTTTTTCGCTGACCCAGTAGTCCGCGACGTTCAAGCCGCTGCGGTAGTTCGTGGCCAGCATCGCCCGCGGCTGGGTCGTCGCTTCCGCCAGCGATGGTTGGGGCAGCAGGAAGGACAGCAGCAAAAGCAAAACGATGCGCAGGTTCATGGTCTCGGTCCTTGAGTACGGGCGGCAAGCGCATATCCATGCGCGTGGTCCAAGCTTACGGCCTCACGTAACGGTCGCGGGTCTACGCTGTGTCGGAGTTTTCCGGTTGGTAAAGTCGGAAAACGGCCCGCATGCGGTCAGAAGTGGTTCTGCGAAAGCGTCGCTTTTCCGTCGGCGCCGATGCGTATCCGGTAGAGGCGATCGAATTCGTCGTCGGCCATCGCTTCGACAGGCCGCCCCGACAGCGCGCCGACGATGTCCGGAACGGTGTTGCTGTGGCCGACTACAAGCACTGCCCCAGTCTTGTGCAACGTGCGCAGCCGCTCTGCGAACTGCGGCGCGGGCATTTGCGCATCGTAAGTGGTGATGCGCAGGAAGTGGTTCTCTGCGACAGGCTGTGCGGTCTGATAAGTGCGGCGGTAGGCGGTGGCGTAGGCGGCGTTGACCGTCGTGTCGTTCAGCAGAGTCGCCAGGCGCTGCGCGCGCGCCCGGCCGATCTGGCTGAGTGAGGGATCGCGCGGGTCGTCGTCGCCTTTTTCCGCGTGCCGAACCACCACGAAGGTGACCGTATCGGCATCGCGCGCCGGGGCGGTGGAACAGGAAATCAGGGCCAGCACCGCGCCCGCAAGCACGGCGCCGGCCAAGGCACGCCTCAGTTTTTGGGGAAACGTTTCAAGCCGGTTTCGCCCTCGCCGGTGGTTTCGGCATCGGTCTTGATCCCGTTCTCGAAGCCGCCGCCCGTTCCCGAATACAACAGCCATACCGGTTTCTCGTTGCGCAGCAGGTCGAGCGCGTTGTGGAAGTCGTCCAGATGGTAGTGCAGCGAGGGATTGTTCGCATCCGGTCCGTCGGCCGGCAACGCCTGGCCATTGGGGTGGAACACCAGCTGGCCGATATAGGCGCCGCCATGCTTGAGCCAGATCCGCGGAGCGAACTGGTTGGCGGCATACATCACTTCGTAACTCTCTATCCTGGTCAGTGCCACGTGCAATCTCCTTCAATGGAAATCCCCTGCAGAAAAAAAGAGCGCAGAAAGCGTCGCCAACCGGTCACTGTGCCGCAACCGATCCAGGCGCGGTCATTTGGCTTCGATCACCTTGCCGCCTTTCCACGCATAGCGATACGTCTTTTCCAGCGTGGGGCAGCAGCGCGGATCGTTGGGCGCGGGCATCTTCGATTTCACCACCACCATGCCCTTGTCGATGGCGATACTCTGTACGTCGCCCCATAGTTCGCCGGTTCCGGCGTGCGCATAGCCCTTGCCGCGGTCCACGAAGACGTCGAGTTGATAGGACCAGTAAGTGGGGCCCAGCAATGCGGTCTGGACCACGATTTCAGGCTTGCCGTCGCCATCCAGATCGCCGATGACCGTCTTGATCGCATCGTAGCTGACCTCGGCCGGCGGCAACGAGGCCAGGTAATTGGCGGCGATCTTCTCCGCCTCCGCCTGGGTGATCGCATGGGCCTGCGGCGAAGCAAGGAGCATGAGAACCGGGAACGCTGCAAGGAATTTGCGCATGGTCGCCTCCGTCGGTGGTGGTCCTTCGGTCGCCGGCTGGCGACAGCGGACCATCCACTACCAACGCGTCCGCAGGCTGGCAACGGACAGGCTCAAATGGGTCGCGCTGTTCAGAAGCGGACGAAAAACGGCAACGCCATCAATCCGGCGCCGATAACCACCATCAGCCATATGCTGGAAACGAAATACGGGAAGACCATCAGCCCCACTCCGCACAGTGCCGGCAGCAATGCCTTCTGGTTCTTCCCATAAATGAAATAGCCCAGCCCCACCGAACCGAACAGCAAACCCCACAGCAGCGATGCGGTGTCCACGACTGTCTCCTTCCCGGCTTCGGCGGGGATCATTAGAGCAGACAAAGGACAAAGTGCGTGACCGTAGGTCGGGGCTACGCCCCCGACGGACGCAGTGTCTGACATCTTCCGTGCGTCGGGGGCGTAGCCCCGACCTACTCGCCAAAAATAGACGACGAACCTTACGTTTTGGCCAGTGCCGCCAGCAAGCCGCGAGCGGCATTGAAACGATCCGCCGCCTCGGGCAGCGGCAGTTTGATGCGCAGCTTGTCCGGCCCATCCATGGAATACAGTTTGGGCTGCTTCTGGATCATCTGGATCACCGACATCGGGTCGATATTGGGCTGCGCTTCGAACACGATGCGCCCGCCGTTTTCGCCCAGGTCCAGTTTGCGGATGCCCATGGCGGTGGCCGCGAGTTTGAGCTCGGCGATGGCGAACAGATGCTTGGCCGCATCCGGCAGCAGGCCGAAGCGGTCGATCATCTCCACCTGCAGGTCGCGTAGTTCGTCGGCATCGGTCGCACTGCTCACGCGCTTGTACAGCGTCAAACGGGTATGCACATCGGGCAGATAGTCGTGCGGGATCAGCGAGGGGATATGCAGTTCGACTTCGGCGCCGTGCGCGGTGCCGGCGTCCAGGTCGGGCAGCTTGCCCAGGCGGATCGAACGCACCGCGCGCTCCAGCAGTTCGGTGTACAGGCTGAAGCCGATCTCGGCCATCTGCCCGCTCTGGTCTTCGCCCAGCAGTTCGCCGGCGCCGCGGATTTCCAGGTCGTGGGTGGCCAGGGTGAAGCCGGCGCCCAGTTCGTCCATCGCCGCGATCGCTTCCAGCCGGCGCTGCGCATCGCCGGTCATCGCGCGCTTGTCCGGCACCACCAGATAGGCGTAGGCACGGTGGTGCGAACGGCCGACCCGGCCACGCAGCTGATGCAACTGCGCAAGGCCGAAACGGTCGGCGCGGTTGATGATGATGGTATTGGCGTTGGGGATGTCGATGCCCGATTCGATGATCGTCGTGCACAGCAGCACGTTGAAGCGCTGCTTCTGGAAATCCAGCATCACCTGTTCCAGCTCGCGTTCCGGCATTTGGCCGTGGGCCACGCCGATGCGCGCCTCGGGCACCAGTTCGGACAGATCGCGCTGCATGCGGCCGATGCTTTCCACGTCGTTGTGCAGGAAGTAAAGCTGGCCGCCGCGCGCCAGTTCGCGCTGGAACGCTTCGCGCAGTAGCGGCGCATCCCAGGGCGTGATGAAGGTCTGCACCGCCAGACGGTTGGGCGGCGGGGTGGCGATGATGGACAGATCGCGCAGGCCGGCCATGGCCATGTTCAAGGTGCGCGGGATCGGTGTCGCAGTGAGCGTCAGCAGGTGCACATTGGCGCGCAGCGCCTTCAGCGCTTCCTTCTGGCGCACGCCGAAGCGCTGTTCTTCGTCGACGATCACCAGCCCCAGGTCCTTGAACTTCACATCGGGCTGCAGCAGACGGTGCGTGCCTACGATCACGTCCAGGGTGCCTTCGGTGACCTTGCGCAACTCTTCCTTGATTTCCTTGGCGCTTTTGAAGCGCGACAGCACTTCCACCTTCAACGGCCAATCGGCGAAGCGGTCGCGGAAGTTGCGGTAGTGCTGTTCGGCCAAAAGCGTGGTCGGCACGAGCACCGCGACCTGCTTGCCGGCGCTGGCGGCGGCGAAAGCGGCGCGTACGGCGACCTCTGTCTTGCCGAAGCCCACATCGCCGCAGACCACGCGGTCCATCGGCTGCGAACTGGCCAGGTCGCGGATCACCGCTTCGATGGCGTGGTGCTGGTCGGGGGTTTCTTCGAACGGGAAGCCGGCCGCGAAGGGTTCGTACATGGCGCGGTCCAGATGCAGCGCCAGGCCTGCGCGCGCTTGCCGGCGGGCCTGGATTTCGAGCAGTTCGGCGGCGACGTCGCGGACTTTCTCGGCAGCCTTGCGCTTGGCCTTGGTCCAGGCTTCGCCGCCCAGCGAATGCAGCGGCGCGGTTTCCACCGAGGCGCCCGAATAGCGGCTGATCAGATGCAGCTGCGCGACCGGCACGTACAGGCGGTCGCCCTTGGCGTATTCGATCTCCAGGTATTCGCCGGGCGTGCCGCCGGCTTCCAGCACCACCAGTCCGCGGTAACGGCCGACGCCGTGGTCTTCGTGGACGATAGGCGCGCCTTCGCTCAGTTCGCCCAGGTCGCGGATGATCGCTTCCGGTTCGCGGCCGGTGCGGCGGCGACGGTGCGGTTGCGTGGCGCGTTCGGGGAACAGCTGGCGTTCGGTGAGCACCGCGATTTGCGGGTGGTCGAGGGCAAAGCCGTCTTCGAGCGGGGCAACTGCAATTGCAAAACGCGGCACTGAAAATAACCCTTCTCCCGCTCGCGGGAGAAGGTGGCCCGAAGGGCCGGATGAGGGCGCTTTTCGGTCCGCGCCAAGAGCGCCCTCACCCTTGCCCTCTCCCGCAAGCGGGAGAGGGGATGCAACGAACGCGCTGAAGTCCGATACCACTTCCGGCACCAGTCCCGCCGCCTGCATCACCTCCATCAACGCCTCGCGCCGCCCAGGCGAATCAGCCGCGATCAACACGCGTCCCGGATAGCTGGAAAGAAACGACTTCACCGCAGCGGCAGGTTCGACGTCCTTCGCGGCCAGTGGAAGCACCGGCACCAGCTGGTCGCCAAGCGGCTGCGATTCTTCGCGGCGCGGATGGTCCGGTCCGCACACTTCGATGCGCGCATTGCGGTTCAGGCGCTCGCGCAATGCGTCGGGTGCGAGGTAAAGCTCGTCCGGCGGTACCAGCGGCCGTTCGATATCGTGCCTGCGCTGTTCGTAGCGGTTGCGGGTCTGCGCCCAGAACGCTTCGATGGCCTCGGTCACGCCTTCGGCGATCAGCGGCAGCGTGGCCGCGTCCAGATAATCGAACAAGGTCGCGGTCTGTTCGAAGAACAGCGGCAGGTAGTATTCGACGCCGGCCGGCGCGATGCCCGACTTGAGGTCCTGGTACAGCGAACTGCGCCGCGTATCCACGTCGAAACGTTCGCGCAACGCATCCAGCGCGCGCTGCACCGACAGATCGTCCAGCGGTATCTCGCGGCCCGGCAGCATCTTCACCTGCGGAATCTTTTCCAGCGAGCGCTGGCTTTCCGGGTCGAAGGCGCGGATGGAATCGATGGTGTCGTCCAGCAGCTCGATGCGCAGCGGCGCGGTTGCGCCCATCGGGAACACATCCAGCAATCCGCCGCGGATGGCGAAATCGCCCGGGTCCAGCACCTGCGGCACGTTGCGGTAGCTGGCCGCTTCCAGGCGGCGTTTTTCCTGATCGAAATCCAGGGTCTGGCCGACTTTCAGGTCGAAGCTGCCGCCGACCACGTAGCGCAGCGGCGGTAGCCGTTGCATCAGGGTCTGCACCGGCACCACCACCACGCCTCGTTTCAGGCCGGGCAGGGCATGCAGGGCGGCAAGTCGCTGCGAAATGATGTCCGGGTGCGGACTGAAACGGTCGTAGGCCAGGGTTTCCCAATCCGGGAACGGGAATACCGGCAGGTCGCCGCCTTCGCCCAGCAGGGTGTGCAGGTCCGATTCCAGCTGATGCGCGCCGTGGGTGTCGCGCGCAACCACCAGCAAGGGACCGGCGTGGGCCTCGGCGGCGCGGGTCACCATCCAGGCCAGCGCGGTGGGGGAAGCGGGCGCGCGACACCCACGGCGCGCATCAGCTGGAATCGGACCTGCACACCCTGCTG
>NZ_PDWS01000016.1 GCF_010093305.1 Pseudoxanthomonas sacheonensis | reverse complement strand
GTGTGTGCCGTTGGGGGAGGGCCAGCCGGCTTGGGGGTGATGGGTGGTATGAGCTGGCGAAGAGCTGTAGGAGCGACGTGAGTCGCGAAGCTGGCGAGGGTTCAGTTGCTGAGGCTTTCGCGACTTGCGTCGCTCCTACGGCGCTAGGCCTTATGGGGCTGCTGCTTTGTCCCGCGGTAAGCGTCAGAACCCGATCTCCACGCCCACCGATACCGATTGCCTGTCGACACGGTTGTCGTAGCTAAGCAACCAGGACCGTAGGCTGGGTTAGCTTCACCAACCCAGCGCTCTTGGCAGGGTGTCCCGGCATGCTGGGTTGATAGAGCCAACCCGGCCTACGCGCTCGCCTTTTTTCACCTTTCGGTGCGATTGAGCCGTTTCGTTCTGCAACGCGCGTAGTGCCGCAGGGCAGGCTTAAGCCCATCGCTCATGCGCCAACAATCCGGTCTGGCCGACAGCGACATGACTCGCGAGTACGTGGCCATCGGGATAGTCGCCTTCGTTCTGCGGCCGGAAAGGAATGGGCGCCTCCTCGAAAAGACCTTCAAGACGCGAACGCCAGGCGGCTTTCGCTGCTGCCACGGCGTCGGCGGTGATGCGTCCGGTTCCATAGACCGTATGGGTGGGCAGTACGTCCATGCCCGGGAAAAAGAACGTGCCATGGGTGATGGGGAAGAGCAACTGTTCCAGCGGCCCGTTGATGCCCCGCGGCGAATAATCCACCGCCGGGCCGCCGGCCGTCACCGACAGCAGCGCCCGCTTGCCTTTGAAAGCCCCATCGCCATAGCGATACCGGTTGCCGGCGTTCTTGTAGCCGTACGCAAGACCGTAAGCCCACACCCGATCCACCCAGCCCTTGAGGATGGCGGGCATGCCGAACCACCAAAGCGGAAACTGCAGAATGATGGCGTCGGCGGCCAGCACTTTCTGCTGCTCGGAGGCGATGTCCTCGGTCTGACGTCCGCTGGCATAGGAATGCCCGGATTCCTGCACGAAGAACAACCGCTCCGGATCGGCACGGCTGGGAAAGTCGTGTTCGTCGAACACCGCCTTCCAGCCCATGCCGTACAGGTCCGACGTCAGTACTTCATGCCCCTGTTCCTGAAGCGTCCGCACGGCCACATCGACGAGTTGACGGTTCAGCGATGTGGGTTCCGGATGGGCAAAGACAATCAAAACCTTCTTCTTCATTACTTCGCTCGCAAGCTGGCGTAGCCATTACGATCAGCCGCTTTCATCTATCTGTAAAATCGCATAATTTTTCGGCTACCATCCATTTGATGGATAGCAAGCGCCTGGACCTCAATCTGCTGGTCACTCTGGAAGCGTTGCTGGCGGAGCAGAACGTGACGAAAGCGGCTGCCCGTCTGCATCTGAGCCAACCGGCGGTCAGCGCCCAGTTGAGCCGACTGAGGGATATGTTCGATGACCCGCTGCTGATTCCCGTGCAACGAGGGATGGCGCCGACGGCCAAGGCCATCGAACTGCTGGCTCCCTTGCGCCAGGCTCTCGACGGAATTCGCGCCACGGTCGCCTCGCACAGCAATTTCGATCCTGCCAAGGCCAAGCTGGTCGTGGCTATCGCTTGCACGGACTACATGCAGGCGGCGGCGGTCAAACCGCTGGTCAAACAACTCAGGAAAAGCGCGCCCGGCGTGCGCGTGGCGCTCCGCACTCTCGATGCGTCGCAGCTGGAGTCGCAGATGGCGCGTGGCGAAGTCGACCTGGCCTTCATGACGCCGCAAACCGCGCCTCCCAGCCTTCGCAGCAGGCCTCTGTTCGATGAGCGTTATGTGCTCATCGGGCGCCGGAACCATCCGCGGTTGCGCAGACGGATCACGGTCGAAGAGTTCGCCCAGCTGGAGCATGTGATCGTATCGCCGCGCGGCGGCGGTTTCGTCACTCCGGTGGACGACGCTCTGGCCGCTCTTGGACACAAGCGCAACGTGGTGCTGTCCGCGGCTTCTTTCCTGTTCGTTCCGGAAATCGTGGCCGAGTCGGACTTCGTGGCCCTGGTTCCGGCACGACTGGTGCACGACCGTACCGACAAGCTCAAGCAGGTCGAGTGTCCGTTTCCCGTGGAAGGGTTCAGCATGGCGATGGTATGGCATGAGCGCAGCCACGGGCACAACGGCCTACGCTGGGTCAGAGAAACGGTCGTCTCATTGATCAACGCCTAGGACCGTAGGCTGGGTTGGCTTTACCAACCCAGCGCTCTTGGCAGAGTGTCCCGGCATGCTGGGTTGATGGAGCCAACCCAGCCTACGCGCCCGTGCATGGGCATGAGCTGCGTTCCGCGCCTCCAGGCCAGGGGTAATCCGCTCGGCTCGCCCATCACTTATAGCGAAGTTGACCTGGATCAAGTTGCTGACGGCCGGATGTGCAATGTTGATGCCCAACGGGCATTGAGCCGACTGTGAGGAGAACCGAGTATGTTCAAGCACATCCTGTTGCCGACCGACGGCTCGGATCTGTCGTTGCGCGCGATCGAGCGGGGAGTCGCACTGGCCAAGGCCATGGGCGCACGGGTGACCGGCTTCCATGCGACGCCGTCGTTCCACGTCTTTGCCTATGAGGCGCTGCAAGTGGAATCCACGCGCGAGGAATACCTGCGGGTGAGTGCGGAACAAGCGGCCAACCTGCTCGGCGCGGTCGAGTCCGCGGCCCGGGCCGCGGGCGTTGCTTTCGAATCGGTGTCGACCGTCAGCGACCATCCTTACGAAGACATCCTGCGGACCGCTACCGAGCGGGGCTGCGATCTTATCGTGATGGCATCGCACGGGCGCCGTGGCGTCAAGGGCCTGCTGCTGGGCAGCGAGACCCAGAAAGTGCTCACCCACGGCAACGTGCCGGTACTGGTCTACCGCTAGCGCTCTACCGCCATTTGCGTGCGGAGCCACGGAAGGATCGATTCGGAAAGCCCGGCTACGAACCGAGGCCGGCACGAATCGTCGGCCTTTTCTCTTCGCTTCGGTGCGTCCGGTGTTGCCAGACGACAAGGAGGTGCGGCGGCTAGCGCCAGAAGAGGCGCAGGCCCTCTGCGCCGAACACGGGATCCGCCGCCGGAACAGGCACCTGGGCGACGGCTTTTTCGGTGGTTTCGCGCTCGCTTTCCAGGCCCGTGCGCATGTCGGGTTCGCGGCCTTCCGGATAGGCGCCGACTACCTGGAATCCATCGGCTTCCCGCAATTTGCGATGGGCCACGCCCGCCGGTATGACCAACACGTCCCCGGCCCGCAGATTCACTTCCGGCCCATGCTCGCCGCCCAGCTGAAGCAGCGCCTTTCCCGCGAATGCGCCGAGTACTTCATGCGTATTGCTGTGGAAATGATGGAACGGATAAACGCTCCAGCGCCAGGCGTCGGTCCAGCCGTTGTCCGCGAAGCGCTTTTCCAGCCATTGCGCGCCTGCGTCGTCGCGTTGCGAAAAGACGCCGCGGTAGACCAGCGCCGGATTGGTGCTGTTGGGGATGGCGCCATCGGGCGTCAAACGGAATATCTCGGTAGCAGGATGCGATTCGGTGGGCTTCCCCACCACATGCGAACGCAGCATGGCAAACCTCCGTGCAAGGTTCCTCGTATTAAGGTTTCCTATTCTAGAGCGGCCCTTGTTCACGGGTCGTATAGTTGGATGCCCGGCATCCGGCCCCATGTAGATTCCCAGTGAACGGGTCCGCGGGACCCAAGAAGGCCTTCGCCGACTTCCCAATGCCTCTCGACACTTTCCATCCCGCCGTCGCCAACTGGTTCAGCCGGACTTTCGGTGCGCCCACGCAGGCGCAGGCCGAAGCGTGGCCGCAGATCAGAGCGGGCCGGAACACCTTGGTGGCAGCGCCTACCGGCTCGGGCAAGACGCTCACGGCTTTCCTGGCGGCGCTGGACGAACTGGTGCGCATAGGGTTGCAGCAGCGGCAGGAGCAACCGGAGGGATTGCCCGACGAAACCACCGTCCTCTACATCTCGCCCCTGAAAGCGCTTTCGAACGATATCAAGCTGAACCTGGACGCGCCGCTGGCGGGAATCCGCCAGGAACTCGCAGCCCTGGGTTTGCCGGACGTGGAGATCCGCACGGCGGTGCGCACCGGCGATACGCCGCAGAAGGAACGCCAGCAGAGCCTGCGCAAGCCGCCGCATATCCTGGTCACCACGCCGGAATCGCTGTACGTACTGCTGGGGTCGGTCTCGGGACGGGCCATGCTGTCCACCACCCGCACGGTGATCGTGGACGAAATCCATGCCGTGGCCGCAAGCAAGCGCGGCAGCCATCTTTCGCTATCGCTGGAGCGCCTGCAGGCGTTGTGTGCGGCGCCACTCGTGCGCATCGGACTCTCGGCCACGCAGAAGCCGATCGATGAAGTGGCCCGCTTCCTGGTGGGTGGCGGTTCCGCGCACGCCGCTGGCGTTGTCGATTGCGCGATCGTCGACATCGGCTATGCCAAGCAGCGCGATCTGGCGCTGGAAATTCCGCCTACGCCGCTGACAGCGGTCATGTCCAACGACCAGTGGGAACAGGTGTACGTGCGAGTGGCCGAACTGGTGCGCGCGCATCGCACCACGCTGGTTTTCGTCAACACGCGACGCATGGCCGAACGTGCGGCCCGCCACCTGGGCGAATTGCTGGGCAAGCAGGCCGTCGCCGCCCATCACGGAAGCCTGGCCAAAGAAGCGCGACTGGATGCCGAACAACGGCTCAAGCGTGGCGACCTGAAAGTACTGGTGGCCACCGCGTCGCTGGAACTGGGCCTGGATATCGGCGACGTCGATCTGGTCTGCCAGCTGGGTTCGCCGCGCTCCATCGCCACCTTCCTGCAGCGCGCCGGACGTTCGGGGCATGCGGTGGGAGGGGTTCCCAAGGCGCGGTTGTTTCCCCAGTCGCGCGACGAACTGCTCGAATGCGCGGCGTTGCTGGATTGCGTGGCCAGGGGAGAACTCGACGCGCTGCGCGTGCAGCCGGCGCCCTTGGACGTGCTGGCGCAGCAGATCGTCGCCGAGGTCGCATGCGCGGAATGGGACGAGGACGAACTCTTCGCCCTGCTGCGCCGCGCATGGCCGTACGCGAAGTTGAAGCGCGAAGACTACGACGCAGTGGTGCGGATGCTGTCCGAAGGCTTCACTACCCGGCGTGGCCCGCGAGCCGGGTACGTGCATCGCGATGCGGTCAATCGCCGTCTGCGCGAGCGCAAGGGCGCGCGGATGACGGCCTTGATGTCCGGCGGCACCATCCCCGAGACCGGCGATTACGCGGTGCTGCTGGAACCGCAGGCGCACAACATCGGCACCGTGAACGAGGACTTCGCGGTGGAGAGCATGGCCGGCGATATTTTCCAGCTCGGCAACGCCAGCTACCGGATCCTGCGGATCGAACCCGGCCGCGTGCGCGTGGAGGATGCGCAGGGCGCGCCGCCCAACATCCCGTTCTGGCTGGGTGAGGCGCCCGGCCGTACCGACGAATTGTCGTTCGGCGTTTCGCGTTTGCGCGCAGCGGTCGGGGACGCGATCGCTGCGTCCGGTGAGGACGCAGCTTGCGATGGGCTGGCGCGGCAGACGGGGATGCAAAGGGAGGCGGCGCAGCAGATCGTGGATCATCTGGCGCGCGCGCAGGCCGCGCTCGGCGCCTTGTCTACGCAGACGCGCATCGTGATGGAGCGGTTCTTCGACGAATCCGGCGGCACCCAGCTGGTGATCCACTCGCCTTACGGCAGTCGCCTGAATCGCGCCTGGGGACTGGCATTGCGCAAGCGCTTCTGCCGCAAGTTCAATTTCGAATTGCAGGCTGCGGCGACCGAGGATGCGATCGTGCTGTCGCTTTCCACCAGCCATAGCTTTCCGCTGCAGGACGTGGAGCACTACCTGAAGTCGGCCTCGGCGCTCGAGGTCCTGGTGCAGGCGCTGCTGGATGCGCCGCTGTTCGCGGTGCGCTGGCGCTGGAATGCGACCACGGCCTTGGCGCTGCCGCGTTTCCAGGGCGGCAAGAAAGTGCCGCCGCAACTGCAACGCATGAAATCGGAGGACTTGCTGGCGACGGTTTTTCCCGACCAGGTGGCATGCGCGGAGAACCTGGCCGGGGAGCGGGAAATTCCGGAGCACCCGCTGGTGGCGCAAACCCTGTGGGATTGCCTGTATGACGCGATGGATGCGGACGGCTGGCTGAACCTGCTGCGCCGCATCGAGTCCGGAGAAGTCGAAGTGCTGGCCAGGGATCTGCCGGCGCCTTCGCCCCTCGCGGCCGAAGCGCTGAGCGCGCGTCCTTACGCGTATCTGGACGATGCGCCATTGGAAGAACGCAGAACGCAGGCGGTGCAGAGCCGCCGCTACGCCGATCCGGAAAGCGCTGCGGATATGGGCCGGCTCGATGCCGAGGCCATAGAAGCGGTCAGGCGCGAGGCCTGGCCCGAGGCGCGGAGCGTGGACGAAATGCACGAAGCCCTGAGCGGCCTGGGATTGATCACGGAAGCGGAAGTCCGCGCGGCGCCCGACTGGCAGCAGTGGCTGCAGGCGCTGGCTGCGGACGGCCGCGCTACCCGGCTGGAGCTGCACGGTGCCGGTCGTTGGGTGGCGACGGAGCGGCTTCCGCAAGCGGCGGCGGTCTATCCCGGCGCAGTCGCGCATCCGCCGGTGGAAGTGCCGCGCGAATACGCCGAAACGCCTTGGAGCAACGAACAGGCGATGCGCGAACTGCTGCGCTCGCGCCTCTCCGGCCTGGGTCCGATGCGTGCGGACGAGCTTGCCGCGCAGCTGCAGGTACCGGTTGCGGAAATGGAAATCGCGTTGCTCGGACTTCAAAACGAAGGTTATGTAATGCAAGGGAGCTTCACTCCCGGTTCCGGAGAAACGGAATGGTGCGAACGGCATCTGCTCGCCCGCATCCACCGCTACACGCTCAAGCGCCTGCGCCAGGAAATAGAACCGGTGGAGCCGCGCGATTTCGTGCGGTTCCTGTTCGACTGGCAGCACCTCAGCGCCGCTGCCCGCGTCAGCGGCCCGGAAGCCCTGTCCGTCGTGCTCGGCCAGTTGGAAGGCTACGAGGCGCCGGCGGCCAGTTGGGAAGCAGAGCTGCTGTCGGCCCGGGTCCAGGACTATTCCATCGCCTGGCTCGACGATCTCTGCACCTCCGGACGCACGCTGTGGACGCGGCTGCGGCCCAGCGCTTCCGAAG
Source organism: Pseudoxanthomonas sacheonensis (assembly GCF_010093305.1). Classification (GTDB taxonomy): domain Bacteria; phylum Pseudomonadota; class Gammaproteobacteria; order Xanthomonadales; family Xanthomonadaceae; genus Pseudoxanthomonas_A; species Pseudoxanthomonas_A sacheonensis. The sequence goes on along the minus strand of NZ_PDWS01000016.1, from coordinate 90,567 downwards.
GCGGTATCGCCGCAAGCGCTTCGTTGCGCTCCACGCCGCTGCTTCTGCTGCCGCGCCGCACGGCGCCGTTCTGGCGTCAGCTGGCGCCGGCGCCTGGCGACGACGCGGGCATGAGCTCGCGCGCCAGCAAGGTCGTTGAATGGCTGACCGCCAGCGGGGCCTCTTTCTTCGACGAGCTTGCGGAAGGGGCGCACCTGTTGAAGACGGAACTGGAAGACGCGCTGGCCGAACTGGTGGCGCGCGGCCGCGTTCACTGCGACAGCTATGCCGGCTTGCGCGCGTTGCTGGTGCCCGCTTCGAAACGCGCCTCCATTTCATCCAGGCGTCGGCGCCATTCGCTGTTCGGTATCCAGGATGCCGGACGGTGGGCGCTGGTACGCCAGCCGAACGCCGATCCGGGCGCGAAGAAATCGCCGGAAGCGATCGAACACGTGGCCCGCACCCTGCTGCGCCGATACGGCGTGGTGTGCTGGCGAATGCTCGAGCGCGAGGCGGTCTGGCTTCCTCCCTGGCGCGAACTGGTCCGTGTCTACCATCGCCTGGAAGCGCGCGGCGAGATTCGCGGCGGCCGCTTCATCGTGGGGCTGTCCGGGGAGCAGTTCGCGCTGCCCGAAGCGCTGGGTCTGCTGCGGCAAATGAGGCGCCGTCCGGCCGACGGACAACTGGTGCGCGTTTCCGCCGCCGACCCGGCCAACCTGCTCGGCACCGTACTGACCGGCGCGAAGATTCCCCGGGTACCCGGATCCAGCGTGCTTTATCGGGACGGGATTGCGATTGCGGCCAGCGCCGGCGGACAGACGCAATGGCTGGTTGAGCTGGATGCGCAGGACCAGCGAAAGGCGACCGATGCGTTGGTGCAACGCAGCGTCTGGAAGCCGCCTTCTTCGGTAGAAACCGTGGTCTGAAAGTCCTGCGCGTACGAATTCCGATACACGTTCTTCGGAAGATCCGGGAGTTTCGGCTCAAGGCAGCAGTTGGACTCCGGTAGAGGATCCGCCCGTCGAGGAGTCTTCCTCGGCGCTGGGTCCTCTCAATGGGAGGGAATGCTCATGCCGGAGAAGCGGACCACAGAGTGCGCCAAGAGCGGGCGCGGCCGCGCCGCGCCCATTCCATCAGCAACTCCGTCCGCATCAGTAACTCTTCTCCAGATTCAGCAGCACGCCGTGATCGGTATCGTCGCTGCTGCCGAACAGGCCGCGGTATTCGAAGCGCAGGGTCAGGTCGCGTTCGGTATGCAGGATGGCGCCCAGGCCCAACACGAAGCGGTTGCGCTCCAGCCCCTGCACATCGGCGCGGTAGAACGGACCGCCGGGCAGATCGGCGTAACTGATCGTGGCCGAACCGTCGTCCTGGAAGTCGTGCTGGTATTCCAGGCGCAACTGGGGCGAGAAGGTGCCCAGGCTGACCGGATAGCGGTAATCCAGCCGCAGGCCCAGGCTGGCGGTGGAAGTATCCACGTCCTGGTCTTCGTATCGCAGCGCGTAGATCGCATCGCCTTGCTCGGTGTAGCCGTCCAGGGTGGCGCGAGCCAGATCGAAACGGGCGTAGGGCGATACGTGCAGCCGGTCGCGCCGGTAGTCGCCGCCGGCGGACAGCGAGATCAGCCATTGCTTGCCGTCGCGTTCGCCGCTCACTTGACCGCCGTTGGCGGCGACGTAGCGGCGGCTGTCGAAGGACAGGCGTTGATAACCGAGCAGACCGTCGATGAAGAAAGTTTCGCCTGGGTGATAGCTGCCGTACACCGCCAAGGTCAGGCTGTCCGAGTCGCTGCGGCTGCCGTTCTCGCCGATGTCGCTGTCGTCGCGGCCGTAACCGATGCCGCCGCCCAGCACGAAGGCGCGATTGATGCGGTAGTCGGCGCCCAGGCTGACGCCGGTGGTCTCGAAGTCGAAACCGCTGCTGTCCGTGCTGCCGTCGCGGTCGCCGCTGTTGATCGAACCGCCGGTCCAGAACGCGTACGAACCGCCGGTGGCGGCCGGTGCCGGCGCTGCGACCGGCGCGGCCTCGTCGCGGACGGGGCAATGGCTGTCGAGCGCGCGCCGCGTATCGTCGTTGCAGGCGGGGTCGGTGGCAAAGCTCAACCGGTTCTGGAAGCGCGCGCCTTCGTTGCCGCCGTGCAGACCTTCCATGCGCTGCTGGAAGTTGCCGATCTGCGCGTTGGCGAAACGGCGCGTCGCCGAAGCCTGCGCACCGAGCACGCCCATGACCTCGGCATCGAGGGTCGGGTCAGGACGCAGGGCCACCTCGATATCGACCGTCGCCGGCGCCGAGGTGGCGAACGCGTTGGCCAGCGTGAAGGTGACGGTGGCCAGACCGGAGAAGGAAGCCGCCGGGGTGAAGGTAAGCTCGTAGGTGCCGCCGCTGCCGGCGATCATGGCGGTGCCGGAGGACGCCGGTAGAACGGAAACCAGTGTCGCCGCCGTGAATGGCCCGCCGCTGGCGCCAGCGGTGAGGTCGACTACGACCGGAGTGCCGGCGATCGCGCTGACCTGTCGCGAGACGGCCACCGGCAGCGGATTGACCGTGACCGTGGCGATGATCGGCGCCGATGCGCCGAACGCATTGCTCAAGGTATAGCCGATGGTGATCGAGCCCGAAGCGTCGGTCGGCGGCGTGTAGACGATATTGGTGCCGCTGACGGTCGCGGTGCCTGTGCTGGGCGCGGCGACGATGGCGACGCCGGTGAACGGGCCGCCGCTGGCGTTGAGGGCCGCATCGATGGTGACTGCCTGACCCGCCAGCGTGGTCACCGTTTGCGGCTGGCCTTGCGGCACGGCTAGCGGGGTTACCGTGATCGACACCGTGGCCGGGGCGGAGCTGCCGCCGGGACCGATGGCGGTATAGCTCAGCGAATCGGCACCGTGGTAGCCGGTCGCCGGCGTGTACACGATGCTGGTGCCGCTGACCGCCGCCGCGCCGTGCGCGGGCGCGCTGGCGATGGCCACCGCGCTGATCACTCCGCTGTCGTTGCCGGTCACCGCGATGGTGACCGGTTGCTGCGCCGGCGTGGTCGCGTTGTCGGCCACCGCGACCGGTGCGGTATCGGCGATGGCGATCGTGTACGACCGGCTGGCGCTGAAGCCCAGGCTGTCCGTCGCCTGGACAGTGAGGTTGTAGTTGCCCGCAATGGCCGGCGTGCCGCTGAACGCTCCCGCCGAGCTGAAGCTCACGCCTGGCGGCAGACCGCCGCTGCTCAAGGAGTAGGAATAAGGCGCCGTGCCGCCGCTGGCGCTGAGGCTGGCCGCGTAGGGCGTTCCCACACCGCCTGCGGGCAGGCTGGCCGGTGCGATGGCGATCGTCGGCGCTGCGATCGTCAGCGAATAGCTCGCCGCGATGGTGGCCGCAGTGCCGCCGGTACTGTCGGTGCTGCGGACCACGAAATTGAACGTGCCCGCCACGATCGGCGTGCCGCTGAGCACTCCGGCGGAGGAGAACGAAATGCCTATCGGCAGCGCGCCGCTGTCCAGCGAGTAACTGTAGGGCGCAACGCCGCCGCTGGTGCTGAAGCTCTGACTGTAGGCGACGCCCGGACTGCCCGCCGGCAGTGTAGTCGGCGTCAGGGTCAGGGTCGGTGTGGCGATGGTGACGCTGTAGGCGCGCGCGCCGGATTGGCCGTTCGCGTCCTGCACGGCGACCGTGAAATTGAACGTGCCCGTCATCGCCGGAGTTCCCGACAGCACTCCGGCCGAAGAGAACGACATGCCCACCGGCAGCGAGCCGGTGGTCAACGAGAAGGCGTAGGGCGCGACACCGCCACTGGCGGTGAGCGTCTGCGAGTAGGCGACGCCAGGAACCGGATTGGGGAGCGAGGCCGGAGCGATCGCGATCGTCGGCACGCCAACTTGCAACACGTAATTGCCCACTACCGAGTACGGCGCGCCCGTACCGGTGCTGCTGTCGGTGGCCCGCAGGGCGATCGAATAGCTGCCCGGCACCGTAGGCGTGCCGCTGAGCAATCCCGCGCTGGAGAGGGATATGCCCGGGGGCAGCGCACCGGCGGTCAGCGCATAGCTGTAGGGCGCGGTGCCGCCGCTGGCGACGATCGTCTGCGAATAGGGGGAACCATAGGCCACCGTCAGCGTGCCTGCGGCCGGCGTCAGCGAAAGGGTCGGTGCGCCGACGTTGAGCATGAATGCCTGCGCCTGCGTGAACGGACCGTTGCCGGTGCTGCTGTCGACGGCCGAAGCGTTGAGCAGGAACGAACCTCCAGCGGTCGGCGTACCCGATACCGTCACGCTGTCGGCGGTGGTGCCGGTGATCGAGAGACCCGCCGGCAGTCCGGTGACCGAGTAGCCGCTGTACGGCGAGGCGCCGCCGTTCCAGGTGAAGGTTTGCGTATAAGGCGCGCCGGTCTGCGCAGAGAGCGGACCGGATGCGGTCACGGTGATGGTCGGGTTGCTTACCGTGATCGTCACCGTTGCGGGCGCCGAAGTACCTGCGGCATTGGTCGCGGTATAGGTGAAGCTGTCCGCTCCGGCGTAGCCAGCGTTGGGTTGGTAAGTGATCGAGAGGCCGCTGGCGATGGCCGTGCCATGAGTGGGTGCGGTACCGACGGCGACCGAGGTCGGTGTTCCGCCGGTGATGTTCAGCGTGACCGCATTGGCGGCGCTGCCGTAGCCGACGGTGGCGGAAACCGCATTGGCGACCGGCGCGATTTCCACGATGGTCAGCGCATAGGCCTGGGTGGCGGTGTAGGGCCCGGTGCCGGTGCTGCTGTCGGTGGCGGTGACGCTGAAGTTGAAGGTGCCGTTGGCAGTCGGCGTACCGCTCAGCGCTCCGGCGCTGCTAAGGCTGAGTCCTGGCGGCAGCGCGCCGGCGGTGAGCGCATAGGCGTAGGGCGCGGTGCCGCCGCTGGCCGGGTTCAGCGTGGCGCTGTAAGCCGTCGCCAGGGTGCCGTTGGCCAGCGTGGTTGCAGGCAGCACGACGGTAGCCGCATTGATCGTCAACGAGTACGCGCGCGAACCCGTGTAAGGGCCGGCACCGGTACTGCTGTCGGTGGCGGTGACGGTGAAGTTGAAGGTACCGCCCGCCGTCGGCGTGCCGCTCAACGTACCGGTGCTGCTGAGGCTGAGTCCTGCCGGCAGCGCACCGGCGGTGATCGCACGCGTGTACGGTGCGGTGCCGCCGCTGGCGCTGATCGTCTGGTTGTAAGCCGTCGCAACGGCGCCGGCCGGCAGCGTCGTCGGCGCCACCGCGATGGTCGGCGCGCTCACTGTCAGCGAGTAGGCACGGCTGCCGGAGAAACTGTTGGCGTCGGTGGCGGTGACGGTGAAGTTGAAAGTGCCGCCCGCTGTCGGTGTGCCGCTCAACGCGCCGGTGCCGCTGAGGCTGAGTCCTGCGGGCAACGCGCCAGCGGTGATCGCGAAGGTGTACGGCGCGGTGCCGCCGCCGCCGGTGATGGTCTGGCTGTACGCGGCGCCGACGGTCGCGGCAGGAACCGTGGCCGGGTTGACCGTGATGGTCGGCGGCGGATTGACCACCAGGGTGACGCTTTCGACTTCGAAGTAGCTGCCCGGCCCCGTGCTGCTGTCGGTGACCCGGATGCCGAACGTATAGCTGCCCACTGCGCTCGGCGTGCCGCTGAGGGTCGCCCCGCTCAGGCTCAGGCCCGGCGGCAGCGAACCGCTCACGACTTCATGCGCCAGCGTATAGGGCGCCACGCCGCCGACCGGCGTGAAGGTGAAGCTGTAAGCCACGCCGTTCACCGCGGCGGTCGGGTTGGCGGGCGACAGGCTCAAGGTCGGATTGGCGACGGTGAGGGTGTAGGACTTGGTCGCGGTCAGCGACGTATTGTCGGTGGCCTGGACGGTGAAGGTGTGGTTGCCACGTGCGGTCGGCGTGCCAGCGAGCAGACCGCTGGCGTTGAACGTGAGTCCTGCAGGCAACGCGCCGCTGGCGAGCGTCCAGGCGTAGGGCGCGGTACCGCCGGCGGCGGTCAGCTGCTGACTGAAGGGCGTGCCGGCGGTCATGCTCAGCGTGCCGGGCGAGATCGTGATCGGCGACGCTGCTCCGATGGTGACGTTGACCGTGACTTCGTTGTTGAGTCCGTCGTCGAAGACGAAGGTGTCGCTGGTCGCGGTATCGCCGCCGCCGGCATGCGCGTAAGTGACCGTCTGGGCCAGCGTGTTGATGGTGACGGTGCCGTGCGCCGGCGGCACTTCCAGCAGACCGATGCCGAAGTCGTCCGGCCCGTCGCAGGCGCTGGCGTCTATGACTTGCGAACCGCCGTGCGCGACCGTGATGTTGAAAGGTCCGCAATTCGGCGAAGGCGCGGCCATCGCGGCGCCGGGCCAGAACCACGCCGCGCACGTCAATGCCAGCAGCCCGAACCAGGAAATGAAACCGACGCGAGCGGCGCGCGATGGACTCGCGCTATGCGCATTCTGCTGATGCATGTCCTGCCCCAAGTAGACGCCGCGCGCGCTTGGGCGGATGCCCCTTGTCTTCGCGACAGCGTAGATCCAATCCCCGTATCCGCTGTCAGCAGGCGATGCCCGGCCACGCTCCTTGCGAACTCTTGCGCATTCGAGCAGGAACCCGAGTCAAGAAAAGTGCTGCATCTCACACTTATTCATGCCGCAGCCACGTAGGAAAAATAAATGCGTGGGTGTAAATATTTCACTTGTACCGCACGCATGCGGTGAGCGAGAGTAGCTGCCGCATCCCACATCAACGTGCGGTGCCACCATCCTTGGGGAATGAAAAATGACCGAAGTATTCTTGGGGCAGATCATGCTCACGGGCTTCGCCTTTGCGCCGAAAGGATTCGCTCTCTGCAACGGACAGCTGCTGTCGATCAGTCAAAACCAGGCGCTGTTTTCGTTGTTGGGAACGACCTACGGCGGCAATGGCCAAACCACGTTCGCGCTGCCCAACATGCAGGGCCGCACGCCAGTCGCTTTCGGTACGTCCGCCGATCCCGGGTGGCAACCCACGGCTTATCAGCTGGGCGAAACGGGCGGGGCCGAGAACGTGACCGTGCTGACCACGCAATTGCCCACGCACAACCATCAGTGCAGCGGGACCACCGGCAACGGCAGTCAGCGCAACCCGACCAACACGCTTTACGGAACCAACACCGCAGCCCTCTATGCGCCCGCCAGCGGCACCCAGGTGCCTTTGTCGCCGCAGAGCATCGCGCCGGTGGGCGGCACCCAGCCGCATCCCAACATGCAGCCCTTCGACGTGATCAATTACTGCATCGCGTTGGCCGGCATCTTCCCCTCGCGCAACTGACGCGCGGCCACCCACTCACTGCACGGAGTTCCCTATGAGCACCCCGTATGTCGGAGAGATCCGCCTGTTCGGTTTTTCCCGCGTCCCCAACGGCTGGTTTCCTTGCGACGGCTCGCTGCAGTCGATCTCGGAATACGAGACTCTGTTCACCCTGATCGGCACGACTTACGGCGGCGACGGCCAGACCACGTTCGCCATGCCCAACCTGAGCGGACGCGTGCCGATGCACTGGGGCAACGGACCCGGCCTGAGCCCGCGCGTCATCGGCGAGCTCGGCGGCAGCGAGACGGTCGTCCTGACCACCAACCAGATGCCCGCGCACAGCCATACGATGAGCGCGACCACGGCGGTGGCCAACGCCACGGCTATCGGCAATACGGTCGAACTGGGCGCGTTGTCGGGCGACACCATGTACGCCACCGACGTCACCGGCGCCAACGGCTACGCCACCTCCGCGGCATCGACCACCATGTCCGGCGGCAACCAGCCGCACGACAACCTCATGCCGACGCTGACGGTGCAGTACTGCATCGCCTGGGCCGGGATTTTCCCGCAACAGAACTGACTTCCGATCCGCGCCGTCCGTTGCGCGCGCCCGCACGTCCACCAGTTCCGAGGACCTCTCCGTGACCGAACCCTTCATAGGCGAAATCCAGCTTTTCGGTTTCAACTTCCCGCCCCGCCAGTGGGCTTTCTGCAATGGCGCGACCTTGTCGATCCAGCAGAACACCGCGCTGTTCTCGTTGCTGGGCACCCAATACGGCGGCAATGGAACGACCAGTTTCCAGCTGCCCAATTTCACCGGCCGCGCAGGCTGCAACCAGGGCGCGGGACCGGGTCTGAGCCAACGCGTCATCGGCGAGACCTTCGGCGAGAACAGCGTGACGTTGACCCAGGGCGAAATGCCGATGCATTCGCATCCGTTCACCGTCTACAACCAGAACGACACGAGCAAGCGCGCGAGTTCGCCCAGTCCCGGCAATTCGTTGGCCGTTCCCAGTCTCAGCGCGCCGTTCGTCGCCGGCGGACAGGCGAACGCGCAGTTCGCTCCGGGCATGTGCGGCGTCAGCGGCGGCGGCCAGCCGCACGAAAACCGGCAGCCCTATCTGGCGGTGAACTTCTGCATCGCGCTCAGCGGCCTGTATCCCAGTTTCAACTGAGAGTCCGCATGTCCGCTGTTCTTGCGCCGTCGCGTCCGCCGTTTCCGGCCGGGCGCGACGTTCGACTGGCGACGCCCGGCTTCCTGCGCGCGCGCGGCATTACGCTGCGGCCCGCGCGCGACGAAGATCTGCCCTGGTTGCGCACGCTCTATGCGAGCACGCGCACCGAGGAACTCGCGCGGGTGCCTTGGCCGGATGCGGCCAAAAGCGATTTCCTGGACAGCCAGTTCGCGCTGCAGCACCTGCACTATCTGAGCCATTACGATGCGGCGGATTTCCTGGTCATCGAAAGCGACGGCATACCGCTGGGACGCTATTACCTGCATCGCGGCGAACCGGACTACCTGATCATCGACATCAGCATCGATCCGGCCGCCCGCGGACAGGGCATCGCCGGCGCGTTGATCGCGCAGACGCAGCGCGAGGCCGCCGGGCTTGGGCGTGGCGTGCAGTTGCACGTCCAGATCGACAATCCGCGCGCGCAGCGCCTCTACGAGCGCATGGGATTCGCCGCGGCCGAGGAGTCGGGCAGCCACCGGCGCATGCGCTGGGCGGCCGGCCGGGCGGGCTGAAGGAATCCAGCCGGACGGTTTAATCGAAACCGGTTCAATTGAAAATGGCCTGGTAGAGGAAGCCTTCGCGTTCGCGGGCGATCGGCACCAGGAAAATTCCGACTTCGCCGATCCCGTCGTGACGCATGCGGTACAGCTGTTGCGGAAACAGGAAAGAAGAGGCGTTGCGGAACAGCAGCGAGAACGGCGGACGCATCGTCCCGGGCGCCGGGCCGTCCTGCAGCGCACGCGCCTCGACCAGCACGAACGGCACCTCGCCATCGTTCATGGTGGCGGCGAACGTTTCGTTTACGTACGGAGCGAAATGCTGCAGCGTCAACAATTCCATGCGGTGTCCCCCAGGCCAGCAGGAATGGTGGCCGGCCTGCGGGCACGATGCAAGCGCGCGGCGACCGTATGGCGGGTCTTGTCCCATCTGCCGGTAGCGGAAGGCTTGGACGGAAGGATCTTCCAACGGATTCGGCGTTGGCATGCGGGATACCAAAAGCGCACCGCGTCTTGGAGCGCATGCAAGTTTCCGTAGTTGGTAGCGTGACGTACGCGATTCGGAAAAAACCGAAACCGTGCGCGGCGTCCGTACTTCGACGCTGGCGGATAAGTAGGCTTCGCGCGCATCCCACGATCAAGGAAAGATCCTCATGGCCGCGAACATCGCCAGCCCCACCCAGCCGACCCTCGACACCGCGCTCACCCTGGCTCTGGCAATCGCCTCCAAGGCCGCCTACAACTACTACAGCGGCGATCCCATCACGCCTCCGGACGGCTACACACAGATGGACGGATGGACGGGCTGGGACGCTTTTCTCGACACCGGCTCCGAAGAGAAATACGGACTGGTATTCCAGTCGCAGACCGATCCGGGCACCTTCATCTTCGCGTTCCGCGGCACCGACTCGGATCTGGATGGTTGGGAGGACGTGCACTTCCTCACCACCGGCTTCGAGCCGAGCCAGGGCGGCATCAGCCCGACCCCGCGCGTAGCCTCGGGCTTTTACGGAATCTACGACGGCATGGGCGGCGGCATGGCCCAGTCGATGCGGCAGCAACTGTTCTCGCTGCTCGGAAAATACAAGCCGCAACAGCTCTACGTCACCGGACACAGCCTGGGTGCGGCACTGAGCCAGTTGTTTTCGCTGGATATGGCGATCAGCCAGCCGACTGCCTCGACCAATATCAACTTCGCCAGCCCCATGGTGGGCACCGATAGTTGGCAAACGGCCTACGACGCGACGATCGCGGCCGGCAACAGCATCCGCGTCTACAACTACTGGGACTACGTGCCCACGCTGCCGCCGGACGCATTCGGATACGGTACGGTCGGCGAGGGTTTCGTCACCTCGTTCTACGTGAAGGGCGAATGGTTCCCGCACGAGTTGTCGCGGCATTCCATCGTCAATCTGACGACGGTGCTGAGCAACGCGCTGCCGCTGAATCCGCAGCAATGGGCAGGGGAGTTTCCCGACTACGTCGACGCCAACTGGACGATGGAAAGCACGGTGCCCCCGGCGACGGCGCCGGTGCGCTGGGTCGAAAAGATCGGCCAGCACATGGCGTTCGAGCGTTCGCTGCGCGCTGCTGCGGCGTGACCGCAGTTTGCGTGCGTAGGGCCGAATCCACACGCCGGCTCCCGCAGCCCGCTTGACGGTATCGATCCCGGGCCGCCTGGGAATCGGCATGCGAGTACGCTTCACTTCGCCCTTGCTCCTGCTTCGAAGGATCGCACGCGATGAAATTGCTCTTCAGCCGCAACCCGAACCCGCGCCTGGCAGTGGCGGTGGCGCGCCATTTGAACGCCGAGGTCGACTTCGAGTTCGCCGCGCCGATGGCCCCGGGCCAGAGAGAGCGGTATCGCCCGCTGAATCCGAACCTGCTGCTGCCCATATTGCTAGGCCCGGGGAAGAGCCTCTGGGAAGCCGACGCCATCGCCTGCCGGCTGTCGCGCGACGCGGGCGCGGATTTCTGGCGCACCGGCGACGACGAGCCCGAGATGGTGCAGTGGCTCAGCTGGGGCAAGGAGAACTTCGCCAGAGCCTGCGACATGGTGCATTTCGAACGCGGTACGAAGCAGCGGTACGGGCTTGGCGCAGTGGACCGGCAGCGGGTGGAGGAAGGGCTCAGGCGTTTCGGTACGTCCGCTGCGCTCCTCGATGCCGAGCTTTCCAAGCGGGCATGGCTGGTCGGGGATTCGGTGTCCTATGCCGATTTCCGGATGGCGGCGTTCCTGCCTTTCAACGATGTCGCGGGACTGCCGCTGGGCGACTACCCGTTCCTCGAGCGGTGGTATGGGCAGCTGGAAAAACTCGACGCCTGGCGAGATCCCTTCAAGGGACTCGATGCGCCCGCGCTGCCGCCGTTACCGGGCTGATTTTTCTCCCGCGGGACGAGTTTCCCCCTTGGTTTAACCCCGTCTGCCGTCCCATCGGGCACACTAGGCGGGTGGGGAAAGGCCGGGGGGCTGAAGTGCACGAAGAAGTAGAAGTAAATGAATTGGACGGCCTGTGGGGTTGGCTGCTGCTGTTCACCGGATTTGTGATTCTGAAGATCGCCAGGATCGGCTTCCTGATCCTTTCCACCTTCCTGCCCCTGTTTCGCGACGGCACCTGGCAAGCGCTTACCAGTCCGGGTTCGCCCGCTTACCATCCGCTGTGGGAACGCGTCCTTCTCTTCGAACTGGCCGGCCATATCGTCATCGGCGCCATGGCCATGGTCGCCCTTGCATTGCTGGTCGTCCGTTCCTCGTACGCCCCGAAGTTCTCCATCGGCCTGGTGACGGCAAGTTTCGCGGTGGCCGCCGCCAATTACTTCATCGCGGCGCAAATCCCGTCGATTCCCGATCAGGGGGCCGGTTACGAAAGCCTCGCCGTACTGGTTCGCGCAACCATAGCGATGCTGGTCTGGGTGCCGTACTTCCTGGTGTCCAGGCGCGTCAAGGCGACGTTCGCCCAGTCGCCTCCTCTCAGCGAACCGTCTTCGTAGCTCTGAACGCCGGCATCGCAACCGCCGCCGGCCGGGCTGGATCCATCACCGCCCAATAGCGTCGCAGTGTTGGCAGAAGCCGCCCAGCGTCGCCACGAAGGCCTTCGGCGTCTCCGGCGGAGTGAACTCGTCGCCTGGGACGACCGCATGCGCCAACTCCGGAACGCCGATCCGTTCGAGACCTTGCGGATAAGAGTCCATATGCTTCGCCTCCGCGTCGCCGCGAACGTACAGCATCGACGAATGCCTCGCGCATAGCCTCGAGTATCTTTCCGGGATCCCCAGCCAGATTGTCTATGGAAAAATCGAAGTACGGGAGCTCGCGGCCGGCCGCCATGGTTCCGGGCAACTCGGGAATGGCATGGAAGGCGAAATCGTAAAGAGCGCTGCAGTGCGGCCAGCCATGCAATAGAACCAGCGCAGGATTTCCGGCGACGCCTGCGGCGCGGAATCCTGGCTCGACAGGACCTGCCGCAACGGTCCGAAGCTTGCTCTTGGATATTTTCCCTCCGGTGCGTGGCTGGAAACCAGGGGAGGCGATGGTGCGGATGTGCAGGCGAAAATGTAATTGAAGTTTTCTTCCTGTCGCCGGAATGCCGGTGAGGACTACCCAGACATAGACCCGGGCCGTCGTGCGCTGCAAGACGCGGCGTGGAAAGTGCGGCATACGATAATGCAGCGCAACGGCATAGGTTGCATGTCCTGCCTGTATACGGCAGGTGATCGGAAATGTTTTCGGTTGAGCATCGGATTGCCTTCGTCCGGTACATTTTTTAGATCGTTCTAAAATGGTGATGGATGCCGCATATTTAGATCGATTTTGTCGCGTAAGGTCGCACTGAGGGATCGATGTCACATGGTTGACATCCTCGGCAAGCCAAGCGAGCGCGGTGGTTCTGCGATCTGAATCCGTCATCGCGATCAGACCATTAGCTAATTCAACATTCGGAGGGGGCTCCATGCAGTACTCGATTTTCCACCGCAACGCCCTGGCGAGCGCGCTCGCATTGGTGCTGTTCCCGTCGTTGGCGGCGCTGGCGCAGGATGCTCAGCAGCCACCACCGGCAGAACAGGCGGTCGACCCCGCCCAAACCGAAGCTGCCGCGGCCGAATCCGACAAAAAAGCCAAGACGCTCGATGCGGTCACCGTCACCGGCTCGCGCATCAAGCGCGCGGAGGTCGAGGGCCCGGCGCCGGTGACGGTCATCACCGGCGATCAAATCAGGAAGGAAGGCTTCACCACCGTCTACGAAGCGCTCAGCTCGCTGACCGAAGTCACCGGCAACGTGCAGAACGACTACGACTGGGGCCAGAGCTCGGTCAACGCCAGTCCGCTCAACCTGCGCAACCTCGGCCCCGGCCGCAGCCTGCTGCTGATCAACGGCCACCGCGTGGCCGATTACCCGATGCCCTATACCGGCAAGAGCAATTTCGCCAACTACAACAATATTCCCACCGGCATCGTCGACCGCATCGAAGTGCTTTCCAGCGGCGCTTCGGCGATCTACGGCTCCGACGCGGTGGCCGGCGTGGTCAACGTGATCCTGAAGAAGGACATCGACGGCGACACCCTGCGTGCGCGCTACGGCACCACCACCGAAGGCGGGCGCGCGGTGACCGACGTCTCCTGGTCCGGTGGCCGGCACGGCGAAGACTGGAGCGTGGCCTACACCCTGCAGTATTTCGACCGCAAGCCGCTGTGGGCGCACGACCGGCCGTGGATGGATTCGGAATTCGACGCGCCGCGCCGCAACTGGAACTTCGGCGGCGTGCAGCAGGGCGTGGCGACGAATACGCCCAGCGTCGGCATCCGTCTGTTCGACGCGACCAACGGGCAGCGGCTGATGCCGCCGGAAGGCGCCTGCGAGCAGTTCGACGGCGACTTCTTCCTGCACAACCGCATTCTGTACAACGATTTCAACGGCGCGCAGACCGATACCGGCTGGCAGTGCGCCCAGCGCGCCGTGTTCGAACACTGGACCCTGCGCAACGGCAGCGAGGACCTCTCGATCTACCTGTACGGCACCAAGCAGCTCGGCAATGTCGAAGCCTGGGCGACCGTCGGCTACTGGAAATCCACCGGCGAGAGCAACACTTTCATGCCGGCCTGGGGCAGTTCCAACTACATCGACCGCGACAGCGGCCAGGAGCGCAGCCTGCTGCGCTATTTCGTGCCGAGCGAGATCGGCGGCGTCGACCGCGCGCTGACCTTGTCGAAGGAAACGAACTGGGACTTCAACGCCGGCCTGCGCGGCACCGTCTTCAATGATCGCTTCGACTGGGACGTCATGGTCGGCCGCGCCGAGTACGAAGTGCAGGAGCGCTTCCCCACCATCCACGAGGCGCGGGCTGCGGAATTCTTCCTGGGCCCATCGCTGGGCATCGATGCGGCCAGCGGCCTGGAAATCCATGCGCCCGACTACAGCCGGCTGTGGAACCCGGTATCCCGCAGCGACTACGACAGCGTCCGCGCGGTGGGCGACAAGAAGGCGCGCACCTGGCTCACCCAGGGCAGCTTCGTGCTCAGCGGCGATCTGTTCGAAGGCTGGGCCGGTCCCATCGGCTTCGCTGGCGTCCTGGAAGCCGCCAAGCAGGGCTACAAGCTGTATCCCGACCCGAATACCATGGGCACCAACCCGGTGTACTTCACGCCGTTCGGCAATATCGAAACCGGCGGCGGCGAGCGCAACCGTTACGCAGCGGGCGTGGAATTCAAGATTCCCTTGCTCAAGAACCTGACGCTCTCCACCGCCGGCCGCTACGACCGCTACGACGCGGTCGCCGACGATGCGGCCACTACTTACAACCTGGGCCTGGAGTGGCGTCCGTTCTCCAACCTGCTCTTGCGCAGCAGCTACGCCACCAGCTTCCGCGCGCCGGACATGCACTTCGTCTACGCCGATCCCAGCGAGAGCGTGGCCGACCAGGTCGATTACCTGACCTGCCTGCGGGATCCCAACCGGCAGACCAGCAATTGCCCCGGCGGCGATGGCGACCCGTACCACATCGACAATCCGCTGATCGCCCGGCAGGGCACCGAAGACCTGCTGTACGAAACCGGCGATTCGTTCACCTACGGCTTCGTGTGGGATGCGTTCGAGGGCTTCTCGCTCAGCGCGGACTACTGGCGGGTCAACATCGAGAATGCGATCGACGACGTCAGCGCCGACCAGGTGCTGCTGGACGAAGCCTATTGCCTGACCGGGCAGTCGCCCGCCGACAAGCCGCGCCGCACTCCACCCAGCCAGGCGTTGTGCGACCTGCAGCTCAGCCGCGTCACCCGCGACGCCAATGGCGTGGTCACCCGCGTCGAGATCGGTCCGATCAACCGCGCCAAGCAAAGCGTCAGCGGCGTCGATGTCGCTTCGCGCTACCAGCTGCAGACCGCGAACTGGGGAACCTTCGATTTCGCGCTCAACTACACCCGGCAGCTGACCTACAAGTTCGCCCAGTTCGAAGGCGACCTGTTCGAAAATGTCCGCGACCAGGAACGGCAGATCCGCTATCGCGGCCGCGCCAGCGCTACCTGGACGATGGATCCCTGGACTGCGGTGCTCTACGTGGACTGGACTGCAGGCACCCGCAGCGACCGCAACGGCGCCTGCGCCGCGCTGCCCAGCGGTTTCCGCCCGGACGTGGCCACCGACTGCACGGATCTGCGCGTGAATGGCGCCGGCGAGCGCAGCATCACTTACGGCCAGCAGAGCGAATTTATCGACTTCTACAACCAGGACAAGATCTATTGGAACGCCAGCGTCGGCTATCAGTTCAACGACGCCCTGCGCCTGAACTTCTACGTCAACAACATCCTGGACGACCACTTCCAGGACAAGTGGTGCGGCGGTTTCGCCTATTGCGTGGCCAATCCGGTAGGCCGCGAAGTGGCTGCGGAGGTCGTGTACAGA
Organism: Pseudoxanthomonas sacheonensis; assembly: GCF_010093305.1. Classification (GTDB taxonomy): domain Bacteria; phylum Pseudomonadota; class Gammaproteobacteria; order Xanthomonadales; family Xanthomonadaceae; genus Pseudoxanthomonas_A; species Pseudoxanthomonas_A sacheonensis. Next base: position 74,718 of record NZ_PDWS01000016.1, on the reverse strand, counting down.
TTCGACTGATGCGGTCGCCCGAACAGGCGGAAACCCACTGAAGGAACGACGAAGGCAGTCAAGTCGCTTGGCTGCCTTCGTTGCTTTTGTCCGGATGAGCCGAAAATAATCGGCGCCGTTCGCCACGTTCCCCGGATGTCGCAGGATGCGGAGTAGGCTGTCGCCATGGATTCCCTGATCGCCGCCGCCGCACGCGCCCTGGCCACCGGCGACACCCTCGGTGCGCTCAAGCGGGTCGCTTTGCGCGAGGACCCGCCGGCGCTGGCGTTGCGCGGCATCGCCATGGCCCAGTTGGGCGAACACCCGCGTGCGCGCGAGCTGCTGCGCCGCGCCGCCCGCGGCTTCGGCAACCATGAGGCGTTGGCGCGGGCGCGTTGCGTAGTCGCCGAAGCCGAGGTGGCGCTGGCCATGCGCGATCTGGGGTGGTCGCCACGCGCGCTGACGGCGGCGTCGGCCACGCTCGAGGCGCGCGCCGATCGCGCCAACGCGATGCAGGCGCGCGTGATCGCAGCACGCCGGCTGCTGCTGTTGGGCCGCCTGCACGAAGCCGAAGCTGCCATGGAACGCATCGATGCGCACGGCTTGCCACCGGCGCTGGCGGCGGTGGCCGAGCTGACCCGGGTGGAGCTGGCATTGCGTTCGCTGCGCATCGGCCCGGCGCGGGCGGCGCTGGCCAGAGCGCATGATGCGGCCGAGCGTGCGCGCATACCCGCACTGATGTCCGAAGTGGCCGAGGCGCGCACTGCGCTCGATAGTCCCGCTGCCCGGCGCTTGTCCGCCGACGGCGAGCAGACCTTGCGTCTCGATGAAGTCGCGACTCTGCTGGCCTCCGGCGCGCTGGTGGTGGACGGTTGCCGTCGCGGACTGCGCGTCGGCGGCCAATGGCGGTCGCTGGCGCGCCGGCCCGTGTTGTTCGCATTGGCGCACGCGCTCGCCCAGACGTGGCCGAACGATGCCGATCGGGAAAGCCTGATCGCAGACGCGTTCCGCATGCGCCGCCCCGACGACACGCATCGTGCGCGCTTGCGCGTGGAGATCGGCCGCTTGCGTACGCTGGTCCGGGGAATGGCGCATATCGAAGCCACGCCCCGGGGTTTCATCTTCGTACCTTGCGACGGGCAAGACGTCGTCGTACTGGCGCCGCCCATCGACAGCGACCAGGCTTCGCTGCTGGCATTGCTCTCCGATGGCGCCGCATGGTCCACCTCCGCCCTGGCATTGGCCCTGGGCGACAGCCAGCGCACGGTGCAGCGCGCACTGGCCGAACTGGAGACCGCCGAACGGGTACGCTCGATCGGGCGCGCGCGCGCGCGCCGCTGGCTGGCGCCGCCGCTGGCGGGATTCACGACGATCTTGTTACTCCCTGCTGCGCTGCCGATTGAATAGAGTTGTCCCACGCCGCCGATCCAGGGCGGAGCCAGGAGACGACGATGACAAGTTCCGCAAACAAGACCACCCGGCAGCCTGCGCTGCGCCCGGCCGAAATCGTGCGCGAATACGGGCCCTTCAACGAAGCCGGGAAAGTGCATGGCGTGACCCACGACGGCCGGCGCGTCTGGGCCGCTACCGGCGCCGCTCTGGTGGGTTTCGATCCCGAAAGCGGCGAACACACGCATACGCTGGATATCGCCTGCGACGCCGGCACCGCCTTCGACGGCACTCACTTCTATCAGATCGCCGAAGCGCGCATCGACAAGATCGATCCGGCCACTGGCAAGGTGGTGTCCTCGATCCCCGCGCCCGGCCATGGTTCCGATTCGGGACTCGCTTGGGCCGAAGGCAGTCTATGGGTGGGCCAATACCGCGATCGCAAGATCCACCAGATCGATCCGCAGACCGGCGCGGTCAAGCGCAGCATCGAATCCAACCGCTTCGTCACCGGCGTGACCTGGATCGATGGCGAACTGTGGCACGGCACTTGGGAAGGCGACCAGAGCGAGCTGCGCCATATCGACCCTGGCAGCGGCGAGGTGCTCGAACGTCTGGAAATGCCGCCGGGCACCGGCATCAGCGGGCTCGAATCCGACGGCGCCGGACTTTTCTACTGCGGCGGCGGGGCCAGCGGAAAAGTACGCGCCGTGCGGCGTCCGAAAACAGCCGTCGCTTGATCGGGCCAGCGCAGCCGCACCGCGGTTGCTTATTCGAATTCAAACAGTGGAAGGAGCAGGAAAATGATCGACATCATCCATCGCGTTGGAATAAAGGCGTCCCCATCCAGGGTCTATGCGGCGCTGTCGACGGTCGAGGGCGTTGCAGGCTGGTGGACGACGGCGACGACCGGCGTTTCCAAACCCGGCGCCACCCTCGATTTCGAGTTCAAGACACGGGATGGGGGAAGAATCGGCGGCATGACCATGCAAGTGATGGGTCTGGATCCCGACAAGCAGGTGCATTGGCGCTGCACGGCCGGCCCGGACGAATGGATAGGCACCGATGTGGTCTTCAGACTGGTGCAGGAAGACGACTACACCATCGTCCGCTTCGGGCACAGGAACTGGCGCGAGGCGGTCGAGTTCACCGAGCACTGCAGCATGAAGTGGGCGATCTTCCTGTTGAGCCTGAAGCAGCTGGTCGAAACAGGCGAGGGCAGGCCTTCGCCCGACGATATAAAGATCGACAACTGGAACTGACCGCAAGATGGCTTGAGCGAAGCGATAGCCATCGTTAGCATGCAGCCTGGACGAAACCAATCACAAGCCAGCGGGTCGAGACCCGCCCTACGGCACCTCGACTCGATCCGCCGATGAAGCAAACTTTCCACCAAACCATCCTTGTCGACGCTCCGATCGAGGTTGTTTGGGACAGTCTGTCGATTCCCGAACGGATGAAGACATGGATGGGCGAGCCGGAACTGGAAATCGGGATAGACACTGATTGGAGCGTAGGCAGTCCGATCGTGATCCGTGGGTATCACCATGTGCGGTTCGAGAATCGCGGTACGGTATTGGAGTTCGCTCCTCGCACCTGGCTCAGCTACACCCACCTGAGCTCGCTATCGCGGCTTTCCGTCGATGAACAGGCGAACTACTCCACATTGCGGTTCAGCCTGACGCCCATGGACGATGCGACCTCGTTGACCTTGACGATCACCGGCTTTCCGACCGAGAGCATCTTCCGGCACATGGACCTGTACTGGAGAGGCACGTTGGAAGTATTGCGGCTGCACGCGGAACAGCATCGCTGAGTACGAACCCGGTCGGGTCGCCTGGTCGGATTCAGAACCGGCGCGATACGCCGATGAAAAGGAGCGGGACGCTATCGGCGTCTTGTTCCACCAGAGGGCTGTCCTGAATCTCATCCGGCAGCGACCGCAATTGTGCGTTGCCGACGAACAGCCATTGCGATGCGAACGGAACCACCACCGAGACGCCGATATGCGGAATGGTGGAGCGGCCGGGCTTGTAGTCGACCACGCCGCGAGCCACTTCTTCGTCCAGCGTGCCGTAATAGTAGTTGGCCATGTCGTCCGACAGCATCGTCGCGCCGATACCGGGTTTCACGGTGACGCGGCCTATCCGGAAAGGGTAGCGATAGTCGACGGCGATCTGGTATCCCTCGCTGGTGCCGGTGATATCGGCTCTGGCGTCGAGTTCGATTTCTCCCGCAGCGCCCTTCCAGGTGGCGGACAGTCCTGCGTCCGCGCTATGGTCGCGGTCCTCCAGCAAGTCGCGGTCGATGCCCCGTTCGGCAAGTTCGACGGCGCCGAAGTCGTCGGCATCGATACCGTCCAGGCGCGCGGCGATGAAAGCATCCACGCTGAAGTGGTCGGTCTTGGCGAGACGGTAGCCCAGGGTAGCGCCGCGCCAATAGAACCATTCCCCTTCGTAGGACGCGCTGGGGACGATGAGGGTCCGATTTCCTTCGCCAGCGTATTCGCTGTCCCTGAGTACGCCGGCAATGCCGAGGCTCCAGTGCGATACGGGTTCATCCATCGTTTTGGATTCAGGCGGTTCTTGCGCGTGCGAGACGAAGGGAGCGAGCAACACTAGGCATAGCGAAGCGCGGGCGGATTTCATCGGAATTCCTTGCAGTGGGGGGGATAAGTCGGCGCTGCGATTCCTTCCTTCATGTGCGAAGGAGCGGCGTTTTCAGGAAGTGCATCGGTCATCGGCGGTAAGTTGCGCTTCGCTCGCCGTAGTCGGCGTCGCGCCAGGGGACTGGCTGATCGGAGCCGGAAGAACGTACCGCACCATCTCGACGCGGCTCGCGCTGGAGGCGGCCTGCAATCGGGTGGCATGGACTTTCCAGGTCGGTGTTTGCGACTGGAGGTAGCGGCATCCGGTGTTCGCCGCCAGAACGAGCGCCTGTTGGAACAGATGCGTCTCCACGCCGACATGCCGCCAGGCGGGTCGTACGAACGGAGCTTCGAGGTTGGCGTAGTAGCCCCGCTCCAGGATCGAGAAATCCACCGTTGCACAGACGTAGCCCACCAATTCCCGGGCGAATTCGGCGACCCAGACCCAAGCGCGACGGGGCGTGTCGAACAGAGCTTCCACCAGTTCCAGCGTGTCGGCCTGCGTGTCTCCATAAGGCAAGCGCTCGTAGGCGAGACTTTCGGCATGCTCCGCGCACAGGGCGAGCAGGCGGGGCAGGTCTTCGAGCACGGCGGGCCTGACGGTTACCGGGGCTATATCGGGCAAGCGAAGCGGTTGAACGCTCATTCGAAAGGAATCCTTCTGCCATGCGGCGGCTGGAGGTATCCTGTGGCGTCGTTTTTAAGAATTCTTTAATCGCTTCCCAGCAAGCTCGCGCCAGGCGTCGAAGACTTGAGACTACGGTCATGAACTTGTTGCTGGTGGAAGACGATGAAATGCTGGCCGAGGCCGTGCGCGCGGGTCTGGAACAGAATGGCTGGCGCGTGGATTGGGTGGCGGATGCCGGAGCGGCCAGGACCATTCTGGTCGACCATCCCTACGATGCGGTGCTGCTCGACCTGGGCCTGCCCGGCGGTTCGGGACTGGGCGTGCTGTCGAATCTGCGGGCCCGTTACGACGCAACGCCGGTGCTGATCATCACCGCGCGCGACAAACTGACCGACCGCATCGGCGGGCTCGATGCCGGGGCCGACGACTACATCGTCAAGCCCTTCCAATTGGACGAACTGTTCGCAAGACTGCGGGCCGTCATCAGGCGCAGCCAGGGCCGGGTGTCGCCGGTGCTGACCTTCAACGGGATCAAGCTGGACCCGGCGCAACGGCGGGTGACGCACCGGGACGAATCGGTGGCTCTGAGCGTGCACGAGTACCGCACGCTGATGCTGCTGATGGAGCGGCAGGGCAGGGTCGTCACCCGCGAGCAGCTCGAGGAGGGCATATACGGTTCCTCCGGTACGATCGAGAGCAACACGATCGCGGTGTACATCCACCAGTTGCGGCGAAAGCTGGGCGAAGAGACGATCGTGACCGTGCATGGATTCGGCTACCGGATGGGCGGCAACGGCGCATGAATTCCATCCGCGGACGCCTGACCCTCGCATTGCTGCTGTGCATCGTGCTGTCGTGGATGACCTGGTTGTGCTGGCAGGCCATGCAGATGAATCGCGAACAGACCGGTCTGTGGGACGCCTCTTTGCGCGATATCGGAACGCAAGTGCTGCGGTCCATGCCGGACAGCGTCATCCAGCTGCCCAATGCTCCGACGCAACCGCAGCTGTCCAGGTACAAAGACGGGAAAATGAGTTTTCAGGTCTGGGTGGACGGACGCAACGTCGTGCATTCTCCGGCCGCGCCCGCCGGACCGTTGAAGCCGGATTTCCGTGACGGTTTCGGCACCCATCGGATCGGCGACGATATATGGCGCGTCTACAGCATCACCGACCGTAGACGGGGCATCGTGGCGCAGGTCGGGCGCACCCAGGCCACGTTGAACCGCGAGCTGCACAACTTGAAACGCCTCAGCCTGGCCGTGGCCGCGCTGATCTTTTCGCTGCTGGGATTGATGATCTGGGTAGTGGTGCGCTGGTCGCTGGCACCGGTGACCGCCTTGCACGACAGTTTGCTGACGCGGCGGCCGCTGGATCTGACTCCCTTGCCGACCGAGGCCATGCCCACCGAAGTGCGCCCGCTGGTGGATTCGTTCAACAAGCTGCTTGCGCGCGTCGACGCCGCCGTGCAGAACGAGCGCCGCTTCACCGCCGATGCCGCGCACGAACTGCGGACGCCTTTGGCGGTGCTGGCCGCGCATGCCGACGTCGCCTTGCGCGCCACCACCATCGAAGAAAAGGATGCCGCCTTGCGGCGCCTGAGCAGCGGCGTGCAGCGCAGCGCCCGCTTGTCCGAACAGCTGTTGGATCTGGCCCGGCTGGATGCCGGCGCCAGCACGGAAGGGTTCGGCCAGGTCGATCTGTCGGAGCTGGTGGTGCTGGTCGTTCGCGACTTCGAAGCGCTGGCCCGGGACCGCGGGCAACATATTTCGCTGCAGACCGAGCCGGGCGCGATCCTGGGCGATATCGATCAACTGGGCATCCTGTTGCGCAATGTGATCGACAACGCGGTGTGCTACGCCGGCGAAGGCGGGCAGATCGCGGTGTCCTGCCGGCCTGGGCGGTCGAACGATATCCGCGGCATGCGTCTGGAAGTGGCCGACGATGGCCCCGGCGTCGCGGAAGAAGATCGGGCCCGCATTTTCGACCGCTTCTATCGAGCGCCCCGCAGCACGGGCCGCGGCAGCGGAATCGGTTTGTCGCTGGTCGCGCAGATCGCGCAATCCCATGGCGCATCCGTCGAGGTGGGGACAGGACTCAAAGGCCGCGGCTTTGCGATCTCCGTTTTCTTCGCCGCTGCAGTTGCGGAACACCAAGCAACCGCATATGGCCGCCAGATCAACTGGACACCGCTGTCAGCAGAACTGGACAACGGCGCCAGCCTGGATAGGCGAGAGCCTGGACTCTGAGTTCAGCATGGGATTGGAAGCGGACGGGGCTGTTCGATGTCCGCTTCCGATCCGAAGCAGACGCCCAGGCGACCCGGATTGCATCCAGTGTTGGTCACCCATTCGGTCCTGCCGCCAATCCCAGCTCAAGAGCATGCCAGCGATCGTAGAAGAAGGTTCGATCGAACGGGGATAGGACATGCGCAGGGCAGAAATCGCGTGCGGCCTCAAACCGACAGGCGGGGTTGGTCGGATGCGCGCAAATTAATAGCCAATAGGCGTCGTAGCCTTTTGCACGATAGCCGGGTAATAGGTCCTTCTTGGCGTCCGCGCGTTCCTGAAGAACCTCTTTGGTGAGAGAGGCGACCCAACTCGCCTCAGAACACTGCCAGATTCCGTGTCCAGATTCGCGCCAGAATCTAAGTTCTCGAAAGTACTGTCTCAGCATGGGAGGCAAGCGTTCACCCGCTGCAATCACCACTTCATATTCATGCTCGAGACGCAGACTGAGGAGAAACTCGACGATCGCTCGGCCCAGGTCGGAGCGATTTACAGTTTGGATGGATGCCCTGTCGTAGAACGAGAAACACACGCTCAGTGGAGGTCCATGTTGCGCTTCGTACCCGCGCTTTGCGCGCTCCAGTATGTCGTCCTTCGGAGCACGTCTCGCACGCTCTTCTTTGCTCTTTTGAATCTCAGTGACCTCAACACCTATCGTATTGCCATCCAAGACGATGGCCAAGTCGGGTGATTCAAAGTTGCCTGACAGAAACCGAGCGGGAATGGCTAGCTGCTGCAGCAAGCCGTGAAGCATCGCGCGTTCGAACTGCTTCTTTCGTAGAGCTGTCACATCGATCCCATCTGTCGATTGTTGTTCGCTTTCTAATGGAAGGCCGGTTTGTCTCATGTGTCAAGAAGATAGTCCATTTCTGTACAGGAGCAGACATCGGCGGGGACGCGGCGGGAATGGCCCCGCCGCACCGTTGCCGATCCAGCATTCGCACATTCAAGGGCGCTTCCGCCAGGGCAGCAGCATCGGAACCCTTCGCTGATAGTCGCGATACGCATCGCCATGAACTGCAACGAGGTCGCGCTCCTCAAGGAACTTGACCGCCACCACGATGTAACCGGTGACCACCACGGCGAACAGCAGATGCCCCAAGCTCATCGCTGGCGTGACCCAAAATGCGATGAGGAATCCCAGCATGAGCGGGTGGCGTACGATCCGGTACATGGCACGGAGGACAAAGGGTTCGTCCTTCGCCGAACGCCGCCGCGCGTGGAGCCACACCTGGCGCAATCCGAACAGCTCGAAGTGATCGATCGTGAACGAACTGGTCAGCACCAGCAGCCAACCCAGCAGGGAGATAGCCCATAGAAAGCCCCCCGCCAAGCCGTTCTCAACGTGCCAGACCAGCTGCGGCAAGGGACGCCACTGCCAGAACATCAGCAACAACACCAGGCTGCTCACCAGTACGAAGGTGCTGCGCTCGATCGGTTGCGGCACGAAACGCGTCCACCACTGCTTGAAAGCCGGCCGTGCCATACCGCTGTGCTGGACAGCGAACAGGGCGAGCAGAGCGATGTTGATGCTCAAGGCCGTCATGAGGGGCGCGCTGGGCCCGTTGTCGATGTGCTTGGGCACGCCCACGCCTGCGACAAAGGCGATGGCGTACAGGAATGTCGCCAGGAATGCCGTGTAGCAGGCGCCGCCGTACAACACGGCAAGTGAACGGGACATGGTCGGCCTCCTGCCTATCGGTAGAAGTAGGGGGCCAGAACATTCACTTGCGTGATGCGTTCCAGCGGCAGGTTGTTGTCGCCAGCCGTCCGGCGAATCGCCTCGGGGTCGGGACCATCGTAGACGCAGAACGTCTTGGTCTTGTCGGCACTCACGTAGGAATGCACCCAGGTCACGCCTTCCTTGGCGTTGGTGGCGACAACGCCGAGGCAAGCCTGGGCGCCCTCGTCGGTCATGGGGATGTTCAGGCCGGTGGGGAAATTGCGTTCGATTACATAACGGGGCATGGGAGTTCTCCGGAAGAATGACTGCAGACGGGTGGCGCGGCCGTCCGGCCGCGCACCTCGTTCGCTTACTGGGCGTCAAGGGTGACGGGCACTTCGGTGATGGTGTCGATGGGCAGGTGATTCGCCCGGGCCGCCTGGCGGATGGCTTGCTCAGTTGGACCTTCGTAGATGCAGAAGGTCTTGGTCCGATCTCCATTGGCGAAGGACATCAGCCATTTCACGCCGAACTTGGCATTGGTCTGGTTGACCTTGGCCTTGGTGGCGGCATCCAGGCCATCGAGCGCGCCCTTGGGGAAAGAACGCTGGATAACGAAGCGGTGGTTGGCGCCGGCGGCGTCACCGGCATCGCTCGCGGCCGCAATGCCGCTCAGAGCCAGGGCGCAGAGGGCGGCCGCAGCCAGCGCACGCAGGGGATTGATGGAAGTGTTCATGATGAGAGTCCGTAGTGGGCACAGCGGATTGCTGTGTCGAAAAGGTTACGGAGACGCCTTCCGCGCCGCGTCGGCGAGTTTGCCCAGATTGCGTAAGGCGACTGCCTATTTTTTGGCGCGGATGCCCATGGCCAGTGCGGCCGCCACGGCTTCGGTGCGCGTGCTCACGCCGAGCTTGGAGAAAGCGGCGGCGACGTGGTGATCCACGGTGCGCACCGAGCGTGAAAGGCGCTCGGCAATCTGCGCGTTGCGCAAGCCGCCGCATAGCAATTGCAGGACTTCAACCTCGCGCGGGGTCAGGGCATAGGGATTGGCCTGGGTCGAGGCGCGTTGGCCGCGGGGGACGCCACGAACCCCTGCCTCGCGCAACGCACGGCGCAAGCGCGCGACCATCGGGTTCGCGCCAAGACGCTCGAAGATGGCGAGTGCGGCGCGCCGAGCCTCTTCGTCGCCCTCAGCCAACGCTCGCGCCTGCTCATAGGGACAGCCCAGTTCGAGCCACGCGTCCGCGGCTTCGCGCCACCGGCCGGCGAACTGTAAGGCGAACGCTGGCGTGTGCATGGAGAGATCGCCCTGGGTATCGGCCCGACCCTCGTAATACGAGATCTCATCCATCAAGTCGCGGCGGTAGCGCGATCGGGTGTGCGTCGAAGCCAGTGCGGCCATGGCTTCGCTTTCGCGCGGGTCATCGCCTTTCAGCCACGCCGCTTCGATCTGGGCGGCCGCTACTGGCGCGATCCGAAGGAAGGATTGCATGGGCAGTGCCAGCTGCAGCGCTTCCTGGAGGACCGGCAGGGCATCCGGATCCCCGCGGCGGACGCGCACGTGCCCCAGCACCGTGAGCGCGATAACGCGACTGATGGGCGCGAGATTGGGGGTGCGCAGGATCTGCGCCGCCTGACCGGCGGCCTGGTCCCATTGGCCCGTAGCGAACCAGGCGTACGCCTGCAATGCCGCCAGGTAGCCCGCCCATGCGTCGAGGTCACGTGCTTCGCAGTAGGCCAGGCCGCGCTCCAGCCAGTCCTGTGCGAGGGGAAAGCGCTTGCACATGACCGCGTCGTAGGACAGGTTTACGTAAGCGCGCGCGGCATGTTCCTCGAAGCCATGGGCCAACGAGGTCAGCAGGCTTTGCTCCAGGGCAGCGGCCCCCGACTCGTCGTCGCTGTCGAGCTGCGCCGTGCCGATATTGTTCAGCGCGTGGACTTCGATCTCCTTATCGTCCAGGTCGCGGGCCAATTGCAGCGCACGCTGGCCCCAGCGGATAGCGTCCGCACTTTCCCCTTGAAGCATGTGCAGCTGCGCGCGATTGCTGTAGGCCATCGCCAGTTCGCGGCCCGGCGGCAGATCGCCAAGCAGCTGGATGGCTTCGTCCGCATACGCTTGCGCGCGCGAGGTCTGGCCGTTGTACCAGCTCAAGCGCGACAGCCAGCGAGTCGCGTCTCCTTGTTTGAGGGATTCACCCATGCTGCGCCAGAGATCGCGCGCTGCCTCGCGTGCGCTCAGGGCTTCTGCAATCTGATCGGTCAGATAGCATTCGTAGGACAGCCGTTCCTGCAGCATGGCCCGCACCGAATCCGGCCGCGCGCCGTCGAACGCCAGTGCAGTCCGGAAGTGCGCGGCGGCCTCTCGGTGCGCACCACTGCGTTGCGCCTCTTCGGCGGCCGCTGGCGCCAGACGCAGCACGGCTTCGGCATTGCCGGCGCGGGCGGCATGATGCACGCGCCATGCCAGCGGCGCGCGACTCGGGGGCACGTCGTCCAGCACGGCGAGTACGCGTGCGTGCAGCCTCTGCGCACGCGGGCCCGACAGCGATTGCTCGACCGCCACGCGCGCCAGTTCATGCCGGTAGGCGAACACCTCGCCATGAGCGATCAGCAGTCCGCTATCCAGGCATTCCTCAATCGCACCGACCGACGGCGCGAGCACCGCTTCCAGCAACCAGCCCTGGATGTGCCTGGGCACGACCGCTGCCAATTGTGCGATTTCCTGGGCCGCCGGGCCGAGCCGTGCGAAACGCGCCAGCACGAGATCTTCCACCCCATAAGGCACGGTTTCTGTCCCGCGCCGTAGCATCTCGCTGACGAAGAAAGGATTGCCTTGCGTGACCTCGTATAGCCCCTCGGGCGTGTGCAACGAGCCCTTGGCCATCGCCTCCACGGCTTGCACGGTCAGGCGAGGCACCTGCATGCGGGCGACGGACGCCCTGGGAAGGTCTCCCATCAACCGACGCAAAGGGTGGTGCGCCGGCACTTCGTCATCTCGATAGGTCACCACCAGCAGGCAAGGCATCTGCTCCAGACGCCTCCCCAGGAATCTAAGCAGATCGAGAGTCGCTTCATCCGCCCAGTGCGCATCTTCGACCACGAACATCGTCGGTGCCGTCTGGAGTTCGGAGAGAACGGCGCCAAAGAGCTGCATGCGCCCAAGCTGGTCGACGAGGGGTCCGAAAGAAACCGGGTTGTTGCGAATGATGTCGTGCAGAGGCGCAAGGGGCTGCGGAGTCTGGAGCGCATCACACGCCCCCCACCAGAGATTCATCGTGCCGCGTCGATCGCGCAGGGCGGTGACCAGACTGGTCTTGCCAATGCCCGCCTCGCCGCCGATCAGCGCCACGCTACCGGCACCGCCCTGCGCTTTGTGGAGCAAGCTCTCCAAAGCTTCGAGCTGCGATTCACGTTCGAACAGATTCATCGTTGGCTGCGTGTGGGTATCCGGCCATGGATGCCCGAGGATAGCCTTAATCAACGCATTGCGAGCTTCGCCCCGGACAAGGACCGTGTCGGCATTCGACCTTGGATTGAACCGCCAGCAAAAAGCTGAACTCAAGGCGCGGGTCTTAGCGCGGCTGTCCGGTTTGTTGGGCGCCAGTTGATTGCCGTTTCTCGGTACGGGCTCTGGGTGGCGCGATCGCCATCGCTAGATGCGCATACCAGGCGATCTGCGATTGGAAACCTTTGGCTTTGGCTATCGCCTCAATACAGCGTTCCAGCAACGGGCTCGACCGTTCTGTTGCACTGCAGCATAATGAGCGCATGGCCGAAGATTCCCTTATCCCCAACATCAATGCGCCCAATACCAATGCAGACCTGACGCTGCGCCAAGTGGGGCTGATCCTGTTCGCGCTTACCCTGGGCGGCTTCGCCATCGGCACCAGCGAATTCGCCAGCATGGGCCTGATGCCCAACATGGTGGCTTCGCTGGGTGTGACCGAGCCGCAAGTGGGCCACCTGATCAGTGCCTACGCACTGGGCGTGGTGGCCGGTGCGCCGTTGCTGGCCATCCTGGGCGCCGGCTGGAAACGCAAGACCCTGCTGCTGTCGCTGATGGGCTTCTACGCGCTTGGCAATCTGGCCAGCGCGCTGGGTCCCACGTACCACAGCTTGCTGCTGTTCCGTTTCATCGCCGGTCTGCCGCATGGCGCCTATTTCGGCGTGGCGGCGTTGACGGCGGTGGCGATCAGCCCGCCGCACCGGCGCGGACGCGCGGTGAGCATCGTGATGCTTGGACTGACCCTGGCGATCCTGATCGGCAATCCGTTGGCGACGTGGGTGGGGCAGTTGGTCGATTGGCGCTGGATCTACGCTGCGGTGTCGATGATCGCAGTGGCTACCGCCGTACTGCTTGCGGTGTGGCTGCCGGCGCATGTCGATGGCCCGAAGGCGAAACCGCTGGACGAATTGCGTGCGTTCAACCGGCTGCCGGTGTGGCAGGCGCTGGGAATAGGGGCGATCGGTTTCGCCGGTATGTTCGCCGTCTTCAGTTACCTGGCGCCGACGATGCTGGAAGTGACGCAGGTGTCGGCGGCATGGATTCCGTTGGGTCTGGTCGGCTTCGGTCTCGGCGGAGTGGTGGGAAATTTCGTCGGCGGCTGGCTGTTCGACCGTTTCAAACTGCGCGGCGCGTGGGTGGTGCTGGCATGGGCCTTGGCGATGCTGCTGTTGTTCCCGCTGATGGCGAAGTGGTTGCCGACCCTGCTGCTGGCGACCGTCGCCATAGGCCTGATGGGCGCGCTTGGGCCGATACTGCAATCGCATCTGATGGACGTGGCCGGCGATGCGCAAACGCTGGCGGCGGCCTCGCACCATGCTGCGTTCAACACCGCCAACGCGCTGGGCCCCTGGCTGGGCGGCATGGCCATCGTCGCCGGCTATGGCTGGACATCGACAGGTTATGTCGGCGCCGCCACGGCGGTGGTCGGGCTGCTGATCTATGCGTGGGCCAGCAAGACCATGCGTGCAGCACGCGCACTTGCCGACGAGGCGCCGGCTTCGGTAGCTTGCGAGACGTCCTGACGCCAACGGACCACAGCGCGACGAAAACCGATCTTCTGTCGCAACGTATACCGCGATCATGCTGATGACCATGCGCGGCGCGCCGACCTTCTACATCTTCATGGGCGCGATCGAAGTGCTGCTCACTCTGCTGATTGTCTGGCACGCGTGGACCTGGCCCGGCGGCAGACGCCGTAGAGAGCCGAACGAAGCGGTAATCCGAAAACGGTAAGCGGACGCCGGCTGAACCATTGCCTTCGCCGGTGGCGCGAGAACCGTTTTTTCACGCGTTGTTGTCGATTGCGGGCGAACAATGCCGTTTCGTACACGAGTGATGAGGTCGGGACATGAAGACGATACGTACGATTCTGCTGGCTGGCGCCATGCTGCTTTCGGCCAACGCGTTCGCCCAGCAATACGGTCCGCAGGACGAAGGCCGCCGTTTCAACGACGGCAGCAAGGTGGTGTGCAAAAACGTCGAAGTCCAGCGCAGCAGCAAGGATTCCAACCGCATCCTGGGTACCGCCACCGGCGCGGTGGTGGGTGGTCTGCTCGGCAATCAGGTCGGCAAAGGCAACGGCAAGAAAGTCGCCACGGTCGGCGGTGCGGTGGCCGGCGGTCTGATCGGACGCAAAGTGCAGGGTGACGCCCAGGAGAAGAAGGGCGACCGCGTAGTCGAGCGTCGATGCGAGCGCGTCTACCGTTGAGTGTCCGGGGCTGAAGCCATGCGGCCGGCGTAGATGGGTTGGACGTAGGGCGGGCTGGAGCCCGCCCTATCCGATTCCATGGTGCCCGATTGCATGGTCCATGCTCGGCACTGTTTTATTCTTCTGGGGAGACATATGGAATCAAAGAACCGCGCCGCTCGCTTTGCTCTGACCACGGTTGTGTTTCTGGTCGTGCTGTGCGGATCCTGCGCCGAAGGCGAACCGCGCGCATCGTCGCCGCCCGAGCCGTCGTCCGCATCGCTGCCCGGATGGCTTCGCGCGAAGATCGGCCAGTTCGAAGCGCTGCCTGCCGATCGCGCTCCGCTCGGTATCTGGAGGATCACCCATGACGGGAAACCAGCCTTCTACCTGCTTTCCCCATGCTGCGACCAATACAACCCGTTGTTCAGCGCCGAGGGAACCGAAATCTGCAATCCTTCGGGCGGCTTCACCGGAAGAGGCGACGGCAAATGCCCCGAGCCGATGGACCGGGGAACGAAAGCCGCACTGGTTTGGTCGCATCCCGCCTCGACGTCCCTGGCCGACGACCCGCCTGGCCTGATGCGTAACTGAAGTCCGGTCGTCGGTCGCACAGGCGACATGGGCGACGCCGGCTTCGTGTTCGTGCGATCTACTTCCCGGCGGCGAGTTCGAAGTCCACCACCACCGGAAAATGATCCGAGGGATAGCGGCCGCGGCGATGGGCGGTTACGGTTCTGGCCGACTTGGCCTGCAGTCCGCGGAACAGGATCCAGTCGATGCGCTGGTCGGGTTTGCCGGTGAAGTTGTGGAAGGTGCCCGGTGGGCCGTGACGCCGCGGCGCCGCCGTCCAGGCGTCGGTGAGCGCAGTGGTCAGCAAGGAATGCGTGGCACTGTCCGGCGCGGTGTTGAAGTCGCCGGTGAGAATGATCGGCTCATCGGCGGACAGTTGCCGCAAGCGCGCAAGAATGAGCGCCGCGCCGCGTTCGCGGGCGGGCTCGTCTTCCTCGCGGTAGGGCAGATGGGTGTTGTAGAGGACGAAGGTCGCGCCATCGGCGATGCGCTGGAAGCGCGCCCAGGTCACCATGCGCGGGTACAGGTTTCCCCAGCTGATGCTGCCCACCGTTTCGGGCGTATCGGACAGCCAGAAATCGCCGGTCGTCAGCATGCGCAGACGATCCTTGCGATAGAACACGCCCATGTGCTCATCCCCGCTGCCGCCACGGCGACCTTGGCCGAACCACGCGTACTGCGGCAACTGCGCCACCAGTTCGTCGCCCTGGCGCTGGAAAAGCTCCTGGGTGCCGATGAGGTCCGGATCCTCGCGCGCTATCGTCTTCGCCATCAATGCGCGCCTGGCCTCCCAGCGGTTGGCGCCATCGCTGTCGGTCAGCAGACGCACATTGAAAGTCATCACCCGAAGCGGCTGCGCCATCGCCGGCGCGCAGGCCAGCAACCAGACCGACAGGCACATCAGCAAGCGCAACCCGAACCGGTTGCCGGCGATATCGCGGGGTGCATGCGAAGCGCGAAAGAAAAGAGACATGCGGGCAACCGGGGCGGCGGGGATCGGCGGGAGTTTAGTACACGCGCCGTCAGGATAAACGGGCGCAATGCACGCGCAGCCTCGCTGGTCTGCTGGACAGACAGCGCAGTGGACGATGCGCTTTGTCTCTAGAATGTCACTTTTACCGAAGGTGCGCTTCGTTGCGCTTCGCCGTGATACACGGCTTCTATGTTGTTGCCGTCCGGATCCAGCACGAAGGCGCCGTAGTAGCCCGGATGGTAAGGGCGCAGGCCCGGCGCGCCGTTGTCGCGGCCACCGTTCTTCAATGCGGCCCGATGGAACGCCTCGACCATGGCCCTGTCCTTGGCTTGGAAGGCCAGGTGATGGCGGCCGGACAGTTCGCCCTGCGCCGCTTCGCTGTCCGGTGTGGAAATGAACAACTCGTCGGCCCAGAAGAAATCCTCGCCCGAGCCGCCCATGGGGATGTTGAGTTCCGCGAATACGGCCTCGTAGAACTTGCGGCTTGCCGCAAGATCCTTCACTACCAGTTGGATATGGTCGATCAGCCGTCCGCGATGCAGTTCCTGCGTTTCCATGGGCGCTCCCGGGCATTTGAGGAGAGCAGATATTAGACGCGGGTCCGGACGATTCCCTTCACGGAATTTTGACTCCGCCACGACTTCATACGGGCTGACTGCCGGACTGCGCTTGCCCGGCCCTGCGTCCCAGGATGAAACGGAAAAACGGACCGGTGAGCAGGGTGGACAGCACGGCCAGCGTGACCAGGGCCGCGAAGGCGTGCTCGGAGAGCAATCCTTTGTCGCGCAGGATAGTGGCGGCCACGATCTCCATCAGTCCCTTGCATTGGAGCAGTGCGCCGATGGCCAATGCTTCCCGCCGCGACAAAGCGGATGCCGGTGGACAGATCAGCGCCGCCGCGAGTTTGGCGACCACCGATACCGCCAGCAATGCGAGCGATGCCTGCAGGGAGGCCCAGCCCAAGGCGTCGCCGTCGATCTTCAGACCGCTGTGGCCGAAGAACAGCGGCGCCAAGGCGAGCAGCGCGAACCTGCCCATGCGTTCCACAGGCAAATTCCGCGTCCATGCCGGCGGCAGCATCGCACCGGCGAAATACGCGCCGAGCAAGGCATGCAGGCCGAGATGCGAACTGGCCCAGGAACCGGCGATCAGATAAAGCGGCAGCGCCAGCCAGATCGCCCAGGCCGGCGGCACGAAATCATTGCGGCGGCTTACCGTGCCCAGCGCCGCCATCGCCACCGGCACCGCAAGCGCCATCAGCTGCAGCGGCGAGCTACCCGCTATGCCGGCATCGCCATCGGCCACCAGCAGCAACAAAGCCAGCCCGATCCACAGCACCGCATCGTCGATCACCGCGATGCGCACGGCCAGCTGAGTCAGGGGGCGATGCAGCGGCCCCAGTTCGCGAACGATGCCGATCAGCACCGGCAAAGCGCTGACCGCAATGCACAGGCCGATGGCGATCGCGCCCAGCGTGCGGTCGCCGTTGGGCGCCGCCCAGTTCGGCAACACCGAGAAGTAGTGGTATGCGGCCAGTGCGCCGACCACGAAGGGCAACAGCAATGCGAGCGCCGCGCTGGCGACGAACCGGAATGCCGAACTTCGGGACGCGGGCTGTAGGCCAGGAGTGGAATCCACATGGGCGGACTGGCGCGTTTCCAGACCGGCGGTGAAGGCCAGCAGCAGCACGCCGAGCCAGCCGATCTTGTCGCCGATCACCGACGGCACGCCCAGCGTGGCCGGCAACCATCCGGTGGCCGCCAATACCAGTCCGATGATGATCGGGACTACCGCTATCGGTATCGAGCGGCCGAGCAAACGCCATAGCGTCCAGGCAAGCAGGATGAAGATCAGCGCGTCGGCGGCGGCGGCAATAATCGCGTGCATGGGCTCAGCCTACAGGAACCGGCGCGGGTTGCTTCGGCGGCCTGGTCGATTCGCGGAACAGCAAGGTGTGTTCGACGTGGACCATGCGGCCGGCATCCGGCGCGCGGATCCGCTCCAGCAACTGCAGAGTCGCAAGCCGGCCCATTTCCGCGGTCGGCTGGCGCACCGTGGTCAGGGCAGGATAGATGTGGCGCGCGATGGGCGTGTCGTCGAAACCGCAGACCGACAGATCGCGCGGCACCGCAAGACCGCGCTCGCCGGCCGCCCGGATCACGCCGGCCGCCATGTCGTCGTTGGCGGCGAAAATCGCCGTGGGCGGATCGGCCAGATCGAGCAGCCGGTTGGCTCCGTCGATTCCGGATTCGAAGGAGAATTCGCCCTGTGTCACCAGTTGCGCGTCGTAGGCGATGCCGGCTTTGCGCAAGGCTTCGCGATACCCGGCGTAGCGCCACTGGCAGGCGCCATGCGCGCGAGGGCCCTTGATGTGGCCGATGCGCTTGTGCCCAAGCGCGACCAGCCCGGCCATGAGCTCCAGCACCGCGGCGGTTTCCTCCATCATCACGCCGATGCGCGACTGCGGGTTGCGCGGTGCGATGCAGGCGAACGGCACTTGGTGCTGTTCCAGGTATTCCAACACGACCTTGTCGTCGGTCAGCGGAGGAATCAGCACCACGCCGTCGGGATCGAAGTACTCGAAGAACCCCTTGATGTCGTCCGCAATGCGTTGCTTGCCCGAACCCACGGGGGCCAGGACCAGGTTGTAATGGTTGGCGCGGCAGGCTTCCAGCATGCCGCTTTGGATCTCCATCAGGTAATTGCGCGAGGGATTGTTGTAGACCAGCGCCACCATGTAGGAGCGCTGCCCGGCCAGGCTGCGGGCGGAAAGATTGGGCTTGTACTGCAACTGCTCGACCGCGCGCATGACGCGATCGCGCGTTTCCTCGCGCACATTGGGTTCGTGATTGAGTACCCGCGAGACCGTTTTCATCGACACGCCGGCGGCGGCGGCCACATCCTCGATACGACTACGCATTTCCTGGCCCCTCTCCTTAAGTAAACCAGTCCCTGGACGGCCGGCTCGGGTCAAGCGATTCTGCCAGCGGAAGGAGCGCTTGGGGATATCCGCGCTCGCTTGCGCTCATGGCCGGCCAATGGAGCCAGGCCAGCGGAAGGTGGCGATGCTCTTGGCCGGAAGCGTGTAGCCGAAGCGCCGGTCCTGTTGGCGCACGGAAAAACTGCGCTCCCTGGCGTTGGTGTTGGTGACGATCAGCACGACCGATCCATCGTCGGTGTTCTGGAAGGCGACATTGTCCAGGCCATCGCTGGTGGCGGTGGAAGCGATGCGATAGGCATCGCGGCGTACGAAGCGGCTGGCGTGGGCGAGCGCGTAATAACCGTTGTTGCGGCTGACACGGCCGGTCGCCGAATCGATGGTCACTACTCCGATGCAGGTATCGCAGCCGCCCGCGTGCGGACCGCCGCGTTCGTCCAGGGCCAGGTTCCAGAACAATACGCCGCGGGCCCAGTCGCGAGTGGCTTGCACGATCAGCTGCTTCGCCTGCAAAGGCAGGCCGCCGCTGCGCACCGGTTCCCAGGTGCCGTCGGAACATTCGGTCATGTAGACGTCCTTGTCCGGGAACGCCGCATGCACGGCGGACTGCGCGGCCGGATCGCCGCCATAGCAATGCCATGCCACTGCGGCAACGTAAGGGCCTGCGGCGCGATCGGACAATACGGCGGCCGGCTCCTGAGGCTTGTCCCAGTTGTGGTCCCAGTCGAAGATCGAAGGACCCTTGCCGCGTGCGGCGATCAATGGCCCCAAGTGGTCGCCAATTAGTCGCGCACGCGCCGGCGCATTCAGACGCATGCCCGGATAATCGGCAGGCTCGAAATCGGGTTCGTTCTGTACCGTCAGGGCGAAGACGGGAATGCCCTCTGCCGCGTAGGCGTCGACGTATTCGAGCAGGTAACGCGCGAAGGCGTCGTAGTACTCGGGACGAAGAGTGCCTTTGATAAGGCTGCCGCTGTCCTTCATCCAGGCCGGCGCGCTCCATGGCGAGGCCATCACCTGCAGTCGCGGATTGACTGCAAGGGCCTGGCGCGTCACCGGCACCACATCGGACAGATTGGGGGCGATGCTGAAATGCCGCAGCTGCGGATCGGGCTTTCCGTCGGGAGGATCGTCCAGGCTGTAGTGGTGCCGCGAGAAATCCGATGCGCCGATGGTCAGGCGGGTGAACTCCAGGCCGATGCCGTCCGCCGAGCGTCCGAACAGTTCCTGCAGTAGTGCTGCTCGCTGGGCAGAACTCATCTTGTGCTGGATCAGCCAGGCGGAAGAATCGGTGATGGAGGCGCCGAAGCCGAGCATGCGCTGGTACCGCTTGCCGGTATCCACTTCGATCTCGGCCGGCGCGTCCGCCGATTCCACATGTTCCGCACGCACTTCCACGGGCCGCAGCGCCCAGCGATGGTCGGAAGTGGTGACCCAGGCTTGAACTTCCGCGGCATTGCCTGGGATGTCGGCATCCGGAAGTCGGGGTTGGCTGGCGCAGGCGGCATTGATCAGCGCCAGCGAAAGGAGCAACAAAACCGGCCCGGATCTTGTATTGCGGCTACGGTGCGAAACGTTCATCGATTCTCCCGCGTGATGCGTTATGTAACGTTACATGTGCGCGCGCGTGCATGGTGCATCGCAACGAATAGATAGCGCTATCACTATCGAAGCGTCCGCTGTCGCGAGGTCTGCGAGCAATACGCCGCACCATACTTAACCGATTGTTGACAAGCGCGTCCGGCGATTATATGACAGCGCTGTCAACTATGGCGGGAGAGGCCTGATGATTCTTGCAAGAGAAAATACGACGACGACTTCCAGCGTGCGCCAAGCAGGACCGCGCAAACGAATCCTGGTTACCGCCTGTTGTCTGGGACTGTTCGCTGCGCAATGGGCGCAGGCACAGGAACAGCAGGCGGCGACGACGGCCACCGAGAGCTCTGCGCAGGAGCAGGACGTCAATACGCTCGACGCGGTGGTGGTGACCGGCATCCGGCAGAGTATTGCCAAGTCGGTGGAAGTAAAAAACGAATCGAGTTCGATCGTGGAGGCGATCTCCGCCGAAGACATCGGCAAGCTGCCCGACATCAGCATTGCCGACTCGATCTCGCGTCTGCCGGGCCTGACCATGCAGCGCGTAGACGGGCGCGGGCAGGTCATCCATATCCGCGGCATGTCCGAGCAATTTGCCGGCACCCTGCTCAACGGCCGCGAACAGGTCAGCACCGGCGATAGCCGCGGTGTCGAGTTCGACCAGTATCCAGCCGAACTGATCAACGCCGTCGTCGTCTACAAGACGCCCGATGCTTCGCTGGTGGGGCAAGGTCTCTCGGGGACGGTCGACATGCAGACCATCCGTCCGCTGGACTTCGGCGAGCGTCGCATCGTGTTCGGTGGCCAGGGCGAGTACAACTCGCTCGGCGACCTGACGGCAGGGGGCAAGGACAAAGGCTATCGGCTCTCGGCTTCCTACGTGGATCAATTCGCCGATGACACCATTGGCATCGCCGTCGGCGTCGCACGCCTGAGCTCGCCGTTCCAGGAAAAGCACTACAAATCGTGGTGGTGGGCCAACACCGACTTATGGGGTACGCCCCAAGGCGCCAAGCCCGCCGATGCGATCGCCCTGCAGGGCGCCGAAGGCTGGGTGAAATCCAGAGACATGACCCGCGATGGCGTCATGGCGGTGCTGGAATTCAAGCCCAACGACACCTGGCACAGCGTACTGGACATGTACCACTCCAAGTTCGAACAACAGGAGTGGATGCGCGGTGCGATGTGGACCAACGATCCATGGTGGAACGGCGGTGCGGTGACCTATACCGCCGCCAATACGACGCTGTATCACGGCGTACCGGTGGTCACCAGCGGCACGCTGAGCGGCATACAGCCGGTGGTGCGCAACGACGACAACCAGCGTGAAGACAAACTGTCCGCCATTGGCTGGAACAACGAGTTCAAGTGGGACGTGTACACGCTGACCGCCGATGCCAGCTATTCGCGCGCAGAGCGCGACCAATCCGTGCTGGAGACCTATGCCGGCATGCTGGGTGGGCTGGATGTGGATTTCGAAATTCCGTTGACGGCAGGCTACGCCAACTACGCTCTGCCCGATTTGTCCGATCCGAATTCGGTCTATCTGAGCGACCCGCAGATGTGGGGTCATGACGGACGCATGGAGGATTCGCAGCAGAAGGATACGCTCAAGTCGTTCCGCGTGGATCTGAACCGTCTGGTGGAATCTTCGGATTTCCTGCGCAGCTACGACGTGGGCTTCAACTTCAGCAAACGCACCAAGGACAAGAGCGCTCAGGTCTACTTCGCCGATCTGCCGGGCCGTGTGCCGACCCTGATCGATCCCTCTTTGCTGTCCACGCCCACCGATCTCGGCTTCGCTGGTATGGGCAACGTAATCAGTTTCGACCCGCGCGAGCTGCTCGGCCGGTACTACAACGTGTATCTGAGCGAGAGCAACGACGACCTGCAGAAGGACCAGAGTATCGAGGAAGAGATCCGCACGTTCTACGCGAAGGCCAACCTCGACATGGATCTGACCGATTCTGTACGCCTGCGTGGCAATGTGGGCGTGCAATACATCCGTACCGAACAGGCATCGAGTGGCGTAGTCATCGAACAGCATGAGAACGAAAATGTGCTCGTGGCGGGAACGGGAGGTGCTTCGTATGGCGATATCCTGCCCAGCCTGAATCTTGTGGCCGATTTCGGCAACGGTTGGAATGTGCGCTTCGGTGCTGCCCGTGAACTGATGCGCCCGCGCATCAATGACATGGGTGCGTATGGCAGCGTCGGGGTGGCTGTTACCGATGGCAGGGGCGAATGGACCGGCAGCGGTGGGAATCCGGAGCTCGAGCCTTACCGCGCCAATGCCGTGGATCTGTCGGTCGAGA
Organism: Pseudoxanthomonas sacheonensis; assembly: GCF_010093305.1. Taxonomy (GTDB): domain Bacteria; phylum Pseudomonadota; class Gammaproteobacteria; order Xanthomonadales; family Xanthomonadaceae; genus Pseudoxanthomonas_A; species Pseudoxanthomonas_A sacheonensis. The sequence goes on along the minus strand of NZ_PDWS01000016.1, from coordinate 52,037 downwards.
AGTACTTCGGCGAATCCAATTCGAGTTACGTGGCTGTGGCAGTGTTCTACAAGGACCTGGATTCGTACATCTACACCCGGACCATCCCCTGGAATTTCGCGGGTTACGATTACGAAGGGCCCGTACCGCCGGACTCCGACTGGGGCACGTTCTCCAGCCCGGCCAATGGCACGGGCGGCTACATGCGCGGCGTGGAGTTCGGCAGTGCGCTGAGTGGCGATCTTCTGCATCCGGTGCTGGACGGGTTTGGCCTGTTGCTCAATGCGTCCTACACCGAGTCGTCGATCGACCCCGACGGTCCAGACCAGGGTAGTGGTACCGATACATTCCCCGGCCTGTCGAAGATCGTCGCCAATGCCACGCTTTATTACGAGAAGAACGGATTCTCGGCGCGCGTGAGCCAGCGCTTCCGCGACCCTTACCGTGGCGAGTACAGCTATATCTTTGGCCAGCGCAGCTATCGTTACACGTTGAACGAACGCACGGTCGATCTGCAGGTGAGCTACGACTTCCCCGAATCCAGCAAGCTGGGTGGTTTGTCATTGATGTTCCAGGTCAACAATTTGAACAACGAGCCATTCCGCACCGAAGTCAGCGATTCGCACCAGCTTGGGCTGTTCTTCCCCGAGGAATACACAGAGTATGGCCGCCAGTACATGCTGGGCTTCCGCTACAAGCTGTAACTGAAGGATTGGCCTCAGGCAGTTCGCTGCCTGCGGTCCGTTTTCAGGATAAGGACGATAGCAGCGCAGCTCTGCGCTTTTTGCTCAACGAACCCAGTGCCTTGCGGTACGACCATTCCACCAGTTCGCGCAGATAGTCGTCCGGCATGCTGCGCACATCCACTATCGTGATCCAGCGGAAGCGGGCCAGCCAACGTGCGGGCTTGATGCCGGGAACGTCGGTCAGCTCCAGGAAGCGTTCCGGCGAAACCTTGATGCTGAAACGCCACTGCTCGGGCTGGCTGGTCTTGAAATGGGCGAAGCGCTTTCCGCCCACGCTGTAGACCAGGATATTGGCGGGCGCGTCATGCAGTTGCCAAGCGGCGCCGGGAAGGCGCGCGCAGAATTCCTTGAGTTGCTTCGTGTCCATAGGTCTGATCAAGGAAGCGGAACGAGGGATGCGTAGTTCTCTCAGCCTCGGAAACGCACCGTCAACCCCTTCAGGAAATTACGGAGTATCTGGTCGCCGCAGGGGCGGTAATGCTTGTGGTCGGCCTGGCGGAACAGGGCGGTCAGTTCCGGCTTGGTCAGCGGAAATCCTGCCGCCGCGAACACCTCATGCATGTCCACGTCCTTAAGCTGGAAGGCGACACGCAGCTTCTTCAGCACCACGTTGTTGGTGATGCGGGTTTCCACCGGGCGCGGCGGCAGGCTTTCGTCCCGCCCACGGTAGTAGAACACCAGTCCATCGAGGAAATGCGCGAGCACGCGATCGCTGCAGGCGACGAACCCGTCTTCCTCCTCTTTCTTCAGCAGCGCGTGCACCTGCGCCTTCTCGATCGGGAAATCCGCATCGGCCAGCTGGATGATCTCGGCCACCTTGCCGTCGCCGAGGTCCAGCATGTAGCGGATGCTGCGCATCACATCGTTGTTGATCATGTCCGTCCTGTGGGCCGCCCGGGCTACCCAGGCGGAGCACAGTTTACCGTTGGCCGCAGGCCGGTGCAGGCGGCGATTTCCTCAGACGCAGCCGGCGGCCTCGGTGCACTTCAATCGTGAGGCCTCTTCCTTGAGCAGTTTCTCGTCGGCTTCTTTCCGTGCGCGGATCTCGGTGGGCGTACGGCAGACGCGGGTGACGTAATTGCTCCCGGTCCTGGCCTCCTGCATACAGACCAGGCGTTCGTCCTGGTTGTTCCTGATGGTCGCCTCGATCCGCGCCATCAATCTGCGGACCTCGGCCTGGTCGGCGGACGCGAGTTGCGAAGTATCGGCCTTGCCTTCCAGCAGTTTCTCCAGTTTTTCCTGATCGGACAGAACGGATTTCTGCGCATCGCGCGGCAGGTTCGCGTAGCGGTCCCGCTTGGCCTTCATGTCGGTGCGGATAGTCTGCTGCTGGGCAAGGATGTCCGCGGTCCGCGTCGGCGCATCGGCCGACTTGGCGACAAGGGAGATCGTCAGCAGGGCGGCGGCGCAAGCCAACGCGTACAGTCGGTGGGTCGTCATATCGTTTTAGTCCGGGGTCGTCCTTTCGAACGTATCCGATCGGAAGAACCACTCCAATAGGCGAACGGCAAGCGGACAACTTGTGCAAAACAAAGCTTTTTGGGGCTGCCCGCAAAAGCTATAGTCGCTGCCGGGTCTTTCCGGAGGGAAGATGAAGTGAACGCCCGCGCTACCGTCTCCGAACCGATCGTCTTCCGCCTGCGCGCGATCTGCCTGGAATTTCCGGAAGCCTACGAAGAGCAGGCCTGGGTGGGGACGCGCTGGATGATCCGGAAGAAGAATTTCGCCCACGTGTTGATGATCGATTCGGGTTGGCCGCCGGCCTATGCGCGCGCCGCGAAATCCGAAGGGCCCATGACCGTGCTGACTTTCCGCTCCAGCGCAAGACTCGAAGCGCCCCGATTCTCCAAGCCGCCCTTCTTCAAACCGGTGTGGTGGCCGGATATCGCCGGCATGGCGATCGATGCGGAAACCGATTGGGACGAGGTGTCCGACCTCCTTGCCGGAAGTTATTGCCTGCTGGCGCCGAAGAAACTGGCCACGCAGATCGGCTAAGCCGCCTTCGAGGCTATTGCCATGCGCGTGGATCCGCCGCAACCGCGGAAGACGGCTTGAATCGGACGGAAGCTTTGGTCAGGATGCGTCCAAGGAACCTCTCAACAATTCGAATGTCATCCCGAGCGTAGCGAGGGATCTGTTTTTACCCGCAATACAGCAGATCCCTCGCTACGCTCGGGATGACAGGAGCAGGGTTGTTTGGGCCTTCCCTAATAGCCAGGAGACCGGAATGGATCGAAAAAAGCCACAGCTTCCATGCGCCGCAATGCCGCACACTGGCTTCAGATCACAAGGGTTGCCGAAGGCCCGTGCGGCGATTTCCGTACTCTCGATCCTGTTCCTGCTCGGCGCATGTTCGCCTGCCGCCGACGCTCCCGCGACTTCCGCCGTTGCACCCCCGCCTGTGGCGGACGCCGCAAAGCCCAGCCCGGCACAGACCGCAGCGCGCTTGCAGGAGTGCCGCGCCAAACTCGAAGCCGGCATCCCGTCGGGAATGGTGATCAATGCCTCCGCCGACAACGGCCGTCCGATACTCTGGGTGGGACCCGCATGGGAAAAGAGCGCACTACAGGCGAAGGAATCGCTTGCGCGCGATACGGCCTGCTTCTTCCTGTCCGGCGACGAATCCAGGACGCTCAAGTTCTCGATCTACGACCAGGCCACGGACAGGGAGGTCGCGGTATGGGACCGCTCCCGATTGATCGAATGGTGATCGCATCGTCCACGGCGATCCGTACGCAATCGAACGATGGACGGAGAACTACCCCCGCAACGCAGCTTGTATAGCCGAGGAGACCTATGCACACTCCGGCACAGATCGCTCCGACTACGAGGTGTTCCATGCTGCGTTGCCTGCTGGTGCTCTTGTCCGCTTTCGTTCTGGCCGCTCCCGCGCTTGCCGCAAAAGCTCCGCCTTATACCTATCTGCGCGTCGGCAATGCCGCCGATGTAGCGCCGGCCACTACTCCCGGCGTGGTGCTGATGGGCGGAGGCACCGATGTCGATCAGGCTTTCCAATGGCTGTGCGGTCTGGGCGGCAATGGCGACTTCCTGGTGATCCGTGCCACCGGCACCGATGCCTACAACCCTTATGTGCGCGATCTGTGCCCGAACGCCAACTCGGTCGCCACGCTGATCATTCCCAGCACTGCGGCCGCCAATCTGCCGGCGGTGGCGGCGATCATCGCCCAGGCCGAAGTGGTGTGGATCGCAGGCGGCGACCAGTCCAACTACATCGGCTTCTGGAAGAACACCCCGGTGCAGTCCACCCTCAACACGCGGATCGCGCAGGGCGTGCCGGTGGGCGGAACCAGCGCCGGACTCAATGTGCTGACCCAGTTCGTCTACACCGCGCAGGCCAGCCAGGGCGTGACCAGCAGCCAGGCCGTGGCCGATCCGTTCAACCGTTACATGACTTTCGATCGCGACTTCGCTGGCGTGCCGTCGCTGCAGGGCGTGATCGGAGATCCGCACTTCGCCGCGCGCGACCGCATGGGCCGCGACATCGCCTTCCTGTGCCGGGTGGCGGCCTACGGCTGGAGCGCCGCGCCGCGCGGCATCGCCGTGGATGAAATGACCGCACTGCTGGTGGCCAACGGAGGCTATGCCAGCGTGGTGGGTTCGGGGAAGGTCTACTTCCTGCAGGCGCCGGGATTGCCGCAGGTTTGCGCAGCCAGGCAACCGCTGACCTACCGCAATATCGGCGTTGCGCGCATTGCCGCCGGCGACGGTTTCGATCTCTCCAACTGGATGCCTGTTGGCGGGACCACTTATACGGTATCCGTCGAAGCCGGTGTGCTTGGTTCCTCCCAAGCGGGCGGCTCTCCTTATTGAGGCGCTCCTTATCGATGAATTTATAAGGAGGAGCGGCTGGGCAGGGGTGGCGCTTGCTTAACCGCGTCCGTGGGCGATGAGCGGATAACGATTCCGTAAGGTCCGATTCACCCGGCCGCGCCGACACTTGCTCCACTTTCACAAGGAGGGACAAGTGATGAAGACATTGAAGAAGATCGGACTGGCTGCCGCATTGGCGGTGGGGCTGGGCATCGGCGCTGCGGCTTCGGCGCAGACGGTGGGCTACAACATCCGCACCGGCGACGTATGGGTGGACACACGCCTGGGCGAAATCAACGACTATGGCCGGCGCTACCGCGATCCATTCGTGGGCGAGATGACCGGCTATTACGGCGCGCCGCGCAGCCTGATCGTCGAGTTGCTCGATAATCGTCGCTGGGCACCTGCAGACGTTTATTACGCCTGCGCATTGGCCCATTCGCTGGGCATTCCCTGCGTGAACGTAGTGCGCGAGTACGACCGTAATCCCGGTCTGGGCTGGGGCAACGTGGCCAAGCACTACGGCATCAAACCGGGCTCTCCGGCCTTCCATGCCCTGAAGCGCGGCACGGCGTCCACTTATGGGCGATGGGGTTACCCGGTCGTCGTCGACCGCCCCGTGCATGTCGACTGGTCCAAGCACGGTCCTGGCAAGTCGCAGGGCAAGGGCAACGCTCCACGTCCTGCCGCCGATCATGGGCATGGAAAGTCGGGTCACGACAGCGACGATCACGGCGACAAGGGCAAAGGCAAGGGGAAGGACCAAGGCAACGGAAGCGGAAAGGAAAAAGGCAACGGCAAGGGCAAGTAATCCGCTCGGTGCGATTGCAGGAACGAAGGACGGCGGCCGCAAGGCCGCCGTCCTTGTTTTGCGATTCGTCGGAAGCCAGGCACCATGCTGCTGCGTCGCAGTACATACGAATTCATTTCCCGCCAGCGGCTCCGGCTTGTAGCCTCGCCGCATCCCGCGAATGCATCCGCCATTCGACGGCCCTCGGGAATCCCGTATGCAGGCAGTCCGTATGAAAGCAGCGGTCGCATTGTGTTTCGGCCTGATGCTCAGCGCGTCGGCATCCGCGCGCGACGTCGCCATCGACCATCTGGAACCCGCCAGCTGGTGGGTGGGAATGAAGCATTCACGCATCGAACTGATGGTGCACGGCGACGCGATCGGACCATTGAAGCCCCGGTTGTCGCGGCCTGGCGTGAGCGTGGTCGACGTGCAGCGGGTGGACAACCCCAACTATCTGTTCGTCAGCCTGGAGATCGCGGACAGCGCCAGTCCAGGTACGTTCGATATCGAGTTCCTAGACGGCGACCGTGTGGTGTCGCACCATCCGTTCCGCCTGGACGCGCGCGAGCCGGGGTCGGCGGCGCGCAAGGGGTTCGACCCTTCCGACGCCATCTATCTGATCACCCCGGACCGCTTCGCCAATGGCGATCCCGGCAACGACACGCTCGCAACCATGCGCGAGCCAGCCGATCGCGCTTCGCCCAATGGACGCCATGGCGGGGATATCGCGGGCATCGCGAAAAGCATCGACTACATCGCCGGGATGGGCTTCACCCAGCTCTGGTCCACGCCGCTGCTGGAAAACGACCAGCCTGACTTCTCCTATCACGGCTACGCCATCACCGACCTGTACCGCGTCGACCCGCGCTTCGGCAGCAACGAGGACTACCGTGCGCTATCCCGCAGCGCGCGGGCCAAAGGCGTGGGCCTGATCATGGATGTGGTGCTGAACCACATCGGCTCCAACCACTGGTGGATGCGCGACCTGCCCACGCCGGACTGGATCAACCACGGCGGCAAGTTCGCGCCCACCAATCACCGCCGCACCACGGTGCAGGATCCGCACGCGGCGCCGCAAGACCGCGCGGACTTCGTGGAAGGCTGGTTCTCGCCCGGGATGCCCGACCTCAACCAGCGCAATCCGCGCCTGGCCACCTATCTGATCCAGAACAGTCTGTGGTGGATCGAATATGCCGGCCTGTCCGGCATCCGCGAGGACACTTTCGGTTATGCCGATGCGCAATTCCTCAGCGCATGGGGCAAGGCGGTGCTCGACGAATATCCGGATTTCAGCATGGTCGGTGAGGAGTGGAGCGCCAACCCCGCCACGGTCGCGCACTGGCAACGCGGCAAGGTCAATCCGGACGGCCATGTTCCGCATATGCCCAGCATGATGGATTTCCCCGTGCACACCGCATTGCGCGATGCGTTGAACGAACCGGAGGGCGCGGACACGGGCTGGATACGGTTGTACGAAGCGCTGGCCAACGACTACCTGTATCCCGACGCGGGCCGCTTGGTCGTATTCGCCGAGAACCACGACACCACGCGCCTGCTGGCCAACGTGAAGGGGGATGTGGCCCTGTTCAAGATGGCGATGGCCTACCTTGCCACCGTGCGGGGCACGCCGCAGTTCTTCTATGGCTCGGAAATACTGCTGGAAGGACCGCGCGAACGGGAGGACGGCAAGATCCGCGCCGACATGCCAGGCGGCTGGGCGGGCGATACGAAGAACGCCTTCACCGGCGACGGCCTGTCGGCAGCCGAACGCGAGGCGCAGGATTACCTGCGGCGACTGCTTCGCTGGCGCAGGAGCGCCCCGGTGGTGCAGCACGGCGAACTGCAGCACTTCGCACCGGCAGGCGGCGTGTACGTCTACTTCCGCTACGACGGCAACGACACGGTCATGGTGGCGCTGAACAAGAATGCCGAACCCGCGACGCTGGCGCTGGAACGGTTCGGCCGATTCATCAAGACCGGCAGCAAGGGCCGCGATGCGTTGACCGGAAAAACCGTTGCGCTGGGGACGACGCTGGAACTGGCGGGCAACGCGGCGACGATCATCGGCATCGAATAGCCAACACCCGTGCCGCGGATGCCGCGCACAGTACTCCGAAGGGCCGACTGAAAAACCGATGCCGCGCTAAGACCCGCCGGGCTGGGCGGGATCGGCGGGCTGCGGGCCATCGGGATCCACGCCCGGGTCGGGCGGGGGAGGAAACACCGGATCGCTGGGCTGCCAAGGCGGCGTGTCGCGTGCGGGATTCGGGGTTTCTCCGGGTTTCGGGGCAGGGGGTTGGAAAGGTGCGCCGGGATTGGGATCGTGCTGGTTCAAACCGTTCTCCTTCGCTGCTGCGGCAACCTGTGCCGCAATCGCCAACATGCGCGGGCCGGGACTGGCCTGACGTGAAGAAATGCGGATGCGGTTTTCGCGAAGACGCAACTTCTGGTGGCTTCGTTGGATGCGGTGCATCGATCCGCCCCGACCCCTGCCGGCGCTTCCGCCAGTCGTCGCCAGGCGCCGGATCCTGCGCCTCAAGGGGCCCTGTCCGCTTCAACCGGGGGATTCCAGTACCTGAATCCGCCGTTTCGTCGCGCCATCCCGCGTCCCGTCGCCGCCGCCGCCAAGACCGGCAAAGCGCCGACTATTCTCGCCGGCACTCCACACGGGCCGGGTGCCGCCATGAGCATTACCGACTTCCTGTTCTCTCTGCATAAGCTGCTTGCCTGGTTGTTGGCGCTGCTGACGGTCCTGCTGCCCCAGCATCTTCTGGGCCCGTTGCCCGCTGCGGGCACTCCAGCGGCGGCCCCTGCTGCGGCGACAACAACGCAGCTTTGCGTGCAGACTCCTGTGCCGCCGCGCAAGCTGGCCCGTGCGGTACTGCTGCCATCGAATACCGATGAAGCCGGCGCAGCCACAAACGTGTCCGATGGCCCCGACCCAAGGTCTGCATCACGGACAAAGCAGTGAGGGCGGCCTTGCGCAGCCGCCTTTTCCGGACCGCATAAAAACGGAATGCGCCGGTATCGCTTCGCAGCGGCGTCGGGGTTACAGATTTTCCGGTCTGAAGCGGCTGCGCCGCGAGATATCCGGCCCCGACACCATGAACCTGCCTTCGCCGCGGTAGTGCATGGTCCGTGGAATCCTGGGCGCGACCGCGACATGGGCCTTCACCACTTCCCAGATGAAGAGCCCGTGCTTGCCTACCTGGCTGCCATCGTAAAGCTGGCACTCGAAATTGGAATGGCACTCCGCCAGCAGCGGCGCCTCCACCTCGCTGGCGCGTTGCGCGGTGAGTCCGAATTTGGCGAACTTGTCGGTATCGGCACCGCTGCAGTTGCCTATGCCCACCACCGCGTCCACCAAATCCAGCGTGGGTAGATTGATCACGCATTGCTTGCTGCGCCGGATCATTTCGAAACTGTGGTTCTCTTCCCAGATATAGCAGGCCAGCAGCGATGGCTCGAAGCCCATCATCATGTGCCAGCCCATGGTCATGAGGTTGCGTTCTTCCTTCCATGCCGAACTAACCAGGACGATGGGGCCTGGTTCCAGGAAGCGGCGCACCTGGTCCGTCGGAAAATTTCTTTTGCGGAATTTATTCATGCGCTTGGCACGGCCAGAAAGAGACCTACGGCACATTAATGGCGCACGCGTGAAAATAACGGCATGGAAACGATAGTGCTTCCATCAGTTCGCTGGACTATCGATTTCCTGTTTATGAGAGACGATGCACAGTTGTGCATTCGTGTCTTTCATCGCGAATCTCAGGATGACTTATGGGCGCAGGCTGTCGATCGAGCGTATTGAAATACCTGTAATCACAGTTGTCCAAAAAACGAAAGCTACCGATAGTCACCCCTCTGCCATAACACGGTTGTCGCTGTATCTCCGTTGCCACTGCACTATTTGCACGAACGGAATTCTCGATTCGATACTTCAAACTGAGACGCATGCAACACCCGCGCAATAGTAGTGCTTGACTATGCGTGTTGTATCGAGCTAGTTTTCCGCTTGATTGCTCGTTCGCCTGCTTAGGCGCGACCGCCATCCGCTTGCCGGATAGGGACGCAATCACGGGGATAGATAATGTTTCAGGGAGCGTTTCTGCCAGGGAGGTGGGGTACTAGTGTCGCGATATTCCTCTGCGGTCATTACCGATGCGGTTCCGGGATGCGCCTGTCGCTACGACGGGCCTGTTCGTCCGGCTGGTTCTTTCGCCATTCGTTTTTCAATGCGCACCACGGGCTCCGGCCGCGTGCGTTCTCGCTTTTCGCTTGCCTGTCGTTCCCATCTTCATGCCGGCTGCGGAGCAGCACTGCCGCGCCGGCCGATCCTTCCAATCCCATCCGTTGGTGAAGCGTGAAACATAAGACTTTGGTTGGTCGCTACTGGTGCGTGTTGATCTTCTCGGTGATTGCGTTGTCCGGATGCGCCACGCGCCCGGCGCCGGATTTCGGCGGCCGCTGGAAAACAGTGAATCGCTACGCGGCGTCGGCCGAGGCGATCCCCCTGTACCAGACTTACGTATTCCATGCCTCGCCCATGGACGGCACGCTCAAGAACATGCTAACGCGCTGGGCGAGCGACTCGAAGATGACCTTGTCGTACCTGCATCCTTCGGATTTCACGCTGTACGGACCGGTGGCGCAGATCCAGACCAACGACCTGCAAACGGCGGTTTCGCAACTGACCGCCGCCTATGCCGGACAACAGGTATCGGTCACCGCCAGCGACAACCAGATCGTCGTCCGCGTGGCCCAGGCCGGCGGGGACGCGCCTGCGGCCACTCCCTGAGCATGGCCGGAATGTTTTCGGGTCGGTGTTCCCATAACGGTTTCAAGGAATCAGATTGATGTTCGGGAAGAAAGTTTCATCGCCGCAGATCGACAGCGCGGTTTCCAAAGCGGTCAATTTCGAGATCACCCTGGCCGACATGGCCCGGCGCAGCGAGCGCCGCGCCTGGCTGGTGGCGTCGGGCGCCATCGCGCTGTCGCTGATCCTGGCGGCGGGCTATTTCTACATGCTGCCGCTCAAGGAAAAGGTGCCTTACCTGATCATGGCCGACGCCTACACCGGCACCAGTTCGGTGGCGCGCCTTACCCAGGACGCCGATCACCGCAGCATCACCACCAAGGAGGCGGTCAACCGCAGCAACGTCGCCCACTTCCTGCTCGCGCGGGAGTCCTACGACGTCGCTTTGATGAACCTGCGCGATCGCACCACCGTGTACACCATGTCCTCGCCGGATGTGGCGGCGGCCTATACCGGCCTGCATAACCCGAAAAGCCCCAGCAGTCCGTTCAACGTCTACGGCAAGAACAAGGCGATCCGGGTCAAGATCCTCAGCATCTCGCTCATCGGCGGGTCGGCCAAGACATGGCCAAAAGGCGCGACCGTCCGCTTCCAGCGCAGCCTCTACGACAAGCCGACCGGCACGTCCAAGCCGCTGGACAGCAACATCGCGACCATGGAGTTCACCTACAAATCGAACCTGAAGATGGAAGAAAAATACCGCATCGAGAACCCGCTCGGGTTCCAGGTCACCAATTACCGCGTCGACAGGGATTACGACGACAGCGGCTTCACCGCCACTCCGCCGGACGAAATGGAAGTGCAACCGCCGCAACAGGCGCCCAATCCGGCGATACCCGCTGCGCAACCGGTCGTTCCAGGCGCAATCCCCGGCGACGCGGCCAATCCTGCGATCCAGCAAGGCTACCCGGCGCCCGCTACGCCGCCGGCTGCCGCTCCTTCCTCCAACAATGCCAATGGGGCCATCAACCAATGAATCGCTTGAGCAAGCATTGCCTGGCAGTGATCCTGCACGCTGCGATCATCGGCGTCGCACTGCCGGCCAGCGCGCAGGTCGTGCAGCAATATGAATACGAACCGGACCGCATCTATGAGGTGCGCACCGGCCTGGGCATCACCACCCAGATCGAGCTTAGCCCCAACGAGAAGATCCTGGATTTCAGCACGGGCTTCAGCGCCGGCTGGGACCTGACCCGGCGCGAGAACGTGTTCTATCTCAAGCCGAAGAACGTGGACGTGGACACCAACATGGTGATCCGCACCGCCACGCATTCCTATATCTTCGAACTGAAGGTCGTGGCTACCGACTGGACTGCGCTCAGCCAGGCCAAACAGGCGGGCGTGCAGTACAAGATAACCTTCGCCTATCCCAACGACATCGAGTTCGCCGCCGAGACGGAAGAAACCGTTCCGCAACTCAGCACGAAGCTGGACAAGGACAGGCGCTACAACTTCAACTACGACTATTCGACGCGCACCAAGCAGGCGTGGCTGATCCCCACCAACGTCTACGACGACGGCCAGTTCACCTACGTCAAGATGAGCGACCTCAAGGCCTTTCCTACCGGTAACTTCCCCGCGGTTTTCGGCCGCGAGCGCGAGGGCGGCGAAGATTTCGTGGTCAACACCACGGTGGAAAACAACACGCTGATCGTGCACGGCACCTATCCCTTCTTGGTCATCCGGCACGGCAGGAATGTCGTCGGCCTGCGTAGGAACAAAGCACAATGAACCAGACTCCGCCGTCCAATACCTCCGGCCGCCCTTACGACGATGGCGATCCCGATCCGCAACCCAGTCGCGGTCCGGATGCGCCCGAGCAAACCGGCAATCCCTATTACGCCAGCCAGCAGAGCGCCGCTCCGCCGGATCTCGACGCGAACGCCCCGCAGCTGAGATCCAACGACCTGCAGAAGCTCAACCGCAAGGCGTTGCTGTTCCTGGCGGGTATCGTGGTGCTGCTGATCGTCGCTGCGGTATGGATGTTCAAGAACGCTACCTCCAGCAAGGACGAGGTCGCCAAGCCACGCGAAGAGAAAGTGGTGATTCCCGAGTTGCCCAGCAACACTGAGCCGCCAGCGGCCGAGCAGGCCGCGCCGATCGAGGTCGAGCAATACGCCGCCGAGCCGAATGTGCCGCCCTTGCCTGCCGAGCCGGCGCCCTCGTATTCGCAATCCGCGCCTTATAACGATGCTCCGCAAGGCCCCCGCGAACCCACTCTGATGGAACGGCGCATGTCGAATGGCGGCGCGAACAATGGGGAGGGGACGCAGGCCAATGGCCAGCGTCAGCAAGACTCTTACATGCAAGCCATGCTCGCGACAATGCCCGGCAATCAGGCCAATGGCGGAGCGCAGCAGAATGGACAATCCGAGGCCACCAGCGCGCAATACATCAACCGTCCCGACGCTTTGCTGGTCCGGGGTACCTATATCCGCTGCGTGCTCGAAACCCGCATCGTCACCGATATCCCGGGCTTCACTTCGTGCGTCGTCACCGAACCCGTCTACTCGATCAACGGCCGCAGCCTGCTGTTGCCGAAGGGTTCCAAGATTTCCGGAAAATACAATAATTCCGGCGCCACTGGACCGCGGGTCGCGGTGATCTGGGACCGCATCACCACCCCCAACGGCATCGACGTCAACATGGCCAGTCCCGGCGTGGATAATCTTGGCGGCGCCGGCCATCCGGGCGACTACAACGCGCATTGGGGCAGCCGCATCGCCTCGGCGCTGCTGATCAGCCTGATCAGCGACGCCTTCAGCTACGCGGCTGCCGAGAACGGTCCCCGCACCACCACCATCTCCAATGGCAACGTACTCGAAACTCCCTTCGAGAGCACCACGGCACGGACCATGGAGCGTCTGGCCAACCAGGCGCTGGACAAGAGCATCAACCGTCCGCCCACGGTCACCATCAACCAGGGCACCGTGGTCAATGTCTACGTTTCCAAGGATGTGGACTTCACCGGGGTACTGGCCCGCAACTGACGCGGGCCACATGTCATGGACATCGACAACTCACCGGTAGCGCGGGTCTCCAGCGAATTTCTGGACTACCAATACGAAGTATTGGGAATCCTGGAGTACATGAGTTCTCCGGATGTCACCGAAATCTGCATCAACAAGCCCGGCGAAATCTATCTGGAAACCCGGCAGGGCTGGCAGCGCATCGAGGTGCCCGGTCTGAATTTCGAACGCGCGCGGCAGTTCTGCACCGCCGTGGTCAACGAAAGCAATACCGGCCAGCGCATCACCGACACCGATCCGGTCGTATCGCTGACCTTTCCCACCGGCCAGCGCGCGCAGTTCGTGATTCCGCCCGCCTGCGACGCCGGCAAGGTTTCCATCACCATCCGCCTGCCGTCCAAGCACACCAAATCGCTGCAGCAGTATCAGGAAGACGGATTCTTCGACCAGATCCTGGAGCAGGGGCACACCCTGGGCGAGCACGACCGGGAACTGCTGGAGCTGAAGTATTCGCGCAATTACGCCGAGTTCTTCAAGAAAGCGGTCCTGTACAAGAAGAACATAGTGGTTTCCGGCGCCACCGGCAGCGGCAAGACCACTTTCATGAAATCGCTGGTCAACCACATCCCCGGCGACGAACGCCTGGTCACCATCGAGGATGCGCGCGAACTGTTCATCACCCAGCCCAATGCGGTGCACTTGCTCTATTCCAAAGGCGGACAGAGCACCAGCAACGTCACCGCCAAGAGCTGCATGGAAGCCTGCTTGCGCATGAAGCCGGATCGCATCATCCTGGCCGAGCTGCGCGGCGACGAATCCTTCTATTTCATCCGCAACTGCGCCTCGGGCCACCCGGGCTCCATCACCAGCTGCCACGCCGGCAGCACCACCCAGACCTGGGACCAGCTGGCGCTGATGGTGAAAGCCTCCGCCGAGGGCGCGGGTTTGGAGTTCGCCATCATCAAGCGTCTGCTGATGATGACCATCGATATCCTGGTGCACATCAAGGCTCACGCGGGCCAACGCAACATCACGGGCATTGATTTCAATCCGGAGAGAACGTTCGCAGAGTAAGGCTGAAAACGTGTCCGTCGTCTCTAAAATCGTCCAGATCGGTTACCTGTGTTGGCATTTTTTTTCAGAAACAGGAAATGCTACCGATAGCGGACGTCGTGATGGCGGAAACAAGCGGACATGTAATGTTTTTCCTACAGAATTTTGCGGCTGCATTGAGTTGACAACACTAGAGTGCTCATGAAATATGGGTACAGGGATATCTGCGATGTAATCGAAGGGGCTGTGGAACTCCGCATGCTCTGTCGGATGATCGTCGAAAAGCGATAAGCGTGTAACGGAGGAGTACGCGGTGTTACCTGGCATGGAGCTAATGAGTTGCCCAGAACTGGCGGTTCCGCCGGAGGTCATGCACCACGTCGTGCGCGTGGAATCGTCGCACAACCCGTACGCCATCGGCGTGGTCGGCGGACATTTGGTGCGCCAGCCGAAGAACCTGCCCGAAGCGCTCGCCACGGTACGCATGCTGGAGAGCCGCGGTTTCAATTTCTCGCTGGGCGTCGCCCAGGTGAATCGCTACAACCTCGACAAGTACGGCCTGAACTCCTACGAGAAGGCTTTCGAGGTCTGCCCCAACCTGCAAGCCGGCTCGCGTATTCTGGCCGAGTGCTACAGCCGTTCGGGCGGCGATTGGGGGAAATCGTTCAGCTGCTACTACTCCGGCAACTTCGTTACCGGCTATCGCCACGGCTATGTGCAGAAAATCTATGCCTCGATGCGCCAGACCGCGCCGGGGTCGGCCAGTGCGCCGCAGGGCCAGGCCATCCCTGTAGTCAGCAGGCCGTCGCGGCGCAGTGTCGAGGTGACCCGCTATCCCGTATATGCCGCGCCGCCCGCACAGGTTCCCGCGATGGCCACGGCATCAACCGTGCGCCAGGTTCCGCCGCAACCCATCGCCCCGCCGGATGCCTCGCAGGCCGCGTTGATGCGCATATCGGCCGCCACTCCGCAGGAGCAGCCTGTAGTCCTGCAAAGCATGCAGGCGGGCGCCCAGCCGGCCCAGGCGCCTATCGCAGCGGACAGCCCTGCCGTTTCCCAAGCAACTGCAGTGGAATTGCCCGCGGTCGATGCGGCATTCGTTTTTTAGCGTTTTTCTGAATGGCGGAAATCATGGATACCCCCACCGCTTGTTTTCGTTTAGCAAATCAACCCAAGGAGATGACACGCATGAAACCAGTATTCTCGAAGGCCTCCAGCGATCAGGCCAAGAAGTTCCTCTCGCCGCTGCTCATGGCGGTGGTGTTCGTCGGCATCCTGGCGATGCCGGGCATGGCAATGGCGCAGGAGGCCACCGACCGGGTCGAGGAGTTCTTCGGAAACCTCAATTCGCTGCTCAACATCGCTTCGATCGCCGTGGTTACCATCGCGGTGATCTTCGCGGGCTATCAGATCGCTTTCGCCCACAAGCGGATTTCCGATGTGGCGCCCGTGTTGATCGGCGGGTTCCTGATCGGCGCCGCGG
Organism: Pseudoxanthomonas sacheonensis; assembly: GCF_010093305.1. Lineage (GTDB taxonomy): Bacteria > Pseudomonadota > Gammaproteobacteria > Xanthomonadales > Xanthomonadaceae > Pseudoxanthomonas_A > Pseudoxanthomonas_A sacheonensis. The sequence goes on along the minus strand of NZ_PDWS01000016.1, from coordinate 36,367 downwards.
CGCAGATCGCGAGAATGCTGCTGGGCGACGCTACGCTTGATGAAGGCGGCACGCCCGCTGCCATGCTGATCAATTCCCTCATGTTCTATGCATAAGAATGTGCTGTTCAGGGGTTGCACGCGCCCGGCCATGTTCATGGGCGTGCCCTACATGCCGTTCTTCCTGGCGGCCGGGACGTGCATCCTGCTGACCTTCTACATCAACATGTTCTGCCTGCTGTTGTTGCCGCCGGTCATCTTCGTCATGCGACAGATGGCCAGGCGGGACGAGATGATCTTCCGCATGATCGGCCTGCGGCTGCAGTTCAAGTTCAAGGCCAGGAACCTGAAGCATCACTCGGGAATGTGGGTGTTTTCGCCCAACAGCTACCGTGCCAAGCCTGCGAAGGATCGCTAGGCCTGGCCGCCTGCGTTTTCCCGTCTACCCAAATCCGCTGAAACTCAAGATCCGCTAAAACAAGACCCGCTAAAACATGTTCACTCCCGACACCTCCATAAGCGAATTCATCCCGCTCTCCACCCACGTGTCGCCTTCGGTGATCAAGACCACCGGTGGCGACTACCTGCTGGTGTGGCATCTGGGCGGGTTGCCTTTCGTCGGACGGGACGAATGGGAGATAGAACACCGGCACAACACCTTCAACCGCATGCTGCAGACGCTGCGCGCGCCGGACTTCGCCAACCTGGCGTTCTGGGTGCACGACGTGCGCCGCAAGCGGCGCATCAACGACCGCAGCAAGTTCGGCCAGGCCTTCAACCAAGGCATGTCGGACGCTTACTTCGAGTCGTTGTCCTCGCAGAAGATCATGCAGAACGAGCTGTACCTGACCATGATCTACCGGCCGGTGGTGACGGGTAAGCGGCTGGTGGAAAAATCCACCAACATCGCCCAGTTGCAATCCGAACAGGATCAGGCCATCGCCAAGATCCAGGAATTGGCGGGCAACCTGGAAGCGGTGCTGAAGGATTATTCGCCGTACCGGCTGGGCATGTACGAAGCCAGCAACGGGGTGGTGTTCTCCGAAGCGCTGGAATTCTTCGGCTACCTGCTGAACCGCATCGACGAGCCGGTGCCTGTGCTCAGCGCGCCGGTGAACGGCTATTTACCGGTCAGCCGGCACATGTTCTCGGACAAGACCGGCGACTTCATCATCAACACGCCCAACGGCGTCAATCATTTCGGCGCCATCCTCAATATCAAGGAATACACCGACGGTACTTACCCCGGCATCCTAAATGGGCTGAAGTACCTGGACTTCGATTATGTGATAACCCACTCGTTCAGTCCTATCGGCCGCCAGGACGCGCTGAAGGTGCTGGACCGCACCAAGGGCATGATGATTTCATCGGGCGACAAGGCGGTCAGCCAGATCGTGGAGCTGGACCATGCCATGGACCAGCTGGCTTCGGGAAACTTCGTACTGGGCGAATACCATTTCACTCTGGCGCTGTACGCCGACTCCCAGGAAAAGCTCTCGCAGAATACCGCCACCGCACGCGCGGAGCTTTCCAATGCCGGGTTCGTCTCCACCAAGGAAGACCTGGCCATAGCGTCCTCGTTCTATTCGCAGATCCCGGGCAACTGGAAGAACCGCACGCGCCTGGCCAATGTCAGCTCGCTCAACTTCCTCGGCCTGTCGCCGCTGCACAACTTCGCTTCCGGGAAGAAGGAAAACAATCCCTGGGGCGAGTGCGTCACCACTTTGCAGACCACCAACGGCCAGCCTTACTACTTCAACTTCCACGCCACTCACCCGGCGGAGAATTCGCTGGGCGAGAAGGCAATCGCCAACACCATGGTCATCGGCAAGTCCGGTACCGGCAAGACCGCGCTGATCAACTTCCTGCTCAGCCAGGTCCAGAAGCTGGACCCGTCGCCGACCATTTTCTTCTTCGACAAGGATCGCGGCGCCGAGATCTTCGTGCGCGCCTGCGGCGGCAACTACCTGGCGCTGGAGAACGGCCGGCCCACCGGTTTTAACCCGTTCCAGTGCGAACGCAACGATGCCAACACGCAGTTCCTGGCCGATCTGATGAAGGTGCTGGCCGGAAAGACCGGCTACACCTCGCGCGAAGAGGAAGACATCTTCCGCGCGGTCGAGAACATGCTCGACACCCCCATGCATCTGCGCAACATGACCAATTTCCAGAAGAGCCTGCCCAACATGGGCGACGACGGCCTGTTCGCGCGCATGCGCAAGTGGACCGCGGGAAATTCGCACGGCTGGGTCTTCGACAATCCGGTGGACACCATCGACCTGCAGAAGGCCAACATCATCGGCTTCGACTACACCGACATCATCGACAACCCCGAAGTGCGCGTGCCGGTCATCAACTACCTGCTGCACCGCCTTGAGGCGCTGATCGATGGCCGCCGCCTGATCTACGTGATGGACGAATTCTGGAAGATCCTCGACGGCAAGGGCGGGCTCAAGGAATTCGCCAAGAACAAGCAGAAGACCATCCGTAAGCAGAACGGCCTGGGCATCTTCGCCACGCAGAGTCCGGAAGACGCGCTGGCCAGCGACATCGCCGCGGCGCTGATCGAGCAGACCGCAACCATGATCCTGCTGCCCAATCCCAACGCCAGCCGCGACGACTACATCAATGGTCTGAAGCTGACCGAAGCCGAATACCAGGTCGTGGTCAGCCTGGACGAACGCTCGCGCTGCTTCCTGGTCAAGCAAGGCCATGCGTCCAGCGTCTGCCAGCTCAACCTGCGTGGCATGGACGATGCGCTGGCGGTGATTTCGGCATCGACCGACAACATCGAAATCATGCATCAGGTACTGGAGCAGCAGGCAGAAGCCACGGGCTTGCCCAGCAACGACCTGCGCCCTGAGCAGTGGTTAGCCGAATTCTATGCGCAGAGAAAGGGTTCCGGAAAACCAGCAGTCCGATCGGCGCAAAAAAATGCGCGTGCGGTAAGTGCGTAAGAAATTACTGCGTGCCGAGCGTTCGGATGCATAGGCACGGTCTCTGTTTAAAAGTCGTCTCAAGATTAGCGAAGGAGTTTTTATGAACATCGACAGTAAAAACAAATCGGCCAAGCGCAAGCACAAGAAACCGCTGTTAGCCAGCCTCGCTTTGATGTGCTCCTTGGCCGTTGGCGGCGCCAATGCGCAGTGGATCGTCAACGATCCTGCGCACATGATGCAGAATATTCTTACTCAGCTTGAACAAATGGGTAAGGATGTGGCCGAGTATGCTGAGCAAGCCGCGCGCTGGCAGCAGCAATACAGCCATTACCGGCAGCAATTGATCAAGGCGCAGAGCATGTTCACCAAGCTCGGATTGCCGCAGAGCGTGACTCTGGAGAAAGTCGAAGACGACTACATGATCGCCGACCGCTGTAGAGGCGCGGGTGGCGGTCTCCTGTCCGGACTCAAGAACATGCTTACTCTGGACCCGAACGGGGACCTGATGAAGCAGCAGCAACAAATCTGCGTGAACATCCAGGTCATGGAGAACAGGAAATACAACGAGACGGTGGAGTTCCTGAAAAAGAGCATGCCGGAATTGGACCAGACATTGGCCACGTTGAAGAGCATGCGCGACTCCAATAACGATCAAGGAAATCTTACCAAGGTCAGCTACGACGCAGAGGCATTGACCGCAGACATGAACAAAAGTTTTGCGGAATGGGAGTCGAGGATGAATTCCTACGATGCTTACATTCAATCCATGCAACAAGCCCAGAAAACGCTGACCCAAATCGCGTTGAAGGGAAAGCAAAGCAGTCCGCTGGGAACGCTTGTGAAGACCACGGCCCTGCAAGGGGCTTTGGAAGTCGGCAACTGAGGACATTGCCGAGGTTCCGGTCAGGGGCCTCGGCAGTTCCACGAGCGAGCTCGATTCGCAGTACCAATGTAAGAGTCCGTGCCAGGATTTGTCCGGTTCGGTGGTAGGGGGAGGGCCGCTGCGGCGGCCTACACAAACCGGGCGTAGATGATGAGAAAAGAAATGGATATCGTGGGGAATTTTCTGGACGGGGCCGGTTGGCTGAATTGGCTTGCGCCCAAAATCCAATCTGTCGGGGATTTCATCTTCTTCCGGCAGATCATGGCTTATCTGCAGAATGAGATCCACGAGTTCGGCATCGATCTCCTGGGGCGAGCCATGCAATGGGTGAGCGGCATCGCGCTTACGTTGCTGACCTTGTGGATCATGATTCAGGGCTACCGCATCGTGACGGGTCAATCGCGCGAGTCGATGATGGCGCTGGTGACGAACTCATTGCGGTCGGTGTTGATACTGACGGCGGCCACGATGATGGCGATGTTCGGAACCGACTTGCACCAGTTCCTGAACGATGACGTCAAGAAGGAAATCAACTGGGTGGTGACCGGGGAGAATACGACCCCAGAGGACAAGATCGACGAGAATCTGGCCTGGATGCAGGTGGCGTTGTCGAGCATCGATGCGTTGGACGTGATGAGCGACCCGACGTTGGACAATCAGAAATCCCGCGCCATGTGGTTCGCGGGCGTCGGTGCGGGTGGTCCTGCGATCGTAGGCGGAACTTTGTTGCTGCTTTACGAGGTGGCGATGGCCTTGTTCGTCGGCTTCGGCCCGATCTTCATTTTATGTCTGATGTTCGATCAGACAAAATCGTTGTTCCAGCGATGGCTGCTGTATGGCATAGGCACCATGTTCTCGATGGCGGTGTTGAGCGCCATGGTGTCCATTGCGCTGGAGATGGTGGTGAGGGTGTCGGCGGCATTCTGGGGGACGGCGCTGGTGGGTTCGTTGCTGGGGTCCAATTTCAGCGACGGCATGACCAGTCAGGCGATGCAGCAAGGCGGCATGGGCATGATCCTGACCTTGCTGATCGTCAGTGTGCCGCCGATGGCGGCCGCGTTCTTCCAGGGTACGCTGGGCAACTTCATGCACTTCTCGGCGTTTAGCGGTGGTGGCGCGCCGGTAGGCCAGCGAGCGGGCGAGTCGGGGTATCGGGGTGGCTATGGGTCGCATAGAGCCGCAAATACTGAAATTGAGCGGGTTGATAGCCAAATACCGTCTTCTGGCGGGGGGCCGACCTTTAATGCGGGGAGAGTATCCGGCAGCCAGCCTGCAACTGCACAGGCGCCATCCGGTCAGCGAGGGTTAGCAAACAATGGGACATGATCCATCGTGGGTGACACACGACGGAAATATCAGATGAAACAGATATTACTGATGTCTTTGATATTACTCGGTGTTAACGGCGGGGTTCACGCAGAAGGAGGTTGTCCTTCGGGCATGATTCCCTATCGCGGCACCGATATAAGTTCATGCGGACCAATCCCATCGGGCTACTACGGTAGAGATGACTCTTCGACTGAGCCAAGTCAATCTCCAGTTATTTGGGCCGATAAATGGGGAGCGATTGCACTATCCAAAACAAATAATTCAGTTGGCGTAGCTACTGGAACGCCGAGCAAACAGGCTGCACAAAATTCAGCGGTCAAGGATTGCGTTGAGGCGGGAGGGCAAAACTGCGAAGTTGTGCTCTCGTATAACAATCAATGTGCTGCTATGGCTTGGGGAGATACGCGTGTGGGAACCGCCCGAGCCGGCACAATAGAAATAGCGTCGCAGCAAGCGATGCAGTCATGCATCGCAAAGTCAAATGAATGCAGAATAGTCTATTCAAATTGTAGCTTTGCAGAGCGTACCCAATAGCGGAGCTACGAAGGTAAGAGTTGGCTGAGGAGAAGGGTATAGAACGACAGGCCGTAACCTGAGTGGTTTGGCGCGAGGCATTCGGTAGCGGATCAAGGGCCTTGGTTCTTTACAGCACAACGGAGAGTGCGGGTGATGAAATCGAAATGGTTATTGATGTTAGGACTACTCAGCATCAGCGGTTTTGCGTGGGCCGAAGGTGGTTGCCCATCCGGCATGATTCCGTATAGCGGCACGGATTTGAGCTCGTGCGGGCCTATTCCTGCTGGTTATTACGGCAACAACAATGACAATAATAGTGCTTCTCAAGCTTACAGACCCTCGGTCCGATGGGCCACGACATGGGGGGCGATTGCTACTGATGGTATTAAAGGCAGTTTGGGAACTGCCGTACGCATGCCTAGTAAGGAGGAGGCGAAACGAACTGCTTTATCACAATGTCGTGCTAACGGTGGACTCAATTGTGAGGTTGATCTTGAGTATTACAATCAGTGTGCGGTGATGGTAGTAGGAGACAAGGGATACAACACGGCACGCGCAGCAACGATCGAGAAGGCAACGCAATTGGGGGAAAAGACTTGTAGTTCAACGGATACCAATTGCCGCGTTTACTATGCCGATTGCAGTTTGGCTAAGCGTATTCAGTAGCCAATCAAGGGGCATGGTTCATCAGCACAATGGAGAGTGCGATTATGAAATCGAGATGGCTGCTGATAGTGGCGTTGCTCAGCTTGAGCGGTTCTGCGTTGGCTGAAGGTGGTTGCCCATCCGGCATGATTCCCTATAGCGGCACCGACATAAGTTCTTGTGGGCCTATCCCACCGGGTTATTACAGGGATAGCGATGATGCAAGCCAACGCCCTCTTGATCAGCCGGTTCGCTGGAAAGATAGGTGGGGGGCAATTGCGTTCTCGGATATTAATAATTCAGTAGGCGTATCTGCGAACATGGCAAGCGAGGGGACTGCGAAGAAAGTAGCGATAGCAAAATGTATTTCTGCGGGCGGTGAAAAATGTTCGACCGAACTTACCTACTATAACCAGTGCGGAGTAATCGCCTGGGGAGATCAGTATGGCAACGCAGCGGGCGCGCGTACCGTAGAAGAGGCATCCGATATGGCGATGAAAACATGCAGTAGAAACACAAGCAATTGCAAAATTGTGTACTCCAATTGTACATCGGCTCGACGGATCCAATAGGTTTGCGTGGCCACGGACATACTTTCCACAGAAGCAACATTTATAGGCAAGCATCTTTCAGATAGTGTGGTGCGTCGCTCATTGTGAAAATTCGCATTCAATGGCTTTGACTGGATGCTAACTATGGAGTTGAATAGTTATGAGACATGGAAGAAAATTTCTCCTTGTGCTGATGGTGCTTCTGATAGGCGCCTGTAACGCCAAGACGCCCGAGAACGTCTCCGGGAAGGCCGCCAACTCCCCCGTCAAGCCGACCGATAAGGAAGTCCCAGCCATGAACAACGAATCCAAGAAAGCAACCGAAGTCCAGCCGCCGTCGCCCAGCAGCGTGCTGTATTTCATCTATCAGAAAGACGGCGACGGCGCCTTGTCGTATGAGGTTGAGAACGGGAGTTGGGCGACTTATTGGTACGGCTATTCGTTCGATCTTGGCGGCAAGCATTACTTCACTGGTTTCGCTACACAGACGCCGGATAAATACGGCAAGTCGGAGGAAGAGGACTATGCGGCCCCCGATGCGAAGGTAACGATTACGCAAGCGACCTTCTTCACGACCAGCCCTGAAGCGGAAAAGCCCTGGACATTCGATGGCAATCAGTATTCCGTCGGTGAGTTTGGGGGTTACGAAAAAGGCAACGTGATTGATGAAACACGGAAGTCACAAAGCTACCAGACTCCCGATGGCAAGCTTCTGCTAGCTGTGCCGACCTGGTACCTGGCTACTGGCGTTCAGGTCAACACATTTGACCTGCTTTTGTTCAATCCACACGAGTTGAAGGTGGACGACAAGCGTTGGGACTACCTTGGAAATATTGTGATTGGTACTGACAACGGCGCCGCCTGCGATGAAACACCAGGTGCGAAGCAGGCGTGTGCAAAGAGTACCGGAACGTTGAGCTTTGAGCCGCAAGAGGGAAGCAACCTTCCCTTGTTGAAAGTCCAGCGCAGTGGAACGGAGACTGTTTCCGCCGGAAAGGTGCGAACACTGGGTTCTGGCGATACTTATGAGTACCGTTACGACTCGGATAAAAAGCAGTACCAGTAAGACTTATGAAGTAGAGCAACTGTTGACTGACAACATAGGATCCAGGGACGGATCCGGTTGACGCATCGCGGCAATTCGTGCCGCAAATCAACCTGAAAAAGGAGAGCCAAGCATGGCGCACGATTACAGTAAGAAGGAAGTTCTCGACATCATCGAAAGGGAAGCGCAGGAAAGGAACATCCCGCGCGATGATTTTATGCGGTTCGCCTACATCGAGACCGGGGGTACGTTCAACGAACTGGCCTCGCGCGGGGCTCAAGGGGCCAAAGGTCTATTCCAGTTCGTGCCGGGTACGGCGGACGCCTACGGCATCCGCGGCCGTGAGCTGGATGCAGTGGTCAATACCGATGCGGCAGCCCGCTTGTACTTGGACAATCGAAACGCATTGGTCAATCGACATGCGAACGATGGCCGCCCCTATCTTTCAGGCAAGCCAGAACCCGATGGTTTGGACATGTACCTGGCGCACCAGCAGGGTGCGGCGGGTTATAGGTCCATACAGACTGCCATCGCTACAGGCGAGTTCGGCCGCCAAGATACACGCAGCAAGATTCTCAACAACGTCAGCTCTCGCGATTTCGAGGCGGTGACAGGCCAGAAGTACGCCGACTTCAGAACCATGTCGGATCGCGACATGGCGACGACTTTCACGCAGTACTGGGATACGAAGTTCGACCGGGTACGCATTCCGGAAAAAGGGATCGAGCCGGTCACCGATGCGCGCCAGAATACTCCGGCGCAGACTACACCTGTTCAGAGCACATCTCAGAGCACGTCCACGCAGACCGTACCGGCAACGGGAATCGCGCTGACCGCCGCCCATGATCTGAGCGTGAAATACGATCATGTGAAGTACGCCATGAGCGGCAAGATCCCGGGCGTGGACGGCAAGCATCCGGACCAGGGCTATGTGGATTGCTCGGGCTGGGTGGCGACCATGCAGAACGCGACCATGAAGGAGGTCAATGCCAAGGCGGGGCGGCAGGTCTTCGGCAGAGACGAGTTTTTCAATCTTGGCACCGACGGCGCAGCGATGATCGTCGAAAAAGCGCAATCGCGCTCCGGGGTGATGATCGAAGGCAAAGCGGTCACCCGCGACGTGCTGAAGGAAGGCATGATCATCGGCGAAGACAACGGCCCGACCAAGTGGGACGGCGGCCGCTACAAGGGCATCGACCACATCACCATGGTGGTGAAGGACCCCAAGAGCGGCGAGTTGATGATCAGCCAGTCGCGCGGCGGCGAAGGCGTGGAGCTGAGTTCGCTGGACAAGTACCTGGAGCGCAAGCAGGCCAACGGCGTGAAGCTGTACGCCACGGATCCGCTGGCCGAGGCGCGGACTCTGCTGCAGGACAAGCAGCAGACGCAGGACCAGACACAAGCGAAGCCGCAGCCGCAGCAACCCGCCGACGCTACTCTGCGTGCAGGCGAAAAAAGCGAAGGCATCCGCCAGCTCCAGGACACCCTCAACAACTACGGCTATCGCGACAAGGAAGGCCGCGCGCTGAAGGAAGACGGCAGTTTCGGCGACCGTACCAAGGAAGCCCTGCAGGCCTACCAGCAGGCCCACGGCTTGAAGGCCGATGGCATAGTCGGTCCCCAAACCTTGGATGCGTTGAAGAAATCCAAGGAAGCGCCGCTGCTCTCAGATACGCGCCATCCCGACAATGCGCTGTTCCAGCAGACGGTCAAGAGCATGGAGCAACTCGGCCCGCAGGCCTTCAAGAGCCGGCAGGACCTTGAGAATGCGGCGGCGGCGGGCGTGTTCGAAGCCAAGGCCAGCGGCCTGACCCGGATCGACCATGTGCTGCCCAACACCAACGGCACCGGTGTGTTCCTGGTGCAGGGCGAACCCGGCGACCCGGCCAACCGCCGCGTCTACATGGACAAGGGACAAGCCATCGCCGAGCCGATCGAAAAGAGCACGGCCCAAGTGCAGCAGGAAACGCAGAACCAGCCGCAAGCGCAGCAAGAGCGCGAGCAGCGACGCACGATGGGTATCTGATCGGGATTCCGCTCGACATCCGTCCGGTCACGGAAGCCCCGCAATCGCGGGGCTTCTTTTTTGCTGGGATCCGGTTGAAGCTTCGTCTCCTGCAAGCCGCTGTAGGGATCCCATGCTTACCCGCACCCTTTCCGAGTTCCTCCCCTTCGCCCGAAACTGCGCAGCCGATTTCGGCCCCGCCACCGCGCGGGCGGCGTTCCTGGTGGCGCCGGACGGATTCGCGCGGGCGGACCAATCGGCGCGCGACAACCGGTATATGGCGCAGGCCGCGGCCTTCGATGCGGGCGCGGCGCAGGCGCAGCACCGCGAACTGCAGCGCGCGTTGGCGTCGGAATTGCCGGTGCTGTGCTTCAGCGGCGATCCGGCCACGCCCGACGCCCTGTTTCCCAACAATATTTTCGCCACCGCGCCGGGTCGGCTGGTGGTGGGGCGCATGCGCCACGAAGTACGCCAGCGCGAAGCCGCGCGCCGCGATATCCGCGGGTTCTTCACCGATCTGCTGGGCTACCAGGAAACCGACCTGTCAACGCAGCCGCACCCTTGCGAACTCACCGGCGCATTGGTCATCGACCGCGCACGGGGCCTCGGCTTCTGCGGATTGTCCGAACGCTGCGACGAAGAGGGCGCCGCGCTGATGCATCGGGCTTTCGGCCTGCGCGCCACCTTGATGTTCGACCTGGCACCCGGCGAATACCACACCAACGTGGTGCTGGCGGTGCTGGCCGGCCGCGCGGCCCTGATTTGCGCGGACGGGTTCGCCGATGCCGCCGTGCCCGAAACCATCGCCGGGCTGTATGCGGCCCACGGCATTTCCCTGTCCCGGGCCGAACACGCCGCCTTCGCCGGCAATGCCATCGCACTGTCCGGAAGGTCGGTCTGGATGAGCGCAGGGGCGGAAGCCTCCCTGGCTTCGACCACCCGCAACCGCCTGCGGGAGGCCGGTTTTGCCTCGCGCAGCGTGCCGCTGGAGGCTATCGAAGCCGCCGGGGGGTCGCTCCGTTGCTGCGTTGCGGAGATTTTCTAATGAGCCAGGAACCTGAACGCGCCGGATCGGGCTGTGGATAAATTCATATCGAATTCACCGCCCGACGCCAGAATCCATTTCCTAATCAACCACTAGGCCGCGTCGGCTCCCGTTCATTCAGGGAAGCCGAAAACCGTTACGATTCCGTTATGAGATTCATGTCCCGCTTTCTGCTGTCCACCTGCGCATTGCTCGCCCTGTCCGGCGCGGCGGTGGGCGCGTGGGCGCAATCGGGGCAGGAAGAACAGCCGCGCCCCGATCCGCCGCCGCGCCAGAGCATGCCACGCGAAAGCATGGTGCCGCAGCGCAATCCGGCCTCGTTGTCCGATTCGGTGCGCCGCGCCCAGCGCGAGACCGGCGGCCAGATCCTGGGTGCCGAGCGGGTGCAGTTCGACGGCCGCGAGATCAACCGGGTCAAGGTCATGGATGATCGTGGCCGCGTCCGCTACATGGACGACGACCCGCAGCGCAGAGGCGGCCGCGACCGTGCCCCCCAGCGCGAGGATGCGCCGCCGCGTGCACGCGGCGACAACCCCCGCCGACCGTAAGATGTTCCCTACCCGGGGGCCTGCTGGCCGCCAGTTCTAGTAGTCACAGGAGTGTCCATGCGTATTTTGCTGGTCGAAGATGAAGCCCCTCTCCGCGAAACCCTGGCCGCGCGCCTCAAACGCGAAGGCTTCGCCGTGGATGCGGCGCAAGACGGCGAGGAAGGCCTGTACATGGGCCGCGAAGTGCCGTTCGATGTGGGCATCATCGATCTGGGCCTGCCCAAGATGTCGGGCATGGAACTGATCAAGGCGCTGCGCGACGAAGGCAAGAAATTCCCCGTGCTGATCCTGACCGCGCGTTCCAGCTGGCAGGACAAAGTGGAAGGCCTGAAGCAGGGCGCCGACGATTACCTGGTCAAGCCCTTCCATGTGGAAGAGCTGCTGGCCCGCGTCAACGCGCTGCTGCGCCGCGCCGCCGGCTGGAGCAAACCGACCCTGGAATGCGGCCCGGTCGCGCTGGATCTGGCCGCGCAGACGGTCAGCGTCAACGGCGGCAACATCGATCTGACCAGTTACGAATACAAAGTGCTGGAGTATCTGATGATGCATGCGGGCGAGCTGGTGTCCAAAGCCGACCTGACCGAGCACATCTACCAGCAGGACTTCGACCGCGACTCCAACGTGCTGGAGGTCTTCATCGGCCGCTTGCGCAAGAAGCTGGATCCGGAAGGCGAACTGAAGCCGATCGAGACCGTACGCGGCCGCGGCTACCGTTTCGCCATACCGCGCAACCACGAGGGCTGATGCCACCGCGCGCGGCGGACGCTGGTGCGGCACAAAGCGGGCGCGATCCTTTTCAGGGATGGCGCCCGCGCTCTTTGCGCGCCCGGCAATTGCTGGCCGCCAGCGTGGGCCTGCTCGCTTTCCTGTTCCTGGCGGGCTACGCGTTGGACCGCGCCTTCGTCAGCACTGCCGAACTCAACTTGCGCAATCGCCTGAAGGGTTATGCGATTTCCTACGCCAACAAGCTGGAATTCGGCCGCGACGGTACCCTGATTCCGCCCGAAATGCCGGTGGATCCGCGTTTCACCCAGCCCGGTAGCGGTCTGTACGCCGAGGTAGTGCTGCCCAACGAGCACTGGGGTTCCGATTCCACCCTGGGGCCAACCTTGCCGGCGGCCAACATGCTCAAGCCGCTGCAGGAAACCTTCGAGGGCCCGGTGCCGATGCGCCAGATCGACGGCAACGAAGGCGGCGTGTATCGCTTCGGGCTGGGCACCATCTACGCAAACCGCGCGCCGGAAGGCGAGTTCCCTTATTCGATCTATGTGTCGGAGGATTCGCGCGTGCTGGGCGCGCAGCTGCGCACCTTCCGCGGCGCCTTGTGGGGGTACTTGGGCGCGGCGGGCGCGTTCCTGTTGCTGTTGCAGGTGGCGGTGCTCAACTGGAGCCTGCGGCCGTTGCAGCGCGTGATCAACGAACTGACCAAAGTGCAGCGCGGACAGGCCAGCCGCATGACCGAACGCCACCCGCGCGAGCTGGAGCCGCTGACCGAAAGCATCAACGCCTTCATCGAAAGCGAGCGCGAGAACCTGGACCGCCAGCGCAATACGCTGGCCGACCTCGCCCACAGTCTGAAGACGCCGCTGGCGGTGCTGCGTTCGCAGCTGGACGAAGGCATCCACGCCACCGCATTGCGCGAAGAACTGGATACGCAGTTGAAGCGCATGAACAATCTGGTGTCCTATCAATTGGCGCGCGCCGCTTCCAGCGGCCATGCCCTGTTCGCCACGCCGGTGCCCATCGAATCCAACGCCGAGGAAATAGTGCGCGGCCTGGAAAAAGTCTACGCCGCCAAGGGCGTGATCTGCGAATTCGACATCCACCCGGATGCGCGCTTCCATGGCGAACCGGGCGATCTGCAGGAACTGATGGGCAACCTGTTGGAGAACGCGTTCAAGTGGGCACGCTCGCGCGTGCTGCTGACCGCCACGCCCACCAAGACCGTGGGCAACCGCCGCGCCGGTCTGCTGTTGGCGGTGGACGACGACGGCCCCGGCATCGCCGACGAAGACGTCGCGCATATCCTGCAGCGCGGCGTGCGCGGCGACGAGCGCGTGCAAGGGCACGGCATCGGCCTGGCGATCGTGCAGGATCTGGTGCGCGGCTACCGCGGCGAGCTGCAGGTGACGCGTTCGCAGGAACTGGGCGGCGCGCGCTTCGAGGTGATTTTGCCGCAGGGGTTGTGACGGCGCCGGTTTGTGGCGATGTAGGAGCGACGCGAGTCGCGAAGCAGATAGGACCAGTCAGGCTCCATGGCTTCGCGACTCGCGTCGCTCCTACATAGTTCTTGTTGGATTGTAGAAACGTTGCAGGTGCGCGGCTACTCGCGGCATTTCCGCTTGCAGCAAGGCTGGCGCGGAGAAATGGTATTCGCTGGTCACGGCAAAGAATTCTTCCGGCGATTCGGAAGCGTAGGCATCGATGGCGGTGTCGCGTCCGCTATCCACTTCGTCGCAGAACGCATCGTACTGGCGCTGGAAATCGGCGGCCCATTCGCGCTGCCAGGCGCGCGGCAGCGGCGGAGTGCCGTCCATCGCGCCGTCGAGCGCGTCCAACTTATGCGCCATTTCGTGGATGGCCACGCAGAAGCCGGCGAAGGGGTCGGCCAGGTCGGCCTGCACGTCGGCCCAAGACAGGATCAGCGGGCCAGCTTCCCACGATTCGCCGCTAAGATCGTCCTCGAATTCGTGCAGCACGCCGGCCGCATCCACATGGCTGCGTTGCACGCGAAAAGCGTCCGGATAGACCAGCAGCTGCGACCAGCCGCGTAATCCTTTCGCTCCGAAACCCAGCAAGGGCAGGCAGCAGAGTGCGGCCAATTGCATGCGCGCGCGCGCATCCAGCACCAGGCCGGCAAGGGGCGTGATGGTTTTCTCGTGCAGGAAACGCGCTACCAGCGACTGCAATGCCGCATCGCTGGATGCGTGCAAGTCGTGCAACAAGGGAACCGAGCGTCGGGTGTCGGCCCAGATCTCGGTGTCGAGGGAATGGGGCGGGCGTTTGAGCCAGCCGAACCACGATCCGATCAGCGGAACATGCCCGGAAGGAAGCTGTGCCACTTGGAGCCGCGAACACGCTGCAGACCGTCTTCATCGCCACCGCCACCGCCTCCCGGCGAAGCCGAAGCGGGCTTGGCGTACTTGTTGCGCGCAGCGCTGGCCTTGGGGTGCGCCGCGCCCGCCTGCGCTGCGTCGTCGCGAGCGACCGCCTCGGTTTCCTGGCAGGCGCCGGGATTGGGCGGCGCATTGCGTCCGTTCTGGGCCAGGGCGTGTGCGCTGGCGCAGATCAACAACAGAGCTAAGCTGAGACGCAGCATGGGAGACTCCTGTCTGGCGGACGTTCTGACCGCGCGAACTATAGCGCGGTTCCCGGCCCGTTGGCGGTTGCTGCCCGTCTTGCCGACCGCCGGCTGCTGCGGCGCAACAGAACCGCTGCGAAGTCTATGCGGGTTCCCTGTCGGGCGGGTGCGATCCGGCGCTGCCGCCGGCGCGGGTGCAGGGGATGCTTCGATGGTCACCGTGCGGCCGCCGCTGCCGCACCGGCGCAGCCCGCATCTCGCGCATAATTAAGGCATGCCCATGCTTTTCCTGCTCCCCGCGCCGATGGCTGCCGCGTACCCGCCCGACTGGCTGCCGGGCGGTCTGCTGCAGCGCTTGCCCACCGGTTCCGGATCGCGTCGCGGGCGCGTACGCCCGTCGCGCGGGCGTACGTGAGCGGCGAACGCGCAATCCTGCAGCGGCTCATCGCCGGCCCGGTGTCGGGCGACGCACTGGCGCAGGAGGCGGGGCTGACTCGCGCGGCGATGTGGAAACGCATCGAAACCCTGCGCGAAGCCGGCGTGGAAATCGACGCGCAGGCCGGCCGCGGGTATGCGCTGCGCCACCCGCTGGAACTGCTGCAGGCCGAAGCCATCATCGGCGCGCTTCCGCCTTTCGTGCGCGCCGGCGTCGCTTCGCTTGAAATCGCCTGGTCGCTGGATTCCACCAACAGCGAACTGCTGCGCCGCGACACTCCCGCGCACGGCGTGGCGGCATTGATCGCCGAGCGCCAGACCGGCGGACGCGGGCGGCGCGGGAAAACCTGGGCCTCGCCCTTGGCCGCGCATCTTTATCTATCGCTGTCGCGGCAGTTCTCCGGCGGGCTGGCGCGGCTGGGCGGCTTGAGCCTGGTCGCGGGCGTGGCCGTGGCCGAAGCGCTGCACGAATCGGGGTACCCGGACGTGCGCCTGAAATGGCCCAACGATCTGGTGGTGGAAGGACGCAAACTCGGCGGATTGCTGGTGGAAGGCGGCGGCGAACACGCCGGGCCCGTGCGCGCGGTGATCGGGCTGGGCCTCAACGTGCGCATGCCCGAGGCCATGGCCGCGACGTTGGACCAACCCTGGATCGATCTGGTCCACCTTCTCGATACGGCGCCGTCGCGCAACGCGGTCGCCGCGCGATTGCTCACCCATCTGGTGCCGGCGCTGGATCGGTTCGATGTCGAAGGATTGGCTCCGTTCCTGGCGCGCTATGCGCATTTCGATGCGCTGGCGGGACGCGAAGTGCTGGTGCATCTGGCCGGGGCGACCCAGGCCGGCATCGCCGCCGGCATCGCCGAAGACGGCGCGCTGCGCGTGCGCATCGACGGCGGCGAACGTGTTTTCCATGCGGGGGAAGTCAGCGTGAGGGCGCAATGAGCCGGTGGCTGCTGGACCTGGGAAATACGCGTCTGAAATGCGCGCAGTTGCGGGACGACGGCAGTCTGGGCGAGGTGGTTGCGCTGGCGCATGAGCCGGACGCGTTCGCACGCGAGCTGCGGCGGCTGCTGCCCGAGAATGCGGATTCGGCCTGCCTTGCCAGTGTGGCGTCCCCCGCCCTGACCGCAACGGTGGTGGAAGTTCTGGCCCAGCGGTTCCGCTGCATTTCCCTGGCACGCAGCAGCGCCCGACTGGCAGGCGTGCGCATCGCTTATGCCGAACCCGCGCGGCTGGGGGTGGACCGGTTCCTGGCCCTGCTTGCCGCGCACGGACGCAGGGCGGGCCCATGGCTGATCGCCGGCGTCGGCACCGCATTGACCATCGATCTGCTGGACCGCGACGGTTTGCATCGCGGCGGACGCATCGGACCTTCGCCCAGCATCATGCGCCAGGCGCTGCACCAGGCCGCCGCGCAGCTGCCGCCGGAAGGCGGCGAGTATCGGGAATTCGCTTCCACCACGGCCGATGCCCTGGCCTCGGGTTGCGAAGGCGCCGCGTTGGGCCTGATCGACCGCAGCGTAGCCCAGGCGACGCGGATGCTGGGCGAAGTTCCCACTCTGTTGCTGCATGGCGGCGGTGCTGACATGCTCGCTCCACATTTTCCCGATGCGCTTCGCGCGCCCGCACTGGTCCTGGAAGGGCTGGCCCTGTGGTCGCGCATGGGCACGGCTCCTGGAACCGCCGAATGCTGATCCGCGCCCTGATAGTCCTGCTTATCGTGTTGAATGCGGGCGCCGCTGCCTGGTGGATTTCCCGCCCCGAACCGCTTCCCCCCGCGCTTCCGGCGCAGCCGGCGGGCGTACCCAGGCTGCAATTGCTCAGCGAAAGCGGGAAAACCGACGCTACTCCGCTAACGCAGGCAGCGGCGCCCATGGCGCCATCGCCGCCCGCTGCCGTGGCTGCCGTCGAACCCGCAACGCCCGTGCAGTGCTTCAGCATCGGACCGTTCGCCGACCAGGCCGCGGCCAGATCGGCGGCGACGCGTATCGGCACTCGGATAACGCGCGGCAATCCCCGCGAAGTTCCCGGCAAGACGGCACAGGGCTACAACGTGGTCCTGCCGCCCCAGGCCGACCGCGAAGCGGCCCAGGCGCTTGCCCAGCGCATCGGCGCAGCGGGCTTCGACGACTACCTGGTGGTCAACAGCGGCGCGCAGACCAACGGCATCGCCCTGGGCCGCTACCGCAGCCGCGAAGGCGCAGAACGCCGCCAGGCCGCGCTGCGGGCGGCCGGATTCGACGCGCAATTGCAGCCCATAGGCGATGAAGGCACGGCGCAATGGTGGCTGGATGTCGCCGCCGCCGCCGGCATTACCGCGTCCGGGCTGCGCAGCGGAGCCGGCGCATCGCAATCGCGTTCGCTCGATTGCGCCCTGCTGCGGTAGAATCCGCGTCCGCGCTTTTCAGCACGCATTCTTTCCCGGCGCGCGTTGCGCGCATCGGCCATGCCGGCATAGCTCAGTTGGTAGAGCAACCGCCTTGTAAGCGGTAGGTCCCCAGTTCGAATCCGGGTGCCGGCACCATCCACATCCGGCTGCGCCTTTTTCGTCTTCGCTTCGTCTTCGCGATCACATCGACGCGGCAGTGCTCCTGAAACCGTGGTTCAACGGCTGCATCCGCCGCCACGATGGCCCGCTCCTCATCCGCTTCCAGGTTTCGCGGATGATCGCTTCGCTCAGCGGCCAGTCGAGCCGCTGCCATTCCGGGATGCTGCGTTCGTAGCGTTGCTTGAGCGTGGAGAGCAGATCCTCGAGCTCGGCGCGGTGATTGAGCAGGTAGAGGTCGTAGCCGAATTTCAAGGTGGGGATGTAGTCGTCGAACTCGCGCGAGCCGCGGTGGAAGGCGCTTTCGCGATAGCAACCGCGCCAGTGCCGCAGTTCCGCATCAATGTCCAGCATCACATCCTGCGGGGTCGAACGGATGTCACGAATGGTGCCCATGGCGATCTCCGGCGATTCGTTTCCCTGCGTCCGTAGTGTTCTCAATGCGTGGTGACCACGCCGTGATCGATGCGTGACAGCGAAGTTAAGCGGTAGACCGGCCGGCTGGGCGCTGGCGTGCGGAGCGGACTTGCTGCATCGCCGCAGTAGGTTCCGACGAACGAGGCTAGACTCGTCACCCCTCGTGCAGCCCGCAGATCGCAGATGAGTCGAACTTTCCCGCCCGTTTCCCTGATCGGCGTGCCTACCGATATCGGCGCCGGACACCGCGGCGCGCGCATGGGACCCGATGCCTTGCGCATCGCCGGCCTGCGCGAGGCCTTGACAGCGCGCGGCGTCGACGTCGCCGACCGCGGCAATCTCAATGGTCCGGTCAATCCATGGTTGCCGCCGGTGCAAGGGTATCGCCATCTGGACGAAGTGGTGGCATGGAATCGCGAACTGATGCACGCCACCGCCGCGGAACTGCGCCTGGGGCGCATGCCGATCATGCTCGGCGGCGACCACTGCCTGGGCATGGGCGCGATCACCGCAGTGGCGCAGCACTGCCGCGATGCCGGCAAGCGGCTGCGCGTGATCTGGCTGGATGCGCATTCGGATTTCAACACCAGTGCGGTCACGCCTTCGGGCAACATCCACGGCATGCCGGTCGCCTGCCTGTGCGGAATCGGGCCCGATGCATTGACCCGGCTGGGCCGCGATTTCCCGGCGATGGATGCGCGCGACCTGCGCCAGATCGGTATCCGTTCGGTGGACGCGGAAGAAAAGCGCCTGATCAAGGACAACGGCATCGATGTCTACGATATGCGCTACATCGATGAGAACGGAATGAAGCGCACCATGGAGGCGGCGCTGGAGGGCGTGGACGAAAACACGCACGTGCATGTCAGCTTCGATGTGGATTTCCTGGACCCCAGCATCGCTCCCGGCGTCGGCACCACCGTACCCGGCGGCCCCAACTACCGCGAGGCGCAACTGGTGATGGAAATGATCGCCGATACCGGGCGCCTGCTGTCGCTGGATATCGTAGAGCTGAATCCGGTGATCGACACGCGCAACCTGACCGCCGAACTGGTGGTGGACCTGGTGGAAAGCCTGTTCGGCAAGTCGACCTTGATGCGGGACTGAGTCGTAACTGAATGCGGCTGCCCGCGTTCACACGGGATGAATGCGGCGCAGGTCAGCGTATATCCCAAGTTGTCCGGGGATCGTTCGGATCGCGCACGGCGACTGGCAAGACCCTTTTTCAATCAGGAGGAATCGTATGAAGCGTTTACTGGCATTGATGGTGCTGTCCATGTTTTCGGCGGGAATGCTGGCCGGCTGCAACACCATGGCTGGCGCGGGCAAGGATGTGCAGAAGGTCGGCGAAAAAGTCGAAGAGAAAGCCGAGGAATGCAAGGACGCCAAGTGCTGATTCCAGCGCTCCTGCATTGAACGCGGCGCCATGGCGCCATGGGGAAGGGCCGGGCGACCGGCCCTTTCTTCATTCCGAAGCGTCGCTTCATCCCGAATGTGGCCTTCGCGTTGCGACCTGAATGCCGTTATGGCGCATTGACACGGACTTGATCTTGCGGAAACGAGCGCGCTGCCATGCTGTTCGCACGGCATCGCTGCCGTGACTTTCTCAGAGAGGCAAGCCATGAACAAGGACACCATCGCTGGTAATTGGAAACAGTTGAAGGGCAAGATCCAGGCCAAATGGGGCGACCTGACCGATGACGACTTCAAAGTCGCCCAAGGCGACTCGGAATATCTCGCAGGCAAACTGCAGGAACGCTACGGCTGGGATCGCGATCGCGCCCACACCGAAGTCGACGACTTCGCACGCAGCATCGATAAATCCGATATGCGCAACTGATTCCATCTCCACACATACGACAACGGGCCTTTTGGCCCGTTGTCTTTTTTGTCCGTATCTTTCGGAAGACCGGCGCGGCAATCAACGATAAGGGTCGGCCACGAATCCATTGGGGAACGCGCGCGGGGCGGGATCGCGGCGCTCGTAGCGCGGGTACTGCCGCGGCATCGCTCCGATGGAGATCAGGCGGTGCGCGTCGTCGTAACGTAATTCGCTGATCTGCGCCGGGCTGCGGGTGGCGCGCACGAACTGGGTCTGGCCCACCGGCGACCATTCGCGCTGGCCGTGCCCGGTGCCCATGCTCTGGCGTGCCGCGCTGTCGGCTGCCTGCTCGCGTATTTGGCCTTCGGCGGCAGCGGGTGCCGAAGCGGATTTGGCTTCATCGCGCTCGTATTCGCGGCCTCGCGATATCGAGGGCATCGGCGCCGGGTAATAGCGTGGGCGCGACTCCTGGAATACCGCCACGCCGATCACGCCGACATTGCGCGGGCGGCCGGTGCGGGCCGCATAGCTGTCGCCCAGGTCGGTGAAGACGAACTGGGCGATGTCGTCCAGCGACTTGCGCCAGCCGGCGATCTCGGTGCTTTCCCAGGGTTCGAGCACATAACCGGCTTGCGAAGGCGCGGCGGTTTGCCCGGTGACGGCATTGATACCGTCCACCGACAGCACCACCAGCACGCGTTCGCCGGTGGTGTTGGTCAGGCGCACGCCGTAGCGGTTGCCGGGCGTGCCGGCCACCCAGGTATCGCCGCGGTGCGGGTATTGGCGCAGCCATTCGCCGGTGTCGCGGTCCACGATCGAGACGTCCACCAATGGCCTGGCGGAAAGGGGCGTGCAGGCGCCGGTCAGGAACAGCGCCAGCGACATCAGGATGATCTTGCGGAACATGGTCGTTCTCCGTGGTGGGCATGACAGGGAACGCGCCAGCTTTGCCAGTGGGGTTGATCGCGTTCAGCGGCCATTGGCCGTGGGAGCGGCGTCCCGCCGCGAGCTCCTGCTTTGATCGCTCCACTGCATTTCGGTTGCACCGGAAGCGGGAAGGGCGACAGCTCGCGGCGGGACGCCGCTCCCACGCGCCCGCTCCCACGCCCGGTTAAACTTGACGTATTCAGTCTCAGGCAAGTCCCACGAATGACCCGCGTCCTTACCGGCATCACCACCTCCGGCACCCCGCACCTCGGCAACTACGTGGGCGCGGTACGCCCGGCCCTCGCCGCAAGCCGCACCCCTGGCGTGGAGAGCTTCTATTTCCTGGCCGACCTGCACAGCCTGGTCAAGGTGCAGGACGCTGCCCGCGTACAGCGCTCTACCCTGGAAATCGCCGCCACATGGCTGGCGGCCGGGCTGGAGCCGGACAAGGTCTGGTTCTACCGTCAATCGGACATTCCCGAGATCAGCGAGCTCAACTGGTTCCTGACCTGCGTGGCCGGCAAGGGTGTGCTCAATCGCGCGCACGCCTACAAAGCCTCGGTGGACCGCAACCGCGCCGAGGAACAGGACGACGATGCAGGCATCAGCGCCGGACTGTTCATGTATCCGGTGCTGATGGCGGCCGACATCCTGCTGTTCAACGCCGACAAGGTGCCGGTGGGCCGCGACCAGGTGCAGCACATCGAAATGGCGCGCGATTTCGGCCAGCGCTTCAACCACCTGTTCGGCGGCGAATACTTCACTTTGCCGGAAGCGGCGATCGAGGAGAATGTGGCCACCTTGCCCGGCCTGGACGGCCGCAAGATGAGCAAGAGCTACGACAACACCATTCCGCTGTTCGCGCCGCGCGATGAAATGCGCAAGCTGATCGCTTCCATCGTGACCGATTCGCGCCTGCCGGGCGAAGCCAAGGAAGCCGAAGGCTCGCATGTGTTCCAGCTTTACCAGGCCTTCGCCAGCGCCGAGGAAACCGCGCAGATGCGCCAGGCCTTCGCCGAAGGCATCGGCTGGGGCGACGCCAAGCAGAAACTGTTCGAGCGCATAGATACGGAAGTGGCGCCGCTGCGCGAACGCTACCAGGCATTGATGGCCAAGCCTGGGGAAATCGAATCGATCCTGCGCGATGGCGCGCGCAGGCTGCGCGAAAAGTACGCGACTCCGTTCCTCGCCGAACTGCGGCAGGCCGTCGGCTTACGCGACCTCTCTTCTCAGCCCGAGGCGCGGAACGCGTCCGTGCAGAAATCGGCGCCGCCTTCGTTCAAGCAGTACCGCGACACAGACAACCGCTTTTATTTCAAGCTCCTCGACGGCAACGGCGTGCTGCTGGTGCAGAGCAACGGCTTCGATTCGCCGAAAGAAGCGGGCCAGCTGATCGCGGTGCTGAAGCGCAGCGATCGCGCCGATGCGATGGAGACACCGGAGATCAACGTGCTGGTGCCGGTGCAGGACGTGCTGGAGGCGCTCAGGCAACTGCGCGATGCGGAGGCCTGATGCCGTACCTGGCGCTGGTCCTGTTCCTACCTTGGTTTTTGCTGCTGGGCGCTCTGTTCTGGCTTTTCCCGCGCCAACCGCGCAACGCTTGGCGCAGGCGCTTCGATCTCTTCGCGTTGCTGGTGGCGTTCGTGCTCAGTTTCGCCGGCATGCAATGGGGTTATGCGCTGGGGCTGGCCGACATTGGTACCGGCGCCATCTGGAAGCAGGTGCTGGCCACGTTGGTCGCCTATGGCGCGTTCCTGGCCGCGATCTTCATCGCGGTCGTGCTGCGGAGCTGGCTGCTCGCCCGCCAACCCAAGAGGTAGGAGCGGGCCCTGCCCGCGACCGGGCTTTACAGGGAAAGCCCGGTCGCGGGCAGGGCCCGCTCCTACATGGGGCGCCTCAATGGGTGCTACCAAAGCTGCATCGCGAGCGCCAGCCGCGCTCGCTAGAATCGATAGTCCGCAGCTAGAACGATCGAGTGCATGAACCAGCACGGCATCCACACCATCGACACCGCGTTCCAGCGCGAGCATTTCGACGCCGCCTATCTGATCGTGGAGAACGGCCGCGGCGCTTTCATCGATTGCGGCACCAATCATTCGGTTCCCTTGTTGTTGTCGGCGCTGGAAGGCGCCGGACTGACTCCCGGCGATGTCGACTGGTTGATCGTCACTCATGTGCATCTGGACCACGCTGGTGGCGCCGGGCTGCTGATGCAGCACCTGCCCAATGCCCGGCTGGTCGCGCACCCACGTGCGGCGCCGCACCTGATCGATCCTTCCAAACTGATCGCCGGCGCCACCGCCGTGTATGGCGAAGAAGAAATGCAGCGCAGCTATGGGCAGATCCTGGCGGTGGCCGAACAACGCGTGCAGGTGGTCGAGGACGGACAGGTCCTTCTGCTGGCCGGGCGCGCGTTGGAGTTCATCGATACCCCGGGACATGCGCGCCACCATCATTGCATCTGGGACGAGCGCAGCCGGAGCTGGTTCACGGGCGACACCTTCGGTCTGTCTTATCGCGAACTGGACAGCGCCAAGGGCGCTTTCGTGATCCCCACCTCCACGCCGGTGCAGTTCGAGCCGGAGAAGCTGAAGGCTTCCATCGGCCGGCTGCTGTCGCGCGATCCGCAATGGATGTACCTCACCCATTACGGCCGGGTCGGCGACGTGCGAAGGCTGGCCGACGATCTGTATCGGCAGATCGATGCGATGGTGGCGATCGGACATGAGTCCGATGGTCTTCCGAACCGTCATGAGCGGATCAAGGAAGCGCTCGCTGCACTCTATCTGCAATGCGCCCGCGAGCATGGTTGCCCGTTGGACGATGCGGGTGTGGAGAAGGTGTTGCGGATGGACATCGAGCTCAACGCCCAAGGCCTGGCTTCGTGGCTGGATCGGGACAAGCGTGCGTAGGAGCGTCGTAGGGGTACCGTAGGAGCGACGTGAGTCGCGAATTGACGTGCCCACTGGGAAATAATCGCGACTCACGTCGCTCCTACGCGCGTGCGCGCCTACTTCCATATATTTGGTTTTTCGCGCGCCGATTTCTTCGCCATCGGCACCACGCAGAAGCGATGGCCGCTGGGGGCCTCCATCACCCACCAGCGTTCGCGCACGAATTCGATGCGCTTGGCACCCAGCTTCTCCAGCCGCGCGACTTCGGCTTCGATGTCGTCGGTCTCGATATCCAGGTGCACGCGCGAGGGGTGCGAGACTTTCTGCACTTCGATATGCATGCCGCCCGGCCCGTCCGAGAGCGGGGCATACAGGCCCAGGCCGTCCTCATCGTAGTCCTGCACTTCCAAACCCAGCGCTTGGCTCCAGAAATCGGCGGACGATTCCAGCGAGCCGCGTTTGCAATCGATGATGAAACCGGCCAATCGGCTGCGATGGGTCATATGCTCTCCGTAGGGCGGGCACTGCCCGCCATAGCGTGGTATGTGAGGAGCGGCGGGCAATGCCCGCCCTACGTTGCCAGCGCCAGATCGTCGATCATCGCTTTGAGAAAGCGCGCGGCCTCACCGCCGGTGGCGGCGCGGTGGTCGAAAGTCACCGACAAAGGAATGATCTTGTGCGATTCGAAACCGCCCATGATCGGCATGACCTGGTGGCGCGCGCGGCCGGCGGCCACGATGGCCACGCAGGGCGGCACCACCACCGGGGTGGCGTAGCGTCCGGCGAACATGCCGAAGTTGGACAGCGAAATGGTGTAGCCGCTCAGTTCCGAAGCGGCGATGCTGCGGTCTTCCACCTGCGCGCGCAGGCGGTTGACGCCTTCGCGGATGCCGCGAGCATCCAGGATGTCCGCATTGCGCAGCGCGGGGACGAACAGGCCGTCGTCGGTATCGACCGCGATGCCGACGTCCACCTGCGGGTGCAGGGTGCGGTTGAGTTTTTCGCCGTCGAACCACGCGTTCAACGCAGGCACCGCTTTGCAGGCGCGCACGATGGAGCGGATCAGGCGAACGGTGACGTCGTTGCCGGGCGTCCACGCGTGCACGTCGGCGTCGTCGTTGAGCGTGGTGGGCACGACCTTGGCGTGTGCGTCGGCCATGACGCGTGCCATGTTGCGGCGAACGCCCTTCAGCTGTTCCGGTTGGCCGCTGACCGACACGCCCGGCGGTTGCGTGCGCATGGGCTTTCCGGAAGCGGACAGTGTGGTGCGCTCATGGCTTTCTCGTAGGAGCGCGCCCTGCGCGCGACCGGCCGATACAGGTGAAGCTTCGTCGCGGGCAGGGCCCGCTCCTACAAGGCCGTCGGCGACGGCCTGCTTCACGTCGTTCGCCGTGACCGTGTTGTCGGCGCCAGTGGCACGCACTCGGCTCAGGTCCACGCCCAGTTTCTTCGCCAGCGCGCGCACGGCCGGCATCGCTCTGATTCCGCCGACCGCTACCGCCTGTTCCTGGTGCACGGCATTGGAGCTCTGCATCGCGCCGACCACGGTGCCGGCATCGTCGCGTTCGGCAGTCGTGGGAGCGCCGTCCGCGGCGCGATCTTTTGCTGCGGTGTTTTCAGTGGGGAGCTCGCGGCGGGACGCCGCTCCCACCGCGGGTCCGTGGGAATGACCTGTGTCCTGCCCATCGGCGCGTTGCGGCAGATTGGGGTCGAGCTGGAATTCGGCCAGCATCGCGCCGGTCACCACGATGTCGCCGGCGTTGCCCGCCAGTTTCAATACCTTGCCGGAAACAGGAGACGGAACCTCCACCACCGCCTTGGCCGTTTCCATCGATACCAGCGGCTCGTCCAGGCGGATCGTGTCGCCTTCCTTGACGAACCACTCGACGATGGTGGCGTCCGGCAGGCCTTCGCCAAGATCGGGAAGATTGAAAGTCTTGCTGTCGCTCATCGGGGTTCCAGGTTGAGTTGTCCGCTTTGTAGAGCCGAGCTTGCCCGGCTGCTCTTGATCCTGCGAGAGGAGCAGCCGAGCAAGCTCGGCTCTACAAAAAATCAGGTGGGTTCGTTATCGATCAGTTCGATGGCGCGCGCCGGTATCCAGCCGCTTTCGCCGTTCGCGTTTTCCGCCCACCACCAGCCTTCCTGCTCGTAGTGGACGACGATCGATTCGCCGATCCGGGTCGCCAGCTCCCGCGTATCGTAATCGCCCAGCGCGGTGGCCGTGCCGGTGTCGCGGTCGAACAATGCCGCGGGTATCCAGCCGCCCAGGCCCTGCGCCAGCGTGGCCCAGACGAACTGCGGCCAGTCGCTGTCGCGTTCGCCCAAGGTGACCGAGTCGCCGGCCGAAACGCGGATCGCAGGGCGGTCCGGCGAACGGTGCTCGGCGATGACGCGCGCGCGTCGCATCAGCCGGCGGCCAGCACGCGTTTGGCGGCGGCGACGATCTTGTCGACGCTGGGCAGGTATTTCATCTCCAGGCGGAACAGAGGGATGTGCGTGTCGGGGCCGGTAACGCGTTCCACCGGCGCGACCAGGTCGTACATCGACTGCTCGGCCAGGCGCGCGGCGATCTCCGCGCCGAAGCCCGCCGTGCGCGGCGCTTCGTGCACGATCACGCAGCGCCCTGTCTTGCTGACCGATTCGGCGATGGTGTCGAAATCCAGGGGCTTCAACGTGGCCACGTCGATCACTTCGGCGCTGATGCCTTCTTTGGCCAGCGCGTCGGCGGCTTCCAGCGTTTCCTTCACTTGCGCGCCCCAGGTCACCAGGGTCACGTCGCTGCCGTCGCGCAGCACGAAGCACACGTCCAGCGGCAGCGCTTCGCCGTCATCGGTCACCAGTTCCTTGTACTGGCGGTAGATGCGCTTGGGCTCCATGTAGATCACCGGGTCCGGGTCGCGGATCGCGGCCAGCAGCAGGCCGTAGGCACGTTGCGGCGAGGAGGGCATGACCACGCGCAAACCGGGCACGTTGGTGAAGATGGATTCGTTGGCTTCGGAATGATGTTCCGGCGCGCGGATGCCGCCGCCCCACGGCACGCGCAGCACCATCGGGCAGTGCAGGCGGCCGCGCGTGCGATAGCGCATGCGTGCGGCGTGGCAGATCAGGTGATCGACCATGGGATAGACGAAGCCGTCGAACTGCGCTTCGGCCACCGGCTTCATGCCCATCGCGGCCATGCCCACGCTGAGGCCGGCGATGGTGGTTTCGTCCAGCGGCGTATCCAGGATGCGGTCGGAACCGAAACGCTGCTGCAAGCCGGCGGTGGCGCGGAACACCCCGCCGTTCACGCCCACGTCCTCGCCCAGCACCACCACCGATTCATCGTGCGCGATTTCCCAGGCCAGGGCCTGGGTAATGGCTTCGATGAGGGTGATCGGCAGAGCGGCTTTCGCGGCTTGGCTGGCGGAAACGTCGGTTGCAGTGGCTACGCTCTTGGCGACTTCTACGTTCATTAGCGCGGCTCCCGTAGAGAACGTTCCGCGGCGATGGCGGCTGCGCGCTGGGCGAGCAATTCCGGCGGCGGGTCGGCGTAGAGATAATCGAACATCGCTTCCACCGGCTGCACCGGCGTCTCCAGGTAGGCGTTGACCTCGATGTCGACCAGACGCCCGCATTCTTCCTTCCAGGCGGCCTCTTCGGCTTCGCTCCACAACTTCTGCGTGGTGAGCCAGGTGCGCAGGCGGGTGACCGGATCGCGTTCCCAGGCCGATTTCACTTCCGCATCGTCGCGGTAGCGGCGCGCGTCGTCGGCGGTGGTGTGGTCGCCCAGACGATAGGTGACGAATTCGAGCACGCTGGTGCCTTGGCCGCTGCGCGCGCGTTCGGTGGCGATGCGCATGGCTTCCAATACCGCGATCAGATCGTTGCCGTCCACTTGCAGGCAAAATACGCCGCCGGCGATGCCCTTCTGCGCCAGCGTCTGCGCACCGGTTTGCGCCGAGCGCGGTACCGAGATGGCCCAGCCGTTGTTGATTACGCACAGCACCAGCGGCAGCTCGTACGCGCCGCCGGAATTGAGTGCGGCGTAGAAATCGGTCTTCGACGATCCGCCATCGCCGCAGGTGCTGACCGCGATGCGCTTCTCGCCGCGCAGCTTGAACGCCAGCGCCGCGCCGGCTGCGTGCAGGCACTGGGTGGAAATGGGTACGCACCAGGCGAAATCGTGGCGCGGCACCGCGAAATCGTTGCCGCGTTCGTCGCCGCCCCAGTACAGCAGCACCTCGCGCGGACGCACGCCGCGCATGAACTGCGCGCCGTATTCGCGATAGCTGGGGGCGAAGGTGTCTTCCGGGCGCGTGGAAGCGCCGATGCCCACGTGGGTGGCCTCGTGGCCCAGGCAGGAAGCGTAGGTGCCCAGCTTGCCGGTGCGCTGCAGGGCCACCGACTTGGTGTCGAAGGTGCGCACGAACAGCATCTGCTTGAACAGGTCTTTCAATCGCTGCGTATCGCGCGCGGCCTCGGGCAGGTCGTCGCGGACGAGTTTCCCGTCCGGACCCAGGTATTGCAGGTATTCGATTTCGAATTTCGCGGCGATGGTCATCGCGTGTCGGATTCCCGTTGCAAGTGAAACCAATGATAAGTGGCGCCATGTTAAGGAACCGGGGTTGCAAAACCGTCGTGCAGCGCAGCAATACGCAGGGCAATGGCAGGTGCCCTTCTCCCCCCGCTTGCGGGAAAAGAGCCTGCCCCGTACTGGATACGGCTGGCCGAAGGCCGGATGTGGGGCGGCGACGCAAATTTTTTGGATTCAGACACATCGAATGCGGCAACTCTGATTGGGCGCTCGATGCCAACTGGATATTTCAGTGAATCGGCTCCGGCTTTCCCTCACCCGCCTTCGGCACCCTCTCCCGCTAGCAGGAGAGGGGTTCGGTAGCGCTTTCCCGTGCAATTACACAGACCAAAAAAAGACGCGGCCGAAGCCGCGTCTCTAGCTGTAATCGTTTGCGTTCGGTTCAGCGCACGATCGTGGTGATGCTGGCGTTGTTATTGGTGGTGTCGGATTCCGGCGTGATCGTGGTCGCTGCGCCGTTGACTTGCGGCCTGCGGTTGGCCGGGATCGGCAGCGCATTGACGCGGATCCTGAAGTCGGCGCGGGCGCCGGCGGCCATCGGTTTGCGGGCGGCGCAGCGGAACGTCACCTGACGGACCGTGCCCTGCTTGCGGCAGTCCCAGCCGCTGGGCGGGTCCAGGGTGGCGGCCAGGTTCATGGTGTTGCCGCTGAACACGACCACCGCCTGTTCGGCGGCCAGCGTGCCCAGATTGCGCAGGGTCGCCGTGTACGGAATCGAGAACGTCAGGCGCGGCACGCTGGCCGGGCCGGTCAGCTTCAGATCCAGGTCCGCCGTGGATGGCGCGGTGACCAGGATCGCTGCCACCGCTTCATCGTTGGCGTGCACCGCATCGAACGACTGGGTGCTGGCGGCGACCGCCAGATTGGCGCTGCCGCCGACCTGTGCCGCGGTGGCGACCGCACTGATCGCGAACGAGGCGCTGGCCGCATTGGCCAGGCTGTCGGTGTGGCAGGCGATCGAGGTCATGCCCGCGGAGATCTGCGCCGCATCGCACGACCAGCCGCTGGGCGCGACCACCGCGAAAGTGCTGGATTCGGCATTCAACGCGAAACCTATGCCGGTCGAAGCGGCCGCATCCGGCCCCAGGTTGGTCACCGTGGCGGTATAGCGCAGGGTCTGGCCGACAGTGACGGTCGCCGAGTCGGCCACCGCAGTGACCGCAAGATCGGCGCGATGGCGCGATTCGAAGTACGCCACCACCGGGTCGTGATCGGACAGGCGCGAGGGCGAGTTGGCGTCGTTGCGCGCGATTTCCGGGAAGTCGGCGTTGATGCGCGCGTGGTCCAGGCCGAACGCGGTGCTGGAAACGATCAGCTGCTCGTTGACCAGCACATGGTCCAGGGTCTGCGCATTGCCGCCGAAGACGAAGGAATAGCGCTCCTCTTCCGGTTCCAGCACGCCCAGATTGACCAGGTCCGGATTCACCAGGTCGACGCCGTCGCCAGGCACCGCGGTCTGCTCGTCGGCGCTCGGCGTGCCGGTCACCACGTTCATGGTGTCGGCCAGGCCGTCGTTGAAGGCGAAGGCGTTGTAGTCGCCCAGGCTGACGATGCGCTTGCCCGGGTCGGCGGTCTGCAACGACTGGATCAGGTTGGCCAGGTATTCGGCCTGCTTCTGCCGCTTCTGGCGCACGCGGTCGCCCAACGTGGTGGGGCCGGAAGGCTCCACGCTGTCCACGTCGTTGAGCGAACGCTGGTGCACCGCGATCGCGGTGATCGGGTAGGTGCGGCCATCGGCGTAATGCACCACCGCATCGAGTACCAGCGGCGGACGGTCGTTGAGCAGGCTGGTGGTGCCGCTGGGCTCGGTCCAGGTGGTGTCCTTGCCGTGCTGGGTCACGCTAAGCACTTGCACGCGCGCCACCCCGGCGGTGACTTCTGAGGTCTTGACCAGGAAGCCCACGTCGATGCCGCCCACGTCGTTGCCTTCTTCCAGATAGGCGACGTAGTTGGGGTCCGCCTGTCCTGCGGCCACCGCATCGGCGTTGATCTTGCTGGCCAGCGCTTGCAGCGTGGTCAGGTTCTCCACTTCCACCGTGGCCAGGATGTCCGGCGCATTGAGGAAGTCGCGCACCGTCAGCGAGGCCTTGTTGAGACGGTTGGCGAAGGCCGCCGCGGTCAGCACCGGTTCGCCGGTAGCGGGGTCGTTGACGGTGTCGAAGAAGCGTTCCAGGTTGTAGGCCGCCACCGTGAACTCATCGGCGTTGGCCACGCGCGCCGCTTGCGGCGACGGACCCGGCGAGGTGGTGATGGCGACTGCGGGGTCGCGCAGGATCGTATAGCGGCGGAAGCCGTAATCCAGCGGGCCGGTCAGGCCTTCGATCAACGCACCGGCGGCCAGATTGAGGATGAAAGTCGGACCGCCCAGCGAATCGCTGTCGATGGTCAGCAGTTCCGGATTGAAGTCCCAGCGCGGGATCGGCGGAATGCTGCTGCCGGCAGGCGCCGGGTCGGGCGCCTGGATGCCGGGCTCGCGGAACGGACGCGGCGTGCCGGTGACCACGGCATTGAGGATGCCGTTGCTGGTGCCGGTGGCGTTGGACTCGTTGGTGTTGCCCTGGGTGGGCGCCACCACGGTCAGGCTGGCGGCGGTCACGCGCATGCCTTCCAAGCGTTCCAGCTGGTCCAGCGCGCCGGTCGGCGAGGGCAGGCTGGTGCTCAGTGCTACCGGTACGGGCAACGGGTTGTCGGTGGAGAGCAGGGCCACGCTCGGACTGCCGCTGATCTCGGTCAACGGCAGCTGGTTGGGATCGGTGCCGGGGACGTATTCGATCACCGTGCCGCTGACGCGAACGCGGTTGCCGACGGCGGCGGCCGCGGGCGGCGCGATGCTGGTGAACACGTACACGCCCTGCGAAGTGGCCGGATCGGCGTCCGCTTCCGCATCGCTGGTCTGGATGAAGAAACCGTTGCTCTTGCGTCCGGTCACGATGCCGGTGGTGGTGACCAGCTGGTTGGCGACCGGAGAAGTCGCGCCGCTGCCTTGTATCTCGTGGATGGAGATCAGGGTGACATCGTCGTTGACGATGGTGGCTTGCGCCTGCGCATCTCCAAGCACCGCGCCGCTGATGTTGCCCAGGCCCAGGAAGAAGGTTTCGTCGGCTTCCTGCACGCTGTCGTCGCTGACCGGAACCACGACCTGCGCCGAATCGGCGCTCTCGGCGATGGTTACCGTACCGGTGGCGGCCGTGTAGTCGTCGCCCGCCGTCGCGGTACCGTCGGCGGTGGCGTAGTCCACGCTGACGCCGCCCGCGCCCGCAGGCTGGGTGAGGGTCAGGGTGAAGGCGAAATTGCCGGTGGCTTCGTCCTGGCTGACATCGGCCACGGACAGGATCGGCAGGCCGCCGCCGCCGCAGACCAGCGCGGCGGACGCGCCATTGCGCGGCGCCGGCGCGGTAAGCGCGAAATCGGCGGCGTTGTTGTTGCTGTCGGTGCAGCCGTTGTCGGCGCGCACGGCGGCGGTGGTGTTGCTGAGGTTGGCGGTGGGGCTGGAGCCCTCCGCGCAGCTGGCGGTGGTGCCGAAGCCGACGAAGTCGATATTGCCGGTGGGGCAGGCCCCGCTCAGCGTGACCACCGAATTGACCAGCGCCACTTTGCCGGCGGTGCCGGACATGGCGATCGTGCCGGTGGCGTCGGGCGTGGGCAGCGCGGGCGCGGCGGTGTTGGCGCCGTCGGCCTGCTTGATCAGGTAATAGCCGCCGGCCGGGAGGTTGCCGCTGAGGTTGGTGCGCGCCCAGGTGGTGCCGGCGGCGCTGGCGTATTGCACCGACCAGCCGTCCAGGCTGACCGTGGAAGTGGAATTGTTGTGCAGCTCGATGTAGTCGCTGCGCAGCGGCGCGCCGGAATTGCCGCCCCCGCCGTAGACCTGGCTGATGACGACCTGCGCCTGCGCGGCCCCAGCGCACAGCAACGAAAACACCGCCAGCGCCGTCAGGCGCGCGAACCCGTACTTCATAAACCTCTCCCTAGATATGAACGCAGCACGAGCGACTGACTGCCGGCCGATTGTGCCGCAATCCTCGGGCACGCGCATGACACCGCCGTTACGCCAGCCGTTACCATGCCCCTCCCGCATCCCTCAGGTTCCGCATGAGCATCCAGGACAACCAGCGCCCGCTGGAAGAAGGCATCCACACCGATCTGGCCGGCCGCATGAGCTATGCCGGCTACCTGCGCCTGGACCTGCTGCTGGCCGCGCAGCAGCCGGTGGCGCAGCCGCCGCACCACGACGAGCTGCTGTTCGTGGTCCAGCACCAGGTGTCGGAGCTGTGGATGAAGCTGATGATCCACGAGCTGCGCGCGGCCCTGGTGCACTTGCAGCGCGACGAGGTCTGGCAATGCCGCAAGGTGCTGGCGCGCAGCAAGCAGGTGCTGCGCCAGCTGACCGAGCAGTGGTCGGTGCTGGAGACGCTGACGCCTTCGGAATACATGGGTTTCCGCGATCTGCTGGGGCCGTCTTCCGGGTTCCAGTCGCTGCAGTACCGCACCATCGAGTTCCTGCTGGGCAACAAGAACGCCGACATGCTGCGCGTGTTCGCCCACGATCCGCAGGGGCAGGCCGACCTGGAAGCGGTGCTGCGCGCGCCCAGCCTCTATGAGGAATTCCTGCGCTATCTGGCCCGCTTCGGCCATGCCATTCCCGCCGAGCGCCAGGAGCGCGACTGGAGCCTGCCGCACGTCAACGATCCGGCGCTGCTGCCGGTGTTCGAGGCCATCTACGAGGACACCGGCCGTTACTGGCGCGAATACGCCCTGTGCGAGGACTTCGTGGACCTGGAAACCCAGTTCCAGCTGTGGCGGTTCCGGCACATGCGCACGGTGCTGCGCATCATCGGCTTCAAGCGCGGCACCGGCGGTTCCAGCGGAGTGGGGTTTCTGCGCCAGGCGCTGGAACTGACCTTCTTCCCGGAGCTGTTCGAGGTGCGCACGATGATCGACGGCAAGCCCGGATCGGCCGCACCCGCCTACTGACGTAGGTCGGGGCTACGCCCCCGACGCGCAGGCCCGGCATGGCTGGCGAGTTGGCCGGCCTCTAAAACCTGGATGAGCCGCGAGCGTCGGGGGCGTAGCCCCGACCTACGTGCCCAGCAGGCAAAAGTCCGCGTTATTTGACGTCAGCGGCGCCCGTCGGTGATCCTCGCCTGTCCCGCGCCAAGGCGCGGAATCCTATTTCCCGATACATCCGAATGCTGAACAAGGGGGCAAATCCATGAGCTCGACCATCCCGAACGCCGCGAAACCGGCCGGCCCACCGCTGGGCGCGCCCGCAGGCAACGACGCTTCGCCGCCACCGGAATTCGGCCAGCGCATGGGCCATCCCAAGCCGCTGTGGATGCTGTTCATGACCGAGTTCTGGGAACGCTTCGCGTTCTACGGCATCCGCTGGGCGCTGGTGTTGTACATGGTGGCGCAGTTCCACGCCGGCAACGACGCCGGCGAAGCGCCGTCGAATCTCATCTACGGCGCTTATCTGGCGCTGGTCTATGCCGCCGCGATTTTCGGCGGGTACGTCGCCGACCGGGTGCTCGGCTATCAGCGCTCGATCCTGCTGGGCGCGGTGATCATGGCGGCCGGCTTGTTCATGATCGCGATGCCCGACGAACAGATCTTCAAGTTCGGCCTGGCCACCGTGATCTGCGGCAACGGTTTGTTCAAGCCCAATATCTCGACGATGGTGGGCAAGCTGTACGCCGTAAGCGATAGCCGCCGCGATGCGGGTTTCACCATCTTCTACATGGGCATCAACCTCGGTGGTTTCCTCGCGCCGATCGCGACCGGATTCCTTGCCGAGCAGGTGTTCGGCACGCAGACGATGCCGGCCTACAAATATGTGTTCATCGCTTCGGGCATCGGCATGGTGCTGAGCCTGGTGTGGTTCTGGTTCGGCCGCCGCCAGCTCAAAGGCATAGGCCGTCCGCCGGAGGGCGACGGCGGCAAGCAGAAGGTGCTGTATGTCTTCGTGGGCGCACTGGTCGCGATCCCGGCCGTGTACTTCCTGCTGTCGATGGGCGCCGCGGCGCTGCAATGGTTCGTGCTGCTGCCGATGTTCGTCATTCTGTGCGCATTGCTGCTGATCGAGGGCATTCGCGAAGGCAAGGTGCAGCGCGACAAGGCCATCGCGATGCTGATCATTTTCGTCTTCAACGTGATGTTCTGGATGTTCTTCGAGCAAGCGGGCAGTTCGTTCACCTTCCTGGCCGACAAGATCGTCGATCGCGACATCTTCGGTCCGGGCGGCTTCGTGTTCTCGAATGCCTGGTTCCAGTCGGTGAACTCGCTGGCGATCATCGCCCTTGCACCGGTGATCGCGCTGATCTGGATCTGGATGGGCAAGCGCAACGCCGAGCCTTCGATCCCGCGCAAGTTCAGCCTGGGCCTGATCTTCAATGGCCTGGCCTTCCTGCTGTTGATGTTCGCGCTGTCCAGTCTGGTCGACGACGTGGGCAAGATCCCGTTCTGGACGCTGTTCATGGTCTACGTCATCCAGTCGGTCGGCGAACTGTGTCTGTCGCCCATCGGCCTGTCGATGGTCACCAAGCTGGCACCGGTGCGTCTGGTCGGTTTCGGCATGGGCGGCTGGTTCCTGTCCACCGGCATCGGCAACAACTTGTCGGGTATTTTCGCCGGGCACGTCAGCGGTACCGGCGGGATGACGGTGCAGTCCGCGCATGCCGGCTACACCTTCGGCTTCTGGGCGTTGTTGATCGCAGGCGCTCTGCTGTTCCTGCTGGGGCCGCTGATCCAGAAACTGATGCACGGGGTCAAGTGATGGCGCTTGCTTCGCGCGGCGCGACCGCATTGTTGCTGGCGGTCGCAATGGTGGCTTGCTCGCCGAAGCAGGAGCAGAAGGCGGAACCCAACCCGCCTTCGACGAAGGCCAACACGTCGGCCAAGCCGGATACGTCCCGGCCTGTCGCCTCGGGCAACACGCCCACCGCTGCGGATATCGCGGCGGTGGCTGCCTTGAACGCGGCGTTCGATCCCAAGCGCGACCCGGCCAGCGATCTGGAAATGGCCAAGGTCGAGGCGCAGCGCGGCGGCAAGCGCATCCTGCTGGAAGTGGGCGGCGAGCGGTGCAGCTGGTGCCACATCCTGGACAAGCTGGTCGAAGAAGACGCGGAGATCCGCAGCTTCCGCGACGCCAACTTCGTGTGGATGAAGGTCAACTACAGCGAAGAGAACGAGAACAAGGCTTTCCTCTCCGCTTATCCCGGAATCAAGGGCTATCCGCACCTGTTCGTGCTGGACGCCGACGGCAATCTGCTGCATTCCCAGTCCACCGGCGACCTGGAAAAGGGCAAGGGCTACGACCGCGCCAAGTTCTTCGCCTTCCTCAAGGACTGGGCGCCGGCCGCGAAGTAAATACCTGATAGGAATTGCATCTGTAGGAGCTGCGTAAGCTGCGACCTGGTCGGCCGGTAGGTGCGATGCGATAGCCAACCCGTACCGCGTCGCAGCTTACGCAGCTCCTACAGGCATGCGTCGCGCCCCTATTTCTCCTGGATGTTGCCCACGCCTGCGGCCAGCTTGACTATCAGCGCATCCAGCTGCGCGCGCTCGTTCTCGTCCAGTCCCGCCAGCAAGCGGCGTTCGCATTCCAGCGCCATCGGCGCCACTTCGTCGTAGACCGTGTAGCCTACCGGCGAAAGTTCCAGCACCGAACGGCGGCGGTCGTCGCCATGGGTATCGCGCTGCACCAGCCCGCGCTCCAGCAGCCGGGCCAGCGCCCGGCTGACGGCGACCTTGTCCATGGCCGTGCGCTCGGCCACTTCGCCGGCGGACAGCTCCGGGTAGCGTCCCAGCACCGCCATGATCCGCCACTCGGTGACCGCCAGACCGAAGCGCTGGCCGTACAGGCCGGAAATGGTCTGGCTGATGCGGTTGGACAGGATGCTCAGCCGATAGGGCAGGAAACGCTCCAGTTCCAGGACGGCGTGCTCCTGGGGGGCGGCGGGGGAAGAAG
>NZ_PDWS01000015.1 GCF_010093305.1 Pseudoxanthomonas sacheonensis | reverse complement strand
CCTCCCGCTCCACCCGCCGCGATGGCTGCCGCCCCGGCACCTGCCGCCGATACTTCCATCCCCTTCGCAGCGGATCCGCACGAAGGTTATTCGGCGCACGCTGCCGATGCCTACGCTCCCGCCGCCAGCGCGGGCGCAGCCGCCGCAAAACCGCAGGCCGAGGCGATGGCCGAGGCAAAAGCGGCACGTGCCGCTGCTTCGGCACGCCAGAAGGAAAGCGCCACGCTGGATCGCATCGAAGTAACCGGCTCGCGCATGAAGCGCACCGACCTGCAGGTGCCGGTTTCCGACGATGCCCAGTTGCCGGTCAACGAATGGCTGGAACGGGTGCGCACCCGCTACGG
Source organism: Pseudoxanthomonas sacheonensis (assembly GCF_010093305.1). Taxonomy (GTDB): domain Bacteria; phylum Pseudomonadota; class Gammaproteobacteria; order Xanthomonadales; family Xanthomonadaceae; genus Pseudoxanthomonas_A; species Pseudoxanthomonas_A sacheonensis. The sequence goes on along the minus strand of NZ_PDWS01000015.1, from coordinate 100,247 downwards.
CCTGGGCGACGCCGGCGCAGCCAAGCAAAGCCTCCTGCTATTCGTCAAGGACCACCCCAAGGAACCCGTGCCGGGCGACCTGGAACCCTTGCTGGAAGAATGACCGACACCCTCGCCAAAGCGGCGACGCATCTGCTCGAGGTCAAGCACAGCCGGTTCATCGCCCACGCCGCACCGGCGACTTCCCCGCAAGCCGCGTTGGCATTCCTTGCCCAGGTGGCCGACCCCGACGCCACGCACAATTGCTGGGCCTACCGCATAGGTTCGGAGTACCGCTCCAGCGACGACGGCGAACCGGCCGGCACCGCGGGCCGCCCCATCCTGGCAGCTATCGAGGGCCAGGGCTGCGACCAGGTCATGGTGGTGGTCACCCGCTGGTATGGCGGGATCAAACTGGGTGCGGGCGGCCTGGTTCGCGCCTACGGCGGCGCGGCTGCCGAATGCCTGCGTACGGCCGAGCGCCGCCTGCTGGTGGAGATGCGCGAACTCAGGTTCGGCTGCGCCTTCGACGATCTGGGCAGCGTACATGCCGCCCTGTCGGGTTACGGCGCCGAAAAGCTGGACGAGGATTTCGACGAAACCGGCGCCGTTCTGCGCATCAGTTTGCCCGCAGACCGGGTTGACGCCTTGAAAACCCATCTGCGCGACGCCACCCGTAACCGTGTGCGTTTCGCCGAATCGGATCCCGAATGACCTCCCTCCCCGCTGCTTCCGCCGACACCGCTTCGGCAACGGCCGCTTCTGGTTCCACTTCTCCCAAGCCAAAACCGCGACTGGGCAGCCTGCGTGCCCTGTGGCCCTTCGTGCGCAGACACGGCGGGCTTTTCGGCGCATGGCTGGTCGCGCTGGCGGTGGCCTCGGCTGCGACTCTCAGCCTGCCGGTCGCGTTCCGGCAGATGATCGACAACGGATTCTCCAGCGGCAGCAATGTCGACCGCGCCTTCCTGTTCCTGTTCGTGGTCGCGGTGGTCCTGGCGCTGGCCAGCGCCGCGCGCTTCTATTTCGTCTCGCTATTGGGCGAACGCGTGGTGGCCGATCTGCGCAAGCAGCTTTACGGGCACCTGATCGGCCTGGGCGCGAGCTTCCACGACCGCACCCGCAGCGGCGAACTGGTGTCGCGCCTGTCGGCGGACAGCGAACTGTTGCGCAATGTGGTTGGCACCAGCATGTCGGTCGCCCTGCGCAGCACGGTTACCGTGATCGGCAGCCTGACCATGCTGTTCATCACCAGCCCGCGTCTGGCCGCCTTCGCACTGGTCGGCATACCGCTGGCGGTGCTGCCTATCGTGCTGGGCAGCCGTCGCCTGGAAAAAGCATCGCGCGCCAGCCAGGACCGCGTCGCCGACGCCAATACGCTGGCCAGCGAGACCCTGGGCGCGGTACGCACCGTGCAAGCCCATGCGCGCGAGCCTTATGAGCAGGGCCGCTTCGGTGCGGCGGTGGCGGTGGCGGTGGAAACCGCGCGCAAACGCATCCGCGCGCAGGCGTGGGTCACCGCTGCGGCCATCACCCTGGTGTTCGGCGCGATCGTATTGGTGCTGTGGTCGGGCGCGCACGATGTCATCGGCGGTCGCATGAGCGCCGGCACGCTGGCGCAGTTCGTGCTGTATGCGCTGGTCGGCGGAGGTTCGGTCGGCGCGCTGGCGGAGGTGTGGAACGATCTGCAACGCGCTTCCGGCGGCATGGGCCGGATTGCGGAACTGCTTCAGGAAACTTCCGAAATCATCGCCCCCGCCCATCCGCGCCGGCTGCCGACGCCGCTGCAGGGGGACATCCGCTTCGACAACGTGGTCTTCCACTACCCCTCGCGTCCTGACCTGCCTGCCCTGGACGGTTTCGACCTGGAGGTGCGTCCGGGTGAAACCGTGGCGCTGGTCGGACCCTCCGGCGCCGGCAAGAGCACCGTGTTCTCCATGCTGTTGCGCTTCCACGATGCGCAGTCGGGCGGTATCCGCATCGACGGCGTGGATCTGCGCGAACTGGACCCCTCCGATCTTCGCGAACACATCGCGCTGGTGCCGCAGCAGCCCACCATTTTCGCCGCCAGCGCCGCCGAGAACATCCGCTACGGCAAGCTCGATGCCACCGATGCGCAACTGCAGGCGGCCGCCGAATCGGCCGAGGCCGACGATTTCATCCGCGAGCTTCCGGAAGGTTTCGCCAGCGAACTGGGCGAGCGCGGCGCCCGCCTGTCGGGCGGCCAGCAACAGCGCATCGCCATCGCCCGCGCGCTGCTGAAGGACGCGCCCATCCTATTGCTCGACGAAGCCACCAGCGCGCTGGATGCGCAGAGCGAGCGCGCCGTACAAAGCGCGTTGGAGCGCCTGATGGAAGGCCGCACCACCCTGGTCATCGCGCACCGGCTGGCCACCGTGCTCAAGGCCGACCGCATCGTGGTCATGGACCGCGGCCGCATCGTCGCCCAGGGCACGCATGCCGAGCTCATCGCACAAGATGGCCTTTACGCCGAACTGGCGCGTCTGCAGTTCATCGACTGAGCAAGAGCTCGCGCCGGGACGGCGCTCCCACCGGTGGTTGTCTGTCGTGGGAGCGCCGTCCCGGCGCGAGCTCTTCATCGCAACCTCCAATACCTTTACTGCGTCCAACTCAGACTTCCCAGCAACACCACCAATAGGGATAATCGCGAAAATCCCTGACGAGCCCGCTGCGTACCGGATTCAATAGGCAGTACTCCACCTGCGCCCGAAGGGCCGATTCGTCGCGTATTCCACGATCATGGTAGCCGGCTTGCCAGATACCGCCGTCGGTCGTCGCAGCCTTTGCAATGGCGTGAGAGGTATAACTCTTGAACCGATGCATGATCTGAGACAGCGAAAAACTCTGCAGTCCAAGAACCAGATGCACGTGGTCCGGCATCACCACTACAGCCTTGAGATCGATTGCCTGGTGTTGATCCAGCCAACGTGCGCAGCTCAGAACGATCTGCGCCGAATCTGGATCGCTGAAAAAAGCGACGCGATTACGACAACAGCTGGTCAGCAGGTAGTAACCGCCTTTCTCGGAAGCACGGCCTGCTCTTAGCTTGCAGGAAGAAACAGACACCGGGGCGCTGCCTAGAACAATTCGACAGCCGAGATTCTCCCGTCATCGACTGCACTGGAGAATGGGATTATTGACTGCCTGCGGACAGGAAATCACTGACAACAGCGTAAGAGCTCGCGCCGGGACGGCGCTCCCGCCAGCTGCTGCTTTTTCGTGGGAGCGCCGTCCCGGCGCGAGCTTTTTGCCCAGATCGCTCAGCCGGTCTGGGTCTGCAACTCAGCCGATACGCGCGGCGGACGGCTGGGCCAGGCATGCCGCAGAATCCGCCAGATCACTTGCCCGAACTGCTTCGGCAGCGAACCGGTGTTGTAGTGCTGGCCGTAGCGGGCGCAGATGGCCTTCACTTCCGGCGCCATTTCCGCGTAGCGGTTGGCGGGAATGTCCGGATAGAAATGGTGCTCGATCTGGTGGCTCAGATTGCCCGACATCACATTGAGCAGTTTTCCGCCCGCCAGATTGGAGGAACCGCGCAACTGGCGCTGGTACCAGTGGCCGCGCGATTCGTTGCGGATCGATTCCTTGGGGAAGGTCTCCGCATCGGCGGTGAAGTGCCCGCAGAAGATGATAGTGAAGGTCCACAGGTTGCGCAGCAGGTTGGCGACCACATTGCCGGCCAGCACGGCCAGGAAGAACGGGCCGGCCAACAGCGGAAACACCACGTAGTCCTTCAATACCTGCCGCAACATCTTCTTGCCCACCGGCTTGAACGCCTTGCGCATCTGCGCATTGCTGGTCTTGCCGGCCCACCAACGGCCCAGCTTGAGATCCTGGATGGCCACGCCCCACTCGAACAGCAACGCGAACACCACCGCGATGAACGGCTGCAACAAATAGAACGGACGCCAGCGCTGCTCCGGAAAAATGCGCAGCAACCCGTAGCCGATATCGTCGTCCATGCCGCGCACGTTGGTGTAGGTGTGGTGCTGGAAGTTGTGCGTCTTGCGCCAGCTGGCGCTGGTGCCGGCGATGTCCCATTCGTAGGTCTTGCCGTTTAGTTGCGGATCGTTCATCCAGTCGTACTGGCCGTGGATGACGTTGTGGCCCAGCTCCATGTTCTCCAGGATCTTGGACAGCGCCAGCAGCAGTACGCCAGCGATCCACGTTGCCCAGAACAAACCGGCGAAGGCCATGGGCAACGAAGCGAACAACAGCACGCGGCCTGTGATTTCCGTGTAGCGCACCGCCTTTACGATGCCGCGGATGTAATCGGCGTCCCGCTGCCCCAGGGTGGCCACGGCGCGGGCGCGCACGGCATCCAGTTCGGCGGCGAAGCCGTCGAGTTCGGCCGCGCTCAGCGATCGGTTGCGGGAGTTCTGGTTCATGGTCTTCATCAAAGGTCGAGCACAAGGTCGGTGCTGGCGCTGCTGATGCAGAGCTTCAGCGCGGAAGCGGGTTCGTGGAAAAGTTCGCCGGTATGCAGGTGACGGGTGACGCCGGAAGACTTGCCGCAGGCGCAGGTATTGCAGATGCCCATGCGGCAGCCGGACGCCGGCTTGAAACCTTCGGCTTCCAGCGCGGTCAGCAACGACTGGCCGCGCGGCAGAGTGAGCGTGCGACCGCTGGCGGCCAGGGTGACCTGTACGCTGCCCGAGTCTTCGATCGTTCGCGGCGGCGGGGAAAAAGCTTCCGCATGGAAAGATTTCGCAGTCGACGAGAGCACCGCACGGGCGGTATCGACGAAACCGCCCGGACCGCAGGCGAATACCTGGCGCAATGAAAGGTCGTCCACGAACGTCTGAACCATCGTCTCGCTGAGGCGGCCGGTCGCTTCATCGTCAACGGCCGTTTCGCGGGTCGGCACGAACTGCACGGAGAAGTTCGCATGTTCCGCCGCGAACTTTTTCAGCTCATCGACGAAGCAGAACTCCTCCCGCGTGCGCGCCCAGTACACCAGGGTCAGCGGCACAGGCATGCCCTGCGCCGCCAGGGCGCGGGTCATGGACATCAGGGGCGTGATGCCGCTGCCGGCGGCCAGGAACAGCCAGCTGCCCTGTGGGGAAGCCGGCAATGTCATTTCACCGAATGCCTGGCCGATTTCGAGCACATCGCCGACGCGGGCCCGCTCGCACAGATGGCGGCTCAATTTTCCGCCCTCCACGCCTTTCACGGTGATGGCCAGGCGGCCGTCTGCGGTCGAGGCGTTGGTGAGGCTGTAGCTGCGGGTCACGCGCACGCCGTCGATCTGCGCGCTGACATTGAGGTGCTGGCCCGGCTGGAAACCCGCCCAATGGCGGTTCGGCCGCAGCCACAGGGTGACGGTATCGGCCGATTCGGCCTTCCGCTCCGCTATTCGCGCCATCGGACGATCCCAGGACCAGGTCCGATTCAACCGGGAAGCCCAGAAATCAAAGACTTGCGGGGCAATCAGCGGCTGGACCAGGCGTTTGAGCCGGTTCCGGGGACGCTGGACGGGGGGATGGACCAGAGCATTCATGGCGATCACTATACAGGCGCAGATACAATTGTGTATACAGCTGTATATTAACAAGACCGATATGATGCTTGCATGACACCGCCAAGGCCGCTCCCATCGTCGTGACCACCCCTGTTCAAGTACACCCCGACAGCGACCCGAACACAGGCCGCAAGGCCTCGATTTCACGCGAAGACCTGCTGGCCGCCGCGTTGAAGCTGATCGGCCCGCACCGCAGCGTGTCCACGCTGAGCTTGCGCGAAGTGGCGCGCGAAGCCGGCATCGCGCCCAACAGCTTCTATCGCCAGTTCCGCGACATGGACGAACTGGCCGTGGCCCTGATCGACCTGGCCGGGCGCTCGCTGCGCAAGGTCATCGGCGAAGCGCGCCAGCGCATCGGTTCGGACAAGAGCATCGTGCGCGGCTCGGTCTCGGCCTTCATGGAGCAGCTGCGCGCCGACGACAAACTGCTGCACGTGCTGTTGCGCGAAGGCACGGTGGGTTCGGACGCCTTCAAGCAGGCGGTGGATCGGGAGCTGGAATTCTTCGAGGACGAACTTCGCATCGACCTGATCCGCCTGGCCGCCGCCGACGGCGCCACCCTGCATGAACCCGCATTGGTGTCCAAGGCCATCACCCGCCTGGTGTTCGCCATGGGCGCCACTGCCATGGATCTTCCGCCGGAAAAAGACGCGGAACTGATCGAACAGCTCTCGCAGATGGTGCGCATGATCCTCACAGGCTCGCGCGCCATCGCCGAAGAATCGTAGGTCGGGGCTACGTCCCCCGACCCACGCATTGCGAGATCGCACGCACGTCGGGGACGTAGCCCCGACCTACGGGTTGATGCGGATCGGCGTGCCCACCGGCACCAGCCGCCATATCTCTTCTATCTGCGCGTTGGTGACGGCGATGCAGCCGTCGGTCCAATCGCGCGTGTATCCGGGCGGCGTGCTGCCGTGGATCATGATGTCGCCGCCCGGATCTACGCCGCGCTTCCTGGCTTGCTCGCGATCGGCCCGATTGGGGTAAGACACCCGCAGCGACAGATGGAAACGGCTTTGCGGGTTGCGGTAGGTGATGCGGTAGTCGCCTTCCGGGGTACGCTCGTCGCCCTGCTGACGCTTGGGGCCCACTGGTGTGTCGCCCAACGCGATGCGATAGGCGCGCAGCACTTTGCCAGCGCGCAACAGTTCCATCCTGCGCGTGGATTTGAATACGCGGATTGCATCGGCTTGCTCGTTTTTGGGCGCAAGATCCGGCGCTGCCGATGCATCGCGGGGAAGGAGGATTGCCAGCCAGAAAATGGCGAGCAGCCACGTCCGCATCAGGGCAATGCCCGGACGATCAGTTCGGCGATGTCGCTGCTGGCCGGCAAGGTGCCGAAGGCCAGACCATGCCTGCCCTGCAGGCGACTGGCTACGAACAGGCTTGCCGCAGGGCTGCCGGATCTCAGCAATACGGCCGCCTGCAACGCCAGCGCCAGGCGTTCGACGAGCATGCGGGCGCCGAATTCGTCGGCCGATTGCGATGCGAGCTGCGTGCGCAGTTCCGCGACAGCCCGATCGAATCCGGCATCGAGGCCCTCAGCGGCTTCAAGCTCGGCCAGCAGCGCGGCGCCGGTCTCCGGTTCCCGCGACAACGCACGCAGCACGTCCAGGCACTGGATGTTGCCGCTGCCTTCCCAGATGGAATTGAGCGGCGCCTGCCGGTACAGCCGCGGCAGGATAGATTCTTCCACGTAACCGGCGCCGCCCAGACACTCCTGCGCCTCGTTGACCAGCGCCGGCGCGCGTTTGCACAGCCAGTACTTGCCGATGGCGGTGGAGATCCGGGCGAAAGCGGCTTCGGCAGCGTCCTGCGGCGCCGCATCGACCGCACGCGCCACGCGCAACGAGAACGCCAGCGCCGCTTCGGATTCCAGCGCCAGATCGGCCAGCACGTTGCGCATCAACGCATGCTGCACCAGCGGTTTCCCGAAACTGGTCCGATGGCGCGCATGGTGGACCGCCTGCGCCAGCGCCATGCGCATTTCCGCGGCGGCACCCAGCATGCAGTCTAGGCGGGTGAACATCACCATCTCGATAATGGTCGCCACGCCACGGCCTTCCCCGCCGACGCGCCGTGCCCACGCGCCGCAAAACTCGACCTCGGACGAAGCATTGGACCAGTCGCCCAGCTTGTCCTTCAAACGCATCAGCCGGAAAGCGTTCCTGTCGCCGTTGTCCAACCGGCGCGGCAACAGGAAACAGGTCAGCCCGCCGGGCGCCTGCGCCAGCACCAGGAATCCATCGGACATCGGCGCCGAGAAGAACCATTTGTGCCCCACAAGCGCATATTCGCCTTCGCCCGCCAGCGGCGTAGCGACGGTGGCGTTGCTGCGCACGTCCGAGCCGCCCTGCTTTTCGGTCATGCCCATGCCCAGGGTGACGCCGGCTTTCTGCCCGATGGGAAGCTCGCGCGGATCGTAGGAAGGCGCAGCGGCCTTGTCGGCCCATTCGCGCAACGCCGGTTCGCGGCGCAGTACCGGAACCGCCGCATGGGTCATGGTCAACGGACAACTGGTGCCGGCCTCCACCTGATGATGAAGATAGCTGAGCACGGCACGGGCGACATGCGCGCCGGGTTGCGGCTCATGCCAGGAAAGACCGGCGACGCCATGGCTTTTCGCAGCCTCCATCAACCGGTGGTAGGCCGGATGGAATTCCACCGCATCGATGCGGTGGCCGAAGCGGTCGTGGGTCTTCAAACGCGGCTTGTCGCGGTTGGCGTCGAAACCGATGCGGTAGAGCTCATCGCCCGCGAGCCGCGCGTATTCCGAGAGCCGTTGCGCGAAGGCGGCCGCGCCTTCGCGCGCCACCGCTTCGCGCAACACCGCGTCGTCCGCCCACAGGTCGCGCGGTTCGAAGGCCGGCGGCTGGTTGTCGACGCGATGGGTTTCGAAGGGCGGCAGCTTGTCCATGGGCCGATTCTAGCGGCAGGAAGCTTGCAGAAACGCGTAGGAGCGAGTGGGAGCGCGTAGGAGCGACGTAAGTCGCGAAGGCCCGGCTCTTTGTGTGTCTGGGCTTCGCGACTTACGTCGCTCCTACCCCCAATGCATCGATGAAATCCGGCTGCAGCGCGTATTTTCCCAGCCAACCCTGCTGCGTGCCGCTGAGGATGCGCAGCATATGGCCGCGGCCGCCGGGCAGTTTTCCCAGCGGCAGGAAACTGGCGTCGCGGACACGCGCCACCATGTCGTAGTCCGACTGGAACAGCGGGGTCAGCCAGTGGCTCCAGAAGTGGTAGATGGAAACGTGTTTGCGGCGCACGCGCTGGTACCGCGCCAACGCGCCGTCCAGACCGGCTTCCTCGCGCAGTGCGTCCCGCAGCGCCATCGCGTCCATCAGCGCCATGTTGACGCCCTGCCCCAGTTGCGGACTCATCGCATGCGCCGCATCGCCGGCTAATACCAGACGCCCGCGATGCCAGTCTTTCTGTATCGCATCGCGATAGCTGGCGCGGGCCAGTTGGGAAGGTTCGGTGACGCCCTGCAGGCGCGTGCCGGCATGCGGCCAGATATCGGCTACCTCCCGCAGCCACGCCGTCATTCCCCGCGACTGCCAGGCATCGAAATCCGACCTGGGCAGACTCCAGAAAAAGCTCAAGCGCGGCACGTCGTCGCCGGGCCGGGTGCCGACCGGCAGCAGACCGATCATCTTGCGCGCAGCCACGTAGCGCTGGCGCAGCTCGTCGGGCCACGGCCAATCGCCGCGTTCGACCAGGCACCACAGCGCGCCCCAGGGGTACACCCGGTCCATGCGGCTAGGCGATACCTGCCGGCGCAACTGCGAAGCCGAACCGTCCGCCGCGACGACCAGATCGAAAGGGCCATGTTTGCGGCCATGTTCGTCCAGCAGCCTGCCGGTATCGTGATCGACCTGGGTCACGCCGGTGCCGCGATGCATGCCGGCGACGCCTTCCCATGCATCGGCCAGCAGCGTGAACAAGGCGCCGCGTTGCATGCCCAGGCCGTACATGCGGGCATCGAGGCCTTCGTAGCGCATGTCCATGACTCCGCGTCCGCATGGCGTTTCGCCATACAGCCGCCTGACCGGCGCCCCATGCTCCAGCGCGGCAGCAAGCAGTCCCATCTGCCACAGCACTTGCAGCCCGGTCGGTTGCAGCAGGAAGCCGGCGCCGACCGGACCCGGTTCCGGTGCACGTTCGAACACCTCGACCTTGTGCCCGTCCCGCGAAAGCAGAATCGCCAAAGCCTGGCCCGCGGTTCCGTAGCCGACGATGGCGACGTTCAAAGGTGGGGGCATGGCACTCCTATTGCCGGTGGTGGGAATTCGATGGGTTCATTATAGAAATTGCGGCGCTGTCGTCGCCGATAGAACGCGAACCTTCTTAATCCTAACCATCGTCATCCCAGCGAAAGCTGGAAGCGCTTTTTAACAGCCGAATGGCTGGTCATCCATTTTGACTTTGCTCTGGGTTGGTCGTGCCCCCATAGGAAGATCAAGATGGATCCCAGCTTTCGCTGGGATGACGATCGAAGTTGATGAGTCCGCCTGCAGTCCATAAAAAACCCCGCCAAGGCGGGGTTCAAGAAAAACGGGAAGCAAATGGGGATCAGGCTGCCGGCTCGATGTTCGATGCCTGTGCGCCCTTCGGGCCCTGAGTCAGCTCGTAGCTGACGCGCTGGCCTTCCTGCAGGCTACGGAAGCCCTTGCTGTTGATCGCGGAGTGGTGGGCAAAGACATCGGCGCTGCCATCTTCCGGCGCGATGAATCCGAAGCCCTTGGCGTCATTGAACCATTTCACGGTACCGTACGGCATAGCTCTGGTATTTCCTTGTTGGATGCGGGTGGTGTGGTCTGTGCGCAACGCGCACCGGCGGAGTATGCAAATACCTGACCGCGTTGACAATCACCCACGGGCCAATTCGGCCACCAGTTCCGGTAAGCCGTTGGATGCGGCTTGCACGTTCGCCAGCACTTCGGCCATGGTGATCTCCTCGCCGGTACCGCATCCTGCGGCCCAGTTGGCGACGATGGCCAAGCATGCGTAGTCCAGTCCCAGCTCGCGCGCCAGCGCCGCTTCGGGCATGCCGGTCATGCCCACCAGATCGCAGCCATCGCGTTTCATGCGCGCGATTTCGGCCTTGGTTTCCAGACGCGGCCCCTGGGTCGCACCGTAGCAACCATGGCCCACCAGTGAGACGCCGGTCACACGCGCGGCTGCGATGATCTTGTGCCGCAGCAGGGTCGTGTAGGGATCGCCGAAATCGATGTGCAGCGCATCGCCGCCGTGGCCCCCATCAGCGGCTCCTTCCCAGATCGTCGAGACGCGGCCCCACGTGTAGTCGATCAGCTGGTCCGGACAGGCCAACACCCGCGGCCCGAAGTCGTTGCCGATGCCGCCGACCGTATTGAGCGCCAGCACGCGCGCGGCGCCGATCTGTTTCAACGCCGCCAGGTTGGCGCGGTAGTTGACCAGGTGCGGCGGCACCGAATGGCCTTCGCCGTGGCGCGCCAGGAACGCGACCCGCTGACCGAGCAGCATGCCGATGCGCACGGGCCCCGACGGCTTGCCGTAAACGGTGTCTATTTCACGCGTATCCACATCCTGCAGGTCGGCGAGCTTGTACACGCCGGTTCCACCGATCACTGCCAACGAAATGTCCGTCATCGCTCAATCCTTCAACGCGTAGATGCCCGGCAGGTTGCGGCCCTGCTCGTGGTAGTCCATGCCGAAACCGAACACGTAGCGGTCGGGAACTTCCAGGCCCACGTAATCGGCGCTGATGCCGGCGATCGCACGGGTATGGCGTTTGGTGGCCAGCGCGGCGATGCGCACGTCGGTCGCGCCCTGCTGCATGCACCATTCGCGGACCGCGGCCAGGGTGTAGCCCTCGTCCAGGATGTCGTCGACCAGCAGCACGCGGCGGCCGTACAGCGCAGTGGCCGGGCGGTGCTTCCATACCAGCTCGCCGCCGCTGGTCTGGCCGCGGTAGCGGGTGGCATGCAGGTAGTCGAATTCCAGGTCCAGTCCCAATGCGCCCAGTTCGAGCGACAACTGCCCGGCGAACGGCAGCGCGCCATGCATCACGGTCAGGTAGACCGGCACTTCCCCCGCATAGTCGCGCGCGATCGGTGCGGCCATCGCCGCGATGGCGGTATCCAGTGCGGCGCGATCGACGATGAGTTCCGCATTGGCCAGCGCGGCGGAGAGCGGAGGCGACGCCATCAGGCGACGTTCCCCGTGATGGCCGGAAGACGGGACTGCGCGTCGCCGTAACGGGCGTCGGCGAGCAGCCCAGCCCAGCCCAATCCGCCGCGGCCGATCAGCCCCAGCAAGGAGGCGGTGTTGGAAGTGCGCCCTTCCATCGCGCGCAGGGATTCCTCGACCAGTTTGGGCGCGCAAACCAGCACCACATCGCAACCGGCATTCAAGTGATCGTCGATGCGCGCCTTCACCCCGCCCGCGGAAAATGCGGCGGCCATGCCGATATCGTCGGAGAACACCACGCCGCGGAAGCCCATCTCTTCGCGCAGGATTCCGTTGATCCACCGCGGAGAATAGCCGGCCGCTTCCGGCGCCACGGCCGGATAGGTCACGTGCGCCAGCATCACCGCGTCGGCGCCGGCTTCGATGCCGGCCACGAACGGAACCAGATCTTCCTTGCGCAGCTCATCCAGCGAACGCGGATCGACCGCATCGTCGAAATGCGTGTCCTCCAGCACCGTGCCGTGGCCCGGGAAATGTTTGAGCGTGGCGGCCATGCCGACGCTGTGCATGCCGCGCACATAAGCCCTGGTGAAGGCGGCGACGACCTGCGGGTCCGCGCTGAAGGCGCGATCGCCGATGGCGCGGTTGCCGCGCGCCAGGTCGACCACCGGCGCGAAGCTCAGGTCGACGCCGCTGGCGCGCACTTCGCTGGCCATCAGCCAGGCGTGCTCCTCGGCAAGCTTCAAGGCGGCCTCCGGATCCCGTGCATACAGCGCGCCGAAACCTTCCAGCGACGGCAAGGCACTGTAGCCGGCACGGAAGCGCTGCACGCGTCCGCCTTCCTGATCCACGCAGATCAGCTGGGGGCGCGGTGCGGCGGCGCGGATCGCCGCACACAACTCGACCACCTGCTCACGCGAAGCGAAGTTGCGGGTGAACAGGATCACCCCGGCTACGGCATCGTTCTGCAGCCAGTCGCGCTCCTGCGCGGTGAGTTCGGTGCCGGAAATTCCTATGACGAGCATGCTTCGAATACCTCAGGACATATCATTTTTGACAGCGGGAGCGTTGACCTTGGAAGGGATGTCGCTGGCGGCGCGTTCGCCGTCCGTCCACCGCGAATACGGATACGACGCCAGGGCCAGATTGTAATAGCGCAGCGAGTCGGTCACCTGCTTGCCGGCCCATTCCGGCAGTGCGAAGGCTTCGTCGGCATGCTGCAGCTCGATTTCGGCGACCACCAGGCCGGCGTTCTCGCCCAGGAATTCGTCCACTTCCCACAGATGGCCCTCATGGCGCACGTAGTGGCGGCGCTTGTCGATCAGCCCCCCGACGCACAGCGCCAGCAACGCCCGCGCCTCGTCCACGGGGATCGCATAGTTGAATTCCTGCCGGGTGTGGCCACGTTCGCGCGATTTCAGGTTCAGGTAGGCGTCGTCGCCTTCGATACGCACGCGCACCGAGGCCTTCTGCGCGCCCCCTTCGACCATGGCCAGGTCGTTCAGGTAGCCCTGCGCCATCGGCGCGACCTTGTGCGCGGCGGCGCGCCAGGCATCGCTGGTGACCAGGAACTTGCGCTCTATCTCTATGCCCACGTTTGCCTCTCTGAGTTTTGTAGAGCCGGGCTTGCTCGGCTGCTTTCGATTCTGCGCCAGAACAGCCGAGCAAGCCCGGCTCTACAAAGCGGGATCATTTCGTCTCGAATAAAGCGATGCTTTCCACATGGCCGGTGTGGGGAAACATGTCCATCACGCCGGCCGCCTTGAGCTTGTAACCGCGCTCCTTGACCAGGAACCCGGCATCGCGCGCCAGCGAAGCCGGGTGGCAGCTGACATAGACGATGCGGTCGATATTCTTGAGCGGCAACTGTTTCAATACTTCGTCGGCGCCCGAGCGCGGCGGGTCCAGCAGCAGTTTATTGAAGCCCTGCCGCATCCAGGGCGTGCCGCGCTGGTCTTCGGTCAGGTCCGCGGCGTGGAAATGCGCATTGGCCAGGCCGTTGCGTTCGGCATTCTCGCGCGCACGGGCGACAAGCCCGGCTTCGCCTTCCACGCCCACCACTTCGCCGGCCAGCCGGGCCATGGGCAAGGTGAAATTGCCCAGTCCGCAGAACAGATCCAGGATGCGGTCCTGCGGTTGCGGATCCAGCAGTTCGAAGGTCCGCGCGATCATCTTCTGGTTGAGCGTGGCGTTGACCTGGATGAAGTCCAGCGGGCGGAAAGCCAGTTCCACGTTCCATTGCGGCAGCGCGAAGGCCAGTTTCGGCGCATCGGGCCACAGCGGCACGACCGTATCGATGCCGCCGGACTGCAGATAGAAGGCGAAATCGTGCTGCATGGCGAAGGCGACGAGTTTGGTGCGGTCGGTGTCGTTCAAGGGATTCAGGTGACGGAACACCATGGCGACAGTTTCGTCGCCAGCGATAAATTCGATCTGCGGGATGTCTTCGCGCGCATCCAGGCTTTCCACCAGCAGCGCCAGCGCTTCGATGCGTTCGCCGATCTGCGGGATGACGGTGTGGCACGTCCGCAGGTCGGCCACGAAACGCGGATCGGTCTCGCGGAAACCGACCAGTGTCTTGCCCTTCTTGTTGACCCGGCGCACCGAGAAACGCCCCTTGCGGCGATATCCCCAGCTGTCGCCGGTCAATGGCGGCAGTACGGTTTGCGGCGCGACATGGCCGATGCGTTCCAGGTTCTCAAGCAGAACCCGTTGCTTGAGCAGAATCTGCTTGTCTTCCGCCAGGTGCTGCAGCACGCAGCCACTGCACACGCCGAAATGTTCGCAGCGCGGCGCAACGCGGTCCGGCGAAGCCTGCAGCACTTCGACCGTGCGGCCTTCATCGAAGTGCCGGTTCTTGGCGGTCTGCTCGACCATCACCCGTTCGCCCGGCAGCGCGTCGGACACGAACATGGTCTTGCCGTCCCGGCGGGCCCCGCCGCGGCCGTCGTGGCGGTGGTCGACGATCTGGACTTCGAACGGGGTTTTATCGATGCGGGGGCTGCGGGGTCTTGCCACGTGGCGGGGGCTGCGTGCGATTGCGGGAGCGTATTGTCGCAGAAGCGGTGCGCAGGCCGGAAAGCAAGCGACGGCGCTTTGCCTCCCCCTTTGAAAAAGGGGGATTGAGGGGGATTTGCTTTTGCTTTTGCTTTTGCTTTTGCTTTTGCTTTTTGCTCCTGCCCAAGATCAAGAGCAAATCCCCCGTAGCCCCCTTTTCCAAAGGGGGCAAAAGCAAGGGGCCTGTCGCCCCTTGCCGTTTCTCACTTCTGCTTCCAGCTCCCGCCCGCGTCCTGGTACCACCAGCCGCCATGGGCGCTGGCGATCCATTGCTGGGCGAAGATGCCGCGGATCTGGCTTTCCCATTCGGGATGGCCGTTGGCCACCGCCACTTCGCGGTACACCGCCTTGCGGTCGCGGTTGTCGTCGGCCACGGCCTGGGTGATGGCTACCCGGTCCTTCAGGGCCAGCTTGGAGGCGTCGCGCACCTCGACCATGCCATCGCGCGTCAGTCCCAGGGCGCCGGCGTCGAAACCTGCCGCCAGCTGGGTCTGGAAACGCGTGGCCATGCGGTTCTGGATGGCCTGGATGGCCGGGGTCTTGATGCTGATGTCCGCGCTTTCCTGCGCATAGGCGGTGCCGATGCCGACCACGGCCAGCCAGTCGAACGAGCGAGGCGAGCGCAGGGAAGCGCTGCCGCCCTGCCCGCCCGGGTTTGGCGGCACGGGCTTGGCTTCGTTGGCGGGCGCGTCGTCGCCGATCACCTTGTCCACGAATTCCTTGGCCGCTTCCTTGGCTTCGGCAGCCGGGAAATAGACGTTGATGGTGACGCAGGCGGTGAGCAGCAGCGCTGCGGCGAATGAGGTTCCCAACCAACGTTGCATGTCGCTTCTCCTGGATTATTCGATGACCGGCTTGCTGTCGCCCTGCGTGACCGCCACCAGTCGTTCGACCAGCGTGGGCCAATCGACGCGATGGTTGAAACCCACCACGGTCAGGCGCGGCAGGCCCGATCCTTCCACGATAATAAAGCCGTTGCCGGCTGAACGAAGGCCGTCCATGTCGCAGACCTCTTCGGCGAGCCGGCAGCGAATGCCGATCCGGCGGTAGCCGAAGTCGTCGAACAGCTTCAACGCCTGCGCCTGCAGACTGTCGCCCAGCCCGCCCGCGCCGCCTACGCTGGAAAGGTCCTGCACCGCGCGCTGGCTGATGCGGCGCTTGCCTTTCCAGCTCGGGTCGGTGTGCAGATCGGCGTCGAACGCTTCCGCCTTCCAGTCCACCAGGCGCAGGTTGCGGATGCTGCCATCCAATGCGCCGGTGATCTCGCCGAACCCGAAAACCCCGGTCAGCGCTTGCAGGTTCATGTCGTCCATGCTGATGTCGGCCGACAAAGTGGGCGCGGTGCCGAACGGGCGCTCCATCGCCAATCCCGACACCTGCACGGTGCCGTCGAACATATGGGTGACCAGATTGCCTTCGAAATCCAGCCGGTCGTCGGCGTAGCGCGCTTTGGGGATACGCCCGTCGAGCCGCCCCTGGAAGGCGGGCCAGTCCAGCGCCTTGGCCAGCAGGCCCACATCCAGCCCTTCGACGGTCAGGCCAAAATCGAATTCCAGCCCACGTTCGCCCGCTGGCGGCCGCAGATTGATGTCTTCGAACCTCAAGCCGCCGCCCAGCATCGGCACGGTGACCTGCTGGCGCAGGCCGATGCCGCCTTCGGCGCTGTCCAGCGGCAGTTCCGCGGCGCCAAACGCCAGACCGTGGATTTCGCCGCCGCGCCAGCGAAGCGCGCTGTCGACAGGCGCACCGGCGGAAAAAACCGGATTGCCGCCGAGTCCGTCGAAACGGAAGCGCTGTTGCGCATCGACCACCGACACCTCGCGCAACTCGGCTTCGGCACGGATCAATTCGCCGCCCTGCACCTGCATCCGCGCGCTCGCGGCGCCCTGCAAATCCAACTCGCCCAATCCGAACAGTCCCAGCCAACCGGACAGATAGCGCGGACGCAGCGGCGCCATGTCCGCGCTTTCCATGCGCAGATCCGCATCGCGCAGGTTCGATTGCGCATCGAAAGCGAGCGAACCTTGTACGCGCATCGCACTGCCGTCATCCCACAGCAACTGGGGAATTTCCCAGCCGGATTCGCCCTGCTGGCGTGCGGCGATGCTGACCGCTACCGGTGTCGCGGGCAAAGCGACGTAGCCGTTGCCCACCAGCATCTCACCGCCGCGCAAGCTGCCCTCCACGGTCGCCAAGGACAAGCCGGCGGACTTGCGGTAGTCCAGATCGACCTGCGCGCCCACGCCTTCGGCAGCGATGCTGCCATCGGGCGTATCCAAGCCAAGCCCGTCGAACCCTAGCCGGCCTTCCACGCGCAACGGACGCGACTCGGGGGTATGGATATTCAGCGACCCCGACATCTGCCCGGCTTTCAGATTCGCTTCGGGCCAAGCCTGCGCCAGCAGCGCTTGCGCCCATGCCAGCGGCACACGGGTCAGCTCGAGGCGGGTGATGTCGGGCGCGGCGGCGTTGCGGTGCAGGACCAGGCTGGAACCGCCGCCCGCCAGCACCGCGTCGGTGCTGGCCGTAGCCAGATCGACCCCAAGCTTCAACGGCTTGCGGCCCGCGCTGCGGATTTGCCCTTCGCAGCGCCAGCCGTCCTGCTTGGCGCCCCGTTGCAGAGGACATTGCCAAGTGAGATCGTCGAAACGATAGCCCAGGTCCGGCGCCGTCACGCGGTTGGCGGTCAATGTGAGTCGCCCGGTTTCGGCGGCATCCGGCCAATCCAGCCGCACCGTCACGCCCTGCAGGGTCGCCACCGGCGTGACCACCCTGGCGATGCGCGCGCTCGCGGTCCTGGCTTGCCCGGCGGCGGGCACCGCCAACAACGTCAGCAAGAGCAGCGGTAAGATGCGGCAGGGCATGGAAGGCAGCATAACGATGTCGGATCGCCAGGGAATGAAGCTTCGCTTGCTGCTGGTGGAAGACGATTCCGTCAGTTGCAGTTTCATGGCCGCCGCGCTGCAGGCATTGCCGGCGGAAGTCGATACGGCCGCTTCCCTGCGTACCGCCTTGGCGCACGAGAGCGTCTACGACCTGTGGCTGCTGGACGCCAACCTTCCCGACGGCTCCGGAACCGACCTGCTGGCGGATCTGCGCGCCCGCTTTCCTGCCACGCCGGCGCTGGCGCACACCGCCGACGATTCGCCGGCCCTGCATGCGCAACTGCTGGCCGCCGGGTTCGATCTGGTGCTGGTCAAACCGCTGACCGCCGTCCAACTGCGGCAGGCGGCCGGGCAACTGCTTGGAATCGAGCCCTCGCACGAACTCCATCGCGCTGGGGAAGCGGACGACAGCTCAAGCGCTCTTCCGTTATGGGATCAGGCCGTTGCGCTGGCCGCATTGAACGGCAATCAGGAGCACGTGGCGACCCTGCGCCGGATGTTTCTCGAAGAACTCGCCAGACAATACGATGAGATCCGCGATGCGCTGCAGGCCGGCAACCTGGAAGCAGCGAAAAAAGTGCTGCATCAATTGAAGGCCAGCAGCGGCTTCGTCGGTGCGATGCGCATGAATGCGGCAGCCGCCGGGCTGGAAAAATCGCTGTCCGATGCGGGAACGCTTGCGGATTTCTCGATAGCCGTGCGCGATACGCAGTCCTCCGGCAACGAATCCGAAAGCCTGTAGGAGCGCGTCCCTACCCGGGCCGTTTCAGCCTGCCGAGCTCGCCCAGCATTTCCCAGGATTTCAATCCACGTCCGCCCAGGTGGTGGCTGAGCACGCTGCGCAATGCCAGGCGCAGGCTGGCGAGGTCGTCCGCGTCGGGCCGCCGATCGGCAGCCAGGGCCAGCAATGCGCTGCCCGTCGCCGCGTTGCTGCGTTCGTCGCGTCCGCGATCGCTCAACAAGCGGCGCGGGCCTTGTTCCGGATCGATCCGATAACGTGCGGCGGGATCGATGGCTGCGCCTTCGGCGTCTTCGCTCAGATCGAAACCCGAACCCAGCGACTCCAGCAGATCGCGCTCGAAGCGCCGCAAGGTCCAGGCCAGCGAGCCCTCCCCAAGCAAGCTCTCGCCGCCCAGCCGCGATCGGGTCCGCCCATAGATGCGGTACAGGTCGCCGTGCGGATCCTGGCGCGGCGCCAGCCGCATCACCAGCTCATTGACGTAGAAGGCCGCCAGCATCGCCTCGCCTGCCAACCGCGGTGCGGCGTCCAACGCCTCGGCCGCTACCAGCTGAGCCAGCTCGCCGCGCTGCACGGCATCCAGGCGGATGTGCTGGAGCGGTTGCAAGGCGGCGCGCAATACCTGCTTCTTCGGCCCCTGAACTCCGCGCGCCACCAACCCGAGCCGCCCGTGATTTTCGGCGAGCACTTCCACCAGCAAGCTGGTCTCGCGCCAGGGGCGGGCGTGCAGAACGTAGGCGGGTTCGGCGGTGATACGCATCAATGCGGATTGTAGGAGCTGCGCCGTGGTGTGGGAGCGCCGTCCCGGCGCGAGCTTTTGCTTTTTGTCCGAATAAAGCAGGGTTAGCCTGCTATCTGGTCTTTTCGTGGGGGCTGACTAAGCTTGGCTCCATAAAAGCAAGAGCTCGCGCCGGGACGGCGCTCCCACAACAGCGGTCCCACCGAAGCTATTCGTTGTATCCGAATGCCTTCAAGGCGGCGGCATCACCCGACCAACCCTCGCGCACGCGCACCCAGGTTTCCAGGAAGACTTTCGAGTCGAACATGCGCTCCATCTGCAGGCGCGCCTTGCTGCCGATTTCCTTGAGCCGCGCGCCGCCCTTGCCGATGACGATGGATTTCTGGCTTTCGCGCTCGACCCAGATCACCGCGCCGATGCGCAGCAGCCCTTCTTCCTCCGCGAAACGTTCGATTTCCACGGTGGTGGCGTAAGGCAGCTCGTTGCCGAGCTGCCGCATCAGCTGTTCGCGCACCAGCTCGCCGGCCATGAACCGCTGGCTGCGGTCGGTGATTTCGTCTTCGCCGAACATCGGCGGCGCCACCGGCAACAGAGCGAGCATGTCGCGCACCAGCTGCTCCAGGCCATTGCGTTTCAACGCGGAGATCAGATGCACGCTGGCGAACGTGCGGCCCTCGGCGACCTTGCCCAGGAAGGGCAGCAGCTCGGATTTGACCTTGATCTGGTCGACCTTGTTGACCACCAGCATCACCGGGATGCCGGTGTCGCTGAGCACGTTGTAGGCCAGGGTGTCGGCTTCGTCCCAGCGCCCGGCTTCGATGACCAGTACGGCGGCATCGACATCCTCCAGCGCCCCGCGCGCGGCGCGGTTCATCACCTTGCTCATCGCCGATGCCGAGAACTTGCCTTCCTGCTTGTGCAGGCCGGGCGTATCCACCAGCGCGATCTGGCCTTCCGGGAAAGTGGCGATGCCCAGCAGGCGGTGGCGCGTGGTCTGCGGCCGGTTGGAAACGATGCTGACCTTGGAACCGACCAGCGCATTGGTGAGCGTGGACTTGCCCACGTTGGGCCGGCCGATGACGGCGATGCTGCCGCTGCGATGGCCGTCTTTGCCTGGGGTCGGTGCGTTCACGTGGAGATGTCCAGTTTTTCCAGCAATGCCGCGGCGGCGGCCTGCTCGGCGTTGCGGCGCGAGCTGCCCTCGCCCTCGGCGGTCAGGTCGGGATCGATGATGGTGCAGCTGACGTTGAACGTCTTGGCGTGATCGTCGCCGCTTTCGGAAACCAGTTCGTAGGACGGCAGCGGCCGCTGACGGGCCTGCAGCCATTCCTGCAGACGCGTTTTCGCGTCCTTGCCCGGCTTGCCTACCGGCAACGCGGCCAGGGATTCCTCGAACCACGGCAGCACGGCAACGCGGCAGGCTTCGAATCCGGAATCGAGGTAGATCGCCGCCACTACCGCCTCCAGCGCATCGGCCAGGATCGAATCGCGCCGATGGCCGCCGGATTTCATTTCGCCCGGCCCCATGGTCAGACGGGCACCCAGTTCCAGGCGTCGCGCGATGGTGGCCAGCGAGGCCTCGCGCACCAGTTCGGCACGGGCACGGGTCAAGGCGCCTTCGTCGGCCTTGGGCCAGCGCTGGAACAGCACTTCGGCGACCAGCAGGTTGACTATGCCATCACCCAGGAACTCCAGGCGCTCGTTGTGCGGAGCGCCGGCGCTGCGATGGGTCAGGGCCTGCTGCAGCAGGCCCGGGTCCGCGAAACGGTAGCCGTCCAGCTCACCGTGGCGGAATTTCAGATCAATCGGTGCCACCGTGGCGGGTCAGGTCTTGTGAAACGTCGAACACGCCCACCACGTCCAGATTGCCGACCAGCGGACGGCGCACTTCGTAGTTCACCTTCATGTTCCAGCCGTTGTCGATGCGCTCGATCTTCACGTTCTCCGGCTTCACGTTTTCGGAATAGTTGATGTACAGGCGGCGGAAGAACAGGTCCTGGATCTTGGAGGGATCCATGTCGCCCACGCCCGGTTCCGAGGCCAACCCCTTGGCCGCGGTACGCACCGAGTAGTACTCCTGATACATCGGAAACAGCTTCATGCCGATGTACGCGGCGAAACCGACCACCGCCAGCACGACGAGGAAACTCATCAGCGTTATGCCGCTCTGCTTGCGATTCATCTGCGGATTGCCGATTTTCAGCTTGCGATTCATATGCCTTATCCCCGGGTCAGACAACTTGGTTATTGGATCTTGGTTCCGATCCTGGACGCATCGAAACTCCCCTTGCAGAACCAGCCTTCGCAATTCAGCCAGATCAGGAACGCCTTGCCGCGCAGGTCCTTCTCAGGCAGGAAGTTGTGATTCGGGATCGGCGAACCGTCCTTCGGGCTGACCTCCGGCCACAGACGGCCGTCCTCGCTATTATCACGATTGTCGCCCATCACGAAATAGTACCCGGCCGGCACTTCCCACTCTCCGGCGCCCACCAGGTTGTCCAGCCCCTCCAGCACCTTGTGGGGACGGCCCGGCAGATCCTCCTCCAGCAACGCCGCGCTGTCGGTGCCCTGGGCCACGCCGCGCCCGGTATAGGTGCCCAGCATCTTGTAGGTCATGGCCTGGCCGTTCACCGTCAAGGTGTTGCCCTGGAACGAGATGCGGTCGCCCGGCAGCCCGATCACGCGCTTGATCCAGTTGTTCTCCGGGTCGTGCGGCGGCTTGAACACCACCACGTCGCCGCGCTTGGGTTCGCCGATGGAAACGAACTTCTTGTTGTTGATCGGCAGGCGCAGGCCGTAGGCGAACTTGTTGACCAGGATGAAATCGCCGATCAGCAGGTTGGGCATCATCGAGGCCGACGGAATCTTGTAGGGCTCGGCGATGAAGCTGCGCAGGATCAGCACGATGGCCAGCACCGGGAAGAACGCGCGCGAATAATCGACCAGCACCGGCTCGTCGTCCAGCAGGCCGCTGCGCGCGGCGCGGCGCTTGGCCAGGAACAGCTTGTCCAGCAGCCAGACGAAGCCGGTCAGCAGGGTGAGCACTACCAGGATTGTTTCGAACCAGACCATACGTTTTCCTAAGAACGGGAATCGGGAATGGAGAATGGGGAATCGAAAAGACAGGAACCAAAGCCAAGCGGATTCGCTTCACCTACTCCCCATTCTCGAGTCTCCATTCCCAGCTTCACTTGTTGTCCATCTGCAATACGGCCAGGAACGCTTCCTGCGGAATCTCCACGCTGCCCACCTGCTTCATGCGCTTCTTGCCTTCCTTCTGCTTTTCCAGAAGCTTCTTCTTGCGGCTGATATCGCCACCATAGCATTTGGCCAGCACGTTCTTGCGCATCGCCTTGACCGTGCTGCGGGCGATCACCTGGGCGCCGACGGCGGCCTGGATGGCCACGTCGAACATCTGCCGGGGGATCAGTTCGCGCATCTTCTCGGTCAGTTCGCGGCCGCGGCGGTCGGCGTACTGGCGGTGCACGATCAGCGACAGCGCGTCGACCTTGTCGCCGTTGATCAGCGTGTCCACGCGCACGAACGGGCCTGCCTCGAAACGCAGGAAGTGGTAGTCCAGCGATGCGTAGCCGCGCGACACCGATTTGAGCCGGTCGAAGAAGTCCAGCACCACTTCGGCCATCGGCAGTTCGTAGCTGATCTGCACCTGCGAACCCATATAGCTGATGCTGATCTGGCGGCCGCGCTTTTCCTCGCACAGGGTGATGACATTGCCCACGTAGTCGGGCGGGGTCAGCACGTTGGCGCGGATGATCGGCTCGCGGATTTCGTCGATCAGGTTGGTCTGCGGAAGCTTGGACGGGTTGTCCAGGCTGATCACGCTGCCGTCGGTCTTCAGCACTTCATAGACCACGGTGGGTGCGGTGCTGATCAGGTTGAGGTCGTATTCGCGTTCCAGGCGCTCCTGCACGATCTCCATGTGCAGCATGCCCAGGAAGCCGCAGCGGAAACCGAAGCCCATGGCTTCGGAGCTTTCCGGCTCGAAGCGCAGCGCGGCATCGTTGAGGCGCAGCTTTTCCAGCGCTTCGCGCAGGTCCGGGTAGTCGTCGGCGTCCACCGGGAACAGGCCGGCGAACACGCGCGGCTGCATTTCCTGGAAACCAGGCAGCGGTTTGGCGGCCGGATCGCTGGCCAGGGTCAGGGTGTCGCCGACCGGCGCGCCGTGCACGTCCTTGATCGAGGCGTTGATCCAGCCCACTTCGCCGGCGCCGAGCTTCTTCAGCTCTTTGCGCTTGGGAGTGAACACGCCGACTTTGTCGACCAGATGGGTGCGGCCGGTGGACATGACCAGCATCTTGGTGCCGGGCACGATCTCGCCCTGCATGACCCGCACCAGCGAAACCACGCCCAGGTAGTTGTCGAACCAGGAGTCGATGATCAGCGCCTGCAGCTTGTCGGTGTCGCGCGGTTTCGGCGGCGGGATGCGTTCGACGATGGCTTCCAGCACATCGACGACGTTGAGGCCGGTCTTGGCGCTGATGGCCACCGCATCCTCGGCGTCGATGCCTATCACCGCCTCGATTTCGGCCTTCACCTTTTCGATGTCGGCGGTGGGCAGGTCGATCTTGTTGATCACCGGCACCACTTCCAGGCCCTGCTCCACCGCGGTGTAGCAGTTGGCCACGGATTGGGCTTCCACGCCCTGGGCGGCGTCCACCACCAGCAGCGCGCCCTCGCAGGCGGCCAGCGAGCGCGAGACTTCGTAGCTGAAGTCCACGTGGCCGGGGGTGTCGATGAAGTTCAGCTGGTAGGTCACCCCGTCCCTGGCCGTGTACGGCAGGGATACGGACTGGGCCTTGATGGTGATGCCGCGCTCGCGCTCGATCGGGTTGGAGTCGAGTACCTGCGCTTCCATCTCGCGGGCCTCGAGGCCGCCGCAAAGCTGGATGATGCGGTCGGCCAGGGTGGATTTGCCGTGGTCGACGTGCGCGATGATTGAAAAGTTGCGGATATTCCGCATGGAATCAGGCTGCATGGGCGCGGCCACGAAGGCCGTGTCAGGAAGAATAACGGCGCATTATCGCACGGCAGCCGCCCCGCCCGCCGGCTGCGAACCGGGGGGCGGGGCGCGTGGATCGGGCTCAGTCTTCTCCGCCCACGGTGATGGCGAGGAACTGGCTGCCACCGCCCGGCGAGGGGTCGCGCGCCAACAGCATGACCACATCGCCCTTTTTGGCTTCGGCGGTGGCGCGGGCGAATTCGGCCGCACTCCCCACCGGGGTCCGGCCCACCTGAAGGATGATCAGGCCCGGACGCAGGCGTGGATCGTCCATCGCCAGTTGACGGCTGACGCCGGTGATGCGCACGCCCTCGCCCGCTTTGAGGCCCAGCCGTTGCCGGGTCGCGGCGTCGATGTTCGCCACCTGCACTCCAAGCTGATCGGACGCAGGCGCTTCGGGCGCCTCCGCATTGTCGGTATCGTCGTCGCCGCGGGCCGCCAAAGCGCCGGTATCGAGTTCCGACAGGGTCACTGTGAAGTCGCGGGGCTTGCCGTTGCGGATGACGGTGATCGTAGCCTTGCTGCCGGCGGGCAGCGGCCCCACCAACGGCGGCAGTTCTTCGCGGCTGTTGATCTTGTGCCCGTTGAAGGCGGTGATGACGTCGCCCGGCTCGATACCGGCCTTGGCCGCGCCGCTTCCATCCTGCACGCCAGCCACCAGCGCGCCACGGGTATCGGGCAGGTTCAAACCCTTGGCTTCCGCATCGGTGATTTCAGCCTGCATGCTCACGCCCAGCATCGAACGGCTCACCTTGCCGGTCTTCTTCAGCTGTTCGGCGGCGCTGACCGCAAGATCGATCGGTATGGCGAAACTGATGCCCATGTATCCGCCGGACGCGGAGAAAATCTGCGAATTGATGCCCACCACTTCGCCGCGCGTATTCAAAAGCGGACCACCGGAATTGCCCTGATTGATGGCCACGTCGGTCTGGATGAACTGCACGTACTGCTGGTTGGCGAAAGGATTCATGCGGCTGGTCGCACTGACCACGCCTGCCGTCACGGAGTGATCCAGGCCGAAGGGCGACCCGATCGCCACGACCCACTGGCCCGGCTTGAGCGTATTGGAATCGCCCAGCCGCAGGGACGGCAGGCTGGTCGCATTGATCTTCAGAAGCGCCACATCGTAGGCCTCATCGCTACCCACGACCTTGGCCTTGAACGAGCGGCGGTCGGAAAGCTTCACCGTCACCTCGTCCGCACCTTCCACCACATGATGGTTGGTCAACACATAACCATCCGGCGAAATGATGAAGCCGCTGCCCATCGAGGTGCCGCGGCGCTGCGGCTGTTGCGGTCCTTGCGGCCCACCGGGCATGCCCGGGCCGAAGAAGCGGCGGAAAATTTCCGGTATGTCTTCTTCGTCGGGCATCTGCTGCTGTTCGCGCGATACCTGGCGAGCGCCGACCTTGGCCTCGATATTCACCACGCCAGGACCCACCTGCTCCACCAGCTGGGTGAAATCCGGAAGTCCGGTGACGATTTGCGGGGCGCTGCTCTGCGCAATGGAGCTGACCGCAGCCGGAGCTGCGCCTTGCGCCGTGGCGGCCGGCTGCTGGGCGCAGGCAGCCAGCGGAGTAGTGAGGACCAACAGGCCGAACAAGCTCTTACGGACACTGGAATTCATCGAACGCATGCCTCGATAGGTATGGGTTGGGTTGAGTGGAAAACTTGCGGCCGACGTTGCATTGATTCGCAGCTGTCGTCGACTCGCGGCCGAGGTGCCGGCAACCTTGCTTCAGCGATCGCGCGGTGCGGTTTCTTCGGGCGGAGCGACCGGCGGAGTGACCGGCAAGCGGGGCTCGAAGGGGTAGAACGTCTGCGCGGCGCGGTCGGTCGAATAGTCGGCATTGAACGCGCCGCTGCCGGAGGAATACTGCGGCAGCACCGCGCGCGGCCACGGTCGGGCCGCCGGTGCGTTGATCTGCAGGTTCGAGAACGGATCGTGTGCAGCGCCGGCATTGGCGCCAGTGCCGGCCGGTGCCCTGGCCAGGGTATTGATCACAGGCAGCGCAGCCGCAGCCACCGCCCGGTCCGGCTGGGCATTACGCACAGCCGCGGCGTTGCGGGCAGTCTGCTGGTTGCGGGTCGCGCTGCGCCGCGCGTCGTTCTGGCGGCGGGGAATGCTGGCGACAGCGACACTGGCCGCGGTAACGGTAGCCGCCGTCTGCGGCGCAGGCGCGGGCGAAGCCGTGGACGGCGCGGCGGCCGGCGACTGATCGGCTACCGTAGGCGCCGCCTGCGAAGGAGCTTCATCGGGAACCTGCTGGCGCACCATGAACAGCGCGATGGCTGCCACGGAAGCCGCCAACGCGCCCCCGCCCCACTTGGCCAGGTTGCTGCGGACTCGCGGCGAAGCCGTGTTCGCGGCCGAGCGCGGAAGTTCGGCCGCTATGGCCGCAGAAATACGGTCGGCGAAACCGGCGGGGGCCGGGGCCTGCGCCTGTCCGCGCAAGGCATCGCCGCACAGCTGCCAGCGTTCCCAGCAACCGGTGAGTTCGGTGTCGTGTTCCATCCGGCGCAGCAGGAAGCGCGCCTGGTCGGGTGGCAGGTCGCCGTCCATCAGGGCGGAGAGCTGCTGGAAATAATGGTTGTCCATCTTGTCGGTAGTCATGAGCGTGCACGCTCCCGGGTAGCGCTTTCGGAATCGACCAAAGGCCGAAGTTCGGCATCGATGGCCTCACGGGCACGGAAGATGCGCGAGCGCACCGTGCCGATGGGGCAATCCATCTTCTGCGCGATTTCCTCGTAGCTCATTCCTTCCACTTCGCGCAGGGTGATGGCGGTACGCAGTTCCTCAGGCAAGGCATCCACCGCCTTCATCACCGTGCGCTCCAGCTCCTGGCGCATGAGTTCGCGTTCCGGCGTATCGGTGTCGCGCAAGCGGCTGCCGGTGTCGTACTGCTCGGCATCGCTGGCGTCGACGTCGTCGGTCGGCGGGCGGCGGTTATGGGCGACGAGATGGTTCTTGGCTGTATTCACTGCGATCCGGTGTAACCACGTATAGAACTGCGCATCGCCGCGGAAATTCCCCATCGCGCGATAAGCGCGCATGAAGGTGTCCTGGGCGACGTCCTGGCACTCGCTCCAGTCATGGATGTAGCGTCCGATCAGGGCGACTATCCGGTGCTGGTACTTGCGTACCAGCAGATCGAACGCCGCGCTGTCGCCACGCTGGACACGCCTGACCAGCTCGAGGTCCAACTCCTGTGGTGGAGCACTGTCCTTTGGGGTTTGTGTATCCACATCGGCCATGCCGGGCCGCACTCCTGTCGGCTCGGCTGATGACCGAGCACTGTGACCGCTATTGCGGAAAAAAGTTCAGAAGGCCACTTAAACGGCTTCCTTATCAAGGATTTAACCTTAAACGCCAAGTTCATGCCCATGCCGCCGGTCATGTCCCTTTCTATCAGTGGGGATTTGACGTGGGTTAAACAACCTCGGGATGATAGTCGTCTTACCCATACGCGAACGGATGGTTTGATCATGGCAGCAAGCTTCGATGGGCTCCGATTCAGTCATTGGCGGACGGAGTCGCGCGAGGACGGCATCGTTGTGCTCAGCCTCGATCGCCAGGGCGCGCCGGTCAATGCGCTGTCGCAGGACGTGCTGATCGAGCTGGGCGACCTGATCGAACGCATCGCCATCGACCCGCCCAAGGGCGTGGTGATCCGTTCGCTCAAACCGGCAGGCTTCATCGCCGGCGCGGATCTGAAGGAGTTCCAGGAGTTCGACCGCAAGGGCACAGTCAACGATGCGATCCGTCGCGGCCAGGCCGTGTTCCAGAAGCTGGCGGAACTGCCCTGCCCTACGGTTTCGGCCATCCATGGCCACTGCATGGGCGGCGGCACCGAAATTTCGCTGGCGTGCCGCTACCGGGTAGCTTCGAGCGATGCCTCCACGCGCATCGGCCTGCCGGAAGTGATGCTGGGCATCTTTCCGGGCTGGGGCGGCAGCGCGCGGCTGCCGCGCTTGGTCGGTGCGCCAGCAGCGATGGACCTGATGCTGACCGGACGCACGGTGTCCGCGCCGGCGGCACGCGCAATGGGGCTGATCGACAAGGTGGTGGAACCGGCTCTGTTGCTGGATGCGGCAGTCGCCATGGCGCAGAAAGGGACCGTCCGCCCGTTCAAACAGCGCTTCCTGGGGTGGATCAGCAACACTTGGCTGGCGCGGCAGATCCTGGCGCCGCAGATGGCCAAGCAGGTCGCCCGCAAGGCGCGCAAGGAACACTACCCCGCTCCGTACGCATTGATCGATACCTGGAAGCGCAGTGGCGGCGGCAGCATCCAGGCCCGCCTGGACGCGGAACGGCGCAGCGTGGTCAAGCTGGCCAGCACGCCGACCGCGCGCAATCTGGTGCGGATCTTCTTCCTGCAGGAGCGCCTGAAAAGCCAGGGGGGCAAGGATCATGGGATCAAGCACGTGCACGTGGTCGGTGCGGGGGTGATGGGCGGCGACATCGCCGCGTGGTCGGCCTACAAGGGCTTCGAGGTCACCCTGCAGGACCGAGAGCAGCGCTTCATCGACACCGCACTGACCCGGGCCACCGATCTGTTCAACAAGAGAGTGAAGGACGATGCGAAGCGTCCTGCGGTGGCGGCGCGGCTGAAAAGCGACCTGGCCGGCACGGGAGTGGCGGACGCGGACCTGGTGATCGAAGCGATCATCGAGAACCCGGAGGCCAAACGCGATCTGTACCAGAGCATCGAACCGCGCCTCAAAGCCGACGCGCTGCTGACCACCAACACTTCCTCCATTCCGCTGACCGAGCTGCGCGAACATATCCAGCGCCCTGCGCAATTCGCCGGCCTGCACTACTTCAATCCGGTCGCGCAGATGCCTTTGGTGGAGATCATCCGCCACGACGGCATGGCTCCGGAAACCGAAAAACGCCTGGCCGCTTTCTGCAAGGCGATCGACAAGCTGGCCGTGCCGGTAGCGGGCACACCGGGCTTCCTGGTCAACCGCGTGCTGTTCCCGTACATGCTGGAGGCGGTGACTGCCTATTCCGAAGGCGTCCCGGGCCCTGCAATCGACAAGGCCGCGGTGAAGTTCGGCATGCCGATGGGACCGATCGAACTGATCGACACGGTGGGATTGGATGTGGCTTCCGGCGTGGGCAAGGAACTGGCCCCGTTCCTGGGCCTGCCGATTCCCGCCGCGCTGTCCGCGCCGCCTGAGCCGGGCAAGCGCGGCAAGAAGGACGGTCAGGGACTCTACAAATGGGAAAACGGCAAGGCGGTGAAGCCTGAAGTGGCCAAGGACTATCAGGCGCCTTCCGATCTGGAAGACCGTCTGGTGCTGCCGCTGCTCAATGAGGCGGTCGCCTGCCTGCACGACGGCGTGGTCAGCGACTCCGACCTGCTGGATGCGGGCGTGATTTTCGGCACCGGCTTCGCGCCGTTCCGCGGCGGCCCCATCGAATACATCAAGGCCACCGGGGCCGACGCACTGGTCGAGAAGCTCAAGGTGCTGCAGGGCCGCTACGGCGACCGTTTCGCGCCGCGGCCGGGCTGGGATTCTCCGGTGCTGCGCGGTCCCGTCGTCTGATTGTGCGAGCGCCGATTGCCGCGCTTCGCTTTTATAATTCCAATCCCACTAGACGGATCTTCCGCATGTTCAATCTCAGCGCCCCGACCACGGGCATGTTCTTCCTTTCCCTGCTGTTCGGCGGTATCGGTGTGGCCGCAAGGCTCGGCTATATTCCGGCTTTGGCCGGGTATGCGTTCTGGATTCTGTGCGCGGGCCTGGTGACGTTATTGCTCGGGAATCTGTTCAAAGGACTCTAGCGCGCTGTCAAATGCGCCAAGCTCTGAAAACGGGGGCCTGCACCGCGATTCGCTCTGTACAGCCTGGTCGGCCCCCGTATCAAGTGCGGGACAGGCTCTACGCTGCCGACGCGATTGGATTCAATTCCCGCGCGTCGGGGACATAGCCCCGACCTACCGCCTACAAAAAAGCCCGGCGATGCCGGGCCTTTTTCATCGAAGCAAACAAGGCCCTACATCGTATGGGTGGGCTTGTCCGCGTTGAGCGTACCGGCCAGCAAGGTTTCGATCTTGCTCTTTATCGCTTCGCCTTCGCTGGTATCGGCGAACTGCACGCCGATGCCTGCCGTGCGGGCGCCCTGCGCGCCTACCGGAGTCACCCAGATGACCTTGCCGGCGACCGGCAGGCGTTCGCTGGAATCGGGAAGCGTAAGCAACAGGAATACTTCATCGCCGAGGAAGTAACGCTTCGGCGTAGGCACGAAGATGCCGCCGTTCTTCACGTACGGAATATAGGCGTTGTACAGCGCCGCCTTGTCCTTGACCGCCAAAGACAGGATGCCCTGCCGTCCACCGCCTGCCACTGCATTCATCCGCGTTCTCCTTTGGCTGCCCTGGCGCGGTCCGAACCACGCCAAGCCAAGAGCAAATCAATCATCGCAAGATCGCCGCGCACCGTGGTCCGCAACAGGTCGCGCGTACGGTTGGCGGCATCGAACCACGTCGCCAGCTTGTGCAATCGCGCCGGATCGGTCAAGCCGGCCTGCCCGGCCTGCGCCAGCACCAGGTCCGCGGCGTGGCTCAAGCGCAGCTCCGCCTGTTCGTCGGAAGACCAGCGCTGGGCGGTTTCGATGACCCCTATCTCGCCGCGCTCGAGCTTTTCCAGATCGCTGGCCACCGCCTTGCGCAGGGCCAGCCCGCCTTCACGCAGCCATTGATCGGCCAGCCCGGGGTGGCCGCGTGCCGCCTCCAGGGCCTCCTCCGCATGCTTGCCCGAATGCCCCTGGGCGATCAGCCAGGCCAGCGCCTCGTCGCCCGGCGGCAATTTGAATTCCAATCGTTGGCAGCGGCTGCGGATGGTCGCCGGCAAGCGCGCGGGCTGCGCGCTGATCAGCCACAGGTAGCGGCCCTCGGCGGGTTCTTCCAGGGTCTTCAACAACGCGTTGCAAGCGGCGCGGTTGATCGCATCGGCCGGGTCGACGATGGCCACCTGCGCCACGCCGTACTGCGGCGTCAGCGAAAGTTTCTGCGACAGTTCGCGCATCTGATCGATCACGATTTCCGTGCGCAGCTTGCTGCCGTCCTTGGTCGGGCCGAAAGACACCACATGCAGGTCCGGATGGGTGCCCGCGGAAATCAGCTGCGCGCTGCGCGCCTGCGTCGCGGCCTCGCCGCCGCCCAGCACATGCAGCGCCAGACGGTCGGCCACCGCGCGCTTGCCCAGGCCTTCGGGCCCGCAGATCAGCAATCCGTGGCCAAGACGGCCAGCTTCCAGCGCAGTCACCGCGTGGTCGTAGGCCCGCTGTTGCCAGGGAGAAAAAAGATCGCTCATGCCTGATTTTCGAGCCATCGCGCGACCGCCGCGGAAACCGCCGCGCCCACTTCAACGGGCGAGCGGCTGGCATCGATCACCCGGAACCTTTCGGGTTCGGCCGAGGCGCGCCTGCGGAAGCCTTCGCGCACGCGCTCGAAGAAATCGTCCTGCTCGCTTTCGATACGGTCGGGCCACAGGTCGCGCCCATTGGCGCGCGCCCGGCCTTCGCGCACGTCCAGATCCAGCAGCAGGGTCAGGCCGGGTTTCAGGCCCACCACTTTGCGCTCGAGCTCTTCCACCAACGCACGGTCCAGGCCGCGGCCATCGGCCTGGTAGGCATAGCTGGAATCGGTGAAACGGTCGCTGACCACGAATGCGCCGCGCTGCAGCGCCGGGCGTATCACTTCGCGCACGTGTTGCGCGCGCGCGGCGAACATCAGCAGCAGCTCCGTTTCCGGCGCCAGCGCTTCTTCGTGCGGGCTCAGCAGCAACTCGCGGATGCGCTCGGCCAATGGCGTGCCGCCCGGCTCGCGGGTCAGCACCGCTTCATGGCCGTGCGACTGCAGCAGGTCGCGGATCGCGATCAGGGCGCTGGTCTTGCCCGCACCCTCGCCGCCTTCCAGGCTGATCAGACGCGGATGTTTCAGCAGGGCTTCGGTCATTGCAGGGGTTCTTCTTCGGGCAGCGGCGGACGGCGCAGCTGCTGCAGGTATCGGGCGACGGCGGCGTTGTGCTCGCCCAGCGAGGCGGTGAAGACGTGGCTGCCGCTGCCATCGCCCAGGGCGACGAAGAACAGCGCGTCGCCGGGCGCCGGATTGACCGCGGCGCGCAACGCATCCATGCCCGGCATGGCGATCGGCGTGGGGGTCAGCCCCGTGCGGGTATAGGTGTTGTACGGCGTATCGGTGAGCAGATCGCGGCGCCGGATGTTGCCGTCGTAGCTGCTGCCTATGCCGTAGATGACGGTGGGGTCGGTCTGCAGCTTCATGCCCAGCTTCAACCGGCGCGCGAACACGCCGGCGATCTGCGGACGCTCGGAGGCAAGCCCGGTTTCCTTCTCGATGATCGAAGCCAGGATCAGCGCCTCTTCGGGCGACTTCAGCGGCAGATCGTCGGCGCGCGTCTTCCAGACTTCGGCCAGCGCCTTGTCCATGGCGTCGTAAGCGCGCTTGAGCACGTCCGCATCGCTGTCGCCGCGCGAGTACACGTAGGTTTCCGGCAGGAAGCGGCCTTCGGGGTGCTGGCCAGGGTGGCCCAGCAGTTTCATCAGCGCCGCGTCGTCGAGCTGGTTGGTTTCATGCAACAGTGGCGTGGCGGCGTTGATCGCCGCGCGCAACTGGCGGATGTTCCAGCCCTCCACAATCGTGATGCGGTAGTTGATGACCTTGCCGTCGCGCATGTTGAGCAACAGCGTGCTCGGGGTCATGCCGGGATCCAGCGCGTATTCGCCGACCTTCAGGCTGCCGGCCACATCCAGATGCCGCGCCAGCGCGCGCCATTCCAGGTCGTTGCCTTGTTCCACGCCTGCAGCGCGCAGCTTGCGCAGGACGCTGGGGAACGAATCGCCGGAAACGACCGTAACGCTGTCGCCGGCCTGCAATCCGGCGATGGGCTGGTCGCTGAAGCCGGTGTAGCGCTGCCACAGCCAGGCGCCGCACCCCGCAGCGACAGCCAGCAACAGGAATAAAGCGATGAGAACGACGCGGCAGCCGCGTTTGGATCCTGGGGACACGATTTCCTCGACTCTGGCGTGCGCGGGATTGGTTCTGGAGTATGTGGGGGCAGGATACCTTGCCTGCCATTCCCGTAGGAGCTGCGCAAGCTGCGACCGGAGCAACGGCCCGATGGGGTAGTTGCTACATGCGGCAAGATTTACGGTAGCAGCTTGCGCAGCTCCTACAAGGGGCCCAGGGCTTTCAGCACGCCGCGGGCTTTGGCGCGGGTTTCGTCCAGCTCGCGCTCGGGAATGGAATCGGCCACGATCCCCGCCCCGGTGCGGAATACGACATCGGTGCCACCCCCGGCGGAGGGGAACATCTCCGCGCTGCGGATCAGGATATTCAGATCCAGGTCGCCATCGCGATTGAGCCAGCCGAAGGCGCCGGTATAGGCGCCGCGCGCCTGGCCTTCCAGCTCGGCGATGATCTGCATGCAGCGCACCTTGGGGCAACCGGTGATGGTGCCGCCCGGGAAGACGGCGCGGATCACCTCGCCCGGCGTGGTGTCGCGGCGCAGGCGTCCGCGCACGTTGCTGACGATGTGATGCACGTGGGCGTAGCTTTCCACGCTCATCAGTTCATCCACCTGCACGCTACCCGGTTCGCAGACGCGGCCCAGATCGTTGCGTTCCAGATCGATCAGCATCACGTGCTCGGCGCGTTCTTTCGGGTGTCCGACCAGCTCGCGGATGCGTTCGGCATCATCGTCGCCTTCGAAGCGCGGCCGGGTGCCGGCGATGGGGCGCGTTTCGACCACGTCGCCGCGGATCGAGACCAGGCGTTCCGGCGATGAGCTGGCCACGGCCCAGTCGCCTGCCGCGAACAATCCGGCGAAGGGAGCGGGATTGGCGGTGCGCAGGCGCGCATAGAGCGCCGCCGGATCGAGCGGTCGATCGAAGCGCGCGCACCAGGCCCGCGACAGGTTGACCTGGAAGATGTCGCCGGCGGCGAGGTATCGGAGGATTCGTTGCACTCCTTCCAGGAACCGCTGCGGCTCGTCTTCGGCGATACCGCTGGGGCCTCGCCATGCGGGCATCGCGGCCTCGTCTCGCGAAGCGGAGACATCGGCGGCAATGAGGTCCAGCAACTCGGTGGCGCCGATTTCGGCCAGAGCCACGCATTCGCCGCTGGCGCGATCGCGAAGGATCGCGGCCGGGCAACGCAGCGCCAATGCGACCGGAATAGCGTCATCGCCTTTTGGCAGCGAAAGAACCGGCTCTATCTGGCCGGCGAGTTCGTAATTCAGCAATAGCGCCCAGCCGCCGCGGAACGGCCAGCGCGGTTCTTCGCGCGGAATCCGATTGGCACGCCAGTCGCCGTCAAGCGCAGCGAGGAAATCGCCCTCCATCGGCCGCCCATCGAGCGTGCTGGTCCGGCCCTGCGCGTCCAGCCGCAGACCGCTGCCATTGGCGACCAGCAGCAGATCCCAGCGCCCCTGCGCGGTGCCAGAGGCGACCGATTCCAACAGCATCGGATAACGTGCGGGCGCCAGCCGATGCAGGGCAAGCAGATCGGTGTCGGGAGGTAGTGCGCGGGATTCGATCACATTTCGCTCGTCATTCCCGCGAAGGCGGGAACCCAGTGACTTTCGCTCTCAAAGCATGACAGCAACAGCCAAGTCGCTGGGTTCCCGCCTTCGCGGGAATGACGAGCAATAATCAAATCCGCTTGAAAACCAGCGTGCCGTTAGTGCCGCCGAAACCGAACCCATTCGACATCGCCACATCGATCCTCTTTTCGCGCGCCACATTGGGCACGTAATCCAGATCGCAACCTTCGCCCGGATTTTCCAGGTTGATGGTCGGCGGAATCACGCCGCGGTCGATCGCCAGCACCGAGAAGATCGCTTCCACGCCGCCAGCGGCGCCGAGCAGGTGGCCGGTCATCGACTTGGTGGAGCTGACCATGGTCTTGTAGGCGTGGTCGCCGAATGCGCGCTTCATCGCCAGCGTCTCGGCCAAGTCGCCCAACGGCGTGGAGGTGCCGTGCGCGTTGAGGTATTCGACCTGGTCGGGATTGATCCTGGCGTCCTTCATCGCCATCGCCATGCAACGCGCCGGGCCTTCGCCGTTTTCGCTGGGGGCGGTCATGTGGAAGGCATCGGAACTGGCGCCGAAGCCGGCCAGTTCGCAGTAAATGCGCGCGCCGCGCGCCTTGGCGTGTTCGTACTCTTCGATGACCAGGATGCCGGCGCCGTCGCCCAGCACGAAGCCGTCGCGGTCGCGGTCCCACGGACGCGAGGCGGCGGCGGGGTCGTCGTTGCGGGTGGACATGGCCTTCATGGAACAGAACCCACCCACCGAGGTCGGCGAAGAACCGCGCTCGGCGCCGCCGGCGACCA
Organism: Pseudoxanthomonas sacheonensis; assembly: GCF_010093305.1. Taxonomy (GTDB): domain Bacteria; phylum Pseudomonadota; class Gammaproteobacteria; order Xanthomonadales; family Xanthomonadaceae; genus Pseudoxanthomonas_A; species Pseudoxanthomonas_A sacheonensis. The sequence continues at coordinate 64,751 of NZ_PDWS01000015.1, read as the reverse complement.
TCACGTCGGCATCGCCGTACTGGATCATGCGCATGGCCATGCCGATGGAATGGTTGGAAGTGGCGCAGGCCGAAACCGCCGAGAAGCTCGGACCCTTGATGCCCTTCATGATGCTCAACTGGCCCGGCAGCATGTTGATGATGGTGCTGGGGATGTAGAACGGGGAAATCTTGCGCGGGCCGCCCTCGATGTACTTGGCGGTCTGCTCTTCGATGCCGAGAATGCCGCCGATTCCTGCGCCGATGATCGCCCCGATGCGTTCGGCGTTTTCCTCGGTGACTTCCAGGCCCGAATCCTCCATCGCCATCAGCGAAGCGGCGATGCCGTAATGGATGAACGCATCCATCTTCTTCACGTCCTTGGGAGACATGTAGAGGGTCGGATCGAAATTGCGGATCTCGCCGGCGATGCGGGTGGTGAACAGAGAAGCATCGAAGGAAGTGATCGGGCCCAGGCCCGACCTGCTGTTGACGATGGCGTCCCAGCTGCTGGCCAGATCGTTGCCCAAGGGCGAAATCATGCCCATACCCGTGACTACTACGCGACGCTGGCTCATACGGTTCCTCTGATCTTTTTCCTGCACCCTACGCTGGCGCACTGAAACGCCACAAATGCGCGGGGCCGCATGCGCGGCCCCGGCACGACTCATCGATACTTCGAACTCACGCCTTGACGTGAGCCTTGACGTAGTCGATGGCTTGCTGCACCGAGGTGATCTTCTCGGCGTCTTCATCCGGGATTTCGCACTCGAACTCTTCTTCCAGCGCCATCACCAGCTCGACCGTGTCGAGCGAATCGGCGCCGAGGTCATCGACGAACGATGCGCTGGTGGTGACTTCTTCTTCTTTGACGCCAAGCTGTTCTACTACGATCTTCTTGACGCGTTCTTCGATGCTGCTCATTGGTTTTGGCTCCAGACGGAGTTGAGTGAACGGGGAGTAGTTTAGTGGAAACCGGCGATCCGGTGCAGACCCCCGTAATCGCCATTTAATCAAATACTTACACGGCAAATGTGCTACGGCATGTACATGCCGCCATTCACATGCAGGGTTTCGCCGGTGATGTAGCTGGCCGACGGTCCGGCGAGGAAGGCCACCGCACGTGCGATGTCGGCCGGTTCGCCCAGGCGGCCGAGCGCGATCTGCTCGACCAGTCCCTGCTTGGCTTCATCGGGCATGGCGCGGGTCATGTCGGTGTCGATGAACCCCGGCGCGACCACGTTGACAGTGACGCCGCGGCTGCCGATTTCCTTGGCCAGCGATTTGGAGAAGGCGATGATGCCGGCCTTGGCCGCCGCATAATTGGCCTGCCCTGCGTTGCCGGTCACGCCGATCACCGAGGCGATGTTGATGATGCGGCCCTTGCGCGCCTTCATCATGCCGCGCATGACGGCTTTGGAAGTGCGGTAGACGCTGGAAAGATTGGTATCCAGGATCGCCTGCCAGTCTTCTTCCTTCATCCGCATCAGCAGGTTGTCGCGGGTGATGCCGGCGTTGTTGACCAGGATGGAGACCGCGCCGAATTCCTTGCCGATTGATTCGATCAGCGCCTCCACCGCGGCGGCGTCGGTGACATCCAGCTCCCGGCCATGTCCGCCCTTTGCGGCGAGACGTCCGGCGATCGCTTGCGCGCCCGGTCCGGAAGTCGCCGTACCGATAACGGTCGCGCCCTGCGCGGCGAGTTCGTCGGCGATGGCTGCGCCGATGCCGCGGCTGGCGCCGGTGACCAGGACGATTTCGCCCTTCAATGTTTGTGCGTCGCTCATGCCTGCTTCCATTCTTCCAATGCGGACTGGAAATCGCCGGGCGTGGCCAGCGATCTTGCTTCGAGTGATTTGTCTATGCGTTTGACCAGACCGGTCAGCACCTTGCCCGGTCCGCATTCGGCGATGCGGGTGACGCCCTTTGCGGCCAATGCCAAGGTGCAGTCGGTCCAGCGCACCGGCAGATACAGCTGACGCACCAGGGCGTCGCGCATGTCGTCGATATTCTCGTGCACCTGCGCGTCCACGTTCTGCACGACAGGCAACGCCGGCGCCCGCCAGGACATGCCGCGCATGGCTTCGGCGAGGCGGTTGGCGGCTTCGCGCATCAGCGGCGTATGCGAAGGCACGCTGACCGCCAGTTTGACCACCTTGCGCACACCGCGTTCGTTCAGCAGCGCGATCGCGCGATCCACCGCATCGGTATCGCCGCCGATGACGATCTGCCCGGGAGAGTTGTAGTTGGCGGGCACCACGACCTGGCTTGCCGAAGCCTGCGCGCAGACTTCGGCGACAAGATCGTCGTCGGCGCCCAGCACCGCGGCCATGGCGCCTACGCCGGCGGGCGCGGCATCCTGCATCAGTTGTCCACGCAAGCGCACCAGATGCGCGCCATCGTGCAGCGAAAGCGCATCGGCGGCGACGAACGCGGTGTACTCGCCAAGGCTGTGCCCCGCCAACAGCGCCGGCATGGCGCCGGCCTGCTGCCGCCAAGCGCGCCAGACCGCGATGCCGGCGGCGAGCAAAGCCGGCTGGGTGTACTCGGTGCGGTTGAGCATTTCCTCAGGGCCGCCCTGGGACAGGGCCCACAGGTCTACGCCGGCGCCATCGGAGGCTTCGGCGAAAGTCTCGCGCACCACCGGATGCATTTCCGCCAGCTCGGCCAGCATGGCCAGCGATTGGGAACCCTGCCCCGGAAAAACGAAGGCAAGCGATGCATTGGCAGTTTGGGATGGGGTCACTCGCGCAATCCGTTATGGCTCGGCGCGCATCATACGGGCGAACCGGCCGCAGCGTCTGTACTCGCCCGTATCGTGGAGTGATCGCAGCGCGAAAAAACGCGCAGATCCATCACTGCGCCATTACCTGCCCGTTGTTCAGATAGCTGCAATCGGAAGCAACGGGAGCAAACGGCATGATCCGCAAACTGGCGTCAGGCGAGTTCCGCCTGTATTCGCGCAAACAAGATCCGGCCACCGGCAAGCGACGCAACCTGGGCACGTTCAAGACCCGTGCCGCTGCCGAAAAACACGAGCGCGAGGTGCAGTATTTCAAGCGCCACGCCTGAGCGTGGCGCGGGTGGGCATCAGTAGCGCAGCAGCGCCGAGCCCCAGGTGAAACCGCCGCCGAAGGCCTCCAGCAGCAGCAATTGCCCGCGCTGCACGCGGCCCGAACGCACCGCTTCGTCCAGCGCCAGCGGCACCGAACCCGAAGAAGTGTTGCCATGCCTGTCGACAGTAACCACCACGCGGTCCATCGGCATTTCCAACCGCTTGGCGGTGGCTTCGATGATGCGCAGATTGGCCTGGTGCGGGATCAGCCAGTCCAGGTCGTGCTTGTTCAGGCCGTTGGCCTCGAGGGTTTCGTCTACCACGCCATCCAGCGCCTTGACCGCGTATTTGAAGACGTCGTTGCCCTTCATGTTGATGCGGGCGCCGCAGTTGGGCTGGTCGGCCTCGAAGCCGACCGAAACGCCGACCGGATTCCACAGCAATTCTTTCTTGGCCCCGTCGGCATGCAGATGGGTGCTGAGGATGCCGGTCTCGCTGTCGGCCTTGAGCACAACCGCGCCGGCACCGTCGCCGAACAGCACGCAGGTGGTGCGCTCGGTCCAGTCGACGATGCGGCTGAGGGTTTCGGTGCCGATGACCAGCGCGGTCTTGACGTCGCCGGAGCGGATGAACTTGTCGGCCACGCTGAGCGCGTAGACGAATCCGGAACAGGCTGCGTTGACGTCCATCGCCGCGCAGCCGCTCGCGCCCAGACGGGCCTGGATCAGGCAGGCGGTGGACGGAAAAATGAGGTCGGGAGTGGTGGTGCCGACCACGATCATGTCGATCTCGGAGGCATCCACGCCCGCCGCTTCCAGCGCGCGAACGGCGGCGTAATAGCCCAGATCGCCCGAGGTTTCGCCTTCGGCGGCGATGTGGCGCTCGCGGATGCCGGTGCGGCTGCGGATCCACTCGTCGCTGGTATCGACCTGTTTGGCCAGATCGTTGTTGGTCAGCAGTTTTTCGGGCAGGTAGCTGCCTGTTCCGGCGATACGGGCATATACGCGCCCGTTCGAATCACGCTCGCTCATGCCCGCTCCTGCTGGTGGCCCATGCCGGGCCGGGAACTCTTCCGCACCGATTTCAACCGACGCGCGCCGGAATGGCGCGCGAACGGATCAATCTTCGTCGGAAACGACGTCGGCCTTGGTCGCGATGACCTTCTTGCCGCGGTAGTAGCCGTCGGCGGTGACGTGGTGGCGGACGTGGGTCTCGCCGCTGGTCGGATCGGTGGCCAGCTGCTTGGCGGTCAGGCTGTCGTGCGAACGACGCTGGCCACGACGGGACGGGGTGACGCGGGATTTCTGCACTGCCATGGTATTGCTCCGAACTGATTCGCTGTATTGCGTGTTTGTTGATGTTGCCGACCGCCCCGCGGGAGGTCAGTTTTTCTTCAGCGAACCCAGCGCCGCGAACGGGCTGGCTTTCGCCAATTCTTGTTCCGGAATGGGCCATTCGCGATCCACCGCGTCCGACTCCGGATCCACCGGCACTGCGGGAACCGCCAGCACCAACTCGTCCTCCACCAGATCCAGCGGCCGCAGCATGCCGTCTTCGGGCACCAGCAGCGCTTCGTAATCCGGCGGCAATGCCGCTTCGTCCGCTTCGTCCCGTATCAATCCCAGGCGTTGCACCACATGCACCGGAAGCAGGAACCGCTGCAGGCTGCGCTGGCACGCCAGCGGCAACGCCCCATCGATCCGCAACTCCGCGTAGGCCACCTTGAGCAAGGGATCGCTGTCGAACTGCAGGGCGAAATCGACTTCGCCTTCGGTATCGAACAGCAGGTCCTGCACGCGCGTCAACGAAGACAGCGGCACCCGACCTTCGAAACTCCGCCTGGCCGCGACCATGCGCCAAACATCCACTATCTCGGGCACGTTCACGGACATAAGCCGCTGAATATTAAGGATGCCGGGCCGAGCTGTCAAACCCGGGAACGCCGTCACCATCGGGTTTGCCGGTCCTGGCGGACGCCGGCAGAATGCCCGCCCCGCTGTGAATGCCCGTGAATGCACCCATGCCGCTGATCCTGGCCTCGACCTCCCGCTATCGCCGCGAACTGCTGGAACGGCTGCGCCTGCCCTTCCACATCGCCCGGCCCGATGTGGACGAAGCCCCGCTGCCCGGGGAAACCCCGCCGGCGCTGGCCCGGCGATTGGCGTGGGCCAAGGCCAAGGCCATTGCCGCCCAGCACCCCGATACCTGGATCATCGGCTCCGACCAGGTGGCCGCATTGGACGCGCAGCCATTGGGAAAACCGGGAACCCGTGAAAACGCCCTGACCCAGCTCGGCGCGATGTCCGGGCGGGAAATCGCCTTCCATACCGCGGTCTGCCTGCTGCGGGGCGATGACCCGGTGCTGGAGGCGATGGACGTCACCCGGGTACGCTTCCGCGACTTGCAGGCCGACGAGATCGAGCGCTATGTCGATACCGAACAGCCGCTCGATTGCGCCGGCAGCTTCAAAAGCGAAGGCCTGGGCATCGCGTTGTTCGAGCATATCGAGTCCAAGGACCCCACGGCTTTGGTCGGCCTGCCCCTGATCGCGCTTTCCAGAATGCTGCGCGAGGCCGGGTTCACGCTTCCCTGAGATCCAGGCAGCCTATTCCTTCAGGTCCAAGGGCTGCTCCGGCCAATCCTCCACACTGCCGTCCCGTCCCTGCAACCGCAATCCCAGCCAGTGCCGGCCATGCTTGGCCGAGGTGAGGTCGAGATCGGCGCTGAAACCGACTGCCGGATGGTTGGGGTCGGTGGAGATTTTCCAGTAAGCCGCGGTTCCTGGACTGGGAAGCCCATAGCGCGCCTTGGCCACAGGCTTGCCGTCCAACAGGATCTCCACCCCCTTCAATCCCACGCCGTCCTTGAAGGCCCAGCCTGCGACCTGGAACTTCCTGCCGGTCGTGGCCTTGCTCTCGGGCGTGTCGATCCAGGCGAATGCGGGAAGCGTGCAAGCGCCCTTGCTTCTTTCCGCAGGCAGGGCGAACAGCAGGAAACGCTGGTGGCCGTGATCCACGTTGACCACGCGCGGCGGCGGCAGCGGGCCCACTTTTTTGCACAGCTGGTGGTAGTACTCCAGCAACGACTTGTATTGCACGTCGCCGGTTCCCACCACCAGCAAGGCGGGCGCGTTGCGGCTGCCGTCGCTTTCCAGCTTCCACAACCTCAACTGCGGCGCACGCCCATGCTTCTGGTTGAGCGGATGGTCGAGCACGGGAATGCGCGGATTATCGAGCGCGAATCCCAGTTCGGCGCCCGATTTGAAGTTGTCTGCGAGCAGCGTTGTGCCAGGCGGCAACCTGGCCTGCTCTTCGCGCACGGCGGCCGTCAGTTCTTCCCAACCGGCGAAGTTGGCCGGATAGAACTTTTCCGCCGCGAAGCGCTCGCGCCATTGCGGCGTGGACAGCACCAGGTAGTACCCCAGCACCACTGCCAATCCCGCGCCGCTCAATATCCAGGTCGCAATGCGCAAGCCGCGCGGCCATTCGCGCAGCAACGCCGGCACCGCGATCAGCAACGGCAGGTAGCCCGGCAGGGGCCAATGGAAACTCACCCTTTCCACGTCGGCGAAGAAACCCAGCAGGAAAAAGCCGAGCGTGGAAACGCCGCCCAGCAGACCGAAGTAGCGCCACTGCGCCGGCATTCCCTCGCCTGTGCGGAACGAGCGCACGAACACCTGGATCAAGGCGAAGAACAGCAACGGCGTGACCAGCCCCGCCTGCACCACCAGGAACCACCAGCCCGTGGACTGGAACGCCCACGGATGCCGGTCGACGAGCTGGAAGCGCAGGCCGGCATCGGCGTTTTCCAGGTTCCAGGCCACCAGCGGCGTCCACGCGGCCACGCCCACCGCCAGCGCCACCCAAACGCGCGGATCGCGCAACACGCGCCTGCCCTGCGGCAACAGCGCCAACGCGATCATTCCCACACCGATCACGCCGATGAAACGGTAATGGCTCAAGGCGCCGATGGTCAGGCCCAGCGCAAGTTCGAAAGCCGAGGCGGCGTCGATCTCGCGCAGCAGGCGCGCGCCCGCATCCAGGCACAGCACGGTAGCGAAAGCCATCGGCACGTCCGGCAACGCCAGAATGCCCAGGCTGCCTGCCAGCGGCATCAGCACCGCCAGACTTCCCGCACGCCAGCCGGCGGCTTCGCCGAACCAGCGGCTGGCGATGTGGGTGATCAGCCACGGCAGCAATGCCGCCAGCAACAGGAACGGCGCGCGCAAGGCGAGCGCATGCTGGCCGCCGATCTCGGTCCCCAGCCGGGTCATCCACGCGGTCAGTCCCGGAAGGTCGGAGTAGGCGGCGGCGAAATGCCGGCCCTCCTGCCAGTAGAACGCCTCGTCCACGAACAACGGCAGGCGCGCCGCGATCAAAAGCTTGATGGCGGTCACCACTGTCCACAGCAACAGGAAGATACGTTGCGCGTGCTTTACATCCTGCATGTCGTGTCCTGCATGCTTTCGTCCTGCATATCCCGTTAGACTTCCTTGAAAAGAATCCGGAAAAACGATGCTCGCCCAGCCGCCTGCGCATGAAATGCTAACCGATGCGTTGCATGCGGCCCTGAAGTCCGCGCAACAGCAGGTCAATTCGCTGGTGCTGGGCAAGCCCCAGGAAGTGCGTCTGGCGTTCGTGGCGCTGCTTTCCGGGGGCCATATCCTGATCGAGGATCTCCCCGGCCTGGGCAAGACCACCTTGGCCCACGCATTGGCCGCGACGCTCGGACTCGGCTTCCAGCGCGTGCAGTTCACTTCGGATCTGTTGCCGGCCGATGTCCTGGGCGTGTCTGTGTACGACGCGCAATCGCGGCAATTCCAGTTCCATCCCGGCCCGGTCTTCACCCACGTGCTGCTGGCGGACGAAATCAACCGCGCGCCGCCACGGACCCAAAGCGCGCTGCTGGAAGCCATGGCCGAGCACCAGGTCACCCTGGACGGCATGACCCGGCCCTTGCCGGATCCTTTCTTCGTCATCGCCACCCAGAACCCGGTGGACCTGTCGGGCACTTATCCGCTGCCGGATTCGCAACTGGACCGCTTCCTGCTGAGGCTCACCCTGGGTTATCCGAATGCGGAATCCGAGCGCGCGCTGCTGGCGGGAGACGATCGCCGCGAGTTGATCGCCCGCGCCGAACCATTGCTGTCCAGCGACGATGTGCTGGCATTGCGCGCTGCGGTGAACCAAGTGCACGCCAGCGCGGCGCTGGTGGACTACGTGCAGGCGTTGATGGCCCGCAGCCGCCAGCATCCGGGCGTGCGCGTGGGCCTGTCGCCGCGCGCCGGCATCGCATTGCTGCGCGCGGCGCGCGCCTACGCCCTACTGCTGGGGCGGCGCCATGTGCTGCCGGAAGACGTGCAGGCGTTGTTTTCGGCAGTGGCCGCCCATCGCCTGGTCGCCGAAGCGGAGGCCTCGTCCACCGCGGCGCTGGCCAAATCCATTCTGCACGCGGTGGCCGTGGACTAGAACGGGATGCAGGCCACTCCACGCGAACGCCTGGCTACGCGCTTCGCGCTGCTCGCGCGCCCGCGCACGGCCGAAGCGCTGCCGGTGAAGCTGGACCGGCGCCGGGTTTACGTGTTGCCTTCGCGTTTCGGATTCTTCTTCGGCGCGCTGCTGCTGGCCATGCTGCTGGGTGCGCTCAACTACAACAACAATCCCGCCTTGCTGCTCGCGTTGCTGCTGGGCGCTACCGCGTTGGCGAGCCTCATCGCAGCGCATTTGCAACTGTCGGGTCTGCGCATCGATGCGATCTCCGCCGAGCCCGTCGCCGCAGGCAATACGCTGCAAATGCACGTCGCGCTTTCGGCAAAGGACGCGCGCAACCGGCGCGGTCTGCAATTGCGATACGGGGAAAACCGGATCGGCGCGACGCTGCTGGCCGGCGAGCCCGCAGCGGTCACACTGCCGGTGGATACACGACGGCGCGGCTGGCTGGAATTGGACCGCATCCGTATTTCCACCACCCAGCCGCTCGGTTTGGCCCTGGCATGGGCATGGGTCTGGCCCGAGCAACCGCTGCTGGTTTATCCCGTGCCGGAGACGCAAGGTCCGCCGTTGCCGTTGGGCGACGGCAGCGCCAGTCATGCCCGTTTGAATCCCGCCGGCGATGACGTGCATCACCTGCGCAGCTACCGCGCAGGCGACCCGCGCCGCGCCATCGCCTGGAAACCCTCGGCCCGTCGCGATTCGCTGATGGTGCGCGAATACGAGCAGCCGCTTGCGGTCGAAGTCAATCTGGATTGGCAGGCGCTTGCACCGCTTGCCGCCGAGCAGCGCATCAGCCGGCTCGCCCACTGGGTGGATCTGGCCGAACGCGAAGGCCGCCGCTACCGCTTGTGTCTGTCCGGACAACCGGTGCTGGGGCCTGGGCAGGGACCTGCGCATCGGCATCTCTGCCTGCGTGCGTTGTCGTTGTTGCCGCATGCCGATGGCCACTGATATCTCCCGCGAGCGGATAGACGGCCGCAGCCGCCTGTGGACGCTCGCCACCGCGGCGCTGTCGCTGTTGCCGCTATTGCTGCAGATCCCCGGCGGATTGGCGTCGGCGATCGCGCTGGCGGCGGTTCTGGTTTCGGCCCTTTCCTGGCGCAAACCGATGCCGGCGATGCTGCGTCTGCTGTTGGCGCTGCTGGTGCTGGCCGCGGTGTTCTCGCAGATGGGGTTCCGCTTCGGGCGCGACACCGGCTGCGCGCTGCTGGCGGCCATGATCGCCATCAAGCCCTCGGAAACTTCGACGCTGCGCGATGCGCGCAGCCTTATCGGCTTCGCCTTGTTCGCTCCTTTCTCGGCCTTCCTGCTCGATCAAGGCCCGCTCACGATGCTGCTGGGATTGCTGTCGGTCCTTTGCGCTCTGCTGACTCTGCAGCGGCTGGCCGATGTGGAATCGCAATCGCTTGCCGGCACCGCGACGCCGCTACGCGCGCTGGCGGCGGTGGGCAAGCTGATGGCGATCGGGTTGCCGCTGGTGCTGAGCGTCTTCTGGCTGTTTCCGCGCCTGGGCTCCCCGCTGTGGGGCGTACCCGAACGCGCCATGAGCCGCCCGGGACTTTCGGACAGCATGACGCCGGGCGGGTGGCTGGATCTGATGGCCGACGACAACCCCGCGCTACGGGCGGAATTCTTCGGCCCGCGGCCCGCGTTGCAGGACATGTATTGGCGCGGCCCGGTGCTTTGGGATTTCGATGGCCGCAGTTGGACCCAGGCCTACGCAATGCGGCAACTCCCGGCCGCACCGCCCCCCCGCAGCAACGTCGTCTGGGACTACCAGATCGAATTCGAACCCACCGACCGCCGCCAGCTGGTCGCGCTGGACCTGCCGCACGCCGCTCCTGCCGGCGCCTTCCTTTCGCAGGACTACAGTCTGTACTCCACCACGCCGCTCAACGCATTGAGCCGCTGGCGATTGCGGTCGTCGCCGCCGGCGAACTTCCAGCCGCAACTCGACGCCGGCGCGCGCCGCCGCGCACTGGAACTGCCGGCCGGTTACAACCCGCGCACTTTGGCCCTTGCCCGACAGTGGCGGCACGAGGCCGGAACCGACGACGGCGCCATCGTGCGGCGCGCATTGGACTGGGTGAAACGCGAATTCGCCTACACCCTGGATACGCCGCTGCCGGGCCGCAACAGCGTGGACGAATTCCTGTTCGACCAGAAGCAAGGTTATTGCGAGCATTTCAGCTCTTCCTTCGTGGTCTTGATGCGCGCATCGGGCATTCCCGCGCGCGTGGTCACCGGTTTCGTCGGCGGCGTGCGGAATCCGATCGGCGGCTATTGGGTGGTGCGGAACATGGATGCCCATGCCTGGGCCGAAGTGTGGTTGGCCGGACGCGGCTGGGTGCGCGTGGACCCCACCGCCGCGGTGGCGCCCGAGCGCGTCTACGACACCCTGGAGGAGCGGCTGGGCGCTGGTGCCGGTGGAAACGACCCGCTGCCCACCTTGGGCGATTTCAGCGACTGGATGCGGCGCGGCTGGAACGACCTGGTGCTCGGCTTCAACGCCGACCGGCAACAGCGCCTGCTGCAACCCTTCGGCATGGACCGGCTGGACGGCGGGCGCTTGGGCGCGTTGTTCGCGGTCTTCGCACTGGCGGCGCTGGGATGGATGGGCTGGCTGTTGGCGCGCGGAGAACGGGAACGCGACCCGTTGCTGCGCGCCTGGCATCGCCTGACCCGGCGTTATGCGCGGCTGGGCCTGGCACGGCGGCCGCACGAGCCGGCTCTGGATTGGGCCGAACGCGTCGCTGCGGCCAGACCGCAATCGGCCGACACCCTGATTCCGCTCAGCCGCCGTTTCGCTCAAACGCGCTACGCTGCCGCCGTTGGGGACGCTGCACTACTCAACGACCTGCGTCGGCACCGTCCTTGAATCCTGGAGATTCACCATGAACGCCAAAATCCGCCTCATCGCGCTGGCCGCAAGCAGTTTGCTGCTTGGCGCCTGCGCCACTGCGCCCAAACCGTTGCAGGGCGCTTTCACTCCGGTCACGCCCCGGGAAGCCGTCGCCGGCAGCCAGGTCGGTACCTCCGTGCGCTGGGGTGGCCGTATCGTGGAGACCGTACCGGGCCAGGACAGCACCTGCTTCCAGTTGATCTCGCGTCCGCTGGGCGGCACCGGCCGTCCCCTCAGCAGCGCGCCGGACGCCACCGACGGCCGCTTCATCGCCTGCCGCGCCGGTTTCTACGACCCGGCGGTATTCACTGAAGGCCGCGAAGTGACTTTCATCGGCCGCGTCGATGGCGTGGAGTCCACGCGCATCGGCCAATACGATTACCGGCTGCCGCGCATGACCGCCGACGTGGTCTACCTGTGGCCGGAAGTGCGCGAAGTCGAGATCCGCCCTTCCCCGTTTTATTACGACCCCTTCTGGGGTCCGCGCTGGGGCCGCTGGGGCTGGTGGTGAGCTGCAGTGATATGAAATTGAAAACGCCGCTCGATGAGCGGCGTTTTCTTTTGCCATCCGTCTCTTTGTAGAGCCGGGCTTGCTCGGCTGCTGTTCGCCAAGATCAAGAGCAGCCGAGCAAGCTCGGCTCTACAAGACGGACGGAATCCAGGCGCGGAGCCCGCCAAGTTCCGGATAGCCCGCCTTCTCAGCGCGCACCGAAATGTCCGAGCCGCGCGCCCGCCAGCAGATGCAGATGCAGGTGGAATACGGTCTGCCCGGCATCCTCGCGGCAATTCATGACCACGCGATAGCCGTTCTGCGCGAAACCTTCGCGGCGCGCATATTCGGCGGCGGCGAGCACCAGCTTTCCGACCAGTTCGGCATGGCCGGGCTGCAGGTCGTCCAGGGTGGGAATCGCTTCGTTCTTCGGAATGAACAATACGTGCACCGGCGCCTGCGGGGCGATATCGCGGAAGCCGAGCACTTCATCGTCTTCGTAGACGATATCGGCGGGGATTTCGCGGCGGATGATCTTGCCGAAGAGAGTGTCGTTCATGAGCGGGTCCTGGATGGTCTCGTGATTGTAGGAACTGCGTAAGCTGCGATTGCTCTCCTCCGTTCGCAGGAGGTTTCCGTCAGGTCCGACGATGCTGCCGTCGCAGCTTACGCAGCTCCTACAACGGCATTTCGCTTCTGGTGCCGAATGCATGCGAGAGCGTGCCGCGATCGACGTATTCCAGCTCTCCGCCCAGCGGCACGCCATGGGTTAGACGGCTGGGATGCACTTTGTGCTGGCGCGCCAGTTGGGCCAGGTAATGCGCGGTGGCTTCGCCTTCCACGGTGGGGTTGGTGGCGATGATCAGCTCGGAGACCTCGCCCCGCGCCAGCCGTTCCGACAGCGCGTCCAGCCCGAGTTCGCGCGGGCCGATGCCGTCCAGCGGCGACAGCCGTCCCTGCAGGATGAAATACAGGCCGCGGTAGCCGGTGGCCTGCTCGATGGCCAGACGATCGGCCGGCGATTCCACTGCGCACAGCAGGTGCTGGTCGCGGCTGGAGCTGGCGCAGATGGCGCAGACCTCGGTTTCGGTGAAGTCGCGGCAATGCTTGCAGTGCCCGATATGCTCCAGCGCCAGCGCCAGCACTTCGGCCAGGCGCTGGCCGCCCTCGCGTTCGCGTTCCAGCAACTGGTAGGCCATGCGCTGCGCGGTCTTCTGGCCGACGCCGGGCAGGACGCGCAAAGCTTCGATGAGTTGTTCGAGTAGAGGCGCGCTCATTTTTTTAGCCCCTCCCCCTGCGAAGGCAGGGGAAGGTTGGGAGGGGGTCGAGTGAGGGGCAGTGTTGCATGGATGCCAAACAACTCCTCCCCCACCTGCGCGGGGGAGGGCGCGGGAATCAGAACGGCATCTTCATGCCCGGCGGCAATTGCATGCCGGCGGTGGCCGCGCCCATCTTGCTCTTGGACTCGGCGTCGATCTTGTTGGAGGCGTCGTTGAAGGCCGCGGCGATCAAATCCTCGGCCATCTCCGGGTCGGCCAGAACGCTGGGATCGATACGCACCTTGCGGCATTCCTTGGCGCCGGTCAGGGTCACGCTGACCATGCCGCCGCCGGCGCTGCCGGTGACTTCCAGCTTGGCCAGCTCTTCCTGGGCGCGCTGCATGTTTTCCTGCATCTTCTGCGCTTGCTGCATCAGTTGGGCGATATTTCCACGCATCTTTTGTTACCTGTTCATTCGTCGAAGGAGCGGATGGAGTCCGGAACCAGCTTGGCGCCATGCTGCTGAATGAGGCGCTGCACGTCCGGGTTGTTCATGAAATTCTCTTCGTCCGCACTCTGGCGCTGGCTGCGCTCGCGGTGGCTGCGCTGCTGCAGCGTTTCCGATTCGCCGAGCGCATGGTCGAAGACGATGCGCGGAGCGGCGCCAAGTTTGCTGGCAAGCGTATTGGAAAGTTCGGCGAGCGATTTTTCCGAGCGCAGATAGTCGAAGCCGGCGTCCAGCGACAGGCGCAGGACGCCCTCGCCATAGCCGACGAAGGCTGCATTTTCCGCCAACTGGCGCGCGGCGCCTTTCATGCCGCTATTGGCGGCGAACTGCAGCCACTCTTCGGCGGTGGCGATCGCGGCGGCGGAGGTTCCGGCAACGGGTGCCACTGCGGTCGACGCGGGTTGCGGCGGCGTTTTCACCACCGGTGCCGGTGGCGTTTCCGCAACCGGTTTGGCAACGGGCGCGGGAATTTCCTGCCGGGCGGCTACCGAAGCGGTCTGCGCGGGCTTCGCCGCTTCGCTCGCGCTGGCTGGCTCCGCATTGATCTGCCCTGCCCCGGCCGGCCGGAAGGCGAGCATTCGCAACACGCTCATCTCGAAACCGGCGCGCGTGCTGGGCGCAAGGTACAGATCGCGGCGTCCGTTCACCGCCATCTGGTACCACAGCTGCACCACTTCCGGCCGCAAGCGCTGGGCGAAATCCTCGACGTCGATGCCATCGGCTTCCACCGACACGCCCGGCACCAGCTGGCGCACCTGGATGCGATGCAACGCTTCGGCCAGGGCCTCCAGCACGCCATTCCAATCCGGCGAGAATTCGGCCAGCGTGGCGACGATTTGCAGCAGGCGTGCGCCGTCGCCATCGGCCAACGCAGCCAGCATGGCGCCGACCTGGGTACGGTCCACCGTGCCCAACATGGTGCGTACGCCCTCCTCCCGCAGCGCGCCGCCATTGTTGCTGCCGGTGTAGGCGATGGCCTGATCCAACAGCGACAAGCCGTCGCGCAGGCTGCCGTCGGCGGCCTTGGCGATCTGGCGGATGGCGCTGTCGTCGGCCTGTATTTCCTCGGCGGCCAGGATGCGGGAGATCTGGCCGGAGATCTGGCCTTCATCCAGGCGCTTCAGATTGAACTGCAGGCAGCGCGACAGCACCGTGACCGGCAGTTTCTGCGGGTCGGTGGTGGCCAGCAGGAACTTCACATGCCCGGGTGGTTCTTCCAGGGTCTTCAGCAGCGCGTTGAACGCCGCCTTCGAGAGCATGTGCACTTCGTCGATCAGATAGACCTTGAACTTGCCGCGCGAGGGCATGTACTGCGCGTTCTCGATCACCTCGCGCACGTCGTCCACGCCGGTGTTGGAGGCGGCGTCGATCTCCAGCAGGTCCAGGTAGCGGCCCGAATCGATGTCCAGGCAGGTCGAACACTTGCCGCAGGGCTCGGCGCTGGTGCCTTCCTCGCAGTTCAGCGATTTGGCGAAGATGCGCGCGATGGTGGTCTTGCCCACGCCACGGGTGCCGGTGAACAGGAAGGCGTGATGCACGCGGCCGCTTTCCAGCGCGTTGCTGAGCGCGCGCACCACGTGTTCCTGCCCGACGAGCTCGGCAAAACGCTTGGGACGCCACTTTCTGGCGAGGACGAGGTAGGACATCAGGCAGCCGTTTTCATCTGAACGGCCATTGTGCCGCGCCGAGTGGATCTGTCCAAGGAAAGAATTTCCCGGCCCGTCGCCACGGGCCCGGATAATGAATGGCCAGCGGAATTCCACTCCCGGGCAGGCGGGACTCGCAATAAATCGCCGCGCCAGCTAGAATTCGCGGCCCTGGAAAGCGGCTTTACCCGCCTTCAGGTCCCGGAGAGGTGTCCGAGCGGTTGAAGGAGCACGCCTGGAAAGTGTGTAAGCGTCTAAACCGCGCTTCGGGGGTTCGAATCCCCCTCTCTCCGCCAGTTTCAAGATGCGGCGCAACGCGCATCAGTCCTATGGTGGCCCTGTCGGCCCCTCGCGACGCTAGGTTGAAAACTCCGCCAGGGCCGGAAGGCAGCAACGGTATTGACTGATGCGGGTGCCGAGGCCAGCCGGCTGGGCCGCCACCTTTAGGCGGCACTCTTCCGCTTGCTCCGCCCAGATCTCGTCGTGAACGGGCATCGCGAACGGATTACCGATCCGACCGACCCGTCACCAGCCCCAGCGCGTCCGGTTCCCGGCCGGCGGGCCAATGATCTATGACTTTCCACTCACGGGTGTCGATCACCGCGACCCGGTCGCCTCCGCTGATCGCCACGTAGGCGCGCTGCCGGACGGGATCGACCACGGTGCCGATCGGCATCGCCGTGCCGCCCAGCATGCTCTGGTTGTAGACGACGCCAGGTTCGGTCAGGTCGAGGGTGGCGACCCGCAATTTGCTGCGGGCATCGAACACCGCCACATTGGCCGCGGTCGCATTGGTCACCAGCGCGTGGCGGCCGTCGGCGGTGAATACCACGCGAATCGGAAAACCCCTGCTGCTCATCCTGCGCTTGATCGCCAATGTGGCCGGATCGTGCACGGTGACGGAGCCTTCCTGCCGGTTGGTGACCCACACCTCCTTGCCGTCCGGACTCACCGCCACCCCTTCGGCGCCCTTGCCCGCCGCGCGCTCCTGGACCTTGAGCCCGGAGGCCAGGTCGATGCGGCTCAGCGTGCCCGCGTTGATCTTGGTGACGTAGGCGATCCTGGCGTCGGGCGACAGCGCGACCATATGTCCAGTGCCGGCGCCCACGTCGATCACCCGTTCCACCACGCCACGGCCGACATTCACGATCAGCAGGCTGGCCGAGCCTTCGGTGGTCGCCAATGCACGCTCGTCGCCCGGCAACAGGCGCAGGCCATGCGGCGCGCCGTGTTCGCCCAGATCGATGCTGCGGGTGGGCTTGCCGCCCACCAGATCCAGCACCGACAGCGTATTGCCCGAGGTCTCGCGGCCATAGTTGCTGACCAGCGCGAAGCGGCCGTTGCCGGCAACCGCTATCTCGTGCGGCGCCTTGCCGGTGCGGAATTCGCCGGTCTTGCGGCCATCGCGCACGGATAGGCGCCACACGCTATCGGCGGACTTGTTGCCGACCAGCAACTCGTCGGCATGGGCCCGGCCGGCCACGAGCGCCAGGAAACACACTAGAAAAAAGCAAACGACGGGACGGGCTGCGCCGATCATGCGGTTGGTTTCCGGATCATTCTTTTGCGGTATCGGGCTCGGGATGCAGCCAGCCCGGGGCTCCTTCCCGGTAGCGTTCGTGCTTCCAGATCGGAACCCGCGATTTCACTTCATCGATGATATAGCGGCAAGCATCGAATGCCGCGCCACGGTGCGCCGCGCTGACGCCGACCCATACCGCCAGATCGCCGATGGCCAGATCGCCGACGCGATGCACGCATCGCGCGTCGACGATGGCGAATTTGCCCATCGCCTCCTGCAGCACCCGTTCGCCTTCCTTCTCGGCCAGTGCGAGGTAGGCCTCGTAGCGCAACCCTTCCACCGCGCGGCCGTCGTTGTGGTCGCGCACCCAGCCTTCGAAACTGGCGAAGGCGCCGGCAGTCGGGTGCGAAAGCTGGTCGCGCGGGGACGCTATCGCGATCGGCACTTCGGAGAGGTGGAAACGTCTCATGCGCTTGGAGAGCGTGGGCAAACAGAAATCGTCATTCCAGCGAAAGCTGGAGGCGCTTCATTAACAGCCGAATGGCTGGTCATCCAAATTGATCTTGCTTCTTCATTTACGCTAGGAGAAGGAGCAAAGTCAAAATGGATTCCAGCTTTCGCTGGAATGACGACGGACAGGGTATCGGCATGACTTGGCATTGTTACCCCCCCGACACCGGCGGAATGAAGGCGATCTCGCAACCATCGCGCAAGGCATCGCTCCAGCTGGCGAATTCGCCGTCGGCCGCCACCCGCAGGCGATTGGCCGGCAAGGCGAATCCGTGGCGCGACTGCAGTTCGGCATACAGGGTCTGCAGATCCGCGGCGGTCGATTCGATCCGCTCCGAGGCGACGCCGCTCGCATCGCGCAAACTGGCGAAATAAAGGACGGTCACCATCGCCATCAAGCTTCTCCGAAATCGCTTTTGCCGCCGCGTTTGCCCAACAGCTTGGCCGGACCGATCACGATGCGGTGCGAAAGCGCCTTGCACATGTCGTAGACGGTCAACGCGGCGACCGTGGCGCCGGTCAGCGCTTCCATTTCCACGCCGGTGCGGTGCGTGGTCCTGACCACGCATTCGATCTTCAATGCGCTATCGCCGTCCCAGACGATGACGATGCGGCATCCGTCGATCGGCAAAGGATGGCAAAAGGGAATCAGCTCGTGGGTGCGCTTGACCGCCATGGTGCCGGCGATGATGGCGGTATCCACGATGCCGCCCTTGGCGCTGCGCAGCCCGTTGGCGTGCAGCTGCGCCGCTACTTCTTTGGGAAACCGCACCCGGCACTCGGCCGTGGCCGCGCGCGCGGTCGCCGGCTTGCCGGAGACATCCACCATGGACGGCAGGCCTGCCGCATCGAGGTGGGTCAGGACTTTCTTGCGCGCGGCCATTCAACCGCCGATCAGGAACATTTCGACATGCCGGCCCTTGCCGGCCTCGCGTTCGCCGCGCAACTCGCTGTAGCGGTCCTCGCGCCGCGACCAGAGCCCCGCCAGATGATCGGCGAAGGCCGCTTCGCCTTGCGCAAGCGCACCGCGAAGATCGGCTCCCTCGGATGCGAACAGGCAGGTATACAGCTGTCCGTCCGCCGAAACGCGTGCGCGATGGCAATCGCCGCAGAAGGTTTCGCTGACCGAGCTGACGAATCCGATTTCGCCCGCCCCATCCTGGAAACGGTAGCGCTTGGCCACTTCGCCTCGATAGTTGGCATCCAGCGGAACAATCGGCCAGCGCGCGGCGATGCGGTCGCGCAGTTCGGCCGAAGCCACCACCTGCGCGCGCCGCCAGCCGTTGCAGGTGCCCACGTCCATATACTCGATGAAGCGCAGTACGTGGCCGCTGCCGCGGAAGTGTTCCGCCAGCGGCAGCACCTGGTTTTCATTGACGCCGCGCTGGACCACGCAATTGATCTTCAGCGAAGCGAATCCCGCCCGCGTGGCGGCGTCTATGCCTGCCATCACCGCGGACAGTTCGCCGCGACCGCCGGACATCTGGCGGAACAGGTCCGCATCCAAGGCATCCAGGCTGACCGTCAACCGGCGCAGGCCGGCGCGGTGCAGCGCACGCGCTTGCGCAGCCAGCAGCGAACCGTTGGTCGTCAGTGCCAGATCCTCGATTCCGGGAACGGCGGAAAGGCGCGCGATCAATTCCGGCAGGCGCTTGCGCAGGAGCGGTTCTCCGCCGGTCAAGCGCAGCTTGCTGACGCCGATGCGCACGAATCCGCGCACCAGGGTTTCGATTTCGTCGAACGACAGGCGCGACGCCGAATCCAGACCATAGTCGTCCGGCACCTGATCGGCGGGCATGCAGTAACCGCAGCGGAAATTGCAGGCCTCGATCACCGACAGGCGCAGGTCGCGCAACGGCCGGCCGCGCCGATCCAGTGGCACGCCCAACGGAGTGCCCGGCGGCCATGCCTGGGTTTGCGGAACTGCACTCATGATCAGGGGACACTCATGATCAAGCGATGGGGGCGACGGTGGTCTCGTGCAAGGCTACCACCTCGCCCTTCCGGGCCACCCGATAACCGCGCGCCTCCAGGGCGCGCCCGTCCTCGGCGCTGGCGTAGTGGTAAAGCAGGCAGCGCTGCAGCAGCTCGGGCGGATATTCGCGCTCCAGGTCGTCGATGCCGCTGTGCGAGGGGTTGCCGTGCAGGCTGCAGTCATGGGCAACGCGTTCGCCGGCATCGGCGAACTTGGCCAGCGTTTCGGGAATCGGCCTGGTATCGCCGGTCCAGACCAGGCTGCCGCGCAGGCGCAGACCGTAGGCGGTTTCGGGCCAGTGATGGCGCGCGGGGAATACCTCCAGCTGCACGCCGTCGTGCCAGAACGAGGCGCCGACCGGCACCACCTGGAACGCATCCCAGAAATTGACCCCACCCTCGGCCAACGCATTGGGGTAGCTGCCCACGCGTTGATGCAGCAGCGGCACGACCGGGGCCGGAACGTAGACCTTCACCTTGCCGCGCCGCGCCGGGTCGAACCAGGTGGCCACGAACAGCCGTTCGAAACCGCCCACATGGTCCAGATGCGTATGGGTGACGAACAAGGCCTGCGGCATGGCGCCGTAATGCGCCAGATAAGCCGACAGGCCCTCCGCTCCGCAATCGATGGTCAGCCACGGCAATCCGTCGCGCTCGATGGTCGCGTTGGCCGAACCCAGCTCCACCGCCGCCGCGTTGCCCACGCCCAGGAATCGCAAAGCCCAGCCCATCAGAAACCCCGCTGCCAGGCGATGTCGTAGGCGCGGCGCAGGCGGGCGAAGTCCTGCTGCACCTCGTCGCGGCTGCGCGTATCGCGAAGTTTCAACAGCGAACGCTGCAATCGCATCAGATTGTTCTCACGCCAACGGGTAGCCGGAATACGCAGTGCGCCGCGGTCGAAATCGATCATCCAACCCTTCCCCTGCGGATTGAACAACAGGTTGTGCGCGTTGAGGTCGGCGTGGTCGAGCCCGGCCCGGTGGAAGCGTGCGACCAGGCGGCCCGCCTCTTCCCAAGGCGCATCCTTGCCGGCGACCTGGGCGCGGTCCGCGAGGGTACGCACATCGGGCAGCCGTTCGATCAGGATCGCGGCGCGATAGGTCATGCCGTTGCGCACGTAACTGGCGGCGATGGGGCGCGGCACCGGCAAGCCCTTGGCCAGCAGGGCGCGGGTCAGGCGGAATTCTTCGAAACTGCGGGTGCGGTTGGCGCCGTGCCACAGGTACTGGTCGCGGCTGACGCGCGCTGCCCATCCCCCGCGCAGGTACAGGCGCAACAGGCTGGGGCCGAACGGCGCGTCGATGAACCAGGCGCCGCCGCGACCGCCGCTATCGACCGGCCGGGCCCGCTCTGCCCACTTCGCGGGCAGGAACCATTCCGGATCCGCTTGCCGTAGCTGTTTGCTGTCGAACAGAATCGCTCCCAATCCGCTACCTTCGCGGAACGGGGTCATGGATTCCGTTGCATCAAAATCGACCATTCCTCCGAGTCTAACAATACTTGTCTACCAATCCCTTATCGCTGTGCCTGCTGCGCCTGTCGGCGCTGGGCGATGTGACCCACGTCGTACCCCTGGTCCGCACGCTGCAGCGCGCATGGCCGCAGTCGCGGCTGCACTGGATCATCGACAAGGGCGGCCAGAAGCTGCTGGAAGGCCTGGACGGGGTGACCTTCCATGCCTACGACAAGCGCTCCGGACTGGCGGGCATGCGCGATTTGCGCAAGCGGTTGCCGGCTGAGGGTTTCGATGCGCTGCTGCAGATGCAGGTGGCCTTGCGCGCCAACGTGCTGTCGGCCTTCGTTCCCGCCAAGCGCCGCATCGGCTACGACCGTGCCCGCGCCAAGGACCTGCATGGCCTCTTCATCAACGAACGCATCCCCGACCGTCCCGGCATCCATGTGCTGGACGCCATCGGCAGTTTCTGCGAGCCGCTGGGCCTGAAACAGACCGAAGTCGTGTGGAACCTGCCGGTGCCCGAGGACGCGCGCGGATGGGCCAGGGCGCAGTGGGCCGACGACCGGACGCCGACGTTGATGATCTCGCCCTGCTCCAGCCATGCGCGCCGCAACTGGTACCCGGACCGCTATGCCGCCGTCGCCGACCATGCCGCGGCCCAGGGCTGGCGCATCGTGCTGTGCGGCGGCCGCAGCGAGCTGGAGCGCAGCACCACCGACGCGATCGTCGCGGCGATGAAGGCCACCGCGCTGGATCTTGTCGGCAAGGACACCCTGAAGCAGTTGCCCGCCCTGCTGGAGCGCGCCGACCTGGTGATGACGCCGGACTCCGGCCCGATGCACATCGCCAATGCCATGGGCGCAAAGGTGCTGGGCCTGCACGCCGCCAGCAATCCGCTGCGCAGCGGGCCGTACTCGGACGTGCGCTATTGCGTGGACAAGTACGATGCGGCCGCGCGCAGGTTCCTGGGCAAGCCGGCGTCGGAACTCAAATGGGGAACCAAGATCGAGTTCGACGAGGTGATGGCATTGATCGGCGTGGACGACGCGATTGCCGCATTCGAGCGGTATCGGGCCGACCGGCTTCCCGCCTAGGGCGGGAAGGGATCGGCACAACGATCAGGGATTGGAAGCGGCCCGGTAGTCCTGATAGGACTTCTCTTCCACATAACTGGAACCCAGCGCCAGGTTGATGTCCTTCTTGATCCGCGCGCGGTCGTCGTTCTCGAAATACACCGCGCGCGCCAGGCGGATGAATTCGGCGTCGAATTCCTGCGCTTTTTCCTTGATGCGGATGTCGTCTTCGATCACCCACAGGCGTTCGTTGACCGCCTTCAGCTGCGCACGCAGATCGACGATGTTCTGGCCGGCGGCCGGATGCGCCATCCAGGTGTTCTCCAGCGCGGAGAGCTCGTTGCGCACGTTGGCCAGTTTGGTTTCGTCGCTCATCCGCTCGGATTTGATCTGCAGGATGGCGATCTTGTCGAGCAGTTCGCCGAAGGAAACGGGGACTTGGATCTCTGACATGGCATCGGCTCTGTTTGCGGGATAGTGAAGTGTAAGGGAACGGACGTTGGCGATCCGTTGCCGCCACATGCAAAACCCTCTTCCGGGGGCCTTGCGCATCTGGCGGAGAGGGAGGGATGCATTCGGCACATTCATGTGCCTCACCCCTTCGGGCGGCTGCGCCGTGCAGAACGGCAATCCTGCCGTTCTGTCGAACAGGCCTCTCCTCAAACTGCTCCCTCTCCGCCAGATACGCAAAAGCCCCCTTGCGGGGGCCTTTGGTATGCCTGGCGGAGAGGGAGGGATGCATTCGGCACATCCATGTGCCTCACCCCTTCGGGGCGGCTGCGCCGTGCAGAACGGCAATCCTGCCGTTCTGTCGAACGGGCTTCTCCTCAAACTGCTCCCTCTCCGCCAGATATGCAAAAGCCCCCTTGCGGGGGCCTTTGCATATCTGGCGGAGAGGGAGGGATTCGAACCCTCGGTACGCTTACACGTACGCCTGATTTCGAGTCAGGTACATTCGACCACTCTGCCACCTCTCCGGTCGCCCCGCCCATACCGGCCGGGGTCGTGCATGATACGGGCCGCGCCATCCCGGGACAAGCACGGAGGCGGCACCGAGACGCTGTCGCTGAACCCTCGCAGCCCCGCGGTCCGCAAAACCTTGCCGCTTGTCCGTTTCCCCGCGATCATGCCGTTCAAGCCGATAGGGATAATCGGATTCAGACCAACAGGGCGCCATGATCGAATTCGGACACCTTACCCACGTTGGGCTCCGCCGCGACTTGAACGAAGACACCTATTACGGCGACAGCGAACTGGGGCTGTGGCTGGTGGCCGACGGCATGGGCGGGCACGCCTGCGGCGAAGTGGCCAGCGCCCTGGCCCGCGAAACCATCGTGCGCGAGATCCGCGACGGCACCCCGCTGGCCCAGGCGATCCGCATCGCCGACGAAGAGATCATCCGCACCTCCAAGCGCCGCAACGACACCCTGCCGATGGGCACCACGGTGGTGGCGGTGCGCGTGCACGGAAACCGCTTCGAAGTGGCCTGGGTGGGCGACAGCCGGGCCTACCTGTGGCGCGATGGCAACCTGGCCCAGCTCAGCCAGGACCACAGCTACGTGCAGGAACTGATCGTGCAAGGCTCCCTGACCAGCGAGCAGGCCCGCTCCCATCCGCACCGCAACGTGGTCACCCAGGCGCTGGGGGTGACCGACCCCAATCACCTGAACGTGGAAACCATGACCGGGGAACTGAAGCCCGGCATGCAGCTGCTGCTCTGCAGCGACGGCCTGACCGAGGAAGTGGACGACAAGGGCATCGCCAATACCCTGCGCCACAACGATTGCAGCGCGCAGGAATGCGTGGATACGCTGATCGCCGCGGCGCTGGACGGCGGCGGGTCCGACAACGTCACCGCGATCCTGGTCCGCTGCCACTGACGATCCCTTGTAGGAGCGGGCCCTGCCCGCGACAGCTTTTCAATCAAGCAGAAATATCGTGTGAGAAGCCGTCGCGGGCAGGGCCCGCTCCTACAAGGGGACGGCGTCCCACAGGCATTTATCGCCCGATTTCTTGCGCAGCACGGCCAGACGCGATTCGTGGGCGGCCAGCTCGATCTCGCTGACCAGCACGCGCGGCCGTGTTCCTTCGGCCGGCAAGGCGAACACCGGCGCGGCGGTGGCCTGCTGCGAAGGCTCGTCGCCGCCAAATCCGATCTCGCTCTGCCCCGCGGTCAGATGCAGGTACACCTCGCACAACAGCTGCGCGTCCAGTAGCGCGCCGTGCAGCTGGCGGTGGGTGTTGTCCACGCCCAGGCGCTTGCACAGCGCATCCAGCGAATTGCGCTGGCCGGGGAAGCGCTGCCGCGCCATCAGCAGCGAATCCTCCACACGCACGCGGTCGCTCATGCGTCCGTAGCGCTCGCCCAGCAGCGACAGCTCGTTGTCCAGAAAGCCGATGTCGAAGGCGGCGTTGTGGATGATCAGCTCGGCGCCGTCGATGAACTGCAGGAAACCGTCGGCGATGTCGGCGAACACGGGCTTGTCGGCCAGGAATTCCAGGCTCAGCCCGGTGACTTCCGCCGCACCCTGCTCGAATTCGCGCTGGGGGTTGATGTACTGATGGTAGGTATTGCCGGTAGGCCGGCGCTCCATCAGCTCCACGCAGCCGATCTCCACCACGCGGTTGCCTTTCTTCCATTCGAGGCCGGTGGTTTCGGTATCCAGGATGATTTGGCGCATGCGGGCAGCTTACCTCGGGGGCCCGGATGCGAACAGCTTGAGCGTGACGTCATCCGGTGTTAGCTGCACCATTTTCTCGAACCGGAAATCGAGCTTTTCAAGCACGCGGATCGAACCGGCGTTGCGCGGATCGACGATGGCGACGATGCGTTCCAACCCCAGCCGTTCGCGTGCGTCGGCCAGAACCGCCGCGCCTGCTTCCACCGCGTATCCGTGCCCGCAGAATTCCGGCAGCAAGGCGTACCCCAGGTCCATGTCCTCCAAGGCGGGGCGATTGACCAGACCGCACATGCCCACGGTCTGCCCCCCTTGCCTGGTCTGCATGCGGTACAGCCCGAAGCCGTTGGCGCGGTAGCTGATCATCGGCCCTTTCAGGATATAGGCCCGCGCATCCTCCAGGTCGCGCACGCCGCGGTCGCCGATGTTTTCGAGAAAACTGGGCTCGTTGAGCAAGCGGCGGACGAAGGCGATGTCTTCCTGCGATTGGTCGGAGAGTTCGTACAGTTGCAGACGTTCGGTCTGGATGATCGCTTCGCTCATCTCAGCCCACCGAAGCGATGTCGCGGAATCTGATCGCCTCGTTGCGCGCCAGCAGGTCCACGCGCTCGTTGTCCGGGTCGCCGGAGTGGCCTTTCACCCAGCGCCATTCGATGGAGTGGCGCTGGGTGGCGGCGTGCAGGCGTTCCCAGAGGTCGCGGTTCTTGACCGGATCTCCGCCGGCGGTTTTCCAGTTGCGCCGCACCCAGTTGGCCATCCATTCTGTGATGCCTTGGCGCACGTATTGCGAATCTGTCTGCAGCACGATCCGGCAAGGCTCGCTCAGCGCTTCCAGGGCCATGATGGCGGCCATCAGTTCCATGCGGTTATTGGTGGTCAGGGCTTCGCCGCCGGCGAGCTCCCGTTCGCGCCCCTGGTAACGCAAAACGGCGCCCCAACCGCCGGGACCGGGATTGCCCAGGCAGGAGCCGTCGGTATGTGCTTCCACTTCTTTCATTGCTGACCTTTTCGACAGAGAGATGCCCGCGTTCATGCGGGTGCGGCGCCGGCCCGCCACTGGCGGGCGGCAGGTGCGGGGGGAATCAGGGAGGCGGTGCGCTTTTCCGCTTCCAGCAGACAGACCGCGCG
The DNA here is from genome assembly GCF_010093305.1 of Pseudoxanthomonas sacheonensis. Classification (GTDB taxonomy): domain Bacteria; phylum Pseudomonadota; class Gammaproteobacteria; order Xanthomonadales; family Xanthomonadaceae; genus Pseudoxanthomonas_A; species Pseudoxanthomonas_A sacheonensis. The sequence continues at coordinate 39,080 of NZ_PDWS01000015.1, read as the reverse complement.
CAGCCGGCCGGCAGCCCGCATCTGCGGCCCGGTCGCCATGCGCCAGAGCGGGCCCAAATAGCTCACTTCGGCGCCGCAGGGCTGCAGGCCGAGCTGGCGCAATCGGCGGCGCCAGTCCTGCACGTCGTGCGCTTGCAGGCCGCTGCTGCGCCAGCGGGTGCGATAGGGGCTCCACGGGTTGAGGACGAACAGCCACAATCGCCCGCCCGGCGCCAGAACCCGCGCGCCTTCTTCCAGCAGCCCTTCTCTGCCGTCGTCCAGCGCGTGCTGCAGGATCAGGTTGCCGATCGACTCGTTGGGCAAAGGCAGCGGCAGCCCGCATTGCAGGGTGCCGGCATAGCGCTCGCCCCGGGGATGCAGCAGCAGGCTGCGGGGCGGCAACCCGGTCTCATCGGGCGCTGTGTCGGGCGCCAGGGGGGGCACCCAGAGCCAGGGCTGCTGGGCAGGCCGCGAAATCAGGGCGCCGCGGATCGTCTTCTGTTCCGCCGCCAGCAAGGGCCGACCCCTTACCGTGTCGAACCAGGCCAGGGCATCGGGTTGACGGCTGATCTGCAGGACAGGCATGTTCGGAATTGTAGAGGACCGCTCAACCGGCCGTCCTTTCGAAGTTGGATCCGCCTCCTCTACCGCTGGTGACGAATGCGTCTGACCGCTCTGCCCGCTTTCGAAGACAACTACATCTGGGCCCTGGTGGACGACGACGGCAATGCCGTGATCGTGGACCCCGGCGACGCGGCTCCCGTGCTGGCCGCCAGCGAACTGGGCATGTGGCCCGCCGGCGTGCTGGTCACCCATCACCACCCCGACCATGCCGGCGGCCTGGCCGCTCTGCGCGAGCGCTGGCCTACCCTGCCGGTGTTCGCGCCCGAAGACGCGCGGATTCCACACGCCAGCGAACGTGTCGGCGAAGGTTCCGGGTTCCGCCTTAACGGCTGGGAATTCAATGTGCTGGCCGTGCCGGGCCACACCCTGAGCCATATCGCTTTCCACGGCGGCAATGGCCACCTGTTCTGCGGGGACACCCTGTTCAGCATGGGCTGCGGGCGCCTGTTCGAGGGCACTCCGTCGCAAATGCTGGCCTCACTGGATCGCCTGGCAAGCTTGCCCGGCGACACAGCCGTGTGCTGCGGCCACGAGTACACTCTGGCCAACGCAGCCTTCGCCCGGGCCGTGGACCCCGCCAACGACGCTTTGCGCCGCCGTACCGAGGAAGCCCAAGCCATGCGCCACGCCGGACGCCCCACCCTGCCCTCGACCCTGGATGTGGAACTGGCCACCAATCCGTTCCTGCGCGTGGATGCGCCGGCGGTCCACGATGCGGTCGCGCGCCGGTTGGGACGCGCGCCTGCCGACCGGGTGGAAGCCTTCGCCGAACTGCGGCGCTGGAAGGACGGTTTCCGCGCATGAGGCGGCGCAGGCATCGCGCATGGTCTTTACTGTGCGCGCTGGGAATTTCCGCCGCGCTGCAAGCGGCCGAACCGGCGGGTGGACAGGCAGGTAAAAACGACGGCGCCGGCCCCGACAACGACGGCCAACTCGTGGCCGCGGGCGCCGGGGCCGGCGGGCCCCCGCTCGAACTCGAATCGTTGCCCGTCTCCAGCCAACGCAACGGCCGCGAGATCTACGAAAGCTTCCGCGCCGGCCTGGCCGACCCCACTTGCGACGCCGCCGCCACCAGCGCGCGCTGGAAGAAGCACTTCGGCCACGCTCCCGGGCAACTGGCGCGAGCCAACGACGATCTGCTGCCGCTGTTCGGCTACGTGGTCGATTCGCTGCGCCAAGCCGGCCTGCCTACCGAATTCGCCCTGATTCCCTTCGTCGAAAGCGGCTACAAGCCCGGTGCGCGCAGCGCCAGCGGCCCGGCCGGGCTGTGGCAGTTCATCGGCATTACCGCCCGCAACCACGGCGTGGCCATGCGCAGCGGCTACGACGGGCGCCTGTCGCCGGTGGATTCCACCCAGGCGGCCGTGCGTTATCTCAAGACCCTGCATGGGATGTTCGGCGGCGACTGGCGGCTGGCGGTGATGGGCTACAACGCCGGCGAGTACCGCATCCTGCAATCGATGCGCCGCGCCGGCATGAACGCGCAGAACGCCAAACCGGCGCAGCTGCCCGGGCTGTCGGGCATCACCTACGCGTATGTGGAAAAACTCCATGCCCTGGCTTGCATCTTCCAGCAGGCCGACGACCGCGAGGAATGGTTGCGGACCCTGGACCGCGAGGTCCCGCGCCTGGCTTCGCAAGCCCTGCCCGGCGATGTCGGCAGCCTGGACGAGTGGGCCAAGCGGCAGGGCTACGACAGCGGCCTGTTGCGGCGGCTCAACCCCGCGCTGGCCGCTGGTATTTCGCGCGGCGGCAAACCTTTGCGCGTGCTCGCGCCGTCCAGCGCGGGTTCGGCGATCGCCGCCCCGGTCGCGCAGCTCCCGGCACTACCGGCCCCGGCACAATCGGGATCCTCTTCCCGAACCACGGCCTCCAGCCAATCCACGCCTGCCGGTTCGCACACCGTGCGGCGCGGCGAATCGGTCTGGAGCATCGCGCACCGCTACGGCCTGCCGCCGCAGCAATTGCTGGCCCGCAACGGCCTGGCCAGCTCCGCGGTGCTGCAACCCGGCATGGTCCTGAAGCTGGAAGGCGACGACGGCGTGAAATGAGCCTCTGGCCGGCGCGGAAAAGTCCGCCGGCAAAAAGTGGCAAAATAGAGCGATTGCTCAACCGACGAGAGAATCCATGGGTTTCCTGCAAGGCAAGCGCGCACTCATCACCGGCATCGCCAGCGAACGCTCCATCGCTTCGGGTATCGCCGAAGCCATGCATCGGGAAGGCGCGGAACTGGCCTTCACCTACCAGAACGACCGGCTGAAATCGCGGGTCGAAAAAGCCGCCGCCGAATACGGCAGCGACATCGTGCTGCCCCTGGACGTCACCGACGATGCGCAGATCGCCTCGTGCTTCGAACAGCTGGCAAAGCGCTGGGATGGTTTCGACATCCTGGTGCACGCCATCGCCTTCGCCCCGCGCGAAGCCATTACCGGCGGTTTCCTGGACGGCCTGACCCGCGAGAACTTCGCCCTGGCCCACGACATCTCGGCCTATTCGCTGGCCGCACTGGCCAAGGCCGCGCGCCCCGCCATGCAGGGGCGCAACGGCGCCGTGCTGACCCTGAGCTACCTGGGCGCGGAGCGCGCTCTGCAGAACTACAACGTCATGGGCGTGGCCAAGGCCAGCCTGGAGGCGACGGTGCGCTATCTGGCGCTCAACCTGGGGCCGGAAGGCATCCGCGTCAATGCGATCTCCGCCGGTCCCATCAAGACCCTGGCAGCGGCCGGCATCGGCGGATTCCGCAACATCCTGGGGCACGTGGAAGCCTATTCGCCGCTGCGCCGCACGGTCACCATCGAAGACGTCGGCAATGTGGGCGCCTTCCTGTGTTCGGATCTGGCCGCAGGCGTCACCGGCGAAGTGACCTATGTCGATGCCGGTTACAACATCCTGGGCATGACCGGAATCGGCGAAGAGTAGTCAGGTAGGTCGGGGCTACGCCCCCGACGCACGCAATGTTCCATTCGGGCGATGCCTTACGTCGGCCACGTAGAACTTGCCCGTACTTGATAAGCGACGCGAAATGAAAAAGCCCGGCAATGCCGGGCTTTTTCACGGCCGATGCGAGAACTTCAGAGCTTGTCTTCGCGACGGATGATCTTGTACTGCTTGCGCAGCGCGCCTACATAAGAGGCCACATCGCCGGCAGCGCCCATCTGCGCCACCTGCTGCTGCAGCTGCATGCGCTGTTCCGGGGTGATCTTGGTCAGATCGCCTTCGGTGACCTTGTTGACCACGAAAACCACATAGTTCCCGTCCTCCATCCGCGCCTTTCCAGCCGACACCTTGCCAGCAGCCGGCTTCTGCGCCGCGAAAATGGCCGCATTGATTTCCGGCGACGGCATCGGCGCGCCGCGCGGAATACCGGGCAACTCGCCGGTCTGCAGCTTGTCGGCCGCAGCGATGGCCTGCAGGGTTTCGCCCTTGGCGATGCGGGCCAGAACCGCGTCCGCGGCTTTTTCCGCAGCCTTGGCGGCGCGGTCGGCACGGATCGCGGCGATGACGGCATCGCGAACCTGCGCGATCGGCTGGGCCTGCTCCGGCGTGTGCTGCAGTACCCGGATGAAGACCGCATGCTTCGGGCCGATCTCGATCGGATCGCTCACCGTGCCGTCCTGCACCAGCGAATCGGAGAACGCCGCACGCAACACCGCCGGATTGGCGGCGATGCCCGAGGCGGTCGCACGCGAGAACGGACCGATCCGCTGCACCGGCAACCCCACCGCCTTGGCCGCTGGCGCCAGCGAAGTGGGATTCTTCAATACTTCGTTGACCACGCGTCCTGCCAGATCGTTATAGGCGCGCTCGCCTTCCGAATCGGCCTGCTCGCGGGCCAGCACATCGCGCACTTCCTCGAACGATTTGCCCTGGCCGGGCTTGATCTCGCGCAATTGCAGGACGTGGTATCCGAACTCGGTCTTGATCGGGCCGGAGATTTCGCCGGGCTGCATGCTGAACATCGCATCTTCGAACGGCTTGGTCATGGTGCCGTCGCGAGCCACCCACGGCAATTCTCCGCCGTTGTTCTTGGAGCCGTCGTCTTGCGAATTGGCTTTGGCCAGCGCCGCGAAATCCGCGCCGGGCTGCTTCGCCTGTGCCGCCAGTGCGGCGGCTTTCTGTTCCGCGGCCTTCTGCGCGGCGGCATCCGCGTCCGCCGGCACCATGATCAGGATGTGCGAAGCCAGGCGCTGTTCGGCGCTCATGAAACGCGACTTTTCCTGCTCATAGCGCTTGCGCAGCGCCGCTTCGTCCACCGGCGCTGCAGTGGGCGACAGCGTCGCCGCATCCACATCCACGTATTCCAGGGTTACCGATTCGCCTTGCTTGTAGTCGGCCGGGTGCGCGTCGTACCAGGCCTTGATCTGCGCATCGCTGACCGCGGCGGTGTCGGCGCTTGCCTCGGGCGCTTTCAACGCGGCGATGGTCACGTCGCGGGTCTCGCCGAGCAGCTTGATCAGTCGGTCCATTTCCTTGCCGGTGACGAATCCGGATTCGCCGATCCCCTGCGGAATCAGCGCCATCTGCAAACGGTCGCGCTCCTGCTGCTCGAACGCCACCGGAGTGAGCGCCGGCACCTGCGCAGCAAGCAGAGTCGTGTAGCGGGCCGCGTCGAACTTGCCGTCGACCTGGAAAGCCGGCTCTTTGGCGATCGACTGCCGCACCGCTTCATTGCTCACCGCAATACCGGAGCGCTTGGCGTTGAGCTGCATGACCTTCTGGTCGATCAGCTGGTCCAATACCAGCAACTTGTTTTCCTGGGTCTCGAATTCGCGCGGGTCGAAGTTTTCGCCCAGCGCCTGCCGCTGCTGCTGCCGCGCCTGCTCGAAACGCGTGCGGAATTCTTCCTGGGTCACTTCTTCGTGCTGCCAGAACATGGAAACCGGCCACCAGGTAGGAGCGGACTTCCACCAGGTGGGCGGCGCTTCGACCTTGGCGACCGCATTGTCGGTGCCGCCGGTCATGTATTCGTTGACGCCCACGAAGGCGAACGGAATGATCAACAGGCCGAGGACGATAGTGGCTATCCAACCGGAAGTCTTGTCGCGAAGTGTCTGCAGCATCGTGGCGTTCGGCCTGATTTCTCGTAAGCCGCGCAGTTTAGCGCGCTTGGAAGGGCCTGTTAACGCCGGGCTGGCCTAATCGCACTGCCCGAGGGCATGGATTCAGGCCGGAACATTCGGGCCGAAAACAGAAAAGGCGCCTTTCGGCGCCTTCCTGTTTCAAATATGGCGGAGTGGACGGGACTCGAACCCGCGACCTCCGGCGTGACAGGCCAGCATTCTAACCAACTGAACTACCACTCCGCTTTGAAGAACTCTTGCAGCAACCGGGCGAGCCCGGCGACCGCGGTACACCCGAAGGTGGTGGGTGCTGAGGGTTTCGAACCCCCGACCCTCTCCGTGTAAGGGAGACGCTCTACCGCTGAGCTAAGCACCCTAGTGCTAAACCGACACCGAAGCGTCGGCGGCGAGCAGATTAGTTTACGGCATCCTTCAGGGCCTTACCAGCCTTGAACGCAGGATTTTTCGACGCAGCGATGTTGATGGTGTCGCCGGTCTTCGGATTGCGGCCGGTGCGGGCAGCGCGTTCGCGGACCTGGAAGGTGCCGAAACCGACGACGGTAACGCTGTCGCCCTTCTTCAGCGCCTTGGTCACCGAGGAGATGACCGCATCCACCGCACGCGCGGCATCGGCCTTGCTCAGGTCAGCGGACTCAGCGACGTGGTCGATCAATTCTGTTTTGTTCATGTAGTAACTCCCTGTGCGGAATGACCGCGGATTGAGTAATCGGACTTGCCCGGACCGATAGTCTGGGGATCATCCGATCAAGGGTGCCGTGAAGCGCGTCATGAAATCAGGCGCCTCCGGGTCTTCCATTTATACCAGCGGCCGCATACCCACGCAAGGCGAAAAGCCAATAATGGCGCGGGTTTCGCGGGTTTTACCGGTTGTTATTGTCACCGGATTAATGCTTGACATCGGGCTGCGCGGGGGTCTTTCCGGACTCCCGCACGGGCAGCTTCTCGCCGCCGCCAGAGGCCGCCGCCGGGGTCAGCGGACGCTCGAGCGCCAGATCCAGCACCTCGTCGATCCAGCGCACCGGCACGATCTTCATGCCCTGGGTGACGTTGGCCGGGATGTCGGCCAGATCCTTGCGGTTCTCTTCCGGAATGATCACGGTGGTGATGCCGCCGCGGATCGCCGCCAGCAGCTTCTCCTTCAGCCCGCCGATCGCCGACACGCGTCCGCGCAGGGTGATCTCGCCGGTCATCGCCACATTGGCGCGCACCGGGTTCTTGGTCAGCGTGGAAATCAGCGCGGTGGCCATGGCGATACCCGCGCTGGGGCCGTCCTTGGGCGTGGCGCCGTCGGGCACATGCAGGTGCACGTCCTGCTTCTGCAGGAAATCGGTGTCGATGCCCAGGCTTTCGGCGCGCGAACGCACCACCGACAAGGCGGCCGAAGCGGACTCCTTCATCACATCGCCCAGTTGGCCGGTCAGGGTCATGCCGCCCTTGCCGGGAACCAGGCTGACTTCGATCTGCAGCAGATCGCCGCCGACTTCGGTCCAGGCCAGGCCGGTGACCAGGCCGATCTCGTTCTGTTCCTCCGCGCGGCCGTAATCGAAGCGGCGCACGCCTTGGTATTTCTCCAGGTTCTTGGAAGTGACGCTGATCGCGGCGGCTTTCTTCTTGGCGGGTTTCGGGCCGGCCAGAGCGATCTCCTTGACCACCTTGCGGCAGATCTTGGCGATCTCCCGCTCAAGGTTGCGCACGCCGGATTCGCGCGTGTAGTAGCGCACGATGTCGCGGATGGCGCTCTCGGCGATCTTCAGTTCCTCCGGCTTCAGGCCGTTGGCCTTCAGTTGCTTGGGAATCAGATAACGCTCGGCGATGTTGAGTTTTTCTTCCTCGGTATAGCCGGGGATGCGGATCACTTCCATGCGGTCCAGCAGCGGACCCGGAATATTGAGCGAATTGGCCGTGGCCACGAACATCACTTCGGACAGATCCAGATCCACTTCCAGGTAGTGGTCGTTGAAGGCGTTGTTCTGCTCCGGATCCAGCACCTCGAGCAGGGCCGAGGACGGATCGCCACGGAAGTCCATCGACATCTTGTCGATCTCGTCCAGCACGAACAGCGGGTTCTTGGTCCCGGTCTTGTTGAGGTTCTGCACGATGCGGCCGGGCATGGAACCCACGTAGGTGCGGCGATGGCCGCGGATCTCGGCCTCGTCGCGCACGCCGCCCAGCGACATGCGCACGAACTTGCGGTTGGTGGCCTTGGCGATGCTCTGCCCCAGCGAGGTCTTGCCCACGCCCGGCGGGCCGACCAGGCACAGGATCGGGCCGCGCATCTGCTTCACGCGGGTCTGCACCGCCAGATATTCCAGGATGCGCTCCTTCACTTTCTCAAGGCCGTAGTGGTCGGTGTCCAGCGTGTCCTGCGCCACCTTGAGATCCTTGCGCACCTTGCTGCGCTTCTTCCACGGCACGCCTAGCAGCCAGTCCAGGTAGTTGCGCACCACCGCGGCCTCGGCCGACATCGGCGACATCTGCTTGAGTTTGTTGAGCTCGTTCTTGGCCTTGGTCTCGACCACCTTGGGCATGCCGGCATCGGCGACCTTGCGGGCCAGGTCTTCCAGTTCGTTGGGCGCATCGTCCAGTTCGCCCAATTCCTTCTGGATGGCCTTCATCTGTTCGTTGAGGTAGTACTCGCGCTGGCTCTTCTCCATCTGCGACTTGACCCGGCCGCGGATGCGCTTTTCCAGCTGCTGCACGTCGATCTCGCCGTCGACGAAACCCACCAGCAGTTCCAAGCGGTCGCCGACTTCTATAGTCTCCAGCAGACGCTGCTTGTCGCTCAGGCGCACGCCCAGGTGCGCGGCGATGGTGTCGGCCAGGCGGCTGGGCTCGTCGATGCCGGCCAGCGTCTGCAGCAGTTCCGGCGGCAGCTTGCGGTTGGTTTTGACGTATTGCTCGAACAGGCTCATCAGCGAACGCGCCACCGCTTCCACTTCGCGCCCTTCGCGCAGATCGCTGGATTCGATTTCCTCGCCGCGGCCGTACAGCGAGCCGTCGCGTTCGCCGACATCGGTGACGTTCACGCGGGCCGTACCTTCCACCAGCACCTTGATGGTGCCGTCGGGAAGCTTCAGCAGTTGCAGCACCTGGGCGAGCGTGCCGATCGAATACAGATCGGCGGCAGCCGGATCGTCGGTCTCGGCGGATTTTTGCGCCAGCAGCAATATGCGCTTGTCGGCTTCCATCGCCTGCTCCAGCGCGCGCATGGATTTGTCGCGGCCGACGAACAACGGAATGACCATGTGCGGGAAGACCACGACATCGCGCAGCGGCAGCACCGGCAGGTCGAGGATGTGGGAATCGGAACGGGCCATGGGGGCTCCAGCAGAGTGCGGACAAGGCGGTGCAAGGCACCATGGCCCCGTTATGGGGCCATCCGCGAAGGGATGCAAGTGGAAAGCTGAAAGCCGTTGGGGTTCAACGGCTTGGGCGGCTTATTCGGCCGAGGCGACCTTGGGCTGCGCGGGCGCGTTCTGGTAGATCAGGTACGGCTCGGACTTGTGTTCGATGACCGATTCGTCCACCACCACCTTGCCCACGTTTTCCAGCGAGGGCAGGTCGTACATGGTGTCCAGCAGCACCGATTCGACGATGGTGCGCAGGCCGCGCGCGCCGGTCTTGCGCTTGAGCGCCTTGCGGGCGATCGCCGACAGCGCGTCGGGACGGAACTCCAGCTCCACGCCTTCCATGTCGAACAGCTTCTTGAACTGCTTGGTGATGGCGTTCTTGGGTTCGGTCAGGATCTTGATCAGGGCCGGCTCGTCCAATTCCTCCAGGGTCGCGACCACCGGCAGGCGGCCGACGAACTCGGGGATCAGGCCGAACTTGATCAGGTCTTCCGGCTCCACTTCCGACAGCACCTTGCCCATCTCGGCCTTGCGCTCGGAACTCTTGATCTTGGAGCCGAAACCGATGCCGCTGGCCTCGGTGGAGCGCTGCTGGATGATCTTGTCCAGACCGGCGAACGCGCCGCCGCAGATGAACAGGATGTTCTTGGTGTCCACCTGCAGGAATTCCTGCTGCGGATGCTTGCGCCCGCCCTGCGGCGGCACGCTGGCCACGGTGCCTTCGATCAGCTTCAGCAGCGCCTGCTGCACGCCTTCGCCGGACACGTCGCGGGTGATCGACGGGTTCTCGCTCTTGCGCGAGATCTTGTCGATTTCGTCGATGTAGACGATGCCCTGCTGCGCCTTGTCGACGTCGTAGTCGCACTTCTGCAGCAGCTTCTGGATGATGTTCTCCACGTCCTCGCCCACGTAACCGGCTTCGGTCAGCGTGGTGGCATCGGCAATGGTGAACGGCACGTTGAGCAGGCGGGCCAGCGTTTCAGCCAATAGGGTCTTGCCCGAACCGGTGGGGCCGGCCAGCAGGATGTTGGACTTGGCCAGCTCGACCTCGTCGTTCTTGCTGCGGCTCTCGATGCGCTTGTAATGGTTGTACACGGCCACGGCCAAGGTGCGCTTGGCGCGCTGCTGACCGATCACGTACTGGTCCAGGACCTCCAGGATCTCGCGCGGCTTGGGCAGGCTGCTGCGTGCGGACTGGGCTTTTTCCTCGAGTTCCTCGCGGATGATGTCGTTGCACAGCTCCACGCATTCATCGCAGATGAACACGCTCGGGCCCGCGATCAGCTTGCGGACTTCGTGCTGGCTTTTGCCGCAGAACGAACAGTAGAGGATCTTGTTGCTGTCGCCGGAACGGCTTTGCCGGTCTTCGCTCATGCTTCGGTTGTCCAGTCACCCGACCCGTCGAGCGGGTGTTCGGTTTGAGAATAGCAGTTCCGGCCGCGCGATGGGCATGCGGGCCGGAAACGGGTGGAAACGTTATATCCCGTGGCTTTCGGCAGCTCTGTCAATCTGTTCAGCCAGCCTGAATGGAGTCTTCCGGGCGGCGTTCCAGGACCTGGTCGACCAGTCCGTAGGCCACGGCGTCGGCGGCGCTCTTGAAATTGTCGCGCTCGGTGTCGCGGGCGATGGTTTCCAGCGACTGGCCGGTGTGCTTGGCCATGATCTCGTTCAGGCGGGCGCGCATGGCGAGGATCTCGCGGGCCTGGATGTCGATATCGGTGGCCTGGCCCTGGGAGCCGCCGGAGGGCTGGTGGATCATCACGCGGGAATTGGGCAGCGCGTAGCGCTTGCCCGCGGCGCCCGCCGAAAGCAGCAAAGCGCCCATGCTGCAGGCCTGGCCGACGCAGATGGTGCTCACATCGGGCTTGATGTACTGCATGGTGTCGTAGATGGCCATGCCGGCGGTGACCACGCCGCCCGGGGAGTTGATGTAGAAGCTGATGTCCTTTTCCGGGTTCTCGGCTTCCAGGAACAGCATCTGCGCGACGATGACATTGGAGACATGGTCGTCCACGCCGCCGACCAGGAAGATCACGCGTTCCTTGAGCAGGCGGGAGTAGATGTCATAGGCCCGCTCGCCGCGGCTGGTCTGTTCGACCACCATCGGGACCAGGTTCAGGGCTTGGGGCTGGATGAGGCTCATGTGTGTTTTCAACCTGGCTGAGGGTGGGAACGCCCGGATGCGGACATCCGGGCACTGGCTGCGCGCTGCTTACTTGCGTGCCGCTTACTGGCGGATGGCTTCCTGGAAAGACAGCGCCTGTTCGGTGTGCTGGGCGCGCTCGGCGATCCAGTCGATCACCTGCTCTTCCATCACACGGTTCTGCAGTCCACTCATCAACTGGGGGTCGTTGCGGTACAACTCAATGACCTGCTCCGGCTCTTCGTAGGTCGAGGCGATCAGGCGCAGCGTCTCGTTCAGACGCTTGGGGTCCAGGCGCAGCTGGTTGCTGCGGGCGACTTCGCCCACCAGCAGGCCGACCAGCACGCGTTTGCGGGCGGCGTCCTTGAACCCTTCATGGGCGTCGGCCGGCACCTGCACCTGCTGGCCGTTGCGCTGGGCCTGTTCCACGGTCTGCTGGAGCATGGCGCGGGCTTCGTTCTCGACCAGGCGGGGCGGCATTTCCACGTGCGAGTAGGCGGCGATCAGCTGCTCGCCCACTTCGCGGCGCAGACGGGTCATCAGCGCGCCCTTGAGCTCGCGCTCCAGATTGGTGCGGATATCGGAGCGGAACTGCTCCACATCGCCGCCCTTCACGCCGAAACTCTTGACGAACTCCTTGTCCACTTCCGGCATCACCGATTCGGAAACCTCGGTGACCTTGAGGTAGACCTGGACCTGGCGGCCGGCCAGCTGCGGCACCCGCCAGTCGGCCGGGAAATTGACCGCGATGTCCTTTTCCTCGCCCTTGGCCATGCCCACCAGCGCATTCTCGATGTCGCTGTACATCACGCCCGAGCCGATCAGGGTGGCGCCCTTCTCGATGCCTTCCGCCGGCAGACGCTCTTCGCCGGCCTGCGACCAGGTTTCCAGGGCCACGCGATCACCCTGCTGGGCGGCGCGCTGCACTGGCTGGAAGGTGCGGCGCTGCAGGCGCAGGTTTTCGATCATCTGGTCGATGTCGGCGTCGACGACCTCGGCGGTATGCCGGGTCACGTTGAGCTTGGCGACGTCGATATCGCCGAAATCGGGCACCACTTCGAAGGTGGCGACCCACTCCAGCTCACCGGCGCCGGCCGGCTCCAGGCGCGGATTGCCGGCCAGCCGCAGCGACTGTTCGCGCACGGCCGAATCGAAGGTTTCGCGCAGCAGGCCGTTCAGCGCCTCACTGCGGACCTGCTGGCCGTAGCGCTGCTCGATCACTTTCTGCGGCACCTTGCCGGGGCGGAAGCCCTTGATCCGCGCGGTGCGGGCCAGCTCGCGCAGGCGGCCGCCGATATGGGTGTCCAGGCGCTCGGCCGGAAGGGTGAAACTCATGCGGCGCTCGAGGTTGCCGAGCGATTCGACCGAAACTTGCATATCCACTGACTCCTGGGCCACGGAAACGTCCGCGGCACGATGTTGATGATCTGGTCGGCCGGTAGCGCAGTCGTGGGACTGGCGCGAAACCGGCGCAACGCAATAGTTTCGCCGATTACGGCTTTGGCTGCCAGCAAAAGGCCGCGGAGGGGGCTCGCAAGGGCGGCGATGCGGGTTTTTGACCGGACATCGCCGGATGATTCTCAGGCGGGCCCCCGAAAAAGCAGGAACTCTGGGGACCTGATCAAGGGGAACAGCCCGTTACCCAGCATGACTACGCGCTGCGGCGCGCTCTGTTATTGCTGCCCTGTGGGTTGTCCCGGGCGCGGTGCGAAAGGGGGGACTCGAACCCCCACGGGGGTTACCCGCTGGAACCTAAATCCAGTGCGTCTACCAATTCCGCCACTTTCGCTGGTCCGTCGCCATTGTATCCGCCGGCCGGGCCGGCCACAAAAAAAGCCCGGCAGGACCGGGCGCTTCGGATAATGCCCCCACGGTCCACCAACCAGTGAGCCCCGCCCTAGCGAGGCTTGAAGACGTGTACTGCCGGGGCTAGAGTGCGGATGAATCCAACGGACGGTGATCTCATGCGCGCAGCAATCTTTTGCTTTTTCCTCCTACTGTCGGCTCCTGCCCTGGCGGACACGTATGCCTTTGGCAACCGCCTTGTCGTATCGGGCGACGGCGCCGGCAAAGTGATGGAAGTCGCCGGGAAGCCCGATCGCATCGTGAATCTGGAAAACGAGCAGGGCGCCGTCTACGGCGAACGGTGGGACTACTACCTCGGCGGCAAGACGGTCTCCATCTTCATGGTCGACGGTATCGTCAAGAAAATCACTGAAGCCCGTTGACCCGCAAGCACGGCAGTCGGAGCAGTTGCGCCTGGCTGTCGTCCCAATTCTTGAGGATCGGCTCGCCGGCGGCGTCCCTTCGTCCGCCGAGACCGGCCGCGCAATGGATCCAGCGTAACCAGCTCTTCCTTGCCCGTTACGACCATAAACCCCGGCCCATGGAATCCAGGCCTGCCGACTTTTCGGGAAGCAACAAAAAAGGCACCCTTTCGGATGCCTAAGTTGTTGTTTTATTTGGTGGGCTGTGAAGGATTCGAACCTTCGACCTATTGATTAAGAGTCAACTGCTCTACCAACTGAGCTAACAGCCCTGAAACTGTGGATATTGTAACAAGTCGCAGCGGCGTCAGGAACCCGCTGCGGACTTTTTCGATATGGGGTGGAAGACGGGATTTGAACCCGCGACCCCCGGAATCACAATCCGGTGCTCTAACCAGCTGAGCTACATCCACCATAACAACGAACTACCAGTACAACCTACCGCCGCAGTGGCGCGCCCGACAGGACTCGAACCTGTAACCGCCGGCTTAGAAGGCCGGTGCTCTATCCGGTTGAGCTACGGGCGCTCGGTCCGGGATTGTCGCATCCAGCCGGTGGACATCCTATCCATTCGACAGCACCTGAGTGGTCGGGGTAGAGGGATTCGAACCCCCGACCCTCTGGTCCCAAACCAGATGCGCTACCAGACTGCGCTATACCCCGACTCGGGTCCCGCATCGCCGTGCAGGCCAACAAGGCCGCGTATTGTCGGAAGCTGCGCCCCCGCTGTCAAACCGCAGGGCGGGCGAACTCCCCTGATTCCGTAACGGTCATGCGATATCCTCCCAAGCTTGGGGACGCAGGTCCGAAACGAAGGAGCAGGCAAAGATGATACGCAGCGGCAATCCGGCACTGAAAGAATCCACCTTCCTCGACCTGGGCAGCGGCGCGGTGGTTTCGCGCGACGCCGGCGCGATGACCCTGAACGGCACCGTCAACAAGACCGGCATCCTGCTGTTGCTGGCCGTGCTGACCGCGGCTTTCGCCTGGAGCCAGTCCGTCACCGTGGGGGCCGATGGCTTGCCGGCGGTGGCCCCCGGCGTCATGGGCTATGTGCTCGGCGGCGCGATCGGCGGCTTCATCCTCGCCCTGGCCACGATCTTCAAGAAAAACTGGGCGCCGGTGACCGCGCCGCTGTACGCACTGGTTGAGGGACTCTTCCTGGGCTCGATTTCGGCGATGTACGAACTGCGCTTCGACGGCATCGTGTTCCAGGCGGTGTTGCTGACCTTCGGCACGCTGTTCGCTTTGTTGATGGCCTACCGCAGCGGTCTGATCAAAGCTACCGAGAACTTCAAGCTGGGCGTGGTCGCCGCCACCGGCGGCATCGCGCTGGTCTATCTGGCCACGATCGTGCTGGGCTTGTTCAACATCAACATCCCGCTGATCCATGAGTCCGGAATCGTCGGCATCGGCTTCAGCTTGTTCGTGATCGTGATCGCGGCGCTGAACCTGGTGCTGGACTTCGACTTCATCGAGAACGGCGTGGAACAGGGCGCTCCCAAATACATGGAGTGGTACGGCGCATTCGGCCTGATGGTCACGCTGGTGTGGCTGTATCTGGAATTCCTGCGCCTGCTGTCCAAGCTCAACTCGCGCTGAGGCTTACGGTCATCCGATCCGGAAAAGGGGCGCGATGCGCCCCTTTTTCTTTCACGCGCCCGCAGCGACGGACGCCTTGCGGCGATGCGGCCACAGCATGAAGGCAATGGTCACCGCGACCAGGAACCAGCAGTAGTGCGCCTTGCCCACCAGCGCCAGCGGCGACAGGCCGGCCAGCGATGCAGCGAGCAGTATCTGAGCGCCGTAGGGCAACAGGCTCTGCACGCTGCAGACGAAGATATCCAGCAGGCTCGCCGCGCGCGCAGGCGGTACGTCGTGGCGTTCGGCGATGTCGCGCGCTACGCTTCCACTGATGAGAATGGCCACCGTGTTGTTGGCGGTGAACACGTCGGTGACCGAAGCCAGCGCGGCGATGCTCCACTCGCCCGTCCTGCGGCCATCGCTGCCGCGCGCGATGCGCGAAATAGTCCTGGCCAGCCAGGCCAAGCCGCCGCTGGCCTTGATCAGCGCGCCCAGGCCGCCGATGAACAACGCCAGCAGGGTGATTTCCACCACGCTTTCGAAACCGGCGTAGATGTCGGTGGAGAACGCTGCTATTCCGTAGTCGGAACTTGTGGCGTAGCCGAATACTCCGGCAACCACCAAGCCAATGCTCAGCACCAGCAGCACGTCCAATCCAATCACCGCCAAAACCAGCACCAGCACATAGGGCAGCACCAGCCAGGGCGAGGCTGTTTGCTCAGCCTGCGCCGGCGAGGCTTCTCCGGCGAAGGCAAGCACCAGCACGGTCAGCAACGCCGCCGGCAATGCGATCTTGAGATTCTCGCGGAATTTTTCGCGCACGCTGCAGCCCTGGGTGCGCGCGGCGGCGATGGCGGTGTCCGAAATCACCGAGAGGTTGTCGCCGAAGGTGGCGCCGCCGATGACCGCGCCGATCACCAGCGCGCGGTCCAGCCCCGACGCGTCGGAAATGCCCAAGGCGATGGGCGCCACCGCGGCGATGGTGCCCATCGAGGTGCCGATCGCCAGCGACAGGAACCCGGCGATCAGGAACATCCCCGGCAGGATCAACGCCGGCGGCAACGCGCCCACCCCCAGCGCGACCACCGCATCCACCGCGCCGATCTGCTTGGTGACCATGGCGAAGGCGCCCGCCAACAGAAAGATCAGGCACATCAGGATGATGTTGGAGTCGCCGATGCCTTCCAGCAGCGTGTCCACCGCCTTCACTCCCTGGCGATGCGCGATCCACAGGCCCAGCGCCAGGGCCGGCAGGATCGCTACCGGCGCGTGCAGCTGGTAGAAACCCATCGCATCGCCCTGCGAGGTGAAGTACAGGCCCGCGCCGAAGAACAACGCCAGGAACGCCAGCAATGGCGTGAGCGCCACGGCGCGGGGACGGACTTCCATAAAGCCACTCGGTTCGAAAGGAGTTGCGATTGTGCGTGCGCGGCCCCGCACCAGAAAGTCCATGCCTGGGACATGGGGAAACAAAAACGGGACGCTGAGCGTCCCGTTCCGATCCTGCCCATCGATGCGCTCAAACCCGGCTGGCGATCGCCTTGGCGAAAGACATGGTGGTGCCCTCGCCGCCCAGGTCCGGGGTCAGCGAATCCCTGGCTTCCAGGGTCGCCACGATCGCATTGCGCAGGCGTTCGGCATTCTGCGGCTGGCCGATATGGTCGAGCATCTGCGCGGCGCCAAGCAGCAGTGCGCAGGGGTTGGCGATGCCTTTGCCGGCGATGTCGGGCGCCGAGCCGTGAACGGCCTCGAAGATCGCCGCCTCGGTACCGATGTTTGCGCCCGGCGCCAGGCCCAGGCCGCCGACCAGACCGGCGCACAAGTCGGAGATGATGTCGCCGAACAGGTTGGTGGTGAC
This sequence comes from Pseudoxanthomonas sacheonensis, assembly GCF_010093305.1. Taxonomy (GTDB): domain Bacteria; phylum Pseudomonadota; class Gammaproteobacteria; order Xanthomonadales; family Xanthomonadaceae; genus Pseudoxanthomonas_A; species Pseudoxanthomonas_A sacheonensis. Next base: position 22,194 of record NZ_PDWS01000015.1, on the reverse strand, counting down.
GATGATGTCGAACTGTTCCGGGCGCATCACCAGCTGCATGCAGGTGTTGTCCACGATCATCTCGTTGCACTGGATCTCGGGATATTGCGCCGCGACTTCGCGCGCCACTTTCAGGAACAGGCCCGAGGTGGATTTGAGGATGTTGGCCTTGTGCACCACCGTGACTTTCTTGCGCCCGGTCTTGCGGGCCAGGTCGAAGGCGTAGCGGACGATGCGCTCGGAGCCGGTGCGCGTGATCTTCTGGGTCAGCAGCGCGGTTTCGCCGTCTTCCGACACGCTCTGGCCTTCGCCGATATACGCGCCCTCGGTGTTTTCGCGCACCGTGATCAGGTCCACGCCGCTCGGGAACCGCGATTTGGTGTTCGGAAACGATTTGGCCGGGCGCACATTGGCGTACAGGTCGAAGCGTTTGCGCAATTCGACGTTGATCGAGCTGAAGCCCTCGCCTACCGGCGTGGTCAGCGGGCTCTTCAGAGCGATGCGGTTCCTGCGGATGGAATCCATGGTGGCTTGCGGCAGCAGTTCGCCATGCTTTTCCAGGGCGGCCAGGCCGGCATCGGCGTTCTCGTAGGCCAGACCGACGTTCATGCTGTCGAGCACGTACAGGGCGGCGTCCATGATTTCCGGGCCGATGCCATCGCCGCGGATGACGGTGATCGTCTGGGTCATTGCGTTGGGGTTCCGAACAAGGGCGAGGGCGCTGCAGGTTGCCCAGCGCAGTCGCGGGAAGAAGGGATGCGCCAATTATGCCCGATCGGGGCTTTGGACCCCAAATCTACGATGGTCTTAGTTAGACTGTTCCTTCTCCCGGTGGGAGAAGGAACGGCGTTTACCCGTGATCGTGGGCCGAAGGCGCGGATGTCCCCGCTTCCAGCTGATCCAGAAAATCCACCGCCCGACGCAGATGCGGAATGACGATGGAACCGCCCACCACCAGCCCGACCGAGAAAGTCTCGAAAAACTCCTCGCGGCTGACTCCGGCGTCCTTGCACTGGGCCACGTGGTAGCTGATGCAGTCGTCGCAACGCAGCACCAGCGAGGCGACCAGGCCCAGCAGCTCCTTGGTCTTCACGTCCAGCGCGCCGGCCTGGTAGGTCTGCGTGTCCAGCGCGAAGAAGCGGCGTACGACCTGATTGGGTTCGGCCAGGATGCGTTCGTTCATGCGCTGGCGGAACTGGGTGAATTCGGCCAGACGGTCGCCGCCCTGATCCTGCTTGCCGCCGCTCATGCCGGTTCTCCCGCCTGGCCGGCCAGCAGCGGCTCGAGCTTGCCGGCGCGATGCAGGGCGATCATGTCGTCGTAGCCGCCCACGTGGGTCTGGCCGATGAAGATCTGCGGCACGCTGGTACGGTTGGTCTTGGCGATCATTTCCTGGCGCTGGCTGAAGTCCAGGTCGATGCGCACTTCGGTCCAGACCTGGCCCTTGCTCTTGAGGAAGTTCTTGGCGGCCACGCAGTACGGACAGATGGCGCTGGTATACAGGATGATTTGCGGCGCGCCGGTCACGACGGGATCAGTCACGGGAATTCTCGACAACAATCATGGTCAGAACACTATGGTGGCATGGCGGGACGTTACCAGCCTGCAAACTGGAACGCTGCGGGCTGCAACGCAGCGAGTTAACCGCCTATTCACCCGGCCATGGATTCTGCAAGTCATCCTGCGTCACGATTCCAATGGTTTCCTTCTGGAGTAAAGCTTGCGCCCTTCCCTGCTCGCCCTCGCTCTGACGCTGGCAATTGCGGCCCCACTGGTCCGGGCGCAAGACAGCAAGCTCCCGGATATCGGTTCGTCGGCCGGCGAACTGCTGACTCCGGCGCGCCAGGCCGAATACGGCGGCATGATGCTGCGCGAGCTGCGCAATTACGGATACCTGCTGGAAGACCCGTTGCTCGACGAATGGCTGCAGGACATGGGGGGACGACTGGGCGCCGATAGCGACCAACCGCGCCAATCCTTCACTTTCTTCCTGCTCAAGGACCGGCAGATCAACGCCTTCGCAACCCTTGGCGGGTATATCGGCGTCAATGCCGGCCTGATCCTGACCGCCGAGCGCGAGGACGAAGTGGCAGCCGTGATTTCCCACGAAGTCGCCCACGTGACCCAGCAGCATGTCCTGCGCGGAGTGGAACGCGCCCAACGCGACCAGATCCCCATCCTGCTAGGCATGCTGGGAGCCATCGTGCTGGCCCAGTCGGCGGGCGGCAATTCCAGCAGCGACGCTTCGCAGGCGGCCATCGCCAGCGCCATGGGGCTGATGGCGCAGCGGCAGATCGACTACACCCGCTCCAACGAAGCCGAGGCCGACCGCGTAGGCATCCGCACCCTGTCGCGCGCCGGTTACGACGTCGGCGCCATGGCCGGTTTCTTCGAGCGCATGTCGCAGGCCATGCGCGGCAACCGCGGCGGCGACCGCGAGCGCACCCCCGATTACCTGCAGACCCATCCGGTCACCACCACCCGCATCAGCGAAGCCCGCGAACGCGCCGAGCAGATCCTGCGGGAAACCACCATCCCGGTCACCACCACCACTCCGGGTGGTACCCAGTCCGAGCGGATTCCGCGCAATCCCTCCTATGCTGCGCCCGGCACTTCCAACCCGCTGCTGCCCAGTTCGCTGCTGATGTCGATGGGGACGCTCTCCAAGGGCGCCAGCGGGCAGTTCGACTGGGCCCGGGAACGGTTGCGGGTGCTCAGCGCGGACACGCCGACCCAGGCCATCGGCGAGTACGAGCGCATCCGCCAGAGCAGCGGCAAGGGCCTCAGCGATGCCCAGAAGTACGGCCTGGCCTTGGCGCGCCTGCGCGCCAACAGCCCGGCCGTCGCCGCCGGCGAGCTGCAGCCTTTGCTGGAAAAACACCCCGGCAATCTGTGGCTGACGCTGGCGCTGGGCCAGGCCGAGTCGCGCAGCGGCAAGGCCGAGGCGGCCAACCAGCGTTTTTCCGCCTTGCTGCGGCAATCGCCGGATAACCGTGCCGTCGCGCTGAGCTATGCCCAGGTTTTGAACGAGCAGGGCACCCGCGAGTCGGGCCTGCGCGCGCAGGCCGTGCTGCGCCCGTTGCAAAGCAGTTCGGCCGACGACCCCGTGTTCCAGCAGAGTCTGGCCCGCGCCAACGAATTGGCCGGCGACCTGTCCCGCGCCGGCGAAGCCTACGCCGAGGCGGCCTTCCTGAATGGCCGGCCCGAGCAGGCGCTGGTCCAGCTCCAGAACCTGAAAAAGCGCGACGACCTGGATTACTACGCGCGTGCGCGCATCGACGCCCGCATCGCCTCGATCACCCCGCAAGTGCTGGAACTCAGACGCCAAGGCATCCGCGACCCGGACGTGGACCGGCGCTAGGCCTGCCGACATTCCGGAAATACGCCTGCGCTGACACCGTCTTGTCACATGACGCAGCCCCGGCACAGGCCCGGCTGACCGTGCTGTCACCTGATAGTCATAAAAACGTCGTCTACTTGCATGCCATGGCACACAATGCCACGGCAACCGCAGGCAGGACACGACATGCAAAAGCACATCCTCATCGTCGACGACGAACCCGCGATCCGCGACATGGTGGCTTTCGCCCTGCGCAAGGGCGATTTCGAACCCGTGCACGCCGGCGATGCGCGCGAAGCGCAGACGGCCATCGCCGACCGGGTTCCCGACCTGATCCTGCTGGACTGGATGCTGCCCGGCACCAGCGGCCTGGAACTGGCCCGGCGCTGGCGCAAGGACGCCCTGACCCGCGATGTGCCCATCATCATGCTGACTGCGCGCGGCGAGGAAAACGACCGCGTCGGCGGGCTGGAAGCCGGCGTGGACGACTACGTGGTCAAGCCTTTCTCCGCCCGCGAACTGCTGGCCCGCATCCGCGCGGTCATGCGCCGGTCCCGCGAGGACGACGAGGACGGCAGCATCGCCGTGGGCAGCCTGCGCATCGACGGCGCCGCCCACCGCGTGTTCGCCGGCGACTCGCCGGTGCCGATCGGCCCGACCGAATACCGCCTGCTGCACTTCTTCATGACCCACCCCGAACGCGTCTACAGCCGTACCCAGTTGCTGGACCACGTGTGGGGCGGCAGCGTGTACGTGGAGGAGCGCACCGTGGACGTGCATATCCGCCGCTTGCGCAAAACCCTGGAGCCGCACGGGGTGGAAAACATGGTGCAGACGGTGCGCGGGTCGGGGTACCGGTTCTCGGCGTCGATCTGATGCAGCCGCTTCGCCCCCTTTGTAAAAGGGGGCTACGGGGGATTTGCTCTTGATCTTGTTTGACCGGTAGCAAAGTCAAAAGCAAATCCCCCTCGATCCCCCTTTTCCAAAGGGGGAGGTCGAAAGCCTCGCCGCTCCTCGATTTTCCGCCTGTCTGTCACAAGCCTCTGACACAATCCCCTCAATGCCTCAACACATCCGCTCCGCCTGGTTCAAGACGCTCGGCCAACTGGTCGCAGTGCTGGCGGCGGCCGCGCTGGTGGGCTGGCTGCTGGGCCATGTCTGGCCGGTAGTCACGTCCGCAGCGCTGGGCGTGGTGGCCTGGCACTACTGGCGGCTGCGCAAGGTGCTGTTGCGGCTGACGGCGCGGCAACGGATGGAACCGGTGCGAGGCCAGGGCGTGTGGAACGAACTGGACCGCCTGCTCTACCGCGGCCAGTCGGAAATGCGCACCCGCAAGCGCAGACTGCTGGATATGCTGCGCGCCTATCGCGCCGCCGCGGCCGCATTGCCCGATGCGGTGGTGGTGGTGGAGCGCAACACCCAGCGCGTGCAGTGGTTCAACAAAGCGGCGACCACCCTGCTCGGCCTGCAGCACACCGACATGGGCACGCCCATCGGCGATCGCCTGCAACCGATGTCGCTATCGCACTGGCTGGCGGCCGGCCGCAACGCCGAACCCATGTTGGACGCGGCATCGCCGGTCGACCCGGAGCTCCGCCTCAACCTGCGCCTGATTCCTTATTCCGACCAGTACTGGCTGCTGGTCGCGCGGGATGTCAGCAAGATGCTGCGGCTGGAACAGGTTCGCCAGGATTTCGTGGCCAACGTTTCGCACGAGCTGCGCACGCCGTTGACCGTCATCCACGGCTATCTGGACATGCTGGACCCGACCGATTTCCCGGAATGGACGCCGATCCTGGCGGAGATGCAGCGGCAGTCGCAACGCATGACCCAGCTGGTGGAGGACCTGCTGACCCTGTCGCGGCTGGAAGCGCAGGACAGCCTGCCCGACGAAAGCGTGGCGATGGCGCCTATGCTGGCCACCCTGAAGCGCGAAGCCGAAGCATTGAGCCACCACCGGCATACGCTGGTGGTGGTGGATGAGGCCGGGTGCGATCTGTGGGGATCCAACAAGGAACTGCACAGCGCTTTCTCCAATCTGGTCAGCAACGCGGTGCGCTACACCCCGGTCGGCGGCACCATCACCTTGCGCTTCGCGCGCGAAGCCGAGGGCGCGGTACTGAGCGTGCGCGATACCGGCTACGGCATTCCGCAATCGCACCTGCCGCGCATCACCGAGCGCTTCTACCGCGTTTCGACCAGCCGCTCGCGCGAAAGCGGCGGCACCGGCCTGGGCCTGTCCATCGTCAAGCATGTGCTCAACCTGCATCAGGCCAGGCTGGAGATAGCGAGCGAAGTCGGCCAGGGCAGCACTTTCTCCATCCATTTCGGCGCCGAACGCGTGCACCCGCGCGATCCAGCCGCGGCCTCTCTCCCTTCCCAGAGCCAGATCGCATGACTGCCGCCTACCCCAGCCTGCCCGCCATCGACGCTCCCACCGAGGGCGATCCGCTGCGCGATCCGTCGCTGTACCTGAACCGGGAATTGTCGCAGCTGGATTTCAACTTCCGGGTGCTGGCGCAGGCGCTGGACCCGCAGGTGCCGCTGCTGGAGCGGCTGCGTTTCCTGTGCATTTCCTGCACCAACCTGGACGAATTCTTCGAGATCCGCGCCGCCACCGTGCGCCACGCCATGGATTTCGGAGTGCCCGCCGCCGCCGACGGCATGAGCCCGGCGAGCATCCTCAACAAGATCCACGACCGCGCCGCGCAACTGGTCGATGCGCAGTACAAATGCTGGAACGAGGTGATCCGCCCTTCGCTCAACGAAGCCGGCGTGCGCGTGCTGGGGCGCGATTCATGGAACGCGCGGCAGACGCGCTGGCTGCGCGCCTATTTCCGCGACGAAATCATGCCGGTGCTGTCGCCGCTGGGCCTGGACCCGTCGCATCCGTTCCCGAAAATCCTCAACAAATCCCTGAACATCGTGGTGGTGCTGAAGGGCAAGGATGCGTTCGGACGCGCCGGCCACTTGGCCATCGTGCGCGCGCCGCGTTCGCTGCCCCGCATCATCCATCTGCCGCAGCGCGTGTCCGGCGGCGAGCACGACTTCGTGCTGTTGTCCTCGGTGCTGTCGGCCTTCGCCGACGAGATGTTCCCGGGCATGGAAGTCAAGGGTGCCTACCAGTTCCGGGTGACCCGAAATTCCGAACTGGTGGTGGACGAAGCCGAAGTCGAGAACCTGGCGCTGGCCTTGCGCGACGAACTGGTCGGCCGCGGCTACAACCCGGCGGTGCGGCTGGAAATCGCCAAGGACTGCCCCAAGCCGATCATGCGCACGTTGCTGCAGAACTTCGAGCTGCCGGAGAACGCGGTCTACCTGATCGATGGGCCGGTCAACCTCAACCGCGTCACCCAGGTCTACGACCTGGTGGCCAGGCCGGAGCTGAAGTACCCCAGCTTCAATCCGCGCACGCTGCGCGGTCAGGATGCGATGTTCGAGACCGTCGACGACGGCGATGTGCTGATGCATCACCCCTTCGACGCCTTCACCCCCGTGCTTGAGCTGATACGCCAGGCGGCCATCGATCCGCAGGTGCTGGCGATCAAGCAGACGCTGTACCGCACCGGCAAGGATTCGGCCATCGTCGACGCGCTGGTCCTGGCCGCGCGCAACGGCAAGGACGTCACCGTGGTGGTGGAACTGCGCGCGCGCTTCGACGAAGACGCCAACCTGGGCGTGGCCGACCGTCTGCAGGAGGCCGGCGTGCAGGTCGTCTACGGCGTGGTCGGCTTCAAGACCCACGGCAAGATGCTGCTGATCGTGCGCCGCGAAGGCCGCAAACTGCGCCGCTACGTGCACCTGGGCACCGGCAACTACCACAGCGGCACCGCGCGCGCGTACACCGACCTGGGCCTGATCACCGCCGATCCGGACATCGGCAACGACGTGCACCTGCTGTTCCAGCAGTTGTCCGGGCTGGCGCCCTCCACCAAGCTCAAGCGCCTGCTGCAATCGCCCTTCACCCTGCATGCGGGCCTGCTCAAGAAGATCGAACGCGAAGCCAAGCTCGCGCGCGCCGGCAAAACCGGACGCATCATCATCAAGATCAACGCCATCAACGAGCCGCGCATCATCCGCGCGCTGTACGCCGCCTCGCAGGCCGGGGTCGGCATCGACCTGATCGTGCGCGGCGCCTGCGCGCTGCGGCCGGGAGTGCCGGGAGTATCGGAGAACATCCGCGTGCGCTCCATCGTCGGCCGCTTCCTCGAGCACAGCCGCATCTACTGGTTCGGCAACGACGGCGATCCGGAACTCTATTGCGCCAGTGCCGACTGGCTGGAGCGCAACCTGCTGCACCGGGTGGAAACCTGCTTCCCTATCCTGGACGAGGATCTGGCCGAGCGCGTGTTCAAGGAAGCCTTGCAGAACTACCTGGACGACAACGCCAACGCCTGGGAGCTGGATGCCGACGGCGAATACCGCAAGTTGACGCCCGCCGAAGGCGAGACGCCGCATTCGGCGCAGGCTGCGTTGCTGGCCAAGGTCTGACGTCCCCTCATGCAGAGCCGAGCTTGCTCGGCTTTTTTTGATCCTCAAGCAAGAGCAGCCGAGCAAGCTCGGCTCTACAAAACCTTCCGGGCCCGGTTACCGTTAAACTTGCACCATGCCCTTCCCCGCCTCCGCCGTCTCCCCACCTCTCCAAGACGGCGACCAGCTGGCCGCGGTCGACATCGGTTCCAACAGTTTCCACATGGTCGTGGCCCGCTACACGCTGGGCCAGCTGCGGGTAGTGGACCGTCTGCGCGAAACCGTGCGCATGGCCGACGGACTGGACGGCAAGGGAGGCCTGTCTTCCGCTGCGCGCCAGCGCGGCCTAGAGTGCCTGGCGCGTTTCGGCCAGCGCATCCGCGATATTCCCTCGCTGCGCGTGCGCGCGCTCGCCACCAACACGGTGCGCCAGCTGTCCTCGCCGCAGAGTTTCCTGATGCCTGCGGAAACCGCGCTGGGCCATGCCATCGAAGTGGTTTCCGGCCGCGAGGAAGCGCGCCTGATCTATCTGGGCGTGGCCCATGCGCAGCCGCCCAAGAGCGGGCAGCTGCGGCTGGTGATCGACATCGGCGGCGGCTCCACCGAATTCATCATCGGCCGCGGCTTCGAACAGATCGAACGCGAAAGCCTGCAGGTCGGCTGCATCGCCAGCACCCGCCGTTTTTTCCCCGGCGGAAAACTGTCCAGGAAGCGCTGGAAGGAAGCCTTGACCGAAATCGGCGCCGAATTCCAGCAGTTCGCCGGGTTGTACCGGGCGCTGGGCTGGCAGGAGGCGCTGGGTTCCTCCGGCACCCACAAGGCCATCGGCGAAATCTGCGCGGCGATGAAGCTGACCAAGGGTGCGATCACCGCCGAAGCCCTGCCGCAAGTGCGCGATCGCCTGCTGCAGGCCACCCATATCGACGCCATAGAACTGCCGGGCCTGTCCAACGACCGCCGCCCCATCATCGCAGGCGGCGTGCTGGTGCTCGAGGCCGCTTTCGAGGCCCTGGGACTGCAGCGCCTGATGGTCAGCAAAGCCGCGATGCGAGAAGGCATTCTCTACGACATGCTGGGCCGCGGCAGCGACAACGATCCGCGCGACGCCTCGGTTTCCTCGCTGACCCAACGCTACGGCATAGACGAGACGCAGGCCGCGCGTGTGGAAGGCACTGCGATGCGCCTGTTCGAGCAGGTCGCCGATAACTGGGCGCTGGACGACGACGACGCCAGGCAGCTCGGCTGGGCCGCGCGCCTGCACGAGATCGGCCTGGCCGTGGCCCACAGCCAGTACCACGTGCATGGCGCCTACCTGATCGAGAATTCGGACATCTCCGGTTTTTCGCGCCAGGAACAGCAGGTGCTCGCCGCGCTGGTGCGCACCCACCGGCGCGGCGTGCCCAAGACGGCCTTCGACGCGCTGCCCGACCGCCTGCTGCTCAGCGCCAAGCGCAAGGCCGCCTTGCTGCGTCTGTCGGTGCTGCTGCACCGGTCGCACGATTCCGAACCCATTCCCAAACTGGAACTCGCCGGCAGCGGGGAGTCTTTGCGGCTGGTCATTTCGAAGAAATGGATCGAAGCACGCCCCTTGCTGCGCGCCGATCTGGTCAGCGAACCGGAAGACATGGCCGGCCTGGGCGTGGCGTTCCGTCCTTTCGTCGACTGAGGCATGCACACCTACCGCATCCCGCATTCGGATCTCGAGGTTTCCCGCATCGCCTACGGCTGCATGCATCTGAGCCGCGCCTGGGACGATACGGCGATCACGGCCGGCGAGATATCGGCCGCGCTCAGGACGATCGCCACTGCGGTCGATCTGGGCATCACTCTGTTCGACCACGCCGACATCTACGCGCGGGGGAAATCGGAGCAGCTGTTCGGCGAAGCGTTGCGGCGGACTCCGGGCCTGCGCGACCGCATCGTGCTGCAGTCCAAGTGCGGCATCCGCTTCGGCGGCGATCCGGATGCAAACACTCCGGGGCGCTACGATTTCAGCCGCGAGCATCTGTTGCGCTCGGTCGAGGGCTCGCTCAGCCGCCTAGGCACCGGGCATCTGGATCTGCTGCTGTTGCACCGGCCCGACCCGCTGGCCGAACCTGAGGAAGTGGCCAGTGCGTTCGACCAATTGCAACGCAGCGGAAAGGTGCGTCATTTCGGCGTCAGCAATCACAGTGCGTCGCAGATATCGCTGCTGCAAAAGTACGTGGACCAACCGCTGGTGGCCAACCAGATCGAGTTGAGCCTGCTCCACCACTATCCGGTTTCCGAAGGCGTTCTTTTCAACCGGCTCGACTGCATTCATGCGGATGCCGCCGGCACTCTGGATTACTGCCGCGAGCACGGCATTCTGGTGCAGGCCTGGGCGCCGCTGGCGAGCGGCAAGTTTTCGCCCCCCCTCGCCGGCATGGACGAGCCTATGCGTTCGGCGGCCGTCCTGGTCCAGAAGATGGCTCGGGAAAAGAATGTTTCCGCAGAGGCGATCCTGACAGCCTGGCTGCTGCGCCACCCTGCCGGCATCCAGCCCATCGTCGGTACCACCGACCCCGCACGATTGACGGCCGTCTGCGCCGCGGACGAACTGCGACTTACGCGCGAGGAGTGGTACGCCCTGTTGACCGCCATGCGCGGACAATCCGTGCCGTAGCCCGGAAGCAGCGGACGGGACATATCGTCCTGCTGCGGCAAGGCCATGTCATCGTGACGTCATCTTCTTGAAACAACGGCTTCATGGCCGACGCCCAGCATGCGCAAAACGTGGAGTCACGCATGCGCTACGCCATCGTCACCGAAACGTATCCGCCCGAGATCAACGGTGTCGCTCTCACCGTCCAGGGTCTGGAGCAGGGTTTGCGTGCCCGTGGCCATGAAGTGCTGCTGGTCCGTCCGCGGCAACAGGACGAGCTCCGCGCCGATTCGGACACCTTGCTGGTGCGCGGCGCCGGTTTGCCGCGCTACCCCGGGTTGAAGTTCGGTTTTCCCGCTACCAAGAGCCTGCTCGGGCTCTGGACCGCCAATCCGCCGGATGCGATCTATGCGGCCACGGAAGGCCCCCTGGGCTGGTCGGCATTGCGAGCGGCACGGAAACTCGGCATTCCCGCGGCGACCGGCTTCCACACCCGCTTCGACCAGTACATGCGCGACTACGGCATGCCGTTCCTGGAAAGCACCGCCCTGCGCTGGATGCGCCGCTTCCACAACGGAGGCGACGCCACCCTGGTGCCTACCCGCGAACTGGCGGAGTTTCTGCAGTCGCAGAACTTCAAGCGCGCGGTCCGGCTGGCGCGCGCGGTGGACGCCGATCAGTTCTCCCCGGACAGGCGCGACGACTCGCTGCGCCAGTCGTGGGGCGTGGACGATTCCGGACTGGCCGTGATCTACCTGGGAAGGATCGCGCCGGAGAAGAATCTGGAGTTGGCGGTGCGCGCGTTCCGCGAACTGCAGCGCAGCCGGCCCGACGCCCGTTTCGTATGGGTAGGCGATGGACCCGCGCGGCAAAAACTGGCGCAGGAACACCCCGACTTCATCTTCTGCGGCATTCAGCGCGGCGTCGAGGTAGCGCGCCACTTCGCCAGCGCCGACCTGTTCCTGTTCCCCAGCCACAGCGAGACCTTCGGCAACACCACGCTCGAAGCGATGGCCAGCGGTGTTGCGGTAGTGGCGTTCGACTACGGCGCTGCACGCGAGCACCTGCGCCACGGCATCGATGGAATGGCCGTGGGCAACGATGCGGACTTCATCTCCGCCGCGACCAGACTGGCCACCGACGACGCCCTGCGCCAAGCCATGGGCGAGCGCGCGCGGGACGCGATGCAGCGCCTGCATCCGGAGCAGGTGGCCGCCGACTTCGACGCCCTGCTCGCCGGCCTTGCGATGGAAAGGAGGCGACATGCGTCCGCTGCCGTTGCGTAAACCCATGCGCTTGCACGACGCGGGCTGGTGCCTGCGCGCCAACCGCCTGGGCGAGGGAACGGGCGTACGTCGCTTCTTCGCCTCGATCAGCCGGTTGGGAGACGGCGTGTTCTGGTATGTGTTGATGGCCGCGCTGATCGCCTTCGACGGAATGGCGGGACTGGCCGCTTCGGCTCACCTGGCCGTGACCGGCGTCATCGCACTTGTCCTTTACAAACTGCTGAAGCAATGGACCCGGCGCCCACGGCCTTTCGCTTCGGATGTGCGCATCCGCGCCTGGGTGGCGCCGCTGGACGAATTCAGTTTTCCGTCCGGGCATACGCTGCATGCGGTGGCTTTCAGCATCGTGGCGATTTCTCACTATCCGGCACTGGCGTTCCTGTTGCTTCCTTTCACAATATGCGTGGCGATTTCACGCGTTGTGCTGGGCCTGCATTACCCCAGCGATGTGTTGGCGGCGTTCGGAATAGGTTCCCTGCTGGCTGCGGTTTCGCTATGGACGACGCGGGCCATGGGCGACCTGGTTCTCCTGTAGGAGCTGCGTAAGCTGCGACCGATATTTTCGGCGTTCATACGCAGGTTCGGCCTTATGCAGTCGCAGCTTACGCAGCTCCTACACCGCCTTGGACAGCGTTGCGCGCGCGATGCCGGGCGCCAATTGGCCGGTCCAGTCGCTGTCGTTGGCGACTTGCGCGTGAGTGCGACTGGCTTCCAACGCTGCGAAATCCAATTCCGCCATCGCCCAGACCCGATCGGCCCGGGTCTGCGCCACGATGCCGTTTGCAGGCAGGCCGACATCCATCGGCGCGTAGATCGCGGCCTCTCCGGTATTGGTGTCCAGCGCAGGACTCCATGAAGCCGCGCCCGCGGTCACCGATTGGGCCACGAACATCCGGTTCTCCAGCGCCCGCGCCAGGCAACCGATGCGCACGCGGCTGGCGCCGGCCTCGGTGTCCGTGCAACTGGGCACCAGCAGCAGACGCGCGCCGCCTTCGTACTGCGCGCGCACCGGCAGCGGGAACTCGGCGTCGTAGCAGACCGAAATGCCCGCACGCAGGCCTTTAGCCTCAAAGACCTTCAAGGCGTCCCCGGCTTCGATCACACCCATGGATTTCTCGAATCCGGTCAATTGCAGTTTGTCCTGCCAGCCGTGCGCGCCGTTGGGCGTGAACCAGTCGCTGCGATTGCGGTAGCGACCCTCGCCGTGCGCCAGCAGGAAACTGCCGGCGACCAGATGCAGGCCATGCTCGCGCGCCAATCGCGAGTACAGCTCTAGCCACTGCTGACGGTATTGCTGGATCGCCGACAGCGATGCGATCAGGTCGCCGCTGATCGCAGCGTCGAAGCTGGCGGCCAGTTCCAGCGACAGGTATTCGGGCAACACCGCCACTTCGGCGCCGGCCTGCGCCGCCCCGGCCAGCAACTGCGCCTGCTTGCCGGCGAATTCCGTGAAGTCGCGTGGCGCGCCGACCGGATATCTGGCGACAGCGACTTTCATGCGGCCTGCTCCAGTTCGCGCAGCCAGAAGGTAAGCGAATGGTCCACTTCGCCGCGGCCCGCTTCCTGCCATGGCAGGCGCATGGCCATGCCTGGCCGACTCTGATAGCCGCGATTGCTCCAGAACGCATCGTTGGGCCGATAGCCATCGGGGCGCCGTGTATCCGCGGCGTCCCGATCCACGGAGCAGAACGCCGTCCATCGGAACCGTCCCAGCGCGCGCGCATGCGCCTCGCGGCTGTCGAAGAAAGCATGGCCGATGCCGCGCCCGCGATAAGCGGAAAGCAGCACGGATTCGCCGAAATAGAAAACCGATCCGACCGGCATGCCCTGCTCCACGAACGGTTGGCGGAACGCAGGCTCGCTGTCGGCCAGCGGCATCCCCGTAGACGCACCGACTACTTCGTCGCCGTCCAGGGCCAGAACGAGCAGGCTTTCCTTCGACTGCGCGTAGGCCGCCAGATAGTCCCGCTCGTATTCGAAATTGCCGTCGTAGAGGTACGGCCATTCGCGGAACACGCTTATGCGCAGGCGTGCCGCGTCCTCAAGCCAGGGCAGGATTTCTGGCCCGCGAAAAAGGCCGATGGTGTGCGGAGAGTCCATCCTGAGACTCTACCGCACGCCACCGGCCGGGGCGAGCGGGGTTTGGCCGGTAGGAGCGACGCAAGTCGCGAAGTTTCGTAGCTATGAGCTTCGCGACTTGCGTCGCTCCTACAGTTCCATCCCCGGCCAATCAGTCGCGCCAGACATAAGCCACCATGCGTTTGTCCGGAATCACCACCAACAACGCCTTGCCATCGGTCTTGGTCGTGAAGCACGCCTGCACCGACCCGCTGATGGAACGCGGCGACTCTTCGGCATGCTCGAGCGATATCGTCGATACCCAGCCTGCCGGTATCCATGCCCTCCGCCACTGCCTGTAAACGAAAGGAGCGTCCCAGCGGCCAAGGCCTTCCCTGGCCCGCGTCGCTTCCTTGAGGTAGACCAGTGGTTCGTTTCCCATCGCTTCGGCCATTTCCGCGGAAATCCGGAACAACACCGCACCGCTCGATCTGCGCCGCAAAGGGAACAGCATCGCGGCAAGCTCGTTCTGCTCCGCCGTTTCCAGGAGTACGCCGGAGGTCTTGATGACCTCCGGCAGCACCCGGACGGCGCGACGGTGCAATGTCCGCGCATTGGCCATGTCGACCTCAGCGCAGCGAGGAGCCGAGTTCGTACCAGTCCACCTTGCGCGTGATCCACATGATCGCGGCCAGGATGCCGAACAGCAGCAGCGAACCCATCAGCAAGGCGTTGTCTTCGGAGATCAGCAGGCTGTAGAGAACGCCATAGAGCGTGGTGAGCATCACCGCGAACCCACCGGCGCGCAGCCAGCTTTTCAGCACTCCCGACAGGTAGACGAACTGCAGCCCGATGCAAGCGACCGCCGATATCAGATAAGCCTTCACGAACTCGATGTGCTCGGACAGACTGAGCAGCAGCAGGAAGAAGATCGCCAGCGCAAGGCCTACCAGCAGATACTGCAGAGGATGGATAGGCAGGCGCTTGATCAGCTCGAACAGGCCGAAGGCCACGAAGGTGAGCACTACGAACAGGATGCCGTATTTGCTGGCGCGGTCGACCTGGGTATAGACATCGGTGGGATCGACCAGGCTGATGTCCACGCTGTCGATCTCTGTGTCGACGCCGGACGGCGAAGGCGCCGCGGCCGGCGAGAGCTCTTTGCTGTCCCCGCGGTAGCTGCGCAGACTGCGGCGGGTCAACGAGCCTTCCCCTTCGCTCAGTTGCTCGCCCAGCTGCGATTGCGCCGAGCTGGCCAGCGACGAGATTTCCCAGTCGCCGGAAAATCCATCGGCACGGATCTGTTTGCGATTGGGCAGGAAACTGCCACCGAATAGCGGGTGCGGCCAGGTCGAGCCGATGGTGATCCGGTTGCTGTCGGCGATCGGACTGATGCCTAGCGCCTGGGTGCCATTGAGCCGGAAATTGGCGATCACCTGGCTGGCCGGCAGCGCGATACCGGCCGCCTGCGGCAGGCCCGCGTGCATGCCGCTCATGCGTCCGGCGAGACTGGCGGTACCCGACTCCATCGCCACCGGGCGACCGTCCACCTTGAAGTCCGGCGAACCGACCACGCCGCGCACGTCCGCCAGGCCTATCACCAGCGTGGGCTCGCCATAGACCCGGCCTTCCACCGCAGGCAGCTCGAGTGGTTCGAAACCGGCCTGCACGCCAGCCTGCCACTCGAACACGCGCACGTCGTAGATGCCGATGCGACGGGTATCGGGTTTGAGGCTGCCTTGTACGAGCAACGTTTTCGGCGTCTGGTAGAGGTAGCCTTCCACGACCTCGGTCTTACGCTCGGGCTTGCCGGCCGCGTTGAGGGTGTCGGCGACGCGGGTTTCCTTGTACGGCACCACCCGCAGCGGTCCGATGAACTGCTGCGGCCCGGCCATGCTTTGGGAAACGCGTTCGGTGGCTTGCTGTTGGTATTGTTCTCGGTCGCTGATGGTCCCGCGAATCATCAGCAGCGGGATCAGCAGCAACAGCACCAGGCCGCCGACGGTGAGGAAACGCAACAACAGTTTGAACGACTTCATGGATTTTGCCCCGGATTGAACACGGGCATAGCCTGAAGTGGGCTTGTGTGGAAGGTTTGAGGCGAATTTGAAGTCTGTGTGAAGTCGGGAATAGTTCGAGGTTTCCCCAGTCGTCTTCCCAAGACCGTCGTCATCCCAGCGAAAGCTGGGATCCATTTTGACTTTGGCTTTTGCACTGGAATATCTAGAGCAAGATCAAGATGGATCCCAGCTTTCGCTGGGATGACGTCTTACTTGGATGACATCCAAGTGGGACGATGCCCTATTGGGTCAGACCTTGGGCAACCGCAGCGTAGCCAGCGCGCCGCCGGCTTCCAGCGAGGCGAGTTCCGCCTCGCCTCCGTGCAATCGGGCCACTTCACGAACGAACGGCAGCCCCAGACCCGAGCTGCGCAGGCCAGTCGACGGACGCGCCAGCGAATAGAAGCGCTCAAAAACGCGGTCCCGTGCATAGTCCGGGACGCCAGGACCTTGATCGGCGACCCTGATCTCGATGTACCGGTCGACCGTGCTGCTGGACAGGGAGATAGTGCCGCCCGAAGGCGAGAACGCGATCGCGTTGTCCAGCAGATTGGAGACCGCCTGCCGCAGCAGATAGGGATCCCCCTGCACCGTCGCCTGCTGATCGTGGACGTCCACCGACAGGACAAGCCCGGATGCCGCCAGTTTCGCCGACACGTCCTCGCCCGACTCGGTCAGCAACGAAGCGACATTCACCGGCTCCAGCTTCTGCAGCCAGCCGTGCTGTTCCACTTCCGCCAGCGCCAGCAGCTTGTCGATGGTTTCGGTAAGGCGCTGCTCCTGGGTCCGGATGTTGTGCGCGAAACGCTTGCGGTCTTCCTCCGGCAAGGATTCCTGCAACAGCTCGGCCGCGCCGCGGATCGCCGCCAGCGGGCTCTTCATCTCGTGGGTCAGCGACTGCACGTATTGCTCGACGTAGGCCTTGCCTTCCAGTTTCCTGCGCATGGTTTCGACCGCGCGCCCCAGGTCGCCTATTTCATCGCGCCGCGATGGCAGAGGCGGCACGCGTTCGCCGGCGCTGACCGCCTGCGCATAGCGGTTGAGGCGGTTGATGCCGCGCATCAGCCACCAGGTCATCAGCAGGCCGATCAGCGCGGAAAGGCCGATCAGCCAGCCGCCGCGCCGCATGATGTTGCGCTGGCTGGCGGCGATGAAGGGCTCGAAGGTTTCGTTGGGCTGCGAAAGCGTCAGCACGCCGATGAGTTCGTCGCCGTCGCGGATGGGCGCGGCCACATGCATGACGGTGTGCTCTTCGTCGCCCGGAGTCGCCGGACTGGAACGCGCGCCGTATTCGCCGCGCAAGGTGCGATAGACGTCGTTCCATCTGGAGTTGTCGCGGCCCACGTCGCGCCCCGTCGAATCGTAGACCACGATGCCGCGCGCATCGGTGATGCTGATGCGGTAGTCGATGCTGCGCTTGGGGAACTGCCAGACCGTGGCGTTCAATTCGCGGCGCTGGGCCAGCGCCAGGTCGCGCACGAACTGGCCGTCGGCGATATGGCCGGACTTCAGATCGTCGGCCGCCATCACCGCCAGCACGTTGGCCGCGTCGACCAGCGTGGACTCCATGGCCTGGCGCACGCCCGGCTTCACCTCGTTGACGAACACGCGCATCACGAAGAACGCCGCCAGCCCGACGATCAGGAAGAACCCGAGGAACAAGCGCAGGCCCAGACGCATCAGATCTCCAGCGCGTAGCCGAGGCCGCGATGGGTGCGGATCGGATCGTTCTCGGCGCCGGCCGCGCGCAGCTTCGCGCGCAGGGTCTTGATATGGGTGTCCACGGTGCGGTCCGCGCTGTCGGCATCGCTGTCCCAGCCGCGGTCCATCAGTTGCGCGCGGCTGAGGATGGCGCCGGGGCGGTGCAGCAAGGCCGCCAGCAGCATGTATTCGTAACGGGTCAGTTCCAGCGTGGTGCCGCGGAAACGGATGCGGTGGCCTTCGCGGTCCAGCTCGAAGTCGCCTTGCGCCGGCTCCTTCGCATCCGCCGGTCCGGCCTGGCTTCTGCGCAGGCGCGCGCGCACCCGCGCCACCAGTTCGCGCGGAGAGAACGGCTTGGCCATGTAGTCGTCGGCCCCCAGTTCCAATCCCAGCACGCGGTCGATCTCGTCGTTGCGCGCGGTCAGGAAGATCACCGGCACTTCGCTGACCCATGCTTCCTTAGAGCTGCGCAACTCGCGACAGACATCGAAACCGCTGCGGTCCGGCAGCCCCACGTCCAGCACCACCACATCGACCCCACCCTGGCGCACGCGCGGTGCGATTTCGCGGCCCAGCAGGCAGTGTTCGGCATCCAGGCCCTCGCTGCGCAGCGCGTACAGGACGGCATCTGCGATGGCGGGTTCGTCTTCGGCGATCAGGATCAAGGGCATGGGCCGCAGGATACCGGCTATCCTGTCGCCCATGAACTATCGCCACGCCTTCCATGCCGGCAACCATGCCGACGTGCTAAAGCACATCGTGCTGCTGGCCTTGCTGGACGCGCTTAAACGCAAGGACGCGCCGTTCTTCGTGCTCGATACCCACGCCGGACGCGGGCGCTACCTGCTGGCCGCTCCGGAAAGCCGCAAGACCGGCGAAGCCGACGCCGGCATCCTCAGGCTGATGGGCGAAGCGAAGATGCCCGAAGTGGTGGAACGCTACCTGCGCGCGGTGGAAGCCAACAATCCGGTCGGCGCGCTGATCGCCTACCCCGGTTCGCCGCTGCTGGTCGCGCAAGCCCTGCGCGAACAGGACCGGCTGGCCGCCTGCGAGCTGCAGCCGGAGGAAGCGGCGGCGCTCAAGGAATTGTTCGCCCACGACCCGCGCGTGGCCGTGCATGCGCGCGACGGTTATGCGGCGATCAAGGCGATGTTGCCACCCAAACAAGGCGCAACCAAGTTCGCGCGCGGGCTGGTGCTGATAGACCCGCCGTACGAAGTGCAGGACGACGAATACCCGCAGATCATCTCCACCGTGCGCGAAGCGCTCGAGCGCTGGCCGCAGGCGACCTACGCGATCTGGTATCCCATCAAGCAGCGCCGCACATTGCAGCCGTTCTTCCGCAAGGCCGCCGCGTTGCCGGCCAAATCGGTGCTATTGGCCGAATTGCAGATCCGCGCCGACGATTCGCCGTTGCGCTTGAACGGCAGCGGCCTGCTGGTGCTGAACCCACCCTGGCAGTTCGACAAGCACATCGCCCCTGCGCTGCCGCTGCTGAAGAAGGCGCTGGGCGAAGCCGGTGCGGCCACCCGCCTGGAATGGCTGCGCGCCGAGGGCTGATGCATGGGTCCTGTGCGAGAATCGCGGCTCCTTCGTTCGCAGCACTGACGCCCCCATGGCCGGATCCAGCCTGTTCGCCCTGATCGACGACATCGCCACCTTGCTGGACGACGTGTCGCTGATGACCAAAGTCGCTGCCAAGAAGACTGCGGGCGTACTGGGCGACGATCTGGCGCTGAACGCGCAGCAAGTCACCGGCGTCAACGCCGATCGCGAGCTGCCGGTGGTGTGGGCGGTGGCCAAGGGTTCGCTGGTCAACAAGGCCATCCTGGTGCCGGCCGCGCTGGCGATCAGTGCGCTGGAAGGCTGGCTGCACGGCAAGGGCTACAACATCCCGCTGGTGACGCCGCTGATGATGCTGGGCGGCGCTTTCCTGTGCTTCGAGGGCGTGGAGAAGCTGGCGCACAAGTTCCTGCACGGCAAGGAAGAAGAGGACAAACACCATAAGGAGCTGGTGCAGGCGGTGAAGGACGAGACCGTGGACATGGTCGCGTTCGAGAAGGACAAGATCGGCGGCGCCATCCGTACCGACTTCATCCTGTCGGCGGAGATCATCGTGATCTCGCTGGGCACCCTGGCCGGGCGGACCCTGACCGAACAACTGCTCACCCTGGTGGCCATCGCACTGGTCATGACCATTGGCGTGTACGGGCTGGTGGCGGGCATCGTGAAGCTAGACGATGCCGGCCTGGCGCTGAACCGGGATGCGGGCGACGGCGGCTGGGCCCGCTTCAAGCGCGCCTTCGGCACCGGCATCCTGCGCAGCGCGCCCTACCTGATGAAGTTCCTGTCCGTCGCCGGCACCGCGGCCATGTTCCTGGTCGGCGGCAGCATCCTGGTGCACGGCCTGCCCCCGCTGCATCATTTCATCGAGCCCTATGCCCAGGGCCCGCTGGGCACGCTGGTTTCCATGCTGTTCGATGCCGCCGTCGGCATCGTGGCCGGTAGCGTGGTAGTGGCGGTGGTGACGCTGTTTTCGCGCCTGCGCGGCAAGAAGCAGGCCACGTGAACTCCGGCGGGCGCCGGCCGTGCGGTCCGCTAGAGCAACCGTTCACTGCAAATCTGGGAACATATGCCTGTCATGAATGGCCATAAACGTCTCCCGCCCTGGCACGAGCACTTCCGCATGCCCAATGGGCGCGAACTGCTCATCCGCCCCATCCGTCCCGAGGACGCCGAGCCCATCCAGGGCGCGTTCGTGCTGCTGGGTCCCGAGGAAGTGCGCCAGCGCTTCCTGTATGCGCTGAAGGAACTGACCCCGGAAATGGCGCACCGCCTGTGCCATCCCGATCCGCGCAACGAGTTCGCGCTGGTCGCCGCCGAAAACCTGCCTCCTGGCGAGGCGCTGGTAGGCGCGGTCGCACGCGCCTCCATCACCCCGCGTACCCGCGAGGCGGAGTTCGCCATCCTGGTCAGCCATTTCATCGCCGGCCAGGGCCTGGGCCGCCAGCTCATGCGCAAGCTGGTGAAATGGGCCAAGACCAAGAAGCTGGACCGCCTGTACGGCGACGTGCTGGACCACAACCATCCCATGCTGCAGTTGGCCCAGTCGCTGGGTTTCAAGCGCATGCGCGAGGACGACACCCCCGGCCTGGTGCGGGTGGTGCTGGATCTCAACGAGTAACCGGATCGGCGCTCGGCAAGACGGAAGCAGGAACGATTCCGTCGTCGCGCCACCCCCAGTGCCGAACGCGGGCGATTTCCGGTCGCCAGCCTGTCCGACTGTTTCCCGCAAATGCGTTGCGCCTGATGGGGGGCCTGCGGCAGGCACCGCCGCGCCACTATCGGGAAGAGCCGCGCATGAACATAGACCAAGCAAAACTCAACGATTTTCTGGGCAAAGCGGTCGGCGACCTGGGCGCGGCGATCAGCGCCAGCCTGATGCTGGTAGGCGACCGGCTGGGCCTGTACCGGGCACTGGCCGAAGAACCCGCCACTCCCGCCGAACTCGCCGCACGCACAGGCACCCATGAGCGCTACATCCGCGAATGGCTGGGCAACCAGGCCGCCGGCGGCTACGTGAGCTACGACGCCGATAGCGGCCGATACGCGCTGAGCGACGAGCAGGCCCTGTGCCTGGCCGATCCGGACGGCCCGGTCGACCTGCCCGGCGCCTACAACATCGTCGAAGACACCTTCCATACCCTGGACCGCACCCTGGAGAATTTCCGCAGCGGCGCCGGTATGGAATGGGGCGAGCACCACCCCTGCCTGTTCCATGGCACCGAACGCTTCTTCAGGGCCGGCTACCACGCTCACCTGCTGGACGAATGGCTGCCCACGCTGGACGGACTGGTGGACAAGCTCGCCGGCAACGCCAAGGTCGCCGATGTGGGCTGCGGCCACGGCGCCAGCACCGTGTTGATGGCGCAGGCTTACCCGAATTCGCAATTCATCGGCTACGACTACCACCCCGAATCGATCCGCATAGCCAACGAGCGCGCGGCAGCGGCCGGCGTGGCCAACGCACGCTTCGAAGTCGCGGACGCCGTCGGCTACGTCGACCGCAACTTCGATCTGATCGCCTTCTTCGATTGCCTGCACGACATGGGCGATCCCGTCGGCGCCGCGCGGCACGCACGCCAGGCGCTGAAAGCCGACGGCCATTGCCTGCTGGTGGAGCCTTTCGCCGGCGACAAGGTCGAGGAGAACCTCAATCCGGTCGGACGGGTCTACTACGGCGCTTCTTCGCAGATCTGCGTACCGGTATCGCTGGCGCGCCACGGGCCAGCATTGGGCGCGCAGGCCGGAGAAGCCAGATTGCGCGCCATCATGGTCGACAAGGGCGGCTTCCGCCGCTTCCGGCGCGCCACCGAGACTCCTTTCAACCTGGTGCTCGAAGCAAGGCCATAACACGCCCTGCACTTTGTAGATCCGGGCTTGCTCGGATGCTCTTGCTTCAATGCAAACGACAAAAGCATCCGAGCAAGCTCGGATCCACAAGGACATTGGCACGGATCGTCCCGCTGCCGATGCCTGTCAACAGGCCCTGACGCCGGGCACGCTAAACTGCGCGTCCTTCCTTGCGCTGGACGCGACCGCGTCCGGCGCTGCTGCTGTTTTGTGTGCCGATGCCTACCGACCCCAACTCCCCGCGCGCCCTGCGTTCCCCCCTCC
>NZ_PDWS01000014.1 GCF_010093305.1 Pseudoxanthomonas sacheonensis | reverse complement strand
CCAAGTACCAGCACACCGATGCCCTGGGCAGTCCGGTAGCGGTCACCAACGAAGCCGGGACGGTGATCGACCGCACCAACTACGAGCCCTATGGCGCGGCGATCAACAAGCCGGCGTACGAGGGCATTGGCTACACCGGTCACGTGATGGATGGCGCCACGGGGCTGGCTTATATGCAGCAGCGCTATTACGATCCGGGGATCGGAGCCATGCTTAGCGTCGATCCGGTCACGGCCAACTCAGCGACCGGCGGGAACTTCAACCGGTACTGGTATGCGAACAACAACCCTTACAAGTTCACCGATCCGGATGGGCGGCAAGCGTCAATTTGTGAAAAGACACCGCAACGGTGCAAGGCGGTTATTCAGGTTGGCCCACCGAGTATGCGTAGTGGCGACAACCAACCAGGGACGCGCCTAACAGACAAACCATTAGAGGGTGGGATCAATAAGAAAAATACTTCTAATCGCACGGCTGATGGTGGATTCGATCCTGACGGTGCAAAGAAGTTGCGAAGCGGTGGTGCCCGACCGCACAAGGGTGTCGATATTGATTCAGCGTCTGGAAATGAAGTCAAGGCGGCGGGATTCGGGAAGCTTGAGAATAAGAGCGATCCAAATGGGTATGGAACATATGTGGAGATCAAGCATGGCGATGGGCTGACAACGCGATACGCCCATCTTTCTAGCACAAAGCTACCGAATGGAACTTTGGTCTCAGGAGGGGACGTGATTGGAGAAACTGGCACTAGCGGGAATCTTCCGGCTACTGCTGATCCGCACCTTCACTTTGAGATTCGCGTAAATGGCGTTCCCAAAGATCCAACGATGTACTTTAACTATGAGTACGAGGAGTAAGAATATTGCGATGAATGCGATGACAAAGGCGATGAAATTTATAGCTTTATCGGGTGCGATGTGCCTATTAGCCATTCCAGTCGACGCAGCATGTGACGATGTTCTTGCTATTGGGCCGGTTCGTGTTGGGATGAAAAAAGAGGAGGTTGTTCGCTCGCTTAATAGCCCGAGAGCGGTAAAAAATAGCTCAGGATTTATTCAAAAGATATATAGCTACGACAGGTTGGTGGTTGCATTTGATGAGGACATGCGTGTTGCAGGAGTTGAGTCCTCAAATCCTCGATATTGCTTGGACGGATGGCTTTGTCCGGGCGGAGATTTTCGAGCAGCGAGCAGGAAAGCCAAGACTGCAAGCGCAACTGTCAGTACAAACAAGATTACGGTTCATGGTGATGGCTGCTGGGCAGTTGCAACAGCTAAATTAGGGCTGGTCAATGCAGTTATCATTAAGTGCGAGCCTTGACGTGCAGAATCCTGCAGAGCTCATAGGGCGGGCTCCAGCCCGCCGCATGCACCAGTAACGCCACGCGAAGATACGCCACAAAAAAGCCCGCTCACTGAGCGGGCTTTGTCGTTGTGGCGTGACGGTTACCGGTTGGCTTGTGCCAACACCGAGGCCCCGTAGGGTGGGCCTCGGCCCACCGCATGCGTCGTCGCCGCTGCGAATGATCAGCACAAAAAAGCCCGATCACTGAGGGGTTCACCCTATGTAATGTGACGGTATGACCTACTGACCGGGGTGGGTTCGGCGATGTTCGGCGGGAGCGACCACTGGCATTTCTTCACCTACGATGCGCTGGACAACCTGAAGTCATGGAAGCAGGCCGGCCTGAAGGACTACGCCGAGTATGTGTATGACGCCAAGAACCAGCTGACCAACATCAAGAACACGGCCGGGGCCACCGTGGTGGGCCTGAGCTACGACGTGCAGGGCAATCTGGCCAACAAGAACGGCCAGCTGCATGACTTCGACTACGGCAACCGCCTGCGCACAGTGCCGAACAAGGAGGCGTATCTGTACGATGGCCACGGGCGTCGGGTGCAGACCACCAAGATCGACGGCAGCAAGACGCTGTGGCAGTACAGCCAGTCCGGGCAGATGCTGTTTTCCTGGAACGGCCCCAGCAGCGAGAAGACCCACGAGAACGTCTACCTGGGCGGTAGCCTGGTGGCGACCATCGACCACGACTGGCCCAGCAATGCGGTAATCGCCACCAAGTACCAGCACACCGATGCCCTGGGCAGTCCGGTGGCGGTCACCAACGAAGCCGGGACGGTGATCGACCGCACCAACTACGAGCCCTATGGCGCGGCGATCAACAAGCCGGCGTACGAGGGCATCGGCTACACCGGCCACGTGATGGATGGCGCCACGGGGCTGACTTATATGCAGCAGCGCTATTATGATCCCGTCTGCGGGTGCTTCCTCAGTGTTGATCCGGTCACTGCTTATGACACCGGCGATATGCGGCATTTCAATGTTTATGCCTACGCATACAACAATCCCTACACGTTCGATGATCCGGACGGAAGAAAAGGGAAGATAGGTTGGGCAGTTGAATTGGGCACGACTGCGATGCGAAAGATATCCCGCGTTACTCTAGAGCAGGCTGTTAAAATTCGCCGCTCAGGCGGCAATTTCTTAGGAGATAGTACGCGCATCTCACGAAGGGTAGAAACGACTGCGCATGGCCGCGCCAACAGAATTCGACATGATGGTCATGAGCTAAAGGATGAATCTGGAAAGGTGGCGGGAAAAGGTTTGCCGCACTATCAAACAGATGGGGTGTCGGGGCATTCTTTTGTTGATAAGGCGGGAGACATAGCTTTCGCAGGCTTGGCATTTGGTGCTATGCAGCTGGAAAATAATGCTGATATTGCCGACAAGGTCGCAGAAGTTGCAGACCTCTTTGATCCGTACATGATCGGCGAAGCCGGGGGTGGTAGCGATTGTGCGGAGGGTTGTGGCTTACCTCGAGCAAATGGCGGTGAGCAGGGGCCGTCCGGCAGAGGTGATCGTGATGATAGGAAGGAGCCAGTCCCTGAGCCAAAAAGAAAAGAAGAAATTAAATAGTACGGGGACTTTATTGATGAAGACGTTTCAATTTATTTTGCAATGCATTTTTTGTGGACCTCGCCCGGAAGGCATGAGATATGGATTCTTTGCGACGTTTAATGTGCAGGCAGGCAGCTTAAAGGCGGCAAGCGGCCGTCTACCGGGTGCACTCATGAATCGAATAAATGCGCACGAACTTGATTATGACAAGACGGGGTTTTTTAAGCTGCGTTGCCGTATCGTTGAGATGTGGGAACTTACTGAGGACGATCAGGAAAAATCTAAAGATAATGATATGGGGTTTTCCTTTTTTCGTATTGGGCGGATGTCGGCACCATTTTTTTTTGCAAGATTCCTGTTCGAAGAACGAAGAAGGAGTCACTTGATTGTCCACTTGAATGATCCTGCAATTCTGTAAGGCCCCGTAGGGTGGGCTTCAGCACATGAGAAAAGGGGCCAGAGTGGACTACCCCCGATTTCTCGGACACCACAAAGCGAGGACAATCCTCGCACGGAGGTGTTCCATGCAGAAGCGTCGGCGATTCACAGCGGAGTTCAAGGCCCCATAGGTCGTGCTTCATGCGGCGGGCTTGAGCCCGCCCTATGGGATGACGATGTAAGTTATAGGGTGGGCTCCAGCCCACCGCTCTTCGTTCCGGCGCCGTAGCAACTGACGCATGGTAATGGTGGGCCAAAGCCCATGCTACGCGGGTTTGCGTGCGATAAAATCCACGCTGGTGATGCAGAGCTTTTCTGGAACCACCTGGGCGAAGCGGGAATCCACCTTCATCGCAGCAAGCTGCTCAAGGCGGTTGGCACGGGCGGTGGACGTGTCCAGCTCTATCGAAAATCCCAGCGCAGCCGCGCCCTCCACGAACTCATGCGCCCGCATCCGATTCTGATACAAGAAGGCATTGTTCCAGAGCTTCCACGCCCGGTCCGAATACTGCAGATAGTTGAGCTGGTGGATGCTGCTGTCCACGTACGAATAGTGATCGCCGCAATTGACCGAGTGGAACATGATCCCGCCCGGCGACAGGATGCGCATCGACTCGCGGTACATCGCGGTGATCGCATCCGGCGGCACGTGCTCCAGTACGCTGTTGGAAA
Organism: Pseudoxanthomonas sacheonensis; assembly: GCF_010093305.1. Classification (GTDB taxonomy): domain Bacteria; phylum Pseudomonadota; class Gammaproteobacteria; order Xanthomonadales; family Xanthomonadaceae; genus Pseudoxanthomonas_A; species Pseudoxanthomonas_A sacheonensis. Next base: position 103,998 of record NZ_PDWS01000014.1, on the reverse strand, counting down.
ACACCACGTCCACTTCGCCATCTGCCAGGGCCGTGGAAGTGGCATCGGCAGGCGCCGAATACTGGATTCGACCGCCGGTGGCTTCGCTCAAATCCGCGCCGGCGTCTATCGCCTCCGCCAGCTTCTGGTGGCGCGCTTGCACTGCGGCCAAATCGCTGCCGCTGTCCTCGGCGATGATTTCCAGAAAACCGCCCAGTTCCTTCACCGCCGCCCGCACCAGGTCGTCCTGCAAGTGGCGGTTCAGATCGTAGGTGGTGATGCGACGCGCACCAGCCAAGTACAGGGCGAACGGAAACGTCGGGTACCACCCCGTGCCGATCTCGAAGAAGTGACTGTCGGCGATGACCACCCGCGCATCGCGCAGATGCCGGACCATGATCTGCCAATCCTTGACCTTGACCGAGAGCTCCCTGTGGAAATCCTGCAGCCCACCAAAACGGCGCTGCAAGTGATAGTGCAGCGTCTCGCCGCCGGGAAGCACGCCCAGCGCCTTCTGGACCAGGCCTTTTATTCTCCAGTGCATGTGACTCCCCCCTGTCGATCAACACGCATGAACGTCGTACCAACCCATCAACTGGTCGTTCTGCCGGGCATGATTCCATTTCGACAGCAGCGTCTCGGCGCTGTACCACTCGCCATCGCTGGCCCACGGCGCGGGCCCGCTGCTGTGCATCAACTGGAACCAGCGGCCGGCCCTGCGCACGCGCAGCGGTTGTTCGAAACCCAGTATCCGCATCATCCTGCGCTTCAGGCGATTGACCAAGCTGCGTTCGTTGCCCAACTCCAGGAAGCTGCATGGCCCGATCAGCTTGAATTGCTGGTAGCCGATGGACGCCATGTGCGCCACCAGCTCCTCCAGATCGTGGTCCGCCTCGAAGGAAAGGTATTGCGGGCGGTTGTCGGGGTTCAGCGCCAGAATGCAATGCCGGTCCGCGCCCTCTATGTCGACCTTCACGTAATCGGGAACGCCGAACTCGCCGACCAGTTCGGAGAAGGTGACCGCCTGCACCATGCAGGTGCCCGAAGGATTGCGATGCGCGATCTTGTCCTCGAAGATGCTGCTGGCGCCAAGGTCGTCGCCGCACAGCACCAGCTCTATTTCTCCGGGTTCGTCTGCCAGCGCGCGATTGAGCACGGTCAAGCGGCCGTCGGCGATGTGATCCTGGAATTCCTGCATGGCCTTGGCGGCCAGTTCCGGATTGGCTTCCACCGCCACCACGTGGTAGCCCTCGTCCAGGAAATAGCGCGAGTCGGAACCGTCGTACATGCCTATGTCGAATATCTTTTTCTGCTTCACTCGTCTGCCCTCGGGGGAAAGGGTGCGCCGCCGACGCGGTGCGGAATAAAAATCAGCCGCCGCGCTGCTCATGCGTGGGGACCCGTGTTGTCGAGGAGTCCGTGGTGGACCAGCATCGTGGAAAGGATCCCAACGAAAGCCTGGTTGTCCGCAAAGCCGGTGGCGCGCCCCTGTCTGCATTTTTCCGTCAACCTGCCCACCGCCACCGGATCGAAGTAACCCGCCTTGCGAATGCTCTCCGCGCTCATCAGCTCGGCCACGTAATCCAGCGGCTTGCCGTCGAAGAAGAAGCTCTGGCTGTCGGGCGAGCGATAGGGTTGCTTGGTCCGCTGCAGGATTTCTTCCGGCAGCAGATCGGCCAGCGCGCGGCGCAGTATGTATTTCTCGGTCATGCCGCGGATCTTGAAGCTGGGCGGAAGGCGATTGGCGAACTCGATGACGCGGTGATCCAGATACGGTACGCGTCCTTCGATGGAACTGGCCATCGCCACGCGATCGCCCTGCGAGGACAGCAGGTAGCCGGCCAATAGGGATTTCGCTTCCACGTACTGATCGCGCGCCAAGCCGCTCCACGACGATATTTCACGGGGCAAGGTGAGTTCGTATGCGTCCAGCGGATTCCACTCGCCCAGGCTGGCGCGCAGATCGGGCGACAGAAACGACAGCGCGCGCTGCGAAGTGGCCCAGCGCGGCGTGTGCGCGAAGATCGGGCGTTGCAGATGTTCCATGCCCTGGCCGAAGAACGATTGCGCGAACGCCGGGTTGCGCACCGGCGAGTTCTCAAGGTAACCGTAGAGGCGCTGCAATAACAGCGGACGCATGCGCGAGCCGGGCTGCCGCGCCCAGAAGCGGCGGATCTTGGCTTCCTTGAACAGATCGTAGCCGCCGAACACCTCGTCGGCGCCTTCGCCGGTCAACACCACTTTGTAGCCCTGCCGGCGCACATCGCCTGCCAGCAGCATCAGCGGCACGGGCGCAGTGCGCAGTACGGGAGTTTCGGTATGGCGGATCAGGCGCGGGAAGGCCTCGCCTATGTCGCGGCGCGTGCAGTGCAGGGTCGTGTGGTCGGTGCCCAGGTGCCGCACCATCGCCTGCTGGTGTTCGCTTTCGTCGAACTCGCCGTCCTCGAAAGCGACCGAGAACGTCCGCACCGGCGTCTGCGTGAAGCCGCGGATCATGGCCACGATGCCGGACGAATCCAGCCCGCCGCTCAGGTAGGCGCCCACCGGCACATCGGCGCGCAATTGCAGGCGTATCGCGTCCACCAGCAATTCGCGCAGTTCGGCGGTGGCGGCCTCGATGGTTTTCGGATAACGCGAAGGCGAGGTTTCGGCGGCGCTGGGGAAGGTCCAGTCCCAGTACTGCGTCATCGTCTCGCGCCCATCGCGTTCGATGCTGAGCAGGCAGCCGGGCGGCAGGCTCTGCACGCCCTGGTAAAGCGTGCCGGGGTCCACTGCGGACCAGTAGGTCAGCGTTTGCGCCAGGCCCAGCGGATCCAGCGCGGCGCATTCGGGCAACACGGCCAGCAAGGCCTTCACTTCCGAAGCGAACCACACCCGGCCACCGCTGCGGGCGTGGAACAAGGGCCGGATGCCAGCGCGGTCGCGCGCCAGCACCAGGCGCTGGCGCTTCGCATCCCACAGGGCGATGGCGAACTGGCCGTTGAGGTGCTGCACGAAATCGTCGCCATAGCGGTCGTACAGGTGCACGATCACTTCGGTGTCCGATTGCGTGTAGAACTGGTGCCCCGCCGCTTGCAGCGACTGCCGCAGTTCGATGTAGTTGAAGATCTCGCCGTTGAACACCGTCCACACGTCGCGGCGCGGATTGTGGATGGGCTGGTCGCCCGTGGCCAGGTCGATGATGGACAAGCGCGCATGCGCCAGGCCGATTCCCGCTTCGGCATGGAAGCCATAGCCGTCCGGCCCGCGATGGGCCAGGGTATGGATCATGCGTTCCAGCGCCGGGCGTGCCGCTTCGGCAGTGACGTCCTGTCCGCTGAAACCTGCTATTCCGCACATCGGTTCTACTGCTCCTGGTCGACGACAACGTGGGCCGGCTCAGCTGCCGTGGGCGGCGCTGATGGCGAAAGGGGTCCGCGATTCGTGCAAAGCCTGCTCGCAGGCTTCCAGCGTGTCTTCGGCGACCTGCCGCCAGTCGCGCGAGAACTTGCGCGCCAGTGCGGATTCGTCCCAGTGCCTGTCCAGCGCTTGCGCCAGACCGGCGGCGAGTGCGCCGGCATCGCGCGCCGGCACCAATATTCCCGAATCGGCATCGACCACTTCGGGAATGCCGCCCACCGGCGTGGCGACCACGGGCCGGCCGCACGCCAGGGCTTCCACCAGTACGTTGGGGTGGCCCTCGGAATAGCTGGGCAAAGTCACCAGGTCGGACGCGGCCATCCAGCGTGCGACCTCGGCAGGCGGCTGCGCTCCGGCCAGCGTCACCTGCAGCGAGGGATCGGCGGCAAGGCGCGTTGCGATTTCCTCGCGCATCGGCCCTTCGCCCACCAGCACCAGGCGCAAACGCGGACGTGCGGCGGCAAGCGTGCGGCAGGCGTCCAGCAGTTCGCGCAGGCCTTTCTCCGGAACCAGCCGGCCGACGTAGGTCACCACTTCGGCATCGGCTGCGATACCCAACAAGGTGCGCGAAGCAGCGCGGTCGGCGGGGTGGAAGAGGGAGGCATCGCATCCGTTGGGGATGGTGCGGATGCGCGCAGGGTCGGCGCCATAGTTCTCGGCGGCCACGCGGCCCAGATCCTCGCTGACCACCAGCAGTCGCTGCGCTGCGTTCACCACGGGCCGGGTCAGCGCACGGCTGACGGCATCGCGCACGCGCAGGTCCGAACCGCGCGCGCCCGCCACCAGCGGCAGGCCGGCCCTGCGTGCGGCCTGCATCGCCCCGTAGGCATCGGGGTAGAGCCAGTAGGAAAGCACCAGATCGGGAGCGAACGCCTTCAGCGGCGCATGCAGGGCGCGCGCGCACGACCAGCCGTTCAAAGGACGCGTCACCGCCGGCAAGGCCGGGTAGCGCACGTATTGAACGTCGCAGCCTTCCACTGTCTGCGTGTCGTCGGAAGCGCGGAACAGGTAACTGCGCGGCTGCGCCCAACGCGGGTAGGTGGCGACCGGGCTGACCACGCGCACCGTGGCCAGGCGGGAGAGTTCGCGGATGGTCTGGTAGACCGGGCGGCCGCGGTTCGGTTCGCCGGCGATGGGGAACTGCGAAGTGACGATCAGCAGGCGCATAGGCGACTCTGCCCCGACACGGAAGCAACCGCGCTCGCGCCCGGCCGGTACGCACGCCCGCGCTGGCCGGAAAATCCGGCGGACTGCGTTGTCACTGCTGTGCAGTGAGCCTGACAAGGGGGGGCAAGATGCATAAAAAAGCGTCACCGTCCTCACGCGTTGTTGAGCTGGATGCCTTGCGGGGAATCGCAGCGCTGGCCGTCGTGGCCTTCCACTACACAACGCATTATGGCCAGCAGTACGGTCACACGGCGCCGCTCGGGTTCGGGTTCACCCCGGGCAACTACGGCGTGAACCTGTTCTTCCTGATCAGCGGTTTCGTCATCTTCATGACCCTGGAACGCACGCGCACGGCGATGGATTTCGTGGTCTCGCGTTTTTCGCGGCTGTTTCCCGCCTACTGGGTGGCCATACTCGTCACCGCGGCCGTGGTCTATGCCGCAGGCATGCCGGATCAGCGTCTGCCGATCCGCGACCTGTTGCTCAACCTCACCATGGTGCAGCAGATCCTCGGCGCAGAACACCTGGACGGTTCGTACTGGACCTTGCAGGTGGAACTGTTCTTTTACGCGCAGATGCTGCTGTGGTTCGCGCTGGGCCTGCTCAAGCGCATCCATCTGATCATCCTGCTGTGGCTGGCGCTGGCGATCGGCTACGGGGAAGTGGTGATGCACCACATGCATTTTTCCTATCTGGCCCGCGAGCTGCTGATCCTGCGCCACATTCCCTTCTTCGCCCTGGGCATCCTGTTCTACCGTCTGCATACGCGGCCGCAGGAGAACCGCCTGAACTACGCCATGATCGGTTTGTGCGTGCTGGCGATAGGCGTCGCTTATCCTCTCGTGTACCTATGGGTGGCGCTGGGCTGCTGCGGCATCTTCCTGTTGTTCGTGAACGACATGCTCGGCTGGATGCGCGGCGCGTTCTTCGTATTCCTGGGCAGCATTTCCTATTCGCTTTACCTGCTGCACCAGGCGATAGGCTTCACTCTGATCCACGCGCTGGAACACAGGGGCGTGCCCAGTCTGGCGGCCTGCCTGATTGCCTTGGCCATCGTGATGGCGCTGGCCAGTGCGTTGACCTTCATGGTCGAACGCCCGGCGATGCGGAAGATCCGCTCCTGGTGGCGCGCGAACAGCCTGCAATTGAAATCGGCATGACCCACGCTCCAGAGGGCGCGCGTCCGGAACCCCGCGCAGGTTTTGAAGGGAACGGCGCTTGAGCGGCAACCGGCAGATCGTTTCGGCGGCCGCATGGAGCATCGGCGCCGGCGTGCTGGGCCGCGCGCTTGGGCTGGTGTCCACCCTGGTGGTCGCGCGCTATCTGAGTCCGGAAACAGTGGGCGAGGTGGCGGTGGCCACGATCGTCGTCCTGAGCGCGAACTGGATATCGGCCTGGGGCTGCGGGCAGTACGTGATCGTGCATGGGGGCCAGGGCCGCGCGGCGATCTTCGCCGCCTCGCTGGTGTATCTGGTCTTCGGCGTGCTGGCGCTGGCCGTAGTGTGGTTGGCCACGCCGGCCATTTCCCAGTGGCTTGCCGCTCCCCGATTGAGCGAGTACCTGCCGGGTGCGGTGCTGGGAATGGCGATCCGCCGGCTGGGCGCCATTCCGGACAAACTGCTGGCCCGCGAGTTGCGTTTCAAGCGCATCGCCATCGCCACCGGGATGGGCGACATAGCCTACGCCGTGGTCGCCATGGTCCTGGTCAGCGCCAGTGCGCTGGGCGGGCAGTCGATGATCGTGGCATTCATCGCGCAAGCCTGCGTGATCAGCACCATATTGATCGCCGGCACCGGCTTGCGAAGCTGGCTGAGCCCGGTGCCGGTGACGTTGCGACGGCTGGGCCACATTTTCCGCTTCGGCGCGCCGGTGACCGCCGAGATCACTATGAGCGAAGGCGCGCGGTACTGGGACAAGCCGCTGATGCTGCGCGTGCTTGGCGCAGAGGCCGCCGGTACCTACAACCTGGCTTTCAGCCTTGCGCACCTGCCGGCGCTGTTCGTCGGCGGACATGTCGGCAATGTGCTGTTGCCTGCCATCGTGCGCGCGCAACCGGCACAGCGCGCGCCGATGATCGTGCGCGCGCTCGCGCTGACCGCGGTGGTGCTGTGTCCCATGGCGTTCGGCCTGGCCGTTTGCGCGCAAACCCTGGTCGCCGCGCTGCTGCCGCCGGCATGGGCGCAGGTGGCGCCTTTGCTGAGCGTGATGGCGGTGACTTCGGTGCTGGGGGCCGGCAGTTTCATGCTCGCCTCGTTCCTGGCTGCGTTGGGGCAGAACTTCACTCTGGTCAAAATAGAAGCCTTATCCATCGCCGTGCTGGTCGCCGCGCTCGTGTTCCTGTCGCGCTGGGGGGTGGTCGCCGCTTCCTTCGCGGTGGGAATCGCCTTGGTCGTGCAGTTCGCGCTTTCGGCATCGGCCTGCCGCCGCCATGGCCTGTCGCTGGATGCCCTGGGTGGCCCGTTGGCTCGCGTCCTGGCGGCCTGTCTGCTCATGGTCGCCGGCGTGCTGCTGCTGCGCTGGCGGCTTGCTCCGTCGCTGCACGAAATGAAGATCGTCCTGCTGGCGTGCGAAATCGCGGTGGGTGCGCTGCTGTACGCGGCTTGCCTGCGTTTGTTCGGTCGTGGTCTGCTGCAGGACGTATTCCGTCTGTTGAGCGCGTCCGGAAAAGCGGAGCTGCAGCAGGTGTCGACCGCGTTACGAACGGCCAAGGCCAGCCATGATTGAATTCAACGCCATAGTTCTGCTGGGACGCGATCCCGGATTCGTCCGCGAAGCGGCGCTGACTGTCGGCCAGCGCTTCATCGAGTTGCATGCGGAAGACGCCGAACGGATTTCCCAGGCCGACCGGCGCTACGGACGGCGCGGCGATCTGCCGCGCATCCTGGACCGTTTCCGTAACGGCCTGCGTTTTTTCGCGATTGAGGAAGAGCAGGGCCTGGTCGCCTGGTTCTGGGTGGCGCACAACTGTCCGCGCTATTTCGACGAGTTGTGCTGGCTGCTGGATCTGGGCGCCACCCATGCGTGGGGCCGGGACGCCTTTGTCGCGCCGGAGCGGCGGGGCAGGAAGGTGCTGACGGCGATGATGGATCTGGCCGCTACTCTGGACGATCGGCCAGTGCGCTATCTGTCCGATGTCAGTGCGTCTAATTTCATCTCTTTGCGTGCGCACAGGTCGCTGGGCTTCAAGCGGTTGGCCACGGTCAGTTCGCTGGCGGTGGGCAAGCGGTTGCTGATCCGCAGCCTTCCGCCGGCGTGCATTCCGCGGCCGAGTGCGATTCGGCCGGAGCGCCGGGTGTTGTGGCTAAGCCCGCAAGAACAGGAATGGCATCGCGCGCATATTGCCTAGCAGACCCTCGGCAAAACCGTCGTCATCCCAGCGGAAGCTGGGATCCATCTTGATCTTGATCTTGCATTTGCATTTGCATTTGCATTTGCATTTTCTCCTGCCACTGCTCTAGCGTTCGCTTCTACCTCCTCCCTTGCGCACAGCGCAGGGGAGGATTGAGGAGGGGTACTCTTGATCTTGCTCTGGCCTTTACTTTTTGCTTCGAAGCAAAAAGCGTTTCGCGCTAACGCGCGAGTCACTTTTCTTTGAACGGCAAAGAAAAGTAACCAAAAGAAAGCCGCCCCCGTATCAAGTACGGGGCAGGCTCTACGGCACGCCCGGCGATAAAGCCGCCGGGTCCGCAAGCAGGCCGGGAATTTCCGTAAGACACATCCCTGTATCAAGTACAGGGCAGGCTCTGTGTCTACGGAAACGGCGCACATCCCTGTGCGCCGCCCCTTCGGGGTTTATCCCGGCCCGCTTGCCGCGCCTCACGGGTTAGGTGAAGCCAAAGCCAAAGCCAAAGCCTTAAAGTCGTCATTCCCGCGAAGGCGGGAACCCAGTGACTTTGCTTTAAAGATGGGGTGCGTGGCGGACCGGTCAGTGATTCTTGTCGAGGCGGTAGGCCACAGGTCGTACCAAACGCGCGGCACGCATCGCGCGTCGGCCCAGGCGGGTGATGGCCAAGGTGCCGGTGATCATGGTTTCGCGGTGCGGCAGCAACTCGGAGAGATAGGAGCCTTCCTGCGCCTGGCTGTCGAAGACGCCGACCTGCGGCCATGCGGCAGGAACGGCGGCGGACAGGAAGACTTCGTTCAAGCGGCCGGGGCTGCAGGCGGCGAAATCCGGATGCCAGCCGGTCTTGAAGCCGTTCAGGGTATCGCCCAGCAATAGATTGCTGGTCGATGCGATGACTTTGCCGCCGCACAGGGTTTCGGCGAATACCGCGCCGCGTATTTCGTCGAAGCGCAGGATCATTTCGCGGAAGAATCCGGCCTGTGCGGGAGAGGACAGCAGCGAGGTGCCCGCGGTTCCCTTCCAACCGGCGTGCTCGAGTTGCAGATGGGTTTCCATCGCATCGGCCACGTTCTCTTTGGGCCGGGTGATCCGGAAAGCGGTAGTGCCGCGTTCCTCCAGGCGCCGTTTGCGCCGCCGCAGGTCGCGGTCCATCACGATGACGCCCAGCGCGTGTTCCTGCGCCGGCGGATGCAACCGCAGCACAGGCCGCTGGAAGCGATGCTGTTCGAACCAGCCCCCGTTTCCGCCTTCCAGGCGTCCGCGCAGGGAAGCCAGAACCGGACATTCCGCCGGAAGATTGTGGAAGCCGATGGCATGGGGCCGTTTGCGCTTGCCGTGCAAATAGGCCAATAGGGACTGGGCCACCGTTGCGGACTCGCCGGGTGCGTACAGCAGGCCCGAACGGAAGGTATGCAGGGTGCGGTAGCTGCTCAGGTGCGGAACGGGCACGAACAGGTTGGGGCGCTCGGCGGTGAAGCATCCCGCGCCGATCAGTTCGCGTACGCCCGCTTGCCGCCGTTCGACCAACGCCACCAGGGGCGGCGTGCGCGGAGTCAACCAGCGCGCTGCCGGCAAGACGAATTGCGGCATGGCGAACGGGTTGGGGCGCGGCGTCCGCTGGCCTAGTTCGGTCCACGCCGAAAGCGTCGCCGCATCGAGTTCCTGCAAAGACAGCCATCGCACGGCGACGCTCATGATTCCTGCGCCTGGCCCTGTAGCCGCCACCATGCGCGCCTCAGCGCCGAGGCCCAGCCGTTGCGGTCCAGGGAAAGCCATACCATCTTGTTCTCGGCCATGCCCAGGGTGCGCTTGTACGCCGAGTCGCCCGCCATCAGTTCGAAGCGCGCCATGCCGCTGGCCAATGCGTGTTCCACCGCATGGGTCAGCAGCAGCAGGCCCGGGCTTCCGTAGCTGCCGAAACGCCGGTAATCGATGCCGGCCTGGTAGAAATACGAAGTGTCGCGCCAGACCAGGTTGTACACGTAGCCCACGGTTTGGCCGCCGGCGTTGACGCGGATCAGCTGCGCTCCGTCGCTGGCGTCGGATTGGGCGACAAGGCGCTCATGGAACCGCAGGATGCGCGGATTACCGAACGCGCCGCGTTCCTGCTCCTCCTCGCTCCAGTGGGATTCGTGCAACTGCGCCATCGCCCGGAAGAAAGCGAGTTTCTCCTCGACCGTAACGGCGACGGCGACCGACAATTCGCCGAAGCCGGCCTGCAGTTTCCGCGCCGTTCGCCGCACCGCGGCGCGCGCCTTGCTGCTGAGCACGGTCGGCAGATAGCCGTTGCCGCTGTCGCGCAGCTCGCTCAGATCGATGTAATGCGCGGCGTGCCTGCGCGCGCGCATGTCCATGCCGAGAGAACGGATCCTTTCGAAAGGAACGCTGTCCGCCTGCATGCCCGGCAAATACAGCGTCAACCAGCGTTTGTCGTGATGGGCCAGATGGTCCAGCACCGCCGCCAGCGCTTCCCGCTCGTGCCCATCCTCGCAGACCAGTCCGTTGTACTCGATGGTCAGGCTGTCCAGCATCTTGTCGCCCACCTCGTGCAGGCGCAGATGCAAAGGCCCCAGACCGAGGAAGCGCCTGCGCTGGGTGAAGATGCCCAGCGCGACCAGCCGTGCGCCCTGGGTCACGCTCAACAGGCGCGCGTAGCGCAAGGGGGAGATCAGCGCCAGCCACGGCCCGATCCAGCGCCAGCTGACGAAGAAACTGCAGCGGGAACGGCGTTCCAGTTCCTGCCAGCGCACGCCCAGTTCGTCCAGCGGAGGCAAGGACTCCAGGCGGACCTGGTAAGAGGAATCCGCCGAATGCGCGTGCGAATGCGTGCCCATGGTCAGGACACGCGTACGTCAGCCGAAGGTGGCATCCATTCCTCTCCTTGCTCCGATCCGCGGCGACCATCCCAGCGTTTCGCGCGCCGCGCTGGTGTCGAAATTCGCCAACGGCCGCAGTGAGCGCACGCGGTAGCGCGTCAGCGGAACCTCGCGGCGCAACAGCTTGCCCAGCAACTCCACGCCAAGGCCCAATCCCATGAAGACCCAGGTGGGCACGCGCACCAGCTTGAGCTCGCGGCCGAGTTTCCTGCCGACGCGGTCCAGGTATTCCTGCTGCGCGACCGGCTGCGTATCGACCACGTTGAACACGCCGCCCACCGCTTTGGGCGCGCTGGCCGCTTGTTGCAGCGCGTCCACGACGTCGTCCAGATAAACCACGGGAATGGTTTGCGTGCCGCTACCTATGGCGACCCAACGCCCAGCCAGTGCGATGACGCCGTTCGGAGTGACGCGTTCCGCGCCCGGCCCGAAAATCTGGCCCGGACGCAGGATCACCGCCTGCAGTCCGCGCTCTCGGATCGCGTTCTGCACCAGCATTTCCGCCGAAAGCTTGGTCTGGGTATAGGCGCCGCGCAGTCCGGGGTGCGGTTCCAACGCCGAGGATTCGGTCATGGTGCCGCGCGGATCGCGTCCGGCGTGATCGAACACGCTCATCGAGCTTACATAGACCAATCGTTGCGTACGGCTGGCCAGGCATGCTTCCACGATATTGCGCGTCCCCCAGGTGGTGCCGGCTTCGAAATCGCGCACGCTGCCGCGCATGGCCGCACCCACGTGGTACACGACAGGCACGCCGGCCACGGCATGCTTGACCATGCGCGGATCGCCCAGGTCGCCCACCACCATCTGCACGCCGTCGTCGTTGGCGTATGCCGCGACCGGACGGCGGACCAGCACCCGCACGCGTTGTCCCTGCTCGCGCAGCCGAGCGACCAGCTTGCGTCCCAGAAAACCCGCGGCGCCGGTCACCAGCGCGTCCGCCGGAGGCAGTGCGGCGTATCTTCCTTCCAGCAACTGCAGGCGCAGACGATCGGGTTCGGCGCACACCGGTTCCAGCAGCGCGGCGATGCGCAGCGCATCCTCGCCGCTGAACGGCGGCGGCGCGTGGTCGCGCGCGGCCTTGGCGAATTCCTGCGCGCCGCGCTGGATGCCTGGCGAAGGCTTCAGCATGCCGGTGGCGAAGCGGACCACGTTCCAGGGAATGCGGAACGTGTCCTTGATCGCGCTGACCCACGCATTGACCATGATGCCGATGAATTTCGGGCCCGGCAGCACGCGGTGGATGCGGCAGGTCTGCAGGAAGCGGTCCACTTCGATGATGCCGCGGGTGCCGCGCACGAATACGCGGTTCTCCATCGGACGCGCGTTCCAGGAAAGCAGCAGCCGGCCCACGCCCTGCTGCGCGCGCGCCTGCGCCTGCCATTCGTCGAAGTGCAGATTGGGATCGGTGCCGCGCGACTGGTAGGCCGCTTTCACGTCGGTTACCGGTCCCAGGAAGGCTTCGATGGTGTATAGCCCATGCACGCCCAGATCGCGGAACGGGTACGAGCCCTGGGTGACGGAACCGGGCAATGGGCCGCCGGCATAAGCCGGATACTCGGAGTTGCGCACGATGTCCACCGACACCAGTTCGCCTATCGCGCCCTTGCGCGCTGCGTCCAGCGCCTGCAACAGCACCGGGTCGTATAGATCGGAATGGTTCACGCCCAGCAGCAGGTTTTTTTCGCGCGCTTTTTCGATCATCCGTTCGCAATCGGCGACCGAGTCGGCCATCGGCTTTTCGACCAGTACATGGCAGCCCATCTCCAACGCCGCCAGGGTGATGGCCGCATGCGAAGAAGGAGGTGTCAGTACGTGCACTGCCTGCGGATCGGCGGAGGCCAGTTCGGCCAGCGATGCGACGACCCGCGGCACTCCGTGGCGCGCCGCAAGTGCGCGAGCCGCTTCCAGATTGGTGTCGCAGATGCCCACCACTTCGACGAAGTCCAGGGCTTTCAGTGCGGAGAGGTGATGGCCAGCGACGTAACCGGCGCCGACCAGGGCGACGCGCAATTTAATTGGAGAATCAATGCTCATGGAGTACCGGGTTGAAACTCGAAAGGGAAATTCGTTTGGCGGCCAGCTTCTGCGCCACGGCATCCAGTACCGTCTCGACCCGGTGGTCCCAGGTCTGGTCGGCCACCGAGGCGATGCGCTGTGCGGCCGCTTGCGGAGTGTCGTTGGCCAGCGCGGAGTCGAGCGCGGCCAGGAAGCCTTCGCGGTCGTCGGCGATGCCTACCCACCGGGCGAATTTTTCGATCTCCGCATTGCGCACGCTGACCACCGGCTTGCCGGTGGCCAGGTATTCGCGCAATTTCAGCGGGTTGGCGTTGGCCACCTGCCGGTTGAGGCGGTAGGGAATGATGGCCGCGTCGAAGGCCTTGGCCCAACCCGGCAAGTCTTGATAGGGCTGCGCACCGGTGAAGCGCACATTGGGCAGCGCGCGCAGCTCGCTCACATCGACCGCCGCGTGTCCCACCAGCAGGAACGACCATTGCGGGCGTTGCCGCGCCAACCAGGCGATCAGCTCCAGATCTATCCATTCGTGGATCGAGCCTATGTAGCCGATCACGGGGCCGGCCAGATCGCATGCGGCGGCGGGCACGATGGTCTCCGGATCCTGCGCACGGCCGAACAGTTCCGCATCCACGCCATGCGGCGCGAACAGCGTGGAGGCGTTGAGCGCGCGCTTGCTTTCCAGCAACGCAGGCGGCGCCACGAACAGCAGATCCGCGCGCCGGCTCAGCGCTTCGTCGCGTTGCGCTATCAGGGCCATGTCCACGCCCGGGTGCGCAGCGTAATCGTCGATGCAATAGAAAACGCACAACTCCTCATCGAGCTGTCCGGCCAGGAAGCCGGGGTGCGGCACCACGAACCAGGAGATGCGCCGCTCGATACCCACGTGGCGCAATGCACGCCGCACCGCCCAGCGGCTGAAGCGCCGGTTGAAGGCCTCTACTCCGGGGATGCGCCGGAACGGCAACTGCGGCACCGTGCAGCGCCAGAAGCCTTCGCGTATGCGCTCCGGCGCCTGCAGCGCAGCCCGCAGTTTGCGCAGCGCGCGTTTGAAGTCGCGTCCGCTCGCGTTGGGCGCGCGCATGCCGGGAGAATCGACGTACAGCACGGGAAGGGTCCGCGCCAGCCGCTCGGCCACATGGTGGCTGCTGGTGCGGTTCTCGGCGTTCCAGTCGTTGCCGAAGTAGACGATACCCAGCCCCTGCAGCGGCGCGCGCGCCTCACTCATCGCGCCACCAGCCCACCAGCCAGGAGGTGCCGCCGTGGTAGATCCAGTCCTTGTGCAGGCCCGGTATGGCATCCAGGTGCGGACCGATGCGGCCGCTGGCCGGCGCGAAGAAGGTGACCAGGCCGCAGCGCCCCAGTTGGCGCATGCGTTGCAATGTCGCGGCCGGATCGCTGAGGTAGTAGAGCACCTCGCAGGCGGTAATGAGGTCGAAGCGCTCGCTGCGGTCCTGCCAGGGCAAGTTGAACAGATCGGTCGCGGCGAAATGCGCGGAGGGAAGGCGCAGGCGTGCGCGTTCGATGGCGTGCGCGCTGACGTCGATGCCGTATTGCTCGTCGCTCAGCTGCGCCAGGTATTTGGTTTGATGGCCTTCGCCGCAGCCGATCTCCAGCAGCGAGCCGACATGGCCGAAATTCTTCTCGATGATGCGGTTGGTGGCTTGGAAACGGGCCTGCTCCAAGGCCGAATCCATGTTCCATGGATCCTCGACGTTATAGGCGAGATCGAGCCGGGAATGGTTGTCGCTGCCGCCGACACCACGCAGGGCGTACTTCATCCACAGGCGTCTCTGCGCTTTTTTCAGCAGTCTGGCGGTGCCAGCGAACATCGGTATTTCCCCTGTATTTCAACATTTGCGCAGTATCCCGGCCGGGACCGACGCATTGCCGGTGGGGCTGGGACTCGGCACTTGCAACGGATGCAAGGGAGAGCTGTACCAATCCACCACTTTTCCGCAATCGAACAGGATCCAGGAAGGTCCGTATTCCCAACGTTGTTCATGGGAGTTGAATGGTTCGCCCTGGATCTTCCTTACCTGGTTGCCTTCCATGCCGATGGCCAGCAACTTTTCCGTCGCTGGCCGATGCAGGTCCTGCCTTGGCGCGGCGATGGATTGCGCGGCCTCGGGCACGGTGGTGGCGGGCTGCTGGATGGAAAGGCCATAGAGCACCAGTCCGAGCAACGCTACCAATAGGACATAACGCCAATGCGGGGCCGATCCGGACACCGCGGCAGGCTCTTGCGCCGGATCTCCGTAGGCCTCGGAAGGCGCGTCGCCGGCAATTCCAGCGGGAGTATTGCGGATCGCGCCGGGCAAACGTCCGTACGCGCGATGGAATTCGATGGCGGCCGCATATCGGCGGTTTAAGCGTTGTAAGCGAGAGATATCGGAGGAATTGTCAGGATGATCGGGATGCAACTGGGCAACGCGCCGGCGGTAGGCCTGCTTGAAGTCGGCCATGCTGCACTCGGCATCCAGGCCCAACTCATCGTAGAGCGCAACGAAGTCGGTATCTTCCGCCATACACGCGAACCCTTGCCTTTGTTCCCCGCGGTTATCCTACAGTGGACCGCTTTGCGGACGCCGGCGCAATCCGGGGCGAGCGAATGGGGATTGCGCAGGGGTGCGCAGGACGGGCCGGGGCGGCCGAGGGGCTGAGCCGGCCGTATTCGCGGTGAAGCGGGGATCGGTCCCCGCGTTGCAGAAAGAACAGGGGGAGTTCCATGAGTCTATCGTCGCGTGCCGGAAGGCGTCAGATACTGGCCCGTCGAAGCCATGCGGCGGGCCTGCTGCCTGCGTTGCGGCGGCTGCGGGCGGCGTTGCGCCAGGATCTGCGCATCCTGGCCTACCACCGCGTGCTGGATTCGGCCGATCCGGACGGATTCAGTTTCGATACCGAGCTGATCAGCGCCACCGGTGCGCAATTCCGCGAACAGATGCGCGCGATCAAGCGCGATTTCCACCCCATGCGCTTCGACGAAGTGTTGTCCTGTATCGACGCCGATCGGCGTTTACCCAAGGGTGCGATCCTGGTGACCTTCGATGACGGTTACGACGACAACTACAGGATCGCTTATCCCATTCTCCGCGAGCTCGGTATGTCGGCCATGTTCTTCGTTTCCACCGGCCACATCGATTCGGGCATGCCGTACGCCTACGATTGGCTGGTGCACATGGTCTGCACCACCTCGGCGCCGAGACTGCTGGCGCCGGAGCTGGGCATGGATTGGGAAATTCCCGGGGCGTTGCCCGAACGGCGCGCGCTGGCGGCCCGGTTGCTGGACCAGCTCAAAGGCCTGGACGACGCCGGTCAGGAAGCGCTGATCGCCCGGCTCGAGCGCGAATGGGATATTCCGCGCAGCGCCGGCCATCCGGACTGCCGGCCGATGAGCTGGGAACAGTTGCGCGAGATGCACCGGGGCGGCATGGAAATCGGCTCGCACGGCGTGGGCCATCGCATGCTGGCCAAGCTGCCGCGCGCACAGATGAGCGAGGAAGTGAATGGTTCCAAGCAGTCGCTGGAGCGCGAGCTGGCCGCGCCGGCGCAGGTGCTTTCCTATCCGGTGGGCGGGCCCGACGCCTTCGACGCCGCGACCATCGAGGTGGTGCGCTCCGCGGGTTTCCGCATGGCCTGCAGCTACATGGCCGGCACCAGCGCGCTGGCGCCGGATTCGCGCTACTGCATGCGCAGGCTGCCGGTGGAAAGCGAAATGGATGCCGCCTGGTTCAGCGCCATGGTCTCGGTGCCTGAGGTCTTCAGTTATTCGTCGCGTTTGCGGACAGGTTGATCGGAGTCACAGGGGCAGATGTTCTTCTTCATGATGGTGTACCTGATCCTGGTGATCATCCGTCCCCAGGACTATCCGGCGGTGGTGGATTCGCCGGGCCTGCCCTGGCAGCCGATCGCGCTGATCCTGGCGGCCGGGTTCTGGCTGTTCTCCGAGCGCAAGTCCTTCGCGGCGCCGCAGTACCTGCTGTTGCCGGTGTTCCTGCTGGTGGCGATGATTTCCAAGATCGTCAACGGCTGGACCGGCGGCGCGGTGTTCGTGTTCGCGCTGTTCGCGCCGGTGATCCTGGCGTTCGTGCTGTTGTCCAACGCGGCCGATACCCGCAGCCGCCTGCGCACCACCATGGCGGTGTTCGCCATCTGCGGTGCGGTGCTGGCGGTGCATGGCATCCAACAGTCGACGACCGGCATCGGTTGGACCGGCGTCGAGATGTCGCAGGAGACCCGCATCCAGTACGTGGGTATCTTCAACGATCCCAACGACCTGGGCATGCTGTTCGTGATGTGCCTGCCGATGGCGGTCTACCTGGGCGCCCGCGGCGGTCTGCTGGGCTTGCGCCGGCTGTTCTGGTGGACTGCCGCCGGGCTGCTGGTCTACGGCATCTACCTCACCAATTCGCGCGGAACGCTGCTGGCGCTGGTGGCCATCCTGGGCGTCTACGTCTGGCAGAAGCGCGGGCTGGTGACCGCGGGCGTATTGGCCGTCGGCGCGCTGGCCGGACTGATGGCGATGCCCTCGCGCATGCAGGAACTCGATTCTTCCGAAGCGTCCGCCGCCGGCCGCATCGATTCCTGGTACGAAGGCATCCAGATGTTCATCGGCGACCCGTTGTTCGGCGTGGGCGCCGGTGGCTACACGGACGTCAATCCGCTGACGGCGCACAATTCCTTCGTGCTGGTGCTGGCCGAGATGGGAATCATCGGCTTCACCATCTGGCTGGCCATCGCCGGCTACAGCTTCCGGATGACACTGTCGGTGCTCAAGCGCGGCGACGAGGTCATGGACGATGTGCCGGCCGAGGTGCCCGACGAAGTCGTGGTGTCCGACTGGCGCGACGACCGTGCCTTGACCCTGACCTTGCTGCTGTCGCTGGTCGGCTACTTCGTCACGGCTTTCTTCCTGAGCCGCAGCTACGTGATCATCCTGTACCTGCTGGTGGCGTTGATCGTGGCCAACTACGTGCGCATGCGCGGAACCTATCCGAGCCTTCCGGCGTTCAGCCTGGACAAGGATCTGGTGCGTTGGCCCGTCTATGCGGTGCTGTGGGTGATCGGGCTCTACATCATGGTCAAGGTGCTGTTGGCTACGGTATGAATACGCGCGCCCACACCCTTCGCAACACGTTCTTCTCCTCGGTGGGGCTGTACACCGAGTACGTGCTCGGCATGCTCACCTCGATCATCATCGCCCGCCATCTGGGGCCGGACGAGTACGGCGCGTACAGTCTGGTGATCTGGCTGGTGGCGGTGGGCGTGGCCACGACCAACTCGGGCACCGCAAGCGCGGCGATCAAGTTCGTGGCCGAACTGCGTGGCTCCGGCAATCTGGAAATGATTCCGACCCTGCTGGATTACCTGCGTCGCGCGCAGAGGCTCTTCCTGCTGTTCGTTCTGCTGGCCGGGGCGGCGGTGTTCCTCTTTGCTGGCGATCATGTCGCGCCGGGCATGAACCACTTGATGTTGATGGGGTTCCTGGTGGTGTCGGTGGCATTGCGCGCCTCGTACATGTTCAACATCGGCGTGGCCAAGGGTTTCGAGAATTTCCGCGCCACCGCCATCGTGTCGCTGGTGTCGACGCCGATCAATCTGGGTTTGGTCATCGCCGCCTGGTTCTTCGACGCGAGTGTGGAGTGGTTGCTGGCGGTGTTCGTGGTCTCCGGCCTGGTGTTCTACGCGGTGTCGCTGCGCCAGATCAGGCCGCTGATACCGGCGCGCGTGCCCGGCACCAGAATTCCCGACGCGCTGATGGGCAGGGTGCGTCGGCACATGGGGTGGACCACGCTCACGGTGTCGGTCGGCTTTCTGGCAGCCAGCGAAGTGGAGGTGCTGTTCCTCACCCTGTACGCCGACAGCCACGATGCGGGCCAGTTCAAGGTCGCCTACCAGCTGGCGATCGGCGCGGCGACGCTGGTGCCCGGCGTGTTCGGAGCGCTGCTGTTGCCGATGATGGCCAATGCGCTGAGTCGCGGGCGCGAAGTGGCGGGACGGCGTTTCGTCGCCAGCACCGGCTATCTTGCGTTGCTTGCGATGCCGCTGATGGCCTTCGGCGCGGTGTTCTCCGATGCGGTGATCCATCTGCTCTACGGCGACGCCTACCTGGCGGCCGGTCCGGTGTTCGCGGTATGCCTGGCCGGTGCGGCGATCACCACCATGACCCAGGGCGGCTCCAGTCTGCTGGTCAGCGCAGACCGGCAGCGCAGCATCCTGATGCTGGTGATCGGTTCCGCCCTGCTCAAGGTGCTGCTGGATGCGGTGCTGATCATGCATTTCGGATTGGATGGCGCGATAGTCGCCTACGGTCTGGTGGCGTTGATCAACGCCTCGGCGATGATGGCTTTGTCGATACGCGTCAGCCGCGCGATGCCGGACTGGTTGCGGATGTTGCGGATTGCCTTGGCGGCTGCGGTCGCGGCCCTTGTCGCGCTGCCGCTTCGCGGGCAGCTGCTGCCGTGGGCGCAGATCGTATTCGGCGGTCTGCTGCTGGGTGCGGCCTACGTGGCCTTGACGATGCTGCTCGGTTGCTGGAGCCGTGGCGACATAGAGCACCTGCAACAGCTGTATCAGCGTTTCGTCCCGGGAAAGCCGCGCATGGGCACGCGCCTGCTGGAATGGGCGCATGATCGTGCACCCGGGGAGGGCGCGCCATGACCGGTCTGTACGAGCCCCTGTTCCGGCGCGTCCTGTTCCCCGCATACGAGTCGGGGCTGCGCCGTCGCAAGACATTGAGCTACCTGCGCGAGTACGAACGGAGCCAGTGGCGCACGCCCGAAGAAATCGAGGCGCTGCAGTGGCAAAAGCTCAAAGGCCTGGTCCGCCATTGCTGGGAACAGGTGCCTTACTACCGCGAACTCTGGCCGACCCTGGGCATAGGCGCCCCGGAAGACATCGCCAGCCCGGCCGACTACGCGCGCCTGCCGGTACTCACCAAGCCGGAGATCCGCGCGAACTTCGACAAATTCATCGCTCCGACCCACCGCGAGGGCCTGCTCTACAAGACCACCGGCGGCTCTACCGGCGAGCCGCTGCGTTTCGGCTACACGCGCGAGAGTTACGAACGCCGCCTTTCCATCATGTGGCGGGGCTATGGCTGGGCCGGTGCGCGCCTGGGGCAGCGCACGCTGTACCTGTGGGGAACGCCGGTGGGCGCGCAGAAGCGCAAGGACCGGATGTACCACGCCGCTTTCAACCGCTACATGCTCAACGCCTTCGAGATGACCGAAGAGCGCATGGCCGGATACGCCGACGCGGTGGACCGCTTCCGCCCCGAAACCATAGTTTCCTACGTCGCTCCGATAGTGAAACTGGCCGAATGGCTGATCGCCAACGGCAGGCGCATCCACCGCCCGCAGCGGATCCTTGGGGCGGCCGAGTCGCTGCACGAAAGCCAGCGCAAGATCATCGAGCAGGCGTTCGGCTGTCCGGCCTACAACACCTACGGCTGCCGCGAGTTCATGCTGATCGCCGCCGAATGCGAGCATCGCGGCGGCCTGCACGTCAACGCCGATCATCTGAAGGTGGAACTGGGCGACTCGGCGGACGCGGGGCCGCGCGATGTGATCGTCAGCGATCTGCACAACTACGGCATGCCTCTGTTGCGCTATGCCAATGGCGATCTGGCCACCACCGGTGCGGGAAGCTGCACTTGCGGGAGAGGCCTGCCGGTGCTGGCCAGCGTGGACGGGCGCAAGCTGGATGCCCTGCGCACGCCGGACGGCCGTTTCGTTCCAGGCGAATACATCGTCTACGCTTTCTTGTACGCGACAGGCATCAAGCGCTACCAGGTGGTGCAGAAGCGCTTGGATGCGTTCGAGATCCGTATCGTCCGGGACCGCGATTTCGATTCCTCCGCCGTCGATCTGGTGCGCGGGGAATTGCGCAAGGTAGTGGGCGACAGCGTCGCCCTCGATTTCCAGTTCGTCGAAGAAATTCCGTTGACGCAGACCGGCAAGTTGCGGGTCACGGTTTCGGAGCTGGCATGAACGCGACGCCCAGCCTGCGCATCACCCACTTCGTCGAGAACATGGAGCGCGGCGGCCTGGAGCGGACGGTCATCGACCTGATCGCGGCCCAGCGCGAAGCCGGCCACGAATGCCGCCTGGTCTGCCTGTTCGACCGCGGCATCCTGGCCGACGAACTTTCCGCCACCGGCGTGAGCGTGGAAGTCTGCGGCAAACGCACCGGCGCCGATTTCCGCGCCTTGCGCCGTGCGCGCGATCTGCTACGCGGCGGCGGCGTGCTGCACACCCACAACGCCGCCGCCCACTACCATGCGGTGTTGGCCTCGGCCGGCTTGCCGTTGCAGCGGGTGGTCAACACCCGGCACGGCATGGGCGAAAGCAATCCCCGCAGCCGGCGCGAATGGCTTTATCGCCGTTCCATGCTCGGGACGGATTACGCCGTGGCGGTCTGCGAAACCGCGCGCCGGCATCTGCAGGACAACGGGGTTTCGCCGCGCTCGGCGCTGTTGTCCATTCCCAACGGCATACGCACCGAAGGTTTCCGCGCCGCGGGCGATGCGGCGCGCGCGCGCTTGCGCGACGAACTGGCGCTTGCGCCCGGCAGCCGGCTCATAGGCACGGTGGGCCGGCTGGAGCCGGTCAAGGACCAGGCCAATCTGATCCGCGCTTTCCGGCAAGTGCGCCTGAGCGTGCCCGAAGCGGCGCTGGTGCTGGTCGGCGACGGCGCATTACGGCGCGAACTGGAGGCGGTCGCGGCGGCCGAAGGCGTCGCCGATGCGACGCGTTTCCTGGGTGACCGCTCCGACGTGCCGCAATTGCTGCAGGGGCTGGATGTCTTCGCCCTATCTTCGGTGAGCGAGGGTTATTCCATCGCG
This sequence comes from Pseudoxanthomonas sacheonensis, assembly GCF_010093305.1. Lineage (GTDB taxonomy): Bacteria > Pseudomonadota > Gammaproteobacteria > Xanthomonadales > Xanthomonadaceae > Pseudoxanthomonas_A > Pseudoxanthomonas_A sacheonensis. The sequence goes on along the minus strand of NZ_PDWS01000014.1, from coordinate 82,373 downwards.
TTGCTGGAAGCCTGCGCCGCGCAACTGCCCATCGTGGCGACCGACGTGGGCGGCAATGGCGAAATCGTGCGCGACCGCCGCAACGGACTGCTGGTGCCGGCACGCAACGCCGACGCGCTGGCCGCGGCGCTGACCGAATTGCTATCGTCTCCCGCCCACGCGGCAGCCATGGGACAAGCCGGCCGTCAGTGGGTGACGCATGAGGGCTCGTTCCGGACCATGGCCAGCCGCTACGAAGCGATCTACCGCAACGCCGCAGTGCGCCCGGGCAGCGGGCCATGACTCATGGACCGGGCCGCCAATCCATCCGCAAAGGGAACCATCGCCATTGCTGCCCGCCCCAATCCGCGCGCCAACTGAGAAACCTCCCACCCGCTTCGTGTCCATTGCCATTCCCATGACTCCACGGCCCAGAAAACTCAAGATCCTGCGTTGGCTGCCAAGTTCGCTGGTGACCACGAACGGTTCGCGCGCGGGCCGCAATCTGTATCTGACCTTCGACGACGGCCCGCATGCCCAGCACACCGTTCCGCTGCTCGAACTGCTGGCCCAGCATCAGGCCAAGGCGAGTTTTTTCCTGATCGGCAGCCAGATCGAAGCCCATCCGGAACTGGCGCGCCGCATCGCCAGCGAAGGGCATACGCTGGGCAATCATTCCTTCACCCATCCGCATTTCGAGAAGTTGGGGCTGTCGGCGCAATTGGACGAAGTGGAGCGCACCGACGCGCTGCTCAGCGCCATCGACGGCCGGTCCCGGCACAGTTTCCGGCCGCCACGCGGGGTGATGCCGCCGCGCATGCTGGCCAACTTCTTCCGCCGCCGCCGCCGCACCACTTACTGGTCCTACGACAGTCTGGACTACAGCCGCCGTCCGGCGGCCGAACTGGTCGAGATAATCCGCCGGCATCCGGTGCAGGCGGGCGACATCCTGCTCATGCACGACGACAGCACGCTGTCGCTGGAGATGCTGACCGTGCTGATTCCCGAGTGGAAAGCCATGGGTTTCGATCTGCAGGCCTTGCCCGCCGATGCCTGAGCGGCGGTTCTCCGGCCGCGGCCGGGCTGGCCTGCGCGGGCCGCTTATCCCGTTGATTGCCATGTAACGGCAGCGGCCGAACGCAATAAGGTAAGGGGGAAATCTTGGGCACTCTGCAATGGAGCGTGCTGCAATGGGGCGCGGTAGCGGTCGTCCTGGCCGCGGCCGCCATGGCCTTGGTGGTCTGGCGTCTGCTGCGCGCGCGCAATATGGAAATCTGGATCGGCAGCTACCTGCGCCGTAGCATCCCGCGCGTCACCGGACAGCCGGTGCACGTGATGTTCTGCTTCGTCGACCATTTCGAACCGATGTGGCATGGCGCCGACCTGGACACCCAGCGCGCACGGGTGGATCGCTGGTGCCGGGACTACCGCAAGCTGGCCTCGGCCCACCGCGATGCGGATGGCCGTCCGCCGCAGCACAGCTTCTTCTATCCGGAAGAGGAATACGCCGAAGAGCACCTCGACAAGATCGCCGCGCTTTGCGCCGACGGTTACGGCGAGCTGGAAATACACCTGCACCACGACAACGATACCGAAGCCAATTTCCGCGAAAGCATCCGTCGTTTCTGCAACGTCCTGCACGAACGCCATGGCGCGTTGTCGCGCGATCCCGCTACCGGCGAGCTGAGCTTCGGCTTCATCCACGGCAACTGGTGCCTGGACAACTCGCGCGGCGACGGACGCTGGTGCGGCCTCAACAACGAACTGATCCTGCTGCGCGAGTTGGGTTGCTACGCCGACTTCACCCTGCCGTCCGCGCCCAGCGACACCCAGACCCGCACCATCAATTCCATCTACTACGCCACCGACGACCCGCAACACCCCAAGTCGCACGACGACGGCGTGGCGGTGCACGGGGGCGGCAGCGCCACGGGCGATCTGATGATCGTGCAAGGCCCGCTGGGTTTGAATTGGCGAGAGCGCAAGGCCGGTGTGATTCCGCGCATCGAAAACGCCGACGTGCGCCGTGGCTGCCCGCCGACCCCGCAGCGCGTGGACGACTGGGTGCGCACCGGCGTGCACGTGGAAGGCAAGCCTGAGTGGGTGTTCGTGAAAGTGCACACCCACGGCACCCAGGAATACGACATGGACACGCTGCTGGGGCCGCCGACCGACGCCATGCACGCGCATCTGGAGCGCGCCTACAACGATGGCGAGCGCTACGTGCTGCACTACGTCAGCGCGCGCGAGGTCTACAACATCGTCAAGGCGGCCGAAGCGGGCAAGCAAGGCAACCCCAACGAATACCGCGACTTCATTTTGCCGCCGCCGAAGTCTTCGTGGGCCGGCTCCGCTCAAGCCTCCGTGCGGAGCGCGGCATGACCACGGCCACTTCCCTGCAATCTGCCAACGGCAGCGGCCGCTCCGCGGAACCGCTGGTCAGCGTGATCATGCCGGTATTCAATGCGGAGCGAACGCTGCGCAAATCGGTGGATTCGGTGTTGCGGCAGACGCTGGCCAATCTGGAGCTCGTGCTGGTGGACGATTGTTCGCAGGATGGATCGGGCCGGATCATGCGCGAATACGCCAACACGGACTCCCGCGTGAAGATCGTCCACCAGCCGGCGAATGCGGGCGTGGCCGAGGCCCGGAATGCGGGGCTGCGTGCGGCGTCGGGGAGCCATGTCGCCTTCCTGGACAGCGACGACTGGTGGGACCCGCGCAAGCTGGAATTGCAGCTTGCGCAAATGCAGGAAAGCGGAGCGCTGGTTTCCTACGCGGGCTACCAGCGGGTCGCCGAAGACGGCCATCTGCTGTCCTGCGTCGAGCCGCCCGCGGAGATCGCTTACGGCGACATGCTCAAGAGCAACCACATAGGGAATCTCACCGGCGTCTACGACCGCCGTCTGGGCGATGTGCCGTTCGTGCGCATGGGCCATGAAGACTATGTGTTCTGGCTGGACCGCGTGCGCCGCGCAGGCCATGCCGTGCGGGTGCGGCATGAAGGTCCGCTGGCGTATTACCTGGTGCGCAACGGCTCGGTTTCCTCCAACAAGTTGCGGGCGGCGCGCTGGCAGTGGCGCGTGTACCGCGAATCGGAGCATCTCACCCTCTGGCAGGCGTGCTGGTACATGCTCCACTACGTCAGGCATGCGCTTTCCAAGCGCGGCTTTGCCGCGGTCTGAGCGGCTGCGGTACGAAAAATGCCGCCTGTATCGAACAGGCGGCATTTTGTTTCCCCGAAATTCCCGGCAGGCTCAGATCTCGGAAAGCTCCACCAGGTAGCCGGTGGTGCCGCCGGTCACGTCGATGCGGTAGCGCGCGCCGTCTTCGACGTATTTGCCGGTGCTGAAGTTGCTGTTGATGGTGGCGTTGGCCGGTTCCAGCACGCGCACCCGCAGGCGGCCCGCGGTGGCCTCGCGGCTGTTGACCAGGGTCGGCAGCACCGGCGTATTGACCTGGAACGTAGCGGTGGTGCCGGCGGTCATCGCGAAGGTGTCGCGCACGGTCAGCTTGCGGCCGGCGAAGGTGAACTGGCGTCCCCAGGAAGTCACCGCGGTGTTGTCGCAGAAGGCGGGCGTCAGGTTGGCGTTGGCGGTGAAGTCGCCGCCGCTTGCGCCCGGAGTCACCGTCATGGTCGATATCTTGGTGGTCGATTCGCACTGGCGCGCCACGGTGCCATTGCGCACGAAGCGGACCAGATTGTGCACATCGGTGCCCTGGTTGATGCCGCTGTGGCTCCAGATGTTGGCGGTGACGGCCAGCCAGTCGCGCGAGAACAGGGTGAACGACCCCTGGTCCTGGTGCGCATGGCTCTCGTTGTACGGACCGGCCACGATCGCCACCCACATCGCGTTGGTATCCCAACCGGTGCGGGCGAACAGATGCCCGACGCCCGTGGCGTGATAGACCAGACTGGAGGGTGGGGTGGCGGTGGTGCCGGACGGCAGCAGGTCGTAGCGGAAGTTGAAACCCGAATTCATCTGCGTGCCCGGCAGCAGCACGCCGCTGCTGTTCTTCATCATGATGTTGCTCAACCACCAGGTGGAGGCGCGCTGGGCGGCCTCGCTGTTGGCGGTCTGCCTGGCTTCCAGCACCAGCCGGCGGTGGTAGTCGTACAACTCGGGGACCGAGTTGCGCGACTGGTCGCCGATCGGGGCGAACCGGTCCATGGTCGGCACGGTGGCGTTGATCCAGTAGTAGATGCTGTCCGTCGCATGCGTGTTGGTGTTGGCCAGGTCAGAACCGGTGGCGTCGCGCCACAGGTGGTACAGCGAGAACAGCCGCATCTGCGCGGTGCCGTAACCGGTGCCTTCGCTGCTGCCGCCACCGGGCAGCCTGGCGAAATACGCCTGCAGCGCGGGCAGGCGGCGGTTGCGCAGTTCGGACATCCAGGTGGCGTTGTTGGTGGCCAGCGCCCAGTACATGGTCGCTTCGAGGAAACTGTAGTGGTAGTTGTTGCCCGGGTTGTCCACCGACCAGCCCGTCCACGGCGCCGAACGGTTGCCCCAGCGTGCGCTGCCGTAGTTCCAGATATTCCATACCGACTGCTCCGCATACGCGGACCAACGCGTCCGCTGCGCGCCGGTGATGAAAGCCGAACAGGTGACCAGCGTCATCGACAGGTCCGAGATCATCGGACCCACTTCCAGGTAGGAGTCGCCGGCGATTTCGGGATTGCTGCCCGCCGCGATGGCGGCTTCGGCGTCGGCGACCTGCCGCTCGACCATGTTGACGGCCAGCGTGCAGTACTTCGATTCCGGCGAGAGCTGGTACATCATCGCCGCTTCGCTGGCGGCGAAGGCGTAGCCCGGGCTGCCGTTCACCGCAGCGTCGACCCAATTCTTGAAGCGCGTATACGCGGCGGAGCTGGTGTTGACGTAGCGCCGTACCGAAGGCAGCTGGATCAGGCGGGGCAGGGAAGAGTTGGCCATCTGCGGGCCGCTGCCGCCGCCACTCATGACCGGGCCTGCCGGTGCGGACGCTGCCGGCGTAGTGGTGCTGGCGATGGGGGCGGGCGTGGGCTTGGCCGGGGCAGCGGCGGTACGGGCGCGGCTGCGGAGCAGGTTCATGAGCCTGACCGGTAGCAACGTTTCCGAATAGGCCCGCGCCAGCGACTGCGCGCGGCCGGTTGCGGTCAGGTATTGCTGCCAGGCTTCCTGCGACCGCTTCTCCCAGCGGTCGCCGAACAAGCCGGCTGCACTGGAAGCGGTGACGGTGATGAGGAAGGCGCTGCCGACAAGGGAAGCGGCGATCAGCCGCTTGCGGCGAACTAGCGGGCCCAAGGCCCGGGATGATGCTGGAATGGGGTGCTGCACGGGGGTTCTCCTAAAGCCGTGCGCACAACAACGACAATAGGATTATTGTCGTTTCGCTCTGGCTCCCCCTAGCCCATACAAAACGCATCGGCGGGCGCATCATAACGTGGTCGGTCGGAACTACCGGACACGCGTACGGGGCCGAAATGGCTTCGTTCAGCTGGCGTCAGGGTTCGGATTTCGCCCAAAGCAGGGCCTTCATGATGCGCCTGGCTGGCCGATCACGGTAAAAATGTGACGGACATCATTTCTCCGAAAGTTCGACCAGATAGCCGCTTTGTCCGCCGGCCACGTCGATGCGCCAGCCGCTGCGGAACTCCTGCGCGTCCACCTTGCGCCACTCGTGGATGCTGATGGAGGCGTTGGCCGGCTCCAGCACGCGCATCCGCAATCCGCCGGCCAGCACTTCGTTGCCGTTGATCTTCGGTTCGGCCGGTACGTTGACCTGGAATACGGCCCGCGTGCCCGCCCCCAGTTTGAATTGATCGCTGACGGTCAGCTTGCGTCCGGCGAAATCCAGCTTGCGCTGCCAGCTTCCCAGCGCGGGGTTGCCGCGGTAGACGGGGGTCAGATCGGCGGTTGCGGAAAAAGCGCCTTGCTGGCCCGGCACAACGGTCAGCTTGGAGCGCGACTCGGCGCTTTCGCATTGGTGCACGATGACGTCGCCGCGCGGCGCGGCGCATTGGCTGGCGCTGCCGTTGCCGCGTTCGAAGCGGACGACGTTGTGGACTTCGGTGCCTTGCTGGATGCCGCTGTGGCTCCAGATGTTTTCGGTGACCGCCAGCCAGTCGCGTGCGAACAGGGTGAAGGAACCCTGGTCCTGGTGCGCGTGGCTCTCGTTGTACGGGCCGGCGACGAAGGACACCCACATAGCGTCCTTGTCCCAGCCGGTGCGGGCGAAGAGGTGCCCGGTGCCTTCGGCAAGGTAGACCAGCCCGCTCGGCGGATGTCCGCCCTTGCCGGCGGGAAGCAGGTCGTAACGGCTGTTGAAGCCGCCGCTCATGCTGGGCACGGAAATGGAGTCCAGCCACCACGCGGACATGGCCAGGGCTTCGGGTTCGTTTGTCAGTTGCCGCGCTTCCAGCACCAGCCGCCGGTGGTAGTCGTACAGCTCCGGCACCGAGTTGCGCGACTGGTCGCCGATGGGGGCGAACCGGTCCAGGGTAGGAACGGTGGCGTTCACCCAGTAGGCGATGCTGTCGTGCGCATGCGGGCTGGCGTTGGCGAGGTCTTCGCCGGTGCTGTCGCGCCACAGCCGGTAAAGCGAATACAGGCGCATGTGCGCCGCGCCGTAACCGGTGCCTTCGCTGCTGCCGCCGCCCGGCAGCTTTGCGAAGTAGGCTTTGAGCGGCGGCAGCCTGCGCTCGCGCAGATCCTTCATCCAGGTGTCGCTGCCGCTGACCAGCGCCCAGAACATGGTGGCTTCCAGGAAGCTGTAGTAATAGTTGTTGCCGGGATTGTCGGTGGACCAGCCCGTCCAGGGATGCGGTTTTCCACCCCATTGGGCCGAGCCGTGGTGCCATACGTTCCACACCGCCTGCTCGGCGTAGGCCGACCAGCGCTTGCGCTGCTCGGCCGGAATATCGGCCGAGCAGCTGTCCAGAGTGAGCGCCAGGTCGGCGATTTGCGGTCCCACTTCCAGGTAGGAGTCGCCGGCGATTTCCGGGCGGCCTCCCGAGGCGATCGCCGCTTCGGCATCGCTCACTTGCTTCTCCACCATGCCCACGGCCAGCTTGCAGTATTTATCGCCGCCGGAAAGCCGGAACATCAGCGCCGCGTCGCTCGCTGCGAAAGCGTAGCCGGGATTGCCGGCCACCGCCGAATCGACATACGACTTGAAGCGCGAATAAGCGGCGGACTTCTTGTCCACGAACGAAAGATCCACCTTCAGGCCGCCGCTACTGGCGGGAGCGCTGGCGGTCGGAATCTCGCTTACGGCTTGCGGACTGGGTGAGGGCGGAGGCGCCGCCGCTTGCGTTACCGCCTGCTTGTCGCCGGCTTCGCTGCATTGGGCCATGGCTGCGGCAAGCATGGCCAGGCACAGGAGGAAGGCGCTGGACCAGCCGCGTCCTTGCTTGCGCGATGCGCTCGCGGGGGCCTGCTGGCTCATGACGCGCTCCTCAGCGATTGGAATACGAAATGCTCAGATACACCAGATTCTGCGAAACGCTTTGCCCGACCGCGTTGCTGTCGCGCTTGTAGCGCTCCCATTCCAATCCCGCGCTCCAGTGGCGCGTCCATTGGTAACGCAAGGTGGCGCCCACCCGCGTGGTTTCGTCCTCGCGGCCCAACTGCGTGTACTCGATCTTCTCGTAGGTGCCGTACATGCCCAGGGTCAGCGAGCGGCGCAGCAGCCAATGCAGGTCGCTGCGCAAACCATGGTTGTTCTGATCGAATTCGTCCGAATCCACGTAGTTTCGCTTCTGCACGTACGGCGCCACCATGAAGTTCAGCCGGGTGTTGGTGAAGGTGTACTCCAAATCCAGGTTGCGTATCTCATACGGCGAAGCGTTGACCACCGCATCGCCGGTCAGCACGTTTTGCGGCAGGGTGGCGTCGGCCTGGATGCTGCTCAGCGCGTCGATGGCGGTGTCGGAGAACTGGCTGGAGGCCATCACGGTCAGGCTGTGGCGTTCGCTCGGGCTCCAGGTGGCGTCGAAGCGGAACAAGGGTTCCGAGCGCGTCTGGCTGCCCTGCCGGTATTCGATACGCGAGTAGCCCAGATCGGTGCCCAATTCGAACTGGGCCAGGGTGCGGGAGTAGCGACCGAAGAGATCGTAGCGGTTGTAGTCGCGGGCTACGATGTCGTCTTCGAAGTCCACGCGCTGGGCCTGCACGTTGAGCGAGACCCGGCTGGTGGGAGTGAGTTCCTTGATGGTGCGCAACGCCAATGCCAGGCGCTGCGAATTGAACTCGTCGGTCACTTCCGCGTCGCTGTTCACATAGCGAAGTTCGGCTTGCCCCTGCAGGGTGGGCGACCAGTTGAACATCATGGTGGGGCCGGCCGAAAACACGTTGACCTGCTGGCGGTTGCCCGGCGCATCGGGTACCAGCGCATCGACCGGCTGTATGGACAGATTGTCCTCGACCAGGAAGTACAGGCGCTGCGGGATGGCGATCCAGTTCAGGCTGCCGGACAAGGTGCCGTCGACGGTGTCGGTGAACACGTCGTCTTCGTAATCGCGGTATTCGATGCGGCCATCGGCATGCGCCTGCACCGAGGAGTTGTTCTCGGTCACCAGAAAACCGAGCCCGCTGCGCAAATAGCGCTGGTCTATGGGGTCCGACGGCGCCAGGGTGACGTTGTCGTTCCACTCCATGCCCAGGTCCAGGTTGTAATCCACCCGTGCCGCCCAGGCCGTGCCGGGCACGCACACCAGGCTGGTGGCGATGACCGACGCGCGTAGGTATTTGGGGTGCATGCGCCTTCTCCTTGCGGATGCTTCAGGGCAGGTGGTTGAAAACGACGCCGGCGACCTTCTCGGGAGGAAAACTCGCCAGCGCCGCCTCGATTTTCTCCGGCGTCACCAATCCGTAGCCGGCGACCAGCACTACCATGTCGGCCAGTTCGGAAAGAATGCGCGCATCGGGCGAGCCGAGCACCGGAGGGCTGTCCAGGATGAGGTAGCGGTCCGGATAGCGGCTGCGCACCGAATCGATCATGGCGCGCATGCGGAAGGAGCTGAAGGATTCGCCGGTGGTTTCGCGCTGGCGGCCGCTGGGGATCAGGCGCAGCCGCGGCACGCCGGTGCGGTAGAGGATCCTGCTCACGTCCAGCGAGCTGTCCTCCAGGTAATCCATCAGTCCGCCGCCGGAGGTGTCCACGCGCAGAGCGGTGTGCTGGGAGGGGTGCAGGACATCGCAGTCGATCAGCAGGGCGGTCTTGGTGTCGTCGAAGGCGAACGCGGCGGCCAGGTTGCGCGCCACGAAACTGCCACCGCAGCCATGGCTGACCGGGGCGACCAGGGTGACGAAGTTGCGCTCGCCGCCGGCGGCCAGCAGGCGCGTGCGCAGTTCGCGGAACGCGTCGGCCTGTTCGCGCACCGAGTCGTTGCGGTGGATGACGCGGCGGTCTTCCAGTTCGCGCGTGGTCAGCGCCTTGGGCTCGTCGAGCAATGCGAGCGAGCGGGCGGCGTCTACGCGACGGATGACGCCTTGCGAACGCTCGGTTTCGTGATTCGCTGTCGGTTCCACGATCGGTTCCAGGTTGTCTTGTCGGTTCATGACGTTCATGTCAGGCCATCATCTGCTTGTAGCCGAACGCCAGTCCGTAGGCCAGCACGACCACGAACATGATTCCCAGGCTCATCGCCTGACGCAGGCGCAAACGGCGCTGGTCGCGCGGCGTGCGGTACAACGGCACCACCGTCAGCAACTGGCGGTCGGAGAGCTTCTGCAGCTGGTTGGCCGAACGGATGCGGGGATCGAAGCGCACCCGCAGGAACAGCAGGGCCAGCGGCACCACCACCGCCATCAACAGGCCGGCGATGGCGAAATGCAGGAAGCGCAGGCCGGTCGGGCGCAAGGGCATGATCGCCGGATCCTGCACGCGCAGAGTGAGGCCGCGCTCCTCGCGGTCCAGCTCCATCGACACGCGCGCGTTCTCGCGCCGACGCAAGAGGTCCTGGTAGATGTCGCGGTTGACTTCGTAGTCGCGAGTCAGTTCGGCCAACGCGCTTTCCGAAGCGGCGATGCGGCGGCTGCGGCCGAGTTCTTCGTCCAATAGCGATTCGGCGATTCCCATGCGCGACTGGGTGGCGGCCATTTCGCGGCGGGCCTGTCCCTGCTGGCTGCGCAGTTCCTGGTACAGCGGATTCATCTGCGCGTCGTCGAACGGGCTGGCGGTTTTCGGCGCCGTCGCGCGCCGCTGCTCTTCATCGCGCATCGCCTGCTGGATATCGGCCATCTGGTGGCGGATGCGCACCACGTCCGGGTATTGTTCGGTGTAGGTCAGCAACAGGCGGTCCAACTGGCTCTGCAGTTCGAGCAGCTGTCCGCGATACAGGCTTTCGCGGGTCTGCACGGCAGTCACGGCGGATTCGCCGGAAAGCTGCGAGGTGATGGCGCTTTCGCGCGAGCGCTGCTCCAGCAACGCCATGCGGGTCTGCTCGACCTGCGTACGCAGCGCGCTGATGCGGGTGCTGGCGTCGGTGGCGCTGCCGGGCTGCGCATCGGCATTGGCGGAACGGTACTTCTGCAGGTTGTCCTCGGCGTCGGTGAGTTTCTTGTGGTAATCGTTCACGCGCGCATCGATGAACTGGTAGGCCTCGCGGCTTTCGCGGCCCTTGGCGGCCAGGCTTTCCTTGATGAACATCGCACCCAGGCGTTCGGTCACTTTGTAAGTGCGTTGCGCATCGGAATCGCGGTAGGTGATCTCGACCAGATCGGGGCGCGAGGCGCGGATGGTGATGCGTTCCTTCAGCTCCTCCAGCAGGCGGTCGCGTTGCAGGGGAGTGGGGTTGTCCTCCAGCCAGCCGCCGGTCTTCAGCGCGTCTTCCAGCACCCTGCGGCTGTAGATCACCTGGCGCGCGATGCCGGCGCGGTCGGTGACGCCGGTGGCCACGGCGCGGCCTTCCAGCAGCGGCTGGATGATGTCGCTTTCCTGGGCCAGGATGGTGGTGGAGGCGGTGTAGTTCTTCGGCAGCAGGAACAGGCCGGCGAAAAGGGTCAGCAGTGCGATACCCGCGAAGATCGCGACCAGCGTCAGCGTGTGGCGGCGCCCTTCGTTCAGAAGGATCGGTACGATCTCGTTCGGGGCAAGGGCGGTGGAAGGCCGGTTGACGGCCGTGGAACGGCGTCCGGGAAGTGCTTCTGCGCTCATCAGAACGTGCGCTCTGGAATGGTGATGACGTCGCCCGGCGAAACCGGGAAGTTGGTCGACAGGTCGCCGCGGTTGAGGATCTTGTCCAGGCGCACCGCGTAGGTTTCGGTGCCTTCGCCCGATTTGCGATAAAGCTCGGAGCGATCGCCAGCGGCGAATTCGGTCACACCGCCAGCGGCCAGCACCGCGTCGAGCACGGTCATGCCGGGGCGGTAGGGAATCGAGATCGGTTGCCGCACCGCACCGGTGACGCGCACGCGCGACAGGTATTCGTGGCTGCGCAGGTCGGTCAGGATCACGGCGACCTGCGGGTCGCGCACGAAACTGGCGAGCTTGGTCTGGATGTCCTTGGCCACTTCGGCCGGGGTATGGCCGCCTGCGGCGACATCACCCACCAACGGCACCGAGATCATGCCGTCGGGACGAACCGGCACGGTGATGCCCAGTTCCGGATTGCGCCAGACCGACACCTGCACGATGTCGTCGACGCCGATCTTGTAGGAATCGACAGCGGTGGCGGTCGCCTGGACGGCCGGAGGCGCTTTCGCGCTACCGCCGCTGCTTGCGCAGGCGGTCAGCAGGAGCGACAGGCAGACGGCCGTCAGGCCAGCAATAGAGCGCAACATTCCATTTCCCCTGTGTTGGTCACGTCAACTAGAACGCCGAAGGCATGCTGTTCCGGACAGGGGAAACCTGAATCAGGGCGTCGACAGGCCCAGGTTCAGGTCCGGTAGAAATCCCGGTACCAGTCCACGAAGCGGCGTACGCCGGTTTCGATGGAGGTGGAAGGCGAATAGCCGGTATCGCGCTGCAGGGCGCTGACATCGGCGTAGGTGTCGGGCACGTCGCCGGGTTGCAACGGAAGCAGGTTGCGTTCGGCCTTGCGGCCCAGGCAGTCCTCCAGCACTTCGATGTAGCGCAGCAGCTGCACCGGCTGGTGGTTGCCGATGTTGTAGACGCGATAGGGCGCGGTGGAACTGGCGGGGGTGGGGTCGAGCGGATCGTAATCCGGGTCCGGCCCGGGTACGCGGTCCAGCGTGCGGATCACGCCTTCGACGATGTCGTCGACATAGGTGAAGTCGCGGGTGTGGTGGCCGTGGTTGAACACGTCGATGGGCTCGCCCGCCAATATCTTGCGGGTGAACAGGAACAGCGCCATGTCCGGGCGTCCCCACGGCCCATACACGGTGAAGAAGCGCAGGCCGGTGGTGGGCAGGCCGAACAGATGGCTGTAGGTGTGGGCCATCAGCTCGTTGGCCTTCTTGGTGGCCGCGTACATGCTGACCGGATGGTCCACGCTGTCTTCCACGGCGAAGGGCAGTTTCTTGTTCGCGCCGTAGACCGAGCTGGAGGACGCGTACACCAGATGCTCGATGCCGCGATGGCGGCAGGCTTCCAGGATATTGAGGAAGCCGACGATATTGCTTTCCACGTAGGCCTGCGGATTCTCCAGCGAATAGCGCACGCCGGCCTGCGCGGCCAGGTTGACCACGCGTTGCGGCTTGAACCGGTCGAAGGCCTCTTCCAGCGCCGCGCGGTCTTCCAGCGAGGCCTGCACGAAGCCGAAGCCGTCCAGCGGCAGCAGCCTGTCCAGACGCGCCTGTTTCAGGCGCGGGTCGTAGTAGGGGTTGAGGTTGTCGTAGCCCAGCACCTCATCGCCACGGGCCAGCAGACGCTGGCTCAGGTGTGAGCCGATGAAACCGGCGGCGCCGGTGACCAGTACGCGCATTTCAAGTCTCGTGGTGGATTGCGGGCGACAGTCTATTACAGACGGTCCCCGACATTCTTGCCGTAGCCGGCGGTCTCACAGGCAGTCGTCGACGCTCTGCCGGGGAAGGGCGCGTTTGACGTCGAACAACACCGCATCGGGCTTGCCGAAGGCGCGGATGCCTTCCGCGCCCAGCGCGATGAACTCGCGGTGCGAGACCGCCAGGATGATCGCCTCGTACTTGCCGGCTTCGGGCTGCGCGGTCAGCTCCAGCCCGTACTCGTGGCGCGCTTCGTCGGCGTTGACCCACGGGTCGTGGATATGCACGTTGGCGTTGTAGCTGCGCAGTTCGGTCACGATGTCCACCACCCGCGTGTTGCGCACGTCCGGGCAGTTTTCCTTGAAGGCCAGGCCCAGCACCAGGATGTTGGACTGGGTGGTCTGCAGATTGCGCTGCGCCATCAGCTTGGCGGTGCGGCGTGCGACATGGCTGCCCATGCCGTCGTTGATGCGGCGCCCGGCCAGGATCACGTCGGGGTGGTAGCCGATCTGCTGCGCCTTGTGGGTCAGGTAGTAGGGGTCCACGCCGATGCAGTGGCCGCCGACCAGGCCGGGACGGAAAGGCAGGAAATTCCACTTGGTGCCCGCCGCTTCCAGCACCTCGTGGGTATCGATGCCCAGGCGGTGGAAAATCAGCGCCAGCTCGTTGATCAGGGCGATGTTGACGTCGCGCTGGGTGTTCTCGATCACCTTGGCCGCCTCGGCCACGCGGATGCTGGAGGCTTTGTGCGTGCCGGCGGTGATGATCTGGCGGTACAGGTCGTCGATGAAGTCGGCCGCTTCGGCGGTGGAGCCGGAGGTCACCTTCATGATCGTCTCCAGGCGGTGCTGCTTGTCGCCCGGATTGATGCGCTCGGGGCTGTAGCCGGCGTAGAAATCCTGGTTGAAGGTCAAGCCCGATTCGGCCTCGATGATCGGCACACAGACTTCCTCGGTCGCGCCAGGGTAGACCGTGGATTCGTAGATCGCCACGCCGCCTTTGCCGATCGCCCGGCCTACCGTGCGGCTGGCCGATTCAAGGGGACGCAGGTCGGGCCGCTTGTATTCGTCGATCGGAGTGGGCACGGTGACGATGAAGACGTTGCAGCCCTTCAGCTCTTCCGGGTCGCTGGCGAAACTGAGGTTCGCCGCATCGCGCAGCTCCTGTTCCGATACTTCCAGCGTATGGTCGTGGTGCCGGCGCAATTCGCCCACGCGCTTGGCGTTGATGTCGAACCCGAGGGTCTTGAAGCGGCGTCCGAAGGTGGCTGCCAGCGGCAGGCCCACATAACCCAGGCCGATGACGGCGATGCTGATCTGGTCGCGCGAAGGCAGTGCGGCATCCATACGGAAGGTGGCTCTCGTCTATTAAGTGGACATGCTGGCGGACGGAGTCTAGCCGATGCCGTTTGCAGCCGCGCTGCACACGGTGGATGCGGAATCCCCCTTGTTGGACCACTGAACGCGCAAAACGTCCCGTTGAGGACAACGGCGTTGGTGTCCGCCACTGCCGCCGTATTGCGTAAACCTGTAGTGCCGGACGCAAGACGCCCGGTAAACCAGGGGAAACAGACCATGCGCATACTGCTTTGCGGCGGAACCGGCTATATCGGTTGCCATACCTATCTGGTGCTGGCCGCGCGCGGGCATGAAGTGACCCTGGCGGATAATTTCAGCAACAGTTCCCCGCAGGTGCTGCATCGGCTTGAAACGCTGACCGGATCCTCGGTGGGTTTCCATCGGGTCGACATGCGCGACCGCACCGCGCTGTCGCGCCTGTTTTCCTCGCGCCGGTTCGACGCCGTAGTCCATTTCGCCGCGCTCAAGGCGGTCGGCGAGTCCTGCGAACGGCCGCTGGATTATTTCGACAACAACATCAGCGGTACCATCAACCTGTTGCAGGCCATGCGCGAGGCGGATGTGCGGAACCTGGTGTTCAGTTCCTCGGCTACCGTCTACGGCGACCCCGAGCGCCTGCCCATCGACGAAAACGCGCGCTTGCAAGTCACCAATCCTTACGGACGCACCAAGCTGGTGATGGAGGAGTTGATCGGCGACGTGTGCAAGGCCGATCCCTCGTTCCGGGCCGCCAACCTGCGCTACTTCAATCCGGTCGGAGCGCACGATTCCGGCATGGTGGGCGAGGACCCCGGCGGCGTTCCCAACAATCTGATGCCTTATATCTGCCAGGTGGCGGTGGGGCTGCGCGAGAAGCTGAGCGTGTTCGGCGGCGACTGGCCCACCATCGATGGCACCGGCGTACGCGACTACATCCACGTCATGGATCTGGCGCGCGCCCATGCCGACGCACTGGACTATCTGGCCCGCGAGGATCGCAATCTCACGGTCAACCTGGGAACCGGGCGCGGCGTGAGCGTACTGGAGCTGCTGCGCGGTTTCGAGAAGGCTTCGGGCCGCAGCATCCCTTACCAGATCGTCGAGCGGCGCGAGGGCGATGTGGCCGAAGTGTATGCCGATCCTTCGCTTGCCCAGCGGTTGCTGGGCTGGCGGGCCGAGTTGGATGTCGATGCCATGTGCCGCGACGCCTGGCGTTGGCAGTCGCTCAATCCGCAGGGCTACGCTTCGCTGCTGGCGACGGAGCCGGACAGGAGACTGGCAACCGCCTGAGGTTGCTTCATCCAGGCGAAGTGGTCTGCGCGCGCGCCCAGCGCCGCGCGGTCCAGCACGCTGAGGGTCGTGGCGGCGTTCGGCATCTTTTCCAGAAGGGCCAGCATCGACCGGCGCGGCGCCAGCCAGTCGTCCTTGAACAGCACCGCCTGCGTCCGCGCAGGAACCGCGGACAGCGCCGCTTCAAGATCCGCTTGCATGCCGGCAGCTGCGTAGCGGTTGCTGAGGCCTATGCTAGCCCAGTCGCGCATCAGGCTGCGCGCCTCGTCGCCCGCAAAGCCCAGGCGTCTGCCGTGGAAGACGCCGCGACGGTCGGCGATCCATGGTACGAACTGGTAGGCGAAGGGGAAGGCGTAGCGTTTGGGCGCAGGGAAGTTGCGCCAATACGGCGAACCGCTGGCCACCAGCCACAGGCGTTCGAACGCATCGGGGTTCAGGCCCAGATAGCACGCCGCGAACTGCGCGCCGATGCTGTGGCCGCCGATGATGCGCTGCCTCGCGCCGCAATATTCGGTCGTGGCGGCATGGCTGCGCGCGATGTCCTGGGTCAGTATGTGGCGATAGCCCCAGTCCACCTGCCGGCTCGGGCGCAGGTCGCTGCTGCCGTTGCCGCGCATTTCCTGCAGGAACACCGCCACGCCCTTGGCTGCCAGCGCATCGGCGAACGGAAGGTAATGCCGCGCCGCCACGCCAAGCGCCGGCAGCCAGAGCAATGAAGCCTGCGGATGCGCGGGGATGCGAGCGGTAAGGTTGTAGCGGTGGCCGTCGTCCGTGGACAGCGGGATATCCAGTTCCTGGATGCTCATCGTGCCGGCGCCGCTCCGAAATGATCGAGTATCACTATCTCGCCGCGCCCCGGACGGTAGCCCTTGCGCAGGGCGGCATGCACGTAGTCCGACGCAACGGAGCAGGCTTCGCTCAGCGCAAGGCCCCGGCACAGGTTCGCTGCGACCGCGGAGGCCAACGTGCAGCCGGTGCCATGGGCTTCGATGCGCAAGCGCGGGTGCGCGATCTCGACGATGCCTGTGGAGTCTGCGAACAGATCGATCACATCTCCGTCGTCCTGCAGATGGCCGCCTTTCAGGAATACGGAGGCGGCACCCAGCGACAGCAGTTCTCCAGCGGCCGCGCGCATTCCCGCGCCGTCGGCAATGGCATGGCCCAGCAGCAGTTCGGCTTCCGGCAGGTTGGGCGTAATCACCGAGGCCAATGGAATCAGGCGCTGACGCAAGGCATCCAGGGCCTCGTCTTCCAGCAGTTTCGCGCCGCTGGTTGCGACCATCACCGGGTCCAGAACGATGAAGGCGGGCTTGTGCGCCTGCAATGCATCAGCGACCGCACCGATCACGTCCGCATTGGCCAGCATCCCCAGCTTGACCGCGCCGATATCGAAATCCTCGAAACAGGCCCCGATCTGCGCGCGCAGAAAATCCACGGGAGGGACGTTCACCGCAACGACTCCGCGCGTGTGCTGCGCGGTCAATGCGGCGATGGCCGATAACCCATGCACGCTGTGCGCCGCGAAGGTCTTCAGATCGGCCTGGATGCCGGCGCCGCCGCCGGAATCGGAGCCGGCGATGGTCAGGGCGGAGAGGATTCGCGTGTTCAAGCGTCGGTGGCCTTCGTTCCGTCGGGATCGACCAGGGTTTCGGCCAGTTGCAGCGCCGATTCGAAATCCGCCACGAAATGCAGTTCGCCTTCGCGCGACTCCAGATGCATCTTACTGGCAACCTGGCGCGGCTGGGATTGCAGGCCCGAGATGATCAGCACGATGCCGCGGCGGCGGCAGCGGTCGAACAGCGTTTTCAGAGCATGCACGCCGCTGGCGTCGATGATGGGCACCAGGCGCATGCGCAGGATGAAGACCTTCGGTGGTTGGAAGAACTGGTCGAGCAGCTCGTCCAGCCGGCTGGCCGCGCCGAAGAACAAGGGTCCGCTGATCTGGAACGCTTCCACTCCTTCGGGCAGGCGCGCCCGTTGCGTGGGATCGGCGCCGCCCGCGCGGTCGTCGCCGTTTTCGTCGATCAGCCGGATCCCCGAGCTGACTTCGAACGCGTCGGCCATGCGGAACATGAAGACGAATGCCGCCACCACGATGCCCGCCTCGATGGCGATGGTCAGATCGAAGAACACGGTCAGGAAGAAGGTCAGCAGCAGGACCAGCCGGTCGCCTTTGGGCGCGGACATCGTGTGCCGGAAATGCTGGTATTCGCTCATGTTCCAGGCCACCACCAGCAGCACCGCCGCCAGCGCGGCCAGCGGAACATAACGCATCCATGGCGTCAGCAGCAGCATGAAAACCAGCAGGAAAACCGCATGCAGCATGCCGGCCACCGGCGAGCGCCCTCCGGCGCGGATGTTGGTGGCGGTGCGGGCGATGGCGCCGGTCGCGGGCAAACCGCCGAACAACGCCGCGCCGACGTTGGCCACGCCTTGCGCCACCAGTTCGCCGTTGGAGCGATGGCGGCCGCCGGTCATGCCGTCGGCGACCACCGCCGACAGCAGGGACTCGACGCCGGCCAGAAAGGCGATGGTGAAAGCGCTGGGCAGCAGTTCGAAAGTGCGCTCGAACGGAATATGCGGAATGTCGAAGACCGGCAACGACGAAGGCAAATTGCCGAAGCGGCTGCCTATGGTTTCCGCCGGCATCGCGAAAGCCGCGCAGACGCCGGTGCAGACCAGCAGGGCGATCAGGAAACCGGGCCAGTCCGGCTTCCAGCGCCGCAGCGCGATGATGATGGCGAGGCCCAATACCGCGAGCGCTACCGCTGCCGGTTGCGTGGTCGCGATGTGCCTGGCGTAAGCGGACCAGCGTTCGAAGAATTCCGCCGGCACGCTTTCCATCCGCAATCCCAGCACATCCTTGACCTGGCTGGAAAAGATGCTGACCGCGATGCCGGCGGTGAAGCCGGTGATCACCGGCTGCGGCATGTATTTCATCAGCGTGCCCAAGCGCAGCAGGCCGGCGCCGATCAGCATCAGTCCGGCCAGCAGCGTGCACAGGATCAGGCCGCCGAAACCGAACTTCTGGATCACCACGAACACGACCGGAATGAACGCCGCCGTCGGCCCGCCGATCTGCACCCGCGATCCGCCCAGCGCGGAGATCAGGAAGCCGGAGATGATCGCGGTATACAGGCCTTTCTCGGGCGTGGTGCCGCTGGCGATGGCCAGCGCCATGGCCAGTGGCAGCGCGACGATGGCGACCGTGAGCCCGGCAATGGCGTCGGCACGCAGTTCGGTCCACCCGTAACCGCCGCGCAGCACCGTGTAGAGCTTGGGAACGAACAGCTGCGCGTACTGTTTCGGCGTGATCGGTTGCATGTTCGCATCTCCCCGTGTGCCGGCGCGCCTCCCGGGCCGTTCGGCCAGCGCGCGCGAATGGTCGTGCGCGGAAGACCTGCGGGCATTCGGATATCGCCCCGGCAAATCCGCGTCGGCGATACATGCCGTGAGCGGATTGGCCTAGGCGCCGATATCCTGCCGCATCGATCGCCATTGGCGATAACCGGCATAACCGAAACCAACCAGGCCGGTCAGCGTCGCTGGCACCAGCAACGCATCATAGCCCAGGCGTCGGAATAGCCAGGCACCCGCCACGCCGCCGGCCAGGAAGCCGGCGATGATCAGCGCGCTTAGCATCAGGCGTCGTTTGGGTAGCGGCATTCCGCGCAATGCATGCCCCAGGCCGATGCCCAGGTCGGTGAACATGCCGCTCAAGTGCGTCGTGCGCACCACTGCCCCACTGTAGGTCGTCGCCATGGCGTTCTGCAGTCCGCACGCCATCGCGGCCAGAAGAGCTCCGAAAATCTGCTGTTGCTTGAACAGAGGGATGGCGGCGAATAGCAACAGGGATTCCAGCGCCAGCGTCACGCCATAACGGCGGCCCAGCCGCAACGCGCTGTCCTGCACGATCACCCCGCTCAGCGCCGCGCCGATCATGAAGGCCGCCGTGATGCCCAGCAGGTGCCAGACCGCACGCGCGTCGCCATGGGTTATCGCAGCCCCCAGCAACGATGTGGTGCCGGTAAGGTGAGTCACGGCCTGATGCTCGAAACCGAGGAAACCCACCACGTTCACCATCCCGGCGACCGACGCGAGCGCACCTGCCCCGATCCAGACCCAGCGGGGTAGCCGCACGCCCATGCCGCTTACAGCACTTCGGACGCGTAGTCGGCCAACCTCGAACGCTCTCCACGGCGCAGGGTGATGTGCGCGCTGTGCGCCCAATTCTTGAAGCGGTCGACGGCGTAGGTCAGGCCCGAGGTGGTTTCGGTGAGGTACGGGGTGTCGATCTGCTCCACATTGCCCAGGCAGACGATCTTGGTGCCGGGGCCGGCGCGGGTGATCAGCGTCTTCATCTGCTTGGGGGTGAGGTTCTGCGCTTCGTCCAGGATCAGATAGCGGCTGAGGAAGGTGCGGCCGCGCATGAAGTTCATCGAACGGATCTTGATGCGCGAGGCGAGCAGGTCGTTGGTCGCCGCACGGCCCCAGGCGCCGCCGTCCTGGTTGTGGGTCAGCACTTCCAGGTTGTCGGTCAGTGCGCCCATCCAAGGGGTCATCTTCTCTTCCTCGGTACCGGGCAGGAAGCCGATGTCCTCGCCCACGCTGACGGTGGCGCGGGTCATGATGATCTCGCGGTAACGCTGCTGGTCCATGGTCTGGGCCAGGCCTGCGGCCAGCGCGAGCAGGGTCTTGCCGGTGCCGGCGGTGCCGAGCAGGCTGACGAAGTCGATTTCCGGATCCATCAACGCGTTGAGGGCGAAA
Organism: Pseudoxanthomonas sacheonensis; assembly: GCF_010093305.1. Lineage (GTDB taxonomy): Bacteria > Pseudomonadota > Gammaproteobacteria > Xanthomonadales > Xanthomonadaceae > Pseudoxanthomonas_A > Pseudoxanthomonas_A sacheonensis. The sequence continues at coordinate 62,113 of NZ_PDWS01000014.1, read as the reverse complement.
TTCTGCTCGCGGTTGCGCGCGGTGATGCCCCAGACGGCGTGCTGGGTGTTGCGGAAATCGTCGGCCAGCGCCAGCGTCGCTTTCTTGTCCGCTCCGATCTTGGCGACGCGGAATTCGACTTCGTCCTCGCCCGGCAGGTACAGGAACTGGTTGGGGTACCAGTCTTCGTCGTCGGTGATGCTGACTTCGTAGCTGGTGCGGCCGGCCTTGTCGCTCCATGAGCGCAGGTCCTTCTCGTGGCGGTCCCAGAAATCGGTGGGAAGCTCGGTGGCGCCGGTGAACAACAGGCTGAAATCGTCCAGCGCCCGGTCGTTTTCGTAGTCCTCGGCCACCAGTCCGCTGATCGCGGCCTTGATGCGCAGGTTGATGTCCTTGGACACCAGGATGACCGGCACCTCGGGATGCTGTTCGCGCAGTTCCAATACCGCGGCGAGGATCTTGTTGTCGGGAGCGACGGTGCCGAAGGTGCGGTCCAGCGCCACCGGCCTGGTCTGGAAATAAAGCTTGCCGATCGCGCTCTGCGATTTGAGCTGCAGGCCCTGCGGATGGCTGAGTACGATGCCCGCGTCGATCTGTTCGGCGCCGGCGCCTTCGATCAGCTCGTTGAGGAAACGGCTTACCTGGCGCGCGTTGCGGCTGACTTCGGTCATGCCTTTCTTGGCGTTGTCCAATTCCTCGATGACCTGCATGGGCAGGAAGACATCGTGTTCCTCGAACTTGAACAGCGCGGTCGGATCGTGCATCAGCACATTGGTATCCAACACGTAGATGCGCTTGCTTCGGGTCATCTAGACAGCCTCATGGAGGGTGGGGTGTGGATGGGTTGCTGCGGATGAAACGTGGAAACGAAAACGACGGCCGACCACCGCGGCCCGCAAGGCGGGGCAGTGGCGCGATGAGGACAGGCGAAAGGTCACTGCTTGCTTGCGACCTTCAGGGCTTCCAGCACGGCCTCGGCATGGCCGGCGACCTTCACCCCGCGCCATTCCTGCGCGATGCGCCCCTCGGGCGAGATCAGGAAAGTGCTGCGGACCACGCCCAGTACCTTGCGGCCGTACATGTTCTTCTCATGGATCACATCGAAGGCTTTGCACAACGCCTCGTCGGCGTCGCTGACCAGTGGAAACCTGAAACCCTGCTTGGCGCAGAAATTATCGTGGGATTTGACCGAGTCGCGGGACACGCCCAGCACCGTCGCGTTGAGCTTCCTGAATTTCGGCAGCAAGGCGTTGAAATCGATGCCTTCGGTGGTGCAGCCCGGCGTGCTGTCCTTCGGATAGAAGTACAGCACCAGCCACTGGCCGGCGTAGTCGGAGAGTTTCGCGGTTTGCCCGCCGGACAGCGCCAGCGGAAGCTTCAGCGTGGTTTTGCTCAGGGCCGTGCCGGTTGCGGTCATCAGGTCAGAACTTCATCGGGTCCATGATCGCGTCCAGGTTCAAGTGGTCGCAGAATTCCAGGAAATCGTCGCGCAGGGCGGCGATGTGCATGTTGGCGGGTACGCCAATGGTCACCTGCGCCGAAAACATCTCCGCGCCGGTCTGCATGGCGCGGTAACGCGTGCTTTGCAGATTCTCTATGGTGATGCCCTGGCGGTCGAAGAAATCGGCCAGCTGGAACAGGATGCCGGGCTTGTCGGCCGCCACCACTTCCACGATGTACGGCAGCAGGTTGGACTGCACCACCTTGGCGCCGGTGCGGTACCAGACCAGCTTCATGCTTTCCTCGCGTTCCAGCCGGGTCAGCATGGCTTCCAGCTTGGCTACCGCGTCCCATGAGCCGGTCGCCAGCGCGGTCACCGACACATCCCGGCCCACGGTGGAAAGGCGTGCGTCGACCAGATTGCAGCCGCTATCGGCGATCCGGCGCGTCACCGACAAGAGCGGCGACTCCGGATGCGTCGTATAGGCGTTGATCAGGAGGTGGTTTTCGTTCGGCGAAGGCCGGGCGTTCGAATCAGTCTGTGGGGCTTCAGGCATCACTTCTAGTCTGAATGGCGACCGGGCAGGTGCCCGGTGCATGGCCCAGCATACTTGCCCACGCTTTCCAGCCGCAAGTAACATCGCAGGGTGCGCGGCGATCCGCGCGACCCCATTTCGAAGGCAGCCGCTTGTCCCTTTCCGGCAGTATCACCGCACTTGCGACACCGTTCACGGTTGCCGGCGAGCTGGATCTCGATGGCTGGCGCCGTCTGCTGCAGCAGCAGCTCGATGGCGGCACCCAGGGTCTGGTGGTGGCCGGTTCGACCGGAGAAGCCGCGGCCCTGACCGATGACGAATACGACCTGCTGCTGAAAACCGCGGTCGAAGCCGTGGCTGGACGGATCCCCATCCTGGCGGGCACCGGCCAGATGAACACCGCCAAGACCATCGCCCAGACCCGCCGCGCCGCTGCCGGCGGCGCCAATCTGGCGCTGGTGGTGACCCCTCCGTACGTGCGCCCGACCCAGGCCGGGCTGATCGCCCATTACCGCGCCGTGGCCGATCAGGGCGGTCTGCCGGTGGTGCTGTACAACGTGCCCGGCCGTACCGGTTGCGATCTTCTGCCCGAGACGGTGGCCGAGCTGGTTTCGCACCCGAACATCGTCGGCATCAAGGAAGCGCGTTCCGAGCCTGAGCGCATGGCCGCTCTGCTGGCGTTGCGCGGCGACAGCTTCGCCGTGCTCAGCGGCGACGACCCCACCGCGTGCCGCGCGATGCTGGCTGGCGCCGATGGCCTGATATCGGTGGGCTCCAATGCGTTGCCGCGCTCCTTCCGTACGCTCTGCGATCTTGCCCGCCGCGGCGAGCGCACGCGGGCGGAGCATCAGGACGTGCAAATGCAGGCGTTCTATTCCTTCTTCGGGGTCGAATCCAACCCCATCCCGGTGAAGGCGCTATTGCAGCGTTTGGGTTACGGTGCGGGCCTGCGCCTGCCGCTGTTGCCGCTTTCCGAGGCCCACGCGGCCGAGGCCGACCGTCTGCATGCGGCCGCCAGCGCCCTAGAAGAACAGTCCAGCCGCGAAGCCATCGCGGCCTGATCCAAAGCCGGTCGCGACGTAGTCGCGGCTTAATACCAGAACTCCCAGGAGATTACCCAATGCGTTCCTACTCCCCGTTCCTGCGCCCGCTCGCCTTCGCGGCACTGGCCATCGCCGTGCTTGGCGTCACCGGTTGCAAGTGGTTCCGCAAGGGCAACCCGGACTATGCGATGAGCGCCGAAACCAGGCCGCTGGAAGTGCCGCCGGACTTGAATCTGCCAAACACCGCCGGCGCCATGAAGCTGCCGCCGACGGGCGCCCAGGCTGCGACCCAGGGCGTGGCGACGTCGGCGACCGGTTTCAACGTGGCCGGCCCGCGCGACGAGGTGTTCGCCAAGGTCGGCGAGGCGCTGGCGGGCGTGGACGGCCTCACCATCGCCAGCCGCGCGCAATTGCTGGGCAGCTACGACGTCAACTACGAAGGCAGCAACTTCCTGGTGCGGGTGGTGGCGGTTGAGGCCGGCGCGTACGTGTCGGCAGTCGATCCCCGCGGCCTGCCGGCGGCCGGTTCGGCGCCCAAGCTGATTGCGGCGTTGAAGGCGAAGCTGGGCGGCTGATCGGCCGCCTCATGGATCGCGAAAAAAAAGGGCGCCCTGGGCGCCCTTTTTCATTGTGCCGCCTGTCGCCGCAGCTCCTCGCTCAGCGCTCCAGCAATGGTAGCTTGTCCGGTTTCCCTTCCCATTCCTTCGCATCGGGCAGAGGCTCCTTGCGCACGGTGATGACCGGCCAGGCCATCGCCAGTTCCTTGTTCAGGGCCACGTAGCCTTCCTGTCCGGCGGGCACGTCGTCTTCGGGGTAGATGGCGTTGATGGGGCATTCCGGCTCGCACAGGGTGCAGTCGATGCATTCGTCCGGGTCGATCACCAGGAAGTTGGGCCCTTCATGGAAACAGTCCACCGGGCACACCTCCACGCAATCGGTGTACTTGCACTTGATGCAGTTCTCGGTGACGACGAAGGGCATGGGTCCGGTCCGATGGGAGGTGCGGCAAGTTTAGAGCATCGCAAGTCTGGAACGCCGCAAGAGCGCTGTAGCGCGGCATCGCCGATATCGCGCGGCCCGCATAAAAAAGCCCGGCCTTGAAGACCGGGCTTGGCCAGCGATTGCCCGGGCCGGAGCGGTCGCTCCCGGCGCGGAACAGGGAATATGGTGCTCCCTAGGGAATTCGAATCCCTATTTTAGCCTTGAGAGGGCCACGTCCTAACCGTTAGACGAAGGGAGCTTTTGGTAAGCAGCGCTGCGACGGACTAGTATATTCGCCAGTCCGTGCCTGCGGCAAATGCCCGTCAGGCCCGAACCAGCCCAGAACCGACCCGAAACATTCCCACAGACGGACCCGCCATCATTACGTCGCAAGCCCTCCCAACCGCCGCCGTCACTCTGCGCGTCATCCCGCGCGATCAGCACAACATTTCGCGCAGGGACATAAGCCCCAATGCATTGCGCGTGCTGTACCGGTTGCGGGATTCGGGCTTCTCCGGCTATCTGGTCGGCGGCGCGGTCCGCGACCTTCTGGTCGGGGGGCATCCGAAGGATTTCGACATCGCCACCGACGCCACTCCGGAACAGGTCAAAGCGCTGTTCCGCAACAGCCGCCTGATCGGCCGGCGCTTCCGTCTGGCGCACGTGGTGTTCGGCCGCGAGATCATCGAGGTCGCCACCTTCCGCGCCAATGTCGACGACGGCAGTGGAGACCGCGAACAGCACGAAGGCGGCCGCCTGCTGCGCGACAACGTCTACGGAACCATCGAGGACGATGCGGTACGCCGCGATTTCACCGCCAACGCGCTGTATTACGCCATCGAGGATTTCTCGGTGCGCGACTACGTGGGCGGCTTCGAGGATGTGCAGGCGCGCAAGATGAAGCTGATCGGCGATCCCGAGCAGCGCTACCGCGAGGACCCCGTGCGGATGCTGCGCGCGATTCGGCTGGCCGGCAAGCTGGGCTTCGAGATAGATCCGGCCTCGGCCGAACCGATACCGCGGCTGGCGACGCTGCTTTCCGAAGCCGCGCCGGCGAGATTGTTCGAGGAACTGCTGAAGCTGTTCCTGTCCGGCAATGCCGTGGCCAGTTTCGAAGGCCTCGAGCGCTTCGGCCTGTTGCCGGCGATCCTGCCCGAAACCGCAGCGGCGCTGGCTTCCAACCGCAGCGGCGCCCTGCGCAGCATGCTGCTGGAAGGCCTGCGCGGCACCGATGCGCGCGTGGCCAACGACGAACCGGTTTCGCCGGCGTTCCTGTTCGCGCTGCTGCTGTGGCCGGCATATTGCCGCGCCCTGATCGGTCTGCAGGCGCAGGGCGTGAACGCCGAAGAGGCCCAGCGCCGCGCGGCCGACCGGGTGACCCTGCACCAGCTCGGCACGGTCGCCTTGCCGCGCCGTTTCTCGCTGCCCATGCAGGAAATCTGGCTGCTGCAATCGCGCTTCAGCTCCAGGCAGCGCAAGCGGGTGATGCGTCTGCTGGCGCATCCGCGTTTCCGCGCCGCCTACGATTTCCTGCTGCTGCGGCTGACCGCTTCCAGCGAGCACGCGGAAGACGTGGCGTTCTGGCGCGAAGCCCAGACCCAGTCGGGCGAGGAGCTGTCCGCTGCATTGGGCGTGGCCGTTCCGCGCGATGTCTATGCCGAAGACGACGCGGCGCCGCCCAAGCGCCGTCGCCGCCGCCGCCGCTCCGGCAGCGCTGCGCCCGCCGCGGAATGACCCACCCCGTCATCGCCTTCGTGGGCCTGGGCGGCAACCTGGGAGATGCCGCCGCGACTCTGCGCTCGGCTGTCCTGGCGTTGGCCGTTTTGCCCGAAACCCGCCTGCTGCAGGCCTCCAGCCTGTACCGCACGCCGGCGTGGGGGCTGGAGCGGCAGGCCGATTTCATCAATGGCGCGGCCATGCTGGAAACGCGGCTGCCGGCGCGCCCGTTGCTGGAGGCTTTGCTTGCGGTGGAGCGCGATTTTGGCCGCCAGCGCGAGGCTGCGTCGCGCTGGGGCCCGCGCACCCTGGATCTGGACCTGCTGCTGTACGGCGATGCGGTGATCGCTGAGCCCGGCCTGCAGGTGCCGCATCCGCATCTGCACGAGCGCGCCTTCGCCCTGGTGCCTTTGCTCGAGATCGCCCCGGATATCCTCATCCCGGGACAAGGCCGCGCGCGGGACGCTCTGTCCAGGCTGGATATCTCGGCCATAGAGTCGTTAGGGTGATAATCAACCGATGAGCACACACGCCGAAATCAAGAAGTGGACCCTGCCGGCACTGGCCGCGGCCAAGCGCGAACAGCGCAAGCTGGTGATGCTGACCGCCTACGACTACAGCTTCGCGCGAGTGGCCGACGCCAATGGTGTGGACCTGGTGCTGATCGGCGATTCGCTGGGCATGGTGGTGCAGGGCCGGGATTCGACTTTGCCGGTCACGGTGGAACACATCGCCTACCACACCACGGCGGTCGCGCGCGGGTTGAGCCGGGCGATGCTGATCTCCGATCTTCCTTTCCAGTCCGACGCCACTCCCGAACGCGCGCTGCAGGCCTCCATCGCGCTGCTGCAGGCAGGCGCGGAAATGGTGAAGCTGGAGGGCGCAGGCCACAAACTGGAAGTCATCCGCTTTCTGGTCGAACGCGATATTCCTGTCTGCGCGCATCTTGGCCTGACCCCGCAGTCGGTGCTGAAGTTCGGTGGTTACAAGGTGCAGGGCCGCGACGAGCAGGCCGCCGCCAAACTTCGTTCCGACGCGCAGGCTGTGGCCGATGCCGGCGCCTCCATGATGGTGCTGGAATGCGTGCCGTCGCCGCTGGCGGCGGCCATCACCGCGGCCAGCGCCATTCCCACCATCGGCATCGGCGCCGGCCCGGACTGCGATGGCCAGGTGCTGGTGCTGCACGATTTCCTGGGCATCGATACAGGCCACCGCAAGCCGAAATTCGTCAAGGATTTCCTGGCCGAAGGCGGTTCCATCGCGGGCGCCATAGCTGCCTATGCCACTGCGGTGCGCGATGGCTCGTTCCCCGATGCGGAACATTCCTACTGAACGCTCCTAAAAAAAGCCGGCGCCCGCATAAGGAAGCGCAATGATCGAAACCATCACCGAACTCGATGCGCTGCGCGCGCGGGTCAATGGCTGGAAGCGCGAGGGGCTGCGGGTCGGCTTCGTGCCGACCATGGGCAATCTGCACGCCGGCCATTACTCGCTGGTGATGCTGGCGCGGCAGTACGCCGACCGCGTGGTGTCCAGCGTGTTCGTCAATCCGACCCAGTTCGGTCCCAACGAAGACTTCACCCGTTATCCGCGCACGCCCGAAGCCGACACCACCGGGCTGGAAGGCGCGGGCTGCGATGTGCTGTGGTTGCCGACGGTGGAATCCATGTATCCCTTCGGCGTCGAACTGGCCGCCAGGATCAACGTGCCTGGCGTCAGCAGCGTGTTGGAAGGCGCGCACCGCCCCGGCCACTTCGACGGCGTCTGCACGGTGGTCACACGCCTGTTCAACCAGGTGCAGCCCGATGTGGCCGCGTTCGGCAAGAAGGATTTCCAGCAGCTGGCCGTGATCCGGCAGATGGTGACCGACCTGGCTTTCCCCATCGAGATCCTGGGCGGCAGCATCGTGCGCGAAAGCGACGGGCTGGCGATGAGTTCGCGCAACCAGTACCTGTCGGCGGAGGAGCGTCCGATCGCGGCCGAGATACGCAGGACGCTGCTGGCGATGCGCGCCGCCGTAGCGTCCGGACAACCCCGTCTGGAGGTGGAGGCGGAAGCTTCCCGCAGACTGGCCGCGGCCGGTTTCGCCGTGGATTACGCGGCGGTCAGGCGTCCAGACCTGAGCGAGCCGGAAGACGGCGAAAAATCGGCCAGGGTCGCGCTGATCGCGGCCAAGCTGGGCAGGACCAGGCTGATCGACAATCTGGAGTTCTAGTTTCTTCTCCCCTCGGGGGAAGAGCCTGCCCCGTACTTGATGCGGGGTGCCCGGAGGGCGGACGCCGCGCAGCAAGCACTCTTGGGGCGTGAGGGTATGGCTAAGCGACGACCTGCCGCTTTGTGGAGTCCGGCAATGAGCGGCTTTGCGGATGCAGCTGGATTGCCGTGATCTGTGACTCCGTCTCTCCGCCGTACCCTCACCCCAACCCCTCTCCCGATGGGAGAGGGGCTTTTAAGCATTCAATTGCTAAACTCCATTCCCCCTCGAAAAGTTTGCGCAGCCATGCAGCTCAGCCTCCTGAAAGCCAAGATCCACCGCGCCACCGTCACCCACTCCGAACTCAACTACGAAGGCTCCGTCGCCATCGACGCGCTGCTGCTGGAAGCCAGCGGCATCCGCGAGTTCGAGCAGGTGCATGTCTGGGACGTGACCAACGGCAGCCGCTTCAGCACCTATGCGCTACGCGCCGACGAGGGCAGCGGCATCATCTCCTTGAACGGCGGCGCCGCACGGCATGTGCAGGTCGGCGACCTGGTGATCATCGCCGCCTTCGCCTCCATGAGCGAACAGGAAGCGTCCGTGTTCAAGCCGAACCTGGTCTATGTCGATGCCGACAACCGCATGACCCACACCAACCATTCCATTCCCAAGCAGGCGGCATGAGCATGAAGCCGGGCTTCGACACGCTGCAATCCCACGCTTCCCGCCTGCTGGGCGAAAAACCGCCGTCGTTGTTGGCGAAGGATCCGATGCGCGCGCGCGATTTCGCGTTGCGCCAGGGACCGCTGTACTTCAATTTCGCGCGGCAGTCCTACGACCGCGATGCGCTTGCCGCGCTGCTCGGCCTGGCGCAATCGCGCGACATGGCTGGCGCGTTCCGGCGCTTGTTCGACGGAGAGAAAGTCAACGTCACCGAAGGCCGCGCCGCGCTGCATACGGCTCTGCGCGGCAACCATTCGGGCGCGGCGATGGCGCGCGAAGCCTATGCGACCGCCAGTGCGACCCGCCAACGCATGGGAGCGGTGGTCGCGGAGCTGGAGGCCAGCGGCATCACCGATATCGTCAGCGTCGGCATCGGCGGTTCCGACCTGGGGCCGCGACTGGTGGCCGACGCGCTGCGCGCGCCGACGGGCGGCCGTTTCCGCGTGCATTTTCTTTCCAACGTGGACGGCGCCGCCGCGCAACGCACGCTGGCGCCGCTGGATCCGGCGCGCACCGCCGCCATCCTGATCTCCAAGACCTTCGGCACGCAGGAAACGCTGCTCAACGGCGGCATCCTGCGCGACTGGTTGGGCGGCAGCGAGCGCCTGTATGCGGTCAGCGCCAATCCGGAACGCGCCGCCAGCGCTTTCGACATCGCTTCCGAGCGCGTGTTGCCGATGTGGGATTGGGTGGGCGGCCGCTATTCGCTGTGGTCGGCGGTTGGGTTGCCGATCGCGCTGGCGATCGGTTTCGATCGGTTCGAAGAGCTGCTGGGGGGGGCGTCGGAGTTCGACGCGCATGTATTGGATTCGCCGCTGGAAGCCAACATCTCGGTTCGCCATGCATTGACGGCCGTGTGGAACCGCAACGTTCTGGGCCACGCGGCGCACGGCGTGATGACCTACGACCAGCGCCTGGCCTTGCTGCCCGCCTATCTGCAGCAGCTGGTGATGGAAAGCCTGGGCAAGTCGGTGAAGCTGGACGGCGGCGCGGTGGAAGTGGACACGGTGCCGGTATGGTGGGGCGGGGCGGGCACCGATGTGCAGCACAGTTTCTTCCAGGCCTTGCATCAGGGCACGCAAATCGTGCCGCTGGATTTCGTCGGCACCCTCCGCAACGACGATCCGTATGCGGAAAACCATCTGGCGTTGATGTCCAATCTTTTCGCCCAGGCCGAAGCGCTGGCCAACGGCCAGTCCAGCGACGATCCGCATCGCGCCTACGCAGGCGGCCGGCCCAGTACGCTGATACTGCTGGACGCACTGACGCCGCAGTCGCTGGGTGGACTGATCGCCATGTACGAACACAGCGTTTACGCGCAGTCCGTGTTGTGGGGCATCAACGCCTTCGATCAGTTCGGTGTGGAGCTGGGCAAGCAGTTGGCCAATGGGTTGTTGCCGGCGTTGCGTGGCGAGGTCGAGGCGAGCGATCCGGTGACCAAGGTGCTGTTGGCGGAGCTGAAGGCGCGGGCCTAAAAAAACCAGCCGTCATCAGCCCAAAAAAACCAGTCGTCATCCCAGCGAAAGCTGGGATCCATCTTGATTTTCGCAGGATGTATCAGACACAAACGCAAACAGAAGCAGAATCAAGATCAAAATGGATCCCAGCTTTCGCTGGGATGACGACTTCGGGGTTTTTCTTGGTTTCTGTAGGTCCGTCACCCATGCCGCGCCAAAGCCCACCCCACATGCTCCCGCACCACTTCGGAATCATGGTCCCGGCGTGAAGCAAGCGCCGCCGTCACCGCTGGCGTAGCCGGCGCATTCCCCAATCCCACCGCGATATTGCGCAACCAGCGCTCGTACCCGCTGCGGCGGATCGCCGACCCCTCGGTGCGGCTGAGGAACTCGGCTTCCGACCATGCGAAAAGCTGCGGCAGGGTCGCCGTATCGAGATCGTTCCGCGCGCGGAAATCGGGCTCGTCCGTGCGTTTGGCGAACTTGTTCCATGGGCACACCAGCTGGCAGTCGTCGCAGCCGAAGATGCGGTTGCCGATGGCAGGGCGAAGTTCTTCGGGAATCGAGCCTTCGTGCTCGATGGTCAGGTAGGAAATGCAGCGGCGCGCATCCAGCCGGTAGGGTGCGACGATGGCCTGGGTGGGGCAGATGTCGATGCAGCGCGTGCAGGTGCCGCAATGCGCGCTGGCGGGTACATCGACCGGTAGCGGCAGGTCGACATAGATCTCGCCCAGGAAAAACCATGAGCCGCCGTCCTTGTCGATCAGGCAGGTGTGCTTGCCGATCCAGCCCAGGCCTGCATTTCTTGCCAAAGCACGTTCCAGCACCGGCGCCGAGTCCACGAATACGCGATGGCCGAACGGGCCGACTTCCTGCTGGATCCGTTCCGCCAGTTTCTGCAGGCGCTGCCGCATCAGCTTGTGGTAATCGCGGCCCAGCGCGTAGCGGGCGACATAGGCGCGTTCGCCGTTTTCCAGCGTGGTCCAGGCTTCTTCGCCATCGTTGCGGCCGTAGTCCAGGCCGACCGAGATCACCCGCAAGGTGCCCGGAATCAGCTCGTCCGGCCGTGCGCGCTTGTCGCCATGGCGCGCCATCCAGTCCATCGAGCCATACAGGCCCTTGGCCAGCCAGTCGCGCAGATGGGTTTCGTCCTCGCCCAGTTCGATGCCGGCGATCCCGCAGCGCTGGAAGCCGAGTTCCCGCGACAGCGCACGCACGCGCTGGGCGAGTGCGGCTGGATCCGGTGCGGCGGCGAAGGGCAAGGACATGGGTCAAGTATAGAATCCACGCCATGTACGGATTGCTGCCCCTGTTCGACACCCACGCCGCCCGCTTGCTCGATGCCCGCGCGACGGCGTTGCTGGGAGGCGACGGTTATGTGCTGATGCAGCGGGCCGGACAGGCCGCCTGGCAGCATCTGCTGCAGAACTGGCCCGCCGCGCAGCGCATCACCGTGGTCTGCGGGCCCGGCAACAACGGCGGCGATGGCTACGTGCTGGCGCGCCTGGCGCACCGCTCTGGCCGCGCCGTGAAAGTGCTGCATCTGGCCGAACACGTGCCCGGCACGGCACTGTCCCAGCGCGCATGCACCGACTATGTGGCGGTCGGCGGAGAGATCGCGATTTTCCCCGATGCCATACCGCAAGGCGATGTGGTGGTGGATGCTCTGTTCGGTATCGGCCTGTCGCGTCCGCCCGATGCGTTCGCCACGGCACTGATCGACGCCATCAACGGGCAATCGGCGCCGGTGCTGGCGCTGGATGTGCCCAGCGGATTGGACGCCGACAAGGGGGCGGCGCCCGGCAAGGCCGTCTTTGCTTCGCGCACCTTGCAGTTCATCGCGCGGCATGCGGGGTTGTGGACGGGTGAAGCGCTCGAACACACGGGCGAGCTCGCATTGGAGGGATTGGAGGTTCCGGGCGAGACTTTTTCCACCGTCGAATCCAGTGCGTCGCTGCTTACCCCCGAAGCGCTGTCGTATTGGTTGCTGCCGCGTCGCCGCAACACGCACAAGGGCGAGTCGGGCAGGGCGCTGTGCATCGGCGGCGATCATGGGCATGGCGGGGCCATCCTGTTGTGCGCCGAGGCGGCCCTGCGCAGCGGCGCGGGTCTGTTGAGCGTGGCGACTCGCGAATCGCACGTGCCGGCGATGCTGGCGCGGCGTCCGGAAGCGATGGCCCGCGGCGTGGAGTCGGGAGACGAGCTGAAACCGCTGTTTTCAGGCGTCGGTGCGATAGCTATCGGCCCCGGCCTCGGCAAGGACGATTGGGGTCGCGCCATGCTCAAGCTGGCGCTGGCGGCCGGCAAGCCGCTGGTGCTGGATGCCGATGCGCTGAACCTGATCGCCGCCGAGCCCCATGCGCTTGCCGATGCGATTCTGACCCCGCATCCAGGCGAAGCGGCACGCCTGCTCGGCATCGAAACGGCCGAGGTGCAGCGTGATCGATTCGCCGCGGCGCAAGCTATTGCAGAGCGTTACCAGGCGGTCGCCGTGCTCAAGGGCGCGGGCACGATCATCGCTGCGCCCGGGCAGACGCCGCGCGTGCTGGATGCCGGCAACCCAGGCATGGCGGTCGGCGGCATGGGCGATGTGTTGACCGGCGTGATCGTGGCTTTGCGGGCGAGCGGCCTGTCCGCTTTCGATGCGGCCAGTGCAGGTGCGCTGCTGCATTCGCTCGCCGGCGACGCCGCCGCGGAAGAGGGCGAGCGCGGGCTTTTGCCTTCGGATCTCTTCCCCCACCTGCGACGTCTTGCCAATCCGGAGGGGATCGATTGATGCATCTGCAGCTTCCCGCAAGCGAAGCGACCGAGGCACTGGGCCGCGCGCTGGCGTCCACGCGCCCGGCGCATGCGGTCGTGCATCTGCAAGGCGATCTGGGCGCTGGCAAGTCGACGCTTGCGCGCGCGTTGCTGCGGGCGCTGGGCGTAGAAGGTGCGATCCGCAGCCCGACCTACACTCTGGTGGAGCGGTATCCCATTCCCGAAGGCGAGGCCTGGCACCTGGATCTTTACCGCATCGGTGATGCGGGAGAACTGGATTTCCTGGGCCTTGACGACGCGATGGCCACCCTGTGGCTGGTGGAGTGGCCGGAGCGTGCGGGCGCTGCGTTGCCCAAAGCCGATCTGCGCGTGGAGTTGGCTACTCAGGGCATGGGCCGGGAGGCCCGGCTGCTGGCTGGCACGGCGACAGGCGAGCGCTGGCTGGAACAGCTGGCCGCTGCGGCCGAAGTTGCAGCGCTATCTTCCCGGGCACAACAGGAAGTTCCGGCAGGTTACGGATTATTAAGGGAAAAGTAGTTGCATTCCTTGGCGGATGGTGCTTGAATCCGCCGCATGCATAAGGGGATCACCCGTTTCGGCAGCACCACGGTGGGCATCGCGCTCGCCTTGGGTGTCGCGTGCCCCGTTTTGGCCGGCGAAGTCCGCAGTGTCAGCGTCGATACGGGCGCCACCGGCACCCGCGCCGAGATCCAGCTGGAAGGCAAGGGCGAGTACAGAACCCTGTCCCTGGCCGGTCCGGATCGACTGGTCGTCGATCTGCCTGCTTCCACAGCCGTGCGCGGCCTGAAGCTTCCGGCGGGCGCCGGCATAGTCAAGTCGGTGCGCACCGGCCAACCGACGCCGGATACCTTGCGCATCGTGTTCGATCTTTCGTCTTCGGTCGTGGCCATGAAGCCGCGTCTGGAACCCACCGCCAGCGGCGCGCGGCTGGTGTTGGAATGGCCCGGCGACGGTCCTGCGTCCGTAGCGACGGTAGCGAAAGCGACGGCGGCCGATTCTTCGCCTGCTACGCAACAAGCTGGCACGCCGCAAACCCCCGCGCAACAAACCAGCACCCAAGCAGCGGCACAAGCGACCGCGGCTTTGACCTCCGCCGCCGTGCAACAGGCTGCGGCCAAACCGCCGGCGGTTTTGCCGCAACTCTCCCCGCAAGCGATTCTCAACGGGCAAAGTACGCAGGCGGTGGTCCCTGCCGGCACAAGCGAGCCTCGTACCGGGCCGGCGCCGGCGCCGACACAACCGGCGCCTGTCCAATACACCATCGCGACCGGCGTGCCCGCACCCGCTACAACTGCGGCCTCCACGCCAACCGAAACCGCTTCCGCTAGCACCGAGCCCGCCTACAAGCCGATGCCGCAGGTACCGATGCGCGCCGGCATGCGTCCGCTGGTGATAGCCATCGACGCCGGACACGGCGGTCAGGACCCTGGCGCGCAAGGCCCCACCGGCAAGCGTGAAAAAGACGTCACCCTGGCGATGGCGCGCGAACTGGCGCGGCAGATCAACGCCACTCCGGGCATGAAGGCCTATCTGGTGCGCGATGGCGACTATTTCATCCCGCTGCCCCAGCGTGCGCAGAAGGCGCGCGCCAACAAGGCGGACATGTTCGTCTCCATCCATGCCGACGCCGCCGAAAACCGCAGCGCGCGCGGTTCGTCGGTGTACGTGCTTTCGCTCAAGGGCGCTTCCTCGCAGCGGGCGCGCTGGTTGGCGGACAAGGAAAACTCCTCCGACCTGGTTGGTGGCGTGCGTCTGCAGCAGGTGGACAACACCCTGTCCTCGGTCCTGCTGGACCTGGCCCAGAGCGGGCACATGAAAGCGTCGGAGGACGCCGCCAGCCACGTGCTGGACGGCCTGAAGCGCGTGGGCAACAACCACAAGCCGAACATCGAACGCGCCAACTTCGCCGTGCTGCGCACTTCCGACATGCCGGCAATGCTGGTGGAGACCGCCTTCATCTCCAACGCCGACGAAGAGCGGCGCCTGACCGACCCGGCCTACCAGCGCAAGGTGGCGGGCGCGGTGCTGGACGGCGTGCAGACCTATTTCCCCCGCCAGCCGCCGCCGGGCACGTTGTTCGCGGCGCGCGCCGCCGCCGCCGACGCGGCATCCCGCACCACCGCGAGCATCGGCAGCGCGGGCGCACCGTAAGCTCCACCCCTTCGGCTATCATCACGTCTGTTCTCCCGACGGCGCCCGCGCGTCGCCATCCGACCGTGCAGATCCGCCAACTCCCCGACACCCTAATCAACCAGATCGCCGCAGGCGAGGTGGTCGAACGTCCTGCGTCCGTGGTCAAGGAACTGGTCGAAAACGCGCTGGATGCGGGCGCGCTGCGCATCGACATAGACCTTGAGGAAGGCGGCATTCGCCTTATCCGCATCCGCGACGACGGCGGCGGCATAGCCCCGGAGGAATTGCCGCTGGCGGTCGCCCGCCACGCCACCAGCAAGATCGCCTCGCTGGACGATCTGGAAGCGGTGGCCACGCTCGGTTTCCGCGGCGAGGCCTTGCCTTCGATCGCCTCGGTCAGCCGTTTCTCGCTGTCCTCGCGCCGCGCCGGCGACGAGCATGGCTCGTCGCTGCGGGTCGAAGGCGGCAAGCTGGGCGAGATAGCCCCCAAAGCGCAGGCGCCCGGCACCACGGTGGAAGTGCGCGAACTGTTCTACAACGTGCCGGCACGGCGCAAGTTCCTGCGCGCCGAGCGTACCGAACTCAGCCACATCGAGGAATGGTTGCGTTCGCTGGCGCTTGCGCGCCCGGATGTGGAATTGCGCGTCAGCCACAACGGCCGTCCATCGCGCCGCTACAAACCCGACCTGCTGGACGCCTCGCTGCGTTTGAACGAAACCTTGGGCGAAGATTTCGCGCGTCAGGCCTTGCGCGTCGAGCATGCGGCGGCCGGGCTGCGCCTGCACGGCTGGATAGCATTGCCGAGTTACTCGCGTGCCAGCGCAGACCAGCAATACCTCTATGTAAACGGCCGCGCGGTGCGCGACCGCAACATCGCCCATGCGGTGAAGATGGCTTACCAGGATGTGCTGTTCCACGGCCGCCAACCGGCCTACGTGCTGTTTCTGGAAATCGACCCGCTGCGCGTCGACGTCAACGTGCATCCGGCCAAACACGAAGTCCGTTTCCGCGACACGCGGCTGGTGCACGATTTCGTCTATCGCGCCTTGCAGGACGCGCTGGCCGAAACGCGCGCCGGTGCGATCGCGGCAGCCACTCAAGGGGCTGCGGACAGGGCGCAGTATCCGGGCGCTGCGGTTGGGTTCGGTTCGCCGCAGCCGTGGTCGCCGACGCAACAGTCGCCACTGGGCCTGAGCGTCGGCGAAGCTCCTGCAGCCTATGCGGCGCTCTACTCTCAATCGGGCGCCTCGCAGGCGTTCTTCCCGGAAACGTTCTCTTCGGATGCGGTCTCTCCGCAGGCGTTCGCCTCGCAGTCTCCCGAGCAGCGTTTGCCCGTCAGCAGCGATGCCGCTATTCCTCCGCTGGGCTACGCCATCGCGCAACTGCACGGTATCTATATCCTGGCCGAGAACGCGGACGGCTTGATCGTCGTGGACATGCATGCCGCGCACGAACGTATCGGTTACGAGAAATTGAAGAGCGCACACGACGGCATAGGTCTGCATTCGCAACCGCTGCTGGTGCCGTTCAATCTGGTAGTGGCCGAGCGCGAAGCGGAGGTCGCCGAACGCGAAGCGGAAACGCTGGCCGCGCTGGGTTTCGATGTGACCCGCAGCGGTCCGCAATCGCTCAGCGTGCGCAGCGTGCCCGCATTGCTGGCGCAAGCCGAGCCGGAGGGCCTGTTGCGCGATGTGCTGACGGACCTGCGCGAGCACGGCGAAACCAGGCGCATAGCCGCCGCACGCGACGAGCTGCTTTCCACCATGGCTTGCCACGGCGCGGTGCGCGCCAATCGCCGCCTGACCATTCCGGAAATGAACGCGCTGCTGCGCGAAATGGAGATCACCGAACGCTCGGGCCAGTGCAATCACGGCAGGCCTACCTGGGCGCGTTTTTCGCTGGCCGAAATCGATCGCTGGTTCATGAGGGGACGCTGATATGGGGAAGCTCGCGCGATACGCGATGGCCGGGTCGATGTTGCTGGCGCTCGCCGCCTGCAGCGGTGGTGCGGACGACTCCGCTACGGGCAAGGCCGGGCCCGCCCCCGATCCGAATTTCCTCGCCGACAACGCCATCTGGCGCAATGAGCGCAAACAGGATCTGCTGAAGCCCGATGGCTGGACCAGTCTGGTGGGTCTGCATTGGCTGGAACTCAAGGCCCATTACGTCGGTAGCAGCGCCGGTAGCGGAATCCGCCTGGCGGTAGGTCCGCCGAAGCTGGGTATGGTGGAACAGCGCGATGGACACATCTATCTCACGCCGGAGAGCGGCGTTGCTCTGACCCTGAATGGCGAACCCTTGACCGGCAAGGGCAGGGTCGAGCTGAAAACCGATCACGATCCGGCGCCCAGTCTGGTCGGTTTCGACGAGGGCAAGGGGCTGTTGAGCGTGATCAAACGCGGCCAACGCTTCGGCCTGCGCATCAAGTACGCCGATGCTCCCACCCGCCTGCAGTTCACCGGGCTCGACTACTGGCCTGCCGATCCGGAATGGAAAATCGTCGGCAAGTTCGTCCCGCACCCGCCCGGCAAGACACTGCCCATCGTCGACATCATCGGCACTTCCACCGATGCGCCCAACCCGGGAGCGGTGGAGTTCGTACGCGAGGGCAAGACCTACCGCATCGAAGCGATGGGCGAACCGGGCAACGAACTTTTCCTGGTCTTCGCCGATCGCACCAGCGGCCACGGCAGCTATCCGGCGGGCCGCTTCATCGACACGCCAGGCCCCGATGCCCAGGGCAAGGTGGTGCTGGATTTCAACCGCGCCTACAACCCGCCCTGCGCCTTTACGACCTTCGCGACCTGTCCTTTGCCGCCGCCCGAAAACCGTCTGGATCTGGCCATCACCGCCGGCGAAAAGACCTACGCCTCCCCTCCCGCAACCTTGTGACCAGGACACCCATGCGTCTACTTCCCTCCCGCCGCTTCAAGCCGGTACTGCTGGCCGCGCTGGTCACCCTGGCTTTCGGCGTCAATGCGGACGCGGCCAAATCGCCGACCGTCGCTGCGCCGCCCGTCCCGCTGTTATGGAAGGTATCCGACGCCGACAATTCGGTGTACCTGCTGGGTTCGTTCCATTTGCTCAAGCCCGACGATTACCCGCTTTCCAAAGACGTGGATGCGGCTTTCGCCGATGCCGAATCGCTGGTGTTCGAGATGGCGCCGGAGGAGATGTCCTCTCCCGCGCTGGGCATGCAGATGGGGCAGGCGGCGCTGCGCACCGATGGCACGCAACTCGATAGCGAACTTCCGGCCACCACCGTCGCATTGCTGGGCGCATGGCTGGCCGCCAATGGTCCGGAACTGCAGAAAATGGGCCTGACACCGCAGGTGGTGCAGCTGTTCGAACCATGGTTCGTCGGCCTCACCATCACCATCACCGAAATGACCAAGCAGGGCCTGGATCCGAAACTCGGGCTGGATTCGCACCTGGCCGCGTTGGCGACGGAAGCGGGAAAGCCGACTGCGGGACTGGAAACAGGCGCGCAGCAGATAGCGTTCCTCGACGGGATGAGCAAGGAAGAACAGCTTCAGTTCCTTGCCGAGGCCTTGTCGGAATCCAAGGATGCGAAGGAAGAAACCGCCAAGCTGCACGCCGCATGGCGCGCCGGCAAGGCCGATGTGCTGTGGCAGGACATGGCCGTGCAGATGAAGAAGGAATATCCGAAGCTGTATCAGCGCATCAACATAGCGCGTAATGACGCATGGGTGCCGAAAATCGAGAAACGCCTGGCCGACTCCGACAAGGACGACACTCTGGTGGTGGTAGGCGCGTTGCATTTGCTGGGGCCGGATGGCGTGGTCGAAAAGCTGCGCGCCAAGGGCTACAAGGTCGAGCGCATCTGCACGCCCTGCAACCTGCCGGAACAGCGCTGATCGCGGTGTCCGATCGCTGTTCTTGTAGAGCCGAGCTTGCTCGGCTGCTCTAGTGCTTGATCGTCAACGGTAGAGGCAGCCGAGCAAGCTCGGCTCTACAAGGAAACTGCGTAGCTTCGCCGGGTACGGCCGTCACGACTGCCGGAGCACGTGTATCTCGATGCAGTCCACCGGACAGGCGGGCAGGCACAATTCGCAGCCGGTACACAGTGGTTCTATCACCACATGCATATGTTTGGCGCCGCCGATGATGGCGTCCACCGGACATGCCTGGATGCATTTGGTGCAGCCGATGCAATCGGCTTCGACGATCAGCGCGACGGCAGGAGGTTTGTGCGATCCGCGCGTCCGGTCGTAGGGCAGGACCGCCGTCGATAGAACATGCGCGAGCGCCCGTGCGCCCGCATCGCCGCCGGGCGGACAACGGTCCACGCCCGCCTCATGCAGAGCCATCGCTTCGGCATAGGGGCGGCAGCCGTCGAAGCCGCATTGCCCGCATTGGGTCTGCGGCAGAATGCGGTCGAGGCGGTCGGCAAGGGCAAGGTCCACGACGTCCGTACCCGCGCCGGAATCAGCGAACCGGCATCCCGGGTTCGGCGGTATCGTCCGCGTCCAGCAGGGCCAGCGCGCCGCCGTCGAAGCCTGCCGACAGGATCATGCCTTCGCTGGTGCCGAAGCGCATCTTGCGCGGCGCCAGGTTGGCGATGAAGACCACGCTGCGGCCCACCAGCTTTCCGGGCTCGCCGTAGCTCGCCCGGATGCCGGAAAAGATCTGGCGTTTGCCCAACTCACCCGCCTCCAGCTCGAAGCGCAGCAGCTTGTCGGAGCCTTCCACGAACTCGCAGGCGACCACCTTGCCAATGCGCAGGTCGAGTTTGGCGAAATCCTCCATCGAGACGAAAGCGTTCGTCTTGGTCCCATCTGGAGTGGCGGCCGTCGCTTTCTTGGCGTCTTCCTTGGGTGCGGCCGGTCTGGTTTCCGGTGACGCGGCCGGCGGTGCGCCCATGGTGTCTTTCGAGGCTTCGGTCATGGCGTCGATCTGTTTCGGGTCGATACGGGTGAACAGCGGCGAGTAGGGCTTGACCGCGTGCGCCAATAGCGGCGTGTCCAGATCCTGCCAGGCATAGACGGGTGCGGCGAGGAAGGCTTCGGCCTGGGTCGAGGTATGCGGCAGGATCGGCTTCAGGGCGGCGGCCAGCACACGGAACAGATTCAGGCCCTGCGTGCACACTGCCTGCAGCTCCGCATCGGCGCCGTCCTGCTTGGCGATGACCCACGGCTTGTTGTCGTCGATATAGCGGTTGGCTTCATCGGCCAGCGCCATGGTCTGGCGGATCGCGCCGGCCGGGTCGTTGCGTTCGTAAGCCTCGCGGATCGGCGCCAGTGCTGCGACGAAGCGCGCATACATCGCAGCATCGGGCAGCGTATCGGCCAGTCGCCCGTCGAATCGCTTTTCGATGAAGCCGGCGCAGCGGCTGGCCAGATTCACGAACTTGCCGACCAGATCCGCGTTGACGCGCGCGATGAAATCGCCCAAGTTGAGATCAAGGTCGTCGACACCGCCGGAAGATTTGGCGGCGTAGTAGTAGCGCAATGCTTCCGGCTCCAGACCAACGTCGAGGAAAGTACGGGCCATGACGAAAGTGCCGCGCGACTTGGACATCTTGGCGCCGTCCACGGTCAGGTAGCCGTTGACGTGCAGGCGCGTCGGTGCGCGGAAACCCACGCCCTTGAGCACCGCCGGCCAGAACAGGCCGTGGAAGTTGACGATGTCCTTGCCGATGAAGTGGTGCAGTTCGGTTTCGGTGCCGGCGATCAGGTGCGATTCGAAATCGATGCCGTTGCGCGCGCACAGATTGCGGAAACTGCTCAGGTAACCGATGGGCGCATCCAGCCAGACGTAGAAATATTTCCCAGGCGCGCCGGGAATTTCGAAGCCGAAATACGGTGCATCGCGGGAAATGTCCCATGCGCGCAGGCCGCCCTCGGCGTCCAGCCATTCCATCAGCTTCGCCTTGACGCCGGACAGTGCCACATCGCCGGCCATCCACTCGCGCAGGAACGATTGGAAGCGGCCCACTTCGAAGAAATAGTGCTCCGAATCGCGCAGCTCTGGGGTCGCGCCGGACAGGACCGATTTGGGTTCCTTCAGGTCGGTCGGCGCGTAGGTGGCGCCGCAGTTCTCGCAGTTGTCGCCGTACTGGTCGGGCGTGCCGCAGTTGGGACAGATGCCCTTGATGTAGCGGTCCGGCAGGAACATGCCTTTTTCCGGATCGAAGAATTGGGCCACGCTGCGGCGCGCGATGTGGCCGCCGGCTTCCAGCCGCGCGTAGAACGTCTCGGTGAGCTCGCGGTTGGCGGCCGAGTGGGTCGAATCGTAATGGTCGAAAGCCACGCCGAATGCCGCGAAGTCGCGCTCGTGCGAGGCCTGCATGCCGGCGATGAAGGTTTCCGGGGTCACTCCCGCCTTTTCGGCGGCCAGCATGATGGGCGTGCCATGGGTGTCGTCCGCGCACACGAACCAGGCGGTGTCGCCGCGCAGGCGCCGGGCGCGCACCCAGATATCGGCCTGGATATAGCCGACCAGATGGCCCAGGTGCAGGGGGCCGTTGGCGTAGGGCAGGGCGGTGGTGACGAGGGCGGTGCGGGTCATGGCGGAGTTCGTGGGGCGATCCGGCGATTATCGCATGCGCCGCGAAAAGCCCTCCCGCAAAAAAGCTCCGGCCCGACTTGAGCCGGGCCGGAAGGGACTGTCGTTGCGGTGAGGCTGTCGCGTTATTCGCGGACCCAGGTCTGCGCGCGGCAGATGAAGGCGATACAGCCCGAGACATCCAGCTTGTTGCCGCCGGCCTGCAGTTCGGCCTTGGATTTGTAGGTCTTGCCGTTGGCCGGATCCAGGATGGTGCCGCCGGACCATTCGTTGGCGCCGTCGGCCTTCAGGTTCCAGAGGATGGTCATGCCCTTGACCGGCTTGTTCTTGTTGCTGCCCGAGCACTTGTCGCAGACCGGGTTGGGGCCGCGTTCGGAATACAGGACCTCGACCACCTTGCCGCTGTAGTTGCCGTTGGCGGCCTTGGAGATCTCGACGATCGACTTCACCTTGCCGGTCTTGTCGTCGATGGTCTTCCAGCGCCCGGTGGCATCGGCGGCCATGGCCGACATGGAGAACGCCAGCAGTGGCAGGGCAAGCAGTGTGGCGATCGATTTGTTGCGCATGTTCCCCTCCCAGGGATGAGTTGGTCGGCCATTGGCCCGGAAAACCGCATAGGGCCAGACGGCTTCTTTATACCGCATTCGGGTGAGTATGGAAGCCGCGACGCCCGCCTGTTCAGTTTCCAGAAAAGGCCTGGCCATTGGCCGGGCCCGAAAATATCAGGGCATGCGATCAAGCGGCCGGCGCGTTTATTTGGCCGTGGCGGTCCCAGTCGCGCCAGCCCCGCCGATATGCCGCGCGAAGAAGTTCAACATTTCGGTATACAGCTTGAGATTGTTTTCTTCTTTATAGAAGCCGTGCATTTCTCCGGACTGGATGATCATGCCCTCCGGCGGATTACCGGCTGCGATCAGTGCCTTGTTCATCGCTTCGGTTTGTTCGGGTACTGCACGTGCATCGCGTGCGCCGGCCGCTAGATAGACCGGAATCTTTATATCCTTGACCAGACTGGTCGGGGAAGTGGCGCGCAGCTCCGTTTTGTCGGTACCCAACGTACGGCGCAGATAGCGCAATCCGGACTCGCGCTGCGGGATATCGCCCTTGTCGAACATCATCTCCATGTCGTAGACGCCTACGTAGCCGAATGCGCACTTGAACAGGTCCGGTTCGCGCGCCGGCGCCATCAGCGACGAATAACCGCCGAAACTGCCGCCGTAGATGCAGATACGATCCTTGTCGGCGTAGCCCTGCTTAATGGCCCAATGCGTCGCGTCCAGAATGTCGTTCTGGATGCCCTGTCCCCATTGCCTATGGCCGGCATCCTGGAACGCCTTGCCGTACCCGCCGGATCCGCGGAAATTGACCTGCAGCACCAGGTAGCCGCGGTTGGCGAACATCTGGGTTTCAGAGTTGAAGCCCCAGTCGTCGCGCGGGCCGATCGGGCCGCCGTGGGGATTCACGATCATGGGCAGATTCTTGCCGTTAGAACCGTGCGGAATGGTCAGGTAGCCGTAGATCTGCTTGCCGTCGCGCGAGGTGAACGAGAATGGCTTGACCGATGCCATCTTTTTCTTGTCCAGCCACTGTCGGCCCTGCATCAGGAAGCGCGCCTGGCCGGTATTGCGGTCGTACAAGTACAGTTCGCCTGGATTGCTGTCGCTGTACACGGAGACGACGATCTGTTTGCCGTCTTGCGTAAAGCTGGAGAAATCGACCATCTGTCCGGGGAAGGCGGCAGCCAGCGACGCGTATAGCTCCGAATCCGGGTGCGATTCATCGATCAATTTTACGTTGGGCGCGCCTGCTTCCGTGGCGACGGCGATCAGACGTTGTTGATCCGTGGACCACACCATGTTGGAAATGTCGGCTACTTTGTCTTGGAACAACGGCTTGAATTCGCCCGTCGTGGTGTCGAGCGTGCCGATGGCCGCCGGGCTCTTGTCGTCGCTCTGCCGGGCGTAAACCGTGCCGTCCGGCGCCGTGCGCACTACCGACAAGTGCTTTCCGTCGGTTTTCGAAGCGCTGATCAGGGTCCATTTTCCGGAATCGTCGCGACGGTACAGCTCGGAGCGTTCGTCATACTCTCCGTCCTCGTTCTTGCTGGACGAACATACTGCGAAGCGGGGCTGTTTGGCGGCATCCAGGGCGATCCCGCAGTTTTCTTTGGGCGCACGCGCCAGCGATTTGCGCCGACCGCTGATGGTGTCCATCAACACTACTTCTGTCCCGGAACCCTCCGAAGAGCGAGGGTAATAGACCTCCATAACCACGTTCAGGTCGTCATCAATTAACGTATCGAGTAGGGAGAAGCGCTCGTTTCCAACGGTTTTTCCCCGTTGGGTGGCGTCGCGCGTGCCGCGGAAAATCAACGGCTGCGGCTTGGTGCCGTCGGCATTGACCGCGAACCACTCGCCGGTGCCAAAGGGTTGTTCGTATTTTCCGAGTTTGCGCACCGCATTGAACATCAGGCGATCGGCGCTGGTCCAATAAAAACTACCGACGCTTTTTTCATCCGGGAGCTGGTTGAGCTTGACTACGCTGAGATCTTTGGTGCGCAGTACGGTCAAGATATCCTGATCGCCACGGTCCACCGTCATGGCGAGGTATTCGCCCGTGGGCGAAATCTTCGCGCTGCTGTAGGTCGGATGCTTGACGAAATCCTGGATGGGGATCAAATCGGGTGCGGCGTAAGCGCCGCATGAAGCCGATGCCATCGCGGCCAATACTATGGCTCGAATGCATTTCATGAATATCTCCCTTTAACTAAAGAATTGGCTCCCGATGACTTATGGCACCGGATGGCTTTCAACTCGCCAAAAAAGAGCCCGGCTCACGCCGGGCTCTGGGAAACGCATCGAACGTATTCAGTTGAACTTGTATTCGACCTGTGCGGAGATCTCGCGGCCCAACGGGCTGTAGGCCCTCCAGAAGTACGGATAGGTATTGAAACCGCTGTCCTTCGGGTGGAACTTGTTGAAGACGTTGTTCACGAACAACGAAACCTCCATCTTCTCGGTGATCTGCTTGCTGACGTTGAGGTTCCACAGCACGTATGGGGCGATGCGGCCGGTTTCTTGCCAGTTCGGAAGGCTTCCGTAACGGGTGGCGAACACATTGGCGCTCCAGTCGTCCAGGCTCCAGGCCACCGAGCCACGGACGCGGCTGCGGAAGTCGAAGTTGCTGAGATCGTCGCGCCAGTCTTCTTCGAGCGCATCGGTGGCGAACGGCTGCCGCTGGCTCTTGAGCGTGTGGGTCCAGGCCAGATCGAAGCCGAAATCGCCGAAGCGATCCGTATCCAGCCGATACTTGAACGCGGCGTCGATGCCCGTTACCCGCTGATAGGCCTGGTTGACCGGGCCGCTGCGGATATTGGTCACTCGATCGGTGGGCTCGCCCGGCGCGACTTCGCGGGTCACACGGCTCAGGATTTCCTGGCAGAAGCCCGAATCCAGCGCATAAGGGTAAGGCTGGCGCGTGCGGGTCAAGCCGGTGCGGCAGCCGCCTTCAGCGTCGATGATGTACGTGCTGCTGAGCGTGGTGACCGCGCCTTTCAGGCGGATATCGTAGTAGTCCACGGACACGGACATGCCATCGATGATGTCCCAGACCACGCCCGCCGACCAGGATTTTCCGGTTTCCTCTTCCAGGCTCGGTTCGCCCCTGCTGGTGGCGAACATGGAGTAGGTATAGGTGGTCGCAGCACAGGCAGGCGTGCCGGGCGTCAGGCCGGCGTTGAGGCAACGATAGGTATCCAGCGTATTGGTGAACGAGCCGCTGCCTTCGTTGTAGATGAAGTGCATGTCGGGCGCTTTGAAGCTGGTGGAGTAGTTGCCGCGGAACAACAGACTATCCAAAGGCCTGAATTCCAGGCCGGCGCCCCAGGTCTTGGCGTCATCGACCTGGGTGATGTCGTCGTACTTGTCCAGGCGTCCCGACAGGCTCAGGTCGAGCATGCTGAAGACTGGAACTCGGAATTCCGCACCGATGGCATAACGATCGCGATCGCCGCCGCCGTTGGTGCCGGTCAGGTTGTAGACGGTACGGTTGGTCGGCAGGATGCCTTCGGGCGAGCGTAGCTTGTAGCCCTGCTGCGTGCCTTCCAGAGTCGCGGCGAAACCTACCGGACCTGCAGGCAGGTTGAACAGGTCGCCGGATATCACAAAGCTACCCTGGTTGACCCAGGACTTGGCTTCGTACTTGAGAATGGTCGACAGGCTGCGGTATTGCTCGGGAGTCAGAGGCGAATACCAGCGGTCCAGATTGATGAGGTAACGCGGGGTGCCAGTGGTGTTCAGGCGTGGGCCCAGAAACCATTCGGTGACCGCCGAACCGTCGAAACGCGGCCGGGTGCGGTCGGCCTGGTACTCGGCGCGGCCGATGGTGAAATCCCAATCGAATCGGTCGAAGATCGTGCCGCGCAGGCCGAACGCCGCGTCCAGCGATTTCTCGGTGAACTTCTGCAACGTAGCTTCCACGCCGCCGAGTTCCTGCGGGGTGAAGATGCGCTGCAGGGTTACGTTGGCGTTGATGCCGGGATTGGTCGCGAATATGGTGCCGACGGTGCCGGTGCCGTCGATGTGGGCGCCGAGGAAGGTTTCCAGGCCGCCGGTGAGATCCGACTTGGAATGGTAGCCCTGCAGGCTGGCCCAGGCTTCGATGCCGTTGTCGAAGTTGTAAGTGCCGTAGAGGTAACCCGACCAATCGTCGTTGCCGTTGGCGATCGACTGATAGCCTACATCGTTCCAGTAACCGCAGGTGGTGCCTGTGGTCGTCACTACGCCAGTGGTGGCGTTGACGGTACGGAACGTGTGCGTGACGTATTCGTCGTTGAAACGTTCGCAGGTGCCTGCAGGAGGGGTGAAAATGGAATTGGTGCCGCCAGCGCTGCGCGCGATGCGCAAGGTGCCCACGGGTTGTGCCGGCAGGGTGTTGGTGACGTCCGGTAACGGATTGTCGGCGCGTGAATCCATGAAATCGCGTTGGTAGGCATACACCGTCTCGTCATTGAATTTTTCGAGAGCGTAGGTGATGGACCAATTTTCTCCGGTCTTGCCGCCGACCCATTGAAAATCGGCGAAGTCGCCGCCGCCGGTGGTGAGGGTGCCGGTGCGCAGCTTCAGTACGTCGCCTTCGTAGTTGGTCTTCAGGATGACGTTGACCACGCCGGCGACCGCGTCGGAGCCATAGATCGCAGAAGCGCCGCCGGAAAGGATTTCGATCCGGTCCACCGCTGCGGTTGGGATATTGCCGAAGTTCTGGAAGTTGCTCTGTCCGTTGTAGGGGAACGGGTAGTCGGCGGCGCGACGACCGTTGATCAACAGTAGCGTACGTCCCGGGCCAAGTCCGCGCAGGTTGACCACGCTGCCGTTCGGGGTGAAGCCGCCGGCTGAATTCAGCTCGTTCTGCACCGCGCCGAAGTTCTGGGTGATGGTCTTCAGTGCGTCGTTGACGGACACGAAGCCTTCTTTTTCGATCTGCGCCGTGGAGATCACCGTTACCGGAGAAGGCCCTTCGAGCTGCGAGCGGGAGATGCGGGAGCCGGTCACGACCACTTTGTCGAGGTCGACGGCGCTGTCGGAGCTGCTCGATTGGGACTTGTCCTCTTGTTTCGCGTCAGCTTGCTGCGCAAATGCTGACCCGGCAGCAGGCAATAGAATCGCGGTAAGCAGCGCTGCGCTCAAACGGCACCGCTTGGGTGACACTTGGATACCTCGTGACATGCTTGAATCCCCTAGTCTGATCAAAAGTAAACGACTAACCCTGCGGCAGTCCCTCGCCCTTAGTCGCAATGTCCGTCCCCTTACGGCTGAAAATTAACACGTGATTAACGCTATGTGTAAATTTTGTGAAATAACATCAAATGACACTTGTGAATCAGCAAATACGCTGCGTCGATTATTTAGGTAAAAGCAAAATGTTAGAGAAACTGAGAAAATGAGATCTGATTGATTTTTAGCTGGAGATAACAGCAAATTGGACGAAAATAAGCTGCGGATACAGTCTCACGCGGTCCAGCCCGGCCTGGCTCCCATCGCTCGGGTACGTAATGTGATTGCGGTGGGCTCGGGTAAAGGGGGGGTAGGCAAATCCACTACCGCCGTAAATCTGGCTCTAGCTTTGCACGCCGATGGTGCAAAAGTCGGGATTCTCGACGCCGACGTCTACGGCCCCAGCATCCCCACCATGCTTGGCCTGAGCGGCAAGCCGGACAGCCCGGACAACAAGTCCATCGAGCCGATGCGGGCGTTCGGGATCGAAACCATGTCGATCGGGTTTCTGGTCGATGCCGACACGCCGATGATCTGGCGGGGGCCGATGGCGACGTCGGCGCTGACCCAGCTGTTCACCGACACCCTGTGGGGGGATCTGGACTACCTGTTGATCGATCTGCCGCCCGGCACGGGCGACATCCAGCTGACGCTGGCGCAGAAGATCCCGGTGGCGGGGGCGGTCATCGTCACCACCCCGCAGGACATCGCCACGCTGGATGCGAAAAAAGCGCTGAAGATGTTCCAGAAAGTGGAAGTGCCGGTGCTGGGGATCGTCGAAAACATGGCCCTGCATGTCTGCTCGAACTGCGGGCACGAAGAACATCTGTTCGGCGAAGGCGGCGGCCAGCGCATGGCCGCGCAGTACGGCGTCCCCCTGCTGGGTTCGCTGCCGCTGGATATCGCCATCCGCGAACAGGGCGACGCCGGCCAGCCAGTGGTGATCGCCGCGCCGGAATCGGCGGTGGCCCAGGCGTACCGGCAGACCGCCCGCGCCATGGCCGCGCAACTGGCCTTGCGTCCGCGCGCGTCGATCCCCATCGCCTCGTCGCTGGTCTGAGACCGGCCGCGGCGCCTCGGCTAGAATTGGCGGCTTCGAATCCATAACGCCCGGCCGACCGGCCACAGGAAACAACGAATGAGCATCAAGAGCGACCGCTGGATCCGCCGCATGTCTGAGCAGCACGGCATGATCGAGCCGTACGAGCCCGGACAGGTGAAGCAGGTCAACGGCGAACGCATCGTCAGCTACGGCACTTCCAGCTACGGCTACGACGTGCGCTGCTCGCGCGAGTTCAAGATCTTCACCAACATCAACTCGACCATCGTCGATCCGAAGCATTTCGACAGCGGCAGCTTCGTCGACGTCAACGCCGATTCCTGCGTGATACCGCCCAACAGCTTCGCGCTGGCGCGTACGGTGGAATACTTCCGCATCCCGCGCAGCACCCTGGTGGTCTGCCTGGGCAAGAGCACCTACGCGCGCTGCGGCATCATCGTCAACGTGACGCCGCTGGAGCCGGAGTGGGAAGGGCATGTGACCCTGGAATTCAGCAATACCACGCCGCTGCCCGCGCGCATCTACGCCAACGAGGGCGTGGCGCAGATGCTGTTCTTCGAATCGGACGAAGTCTGCGAAACCAGTTACAAGGACCGTGGCGGAAAATACCAGGGCCAGACCGGCGTCACCCTGCCGCGTACCTGACCCAATCCTGTGTAGGAGCGGGCCCTGCCCGCGACGCTCTCTACGTGCGCCGCCAAGAGCGTCGCGGGCAGGGCCCGCTCCTACACAGGGTATTCAATGCTCCGCGCCAGCCGCCAGACGCTGATCTTCGGTGGTAGTGACGACGATACGCAGGCATACACGCAACGCCTCGGTGACAGTTTCCACAGGAAGGCCGAACGCCCCTGGAATACCAGCGGCCTGTTCGGGCGAATA
The DNA here is from genome assembly GCF_010093305.1 of Pseudoxanthomonas sacheonensis. Classification (GTDB taxonomy): domain Bacteria; phylum Pseudomonadota; class Gammaproteobacteria; order Xanthomonadales; family Xanthomonadaceae; genus Pseudoxanthomonas_A; species Pseudoxanthomonas_A sacheonensis. The sequence goes on along the minus strand of NZ_PDWS01000014.1, from coordinate 32,889 downwards.
AGGAATGTGGATGAACCCGGCGCGGATGTTGCGGCGCCTGCGAAGCGCATGCATCAGGCCGTAGAACACGTGGTTGCAGACGTAGGTGCCGGCCGTCTGGGAGACTTCCGCGGGGAATCCTGCGTCGCGCAGGCCCGCCAGCATCGACTTGATCGGCAGCGTGGAGAAGTAGGCCGCCGGACCGCCCGGGACGATGGCTTCGTCCACCGGCTGCCGGCCCTGGCTGTCGGGAATGCGCGCATCGTCCACATTGATGGCCACGCGTTCCAGCGAGATCCGCTCCCTGCCGCCTGCCAGTCCCACGCAAACGACCAAGGCAGGAGAGGTTTCGCGGAGCGCCGCGCGAAGAGCCTTCAGCGATGCGCCGAAGGCGACCGGAAGACGACGTGCGACCACGCGATGGCCGGCGATGCGCTTTCCGTGCAGGGTAATTGCCGCATCCCAGCTGGGATTGGTCGATTGTCCGTCGAAAGGCTCGAAGCCGGTCAGCAGAATAGTGGGAATACTTTTCATCGGAAGCACAACAGCAGCATCAGCGCGACATTGACCGCCATGAGCGCGAATGCCGTCATGGCTTGCGAACGGATCACCGCGTAGGGGTCTTTCAATTCCAGCAGTACCGCAGGCACGATATTGAAGTTGGCCGCCATCGGCGTGAGCAATGTGCCGCAATAGCCGGTGAGCATGCCGATGGCGCCCAGGCTGGCCGGGTCGGCGCCGTGCTTGCGGATCAACAGAGGCAGGCCGATGCCGGCCATCATCACCGGGAACGCGGCGAACGCGTTGCCCATGATGATGGTGAACAGCACCATGCCCAACGCGAACGCCAGCAGGCAGGCGGTGCGGCTTTCGATCGGAATCACGTGGCCGACCAGCGAAGCGATCACTTCGCCCACGCCCGTGGCCGCGAACACGCCGCCCAGCGTGGCCAGCACCATCGGCAACAGGACCGCCCATCCAAGGGAGTCCAGCAGGCGGCGTCCCTGAGCCAAAGGTTCGTTCGCACGGGCGCGCGTCACCCACAAGCCGGCAATCAGCGCGAACAGGCTGGCGATCGCCAGCGAACTCAATGTCAATGCCTTCGGGTCCATCAACCGGTCCATGCCCGGCACCCATTTGCTGGCGACGAACAGCGCCAGCGTGAGCGCTGGAATCAGCAGCGCGGGCACGAACAGGCGATTGCGCAGCACGTCCGCAAACGACTGGCGTCGTGCGCGCGCCTCGGCGCTGTCGGGTGCGGTGCCAAGACGACCTCTGGCGGCCAGTACGCCGAGCGCGATCACACCTGCCCCCATGACCTGTGCAGGCCATTGCACGCCCGATTTGGCGGCCTGCAGGATCTGCGTGCCGAAAGCGAAGGGACCGATCAATATCGCCCAGAAGGCGGCAGTGGAATAGCGCCCTTCACGCAGGTTGTACAAGGCCGTGATCAGCAGGAAAGCGCCGATCAGCCAGTAGAAGTAGTCAATCCGCAGCATCGGCCGATTCCGGCGTGGATCGGGAGCGTTCGCGCTCCAGCCGCCGCTGCAGCAGTTTCAGGCGGACCGCATGGATGAGGAAGGCGGCGATGGCGGTCGGCAGCGCCCACAATGCGATGGCGATGGGTTCCAGTTCGATGCCGTTGCGGGCGTAGAAACCCTGGATCAGCAGCACCGCGCCAATGGCGACGAAGACGTCTTCGCCGAAGAACAGGCCGATGTTGTCGGTAGCTGCCGCACTGGCGCGCACCTGATCGCGTTCCGAATCGGTCAGCGCTCCCAGGGTGCGTTCGGCTGCCGCTTCGCTCATCGGAGCAAAAAGGGGACGCACCGTCTGCGCCGGACCGGCTACGTGCGTCAGGCCCATCATGCTGGTCAATTGGCGCATCGCCAGATAGGCGATCTGGAAACGCGACAGGTTCAATCCGCGGAAGCTGACGATCCACTCGCGTGCGCGTTCGCGCAGACCGTAATGTTCCAGCAGGCCGATGACGGGCAGCGTCAGCAGGAACATCAGTAGGGTACGGTTCTCCACGAAGCTGGTTCCCAGCAAGGCAAGCAGATCGGGCAGGGCGATGCCGGCCAGCAGGCCGCTGGTCAGTCCCGCGACCACCACCACCAGCACCGGGTTGAAGCGCAGCACGAAGCCGGCCACCACCACGGCGATTCCCAACAGGGGCCAGTAATTCATCGCAGACGCTCCGGTGCCCGTACTTCGAATCCCGCATTCTCTATGGCCGTGCGCAGTTCGCGGGCGAAGCGCGCCGCGTCGGGCCGGTCGCCGTGCAGGCAGATGCTGTCCGCACGTAAAGGTATTAGTTCGCCGGTGCGCGCAGTGATTGCGCCATCGCGCAACAGGGCGATGACCTGCATTGCCGCCTGGGCGGAATGCTCGATGCTGGCATCGGCGCGGTTGCGCGGCGTCAACGTGGCATCGGCTTCGTAGCGGCGTTCGGCGAAGGCTTCATGCACGACCTGTAAGCCGAGCGCAGTGCCGGCATCGGTCAGGACGCTTCCCGCCAGACCAAAAAGAATCAGGCCCGGGTCATGGTCGCGCACCGCGCTGGCGACGGCGTCGGCCAGTTCGCGGTCGCGCGCTGCCTGGTTGTAGAAGGCGCCGTGCGGCTTGACGTGATTCAGGCGCAAGCCGGCTGCGCGCACGAAAGCGTCCAGTGCGCCGATCTGGTACAGCGTGAGGGCGTAAGCGTCGCCGGGCGAAATCGATTGCGCGGTGCGGCCGAAATTCTCGCGGTCGGCGAAAGACGGATGCGCGCCGATGGCGACGCCGTGTTCGCCGCACAGGTTCACCGTCTTCCGCATCAGTTCCGGGCTTCCGGCGTGGAAGCCGCAGGCGATGCTGGCCGAGCTGATGAAAGGCAGGATGGAGGCGTCGTCGCCGACGCCTTCTCCCAGATCGCAATTGAAATCGATGCCGGGCCTCATCTCGATACGGAACCGGGGGAATCTACTTCCCGCTGCGATTCTTGAACAACAAGCTGATGCCGACCACGATCAGGATCGCGGGCCACCAGGTTCTGACCACCGCACCCAGGCTGAGGTCGGTGATTCCCAGATTGTTGAGCAGGAAAAGCGCGCCGATCACGATCAGAACCAGAGCGGGAATGAGATTGGCTTTCATGGGCGGGGTCGGCTGCTGGAAAGTGATTGGATTATGCAGCTTGTCACGGCTCAAGGATGACGGGCGAGCTGCCGGTCGATGGCCAAGGCGGTGCGGGCTTGCCGATGCCGATGCTGCAGGTTGATCCGCCGGGCTTCGTCGATGCCGACCGCGGCGAAGGCGAGCACGGCGCCGGGTCCGGCCTGCGCCAGGCGCGGCAGATCCGCGGCGATCACATATCCCAGCCGGGCGTATCCCCCCACGGTCTGCGCATCGGCCAACAGGATGATGGGCTGGCCGTCGGCCGGCAACTGGATGCAGCCCACCGCAACGGGTTCGGAAACGTTGTGGTGCGGGATGTTCGGCAAAGGCTGTCCCCGCAGCCGGATGCCCTGGCGATTGGCATCGGCACTCACGGACCACGCCCGCTCCGCCAATGCAGCGGCGGCCGGATGTCCGCTGGATACGTAGCGGAGCGGGTGGGCGATGCCGCAATCGTAATCGTCCGCGCCGATCCACCATGCTGTCTTTTGCGGGGCTGCGGTAATGGTCGGCGGAGATTTGCCCAAGGGCAGTAGATCGCCCGCACGCAATGCGCGTCCCTCTTTTCCTCCGAAGCCGCCACGCAGGTCGGTACTGCGGCTGCCCAGGATCACCGGCAAGTCGAAGCCGCCGGCAACCGACAGCCACGCGCGGACGCCTTCGCGGATGCCGCCCAGTTTCAGTTCGCCTGCAGGCACCGTAAGCGGGCGCTGTCCGGGCAAGGGGTGGCCATTGGATGTCGCAGCGACCGCGGCCCCGACGATGGCGATCCTGGCGGGTTGCGCCAATTTCAGTGTGGGGCCTTGCAGGGTCAGCTCCAGCACCGCCGCATCGGAGTCGTTGCCGAGCAGGCGGTTGGCCAGTGCCGCAGCGTCGAGGTCCAGCGCACCGGCGCGCGACACGCCCACATGCCGCCATCCCTCGCGGCCGCGATCCTGCACGGTAGTCAGTGCGCCTGGCGCGATCACTTGCCAGGGCTTCATGGTTCTTTCAACCAGCGTTCGAAAGCGGCGGTATCGATGCGCTGGAACCGCACTTGATCGCCCGGCGTCAGCAGCGCGGGCGCTGCGCGGGCGGCATCGAACAACACCAGCGGCGTGCGCCCCAGCAGCCGCCAACCGCCCGGGCTTTCGCGCGGATAGATGCCCGTCTGGTTGCCGCCGATCGCCACCGAGCCTGCAGGCACGCGGGTGCGCGGGGTAGTCAGGCGCGGCAATGCCAGGGAATCCGGCAGGCCGAGCAGATAGGGGAACCCCGGCGCGAAACCGATCATCGCGACGGCGTAGCTGGCGGAGCTGTGACGTTGGATGAGTTCATCGGCGGCGATGCCGAGTTCGCTCGCCGCCTCGGCCAGATCGGGCGCCATTTCCGGTTCGTAACAGACCGGGATATCGATGATCTTTGCGATAGGCGCGGTTGCGGTTTCCTGGTTTCGCAGCGTTGCGCGTAGCTGGGCCGCGACGAAAGCATGCGGATCGGCGGCGTCGATTCTGCCGCTATCGAAGAACACCGCCAGACTCGCGTAGGCTGGCACGGCATCGCGCAGCCAGGATGGATTCCGTTCGCGCAGCTGTCTTGCGGCATCCAGTGCACGCGCATTGTGCGCGGCGTCGATGATCTTGCCGAAACGCACCAACAGTGCGTTGTCGGCCAACGGCTCGAACGTCGGCTGGCTCATCCCAGCCGATGCCGCCAATAGGCGATCCGGCTATCCAGCGAAGCTTGCGGATAGCGCTGCGCCGCACCGCTGCCCCAGACAGGCCCGGGCCAGGCCGCATCGCCCGCGTGGCGGCCGACCAGATGCACATGCAGTTGGCGCACTATGTTGCCCAGGGCGCCGATGTTGAGTTTTTCCGTCCCCGGTTCGGTACGTATCAGGTTGCCGGCCTGATTGATTTCTGCCAGCAGCAGGCGCTGCTGCGCGCCGTCCAGTTCCAGCCACTCCGACACTTCCTGCACGCGCGGCACCAGCACCAGCCAGGGAAAGCGGGCATCGTCCATCAGCCGCACCTGCGACAGCGGGCCGTCGGCGACGAAAACGCTGTCGGCGGCCAGGCGCGGGTCGAGGATGAAACCGGTCATCGCAGTTGCTCGTCGAAGAAGGCCAGTGTGCGCGAGCGCGCCAGCGCGGCGCTTTGCGGTTCGAAATCGGCGCGCGCATCGCAGTTGAAGCCGTGGCCAGCCGGGTAGACATAGAGCGGCATCTGCGGCAGCAGTTGCCGGTGTTTTTCCACCATTTCTGGCGGTATCGAGGCATCGCGTTCGCCGAAATGGAAAATCACCGGCGCCTTCGGCGTTTCGCCCAGGAACGGCACGTTGCGCGCGCCGTAGTAACTGGCCGACGGCAGGCCCAGACGCAAGGCGGCCAGCAGAGCGACGGTGCCGCCCCAGCAGTAACCGACGGTGCCCACCTTGCCGTGGCCGGCCAATGCGGCGGCGGCCGATGCGGTCATGTCCAGCGCTTTCTCCAAACCCAATCGTGTGATCAGGTCGCGGCCCCTGGCTATGCCCTCTGCGTCGTAGTCCAGTTCCACTCCAGGCTCAAGCACGTCGAACAGCGCCGGCGCCAGCACCGCGTAGCCTTGGCCGGCGAAATCGTCGGCCACGCTGCGGATATGGGCGTTGACGCCGAAGATTTCCTGGATGACCACCAGCGCGCCGCGCGGAGCAGCGGTGGGGAACGCTTTCCAGGCGGAGATCGGTCCGTGAGGCGTGTCGATTTCTATCCAGGCGCCCATGGGGCCTCCAAGGCAAAAGCAGAGGGCCACAGTTTAGGGCGGTAGTCCGCTCCCGTGTGTGTATCGCGGTTGGCTCGTCTTGCTGCGACCAACGCGCCGGCAGCATGTCCCTCGCCGTCGCCCATCTGCGTTACCTTTAACCAACGCGGCAGGGGTGCCGCTTGGATAGGGGGAACCATGGCCAGCACATATCTCCGCATATTTTTTCGTGCCGCTTTCCTGCCCGCCTGCGCTTGTTGGGCCGTGGCTGCTCCGACTTGCGCGACAGCCGCCGAACTGTTCATACCAGATGACAAGCTGCTGGCGGACTACTACTTCAATGCCATGGAACTACCGCCGGGCATGGAACTGGAAAAGCGGCTGGATGCGGACTTGAATGCCGACGGTCTGACCGATATCGCTTTCGTCGCGCGCAATGACGAGTCGCGCGTGCTCGGCGTGCTGTTCGGCTTCATGGAGGAAATGGACATGGGCCATTCGCCTGCCGGCAAGACCGCGCTGGCGGTCGATGCGCTGGGTCCGGCATCGCTCAGCGCGCCCAAGGGCGTGCTGGTGGTGGAGGAGCTGACCGGCGGCACCACGGCCATCTCATCGACCTACCGCTACCGCTACGACGCCAAGAGCAAGCGCATGCGCCTGATCGGCGACGACGTGAAGCTGTACAGCCGCACCAACGCGCACGGCTGGCAGGAAATCAGCACCAATCGTCTGACTGGCCTGCAGATCCGCCGTTCGGCAGATCTGAGCGATGCGGGGGATTACGTTGAGAAACCGGAGACGCGCGGCAAGGTGCCCACCACGCCGTTGTACATCGAAGACGCACCCGCACCGGAAACCACGCTGGGCTGGGATCAGTAGCGAGGCCGACCGCAAGCGTCAGCTTTCGTACTCGACGCCGATGATGGCGAAGCTGGCGATGCCGGTGGGCAGGGAAGCTTCGAACTCGTCGTCGATGCGCTTCTTCAGCATGGCCCTAGCCAGTGGCGAATCGATGCTGATGTAGCCGCGCGAGGCGTCGGTTTCGTCCGGCCCCACGATGCGGTAACGCGACAACGCGCCGTTGGCGATGTTCTCCAGCTCCACGCTGGCGCCGAAGAAAACCGCTTCCGGATCCGCGGGCGGGGTATCGACCACGCGCAATTCCTCCAGGCGCTTGCTCAAGTAGCGCACGCGCCTGTCGATCTCGCCCAGCTGCTTCTTCCGGTAGTGGTACTCGGCGTTTTCCGAGCGGTCCCCTTCGGCGGCCGCCGCGGTGAGCGCTTTCACAACCTCAGGGCGCCGTACCCGCCACAGATCGTCCAATTCCGCCTTCAGGCGTTCATGGCCCTCGCGTGTGATCAGGGCGGTGCTTTTTTCTCCGGGCGGACGCCAGCGGCTCACTACCGCCCAGCGACGCGTTTGAAAACGCGCGTGCCCTTGTCGGTGCGCAATTCGTCGTTGGAGACGATTTCGAAGCTGACGTCTTCCGCCGATTTGCTGCTGGGATCCAGCAATAGGCCATTGCCGCCGTGGCCGCTCCAGGTGCCATCGCTGGAAACGGCGACGCCAGCGGCGTTCAACGTCTGCACGTAGCTGCCATCGGCACGCAGTTCCAGGACCGATTCGCCGTCGCTGAAACTGCCCGCGATCGCCTTGCTGTCCACCGTAGCGGTTTCGATGGTGGCCGGCGTGTTGTCGACCACGGAAGTGGCGTCCACGGGGTTGGCTTCGGGCGCGGCGGCCGGCGCCGTCACCGTCGCGGGCTGGGGCGCGGCCGCGGGTTCTTCGCGTTTGCAGGCTACGGCCAATGCGGCGGTGATTGCGAGCAGGCAGAAAGTGCGGAAAGAAATATTCATCCGATAGTTTCCTTTTCCAGATTGGAGAGTGTTCAGCGCTTGCCGCCGAAGATGCCGCCCAGCAAGCCGCGCAGTATCTGCCGGCCCACCTGGCTGCCCACGGTGCGCGCGGTCTGCTTGGCCATGGTTTCCATCATGCCCTGGCGGCGCTTGGTGCCGAACACGGCGTCCTTGATCGACTGGCCGAAGCCGCCCGCTTCCAGGTCGTCCTTGGCGGGGGGCGCATCGGCGGCCTGGGCGGCGGTTTCGGCGCGCTTGGCCAGCATCTCCGATGCGGATTCGCGATTGACCGGAGTGTCGTATTTCATTCCGACCGGACTGCCGGCGCGCGCCTGGGTGCGCTCGGCATCGCTGATCGAACCCATGCGGCAGCGTGGCGGCGCGATCAGGGTCTGCTGCACCGGCATGGGAATGCCTTTGTCCTGCAGCGTCGATACCAACGCTTCGCCGGTACCCAGCTTGGAAATGGCCTCGGCCACGTCGAGCTTCGGGTTGGGCACGAAGGTCTCCGCGGCCACGCGCACGGCTTTCTGGTCGCGCGGGGTGAAGGCGCGCAACGCATGCTGCACGCGGTTGCCCAGCTGGCCCAGGATGTTGTCGGGCACGTCGTCGGGGAACTGCGAGCAGAAGTACACGCCTACGCCCTTGGAGCGGATCAGGCGCACCACCTGCTCCACGCGCTGCACCAGCGCCGGCGGGGAGTCGTCGAACAGCAGGTGGGCTTCGTCGAACACGAACACCAGCTTGGGTTTGTCCAGGTCGCCGACTTCCGGCAACTGCTCGAACAATTCCGACAACAGCCACAGCAGGAAGCTGGAATAGAGGCGCGGGTTGAGGATCAGTTGCTCGGCGGCCAGGATGCCGATCACGCCGCGGCCGTCGGTGCCGGTGCGCATCAGGTCGGCCAGCTCCAGTGCCGGTTCGCCGAAGAAACCTTCGCCGCCGTTCTGCGCCAGGCGCAACAACGCGCGCTGGATCGCGCCGACCGACTGGGTGCTGACCAGTCCGTATTCGGTGGCGATGTCCTTGCGCTCGTCGGCCACCAGCGCCAGCAACGCACGCAGGTCGTCCAGGTCCAGCAACAGCAGGCCGCGGTCGTCGGCCAGCTTGAACACGATGTCCAGCACGCCGCTCTGGGTATCGTTCAACTCCAGGATGCGCGCCAGCAGGATCGAGCCGATCTCGCTGACCGTGGTGCGCACCGGATGGCCCTTCTTGCCGTACAGATCCCAGAAGATCACCGGGCTGGCGCCGGGCGCGTAATCGCCCACGCCCAGGTCTTTGGCGCGCTGCAGGATCTTTTCGTTGCCGTCGCCCGGCACCGCCAATCCCGCCACGTCGCCCTTCACGTCGGCCATGAACACCGGCACGCCCATGCGCGAGAAACCTTCGGCCAGAGTCATCAGGGTCACGGTCTTGCCGGTACCGGTGGCGCCGGCGACCAGCCCGTGGCGGTTGCCGAATTTGGGCAAAAGCGTGACGGCGATATCGTCGGTGGTGCCTTTACCTAGCAGGATGGGGTCCATGTCATTCCTAGCGATGAGTCGAAGCGTGAATTCTAGCGGCTCAACCTGTCGCGCAGGGCAACGGCGGCGCTTGTCAACCTTGCCCCGCGCAGCGCCCGGGAGCTAACCTGCCTTTTTTCCGTAGCCGTCCTCGCTGATGCCCTGCCCACAATTCCTGTTCCGCGCCTGGCCCCTGCTGGTCATGCTGCCGCTCGTTTCTGTTGCTCCGTCGGCCCTGGCCCAACGCGTTTCGGCTCGCGACAAGGAAGCTCTGGAAGTCCTCGACCAGCGCATGGCAGCTGCCGAGAAGCGCTACCGGGACGCGCTGGTGCTCAGCGCCAACAGCGATCCCAAGGGCACCGCCGAGGGCGATGCCGCGCTGGAGGACATGGAGGATGTGATGGACGCCTGCCTCAAGCAGCGGGGCTGCCAGGTGCACACCATGCTCACCGCCTACAAGCGCCTGCTGAAGCAGAACGTGGATGCCGAAGCTTCCGCATCGGACGAAGAAGGCGAAGTGGATCTGCTGGACGACGGCACCGACCATGCGGCGACCATCGCCATGCCCGAAGCCGCGCGCGCCGCGCGCCTGCTCAACGACCAGCGCCACGCCTTCGACAAGATGGTGCAGTACAACCCCGCCGTGCAGGCCGGCATCCGGCGCTGGCTCACCGATATGCGCGTGTCGTTGATCACCAGCTACGAGAACTACCAATACGTGCGGCCTCTGATGTGGCCGTCGTGGGAAAAGCACGGTCTGCCCGAAGCGCTGCTGTTCGGCATCATGGCCAAGGAATCCAACGGCCGCGTGCACGCCAGTTCGCGCGCCGGCGCCGCCGGGCTGATGCAGTTCATGCCGGCGACCGGCCGCCGCTTCGGCCTGGGGCCGGACGGCACCGGCTTCGATACGCGCTTCGACCCCACCGCCGTGGGCATGGCCAGCGCCGAATACCTGGACGAGCGCATGGGCACGCTCAACAAGAGCATCGAGCTTTCGCTGGCCGCTTACAACGGCGGGGAAGGCCGTGCCCAGCGGGTCTACAACCAGTTCGCCGACCGCAATTTCTGGGACGAAGTGGTCTACAACCAGTTCCCGGGCGAAACCAAGGACTACGTGCCCATGGTGATCGCGGCGGCATGGCTGTTCCTGCATCCCAAGCAATACGGGCTGGAATTCCCCAAGGTCGACGCCCAGCCCGCGGCTTTCCAACTGGCCAAATCCGCGTCGATCTACGAACTGACCATCTGCCTGGGCAATGGCGGCACGCGCGACGGCTACATGCGCGCACTGCGCAACCTCAACCCGCGCTACGAACCGGACCAGTGGATTCCCGCCGGCACGCAGATGAAAGCCACGGCCAAGATCGCCACCCTCTACAACCGCAACTGCATCAGCGGCCCGCGCGCGGACCTGGCCCGCACGCTGATCACGGCGAATGTGGAGTCGGCGATCGTCCGCAATCCGCTGGTCGGCAGCGTGGCGGTGGGCGACGTCACTCCGGTTCCCGGCGTTCCCACCACCGTGGCCACCGGAGAGCCCAAGCCGGCCAAACCCAAGGCCGAGCAGGTGCGCGACTACCGGGTGGCGCGCGGCGACACGCTGGGCAAGATCGCGCAGAAATTCAGATGCGAGGTGAAGGAGCTGGCGCGCGCCAATGGGTTGCGCGCGCCGGGCTACAGCGTGAGGCCTGGGCAGGAAATCAAGTTGCAGGGTTGCAAAAAATAGCCGCGCCAGACACGGACGTCGTAGGAGCGACGTAAGTCGCGAAGTCCTAGGCGAAATGTTCGCGACTTACGTCGCTCCTACGGCTTCCGTGAACAGGTGCCGGTGGCGCTCTAAATGCGCAGCGCCAGGACTTGTCCAAGCCTGACTGGCGATTCGGCGCTCAACTCAGGCGCAAGCTCTGCTACGCCCGGAGGCAATAGCACGATCACCGTGGATCCGTAATTGAAGCGTGCCATCTCCGCAAATCGTTCCAAGGTAATTCCCTTCCCGCGCCAATCCTTGCGTGTGACCGCATCGCCGTAACGCGGAATTTCCTCGCCGCTCCACACCGTTTCCACGCCCGATACCAACAGCGCGCCCACCATCACCGAGGCCATCGGCCCGAAATCGGTGTCGAAGTGGCAGACCAGCCGCTCGTTGCGCGCGAACAGGCGCGGCACCGTGGCCACCGCAGCCGTGCCCACGCTGAAAAGGCGGCCGGGCACATGCACGGTTTCGCGCAGGGTGCCGGTCCACGGCATGTGCACGCGGTGGTAGTCCTTGGGCGATAGATAGACGGTGGCGAACAGGCCGTTCTCGAAAGGCTTCGCGGCTTCGGCATCGCCCAGCAACTCGGCGGCGGTGAACGACTGGCCCTTGGCCTGGAAGATGCGGCCGTCGCGGATCGGGCCGCACTGGCTGATGCGGCCGTCGGCGGGCATCAACAAGGCGCGCGGATCGGGATCGGGCACGCGCGCGCCTGTTTTGAGCGCACGGGTGAAAAACGCGTTGAAGGTCGGGTAGGCCTTGGGATCGGACTGTGCGGCCTCGTTCAGATCCACGCCGAATTTCCGCGTCACCGTATCGATCAGCCACTGCTTGGTGCGCGGCGAAGACGAATACGCCAACCGCCGCGCCAGCGAAGACATCAGCCGGTGCGGCAACAGATAGGTGAGACGGGTGACCAGGCTCATTTCCGCGCTGCCAGGGTCAGAGCGGCCATGTCCTCGGCGATCGCCTTGGGGTGGAACGGAGGCTTGATGAAACCGACCATGCGCCCCTGCGGATCCAGCACGGCGATGTTGGCCGAGTGGTCCATGCTGTAGTCCTGCGGGTTCTTGTCGAAGTCCTTGCCCGGCATTTTCTGGAACACGAACATCAGCGACTTGGCGAACGACTCCAGCGCCGGCACGTCGGCGGTGGCCGCCAGGGTGTCCGCATGGAAGGCGTGCGCGTATTCGCCGATGCGCGTGGGGGTATCGCGTTCGGGGTCCACCGATACGAACAGCACGCGCGGGCGGGTGCTGTCGGGCAGCGATTTCCATTGGTTCTGCGCCTGGGCCAGTTCGGCCAGGGTGGTGGGGCAGATGTCGGGGCAGTAAGTGAAGCCCAGGAAGACCAGCGTCCAATGTCCGTTCAGTTCGCCCGGGGCCAGCTGGGTGCCGTCCGACTGGCGCAGCGAAAAAGCGGGCAGGGTGCGCGCCTGCGGGAACATGGTGATGCTTCGGGTCTCAGGCCATTGCGGGCCAGCGGCCTTGGTCCCGAAGTATTTCTGCGCGGCCAGCAACCCCAGGCCGGCGGCCAGGGCGATGATCAGGATGACGCCGATTCTGCGGTTGAACATGGACGGGAGCTCACAGGTGATGGCTTGAATAAATCTGGAAACCGTTCGTGGCGAGCCTGTCGAACCACGCTCTTGGCGTGACCCTTCAGGTCGCAGCGGTGGTTTTCTTTTTACTCGAAAAGCGTGGTTCGACAGGCTCGCCACGAACGGGGTTCTAGCGGTTCGATCGTCCCGGAATGCCTGACAATCAAGACGGCAATGATACCGGCGCTTCGGTTTGCATACCCCTATAATCTCCGTCCGACCCGAGAAAAGCCTTGCCATGACCGCCGACCCGGCCGCCGAACTGCATACGATCATCGACCTGATCCGCTACGGCGCCAGCCGTTTCAACGCCTCGGACCTGACCTTCGGGCACAGCTACGACAACGCGCTGGACGAAGCCACGCAACTGGTCCTGCACACCTTGCACCTGCCCAACGATCTGGGCCCGGCCTACGGCGTGGCCCGGGTGACGGCGCCGGAAAAAGCCGAGATCCTGGCCCTGTTCCAGCGCCGCATCGACGAGCGCGTGCCGATCGCCTACCTGACCGGCGAGGCCTGGTTCGCCGGGCTGAACTTCAAGAGCGACAACCGCGCGCTGGTGCCGCGTTCGCCGATCGCCGAACTGATTGAAAGCGGCTTCGAGCCCTGGCTGGGCGGCCGCGAAGTGCTGCGCGCGCTGGACCTGTGCACCGGTTCGGGTTGCATCGCCATCGCCATGGCCCACTACAACCCCGAATGGCACGTGGACGGCGTGGACATCAGCGACGACGCGCTGGCGCTGGCGGCCGAAAACAAGGCGCGCCTGCATGCCGACAACGTGCGTTTCATCAAATCCGATCTGTTCTCCGGCCTGTCGGGCCAGCACTACCAGCTCATCGTCACCAATCCGCCCTACGTGACCAATGCGGAAACCGATGCGTTGCCGAAAGAATATTCCTACGAACCCGAACTGGGCCTGCGCGCCGGCGACGACGGCCTGGATCTGGTGCTGAAGATCCTGCGCGATGCGCCCTTGCACCTGAGCCAGGACGGCCTGCTGATCTGCGAAGTGGGCGAAGCGGAACAGGCGCTGGTCAAGCTGCTGCCGGACGTGGAATTCGCGTGGATCGAGTTCAAGGTAGGGCAGATGGGCATCTTCGCGGTGGAGTGCAGCGAACTCATCGTCCACCATCCGCGGATCCGCGAACTGGCCAATGCGCGTCCTTGAGCCCGGACCCATGCGCCGTTCGAGGTGGGTTTACTCAATCCGTTCGTGGTGAGCCTGTCGAACCACGCTCTTCGCGAGTTGTTCCGGCTATGGGCAACTTGCTTTCCCGCCAAAAGCGTGGTTCGACAGGCTCACCACGAACGGGATTTTGGGACAGGCTCACCACGAACGGGATTTCCGCCAGGATCAACACCAGCGGTATTAATGTAAGGCAAGCCAGATCGGAGTAAACCCAGCGTGTCCAGCAACAGTTTCGGGAAATTGTTCACCGTCACCACCTTCGGCGAATCACACGGGCCGGCCATCGGCTGCGTGATCGATGGCTGTCCGCCGGGCCTGGAGATCGCGGTCGAGGAATTCCGCACCGACCTGGACCGCCGCGCCACCGGCAAATCGCGCCACACTTCGGCGCGGAACGAAGCGGACGAGGTGGAAATCCTCAGCGGCGTCTTCGAAGGCAAGACCACCGGCACGCCCATCGCCTTGCTGATCCGCAACACCGATGCGCGCAGCAAGGACTACAGCAAGATTTCCGGACAGTTCCGCCCCGGCCACGCCGACTACACCTATTGGCAGAAATACGGCATCCGCGATCCGCGCGGCGGCGGGCGCTCCTCGGCGCGCGAGACCACCATGCGCGTGGCGGCGGCCGTAATCGCCAAGAAATGGTTGGCGCTGCACCATGGCGTGCACGTGCGCGGCTACTTGTCGCAGCTGGGCGAGATCACTCCGCAGGCGTTCGACTGGAACGCGGTGGAAGACAACCCTTTCTTCTGGCCTTCGGCCGAACAGGTGCCGGTGCTGGAGAGCTACATGGACGCGCTGCGCAAATCCGGCGATTCGGTCGGCGCGCGCGTCAACGTGGTCGCCGACGGCGTGCCGCCGGGCTGGGGCGAACCCATCTACGGGAAACTCGATGGCGAACTGGCCGCGGCGCTGATGAGCATCAATGCGGTCAAGGGCGTGGAGATCGGCGACGGCTTCGCGGCGGTCGCGCAGAAGGGCACGGAGCATCGCGACGAGATTTCCCCGCAAGGGTTCCTGTCCAACCATGCCGGCGGCATCCTCGGCGGCATTTCCACCGGCCAGCAGGTCGTCGCTTCCATCGTGCTGAAACCCACTTCCAGTCTGCGCCTGCCGGGCAACACCGTGGATATCCAAGGCAATGCGACCGAAGTGGTCACCACCGGCCGGCACGACCCCTGCGTGGGCATCCGCGCCACGCCGATCGCCGAGGCGATGATGGCGCTGGTGCTGATGGACCAGGCGTTGCGCCATCGTGCGCAGTGCGGCGATGTGGGTCCGGTCGTGCCGCTGATTCCCGGTCAGGTCCATGACTGAACCGCGCCCACGGGTGTGGGTGTCTCAGCCGCTGTTCGATGATGTGATCGCTCGGCTGGAGGAGCACTTCGAGGTCGTTTCCACATCGGGTGTCGCCGAATACACGCCGGAGCAGATCTCGGCCGCGTTGAGCAAGGCCAGTGGCGCGCTGGTGACCCTGAACGAGCGCATCGGCGCCGAACAGATCGCCGCGGCGCCGCAGCTGCGGGCGGTCGCCAACGTCGGGGTGGGCTACAACAATCTGGATATCCCGGCGCTCTCCAGGGCAGGAATAATCGCCACCAACACGCCGGATGTGCTGACCGAAACCACGGCCGATTTCGGTTTCGCCCTGCTCATGGCCACCGCGCGCCGCATCACCGAAGCCGAACGCTGGCTGCGCGAAGGCCATTGGCGGCAATGGTCGTTCCGGACCATGCTCGGCGCCGATCTGCACGGCAGCACCCTGGGCATCCTGGGCATGGGCCGGATCGGGCAGGGTATCGCCCGGCGCGCCTCGGGATTCGATATGCGGGTGCTGTACCACAACCGCAGCCGGTTGCCGGAAGCTGTCGAGCGCGAGGTGCGCGCTTCCTATGTAGGTTTCGACGCGTTGCTTGCAGGTGCAGACCATTTGCTGCTGGCGCTGCCGTATGCGAAAGAGAGCCATCACCTTATCGATGCGCGCGCGTTGTTGCAGATGAAACCGATCGCCACGCTTGTGAACATCGCCCGTGGTGGAATCGTCGACGAGGACGCGCTAGCCGATGCGCTGGCTGGTGGAAGACTGGCGGCGGCGGGGCTAGATGTGTTCGAGGACGAGCCCACGGTCAACCCGCGCCTGCTCGCGTTGCGCAACGTGGTGCTGACCCCGCACATCGCCAGCGGCAGCCTGGCCACGCGGCGGGCCATGGTCTCGCTGGCGGTGGACAACCTGATCGCCGCGCTGGGATACGGACCGAACGCAGGGGCTCCACCCAATCCGATCCGCGCGTAAAGCCCGGTTTCCGCTATCCTCCAATGCCGTTGTAGGAGCGGGCCCTGCCCGCGACGCTTTCGCGTACGCCAGCCCAGAGCGTCGCGGGCAGGGCCCGCTCCTACAGACCCTCTCCCACCCCCCACCCACCTGAGTAGAAATGAGCGAGAAGAAGAGCTTCAAAGTCGCTGTCGTCGGCGCCACCGGTGCCGTCGGCGAAGTCATGCTGTCGATCCTGGCGGAGCGCAAATTCCCGATCAGCGAACTGGTCGCTCTGGCCAGCGAGCGTTCGGCCGGCGCCGACGTCGACTTCGGCGGCCGCAAGATCGCCGTGCAGGACCTGGCCACCTTCGATCCGGCCGGCGTCGATATCGCCCTGTTTTCGGCGGGCGGCGGCATTTCCAAGGAATACGCGCCCAAATTCGCCGCCGCCGGCGCGGTGGTGATCGACAACTCCTCGGCCTTCCGCTACGACGACGACGTGCCGCTGGTGATCAGCGAAGTGAACCCCGAGGCGGCCAAAAACCGCCCGCGCGGCATCATCGCCAACCCCAACTGCTCGACCATGCAGATGCTGGTGGCGCTGGCGCCGATCCATCGCGCGGTCGGCATCGAGCGCATCAACGTGGCCACCTACCAGTCTGTCTCCGGTGGCGGTCGCTCGGCGTTGGAAGAACTGGGCAAGCAGACCGGCCAGCTGCTCAATTTCCAGGAAATCGATCCGCAGCGCTTCCCGGTGCAGATCGCCTTCAACCTGATCCCGCATATCGACGATTTCCAGGACAACGGCTACACCAAGGAAGAAATGAAACTGGTGTGGGAAACCCGCAAGATCCTGGCCGACGACAGCATCCAGGTGAACCCCACCGCGGTGCGCGTGCCGGTGTTCTACGGTCACTCCGAAGCGGTCAATGTGGAAACCAGAACCAAGATCAGCGCCGCCGACGTGCGCAAGCTGCTGGAATCGGCGCCCGGCGTGGAAGTGGTGGACGACACCGTCGCTGGCGGCTATCCGACTCCGGTCACCCACGCCTCCGGCACCGATCCCGTTTACGTAGGCCGCATCCGCGAGGATTTCTCGCATCCGCGCGCCATCAATCTGTGGGTGGTCTCGGACAACATCCGCAAGGGCGCTGCGCTGAACGCGGTGCAGGTGGCCGAGCTGGTAGCTGCCGAATAGGCCCGTAGGTCGGGGCTACGCCCCCGACATCAGGGAATCCGGAATCCACGCGCGTCGGGGGCGTAGCCCCGACCTACCGGGTGAAGACACATTGCGGGGGCCGAAAAAGCTATATTCCCCGGTGGGAATGAACGGGGAACGTGCTTGAAACATGGTTTTCTGAAACTAGCGCCGCGTTTGCTGCTCGGGGTCGCGCTGATCCTGGTCAGCAGCGGCGCCATGGCTTTGGGCCTGGGCGAAATCCGGGTCAAGTCCCAGCCCGGGCAGCCGCTGGTGGCCGAAATTCCGGTTATTTCCACCGAACCCGGCGAGCTGGAGCAACTGCAGGCCCGGTTGGCATCCCCGATAACCTTCGAACGAGTGGGGCTGGCGCGGCCGGAAGGCCTGGTCAGCGGGCTCAATTTCGCGGTCGCGGTCAGCGACGAGGGCAAGCCGGTCATCCGCGTCACCAGCACCGAGCCCGTGCAGGTCGCCGCGGTCAATTTCCTGATCGAAGTCGATTGGGGCCAGGGCCGGCTGGTGCGCGAGTACTCCGCGCTGGTCGACACGCCCGACGCTCTTGCTACCGCAAGCCAGCCGATCATCGACGCGCCGCTGCCGCCGCCCGCCGACACCATCATCCGCGAACCGGAGCCCATCGCCGCGACCGAACCCGCGCCGGCTCCGGCTGCCGAGCCCGTCGCTCCCACGCCTGCTCCCGCCGCGGCCGTTCCCGCGCCGCGTGCGCCGGCAGCCGCGCCTTCGCCAGCGCTGGCGAGCGGCAGCGAACTGGAAGTCCAGCGCGGCCAGACCCTATCGCAGATCGCACGCGATCTGGGACAGGGCTACAGCCTGGACCAGACCATGCTGGCGCTGCTGCGCGCCAATCCCGAAGCCTTCATCAACGGCAACATCAATCGCCTGAAACAAGGCGCGGTATTGCGCGTCCCGCAATCGGCCGAACTGGCGCAACTGGGCGAAGCCGAAGCGGCGGCGCTGGTGCGCGACCAGATGGCCGAGTGGCGGCAGGCGCGCCGACCCATTCCGCAACCTGTCGAAACCACTGCGTCCCCGCTTGCCCCGGCGCCGCCGCGCACCGCGCCGGCAGCTCCGCGCACGGCGGAGGCGCGTCTGGAGATCGCGCCGCCCGATGCCGGCGCGGCGACGCGGGCGGGAACACAATCCGGCATAGATGCCGAAGGCGAGGGCGACATGCTGGCGAACCAACAACTCACGCTGACCAAGGAAGAGCTGGCGGCACGCGAATCGGAAGTGCAGGAACTGCGCGCGCAAGTGGCCGAGCTGGAGAGCCTCAAGCAACAGCAGGCCAAGCTGATAGCGATGAAGGACAGCGAACTGGCGGCCGCGCAACAGCGCCTGGCGAAGTCGCAGGGCGATGCCTCGCAACCCTTGTGGCTATGGGCGGGTTTGGGCCTGCTGGTCGCCGGTTTGGTGGTGGCCTGGCTGATCGGCCGCCGTAAAAAGCCGGTCATCGCGGCCGCCCGCCCGGGTTACGACAGCGCGGCTATGGCCGCGGCCATGCCTGCTGCGGAGCCTGCAGCCCAGGCGTCCGCGCAATCGAAGGCGGACCGTTTCGATGTGCCGCAGGACGGGACGCCGTCCGCGTTGCCCGAAGCGGAACCCGTCCGCGCGCCCGCGCCGCAGGCGTGGACAACGGCTGCAAGCAAACCCACCTGGCACACGGGCGAGGGGCTGAACGTAGCGCCATTGAACGCTGCACCGGCCGGGCGCGAGCGCCTCGAGCTGGCGATCGCCTATCTGGACCTGGGCGATCTGGAAACCGCGCGCGACCTGCTGAACGAAGTAGTCGCCGGCGGCGATGCCGCCGCCCGCAACGAAGCGACGCAGCTGCTGCGCGAGATCGGCTGACCGCCCAGCGATGGGTCGCTGATGCGTTACGCGTTGGGAGTCGAATACGATGGTGGCGAATTCCGTGGCTGGCAACGGCTGAGTCCGCATGGCCAGCCCGGCGAGCCGACCGTGCAGGCCACACTGGAAGACGCACTGTCCTCGGTGGCGGCCGCGCCGGTCGAAGTGATCTGCGCAGGGCGCACCGATGCCGGCGTGCATGCGGAGTGCCAGGTCGTGCATTTCGACAGCGATGCCCCGCGCACGCCGCGCAGCTGGAGCCTGGGCACCACCACCCGCTTGCCGCCTTCGGTCTGCGTGCGCTGGTGCGTACCGATGGCGGACGATTTCAACGCGCGCTTTTCGGCGCGGGCGCGGCGCTACCGCTACCGCATCCTCAACCGTGCGGTGCGGCCGGCCCTGGGCAGGCAGCAACTGAGCTGGGAGCGTTTGCCCCTGGATGCCGAAGCCATGCATCGCGCCGCGCAATCGTTGCTGGGAGAGAACGACTTCAACGCCTTCCGTACCGTGCACTGCCAGGCGCCGCATGCGGTGCGCGACCTGCAGAAGCTCTCGATCGTGCGCGAGGGCGAGCAGGTGAGGGTGGACATACAGGCCAACGCATTCCTGCATCACATGGTCCGCAACATCGTCGGATCGCTGTTGATGGTGGGGCGAGGCGAGAAACCAGAAAGCTGGATTGCGGAATTGCTCGCAGGGCGCGACCGGACACTGGCCGGGCCCACCGCACCGGCCGATGGCTTGGTCTTTCTGGGTCCACTGTATCCGCGGAAATGGGGCCTTCCGGAGGAAGTGAGCCTTCCGGACTGAGCTCCTGCTTTTTCTCCCCCTTTGAAAAAGGGGGGCAAGGGGGATTTGCTCTTGCTTTCGCTTCTGAATCAAGATCAAGAGCAAGATCAAAAGCAAATCCCCCGTAGCCCCCTTTTCCAAAGGGGGCAAAGCCAAAGCCAAAGCGGTTACGCTGTTCCCGATTCCCGATTCCCGATTCCCGATTCCCCGCCATGACCCACACCCGTATCAAGTTCTGCGGACTGACCCGCGCCGAAGACGTGCGTCTGGCGGTGGAGCTGGGCGTGGACTACGTTGGTCTGGTGTTCGCGTCGCGCAGTCCGCGCAGGTTGCTGTTGGGGCAAGCGCGGATGCTGCGCGAACTGGTGCCGGAAGAAATCGCGGTGGTCGCCCTGGTGATGGACAACACGCCGGTGGAGATCGAAGCGTTGATCGAAAACGTGCGTCCGGATCTGCTGCAGTTCCATGGCGGCGAACCCGACGCCTTCTGCGCCGGGTTCGGCCTGCCTTTCCTCAAAGCCATCGCCATGGCCAGCGAAGACGAAGACGCATCCGCACGGGCCGCCGAATTTCCGTCCGCTTACGGCTATCTGCTCGACGGCCACGCCAAGGGCGAGCAGGGCGGCAGCGGTCAGCGCTTCGACTGGAAACGGGTGCCGCACCTCGAAAAACCGGTCTTTCTGGCCGGTGGACTGACCAGCGAGAACGTGGCGACCGCTATCCGCACCGCACGGCCCTGGGGTGTGGATGTGTCCAGCGGCATCGAATCGGCGCCGGGAATAAAGAATCCCGACCGCATGCGTTTTTTCCTGGACGAGGCCCGGCGCGCCGACGCGCAGCCCGATTGAGCGTTCGCATCATGGCGCATCGCCGGCCAGCTCGCGCCGCAGCCATTCGGCCAGTTGGCCGATGCGCGCATCGGCCTCGTTACGGCGGGCGCAAAGCACCCACTGCCCCGGCGCTTCCACGAAGCCCCATGGCGCCGCCAAACGTCCGGACTCTATTTCCTCGCTGACCAGCGGTTGCGGCGCGATCGCCACGCCTAGTCCGGCCACCGCCGCTTCCAGCAGGTAATAGAGGTGTTCGAAACCCGCGCCGAAATTCAGGCTATCCGCTTGCAGGCCATTGCTTGCCGCCCACGCCGGCCACGCCTGCGGCCGCGAGCTGGTGTGCAGCAATGCCTCGTCCAGCAACGCCGCAGGCGGCCGGTCGCGCAGCGAGTCGAAGCCGGCATAGCGCGGACTCACCACCGGGCCGATCCTTTCGGCGGCCAGTTCATGCACCTGCCAACTTTCATGGAACGGCGGCTCCGCCAGCAGCAACGCGGCATCCAGGCCGCCCAAACGCGCATCGAAATCGCCTTCGTGCACCACCAGATGCAGTTTCAGGTCCGGCAGTTCCCGGCTGAGGCGTGGCAGACGGGGGATGACCCAGCGGGCCAGCACGCTGCCTGGGCACCCCAGCACCAGTGCCGAAGGGGCGCTGTCGCGACGCAGCTCCGACCAGGACTCCTCCAACTGCTGGAAGGCAGTGCCGGTGGCGTCGCGCAAGCGCACGCCAGCCGGTGTCAGAGCCAGGCCGCGGCCCTCCCGCGCGAACAGCGCTTTGCCCAGCTCGCCTTCCAGCGCTTTTATCTGCCTGCTGACGGCGCCATGGGTGACGTGCAGCTCGTTCGCCGCGCGGGTCACGCTTTCCAGGCGGGCGGCGGCCTCGAAAGCGTGCAGGGCATTGAGCGAGGGCAGTTTCCGGGGCATGAATAGGTGAGTTTTACTGACAACTAAGTGAGATCTTATAGCTTTATGGAGGATTTTGTGTGCGTTAAAGTGCAGGCTCCGTATTGATGCTGTTCGATCAACCATGAGCCAGGCCCCGACCACCGACTACCACGCCTATCCCGACGCCAGTGGCCACTTCGGGCGCTACGGCGGCCGATTCGTCGCCGAAACCCTGATCGGCCCGTTGCAGGAATTGGCCGCCGCCTACGACGCGGCGCGGGTGGATCCGGCTTTCATCGCCGAGTTCGAAAAAGACCTCAAGCACTACGTCGGCCGCCCCAGCCCCATCTACGAGGCCGAGCGTCTGTCGCGCGAAGTCGGCGGCGCGCGCATCCTGCTCAAGCGCGAAGACCTGAACCACACCGGCGCGCACAAGATCAACAACACCATCGGCCAGGCCCTGCTGGCCAGCCGCATGGGCAAGACCCGCATCATCGCCGAGACCGGCGCCGGCCAGCACGGCGTGGCCAGCGCCACCGTCGCCGCGCGCCTGGGCCTGGAATGCGTGGTGTACATGGGCGCCACCGACATCGAGCGCCAGAAGATCAACGTCTACCGCATGAAACTGCTGGGCGCGACGGTGGTTCCGGTCACCTCTGGTTCGCAGACGCTGAAGGATGCGTTGAACGAAGCCATGCGCGACTGGGTGACCAACGTGCGCGACACCTTCTACATCATCGGCACCGTCGCCGGCCCCGACCCGTATCCGCGCATGGTGCGCGATTTCAACGCCGTGGTCGGACGCGAGGCGCGCGCGCAGATGCTGGCCGACTACGGCCGCCTGCCGGATGCGATCACCGCCTGCGTGGGCGGCGGCAGCAATGCCATCGGTCTGTTTCATGCGTTCCTCAACGATGCCGAAGTGAAGATCGTCGGCGCCGAAGCGGCGGGCGATGGCATCGAGACCGGCCGCCATGCGGCTTCCATCGCCGCTGGCCGACCGGGTGTGCTGCATGGCAACCGCACCTACGTGATCTGCGATGACGATGGGCAGATCATCGAGACGCATTCGGTGTCCGCCGGACTGGATTACCCGGGAGTCGGGCCGGAGCATTCCTTCCTCAGCGATGCAGGTCGCGCGCAATACGTGGGCGTGACCGATGACGAAGCGCTGGCTGCGTTCCATACGCTGGCTCGCACTGAAGGCATCCTGGCCGCGTTGGAATCCAGCCACGCCGTCGCTCAGGCAATCAAATTGGCGCGCGAACTGCCCAAGGACGCGCTGGTGCTGTGCAATCTTTCCGGTCGCGGCGACAAGGATGTGCACACCATCGCCGCGCGCGAGGGTTTTGAGCTTTAAGCATTTTCCCTTCTCCCCTCGGGAGAAGGTGCCCGAAGGGCGGATGAGGGTACGGCGGAGCAGCGAGTGCCGAACTGCTGAAGCCGTTTCAACATCCGGGCTTCGCCGCACCCTCACCCCAACCCCTCTCCCGATGGGAGAGGGGCTCAACCGAGCCTCCTAACGTGAGTCGAATCGCCAGCCGTTTTTCACAGCTCAAATCCGCGCAACGCAAAGCGCTGATCCCCTTCGTCACCGCCGGCGATCCTTCGCTGGAAGCCACCGTGCCGGTCATGCACGCGCTGGTCGCCGCTGGCGCCGATGTGATCGAGCTGGGCGTTCCGTTCTCCGATCCCATGGCCGACGGTCCGGTCATCCAGCGCAGTTCCGAACAGGCCTTGCGGCGCGGCGCGGGCCTGCGTTATGTGTTGCAGGCGGTCGCCGAATTCCGCCAGCGCGATGCCGACACACCGGTGGTGCTGATGGGCTATCTGAATCCGGTCGAGATCCATGGCGACCAGCGTTTCGCCGAAGAAGCGGCGCAGGCCGGCGTCGACGGCGTACTGCTGGTCGACCTGCCGCCGGAAGAAGCCGGCGAGACGCGCCAAATTTTCAGCCGGCATGGCCTGGATCTGATCGCACTCGCCGCGCCGACCACCACGCCCGAGCGTATGGCCATGCTGTGCGAGTCCGCGCAGGGCTACCTGTACTACGTCAGCTTCGCCGGCGTGACCGGTGCGGGCCATCTGGATGCGCAAGCCGCAGGCGGACGGCTGCATGCGTTGCGCGCGCAGTCGCGGGTGCCGGTGGTGGCCGGTTTCGGTATCAAGGACGCAGCCAGCGCGGCGGCCATGGCGGTGGAAGCCGATGGCGTGGTGGTCGGCAGCGCATTGGTGGCGTGCCTGGCGGACGCCGCAAGCCCCGAGGAAGCGGTTTCCCGCGCTGCAGCATTCCTGGCTCCGCTGCGCCGGGCTTTGGACGGCTGAACTCAAAAAGCGGCGGCTGGGATAAACTCGCGCGCTGATCCAAGCGCTGAAACTGAACGGGATATCTCAAACGCATGAGCTGGCTGAGCAAACTGATGCCGTCGGGCATCCGCACCCAGGCGGGCGCCAACAAGAACAAGCGCAGCGTGCCCGAGGGGCTGTGGGAAAAATGCGAGCGTTGCGGTTCGGTGCTTTACCGCCCCGAGCTGGAAGAGAATCTGGAGGTCTGCCCCAAGTGCAGCTTCCATATGGCCATCCGCGCGCGCGCGCGCCTGAACGCGCTGTTCGACGCCGGGGCCGCCACGCAGGAGGTCGGTTCGGTGCTGGGTCCGGTCGACGCGCTGAAGTTCAAGGACCAGAAGAAATACGCGGACCGCATCAAGGCATCGCAGAAAGCCACCGGCGAGCGCGACGCGCTGATCGTGCTGCAGGGCCCGCTGAAGGGACGTCCGCTGGTCGCCGCTGCGTTCGATTTCGCCTTCATGGGCGGCTCGATGGGTTCGGTGGTGGGCGAGCGTTTCGCCCTGGGCGCCGAACGCGCACTGGAAATAGGGTCGCCGTTCGTGTGCTTTTCGGCCAGCGGCGGCGCGCGCATGCAGGAAGGCCTGTTTTCGCTGATGCAGATGGCCAAGACCTCGGCTGCGCTGGGCCGTTTGCGCGAGGCCGGCTTGCCTTACATCTCGGTGATGACCCATCCCACCACCGGCGGCGTGTCCGCCTCGTTCGCGATGCTGGGCGACATCAACATGGCCGAACCCGAAGCGCTGATCGGTTTCGCCGGGCCGCGGGTGATCGAGCAGACCGTGCGCGAGACCTTGCCCGAAGGTTTCCAGCGCTCCGAGTTCCTGGTCGAACACGGCGCCATCGACCAGATCTGCGACCGCCGCGAGATGCGTGACCGCTTGGCCGATCTGCTGGCGTTGATGCTGAAACAACCCAAGCCGCAGGAAGGCCCGCTGGTGGACGCCGCATGAACATAAACGTCGGGAATTGGGAAAGAGGAATGGGGAATCGGAAGAGCAAGAGCGATTGCTCCTCGCAGTCAGGACTCGTGCTTTTTCCATTCCCCATTCCCTATTCCCTATTCCCGGCTCCTGGAGCCACCGCATGAGCCGCAAATATTTCGGTACCGACGGCATTCGCGGCCGGGTGGGCGAGGGCCCCATTTCGGCCGATTTCATGCTGCGGCTGGGCAACGCCTACGGCCACGCGCTGCGCGCTTCGGTCAAGAGCGCCGGCGACTGGCGCAAGCCGGTAGTGATCATCGGCAAGGACACGCGCATCTCCAACTACATGTTCGAGGCAGCGCTTGAGGCCGGCCTGGTGGCGGCGGGCGTGGACGTGGAACTGATGGGGCCGATGCCCACGCCGGCGGTGTCGCACATGACCCGCTCGCTGCGCGCGGACGGCGGTATCGTGATTTCCGCTTCGCACAATCCGCACCACGACAACGGCATCAAGTTCTTCTCCGCCGAAGGCGAGAAGCTGGACGATGCGACCGAACTGGCCATCGAGGCGGCGCTGGAGCATCCGTTCCGCACCGTGCCTTCCGAACAACTGGGTAAAGCGGTACGCACGCGCGATGCCATCGGCCGCTATGTGGAGGCCTGCAAGAATTCCGTGTCGCGGCAGTTCGATCTGCAGGGCATGCGCATCGTGGTCGATTGCGCCAATGGCGCGACCTACCAGGTCGGGCCGATCGTGTTGCGCGAACTCGGCGCTCGCGTCGAAGCGATCGGCGTGGAACCCAACGGACTCAACATCAACGACGGCGTGGGTTCCACCCATCCCGAACTGCTGGCCGCGCGCGTACGCGAAACCGGCGCGGATCTGGGCATCGCTTTCGACGGCGACGGCGACCGCGTGCTGTTCGTCGACGGGCAGGGCGAAATCGTCGACGGCGACGGCCTGATCTACGTGCTGGCCAACGACTGGAAGAAGAGTGGCCGCCTGCGCGGCCCCGTGGTCGGCACGCTGATGACCAACTACGGTCTGGAAAAAGCCTTCGGCCAATCCGGTATCGAGTTCGTCCGCGCCAAAGTCGGCGACCGCTATGTGCATCAGGCGCTGGTCGAAGGCAAAGGCATCCTGGGTGGCGAAGCCTCCGGGCATCTGCTGTGCCTGGACCGCACCAGCACCGGCGACGGCATCGTCAGCGCGCTGCAGGTGCTGGAAGTGCTGGGCCGCACGGGCAGGTCGTTGCGGCAGGCGCTGGAAGGTCTGACGATGGTGCCGCAGAAGACCATCAACGTACGTCTGGCCAACGGCGCCAGGCCGACCGAAGCCGATAGCGTCAAGGCCGCCCTGGCCGAAGCGCAGGCCGCGGTTTCCGGGCGCGGGCGCGCTTTCCTGCGTCCGTCGGGCACCGAGCCGGTGGTGCGGGTGACCGTCGAAGCCGATGACGATGTCTTGATGCAGAACACGTTGGAGAAGCTGGCCGATGCGGTGCGCTCGGCGGCTTAGCTTTCCCTTCTCCCTCCGGGAGAAGGTGCCCGAAGAGCCTGCCCCGTACTTGATACGGGGGCGGATGAGGGAGCGGACTCTCCGCTTGCGATGCCGTTCCCGTGGGCTGCAATTCTCCCTCCCTCATCCGGCGCTGCGCGCCACCTTCTCCCGGTGGGAGAAGGGAACAAAAGCCAGAGCAAAAAAATGACAGCAAGAATTCCCACCCTAGACATCACCCGTTTCGACACCGACCGCGAAGCCTTCGTCGCCGAACTCGGCGCCGCCTATCGCCAATGGGGTTTCGCCGGTATCCGCAACCACGGCATCCCGCAGCCGGCGATCGATGCGGCCTACGAGGTGTTCCGCAATTTCTTCGCTCTGCCCGAAGAAACCAAGCTGAAGTACCACGTGCCCGGCAGCGGCGGCGCGCGCGGCTACACGCCGTTCGGTGTGGAGACGGCCAAGGATTCCAAGCACTTCGATCTGAAGGAGTTCTGGCATATCGGTCGCGAGATCCCGCGCGACTCGAAATATGCGGAAGTAATGCCGCCCAATCTGTGGCCCGATGAAGTGCCCGGTTTCCGCGAGCACGGCTACGGACTCTATGAGGCGCTGGACAAGCTCGGCTCGCGGGTCCTGTCCGCCCTGGCGCTGCATCTGGGGCTGGCGGAGAATTATTTCGCGGACAAGACCGACTCCGGCAACTCCATCCTGCGCCCCATCCATTACCCGCCCATCACCGCCGACGACATCCCCAACGTGCGCGCCGGCGCGCACGAGGACATCAACCTGATCACGCTGCTGGTCGGCGCCAGCGCCGCCGGTCTGGAAGTCAAATCCCAGCAGGGCGAATGGGTGCCTTTCACCTCGGATGCGGACACCATCGTGGTCAACATCGGCGACATGCTGCAGCGCCTGACCAACCACGTGTACCCGTCCACCACGCATCGGGTGGTCAATCCGCCGGGCGAGCAGGCGCGCAAGCCGCGCTATTCGGTACCGTTCTTCCTGCACCCCAATCCGGATTTCCTGATCGACGTGTTGCCATCGACCGTCACTGCAGGAAATCCCAAGCGCTATCCGGAGCCGATCACCGCCCAGGGTTATTTGGAAGAGCGGTTGCGCGAGATCAAGCTGAAGTAGGTTGTAGCTGAGGTAGGTCGGCCCTACGTGGCCGACGCGCGATATCTCCGGGTTCGTCGGTAGTCGGGGACGTAGCCCCGACCTACGCAAGAACTAGCTGAAGTAAGCCAGCAACCTTCCGTATGCCGCGGGAAAAATGAGCCGTCATCCCAGCGAAAGCTGGGATCCATTTTGCTCTTGCTTCTGTCTCGCCGATCGCGAAAATCAAGATGGATCCCAGCTTTCGCTGGGATGACGATGTCGGGTGTGACCCAGGCTGCGACACCGGCAGTTCGATCCGGCTTCAATCCACCTTGCGGATCTTCCCCGAATTCCTGCCCATCAATCCCAGCACCAGCCCATCGGGCAGGTGTTTGGCGACGAAACGAAGCAGCTTGTAGACGCGCCCCGGCACCACGACCACGCGTCCGCGTTCGACGCCGTCGATACCCGCCCTGGCCACCGCATCGGTTTCCAGCCACGCCCATTTCGGAAGCTTGGACATCATCTCCCGGGTGCCGGTGACGTCATGGAATTCGGACCAGGTGAAACCCGGGCATAGCGCGGTGACATGCACGCCGCGGTCCAGGTTTTCCAGCGAAAGCGATTCGCTGAACCTCACCAGGTAGGCCTTGACCGCTGCGTACAGCGTCTGTCCGTCTGCGCCCGGCACCAGGGCGGCGAAGGAAGCCACGTTGAGGATGCGGCCGTTGCCGGACGCGCGGATCGCCGGCAACAGCCGCCAGGTCAGTTCGCTGGTCGCGCCGATCATGACCTGCAGGAACTGCGCATGCGTCCGCCAGTCCTTGGTCAGATAGCGGCCGGGTACGCCGTAGCCGGCGTTGTTGACCAGAATCCTGACCGGCAAGCCGCGGCGCTGGATCTCGGTAACCAGGGCTTCGGGTACCTGGAGGTCGCTGAGGTCGGCGGGAATCACTTCCACCGCCACTTCGCGGCGCAATTCGGCGGCCAGTCGCTCCAGTTTGTCCACGCGGCGCGCGGTCAGGATCAAGGGCACGCCCCGGCGTGCGTATTCCCGCGCGATGGCCGCGCCGATGCCGCTGGAAGCGCCGGTGACCAGCGCGTAGCCGGCGGAAGCATTGGAAGGCATCGGTCGCATCCTGAATGAAGACGGGGCAGGGCATCGGCTATTCTTTGCGCCCCTGCCGTCGGGCTGGACAGGAATCACACGATGCGCCGCAAGATCGTAGCCGGAAACTGGAAGCTCCACGGCACCCGCACCTTCGCCACGGGCCTGGTCGCCGAGCTGGCCGCCGGCCTGCCGCTGCCGGGCGTGGAGGTGGTGGTGCTGCCGCCCATGCCTTACCTGGGCGACCTGATCGAGGACTTCGAGCGCCACGACATCTTCTTCGGCGCCCAGGACGTCAGCAGCAACGAAAAAGGGGCCTATACCGGCGAAGTTTCGGCGGCGATGCTGGTCGACGTGGGCGCCCGCTACGGGCTGGTCGGCCATTCCGAGCGCCGCCAATACCATGCGGAGAGCAGCGAGCTGGTGGCCGCCAAGTTCGTCGCCGCCAAGCATGCCGGGCTGGTTCCCATTCTCTGCGTGGGCGAAACCCTGGAACAGCGCGAAGCCGGCCGGACCGAGGCCGTGATCGCCGCGCAGCTGGCCCCGGTACTGGATCTGGCCGGTATCGGGGCGTTCGCGGAGGCCGTGGTGGCCTACGAACCGGTCTGGGCCATCGGTACCGGCCGCACCGCGACCCCGCGGCAGGCGCAGGACGTGCACGCCTTCATTCGTGGCGTGGTCAAGGCCCGCGATGCTAGAATTGGCGATTCGCTGCCGCTGCTGTATGGCGGAAGCGTCAAGCCCGACAATGCCGCGGAACTGTTCGCGCAGCCCGATGTCGATGGTGGACTGGTCGGTGGCGCCTCCCTGGTGGCCGCCGACTTCCTGGCCATCGCGCGGGCCGCGGCCCGCTGATCCACCGCCGGGCCTGGCGCACGCATCCTGTTTTGAAGAACTTATCGAGATCCACAAATGTTGATGTTGATCCTTAATGTGATCTATGTGCTGGTGGCCATCGCGATCATCGCGATGGTGCTGATGCAGCGCGGCAGCGGCGCGGCCGCGGGTTCGGGCTTCGGCGCGGGCGCTTCCGGCACCGTGTTCGGTGCGCGCGGCGCGTCCAACTTCCTGTCCAAGAGCACCAAGTGGCTGGCCATCGTGTTTTTCGGCATCAGCCTGTTCATGGCCTGGCAGGCCTCGCACAGCGCACGTCCGGTGGCGCAGCAGAATCTCGGCGTCATGGCCGAACAGCCGGCCGCTCCCGCGGCTGCGGGCGAATTGTCGAAGCCGGCGCAGTCGCCGTCGACGGTGCCCAGCGCGCCGATCGCCGCGCCTGGCGCAACGCCTTCTTCCGTGCCGTCGGCGCCCGCTTCTTCGGTGCCGGTCGAATCGGTTCCGGTGGAAGCTCCGGCAGTAAAGGAAACCGCGCCATCGACGCCCGCGCAGGCGCCCGTGGCACCGCCGCAAGGCGGCTGAAGACGGTTACAATAGTTTCCGCGCTCGGGCTTGCCCAAGCGCATACGTTTGCCCAGGTGGCGGAATTGGTAGACGCACTACCTTGAGGTGGTAGCGGCGAAAGTCGTAGGGGTTCGAGTCCCCTCTTGGGCACCAAGCAAGACGGCAGGTCAATGCCTGCCAAGGCTCGTGGCGTAATCGGACCGGGATCACTCCCGGTTGTTCCGTCGCCACTCGAGCACTTCCCCGATAATCCAGGTTGCCGGACGGCGGGCGATCCGCTTGGGGAATGTTGGCTTGCAGGCGATGGTCCGCAGCCAGTAGTCCGGAGACATGCCCCACAGCTTGGCGCAGTCCTCCGTGTTGGCCGGTAGTTCGTGGTCGGGGATCTTAAGTGCCGCGCTCATCGCCGACTCCTCCTTTCATGAAGGTGATCCAATGTGTTCCGCTCCTCTTGCCAGAAGGGTGGCCGAATAGCGGCTTGCGGTCAGTCAATGCCAGCACTTCGCGCACCGGAACCTGCACCTCCGACCACTTGAAGATCAGCACGCCCTCGGGACGCAGGACGCGGAAGCACTCCGCGAACCCGGCCCGAAGATCCTCGCGCCAGTCCGCACCGAGTCGCCCGTACTTGCTGGCCAGCCAACTACGCGCACCGGCCTGGACGAGATGGGGCGGATCGAACACCACCAGCGGAAACGAGCAATCCGCGAAGGGCATGTTGCGGAAGTCCATGCGAATGTCCGGATGGATGGACAGAACCCGCACGCCGGACACGTTGCGCTCAGACCTGTCCGTGACGGTGATGGACTCGTCACGCTGATCGCCGAACAAGCCGCGCTGATCGGTCGGGTCCAGCCACATCATGCGAGTGCCGCAGCATGGATCGAGCACGACAGCCTCACTCACGACCCCACCTCCCCCGCGCCGCCCGAGTCTAGGGCGAGTAGGCGGACTTTTCGGAACAAGATGTTCGGCATATCCCGAATCTCGATGTACGTCATGCCGGCGATCACGATGCGAGGATTTCCGTCCTCATCGTCGCCCATTCGATCCACTATTCCGGCCGGCGCCGCCTCAATCTCCGCCACCAGCTCAGCCAGCAGCACGTCCGGGTGCCCGGGGTATCGCGTGCGTCCGTCGTCTTTCAGAGTGGACAGGTAGGCTTTGGCGTTGGATAGGGCGGTCATGCTGCGGCCAACTCATGGGTGCGCGGAACCTTGAAGCCCGCAGCATTCGCATGTCCGCCACCGCCGTAATGGCGTGCAATCTGGCTAACGTCGGTCCCGCCATCCACTGACCGCAATCCGAACTGGCGACCGTCTGGCAAATCCCAATAGCACGCGGCGAAGTCCTCGCCTTGCGCCATCAGGTGGCCCGCATCGCTTACCAGCGTGTACGGCAGACTCGCCACTGGCACGTCATGCCCGGCGATAGTCATGCGCCGCTGGCACACCCTCACCAGTTCTGCCACGTCTTTATGGTGCTTGCGCTCGATTGCCTCGCCTTCCTTGCGAAGTTCTGCCGGGTCTATAGCCGCTAGGCGATCCCATAGCGTGAAGCTGTATTCGTAGCTGAAAACCGTAGCTTGAACTTCGCGAGTGCCGGGCAATGCGAACCGCCACAAGTCGCGATCCTCTACGTGATTCACCAGCGCAGGGCGAGGCACGCAAGGATGGAAGAAGTCCCACGCAATGCCTGCTCCGCTACGATCCATGTCGAAATAAGCGTAGATGATTGCCTTGCGGATGCCCTCCCACTGGTCCTGAATCACGCACCCTTGCACGTAATTCCATGTTCGGGGAGCGGTCCATCTATCGCTATCCATGCGGATCACGGTCAAGTGTTCTTCATTGGTAAACGAAAGGTCCGGCAAGTCCTCCGATGCGCTTTTGTGGTGATCCAGCACCAGAATCGACCTCGCGGAAAGCTGCATCTGCCGCATCGTCTCCGGCTTGTAGCAGAAGTCCACCAGCACAACGTCGCGGCCCTTCACGTCTGGCGGGTCGGCTTGATAGATGCCAGCGTAATACTCCGCATCATCGCCAAAGAATCTCCATGCCGCCCATGCAGCAGTAAAGCCATCAGCGCAATTCCCGTGGTAGATAACGATCACATTCTTGAAGTCCATCATTTCGATTCCTCAGAGTCCAGGGCGGCTATGGCTGCGTCCAGTGCGAGACCCAGCATGCGTGGATCAGTCTGCGGTCCTTCGGCTCCTCGCCGCCATGCGTTGTGGCTGCGGAGGATTTCAAGGGTCTTTTGACGGTTCAGCACACCTGAAGGCCACGCCTCCGCCCTCTCGCCAGCCTGTGGGGGTGTTGGGGTCATGTCAGTTCCTTGGCTTTGCGGCGCTCATCAATCTCGTAAAGCGCGTCACTCAGGGCAACCATTGCCCGCTCGCATTCCAGGTGTGCCGCATGGCTATCCATGAATCCATCCGCCTTGCCGAGCGCATTAAACGCGCAGACGACTCGCCTTGCAGCCGCTTCAAGAATCATGGCTCGAAGCCCTCGGGCAGGCCAAGCCAGTCGTACCTGCTATCCCATCGCGCTATCAAGCTCATGGTCTCGTGCAGCAGGGCCTCGCATGGGTTGTCGCTATCCGGTTTTGGGCGATACCCGGACATTACGAAGGCGTTCCCGCACTTTCGCAAAGTGTCCATGCACTCATTCACCGTAATTGGTTCGGGTTGCTTTGTGCGCTTCATTCGTCATCCTCAGTCCAGTCGTTCTTGCATTGGCGACACTTGCCCTTGACCGGTCCACCGCAGCACTCGTAATCGGCGCACTGACCCAAATCTAGGTACACCCAGCCAGAGCCGCCGCATTCTCTGCATACCGGCACCACTTCATCACCTGTCTCTTATACCCATCTGACGCTGCCTACGAAGAGGATAGCGTAGACTTGCGGGGGACCATTACAC
>NZ_PDWS01000013.1 GCF_010093305.1 Pseudoxanthomonas sacheonensis | reverse complement strand
TGGCCACGTTGTCGGCGGTGCGTTGGGATCCGTTGATGCGTGCGCATTACCAACAACTCAGGGCACGTGGAAAGCTGGGCAAGGTGGCACTGGTCGCCTGCATGCGCAAGCTGCTGACGATCGTCAATGCACGGCGGCGTGACGAACTACGGGTTCAAGGAGATGCCATCGCCGCCTGAAAGATCACATCACAAGACAGTTGCTGAATTAAGCCGAGCCGCGAAGCGGCTTCGGCTTGAATGAATTGTTAGACCTGTGGCTCCCTGCTGGCATACGGTGTTTTTAGCCAAAAGTAGCAATGAGGACAAAAGTCGGCGTTGGTTGCGGGGCCGCGCTCAAATGCGCCAAGCGGAGGCCGATTGCAGTTGGGGCAAAGAAGACTATCGCGGTCGATGAGCATTGCAACTATAAGAGCTAGGCCGACGCAGAAGAATAGAATAGCGAACACTGCTAATTTGGTGGCGAGCATCAGTCCGAAGAGCCCGACAAAGATGAGGCCGAGAACAAGTAGTGCTCTGCCTATTCCGCGCCGCCGAGCCAAGACCTGAGCGGCCCAAGCATCAATGACTCTTTGATCGTAAGTTGCGCGAAAGCTGGTCACAGGTCTAACTACGATTAGACCCCAAAGTGGGGCGTAGCGCGGATTGTGGGCGGGGCCTGGGAGGTCCGTCAATCAGACTTTACCTATACGACATAAGGAATTAAGGCGATATCGCGAGCCGGTAGTGCATGCAACATTACGGGTGTTTACCGGCACGGAGGCCGTCTAATGCCTACTGCGGAAAATCTCGCGGTCATAAGCAATACAGAATCTGCGCCACCAAGACCTAGGCTGTTCGATGAAGTTCGGCGCAGATTGTGGGTGAAGCACTACAGTTTGCGGACGGAACAGGCCTACCTGTATTGGATTCGCCGGTATATCCAAATCAACAGTCGCCGGCACCCGCGCGAATTAGGCGGTACGGAGATCGAACGCTTTCTAAGCGATCTGGCCCAGCGGCACCGAGTCGCCCCCAGTACCCAGAACCAGGCGCTGGCCGCCCTGCTGTTCTTGTATCGGGAGGTGTTGGCCCTGGATCTGCCATGGATGGAGAACGTGGTCCGGGCCAAACGGCCACCGCGGTTGCCGGTGGTGCTGTCGCGCGCCGAAACCATGGCCTTGTTGCACGCGATGTCGGGGCGTGAAGCCCTGATGGCCGGTCTGCTCTATGGCAGCGGGTTGCGGTTGATGGAATGTCTGCGTCTACGGATGAAGGATGTGGATCTGGCCCGCCACGAGATCACCGTGCGCGAGGGCAAGGGCGGCAAAGATCGCAAGACGGTGCTGCCGGAACGGTTGCGGCCGGCGCTACAGGCGCAGATGGACAGCGCCCGGGCACAGCATGCCCGGGATCTGGAAGCCGGGTTCGGGGCGGTTTCCCTTCCTTATGCACTGGCCCGCAAGTACCGCAGCGCCGAGAAGGAACCGGGTTGGCAGTACGTGTTCCCCGCCGCTCGCCGGGCAACGGATCCTGCAGATGGACGCGAGAAACGCCACCACTTGGACGAAGGCGTGCTGCAGCGCGCGGTGCGTGCCGCTGCACGGACAGCCGGTATCCTCAAGCCCGTCAGTCCGCATACGTTGAGGCATTGTTTCGCCACTCATCTGCTCGAAGGCGGCGCCGATATCCGCACAGTGCAGGAACTGCTGGGCCACAAGGACGTGACCACCACGCAGATCTATACGCACGTTCTGAACCGCGGCACAGTGGGCGTACTGAGTCCTCTGGACCGCTAGCGTTACACACGGACGATCGGCTGATTGAACGGCCTACCAGACGTCTTTCATTCCAGCCCCAAGAACACCCGCATCCGCGCAAGCTCCGCTTCCAGCGCCTGATCGAATGCCGCCTCTTGCGGCGCATGGCCGTCAACGTAATGCAGCTGTGGTCGCAACACGCCTTCGGCCACCGACAGATTGCCCCAGCCGATCACGCGATCACGCCACAGCAACGGAAGCGCGTAGTAGCCCAGCTTGCGTTTGGGCGCGGGCGTGTAAGCCTCGAAGCGATAAGCCCAGCCCCATAACAGCTGGAAGCGGCGGCGATCCCATACCACCGGATCGAACGGGGTAAGCAGGCGCACTTGTTCGTCGGGCTTCCAGCGCCGGCTCTCCGCGCGCTCGTCCGCAGGCCACACCCAATCCACGCCTTCCACCCGCGCGCGTTGCAAGCGTTGCCGCGCACGGACCAGCGCCGGTTTGCGCGCGGCATCCCATTGCGGCACCCCGCGGCCCAGGTAGCTCACCAGCTGGCCCAGGCTGGCATCGGGCAACGGCGAGTATTTGCGCACGATCAGATCGATCAACGCATCCAGGCGCGCGCCGATACCGGCCTTGTCCACCGGCGCTACGTCTTCGCGCACCGCATAGACACGGGTGCCGCCGTCGCGCCGGGCCACCCGCAGCAGACCGCGGTAGTGCATGCCATCCAGCAGCTCGGTGCTGGCGTTGGAGGAACCACCGAACCAGTTGGTGGTCTTGCCATGGGCGAAGTGGGCATCGACTTCGCGCGGATGCACCGCGCCGCGTTCGGCGATGTACTCGCGCACCGCCCGCGCCTGCTTCCATCGCGCCGGCGTCCACGCGGTGCGCGCGGTGCGCGGATGCATCAGCGCGTGGTGGGCGCGCGGCAGGAAACCGTAGTTGACGAAGAAATCCTCCTCCAGCGCCAGCCGCGGATAACGGCGCTCCAGCTCGCCTGCGCGATAGCCGACGACACGGTGCCGCAAGGTGAGGTCCTGCGCCCGTGCCGGCGCGCGGATGGGATCGGCCTGCACGAAGCCGAGTTTTTCGATGGCCCGCATCAGCGTGGTCGGCTTGAACAGCGAACGGGCGACGGCGTAGCGGCGCAGGTGGTCCAGGGTCAATGGCATGGGGCAATGATGCCAGCCTGCCGACCTCGGCGCTTCCCGTTTTTTGCTTCGCCGCGCGGGACCACTACGATCTGCACATGCCATCGCCGGGAAGGCCGCGATAATGAATCCCACATCCGCCACCCCACGAGGATTGCCCATGAGGTTCCCACTGTCAGCTCTGATCCTGCTGGCCGCACTGCTGCCTGCGCGCGCGCAGGCGCAGGACACATGCCCCGACCGCTCCGCCTATGAGCCCGCACGCGAAATCATCCGCGACCTGGGAAAGATCGTGGCGCCCAGCGGCGTGCAGGAAACCTACGCCGCACGCATCGGCGGCATCGACCAATGGCTGAGCGTGCGCGGGCAGGACCGCGGCAATCCGATGGTGCTGTTCGTGCACGGCGGGCCGGCGGCCCCCATCATGCCCAGCCAGTGGCAGTTCCAGCGTCCGCTGGAGGAATACTTCACCATCGTCAACTACGACCAGCGTGGCGCCGGCAAGACTTACAACAGCGTGGCGCCGGACAGCATCGCCGACACCATCCATATCCAACGCTACGTCGACGACGCCATCGAGATGGCCGAGTATCTGCGCAAGCGCTACGGCAAGCGCAAGCTGATCCTGATGGGCCACAGCTGGGGCACGGTGGTAGCCATGCACGCGGCGCTGAAGCGGCCGGATCTGTTCCATGCCTACGTGGGCATCGGCCAAGTCGTCAATACGCGCGAGAACGAGCGCATCAGCTTCGAATACGGCCTGCAGCAGGCGCGTGCCCACGACAACGCCGAGGCCATCCGCGAGATGGAAGCCATCGCGCCCTATCCGGGCACTACCCCCATCACCCGTGAGCGCATCGTCATCGCGCGCAAATGGCCGCAGTTTTACGGCGGGCTCACCGCATTCCGCGAGGATTCGACCTACTACTACCGCGCGCCGCGCCTGTCGCCGGAATACAGCGACCGCGACCGCTGCGCGATCGATGCCGGCAACGTGTTTTCCCTGGGCCGGCTTCTGGACGAGTTCCTGCAGGTGGACTTCACCGGGGTCAAGGAGTTTCCGATTCCGGTGGTGATGTTCATGGGCCGGCACGACTACACGACCCCCTCGGCGCCCACCGAACGCTGGCTGCGGCAGGTGAAAGCGCCATACAAGCGGGGCGTCTGGTTCGAACATTCGGCGCACATGATGCCGTGGGAAGAACCTGGCAAGACCCTGGTCAGCCTGCTGGAGCAGGTGCGGCCGCTGGCGGTGGAAGGAGACGCCGGGCGCCAAGAAGCAAGGTGACGCCACCCCGACGGTTACGCGGCCTTCCATCGCGGGACAGGCCGCGTTGGCGTTGCGTTCGCCTGCTCCCTTTACTCCAGCGCCATCCTCAGATCGCGGCCGGCGCTGGCCGCATTGCCCATGTAATCGACGGCCGTGATGCGTAGCGTGTAGTCGCCGGCAGGCAATTCATCGGGCCGCCAGACGCCGGTGGCGAGCCGGCCGTCGCGCACGGTGTTGCTCACCACGTACTTGAAATGCGTCTGCGCGCTGCCATGCACGGTGATGCCGCTGCCCGGCGCGTAGGCCACCTTCACCGCTTCCGGATCGGCGGGCATGCGGTTGAATTCGATATTCATGCGCGGCGTTTCGTAACCCGGCCAAGGCGTGCCGTCTGCGCGCAGCAGCTGGTAGCCCAGCGCATGCAGGCCCAACCTGCGCCTGGGCAGGTTGTTGTCCACCTGGTCCCAGGCATCCACCACGATCTGCACGCCCATGCCGCGCGGCACCAGCACGCGGCCGTCGGCGCGCTTGGCCAGCGGTTGTTCGCTGGCGTCGAGCAGTTCGATGCCATCGATACGCGGGGCGTAGTGGTCGGCATAGCCGATGAAACCCAGCGCCACCGCATTGCGCTCGTAGCCGCTCGCGCCCACACTGAGATGCACATGCGCCATGCGGTTGATGGTGCCCAGCACCTCGCCCGCCTTGAAACGCGTGCCGCGCAGCACGCGCATGCGTTCGGGCGCGCCGGCTTCGTCGCGCAGCAGCTGGAAGCGCGAGGGATCGGACACCTCGTCTCGCGCATCGCGCCCCACCCGCATGTGGATGTAGTTGAGGCCGTCGATCGCCATGCCTTCGCCCAGTTCGTCCAATCCCCAGGCGCCGGACGGACTGCTGACCTTGCCGTCGGCGATCGCCAGCACCTGCGCGCCCACGTCGCCGCGGATGTCCAACCCGCCATGCAGATGGTCGCGGCTTTCGTTGTCGTAGTTGCCGCGCACCTCGCCCAGCGTGCCGACCACTTCGTGCCAGCCGTCCTGCGGATGCAACGGCCAGCGTCCGCCGGTGGCGGGCAGCGGATCGTTCGGGGCCGGACCTACCGCACCGAGTGTCGGCAAGGTCGTGGCGGTCGCCGCGTCGACCGGCACGATACGGTGAAGGCGCCGGCTGCCGGCGTCGGCGACCAGCAGCGCGCCCCTGGCATCCAGGGCCAGCCCCGCCGGGCGCGAGAGCCGCTGCGCCTGGGTAGCGCCGGTCAGCACATGCGGCCGGCCATCGCGGGAAAGCTGGATCACCCGTCCCCACGACATTTCGCCCACGTAGAGCAGACCGTCATGGGTCAGCGCCAGGCTCATCGGCCGGTGCAGCGCGCGCACTGCTGCATCCTGTCCGGCGTAGTAAGGCGTAGTGACCGTACCATCGGGCGCGACGCGGCGGATGGCGTTGTTGCGGGTGTCGGCGACCCAGACGATGCCCTGCGCGTCCACCGCCAATGCAGTGGGCGTATCGAAACGGGCTGCAGCGCCCACGCCATCCAGGTTGCCCGGCCGCTCGCCGCCGGCCAGCGTGCTGACCTGTCCTTGCGCATCGATCTTGCGGATACGGTCGTTGTAGGTGTCGGCGACATAGACATTGCCGTGCGCATCCACCGCCACGCCGATGGGGCCGTTGAACTGCGCCTGTGCGCCTGCGCCATCGCGGAGTCCCGCCACGCCGGTGCCGGCCACGGTGCTGACCATGCCCAGCGGCGTGATCCTGCGGATGGCGTGGTTGCCGGTATCGGCGACATACAGGTTGCCCGCGCCGTCCAGCGCCAGACCGGAAGGCGTATTCAACCGCGCCGCGGTGCCCTCGCCATCGGCGAATCCTTCGCTGAAGCCCGCCAGAGTAGTGACCGTACCGTCGGTACCGATCCTGCGGATGCGGTTGTTGTCGCCGGCATCGGCCAGGTACAACGTGCCGTCTGCCGCTACCGCCACGCCATAGGGATCGTCGAAACGCGCTTGCGCGACCGGCCCGTTGCGCATTCCGCGCACGCCATCGCCCGCCGCGAGCCGTAGTTGCGCGGTCCAGCCGAACGGCGTCGCAGGCGCTACGGAGGAATCGGGAGTTTCCGGTGCGAAAAAGAACGTGGCGGCCAATGCAGCGGCGATCAAAAACGCCACGGCCCACAGCCAGGGTTTACGGCTCATGCGGTCCTGCAGGTAAGGAGCGAGGACGCACCATAGTCAATCGCAGGAACAGTGGGAAGGGAATGCCGGGCTTCGGACGATGACCAAGGGCACTGTGCCGGCCAGGACGGCTTGCCGATACTCGTCCTATCGTGTCGACTCCCTCACCCGCCTTCGCTTACGGACGTTTCCTGGGAGACTATCGCGCGCAGCGCGAAGTCGGTGCGCTGGCGCTCGCCGAATTGCGGCCCACCGTGCCCGAGCACGATGTGCACGAGCACACGCACGAAGACGCCCATTTCCTGTTGTTGCTGCAGGGCAACTATCTCAGCAGCGCGCAGGGCATGCCGCTTGTCTGCAGCAAGCGCGCGCTGGTGCTGAATCCGCCGGGCACCACGCATCGCGATCGTTTCCGGGGCCTCGATGGTCTTTTCTTCACCGTGTCGGTTCCCGCGGCCGTATGGCGGCAGGCGCAGCTTCGGCGTCCTTTGCCGGCATCGGCGGTGAAACTGCCCGGCTCCACCCTGGTGCGCGCGGCCTGCCTGTGGCGGGAGCTGCGGGCCTGGGATACGGCCTCGACGCTGTCGGTGGAAAGCGGATTCGAGGAGTTGCTGGATGCCGCCGCGGAAGTAGCGCAGGCCGCATCGCGCAGCGGCCCGGCATGGCTGCGGCGCGTCCGCGACATGCTCGCCGACGAATGGCGGCGCACTCCCGGACTGGCGGAGCTGGCGCACCAGGCCGATGTGCATCCGGTCTACCTGGCCCGTGCGTTCCGAAGACACTACGGATGCTCGCCGGGGACTTATCTGCGCCGATGCCGCATGGACCGCGCGATCGACCTGCTGGGCGACACCGGACTCTCGGTCGCCGAGGTCGCCGCGAGTTGCGGTTTCGTCGACCAGGCGCATTTCACCCACGTCTTCCGGCGCGCCCATCGAGTGACGCCTTCGCAGTACCGCGCCCTGGGTTGAATCGCGCCGTGGTTCCGTACGTACAAGCCGCCCGGCCTGCGGCTTGATACGGTATCTGCTTCATCGATGGAGTCCCCCATGCGTCTTTCCGCAACCGTACTGCTGATCTCTCTTTCGCTACCTTCCATTGCGAGCGCCGAAGACGCGCGTTTCGACGGCCTGGCGCATGCGGTGGAGGCCGGCGACTACCAGCAGATCACCAGTGTGCTGATCGCTCAGAACGGAAAACTGGTGTACGAACGCTATTTCGACAAGGACGGCGCCGAAGCCCGGCGCAATACGCGTTCGGCGACCAAGACCGTCACCGGCATGCTGGCGGGGCTGGCGATAGCCGACGGCAAGCTGCCCGGGGCGCAGGCGCCGGTGCTGCCCTATCTGCATCCTCAGCATGCGATCCAGAACAGCGATCCACGCAAGGCGCAGATCACGGTCGAAGACCTGCTGACCATGTCTTCACGGCTGGAATGCGACGACGAAAACCAGTTTTCGCGCGGCAACGAGGAGCGCATGTACCTGATCGAAGACTGGGTGCAGTTCTATCTGGATCTGCCCATCCAGGGTTTCCCCGCGTGGATGCCGACACCGGAGAAATCTCCGTACGGCCGCAGCTTCCGTTATTGCACCGCAGGTGTGACGACGCTGGGCGCCGTCATCCAGTCGGCGGTCGGCGAACGCCTGGACGCTTACGCGCAGCGCCGCTTGTTCGCGCCCCTGGGCATCGTGGCGCCGGAATGGCAGCTGTCGCCGTTGGGCCTGCCCCAGGGCGGTGGCGGCCTGGGCCTGCGCAGCCGCGATCTGCTGGCGCTGGGCCAACTGTACCTGGATGGCGGCAAGGCCAATGGCAAGCAGCTGATACCCGCCGCCTGGGTGCAGGCCTCCATCGCGCCGCATGCGCGGCCCAACGACGACATGGACTACGGTTATCTGTGGTGGCTGATGCGTTTCCCGGGCAAGGACGGCAAGGTGTGGAAGTCGTATTCCATGAACGGCACGGGCGGCAACAGCGTGCAGGTGTTTCCCGACGAGCGACTGGTGGTGGTCGTCACCACCACCAACTACAACGTGCGCCAACCTCACCTGCTGACTGCCAAGCTGCTGATGGAACAAGTGTTGCCGAAGCTGTGAGCGGAAGCAGTCCATTCCATCGGCTTGCAATACACTATCGGAGAAGCATGCCGTTGACGGCAGTCGTGCCCGAGGAGCGCAGCGTGGACAGCAATAATCGCAAGCTGGACGAATTGCGCGCGCGCATCCCCAGTTTCACCTGCATCGTGGGTTGCCACGATTGTTGCGGACCGGTGACCGCCTCGTCCGAGGAAATGGCCAGGCTTCCGGTCAAGACCGAGGCCGAACACGCAGCCGCGTTGGCCGAACTGAGTTGCCCGCATCTGGGCGAGCATGGCTGCGAGGTCTACAGCGAGCGCCCCCTCATCTGCCGGTTGTTCGGCACCACGCCCAGCCTGCTCTGCCCCAACGGCAGGCGGCCGGTGTACATGATCGACAGACGCACCGAACAAGAGATCCACCAATTCCTGGCACGCACCCGGCAAGTGCTGGTCTGATCCGCTTGTCGCCGCGACCCTTGCCGTAGCTCTGCAACGCACGCACTACGGAATCCGCGGGTTTGAACATTGACGATATCGATCCCGCTTTCTTTCGAGTTCTGAAAGGCCGCGACGCGCAGCGAACCGGTTGTTTGAGCACGGATGCGGCCGATTCTGTGATTGGAATGACATTAGCGAATTCCATCGACAACGCATTTCCTTCCTTGCAGACCCGTTTTCTCCAAGCTTTCACGACATGCGCCGGGATGGCTTATCGCTTTCATGATGCGGCAGCGGCGATCGCGATCGCAGCGATCCTGTTTTTTGCTTGCTCAAGGTCTCATCTTGCGCGAGCATGAAGCCATGCACGCGCTGACCTTTTCCCGCTTCGGCGGTCCCGAAGTCCTGGAATGGACGACCCTGCCCGATCCGCAACCCGCACCTGGTGTAGTCGTGGTGCGCACTCGTGCGATCGGCCTCAATTTCGCCGACGTCTATCGCCGTCAAGGCCGTTACCATCTGGCCGGATCGCCACCATGGATCGCCGGGTACGAGGCCGCCGGAGAAATCGTCGCGATCCATCCGCAGGATGCTGGCGGCGCGTTCGCCATCGGTCGGCGTGTCGCCTTCGCCGACAGCGCCTTCGCCAACGCAGAGCTGGTGGCGGTACCGCTGGACCGGCTGATCGCGTTGCCTGACGACATCGATTTCGAAACGGCGGCCGCATTGCTGCTGCAAGGCCTCACCGCGCAGTTCCTGCTCGAGGACAGCCACGCCGTGCGGGCTGGCGAGACCTTGCTGGTGCATGCGGCTGGCGGCGGCGTCGGCCAGTTGCTGGTGCAGTTGGCGACCGCGAAAGGGGCGAACGTGATCGCGCTCGCCTCGTCCGAGGACAAACGCCGATCTGCGCTCGCCGCTGGCGCCCGCCATGCTTTGGATTCGGGCCTGGGCTGGGCCGGGCGCGTACGCGCAGTGGCGCCGGATGGGGTCGACGTGGTCTACGACTCCATCGGGCGCACGCTCGGCGACAGTCTGGCCCTGGCGCGTACCGGTGGCACGGCGGTGTTCTACGGCATGGCGGCTGGCGATCCGGATCCCGTCGATCCACGCGTGCTGATGGACCGTTCGCTGACCCTGGTGGGCGGCGATCTGTGGAACGTTCTGACTACCGCACAAGAGCGCCAGCAGCGCGCCGACAGGCTCTTCGAAGCGGTGCACGCGGGGCAGTTGCGCGTGAGCGTCGCCGCGCATATCCCGCTGCGCGAGGGCGCCCAAGCGCACGCGCTGCTCGAAGGCCGGGGCAGCGCCGGCAAGGTACTGTTGATTCCGTAGCGGGAATGCAGACCCAACCAGTCGATTGAGCGGATGCCGGCGGAGTCGGGAAAGACGCTCCGCTCGCGTTTTCCGCTATGCCAATCGGGTCCGCAATTATTGGTCGAACAGGCGCAATACCGCCCGATCGAAATCATGGATAGTGGAACGAGGACGCTTTGCCATGGCGGACTCCTATTCCTGGCCGGGCTGCGGTGTATGCAACAGCCCGCGTAAGGCGGGTTTACGGTTTCGCCGCCGCCGTCGGCTTCAGCAAATCCAGCACTGCCACGGTCATCGCTTCGGTACCCAGGCGCACGGACGGTTCGGGATCGATCTTGAACAACGGCGAGTGGTGCCCGGAGACCGGCGGTCCGCCGGCCTTGGCGGCGTCGAAGGCTGGTTGCGGAGTGCCGCCGACGTTGAAATAGAAACCCGGCACGCCGAGTTCGGGCTGCACGAAATACGCGAAGTCTTCGGCTCCCATGCCGGTACGCGGCGGCGATTTCAAAACCGCGGTGCCGAAGGCCTGGGCGAAGACCGTGCGCAGGCGCGCGGTGAGCGCGGCATCGTTTAGCGTGACGGGCGTCGATTCGACCGACAGCTTC
Source organism: Pseudoxanthomonas sacheonensis (assembly GCF_010093305.1). Taxonomy (GTDB): domain Bacteria; phylum Pseudomonadota; class Gammaproteobacteria; order Xanthomonadales; family Xanthomonadaceae; genus Pseudoxanthomonas_A; species Pseudoxanthomonas_A sacheonensis. The sequence goes on along the minus strand of NZ_PDWS01000013.1, from coordinate 112,529 downwards.
ACTTCCGGCAGCTTATCTTCCGGCAAGCCATTCATGCGGCCTACGTTCTGCGCGATCCGTTTGATGCCGTCCAGCAGCACTTTGCGCACCGCTTCATCGTCGGTGCGCACCGTCAGCTGCAGGTCCGCGCGGTCGGAGATGATGTTGTGCTTGGACCCGGCATGGAACGCGCCGACCGTCACCACGCCCGGCGACAGCGGCGAGATCTCGCGGCTCACCAGGGTCTGCAAGGCCAGCACGATTTCCGCGCCCATCACGATCGGATCCTTGCCCTGGTGCGGGTACGCGCCGTGTGCGCCGACGCCGTGGATGGTGATGTCGATGCTGTCCGAGGACGAGCCGACGATGCCCGGATCGGCGACGATCGTGCCAGTCGGCGACTCGGCATCGACATGGAATGCCAACGCGTAGTCGGGTTTGGGGAAGGTGTGTCGCCCGGATTGGTTTCTACCGGGCCTGCAATGGCTTATAGAACTCGGCTATCTTCGGAATGAAGTTCTGTGGATTCGCGCCAACGAGGTTGGTCAACACAATGATGGCCAGTCGATCATCGGGATAAACCACGAATGCGGCGCGGGCGCCCCCCATACCCGCCACTTGCAGGTGCGGCGAAGTCTCCAAAACCGACCATCCAGCGGCCCAACTTCCGTCGGCGCCGCTGTTCAGTTTTTCTGGCGTCCACATATTCCGGACATTGGCCGCATTGATCAGCCGACCACTCGACAACGCGATCATCCAATGCGCGACTTCATCGGCCGTGGTCAGGATTCCACCGCCCGCCCAAAGACCAGGAGGTATGTCGTAGAACCAATGGGACAAACGCTCGTCGTCGCCCTGCGCATCGGTTTTGCGTGGGAAGTAGCTGTACATCGTAGCCGCGTTGGCAATCAGGTCATAGCTGTCGCCGAACGTTGACGAGCGCATGCCGGCGGCTGCGAATTGACGTTCTGCTACGTATTTCTCATAAGGCATTTTGGTTTGTTTGACTATGATCTGTAACAGCAACACATAGTTGGTTTGGTTGTATGCGAACCTATCGCCAGTGGGCGCATCCATGGGCAGCAGCTTTACTGCCTTCCACGCATCTTGTTCGGAGCCTCCTCCGATCAGGCCTTTCTGGTCGAGGATATCCGGAAGCCCTGAGGTGTGCGCCAGCAGTTGACGGACACGGATACTTTGCCAAGCTTCAGGCAACCCATCCAGATAATCGGAGACAGGGGCATCCAGATCGACGAGCCCGGCTTCGGCCAACTGCATCATGGCGACGCCCGTAAACGACTTTGTTGCGGAATTGATGGGAAACAGAGTTGTTCTTGTGGCAGGCACGTGGTTCTCCACGTTGGCCAAGCCATAGCTTTGAGATAACACAACCTGATCGTCCTTGATGACTGCGATCTGCAGACCCGGTATGCGTTGCTCTTTCATCGTCTGCTGTATCGATTGCATAGCCCGCTCGTTCGCTTCGTCCAAGGGGGTCGCAGCGGCTCCAAAGCAGGGAAGCGTCAGTAAAGCGGCGAGGGTCACGGCGGCACGGTACTTTCCAAACAGCATGAATCTTCCTCGGGCGAATCCGCCAATGATGTGATGGCAACGACTGCTTATCTTGACGAGCAGGGCTGATGCTGGGATGCGTCGCAAGGCCGCATGGTTTAAACCGGCCGCTGGGGAACCGGGGTGCGGCCCTGCAAGGTCAGCCTGGGATCCAGGTGCTGGTCCCCCAGCCCGCGGTGCACGTCCAGGCACCGCGGGCGCCGCTCGCTCGCTCACCCGCCCGTGCTGTGTAAGACGGCGTGGCGGAAAGCCCATGTGTAGGTGTTGCCGAGCATGACCGGCAGCATGTTGCGATAGGCACGGATGCGCTCTTCGTTGCTGGGTGCAGCGGGCGTGTCGTAGCGCGCGGGATGCTGCAGCGAAAGGAAGGCCAGCGGTCCCAGCGCCGCCTGTTGGATTGCGATGCCGTTGTTGTCGTTCATGGTGCGCATGCCTCCTGGGAAAACAGACATGCCCGCGGGCTTGCCTGCGGCCGAGTTCCCCCGACGGCCCACGCCGACGACGCACTGAAGAAGCCGCAGGCGGCCGGGGCGCTTATTCCCCCTTTTCCGCCGGATGCGTGAGGCGAACTCCCCCTGTTGGACCGCCTGCCAGCCGCATCCGGCGCCTTCATAACAAAGAACGTATGCGTCTGCCGGAGGCGGCCACGTCACCCGTAGCGACGGGGGTGGTTTGTGCTGGAGAAATCTCTGGGCACGACGGAAACCGGTTCACCGCATCGGACGCTTCGCCTTCGGCGCAATGGACAACCATCAGACGAAGCCGATCCAGCGGCCCGCGAGCAGCGTCGAAATCCACAACAACGCCGACATTCCCGCCAACACGCGTACGCGCACGGGCAATGCACCCATCGCCTCCGGCAGCCCGAGCGAGCGCCATTGCCGGTGCTGGACCGCTACGTTGAGCAACGCCAGCGAAAGCAAAAGCAGTTTCCAGCGGAAGGCCGCGTTCTCCAGGTAGTCGCCGGGATTCACCGAGAAAAGCCATGCGCCGGTGAGCAGGGCCAGCACCAGACCCGCGGCAGCGGTGCGTATCGCTACTGGCGCGAGCACGGACAACGCTGGCTGCGCGCGCCCCAGCACCAGGCGCAAGTCCAGCGGCAACATCGCGCCCAACAGCAGCCCCAGGCCGAGAATATGGGCGGCATTGACCAACAAGTAGGCGGTACCCGATTGCTGAAGCCAGCGCGCACCCGGCCAGTTGCCAATCCAGTCCACCGCCGCCAGGCCCACAACCGCGGCCGTGTTCACGGCATGCCGGCCAACCGTTCGGGATAGAGGTCGTAGTTGCGGCCGTCGATGGTGATGCGCACCGCTTTCATGTGCCGCTTGCCCGGCTCTTTGCTGCGGTTGCCCAGCACCGTGACCCGGTCACCAGCGCGGGCGCTCTTGCCGGTGAAGCCGGACCGTTCGGTCTGCGAAGGATTGGCCAGGTCGATCTGCCAGCGGCTGCCGTCGTCAGCCTCGACCTGCAGTTGCGGATGCGGCGGCGCCATCGATACCGACAGGATTTTTCCCTCCAAAGTGGTCTGCTTCTCCTCCGCCCAGGACCAGCCGTGATGCGCCAGCGCCGACACGGCAACCGTGGCCAGCAGCAAACCCGTCGCCATGCCGCGCAGCCGCCGATTTACTTTCGTTGCCTCGGTCTTCATCGTCATGTTGGTCTCCTCGTTCGCGTCGGCCGCCGTGGACGCGTGCGATACCCACGAACCGGCGGCGCTACACCTTAGCGCAAGGCGAAGGAGCGGGAAGTGAAACGACTCGGCAGGCTCAGGGACCCGAATCGACGGGCGGATCCTTGCTCCGGGTCCGGGATACCGCGGTGACGATGCCGATACCCAGCAACACGATCGCACCCACTCCGATCCACTGCGGGGCCAGACCGGCCAGATGCGCGCCATAGGCCAAACCACCCACCAACACCACGATGCCTAAGAGATAGATCGCCAACGATGACATGTGCGCGCCTCCTGTCTGTGGAGGCGCGATTGTAGGCGGCGTCCGTGTTGGCCGGCGTGAGGACGGGCCAGGATTTCGGCTGTCCGTAGCAGCCTGGCCAATCGAAGCGCGCTGTTCCTTCAACCGCGCCGCGCCGCCTCGATCCTGGCGATGTCGATCTTTCGCATCTCCATCATGGCGTCGAAGGCGCGCTTGGCCGCTGCGCGGTCCGGGTCGGTGACGGCCTCCGTCAGTGCGCGGGGCGTGATCTGCCACGACAGGCCCCATTTGTCCTTGCACCAGCCGCAGGCGCTTTCCTGGCCGTCGTTGCCGACGATGGCGTTCCACAGGCTATCGGTTTCGGCCTGGTCCTCGGTGGCCACCTGGAACGAGAACGCCTCGCTGTGCTTGAACGCGTCGCCTCCGTTCAAGCCGAGGCACGGAATGCCGAGCACGGTGAATTCGACCGTCAGCACGTCGCCCTGCTTGCCCGAGGGGTAGTCGCCCGGCGCTTGATGGACGGCGGTCACTGCGCTGTCCGGGAACGTCTTGGCATAGAACTCCGCGGCATCGAGCGCGGTGCCGTCGAACCAAAGGCAGATCGTATTCTTGTGGGTCATCTTCTTTCTCTCGGAATGGGAGGAGTCAAAGCTGGGAAAGGCGGATCATTTCGAACCCGCTGGAAAGCCGGGGTGAAACCAAACGCATCGAGGGGGAGGAATCAACCGGCAAACGGTTGCAGGTGATCGAGCGCGATCATTGCGGCAGCGATGGGCTGCCTCATGCCGGGGTTCCGTGCGGATCGACGTGCCCGCCTTCCTACACATGACGAACGGAGAGCAGGAGAATCGACAACCGGGTCATGAACAGGGCCCATGGATAGGATCAGGTTCATTTCCCAACGCTGCGTTGAAAACGGGGCTGGCCACGCACCGACGCTAAACGAATCCCAAGCCCCTTTTCCTCACGGCCCGGGAAGAAAGCGAATCCGCCCCCCGACGCGTTACGATGCCGTACCCCACCGCCGCACGTCATAGACTCCGCATGAAGGCCCCTACCCCCGACGCGCTTGCGGCGGCATGAGCAAGGCGTCGAGCCGCGCCGATGCCGGGACCGAACCCCGGATCGAACGCCTGCAGCACTGGATCGCCGCGTTCTCGAGCGCGCTGCTGCATCTGTTGTTGCTGCTTCTGGCGTTGTTGACTCCCCCGATTACCGTGACGACGCCGCAAGGCGCCGATGCCGGCAGCAGAATGGCCGTGGATTTCATCGGCGACACGCCACCGCAACCCACGGACGCGCCGCCCGCCGCCAAGCCGGCGCCGCGCAAACCCGTAGCGAAGCCACGCGCGGCCTCGCGCGTGCAGTCCACGCTGGTCGCGCGTGCCGACGACCCGGTGCCGTACGTCGTCCCGGACGAACCCGCGCAGGACTCCGCACCGGCGCCCGCCGCGGCGATGCCCACGGCGCCCGCAACGCCACGGCGGCGCCCGCACATCTGGGGGCAGCCGCCGGGCATGCTCGCTGAAGAGACCGCACCGGAAAATGCGGGGCTGGCCAGAAGCCCTGCCATCGACCGCGGCCGCGGCAACGATGCCTCCGCCGCCGTCGCCAGCCTGGAAGTAGGCGGCTACCAGGTCTATTACGACCTGCGCAGCGAAACCCGGCTGCGCGCCTGGCGCGACAGGGGAATGACGGAGGTGTTCCTGCTACTGCCGGGCACGCGGCGGTACATGGTGTGCCCGCTGGAAACCGCGTTGAGGCGCGAATCCGGCCCGTGCCGCCTGCTGGAACCGGACTCGCCGGAACTGGCGGCCATCGGCGATGCACGCGAAGTCATCGACATGCAGCGCGTCTACCGGCAGGGCGAAGTGGTCTGGAGCGGCCCGGGTCCGTATCGATGATCCGGGTTGGCGCTGTCGGCTTCTAAAGCAGATGCGGCCAGTTGCCGGGCGGAATGGGCCGTGACATTGAAATGTGGGAACGGGGTTGGAAACCGGATCAGGTTCGTTCCCTAAGATCGCCGGGGCGCCCGCGCGCCATTGGCGAATGAATCCGACTCTTCTCCAACAGGCGCAGGACGGCATGCGACACTCGCAGGGCAGCGTCGCATGCCGCCGCCTTTCTTGCCGGTGGCCGAAGCGAAGGAGACCAAGATGGAAAACCAATCGGCCGGAATCAGCCGGCGCCGGATGTTGCAGGCAATGGGTCTGGCCGCAGGTGCGGCGTGGAGCCCGATGGGTGCGTGGGCCGATCCTTCGGACAGCGCCGGCGCCGGCGGCAACCAGGAAACGAAGTTGCGCGTGGCGCTCATGGGACTGGGCAGCTACGCCGCCCGGGTGGCCGAAGCCATGCAGTCCTGCAAGCGCGCCCGGGTCGCCGGGCTCATCAGTGGAACGCCTTCCAAACTGCAGGAATGGGGAACGAAGTTCGGTGTGCCGGAAAAGAACCGGTACGACTATGGGAATTTCGACCGCATCAAGGACGATCCGGACATCGATGCGGTCTACATCATCACGCCCAACGCGCTCCATCGCGATCAGGCGATCCGCGTCGCCAAGGCGGGAAAGCATGTCATCTGCGAAAAGCCGATGGCAGTCAACGCCAAGGAAGGCCAGGACATGATCGATGCCTGCGCCGACGCCGGCGTGAAGCTGCTGGTGGGTTACCGGATGCATTTCGAGCCCAACACGCTGGAAGTGATCCGCATGCGCAAGGCAGGAGATTTCGGAAACATCCTGTTCTTCCAGGGCCTGTGCGGCTTCCGCATCGGCGATCCAAACCAATGGCGGCTGGACAAGGCGCTGGCAGGCGGCGGGTCATTGATGGATATCGGCATCTACGCCATCAATGGCGCGCGCTACATGGTGGGCGAAGACCCGGTATGGGTGACCGCGCAGCAAACCAAGACCGACCCGATCAAATTCAAGGAAGGAGTGGACGAAACCGTCCAATTCCAGCTGGGCTTCCCCAGCGGAGCCGTGGCCTCCTGCCTGTCCACCTACCAGATGAACCATCTGGACCGCTTTTTCATGACCGGCGAACAGGGATTCGCCGAGCTGCAGCCTGCCACGGGCTATGGTCCCATCCAGGGCCGTACCCACAAAGGCGAACTCGCGCAGCCGCACGCCATGCACCAGACCCTGCAGATGGACGAGATGGCCGGCATCCTGCTTGACGGGAACACACCCGTGGTCCCTGTCGACGGCGAAGAAGGCCTGAAAGACCTGAAGATCATCGATGCCATCTATGCCGCCTGCGACACCGGCCGCAGGCAGGAGCTGCGCCCAGGCTAAAGGGAAGTAATCAAAGCAGAGAAGCTCTTGTAGGATGGGTTGAGCGAAGCGATACCCATCGCTACCATCCCACCACACACGCAAGAGGTCACGGATGACCAACTATCGACGCACATATGTTCCCGGCGCCACATGGTTCTTCACCATCAATCTAGCCGAGCGCCGCTCACGGTTATTAGTGGATCGTGTTGACGAATTGCGACAAGCCCTGCGTTACGTTCGGACGCGTCACCCCTTTCAAATCGACGCCATGGTGGTATTGCCAGACCATCTGCACGCGATCTGGACCTTACCTCCGGGCGACAGCGACTACCCGCTTCGCTGGCGATTATTCAAGACGTGGCTCTCCCGCCACGTACCTCAGGGCGAACCCCGAAGAGCCAGTCTGGTCGACAAAAGCGAACGCGGGATATGGCAACGCCGTTATTGGGAACACCTGATCCGGAATGAAGCCGATCTGCACAGCCACATTGATTACATCCACTTCAATCCCGTGAAGCATGTCCATGTCTTGAGGACGGTGGATTGGCCGCATTCCACCTTCCACCGTTATGTGGCGAAAGGCATCCTGTCTGCGGATTGGGGTATTGCACTGGGTCGCGACGTCGGCTTCGGAGAGCGCACGTGATGGGTATCGCTGCGCTCAACCCATCCTACTGGGCTGAAGGGAAGTGATGTAGCCCGGTAGGCTGGGTTGGTTTCATCAACCCAGCATCTCGCGGTTGCAAGCTGAAAGCGCTGGGTTGATGGAACTAACCCAGCCTACGGCCTTTCCTCTCGCAGAATTTCGCCCCCCCACGTGGTCTGCTCGATCCAATCATGTGCTTGCCTCCTGTGGAGATTGCAGCCTTATTCTGGCGCGGATTCGTGCGGGCAGCGCGAGCGGAATATGAGGCGGAAGTGAAGCACGGCTTCTGCCGCGACGTAGTCCGGGTACGGCCCGCGATTACAAATACCCCAGATGCATCAACGTGAAGGCAGTCATGTCGGCGCAGGCATGAAAACTGATCACGTACCACAGGTTGTCCGACCAGCGCTGCCGCACTGCCGCCGCGAACACCGCGAATACCAGCGCATTGGCCACGCCGAAGGCACCGAGTTGCACGTGATAGGCGGCGAACAACAGCACGACGAGCGTCGTCGCCACCACCGGCCGCCCATGCCACGCCGGCAGGTGCCGCAACAGCATGGCCTGCAAAAACCCGCGGAATACGAGCTCTTCATAGAACCCTCCGATCACCCAGGCCAGCGCGAGGGCAATCAGGTAACCGGACAGGTGCGCGCGCACGAAATCGAAACTGGAAAGATCGGGCAGCTCGCCCAACGAACGAGCCAGCATCGGGCCGATCGCCGCGTAGTTGGCCATCGCATAGGCCACGCCGAGCGTGCCGCCCACCAATAGCGGCACGATTCCCAATGCCCGCCACCGAAACCCGATGTCGGCAAACCCGAGCCGCTGATATCGCAGCATCCCGGCACACAGGCCAAGCCCGAGCAAAGGGTAGAGGAACATCGGCACGCCGAAGTGCGGCGCGAGCAATACGCACAGGCTGCCGGATGCAACCAGTAACGTTTGTGCGATCGCCGGCCGGGAAGGGGTCAACGGGGCATCTTCCATGCGGTCAGTGGGCCACCCGCCATTTCTTGCGCAGAAAGTGACGGCGTTCTCCCTACTCTGCCAACGCCTTGACCAGGTCGAACAGGTAATCGCGGCCGACGTAGACAGAACGCACCTCAAGACGTTCGTTGAGGCCATGGACACCGTTGCCGTCGGGGTCGCCCCACATGCCTGGCGCACCGTAGGTCGGGATTCCCACCGCCGACAGGTAGAGCCCGTCGGTCGCACCGGTCGAGAGCGATGGGATCACCGGCACGCCGGGGAAGTACTTCGCGCTCAGCGCCTCCATCGGGCCGATGATGGCCGGATCGAGAGGGGGTGACTTGGCCAGTGGCTTGTCCTTGCGCGCCAGCTCGATCGAGATGTCGGGATTGCCGATGATGCCGACCAACCGGTCCTTGATCTCTGCCGGCGTATGGCCGGGAAAGATGCGGCAGTTGACGTTGGCTTCCACCCGCTGCGGCAGTGCGTTGACCGCATGGCCGCCATCGATCATGGTCGCCACGCAGGTCGTGCGCAGCATCGAGTGGAACCCTTTGTCGGTGTTGACCACCGCCGCCGCGTCGGCGTCGCCCGGATCCTTCGCCAGGGCCGCCATCGCCGTTCCCATGGCGTCCTTGCGCGCGGCACCGGCACGCTCGAAGAAGACGCGGGTGGTGGCATTGAACTCGGCGGGGAACTCGTGTTCGCGGATCTTCTGCAGCGCGTCGGACATGGCGTAGATCGCGTTGTCGCGCACCGGCTGGGAGCTGTGTCCTCCCCGGTTGGTGGCGACAAACTTGTAGTCCTGGTAGATCTTCTCGCCGACCTGGATCGACTGCGCCACGATACGGCCCTTGCCGTCGGTGTCGCCGCCGCCGCCTTCGTTGAGCGCGAAGGCCGCATCGATCAGGTCGCGCTTGTTGTTGGCGAGGTACTGCGCGCCGTTGAATGCGGTGTCGGTCTCCTCGCCGCAGGTCAGGGCCATCTTGACGGTACGCGCCGGCTTGTAGCCGTCCTGCCTGAAACGGATCAGGGCGTCGGCCCAGGTCGCCGCCATCATCTTGTCGTCGGCGATGCCGCGGGCGTAGTAGTAGCCGTTCTCCTCGATCAGCTTGAACGGGTCGCGCTCCCAGTCGGCGCGGTTGGCCGCCACCACGTCGATATGGGCCAGCAGCAGGATCGGCTTGAGCGTGACCGACGTGCCGGGATAGATCGCCACGATCCCACCCTCCTTCGGATGTTCGGGCACGGAGAACAGGGTGATCTGGTCGTCGGCGAAGCCGGCCGCCTTCAATCGCGCCGCGATCTGCTCCGCGGCCTGGGTGCAGCTGCCGTTGGTGACCGTGGTGTCGGTCTCGACCAGTTCCTTGTAGAGCTCGAAGAATTGCTTCTGGTCCGGACGCAGTTCCCCCATCGTGCCGGTCGGTACCTGTGCCGCCACCGGACACGCCACGAGCGCAGCGGCAGCGAACGCGATCAATGCCTTCATCGACTTCTCCTTCGATAGTGTCCGAACACGCGGGTCGGCGTCGATCTCGCCGACGCCAGCGAGCGGGGATTTCCGATACTACCGCAACACCACAGCGTCGTAGGTATCGATCTCGAGTGCTCGTGTATGGAAGCGCTCAACCTATCCTGCGCGACCCGCTATCCGGCATCGTCACGGACACGCTCCACGCGCGTGCGATACGCACTTACGTTGTTGCCGGAGATGCTCGTCTCCTGCGTCCCGTTGTTCTCGCCGACCTTCTCGTCCGAGCCGGTCACCGGCTGCGCCTCGACGGCCGTTTCGTGTTCGAAGGCGTGCGACTTGTCGGTGTTGCGGTAATAACGGTACAGGGCCCAATACAGCGCCGTGGCGCCGGCGGGGCCGATTGCGAGCAGCCAGAGTCCATTGTCGTCGCTCATGATGCGGCCACCATGATCCAGAGTGCGATGCCTTCAAGGAACGTGCCCACCGTCAGCGCGGCCGTGAGCAGTTTCCACTGCTGCACCGGCACGCTGCCCATGGTTTCGCCGGTACGGCCGTTCACCGCGATGTAATGCAGCATGCCGCCATTGCGGCCCGGCTGGTGGTACGAATACAGCCACACCGGCAGGTACATCGAAACCCAGCGCGTGCCGTGGACGTCGAGGCGCTCCTGCTCCCAGCGCACGCCGCGATCGTAGCGGCGCACCGACGCTTCGACCTGAGCGCGACCGACCGATAGCAACTGGTCCTCAAGGCGCGGGCGCAGGTGTTCCACGTCGCTGTTGCGCTTCTCCGAAGTGAAGCCGGACAGGTAGGACGCATTCCACTTCACCGCGTTCTTGGTGTCGAAGGGCAGGATGGTGTTGATGATGTTGTTGGTGTTCGTCTTGGTATCCAGGTTGCCGCGTTCGGTCGAGGATTCCAGCGGCAGATCGTCCACGGTGAAGTCCACGTGCCGCTCGATCTGGTACACGTCGGCGTCGTAGTAGGTCTTTTTCTTGTCGCCGCTGCCGCGCGTGTACTCGCGCGTCTGGATCTCGCCCTTGCCGGCAACGCCCACGCTCACGTTGCCGTCGACGATCATGTAGGGCAGATAGACGCCGACCACGTTCTCGGGCGTGAACTGTTCCTTGAACGCCTTCAGCGCGAACAAGCGCCGCTTGTCCACGAACTGGCGGATGCGCGCCACCGCGTCTTCCTTCCTGATATGGAAGGGCAGCACCGCGTCGGGCACCGCACCGTTGGCCACCTGTTCGTTGACGCCCAGCACGTGCCGGCACCAGTGGCAGCGCGCCGTCATCGCGTTGTCGGTATTGACCGTCACCTCGGCGCCGCAACCGGTGCACTTGAAGCTCATCAGGCTGGCGGCGTCGGCTGCGATGTCGCGCGCACCGGAGGCGATCACCGTGCCCTTGAGCTGCGCGATCCCTTCGCCGAAACCGAATTCCTCCTCGACCCGCGCGCCATCCCATTCGTTGCGGCAGTACAGGCAGACCAGCAGGTCGCTGCCGGGCTTGTGCCGGATATCGGTCGCGCCGCATTTCGGGCAGCGGTTGAGGCCGTCCTTCAGCTCGGCCGCGGAAGTGTCGATGGCGACCGGATCGGGCGCCAGCAATTCCTCGCGGATCGGTTCGGGCAGCGTGGCCGGGTCCACCGGCAGGCTGCCGGGCAACGGTGGGACGTCCTGCGGTGAACCAGGACCGGTGACGGGCGCCGCCGGAATCGGCGGCGGCAGGTTCGAGTTGGACATGTTCGCTGCTTGCCCGTTGCTTACAGGCCCAGCGCCTTGGCTTTGAGCGCGTCGTAGTCACCCTGCGTGATCAGGCCGAGATCGAGCATCTCCTTGGCCTTCTTCAATTTGGCGACCGGATCTTCGGCGGCCGGTGCGGCCGGCGCAACCGGCTGCTGCAGGTTGCCGATGCCGCCCAGCATGCCCGATGCCATGCCCACGCCGACCAGGCCCGCGGCGCCGCCGTTTTCGCCTGCCGACTGGATGCCCTGGGCAACGCTGGCCTGCAGGTTGGAGTTGCCGCGCGAACCGGCCAGCGCGTCGGCGCGCTGCACGGTCTTGAGCAACTCACGCGTGTTGGCGTCGTATTCGATCGACACGATCGCGGTCTTGACGATGGCCAGGCCGCGTTCGGATTTCCACTGGTAGCCGCTCTCCACCGCATCGGACAGGCTCTTGGCGAAACCGAGCGAATCCTGCTGCAGCTTGGTGATGCGATTGCCCTTGGCCGGGTCGTTGGAGTACAGGCTGAAGGCCGGCGCGAGCGAACCGACGACTTCGTTGAACAGTTGGCCGGCGGCGGCATTGTCCAGATCGGTGAAGTCGAAAACCTGGCCGGGCTGCAGATAGCTGGCCGGCACGAAGTTCTTCACGAACAGGATGGGGTCGACGATCTTCAGCGTGTAGGAGCCGCGCGTGACCGCGCCGACCTGGGTGTTGAGGAAGCCGTCGTCCCAGTAGATTTCCGATTGGGTGCCGAAGCGGTTGTCCGGCAGTTCCTTCAGCGAGACGAAGAAAGCGGCCTGCTGCGAACCGGGCTGGCCGCCGAACTTGAAGCGCTCCCAGCTCTGCTTGATCAGCGGGCCGACGATCCCATCGCCCGCGAAGATCGATTGCGAGTTGACGTCGTCCGAGCGCCATTCGTAGCCGCCCGGCTCGGCGGCGAAGCCGGTGATCTTGCCGTCCTGGAACAGCAGCAGCCCATAGCCCTCGGGCACGACGATCTTCGACCCGTTGGTGATGATGTTCGAGGAACCCTGCGTGTTGGAGCCACGTCCGGCGTTGGTGCCGCGCGGCACCGCGGCGAACAGCGCCGCCGTCGACGGCAAGCCGTCCGGAACCGTATAGAAGTCCTTCCACTGGTCGCCGAGCATGCCACCGACCGCACCCGACACTGCTTGAACAAGACCCATGACATCTCTCCGTGATTCGTGGCTGGGCAACGTGCCCGCCATGCCGGCGTACTATACCTTCGCGGACGGCGGCTTCGGCCAAATCAAACGAAAGACAAACAAAAGGGATCGGAGTATCTATCTGTTTGACTCCTTTGTTTCACTTTTTCGCCTTTTTCGTTTTAGTTAACAAGGGTGTTTGGCCAACGCAACCGCATCGGCGCCCGCTGCAAAACGCAGGCGGCCCGAGGTGTCGTTCGCCGCCTGCCACACCGCTTCAGCGACTTCATCCGGGTGGGTCGTGGCGTCGAGTTGCGAGAAGCCTGCGAAGACTTTGCCCGCGAACGGCGCATAGGGTTCGGTAATCAGACCCTGCATGCGCGTGGCGCCGTTGTCGGCGAAGCGCGTGTCGGGGCAATAACCGGGTTCGATCAGCTTCGCACGCATGCCGAACTCGGCGAGTTCCAGCGCCAACGATTCGGTGAAGCCTTCGATCGCGGTCTTGCTGGCCGTGTACGCGGCGACCAGCGGAAACGGCGCGAGCGTGGCGCTGGAAGTGACGTTGACGATGGTGCCTGCGCGGCGTTCGCGGAAGCGCGGGATGGCCGCCTGACACATCGCCATGGTGCCGAAGGTGTTGGTCTCAAAGATTTCGCGCACGGTCGCCATCGGCGTGGCCTCGAACGCGCCGAACAGGCCAAGGCCGGCGTTGTTGACCAGCACGTCGATAGGGCCCGCCGCGTCCAGCGCCCGGGCGATGCTGTCGGCATCGGTCACGTCCAAGGGCAGCACACGGATGCCGGCCGACGCGGGGAACAGGGCGGCGCGGGGATGGCGCATCGTGGCAATGACTTGCCAGCCCTGCGCATGGAAGTGGCGGACGGTGGCCAAGCCGTAACCGGACGAGCAGCCGGTGATCAGTGCGGTATTCATGGGGTGGCTCCTTGGATGGGTAGTAGGTCTGGGATGCCAGCTTGACCCGCGCTGTCCGGATGATCGATAGTCAAACGTCCGCATTATTTTAGTGATAGTCCGGCTATGAGCGATCCTCTGTCCCAGGTCATCGGCCTTCTGCACCCGCGGGCCGCCTTCGCCAACGTCATCAGCGGCAAGGGCCGCTGGGCCGTGCGCTATGCCGAATACGGCAAACCCAGCTTCTGCGTCGTCCTGGAAGGCGGCTGCCAACTGGCCATCGACGGCCATGCGCCATTCGCAATCGGCGCGGGCGATTTCATCCTCCTACCCGCCACCCCAGCCTTCACTCTGTCCAGCGACGATCCGCCCCCGCCCGTGTTGCGGGATCCCGATGCCTTGCCCAGCGACGGCAGCGAGGTGCGTTATGGCGAAGCGGATGGCGCGCCGGACCTGCGCTCGCTCGGCGGTGCGTTCCTGTTCGACAACGGCAACCCGGCCCTGCTGGTCTCGCTGCTGCCTGCCGTGGTCCATGTGCGTGGCTCCACGCGCCTGGCGCAACTGGTCGCGATGGTGGCCGAGGAGACCACCACGATCCGGCCCGGTCGCGAGTCGGCGCTGTCGCGGCTGGTGGAACTGCTGCTGATCGAAGCCATGCGCTCTACCACCGCCGGCAGCGCCCCGCCCGGCTTACTCAGGGGTCTCGGCGACGAACGTCTCGCCATGGCGCTGACGCTGATGCATGCGCGCATCGAACGCCCCTGGACGGTCGCGCAACTGGCGAGCGCCGCCGCGCTGTCGCGTTCGACGTTCTTCGAGCGTTTTACCCGCACCGTCGGCGTGGCGCCGATGGAATACCTGCTTGCCTGGCGCATGCAGATCGCCAAAGAGTTGCTGCGCCAAGGCGAACTGCGCGCGTCGGAGATCGCGGAGCGCGTGGGTTATGGATCGGGCAGCGCTTTCAGTGTGGCGTTTCGGCGATATGTGGGGATGGCGCCGAGTCGGTATTCGCAGTCGAGCGCGCACAACCACAGAAAGGAGGCAGGTTCATTTGTCGATAAATGAATCTGCTCCCTATTTTTCCGCAGTCCCGTTCACTTCGTCGGAAGGAAATCGTTCGCGTTCACGAGCTCAACGCCCGGCGCCGCGCGCGCGCAGCTTGCCAACTGCGCGACATGTCCCTGTCCGTAGAACACCACGGCATGATCGCCGGGTTTGAGCGCCTGTAGCAGACGCGCGCAGATGGCGAAGTTGCGTTCGGCCCAGGCGGCGTTGAGGGCGACGCCAGGTTGCTGCTCGCCTTTGCCGTAGCGCAGGAATTCTGCGTAGAAGGAGGCAGCCTCATCGATGGCCTGCTGCGTGTTCATCTCGCGCAGGACGCCGCCAATGGTGTGCGTGGCCTGCAGCGCGGTGATGCGGGCGGTGATGGCTTGCGCCTGTTCCGTCAGCGCGCTTAGCGCATCGGCCTTACCGTTGGACTGGGCCCATGCCTGTACGGCTTCGAACGGGAACTCGCCGGGGACATCCAGACCGTGGACCTGCTTGAGGCCACGCTGCTTGGCCAGACGGAAGCCGAGCTGCACTACTTCGTTGGCGGAAGGCGGCAGACTGCCGTTGAGGTATTGCACGTACTGGGTGCTTGCGGTGTCGGCCGGCCATTCGACGCCGACCAGGGTCGGCTCGAACTTCGCCAGCGCATCGGTAACCGCCTGCAACTCGGCTTGCCGCTGCGGCACGGTCACATCCACTGACTCGACATTCGCCTGGTCCTGGCCCGGATTGCTGAAATGGTAGGTGCCGACGATCAACACGCGCGCGGGTTCGGCAGCCTGCAAGGCGGCGGGAGCGAACACCAAGCAAAGCGCGAGCAGGTAGCGGATCATGGCAGCAGCCTCACAAGGTTTATGGAATCCGGGCAACTTTGCATCAGCAAGCGAACCGATACCTGCCTTGCCTGCCAACGCGACGAACAGGAGCGGCCGACCTCGCCATGGATTGTTTGCCAGTCTAGGGCGGCCGGCGCCTGCCAGGCATGTGCCGTAGGATGGGCTGGATAGCACGGTAGGCTGGGTTGGTTTCATCAACCCAGCATCTCGCGGTCGCAGGCTGAAAGCGCTGGGTTGATGGAGCCAACCCAGCCTACGGCTCTAGCCGGCGGTGTAACTCACCAAGAGGTCGGCCAACTCTTTCGGGTGACTGAGCGCAACGCAATGGCAGCCCGGAATCTCGTCGGGGGTGATGCCCAGGCGCTCTGCCGCAAGCCGGCGCAAGAAGTCGGGCGGAAAAAGGTGGTCGTCCTTGCACAGCACAAATTTCGTCGGCACCTCCGGCCACGCGTTCAGCGGCCACGGCGTACGCCAGGCCGTCGGCGACTCATCGCGTGCCCTGCGCAACGCCTCTTCGGCCAGGGCGCGTGGAACGCCGTTGTAATAGCTGACGAGCGGATCGTCGTTGCCGGTCTTTCCGTCATCGCGCTTGGCCTGTTCCCGCGAGGCCTCGCTGTAGCCGGTGTTGGCCCACCAGTCCTCCGGGGTCTCGCCTGGGGATGGAATCATCGCAGCCAGCAGAACCAGCAGATCGGTCGGCAGTCGGGCGGCCACCAGCGGTGCGGTGAAGCCGCCATACGATTGGCCCACGACCACCAGATCCCTCCGGCTGCCGACAGCCTCGACCACGGCGTCCGCGTACTCACCCAGTCCCGCAGAGGGGTCGTCGCACGGCAGGTCGGGAGCGATCACATCGTGCCCCCGCGAACGCAACTCCGCCTCCAGCAGATGCCAGTACCAGCCGACGTCTCCGCCGCCATGGATCAACACGAAGGTCGTCATGTTCGCGAATCCTTGCAGTCAAGGTCGTTGATTCGGTTGAAAAGAGTATCAGGAACGATTTTCCGCGCCATAAGTTGTCCCTGACACCTTAAAGTTGCCTCTGCCCACTTTGGTCCGGGACTTGGACTTCAAGAATGTGGGCCTGACGATATGGAATGAAACCGGAGGAACACTGATGCGTACGATACTGATCTGCTTCACCCTGTGCGCCAGCTTGTTGGCCGCCTGCGCGGCCCGGGCGCAGACGGCAGCGGCGGCCGAGGCGTGCAAGTCAACGGCTACCGGCGATCTGCATGTGCATGCGTTGAAAAGCGAGATCTTCGGCAATGAGCGGAAGATCCGTGTGCTGTTGCCGACAGGGTATGGCGACGCCGCCAACAAGGATCGCCGCTACCCGGTGCTGTACCTGCTCGATGGGCAGAATGTGTTCGACGCGTGCCTGAGCGAGGTCAGCCACCACGAGTGGAGCGCCGACGAAGCGGTGCGGCAATTGGTTGCGGACAGGAAGATCCCGCCGCTGATCGTGGTGGGCGTGGACCACGCCGGCAAGGATCGTGCGCGCGAATACCTGCCGTACAAGGATTTCGTCGGCAACCCCGACATGGACGAACCGGCCGGCAAGCAGTTTCCCGATTTCATGACCAAGGAAGTCATGCCGCTGGTCGACGGCAACTACCGCACGCTGACAGGCGCGCCCAACACCGGCATTGGCGGTTCGTCCTACGGCGGCGTCGCCAGTCTGTACGCGTTGCTGGCCAAGCCGAACGCGTTCGGTTATGGCCTGATCGAGAGCCCGGTGCTGTGGGTCGGCATGGGCCAGTTGGTGCGCGATACCAGTCCGTTGGCGGCCATGCCCAGGAAGGTGTTCGTTGCATTCGGCGGCAAGGAGGCGTCGGATCCGTACATCAGTCAGAAGATGATCGGGTTCGTGCGCCAGGTCGAATCGAACTTCCACGCCGCCGGTTATGACGAAACGAATTTCCGGGTGGTCATTGAGCCGGAAGCCGAGCACACCGAAGCCGCGTGGGAAAAACGGCTGCCCGGTGCATTGACTTTCCTGTTCGGCGATTGGAAACCGACGCCCACACAGTAACTACAGACTGACCGAAGAAGCCCTTCCCCCGTTTACGGGGGAAGGTGCCGAAGGCGGATGAGGGCGCTTTTCGCATCAAGACTGAGTTGCAGTGAAGCCTATTGCGTTGGAACACGATCAAGAGCTGCCCCCATCCGCCCTGCGGGCACCTTCCCCCGCGAGCGGGGGAAGGGCTCATTCTGAAGGGCTGCTTCTCCTGAAGCACGCGACTGCAGGCGATACGTGCTGGCGATGATTGAATCAGGGATCGCAGAGACCTCTCCAAACAAATCGGCGCCCACAAGGGGCGCCTGGAACAGTGAGGTTCTGGGACAAGCGAAGCGTTGCCTGCCCCGAACTTTTTCGCGATCCGTCAGGGCAACGTGTTCAATGTCGCCCGCACTGGCTGCGAGAAGTTGAACCCGTCGCGACGGTCCCAGTTGATCGACCAGGTCATGACGCCGCGGAACGTGGGATAGGCCTGCTGGGGCCGGATGGTTCCGCAACTCTGCAGCCGCGTCAGGCAGTTCAAGGCATTGGCGATCGTGGCCGACGACGCCTGTCCGCTGTTGGCCGACGAGGGTCCCGAAGGCAATCCGAATGCCACCTGGTCCGGCCGCAGGCCATTGAACACGACGCCGGTGTTGTTGTTGGTCCTGAAACCCTCGATCAGCATCAGGCTGGCGCCGACCAGCATGTCTACCGAACCCTCGGCCAGGCCGTTCTGGCTATACGGCGAATACAGCGCGCCGTTGTTGTAGTACTGCACATGGATCAGGTCCAGCTCCTGGCGCAGTCCATCGATGATTGGCAGGTAAGCGCCCCAGATTCCGCTGTACGCGGCGAAGCCGCCCTGCACATACGGGTGCTCGGGCGCCATCGACAGGTAGAACGACGGGCCGATGCGCGTGTTGAGCTGCTTGATGGCGGTGACCAGATTGGTCTGGACGGGCGCGCCGTGGGAGACGCCCGCGCCGCTTTCCAGATCGATGTCCACGCCGTCGAAGCCGTAGTACCGGATCAGGTCCTCCATGCTGTTGACGAAGTTGGCGACTTGCGCCGAGTTGTTCAGGGTTACGGTGCCGTTCTGGCCACCCAGCGACAGCACCACCTTCTTGCCGCGCGAACGCGCCGCGGCCACGTCGGCGATGAACTGCGCTTCGCTGCCGGCGCCCGGATCGACCGTGAAGCTGACGTTGCCGTTGCCTGCATCGTCGCCGAAGGCGACCACGATCACGTCGAAGTCGTTGGAGACCTGGCTGATCGGAATCGTGGGACCGGACGGATTGGTGAAGTTGTGCCAGTACCCCACCAACGCATGGCGCGGCAGGTCGTTGGAACCGCCGCTGGCGCTGGTGGTCGCGGTGATCTGCGCGCCTTGCGCCGAGGCGTTGCCGGCGTTGTCGCGGGCGCGTACGCGGAAGGTGTAGGCCGTGGAGGCGGCAAGGCCGGTGCTGCTGAAGGAAGTGCCGGCAGGCGAGCCGACCAGCGTGCCATTGCGGTAGACGTCGTAGCCGGCGATGCCGCTGCCGCCTGCGTTGTCGGTGGAGGCGTTCCAACTTAGGTTGATGCTGGAGGAAGTCACCGACGTAGCGGTCAATCCGGCAGGCACGCCGGGTGCGGTGGTGTCGGGCGTGCCCACGGTGTTGACGGTGATGTTGGCCGTCGCGGAAGTGCCGGTGGCGCCCGCGTTGTCGGTGGCGACCGCCTTGATGGCGTAGGTGCCGGCAGCCGCATTGTTCCAGGTCACACTGTAGGGGGACGTGGTATCGATTCCCAATGAAGTGGTGCCACGAAAGAACTGCACTTGGGTGACGGTGCCGTTGGCATCGGCGGCATTGGCCGATACCGTGATGTTGGCGCCTGCGTTGAAGGTCGCGCCATTGGCCGGTGCGGTGAGGGTGACCGTCGGCGGGGTGTTGGTGCCGGTGCTGCAGGCGCCCAGGTCCTGGTACCAGCCGCAGCTGGGGCAGTGCGTGGGCGGTGCATTCCAGATGGTTGTAGCCGCCTGGTACAGCCGCCCCTGGTAGACGAGCTTGTCGCCCGGGTTATAGATGGTGGAGGCGTTCCATTCGGCGATCCCCGTACAGCTGACGCTCTGCGCCTGCGCGGGCGATATCCATGCGGCCAGCAACAAGCCGCACAGCAAACCCTTTGCCAATCTGATGCTCATGAGTGTGTTCTCCAGGTGCCTGGTGGATAGGGACAGAGGCGGGCGCGTAGGCGCGGGCCGTTCACGCGACGCACCGCAAAGCTGCGGCGGCGCGGTTGTTCCCTCAGGCAAGAACGACAAGAGTGTTGCGGTCTGTTGCTGATCCGTGGAGTGCGTTGCATTCGTGTGCAGCGCTATCGGCGCCGCCGACTGTGGTGCGCGACCACCCTCGCGTCAAGCGGTGTGTTTCGGAAAATGCTGTGCTCGTCACGCTACGAGAAAATGCTGTCCTGCATCGAAGTCCGCGTGCTTCCGCAACCGTGTCGCGCCTGCGTCCGGCGATGACCGATTTTGTCTTGCCCAAGCCGCTGGAAGTCTCGCGCATGCCGCATCGGGCGTGGCGCGATGGGACGTGCAGACAATGCGAGTCGCGCGTAGGCGGGCGAAAAGGCTGCAGCGCGCGCGATGGGTATCGCTGAGCTCAACCCACCCTACGAGGCGTGCCCCCGAGCTTGCTAGTCAGGCAGCGCAACAGGTCCCTGCCACACGCCAGCATTGACTACCCAATAGACGAATCGATCCTGGCCCACGCAGAACGCATTGAGCTGAGTATTGGTCTGGGGGAAAGTCGCCAGTGGAGCACCTGCTGGCGCAATGCCCGATGGCCCCAGCCCAACAGGTCCTTGCCACGTTCCAAGCCCCTCCACCCAACTTACGTGAAGTTGCTGGTTGGAACCGACATATAGAACATCCAGTTGATTGGGGGAGCCCTGGTAGCCCGTCGCCAGGGCGGCGCCGGCCGGCGCGGTTTCTCGCGGGGTGATTGCAACCGGCCCCTGCCAGATACCGCCGCCCACGACCCAGCTGACATTCAAAGCGCCTTGGTGGTCGACGAAGAATGCTGATAGTTGATTCGGCCCTTGGCCGGCCGCGGCAATTCCCGCGCCTGCAGGAGCAATTCGAGTGTTGCTGACCGTGACCGGTCCTTGCCATGCACCCATGCCCACAACCCAGGACACTTGAAGGCCTTCATTGGTGCCTATGAACACCACATCCAGCTGATGCTCGCCTTGCATGATGGCCGCAAAGGCACCGCCTGGCAGATTGACGTCCTTCGGCGAGACGGCGGCCGGACCATGCCATCCATCCGCGCCCACCTTGTCTCCGCTTGCCCACATCACGTTGAGTTCGCCTTGGTTGCCGAAGAACAACACGTCCAGCTGGACCTCGGAAAGCTGGTGAGCTGCCTTGATATGCGCGCCGGGCGGTGCAGTCCCCGGTTCGCTGATGGCAACGGGGCCTTGCCAAAGTCCGCTTCCCTGCACCCAGGCAACGTATACCGCTCCGTTGTGGCCTACAAAGAAGACATTGATCTCTGGAAAGAACTCTTCAACCGGCACAATTTCGTAACCGTCTTTGCCATCCGTATCGTGCGCATCTCCCGCTTCGCCTCGCTCATAAGAAGGGACAATTACGGTGGTTCTACGTACTGCGGCAGCGACCGGGGCCCCCGGTGGCGCCAATCTAGGTTCGCTTATTCGATGTGGTGGTTGCCATTGGCCGCCCCCTATAACCCACGCAACCCACAAGGCTCCGTCTTCTGCGATAAAGAACTGATCCAACTGGCCACCGGTTGGGTGGAGGGTCTGTTGCAGAAGGGCGATGTGGGCCCCTGGCAATGCTTTGGCTGGCATGTGCACTCCTCGTTTGCCCAAGTGCGCCGGATTCACGCGCGGTGCGTGACTTGAAGACCGTCGCACATACCACCGGAACGACCGCTACATCTGGAATCGGTCAAGCAGTACGACTTGTATGTGGATTGATCTGCTCCCGTTTTTAGTGCGAACTACTGTGAGCATGGATTTGGCGCGGTGGGAGTTACTGCTCAGGTTTGCGGAGCATGTGTGTAAATAGTTCACAGCCCGTTTGTCGGAATCATGAGCTGCTTTGTGAGTAAATCGCGGCGATCCGCATGGCGACTTGGGGGTGGTCGCGGTAGTAGGCGGCGTTGTCTGCCAAGGTGTGCCAGCGCTGGCGGTCTTGCAGCAGGTGGGTGATGTGCTGGGCCATGGCCATGAGTGAGGCAGGCTGGGTGGGTGGGTGAAGCTAACCCAGCCTGCGGTCCTTAAGCCCACTCCACGGGGTCTTTCTGGTGTCTGCATTCGACCCACCCTGCGGCCCGATCAGATACCCTGCCCGCCGGATACTTCGATCCGCTGCGCGTTGATCCAGCGGTTGTCCTCGGACAGCAGGCTGGCGATCATCGGGCCGATGTCGTCCGGCAGGCCGACGCGGCCAAGTGCGGTCATGCCCGCGAAGATCTTGTTGATCTCCGGATTGTCACGCACGGCGCCACCGCCGAAGTCGGTCTCGATTGCGCCCGGCGCCACCGTGTTGACCGCGATCCCGCGCGCACCCAGTTCCTTGGCCATGTAGACACTGAGCACTTCGACCGCACCCTTCACTGCCGCATAGGCGGCGTAGCCGGGGTAGGACACGCGGGTGAGGCCCGACGACAGGTTGACGATACGGCCACCGTCGGCGATCAACGGCAGCAGTGTCTGGGTAAGGAAGTACACGCCCTTGAAGTGGACATTCACCAGTGCGTCGAACTGCGCTTCGGTGGTCTGCCCGATCAGGGCGTAGTCGCCGTGTCCGGCATTGTTCACCAGGTAATCGAAAGTTTCGCGCTGGCAGGTTTCGCGCAGTGCCGCGTGCAGGCGTTCGGCGAACGGTACGAAGCTGGCGATATCGCCGGTATCCAGTTGCAGGGCGACGGCCTTGCGACCCATTGCCTGAATCTCCGCGACCACCTCCTGGGCGTCCTCGGCCCTGCTCTGGTAGGTAACGACGACGTCGCCGCCCTTGCGGGCGATGCTGAGGGCGGTATTGCGGCCAAGCCCGCGGCTGGCACCGGTCACGATGGCGATCTTGTTCATTTGGCAGCTCCTGTAAGAGGGAGCGCCATGATCCCTGCCAAGGGCGCGGCGGTCGTTACCGGAACCTCCCCCATCCTTACCTTTTCCTCCAGACAAGGTTTGCGTACCGCTCCAGTATCGTTACGATCGCGGCATGACCCACACGCTGCTCCAGGCGGTTCGCCGATACGTCGAGACGTATGCCGATCCCGCCGGCGTTGCCCAGACGCCCATTCCGGGCCTGACCACCATCCGCTCGGTCACGCCCAGCGGTCTGCAGCACGCCATCTCACAGCCGCTGGTGTGCCTGGTGCTGCAGGGAAGCAAGCAGGTGGCGATGGGCACGCAGTCCTTCTCCTTCGGCGCCGGCGATTCGCTGCTGATTACTGCGGACGTGCCGACCGTCAGTCAGATCACGTGCGCCAGTGCCGACGCGCCCTATCTGTCGCTGGTGCTGGAGCTGGATCCGGCGGTGATCGCCGACCTGGCGATGCAGATGAAGGAGGAAGCGACCATTGCCGACGGCACGCCGGTGCGCGTGGAGCCCACCGATGCGGAGGTCGCAGACGCGGCCCTGCGGTTGATGCGCCTGTTGGATCGCCCGGCGTCGATCCCGGTGCTGCATGCGCAACTGGTGCGCGAGCTGCACTATTGGCTGCTGGAAGGAAAACACGGCGCGGCGATTCGTCGGCTGGGCTGGCCGGATGGCCATGCGCGGCGTGTGGGACGTGCGGTCGCGTTGCTGCGCGCGGAGTTCGCCCGTCCATTGCCTGTCGATCGGCTGGCGGCGACAGCCGGCATGAGTCCGTCTTCGTTCCACCATCATTTCCGTGCGGTAACTTCGTTGTCGCCGATGCAGTTCCAAAAGCAGTTGCGTCTGATCGAAGCGCGCCGGTTGATGATGTCCGAAGGCCGGTCAACAAGCAGCGCGGCGTTTGCGGTGGGTTACGAGAGCGTCCCGCAGTTCACGCGTGAATACGGCCGGATGTTCGGTTTGCCGCCCGGGAAGGACAGGGAGGCAGTAAGGAATTGGGCGGGCGCGGCGGCGTAGCCAATGCGGTTCGCAAGGCGGCGATGAGAGAGGCAATTGGAGGGTGGTCGGGGCTGTTTTCGCGCGGCAGGTGGAAGACGGTGTCGGTGTAGGAAAGCGAGGTCAGCCAGTGGGATGCCTGAGAGGGTCCGCAAGTTGAGCGCAGCGAACCCTGTTTTTATCGGATCTTACAGCGTCAACTTGAACTTACTTTCGAGAAATACACTCTCACGGTGGAAGCCGAGGAACTTATGCTGGTCTTGCGAGAACGCGCCTACATTGATTGCAACATCCGGGTCGATGCCCATGCGCCGAAGTGAATCCCGATGTACGACGGGCGAGATCAGAACTTTTCCGCTGTCTTCAAAGGCAATAAATCCACGATCGAACAGGTGATCGATGGTGGGCGTCAGCAATAGTCCGTTCGTGCCATCCAGTCTTTCTTCGTTGGTAGAATCCCGCCATGGTTTGCAATGACTGGCACGCAGATGCTCTACCTGGTCCACGCGGGTAATCCGGCAGAACGCCTCATGCTTCAGTACGTTCTGCTTGAACACACCTTGCCCGCGCCGCGCCATCACAACCGCTTTCCGCGTCGTTTCGGGTACAGTTTGATCTTGCGAAATCCGGCGTAGCTCGTGCTCTTCCCACTCAATCAGCCCGATTGCAATAGGTGGTTGCGCTGCATCGGAAACACGCGTCATGTGCACAATGCTGCGGGCTTCTCTGCCCAGAATATCAATCAGTGCCTCTGCGAATGAGTCGGGCAACAGGGTGAGATAAACACTCTGCAAGCCCTGTCCGTTCGATTGGAGCGGCGCGTAGCGTTTAGGCAGGTGTGGTTCCAGCTGCGCCATGTACTCGGCAGGTTTTATTGGAAACTTCAGCTCGATAAAACGTATATCTACCCGCCAACCGATCTTGTCCCAGTAGGCGCCCGACTGCCCAAACTCAAGCGGCTTGGGTGCTTCATACGCATGCGTAGACGCAATTCCTATTGCCTTGATCAGACCATCTGCATAGGAAAAAACCACATCTCCGGGCGCGACTTCGCGCATGAAATCGTAGAATGCGTTCGCGTGCCCATTAGTCTTACGCTTGGGCGACCACAGGTAACCACCCGGGACTTCATGCCGGTAGGTTTGCTTCTGGTTGACCCACCAATAGCGCATGGCGTGGAAGAGCTCGAGCGAGTGTGAAGGACTTTAACTCTTTTGTGAGCGCATGGCTGTATCTGTCGAACCGGGCGGCTGTGTTACCGCCCATCAAATCGGTTTATCAACCAGGGTCAGATTACTTCCAGCTAGGTATTGCAGAACTAATGGAAACTCATCGCTCTCCTTTGATACATGGCTTTCGTTGCTTGAAAGTGCGTAGTCCTCGAGCGATGGATCTGTTATCCGCGGCCTGGACACCAATGAATGAGGAAATATCCTCCCCGAGTAGAAGGCTTCCATCTCTTCCATGGTCACTCTGTAGAGAGGCACAGGACGACTCAATGCTCGCACCATTGCCTTGAGCTGGATTCGGCATCCGGCGTATGTCCACTCCCAGCCATCGGCGAATGGGCGATATCGATAAACGTCCATATCGCCGACTGTCGCTGCCTTCTCGACCGCCAATAATTCGATGCGCTGTGGAGCCAGCGCATTCTTATCGAGAAACTTAACTGTCGATATGGCCAGAAGTGGAAGACTCGGAGGTTCAATCAGCGTAGCCATTACATCGAATAGGCGCTGTGGACACTTGTAGCAGTACTCCGTTTCGTACGTACGTTCGTCTATGCCCACGATCCATTCCGGACGCACGCCAAATAGCCTGCCTACTGCATCAACCAATTCTGGCGTGAGCACTGAAAGTAATGCCTGCTCGCTAGCTAAATCGCTGTATCGCAGCGAAGGGATAAGACGCGGGATATGCCCTGACTGCAACCCATGGCCCTCAAACACCTGCAGAAATCTGGATGCGATATCAGCATCTTTTTGACCTGACCGAGACTTCCACCACCGATTCAACGCTCGTAGGTCTATCCCTAGTCCGTAAATATTCGGCTTCAATTGAAAGATTTCATCGCCCACGTGACGCACCTTCTGCTACACGCCTAGTTGCAGCTTAGTACACCGTAAGGCTAGGGAGCTCATCAGCCCACGCTAAAAGACAGGTATATCGAGCCGACGCAGCGGAATCCTCACGCAATGTGACGCTCAGGGACACGTAAATAATTCACACCCCTCTGCCCAGCCACCGCGCACAGGTCGTATCGCGACCTGGCATGTGTTTTGCGTTCCTAGTCGTGGGGAGAGGTACCAATGAAACTAATCAGCTTGATTCTGCTCGCGTTGCCCATCGTGGCGGGCAATGCCTGGGCGCATGGTGGTGGGCTTAATAAGGATGGCTGCCACAATGACCGCAAGAACGGTGGCTATCACTGCCATCGCGGCAGCAGTCCGGCGCCGGTTGAGCGGCGCACTCAGCCTGCGAATCAGCTGGCGCCCTCCTACTACGCCGCACCCGCACGATCACCCCGAGGCCGCGCCTTCGCCAACTGCTCCGAAGCACGAGCGGCCGGCGCCGCGCCGGTCAGACGTGGCGAACCTGGTTATGGGCCGCATCTGGATCGGGACAATGATGGAGTTGGATGTGAGCCTTACACAGGGCGTTGAAAGAACGCGGTTAAGTGCTTTTTCTAGCAAATGAACCTGACCGATTTTTCGTAGTTTCTAAAGCTACTTGGCTCTACTGGCGCATTAAGGGAACAGTATGTTGATACACAATTTCGGTCACCTGTGGGAAAGAAAGTACATTCAGTTCGGACGACCAGGTAACAAGGGGCACTTGAAAGGTTACAAAACGGCCACCGGAAAGGAGCCGGACTTTAGAGAGCAAATCGGCATATACATCCTTTACGACAAAGATCGACAGCCGGTTTACATTGGACAGACGGGCAGCGGAAATCAACGGCTCTTTAGCCGTCTTAAGGCGCATACGAATAACCACTTATGGAACCGCTGGGAGTACTTCACGTGGTTCGGCATTCGGCGGGTAAACGGCGGCAACAACAAGCTTTCAGAACATGATTCGGCTACCAAAAGATACGTTGCGGCAGGATCAGCTATCCTGAACGAGATCGAAGGCGTTCTGATCTCGGCGCTCGAGCCAGGATTGAACAAGCAAGGCCCTAAATGGGGTGCAGTTGATGAGTACTTCCAAGTTGTCGACGAAAAGTTGGAGGAACGTCAGGTTTCAGAAGTGCTGCTAGAGCTTGAAGCTATAAACAAGAAGTTTGACGCTTTATCCCGACGCTTGGCGAAGACGAAGCCCTGACACGTGACGTGCGCTACGGGCACTCTTCCATAATGTATAAGAAGATGGTCGCGTCGGTGCGTTGTTAGGCATGTAGAACGGCAGCTCTAGCAGTTGCGGGGCTAGAAAAGACACTCTGACCCCGTTTTCAAGGCGCTAGGTTGATGGAACTAACCCGTCGCAGCCATGGAGATTACTCGATTACCTTCATCGGGTGGGGAAAAGCTTTTCTCACTCCCTGCGACAGCTGTACGTAAATAATTCACCAAGCAGATTCGCGAGGATCAAATGCATCGATGGGAGCGTATCGCGCTGCGAGCGCATATGCCCGCAGCCGGTGGATGTTATTGCTCCTTATTTCCATGCTCGTCGTTCGGGTTTGCAGGACAACCCGCTTTTGGTAAACCCACCCTCCGGGACCTGGACTACCCCCGTTTTCTGGGCAGTCATGTCACAATCTGTACATCCGTCCACGTGTACGAGCCGATGAGCAAGAACGAGAGGAAGACCGAGAACATTGTGCGTGATGTACTGCGAAGGCACAGTTACTTCGAGGATGACAATGACATTGTCATCGAGGAACAGAAGAGCAACATTGATGAAGTTCGCAAGCTTCTAAAAGCCGCCAGCAAGTCCGGCGGCGGCGGTAATGGCTCGCCGGAGTTCATAATCAGCTCCCCGTCGAGTTCTGACTTCTTACTCGTTATCGAGTGCAAGGCATCAACCAAAGACCACGCTAGTTCGAAATGTCGCAGCACTCTGGCTGGCGTTTCCGTAGACGAAACCGCAGCCGAGTATAACAAGCGGGTACAGCGCTATGCCGCTGACGGAGTATTGCACTATGCAATCCAACTCGCGAAGGAGTTTAACGTAATCGCTGTTGCAGTTAGCGGCGAGACGAAGAGTAGCATCCAGATTGACAATTACCTTGTATCCAAGGGCGGCACCACGGCACGGCCTCTTCGGACCAAGGAAGGAACTGACGTCACCGGCATAATTTCTTGGCCTGACTACATTGAGCACGCCACGTACGACCCGGCGGTCCAGCGAATTCGCTTCGATGAATTGATGGCGTTCTCGCGCGAATTGCACGAATTCATGCGCGACCACGCGAAACTAACCGAAAGTCAGAAGCCCCTGCTGGTAAGCGGCACGCTAATTGCTCTTCGGAATAAGGCTTTCGCGCTCGCGTATGAGACATACTCACCTGAAGAGCTGCAGCGCGCATGGATGCGCGTTATAAAGGACGAAATACACAAGGCCGACATTCCAAAAGCCAAGAAAGAGAATATGGCACAACCATACTCAGGTATTGCAGTCCACCCTGAGTTGGGAAAAGCCAAGGCGAAGTTTCCCAAGGGCGTGTTGCATCAACTCATCAAAAGGTTGAATGAGAAAGTCTGGCCGTTCATCAGCGTCTACCACGACTTCGATGTTGTGGGCCAGTTTTACGGCGAGTTCCTTAAATACACCGGCGGCGACAAGAAGGCGCTTGGCATTGTCCTAACTCCTCGCCATATCACAGAGCTGTTTGCGTTACTTGCGAATGTCAACAAGGACACTCGGGCGCTGGATATATGCGCGGGCACTGGGGGTTTTCTGGTCTCGGCGATGCATCAGATGATGCGAACCGCTCAGACGGAAGCTCAGAGGACGAAGATAAAAAGTCAAGGGCTTATAGGCGTCGAGCAGCAGCCAGAAATGTTCGCGCTGGCCGCGTCCAACATGATTCTACGGGGCGACGGAAAGGCAAATCTCCACCAAGGTTCTTGCTTCGATGATGCTATTACGAAGGCGATAACTGCCCATAACTGCAACGTCGGCTTACTAAACCCCCCGTTCTCACAAAGCGACGCGGACCAAGCTGAACTCTACTTCGTGAAACATATGCTCGATTGCCTAAAGAAGGGCGGCACGGGAATAGCGATTGTGCCCATTTCGTGCGCAATTTCCCCGCACGTGGCCCGGCATGAGTTACTCAAGCACCACACGCTTGAAGCAGTTATGTCGATGCCAAATGATTTGTTTGCTCCTGTCGGTACCGTTACTTGCATCATGGTGTTCACGGCCAAGATCCCCCATGCTGCCAGCAGTCGAAAGACATGGTTTGGATATTGGCGCGACGATGGATTTGTCAAGACAAAGCATCGGGGTCGAATTGACCTATATGAACGCTGGCCAGCCATTCGCGATCGGTGGGTAGAATCATTTCGCAATCGGGAGGTACACGCGGGCGAAAGCGTAATGGTAGCGGTGACCGCCGATGACGAATGGTGCGCAGAGGCTTATATGGAGACCGACTACTCTACGCTCACCCGTAGCGAATTCGAACGCGAATTGAAAAAATATGTCGCTTTCAAGATTCTCAACGAAGACTTGATTTTGGACGACGATGAAGAAATTGAATGAGTTGTTCAATGTTGCCTACGGCAACAAGCTCGATTTCAACAAGATGAAGCAAGCCAGTAGGCGCGATGGTGGAATCAACTTTGTTGGGAGGTCAAGCCAGAATCATGGGGTGACCGGAACGGTTGCTCCAATTGCTACCACGCCTTACGAGGCGGGCTTAATCACTGTAGCGTTAGGCGGCACGAAGCTGCTTTGCTCGTTCGTGCAAGAGCACGCCTTCTATACTGCGCAGAATGTGGCGGTACTGAAGCCGAAGAAGGCGATGTCTTTCGCCGAAAAGCTGTTCATTTGTATCAGCATCCGACACAATCGTTTTAAGTACAGCGCGTTCGGACGAGAGGCCAATCGCACCCTTCGTGAGCTACTAGTGCCCGACTTGGCCGAGTTCCCTTCGTGGGTAGAAGGCGCGGAAGTAGACGCAATTGGAGATAAGGCTTTGCCCCGCGTTTCAGGCGCAGTGAATTTCAATACCGATGCGTGGCGTCCTTTCCCGCTGTCTGCGCTTTTTTACTTAAGGAAGGGGCGCCGCTTGACTAAGGCGCAGATGACGAAAGGAGAGACACCTTTCATTGGCGCCATTGATGGTAACAATGGGATTTCAGCCAGGATCGGTCAGCACCCCATTCACGACGGCAATACGATTACTGTCAATTACAACGGTTCCGTCGCCGAAGCGTTTTATCAAGAGGTGCCGTTCTGGGCATCCGACGACGTCAACGTGCTGTACCCAAAGTTCGAGATGACGCCGGCGGTAGCTCTGTTTCTTACGACAGTTATACGGCGCGAGAAGTATCGGTTTAACTACGGTAGGAAGTGGCATCTTGAGCGAATGAGTCAATCAGAGATCCGCTTGCCTGCCAATTCAGCGGGAGAGGTTGACTTCGCATACATGCAGTCCTTCATGGACTCGCTTCCATATAGCTCGCAGGTAGCATAATTTACTTGGGCGTCGTGCTGTCCGCTATGGAGCGCCAGGCTAGCGGGGTCAAGTTCAGAGGAACAGGGTCAGGCTCACTAAGCATCAAACAAAAGGCGGCCATCAGGCCGCCTTTTCCCTTTCAATTCCCATCAAACCTCAAACCCCAACCGGATTAACCTTCTCCATATCAATCTTGTACTGCTTGATAGCCCTGGCCACACATCCTTGCCAGTCATCTTGCCGTCCGCCGCCAGCGCGGCAAGGGCCGCATGCACGATGCAGTTGCGGACGGTCATCAAGCCGCCACCTCAATGTATTCCACCTGGTTGGACGGCTGCGGAACGGCGGCGCCGTCCTCCCGCAGGCCTGCCTGGTGCAGCTCGATGGCATCGTGGACAGGGCCTCCACCTCGGCCTTGGTCCCACCTGTGGCAATGCAGCCCGGCAGATCCGGCACGTAGGCGCAGTAGCTGCCGCCCGCTTGTTCGATGACAACGGCGTAGCGCATGACGGTTACCTCTTCAGTCCAGCCTGCCTTCCTTCTCTGAGAAGGCAGGCCCATCAACCCATCCGCATCTGCGGAGGACTGATTTCCCTTGCTGGCTCATCCATCGCCTGAGCCAGTGACTGCCGCTGCTGGGTCTCGTTCAAGGCCTGTAGCTGCCCCAGCGACTGTTCGACCGGCGTGTTGACCGCATCCTGGGTCTTCATCATCGCCCTGCGATGCGCCGGATCAGCCGGCTCACCCTGCACCACGAACAGGTTCTCGCCCTTGCGCATTGCACCACGTTCCTCGCTCAGAAAGATGTGGTCGATACCCGACAGCCCATTGGCCTTGGCCAGACAGGCGGCGCTGGCGGCCATGCACGCACTCTGCCCGTCGTACTCGCGGCCAGCCTTGGCATCCAGACGGCGCACCGCCGCCTCGGCCTGCAAGACCAGCGGGTCCGGACGGCTGGCGCTCGCCTGGTCGCGGTCCGGACCCGTCGGCCCGCCTTGCTCCTGCTCGGAGATCAACCACTGCAGCGGCGTACGCTCCGGCATCTTGTTGTTCTGTTCCGTATTGAGCTCGCTCTTGGGAAAAGGCGCATCAATGCTCTTGATGTCCCGGATGTTGTCCAGCGGCTTCAACGCGCCTTCGTAGTTCTTGTCCTTGCCAAACACCGTATCCCGGTGCAGCCCCGCATGGTTCAACGCGCTCCAGGTGAAATCGATGCAGCTGTTGGACGCCCCGCCGTATTCCATATCGAAACCATGCTTGGCCGGAGCCTTGCCGAATTCCTGCAGCTTGTCGTACTGCTCCTTGCTGATCTCCATGGTGCGGGAGTAGCGGGGATCTTTGTAGTCCTTCACATCCGTGTCGTACACCTTCCCCGGCCCACTCGATTGCCCATGTGCGGCTGGCGCAAAGCCGTAGCTTTTTTCTTCTCCACCATCAGAAATCGAGTAGAAGACATGCCCTGCCGCAGAGGTGCCTCCGGGAGGTATCGTCAACGGCGTTCCGGGGGCGGCGACATAGACTGTGGCTGTGTATCTCTTTTCCATGGTTGCGCCTTATTTTCCCTGGCGTGGATAGGCAATTATCAGTTCTGAATTGATAAGCGCTGCATTCTCTTTGAATAACGCTTCGCGATTCCGGACAAAGCGAATCGTTGCCCGATAGCGGCCCGAAGGCACACTTGGTGCATAAGCAAATTCGAGTTCGCTGTATTTTGCGAACTCTCGATAGGTGGAGCCTGGCGGAAGTAAACCCGCCGCCTCCATCGTGTCGACATCGGCATCGGCGGGGGTCAGTCCGGGCACCAGGCCATCGGCAGGGACCGCTAGAGACACAACCGCCTCGCCTGGCCCAAACCCGGTTTTCCACTGGCTACGTTGAAGACTTACCGCAATCTGACCAGATTCCTGGATGCGGTAGAGGTGCACTTCTGCCGATACGTCAGCAGCTCTCAATCGGTCCGCTGCATCGGACACCGCAGTGGAATCGCCATCGGCGGCTGCAGCGGGATCGACGTTCGTTAGTCGCACCCCTATGAATAAAGGTGGAGACGGATTGTCCGCCCATGCGGGCACATCGAACTCCAGTTCGATGGGTCCGGTTTGATTCGGATCCAACTTGCGTACAAGGGGTACTGTAGTTCGCATGTCGCTCGGTTCCTTTGCGATGGATTCGCTTACTTTCTGCGGCTGCGGTTGGCAGCCCGTCATCGCGCACAGGGCCAGGGCCATGAACGCTCTCCGCATTCCTTTGTTTGCTGTGAACACGACTACCTCGTCATGGTGTGAGATGGGGCGCATAGCGAGCATGCAGTCTGCCGATGCGCTGCAAGCCTCCTGTTTTCCTCGCACAAAGGCAATGGGTGACCGATGGTCACCCATCGCTTGAGCACGTCGCGGATTTTCGATGGCATGGGATCGCATTCCTTGTGATGGTTTACTGGCGCCAGGCCATTGGCCTGCCAGCGGATTCCTTTCCGGAATGGAGATGGTTACCCCATCCGCATCTGCGGAGCAGCCGCTTCCCTTGCAGGCTCATCCATCGCCTGAGCCAGTGACTGCCGCTGCTGGGTCTCGTTCAAGGCCTGTAGCTGCCCCAGTGACTGTTCGACCGGCGTGTTGATCGCATCCTGGGTCTTCATCATCGCCCTGCGATGCGCCGGATCGCCCGGCTCACCATGCACCACGAACAGATTCTCGCCCTGGCCTACCGTGCCGCGCGCCTCGCTGAGCAGGATATGGTCGATCCGCGACAGCCCATTGGCCTTGGCCAGACAGGCGGCACTGGCGGCCATGCAGGCGCTCTGCCCGTCGTATTCGCGGCCGGTGGCGCTATGGAGCCGCCGCACTGCCATTTCCGCTTGCGCGTGCAAAGGGTCTTGTTCGTTGGATCGGCCTATGTGCTGTTCCATTTGCTGCAGCGAAATGCCCAGATCGCCACTTTGGAAATCCCGGACCGTGACCTGCCCGCCTGCCGAGTTGGCAATGACAAGGTTTGCGTTATCCATGGTGTACGTGAACCTTCCATCTTCACTGCGGAAAGTGTTGGCCGGATCACCGGCGCGTTGGGTGCCTCCACTCAACGCCTGCTCACCCCAGAATAGGCGGCCCTGCCGATCGCTGTCCTGAATCACGTCTCCATCATCGACCAAGTAGGTGTCTTGTCCGGCCCCACCCTGGAGCTGATCCGCACCAGCACCACCTATCAAGACATCATTGCCAGCGCGCCCCATCAGCGTATCTCTGCCGCCCATGCCCATAAGCAGATCATTGCTGGCAATTTCAGCGCCATTACGCATCTTCTGAGCATCGATCAACGCGTCCCGGTTGGGATCAGCATCTTGCAACGTGGAATTTCTTCGCTCAGCCGACAAGTTCGCGCCTTGTTGCAAATCCCTTCCGGCGTCCAGATGGATCGCCCCAGCATGGAAATTTTCCGTCGTGAGTGTGTCGGCAAGATGCGGGTACTCTTCCCGCAAATGCGCCAAGAGCGCGACCCTGGCCGGCTCAAGCGCGCGTGAGATCTCGGAAACTGAGCCGTACTGCGCCGTGAGCACCGGATAATCCCGGTTGGCCAACGCGATAAGATTACGCGTCCCGGGCTCGCCATCTACCGTCACACCCCATCGCCGCTCGACACGATCTATCTCGTTCCGGTGAAGCTGATACATCTGGTAAACAAGCTTGGATTCGTCAAAGGTAACGGCCGCCGGATCGTCATAAAGCCCAAACACTTCGGCCTCTGCGAATCTCCGCTTTCTCAAACCGGCCTCACCTTCGGCATACGTTCCCCAGCAGTTGTAGCGCATCTGAAACCAGGACTCCGCCCTATCCCCGTCGCTTATGGCGTCCATGACCGGGCTTCTGGACAAAGCGCCAACCCCTCGGTTGTACGCGACCGACACCATCGCCACACGCTCTCGTGACATTGGCATGTTGAGATCGTTCGCCGGTTGCTCGTACTCCCGCACTGAAGCGAGCAGCAGCTGGTCTGCCTCAAGTGCGTTCAATTGCCGCGGAAACATGAGGCCAAGTCGAGTTCGACTATCGTTTGGAGCTGCATCGATGGCCTGCAAGGCACGCCATTCGCCTTCGGTCAGATCAATGGCAGAATCACGCCATATCTGAACATTGTTTCCACGATTGAAGGTGTAACCGTAGCCAATTGTCGCCATTCCATCGCCGACGTCCTGCGCACGGGCGTGCAGGCCTTCCGCGCCAATGATTACGACCTTAAGTGCCGCCGTATATTCTTCCTGTGTAAGCTCGTTGTAACGCATCACTTGCTCCTCCTTGAGTTTTATTACGCCTCTTAATCCTGACTACACTCTTGCCTGACCCTGGCAATATCCTCTGCTGTAGTATTTCCCGTCTTCCTCTTCATAGACTGACTAGATGCAATAAGGTCCACGTCGTCGGATGACGGCTTCTTGATGGTCTCGGCGGTCTGCCAATGCAGAGTGCCTCCCGATTTTCTGGCGGACCCCAAGTAGATGGCGCCATTCCTGCCGCTCTCGATCGAAACCACCGCAGTATTTCCGACCACCACGCCCAGCACGGATCTCGGCTCCCCCTCGTCAACTTGACTGAGGTGCGCACGACCGCCGAAATAGCTTCCACAGATCCGATCCTTGTTTTGAACAAGGTAAAGCACGAACGTGCCGCACGAGGCTTCCTGATCGGACTCTCCGCAGCGATCGCTTCCCCAGACACCCGAAAGATCGGCCGGCTTGGGACCGGCCCATGCCGACGATGACAGAATGAGCAGACTCGCTGCTGATGCTCTCGCCAGGCAAGGCATTCTTGATTGTTTCCTTATCACATCAACTCCTCGATGATTGATCGCCAAATTCCTACCTGTCTTCATCGCATACCTCAGTGGACCGATGCGGTTTATTTCCTTTCGTGAGAATTACGTATTCTGAATACTCTTGGCCATACTTCTGATACCAAATAATCTTTCCATCACGCGCTACCAAGTAGTCCTCTGACCAGTCGTAATGCGGGCAGACTGCGGGAGCACCCGCTTCCTCGTACTCGCTGCACCACTCTGCGATTAGCCGATCTTTACTGACCCTACCTTTCAGCAATCCTTGCGAGCCACGCAGCAGGGTCCCATCGGACCATGAACCAATCAGCTGATCGTTCTCTCTCTTTAGTTCCAACGTGACGTAATGACCACGGTCGCAATCATCGCGATATGACCATTGGCCCTCGAATTCACGCGCTTTCCCGATCTGGGTCGGATCACCAACCGAAAGCTCGTCGTGATTGCCAATCGCCTCTTGCGGGCGTTCGTGATCATCTTTGGATAGATCAGCCTGCACGGAACAGGCCGCCAGCAGGCCCACGAGAACAAACGATATGGCAGTGTAAAACGGCCCACCTCGGACGCGCGCACCGGCATCAATAGCTTCCTCCATGACTCTTGCCTTCTTGCTGCATCAATCCCTGTTGGAGCAACTGTGCCTATGCAGACGACCCTTGGTCAAGCTTCGCAGAAGAATGTCGCCCCAATTGGGTGATCTGTTTTTTTGCTTTCCCCGCCCGTCACTAAGTACTGTTTTTCATCTCACAATTCCCTCCGCCAAGGGGGTTCGCTGTTGAGGTTGCCACGCAACCTATGCCATGGTGCAGGTAACAGTATCGGCCCCTCAAAGAAACGGCATCCACAAGACTAGATCAATGAATGGAATCACAGTTCGGCGTGAATGGACGCCTCAAGCAGCAATTCTGTTGGTCCTGACTTTCATTTTTCAATCGAAAGCACATGCGACCGGAGAAGAAGGACGGATTGTCGATCTGTCCTGGGAAGCTCAAAGCCGCGGCGCCTGCGAGGGTAAGAACTTCGATGGATTCTTCGAGGCATTCGTAAGTTCGCCCGAGGTACGGCTTGAGAGAACGACTAAGTTCGTGGAGCTCCGGTCAATGAAGAATCCTTCGTTGATCGTCGGAAGGATTGATGGCACCCAATACGAACACTCTTTCAACATCAGTCTTAGCGATTATTACTATGCCGATACTGCTTCCATGAACAAATGGAAGTTGGGGACCTTAGACTGGTACGAGGATGTCTCGGTGACAATAAAGAGGATGCCTGGCGACACCTATCGTATCGACTATAGCAAGGCCGTTTTTCGCGACGATGGTGAAGGTGATTCGAAGACCTTCATTCGAAATTACGGGCCGAAACGAGCCTATGTGTTCGAGATGCGGGGCAACTGTTGGAAGTTGACGCAGGACCTGCGCTGATAGCTGCAAGAAACGGAAGCAATCAACTTGCCGCAATTTGAGAACAAAGGCGTTGGTTTTGGCGGAGATAAGCTAGCTCAGCACCGTGGGACGGGTTGAGCACAGCGGCTTTCAACAAAGAAGCTGCCTTACCTATCACTGGCACCTTCCGGAACAGACCTGTCCACACATCATGCGGACAACGATCGTGAGTCCTGCACCCTTCTCGAGCGTGGTGGGATGGCAATGATGGGTATCGCTGCGCTCAACCCATCCTACGAGGCTGATTTTGTCCGTTCACGGCTTCCCCACATTCGCCAGGACTACTTAAAAACAAAAAAGGGACCATTCGGTCCCTTTTGTGCTCTGCGTGGACTCTGAACCTCAAACCCCAACCGGATTAACCTTCTCCACATCAATCTTGTACTGCTTGATAGCCCTGGCCACATCCTTGCCAGTCATCTTGCCGTCCGCCGCCAGCGCCGCAATGGCCGCGTGTGCGATGTAGTACCGATCGACCTCGAAGAACCGCCGCAGGTTGGCGCGCGTATCCGAACGCCCAAACCCATCCGTACCCAGCACCGTATAGGTCTGCGGCACGAACGCGCGGATCTGGTCCGCATAGGCGCGCACGTAGTCGGTGGCGGCGATGGCCGGGCCCTGGCGGCCTTCCAATAGCGTGGTCACGTAGGCCTTGCGCGGGGCCTTGGCTTCCGGGTTCAACCGGTTCCAACGCTCCACATCGAAACCATCGCGACGCAGCTCGTTGAAGCTGGGGCAGGACCAGATGTCGGCGCTGACGCCGAAATCCTTGTCCAGCAGTTCGGCCGCCGCAATCGCCTCGCGCAGGATGGTGCCGCTGCCCAGCAACTGCACGCGCAGCTCGCCCTTCTTCGGCTTGCCCGCATCCTTCAACAGATACATGCCCTTGATGATGCCCTCGGCCGCACCTTCCGGCATGTCCGGGTGAGTGTAGTTTTCGTTCATCAGGGTCAGGTAGTAATACTCGTCCACCTGCTCCTGCATCATCTTCTGCATGCCGTGCTGCAGGATGACCGTGACCTCGAAACCGAAGGTCGGGTCATAGCTGCGGCAGTTGGGAATGGAACCGGCGATCAGATGGCTGAAGCCGTCCTCATGCTGCAGGCCCTCGCCATTGAGCGTGGTGCGCCCGGCCGTGCCGCCCAGCAGGAAGCCGCGCGTACGCATGTCCGCCGCCTGCCAGGCGATATCGCCCACGCGCTGGAAGCCGAACATGGAGTAGTAGATGTAGAACGGCAGCATGGGCACGTTGCTGACCGAATAGCTGGTGCCGGCGGCCATCCACGAAGAGATCGCGCCCGGCTCGCTGATGCCCTGCTGCAGCACCTGGCCGCTCTGGTCCTCGCGGTAGTACATCAGCTGGTCGGCATCGACCGGCTTGTACTTCTGCCCGAACGGCGCATAGATGCCGATCTGCCGGAACATGCCTTCCATGCCGAAGGTGCGCGCTTCATCGGCCACGATGGGCACGATGCGCGGACCGATCTGCTTGTCGCGCAGGGCGATGTTGAGCGTCTGCACGAAAGCCATGGTGGTGGAGATTTCGCGCTCGCCGGAAGACTTCAGCAAACGGTCGAACACTTCCAACTTGGGCGTCTCGAACGACTCGCTGGCCTTGCGGCGGCGCTGCGGCAGATAGCCGCCCAGAGCGGCACGCCGCTCCTTCAGATACTGCACTTCCACCGAGTCTTCGCCCGGGTGGTAGAACGGAATCTTGCCGTCGGCCAGCTGCGCGTCGGTGACCGGGATGTTGAAACGGTCGCGGAAGATCTTGACCGTTTCGTCGTCCAGCTTCTTGGTCTGGTGGGTGGGGTTGAGCGACTCGCCCGCCGCGCCCATGCCGTAGCCCTTCACCGTCTTGGCCAGGATCACCGTGGGCATGCCCTTGGTGTTGACCGCCTGGTGATAGGCCGCGTAGACCTTGTGCGGATCGTGGCCGCCGCGGTTCAAACGCCAGATGTCGTCGTCGGAAAGGTTGGCGACCATGGCCGCCGTTTCCGGATACTTGTTGAAGAAGTTCTCGCGCGTGTACTTGCCGCCGAAGGCCTTGCAGTTCTGGTACTCGCCGTCGACGGTTTCCATCATCAGCTTCTTCAGCACGCCGTCGGTGTCGCGTGCCAGGAGCGGATCCCAGTAGCTGCCCCACAGCAGCTTGATCACGTTCCAGCCGCCGCCGCGGAACACACCTTCCAGCTCCTGGATGATCTTGCCGTTGCCGCGCACCGGGCCGTCCAGGCGCTGCAGGTTGCAGTTGACCACGAAGACCAGGTTGTCCAGGCCTTCGCGGCCGGCGAGAGCAATGGCGCCCAGGCTTTCGGGTTCGTCGGACTCGCCATCGCCCATGAAGCACCAGACCTTGCGGTCGGACTTCTCGATCAGGCCGCGGTGCTCCAGGTACTTCATGAACTGCGCCTGGTAGATCGCCGCCAGCGGGCCCAGGCCCATCGACACGGTGGGGGTCTGCCAGTAATCGGGCATCAGCCAGGGATGCGGATAGGAAGAAATGCCGTGGCCGTCGACTTCCATGCGGAAGTTGTCCAGCTGGGCTTCGCTGATGCGGCCTTCCAGGAACGAACGGGCGTAGATGCCGGGCGAGGAGTGGCCCTGCACGAACAGCAGGTCGCCGGGGTGGCTTTCCGACGGGGCGCGCCAGAAGTGGTTGAAGCCCACGTCGTACAGGGTGGCGCTGGAGGCGAAGCTGGCGATGTGGCCGCCCAGGTCGCCCGGCTTGCGGTTGGCCCGGACCACGGTGGCCATGGCGTTCCAGCGGATGATCGAGCGCAGGCGCCATTCGATGGCGGCATCGCCGGGGGACTTGGCTTCCAGGCCCGGGGCAATGGTGTTGACGTATTCGGTGGTGGGCGAGAACGGCAGGAACGCGCCGGAACGGCGGGTCAGTTCCACCATGCCTTCCAGCAGCTGGTGGGCCCGCAGCGGGCCTTCGGCGTCGATTACCGCCTTGATGGAGTCGACCCACTCGCGGGTTTCCTGCGGGTCCGGATCGCTTTGCAACATGTCGTTCAACCAGTTCATTGCCACTCCCGTGGGGGCCATGCCGGGCATGGCGTAATCGTTTTTTTGTGAGCCCACGAGTGTAACGCAGGCACCGTAAAACGGCCTCGCTACGCCCGCGTATGGAAACGGCACGCCCTGTTCCACGGGCTGCCACGGAAACGTCCGCACCCCGTCTCACATTAGTAGCGGCCGGGAGCATATGATCGGCTGGGGATCCACGGGATACCGGCATGTCCGGAGCTGGTTCACAGCAGCGCAGCAGTACGGCGCCTGCCGACGCTGTGCGTTGGCGCGGCAGCCTGCGCACGAATATCGCCCTGTGGTCCGGGGCGCTCACCGTGGTGCTTCTGTTGCTGGTCACTGTGGCCGTGGCCTGGCTGGCCCGCGACATGATCCTCGACGACGCCAAACGCAACACCCTCGCCAGTGCGCAGGAAGCGGCGCAGCGGCTGACCGTGCAGATGCGTTCGGTGGCCATCACCACCACCGGCCTGACCGACCTGGTGGCCGCTTCCACTCTGGATCCGGACGAACTGAACGCCACGCTGCGGGCCATGGTCCGGGCCACCCCCGGCGCCAACGGTGCGCTGCTGGTGCTGGACCCGGTGCATGGGCAACAGGAGCTGGGTTACGCGCGCTACATCGCGGCCAATGGCAGAGACCGGGATCTGCTCGCCGACGGTTACGACTTCCGCAGCAGGGACTGGTACCAGCGCACCCTGGCGGCGCACAGCGGCTGGTGGTCGGAGCCGTACCGCAACGAAACCGCCGGCGGGGTGTGGATGGTCACCTACAACCTGCCCCTGCGTCCGACCGCCCGCGGCGGCAGTGCCCGCGGCATGGTCAGCCTGGACCTTCCGCTGACCACGCTGACCGACCATTTCGAATCGCTGGCCAACCTGCCCGGCTGGCGGGTGTCGCTGGTGGCGCCGGCCGGTGCCCTGGCCGCCAATCCCGAACCCGGGGTGGCGCTGAGCATGACCTTGGACCAATACATCCAGCGCAGTGGCCGCTCCGATCTGGCCGCCGCCGCCGAAGCCGTGCGCCTGCACCGGGCGGCGCAGTTCAGCCATCAGGACACGCGCAGCGGCGAACGGCGCTACACCGTGGTCGAACCGATCGGCGACAGCGGCTGGTCGCTGCTGGTGGCGCAGTCCTATCAGTTGATCGTGGCCCGGTTGAACCAGGCGCTATGGCAGCTGGCCGCGGTGAGCATGCTGCTGGCGCTGATTTCGATGCTGGTGGTGCGGCGCCTGGCCAAGCGCATCAGCCGGCCGGTGGAGCACCTGGCCGTCTCCACCACCCGCCTGGCCCATGGCGATTACGACCGGCCGGTGCCGCATACCGGACGCAACGATGAAGTCGGCCTGATGGCGCGCACCCTGGAGCACGCGCGCACTTCCATCCAGCAACAGCTAGTGGAAATAGGCGAGATGGGCGCGGCGCGGCAGAAACTGGAGAGCGAACTTTCCATCGCCCGCGATATCCAGTTGGCGATGCTCCCGCCCGCGCGCGTGATAGAACGCGGCCGCGCGCGCCT
Source organism: Pseudoxanthomonas sacheonensis (assembly GCF_010093305.1). Taxonomy (GTDB): domain Bacteria; phylum Pseudomonadota; class Gammaproteobacteria; order Xanthomonadales; family Xanthomonadaceae; genus Pseudoxanthomonas_A; species Pseudoxanthomonas_A sacheonensis. The sequence goes on along the minus strand of NZ_PDWS01000013.1, from coordinate 71,406 downwards.
GGAGGCCTACGCGGTGCTGGAAGCGGCCAAAGCGGTGGGCGGGGATTTCTACAGCTTCATCGAGCGCGACGACGGCGAACTGTGGTTCGCGATCGGCGATGTCTCCGACAAGGGCGTGCCGGCGGCGCTGTTCATGGCCCGCACCATGACCGTGCTGGAAGTGGCGGCGCGTTCTTCCTCTTCGCCGGACCAGGTGCTTGCCGAAGCGTCGCGGCGGCTGGTGGAAGGCAACGACACCTGCATGTTCGCCACCGTGCTGTGCGGCCGCATCGACCTGCGCGACGGCCAATGCACGCTGGCCAGCGCGGGCCACGAATCGCCGCTGCTGCTGCATGCCGACGGCCGCGTGGAAACCATCGCCTTCGAAACCGGACCGCCGCTGGGTTTCGAAGTCAGCAGCCGCTTTCCGCTGTGGCATGGAAGACTCGAACCCGACGCCAGCCTGATCGCCTACACCGACGGCGTCACCGAGGCCTTCGATGCGGACAACCAGGCCTATGGCAGCGAACGCCTGCTGGCCGCGCTGCGTGCCGGTTACAGTGCGCAGGACAACTGCCGGCGCCTGATCGCCGAAGTGCACCGCTTCGCCGGCGCCGCGCCGCAATCGGACGACATCACCGTGCTGGCGATACGCTTGGGCCAAGTGCTGGAAACGACGCAGGAAAACCCGCAGTCCGCAACCATCGAGGAGAGCGCGCATGCTGATACGTCTGATCGTCCCGGGTGAGCACGCCCGCGTGGAGGACCTCAACACCTCGCTGGAAGCGGTGCTGAAGCGGCACGGCATCGATGCGGGCGTGCGCGGCGACGTACGCCTGATCGTGGAAGAGCTGGCCAGCAATGCGATCGCCTACGGCGGCGCCGACGGCGGCAGCATCGAGGGCAAGGGCGTCGGCCAGTACGAGCTGTCGGTCAACATCGCCATCGCCGGCGACCTGCTGACGTTGGAGTTCCGCGACGAAGGCGCGCCCTTCGACCCGCTGTCCACCGCGCCTCCCGACCTGGAGGCCGACATCATGGACCGCCCCATCGGCGGGCTGGGCCTGTACCTGATCCGGCAGATCGCCGAGGAGACCCACTACCGCCGCGTCGACGACGCCAATCTGCTGCGCGTCAGCCTGCGCATTCCCGCCACGGAGACATCCTCATGAGCCTGGACATCCAGATCCTTCCCGCCACCAGGGGCAGCCAGCGCGTGATCCTGGCCGGGCGCCTGGACACCAATACGTATGAAGGCCTGGACGAAAAGCTGGCGCCATTGCTGACCGGCAACCTGCAATCGCTGGTGCTGGATCTAGCCGGGCTGGAATACATCAGCAGTGCCGGTATCCGTTCCATCTTCAAGGCGCGCAAAGCGTTGGGCGGGCATGGCGGCAAGGTGCTGGTGGTCAATCCACAGGCGCAGATCCAGAAAGTATTCGATGTGGTCAAGGCGGTGCCGTTGAACGAGATTTTCTCGTCCACCGCCGAAGTCGACGCGTACCTGGATGCGATGCAGCACAAAGTGCTGCAAGGCGACGAGGAAGACTGATGCCCACCCCGACTCCACCGTGGAAGCAGCATCTGTGGGAGCGGCGTCCCGCCGCGAGCTTTTCAATCAACCGGGAAAGCGAAAAGCTCGCGGCGGGACGCCGCTCCCACGATTATGCCTGCAGGGGATGTCCGCAGTGAGCCTGGATATCGCGATCTATCCGCCGGTCAACGGTAATCAATACCTGGTGTTGAGCGGGCGCCTGGACACCAATACCTACGAACAGCTGGACGATGCGCTGGAGCCGCTGCTGGCTGCCGCCAAGCCCACGATGGTGCTGGTGATGGACCTGTCGCACCTGGACTACATCAGCAGCGCTGGCATCCGCTCCATCCTGCAGGCGCGCAAGACCCTGGCCCCCGGCGGCAAGGTGCTGGCGGTCAATCCGCAGGCGCAGATCCGCAAGGTGCTGGACATGGTGCAGGCGGTGCCGCTGGGCGATATCTTCGCCAGCACCGCCGAGGCCGATGCCTATATCGACAAGCTGCAGCGGGAGATGCTGCATGGGGAGGATGAGGCTTGAGTTGTGAGCCCCTCTCCCATCGGGAGAGGGGTTGGGGTGAGGGTGCGGCGAAACCTGGATGGTTGAACCATCATGACTTCGCCGTACCCTCATCCGCCCCCGTATCAAGTACGGGGCAGGCTCTACGGGCACCTTCTCCCGATGGGAGAAGGGAAAATCACTTCTGCTGCGCCCTTATCTGCGCATCCACCGCCGCAATCGCAGTCATGTTCACCACCCGCCGCGGCGTTGCCGAGCTGGTGAGGATATGCACCGGCTTGGAGATGCCCATCAGGATCGGGCCGATGGCCACGCCGTCGGTCATCACCCGCACCATGTTGTAGGTGATGTTGGCCGCGTCGATATTCGGCAGCACGAACAGATTGGCGCGTCCGCTCAGCGTGGTGTTGGGCATCATGCGCTTGCGCAGCACTTCGTCCCAGGCGGTGTCGCCCTGCATCTCGCCGTCCATCTCCAGCTTGGGCATGCGCTCGCGCAGCAGTTCGCGCACTTTGCGCATCTTCTGCGCGCCGGGGGTGTCGTGGCTGCCGAAGTTGGAGTGCGACAGCAGCGCCACCTTCGGTTCGATGCCGAACAGCTTCAAACGATAGGTCGCCTGCAGGGTGGCCTCGGCGATCTGCTCGGCGGTCGGGTCGTCCTGCACATGGGTGTCCAGGAAGAAATACGCGCCCTGGTTGTTGATCACCCCGGTCATGGCCGAGGTCGACTGCACGCCCGGATCCAGCGGAATCACGCTGCGCACATAGCCCAGCTTCTTGTGGAAGCGCCCCACCATGCCGCTGACCAGCGCGTCGGCCTCGCCGCGCGCCACCATCACCGCCGCGATCAGGGTCGGGCGCGAGCGCATCAGGTTCTTGGCCGCGGCCGGAGTGACGCCGCGGCGTTCGGTCAACGCGTGGTAGTACTGCCAATAGTCGTTGAAGCGCGGATCGTCGTCCTGGTTGGTGAGCTCGAAATCCACGCCCTCGCGCATGCGCAGGCCCAGGCGGTCGATGCGGGTCTGGATCACGTCCGGGCGGCCGATCAGGATCGGAAAGGCCAGGCCTTCGTCGATCACCGTCTGCACCGCGCGCAGCACCACTTCCTCTTCGCCTTCGGCATACACCACGCGCTTGACGTCGGCGCGGGCGCGGTCGTAGACCGGCTTCATCATCAGGCTGGTGCGGTAGACGAACTGGCCCAGTTTTTCGCGGTAGGCGGCCATGTCGGCGATCGGACGCAGGGCCACGCCCGAATCCATCGCCGCCTGCGCCACCGCGCCGGCCAGTTCCACCAGCAGGCGCGGGTCGAACGGACGCGGGATCAGGTACTCGGGACCGAAGCAGGGAATCTCGTCGCCGTAAGCGGCGCCCAGGTCCGAAGCCTCGCGCCTTGCGAGCGCGGCGATGGCCTTCACGCAGGCGGTCTTCATCGCCTCGTTGATGACGGTGGCGCCCACATCCAGCGCACCGCGGAAGATGTAGGGGAAGCACAGCGCGTTGTTGACCTGGTTCGGGTAGTCGCTGCGGCCGGTGGCGATGATGCAATCCGGGCGCACGGCCTTGGCGTGTTCCGGCAGGATCTCCGGATTGGGATTGGCCAGGGCCAGGATGATCGGCCGGTCGGCCATGGTCGCCACCATCTCCGGCTTCAGCACGCCGGCGGCGGACAGGCCCAGGAAGATGTCAGCGCCTTCGACGATGTCGGCCAGGGTGCGCTTGTCGGTGTCGCGCGCGTAGCGGGACTTGTCCGGGTCCAGGTGCGGACGGCCGGTGTAGAGCACGCCGTCGCGGTCCACGGCCAGGATGTTCTCCGGCTTCAGGCCCAGCGCCACCAGCATGTCCAGGCAGGCGATGCCCGCCGCGCCGGCGCCGCTGGTGGCCAGTTTCACCTGGCCGATATCCTTGCCCACCACTTCCAGCGCGTTGTAGATCGCAGCGCCCACGATGATCGCGGTGCCGTGCTGGTCGTCGTGGAAGACCGGGATCTTCATCCGCTCGCGCAGCTTGCGCTCGACGATGAAGCATTCCGGCGCCTTGATGTCTTCCAGGTTGATGCCGCCGAAGGTCGGTTCCAGCGAAGCGATGATGTCGACCAGCTTGTCCGGGTCGTTTTCGTCGATCTCGATGTCGAACACATCGATGCCGGCGAACTTCTGGAACAGCACGCCCTTGCCTTCCATCACTGGTTTACCGGCCAGCGGGCCGATGTTGCCCAAGCCCAGCACCGCGGTGCCGTTGGTGACCACGGCGACCAGATTGCCGCGCGCGGTCATCTCGCTGGCCATGTTGGGGTCTTCGACGATCGCCTCGCAGGCGTAGGCCACGCCCGGCGAATACGCCAGCGCCAGGTCGCGCTGGGTCACCATCGGCTTGGTCGGCGAGATCTTGATCTTGCCCGGCGGCGATAAGCGGTGGTACTCGAGGGCGGCCTGCTTCAGTTCTTCGTTCGACATCGACACATCATCCGTGGGCTGGACCAGGATTCTACGGGATCACGCGCAATGCGGCCGTAGCCGCATTGCCGCAGGTTCAGTCCGCGTCGCCCAGCACGGCCTGGCCGGGACCGGCAAAAGGTCCATGCGCCAGCGCTTCCGGCGCTTCGATCAGTCCGCCCGGGCCGGCGTCCAGCTCGGCACGCAGCCGCGCCACGTCCAGTTCGCCTTCCCACCGGGAAACCACCAGCGTGGCCACGCCATTGCCGATGATGTTGGTGATGGCGCGCGCCTCGCTCATGAAGCGGTCGATGCCCAGGATCAACGCAAGTCCGGCCACCGGCACCGACGGCACTACCGCCAGGGTGGCCGCCAGGGTGATGAAGCCGGCGCCGGTCACGCCCGAAGCGCCCTTGGAGGTCAGCATGGCGACCAGCAGCAGGGTCAACTGTTGCGGCAGGCTCAGGTCGATGTTCATGGCCTGGGCGATGAACAGCGCGGCCATGGTCAGATAGATGTTGGTGCCGTCCAGGTTGAACGAATAGCCGCTGGGCACCACCAGACCGACCACCGATTTCGGGCAGCCCAGCTTTTCGAGCTTCTGCATCAGCGGAACCAGCGCCGATTCGGACGAGGACGTGCCCAGCACCAGCAGCAGTTCGCCGCGGATGTAGCGCAGGAACTTGAGGATGGAGAAACCGGTGAGGCGCGCCACCGTGCCCAGCACCAGCAGCACGAAGATGGCGCAGGTGGCGTAGAAGCCGCCCATCAGCTTCATCAGCGGACCCAGCGCATCCACGCCGTACTTGCCGATGGTGAAGGCCATGGCGGCGCCGGCGCCGATCGGCGCCAGCCGCATGATCATGCCCATCATGCGGAAGAACACCTGCGAGAGGGAATCGAACATGCCCAGCACCGGCTTGGCCTTCTCGCCCACCGCCATCAGCGCGAAGCCGAACAGGCAGGCCAGCAGCAGCACCTGCAGCAGGTCGCCGTTGCCGGTGAAGGCTTCAGTGAAAGTCTTGGGGATGATGTGCAGCAGGAAGTCGACGGTGCTCTGCTCGTGCGCCTTTTCGGCGTACTTGGCCACCGCCTCGGCGTCCAGGGTGGCCGGATCCACGTTGAAGCCGGCGCCCGGCTTCCACAGATTGACCACCAGCAGGCCGATGGCCAGGGCGAAGGTGGAGACCACTTCGAAATAGAGGATCGCCTTGGCGCCTACGCGGCCCACCTTCTTCACGTCGGCCACGCCGGCGATGCCGATGACCACGGTCAGGAAGATGATCGGCCCGATCAGCATCTTGATCAGCGAGATGAAACCGTCGCCCAGCGGTTTGAGCGCAACGCCGGTCTCCGGCGCGAAGTGGCCGATCAAGCCGCCGATCACGATGGCGCAGAGGACCCACAGATACAGCCGCGAGGATTTGGCAGGCATGGCGGAACGCTCCGATGGCGATGACGGTGCCGACAATGGCAGCGTCCGGGCGCCGCACCAATAACGCATTGGTACTAGCCCGCAAAGGTAGGTCGGGGCTACGCCCCCGACGCGCAGGGAGACAGGGTTTCCGTGTGTCGGGGGCGTAGCCCCGACCTACCCGTAAAAACGCAAGTCCGCAGAATGGCTGTCCCGCGCTGGAGAAAAGCCGCGCCCCGCGTGAAGATGCCCGCCATGGTTCCTTCCGTCCGCCCCCGTTTGCGCCTGCTGTTGGTCGGGCTGGCCATCGCCCTGGCCATCGGACTGCTGAGCGCGCTGGCGGCATGGCAGGCCGAACAGCGCAGCCTGCGCGTCAGCGCCGAACAGGCCCGCGAACAACTGCGGCTTCACCGCGACACCCTGGACGCCATCGTCGAACGCTACCGCATGCTGCCGGCGGTGCTGGCGCTGGACCCTGAAGTGCGCGATGCGCTGGCCGGCGACACCAGCGACGCCGCCGTCGTCGAACGGCTCAACCGCAAGCTGGAGCAGGTCAACGGTGTCGCCACCACTTCCACCCTGACCCTGCTGGACCGCAACGGCAAGGCGATAGCCGCCAGCAACTGGCGCACGCCCAACAGCAATGTCGGTACCGATTACGGCTTCCGTCCGTATTTCCAGCAGGCCATGACCCACGGCACCGGCGATTTCTACGCGCTGGGCTACACCACGGGCGTACCGGGCTACTTCCTTTCGCAAGCGGTGCGCGATGCGCAGGGCCGGGCCTTGGGCGTGCTGGTGGTGAAGCTGGTGTTCAACGAACTGGAAGCGGCCTGGCGCACCCTGCCCGATCCGGTTTTCGTCAGCGATGCGCACGGAGTGATCTTCCTGTCCGGACGCGACCGCTGGCGTTACCTGGACCTGCGCCCCCTGCGCGAGAACGAACGCAGCGAACTGGCGCGCACCCGCCAGTACGGCGAAGTGCCGCAGCGCCTGCTGCAGTACCGCGAGCTGCAGGCGTTCGCGCCCGGCGTGCGCCGCGTGCGCCTGCCCGGCCAGGGCGAACACATCTGGCTCTCGCAGACGCTGCCGGAACAAGGCTGGACGCTGCATCTGCTGCACAGCACCCGATCTTCGGCGGCCGCCGCGCGCACGGTCGCCATTGCGGTGGCGGGCGGCCTGCTGGCGGTCGCGTTCCTGTTGCTATCCGTCCATCAGCGCCGGCGCCTGGCGCGCCTGCGCGAGCGCAGCCGGGTGGAACTGCAGCAGCTGGTCGAACAGCACGCCATCGAATTGCGCACCGCCCAGGACGGCCTGGTGCAGGCCGCCGGCGGCGCCGACTACGGCGAAAGCCCCAGCCTGCAGCACCTGCCGCAGGGCGTTTGCGTGATCGACGCCGACCTGCGGCTGGTGGCCTGGAACCGCCGCTACATCGAACTGTTCAAATTCCCCGCCGGCTTCATCCATGTCGGACTGCCGATCGAGGAAGTGTTCCGTTACAACGCGCGCCGCGGCCTGCTGGGACCGGGGCCGATCGAAGAAGCCATCGCGCGCCGGCTGGAGCATCTGCGTTCCGGCAAGCCGCACATGCACGAACGCGAACGCAGCGACGGCACGGTGATCGAAATACGCGGCAATCCTTTGCCCGACGGCGGCTTCGTCACCAGCTATGCCGACATCACCGCCTACAAGCAGGCCGCGCGCGATCTGCGTTCGCTGGCCGACGCGCTGGAGCACCGCATCGGCGAACGCACCCGCGACCTGGCCGTGGCCAAAAGCGAAGCAGAGAACGCCAACCGTTCCAAGACCCGCTTCGTCGCCGCCGCCGTGCACGACCTGCTGCAGCCGCTGAACGCCGCGCGCATGTTCGTTTCGGCGATGCGCGACAAGCTGCAGGAGCCGCAGACGCAACAGCTGGCCGACAACGTGGAGGACGCGCTGGCCGCACAGGACGCCATCCTCAACAGCCTGCTGGATATTTCCCGGCTGGAATCGGGTGCGCTGGAAACCCGCGTGCGGGATTTCCCGCTGGCGCCGCTGCTGGAAACGCTGGCGCGCGAGTTCGGCATGCTGGCCCGCGCTCGCGGATTGCGCCTGGATTGGGTACGCACGCAGGCCGTGGTGCGCAGCGACGAAGCGCTGCTGCGGCGCATCCTGCAGAACTTCCTGTCCAACGCGCTGCGCTACACGCCGAAGGGCCGCATTCTGCTGGGTTGCCGGCGAGTGGAGGGCGGTTTGCGCATCGAAGTGCACGATACCGGCCCCGGCATTCCCGAAGCGCGCCAGCAGGAAATCTTCGAGGAATTCCGGCGCCTGGACGACGGCACGGCCGACGACCGCGGCGCCGGCCTGGGGTTGGCCATCGTGGAGCGCATCGCGCGCCTGCTGGGGCATCGCGTGGGCCTGCGTTCGACCGTCGGCCGCGGAAGCGTCTTCAGCGTTCTGGTGCCGCTGGGAGACAGCGGCGCCGTCGCCGCACCGGTCGCCGGGGCGGCTGCGGCCGACGACGACCAGGACCTGCGCGATTGCACGGTCTGGTGCGTCGACGACGACCCGCGCGTCTGCGAAGCGAGCCGCGCTCTGCTGCAACGCTGGTCCTGCCAAGTGGAACTCGCCGCAGGCGCAGGCGAGGCATTGGCCGCCGCGCGACCCGGCGCGGCGCCGCGCCTGTTGTTGCTGGACATGCGCCTGGGCGACACCACCGGCCCGGAGCTGTATCCGCAATTGGTGGAACGCTGGGGTAGCGAACCCATCGTGATCCTGGTGACCGCCGAACAGGACGACACCGTGCGCGCCATCGCACGACAACACGACTGGGGCTATCTGCCCAAGCCGGTCCGTCCGGCGGCGCTGCGCGCGCTGATCACGCAGATGCTGTTGCGCCAGTAGGTCGGGGCTACGCCCCCGACACCACGCCATGCACGATTCCCACGCGTGGGCCTCGTAGGTCGGGGCTACGCCCCCGACGATGCGGTCTACACAGATACCCCGTGCGTCGGCCACGTAGAGCCTGCCCCGTACTCGATACGGGGCCGACCTACGCGAAGATCACGGATCGATCCCGCCTTCCTGTTCCAGCGCCTTCACCAGCACCGCCGCCTGCGTGCGGCTGTTGCATTCCAGCTTCTTGAGGATCGCGGTCACGTGCACTTTCACCGTGTTTTCCGCCAGGCCCAGGTCGTAGGCGATCTGCTTGTTCAACAAGCCGTCGGCGATGCACAGCAGCACGCGGAACTGTTGCGGCGTCAGCTGCGCCAGCCTGGCCGCCAGGCGCGCATCGGACTCCGATCTTTCCGCGGTGATCGGCGGAAACCAGGTGCCGCCTTCGAGCACCGTGCGCACCGCGGTGCGGATGGTTTCCACCGGCGAGGATTTGGGAATGAAACCGGCGGCGCCGAACTGCTGCGCGCGGCGGATCACCGGCGGATGGTCGTTGGATGAAATCACGATTACCGGAAGCTCCGGCCGCTCGCCGCGCAGATAGACCAGCGAGGAGAATCCGCGCGCGCCGGGCATGGTCAGGTCCAGCAGCACCAGCTGCAGATCGGGATGCTCGGCCAGCAGCGCGGTCAGGGTGGAGGCGCTGGAAGCCTCCACTGTCGAAAGACCCTCCACCGCCCCCTGCAACGCATGCAGCACCGCCGCGCGGAACAGCGGGTGGTCGTCGGCTACCAGGATCTTGTTGGCGGTCATGGGGTAAGTCTCGCATGAACGACGGAGCCAAGAGGCTGCTTCCCTTCTCCCGTCGGGAGAAGGTGCCCGAAGGGCGGATGAGGGAATGGATTGTCAGTTTGTAATGAAAGCTGGATGGCAAGTCATTGTCATTCCCTCATCCGTCGCTACGCGCCACCTTCTCCCGGCGGGAGAAGGAAAACCCTAATACCAATGCGTTATTGGTGCAGGGCGCTGCCGCTGCCATCGTGCGGACCATCCAACACCGCCGGATAGTTCCCGATGACATCGCCACGCACTCACCTGCTCCCGGTCTCCTTGCTGCTGCTCGCCTGCGCCACCAACGCACAAGCCGCCGACGCGGAGACGGAAGACAACGTCACCGGCAAGCTCGGCGGCCGCCTGCACTGGGACACCGCCGACTTCGACAACGATACCCGCGGCGCGCCCAACGCCAACGATTCGGATCTGCGTGCGCTCTGGCTGGACCTGTCCGGAAAGTTCTACGGACTGAACTACAAACTGGAAGCGGATTTCTCCGGCGACGAAGTACTGGCCAAGGACGTGTACGTCAGCAGGAAATTCGCGCCCGGCACCCTGACCGTCGGCCAGTTCAAGCAGTACTTCAGCCTGGACGACCGCATCAGCTCCAACCACATGACCTTCATCGAGCGCAGCTATCTGGGCCAGACCCTGGCTCCTACCTACCGGCTGGGCGCGGCCTGGCTGACGGCGCGCGACGGCTACACCGTGGGCGGCAGCATCTACAGCCTGGAAAGCATCGACGTCTGGCAGACCGAAGGCCTGGCCGTCGCCGCACGCGGTACTTACGCGCCATGGCGGGAGGAGGGAAAAGTGCTGCACCTGGGCCTGTCGCTGGCGCATGAGGACTACGACCATCCTGGCGCCGACGGCGCTTCCGCGCTGCGCATCCGCCCGCGACCGGCCGGGATTTTTTCCGACAACAGCCGGGTGACGCTGGCCGATTTCAGCCAGGGCCGCGATACGCGGGTGGACAAATATTCGCTTGAACTGGCCGCAGTGAAGGGCCCCTGGACGTTCCAGGGCGAAGCCGGCGGCGCGCGTTTCGACGATGGCGAACAGGAAGCGCGGCTTTCCACCGGTTATGCGCAGGTCGCCTGGATGCTGACCGGCGAAGTACGCCCCTACGACGCCAAGGCCGGCCGCTTCGGCCGCATCAATCCGCAGGGCCGCGCCGGCGCCTGGGAACTGGCGCTGCGCTACGACACTCTTTCCGGCCGTCAGCGGCCCGACGGCGAACCGCTGCTGCGCGACGTGCAGGTGAGTTCGCTGACCGCCGGCGTGAACTGGTACCCGCGACCGCACCTGCGGCTGATGCTGAACTGGATAGACAGCCGCAACCGCGACCGCCTGCGGGACCTCACTCTCGACCGCACCCGCGCCCTAGTGGGCCGCGTGCAAATCGATTTTTGACCGAAGAAACGAACAGCCGAACACTCGGAACTTGTCCAGTCGTAGGAGCGTAGGAGGCGTAGGAGCGACGTAAGTCGCGAATATTCAGCGCAACCCTTCGCGACTTACGTCGCTCCTACGCCTCCTACGTCCCCCTACACCTCCCACGGCCTGCAACCCAGGCGCGCTTTTTTGGTGCTAGGGGCTATTCCAAGGGATCGTGAACAGCTTCTCAGTCCCTTACTCCGTTTCCGATATCTGATCCAGGCGGATGCGATTGGCGAACAGCGAGAACGCCAGTACGCCCGCCAGTCCGTTGGCGCGGCTGACCCAATGCGGCAGCCAGCGCGGCGGCGCCAGCATGCCGCTTTCGAACAATGGCTCGAAGGCCTTCACATCGTCGAGGGTCATCTTGCCGGCGAACAGGCGGCGGCACAGGCGCAGCCGGTCCTGCTGCAAGGAACGGCGGAAAAAAGTGTGCACGCCCACCAGGCCGCGCAGGTACACCGTGTCCTTGGTGAACGCCGCGCCGCCGCCGGTGGGCACGCCGCGGAACACGCGCTGCGCCGAGGAAAAGCTTTCGGCGGGATTCTGACCCGCGTCGATGAAATAGCGGAACACCTGGATGAAATCGGCGCCGTCCAGCGCCATCGCCACCGCTTCGATGCGCAGGCTGATGCGCTTCATGCGTTCGATGTCGATGCTGCCGGTGATCTGTTCGGCGAAGGTGGCCAGGCCTTCCTGGGTGGCGGTGACGCGCGGCGAGGATAGCGCCAGGCTGGGCAGATGAACCTGTTCGCGCCCGTTCAAGGCCGTCAGCGAATGCACCAGCGCTTCGTGCTGCAGCAACTGGCGGCGATCGTAGTCGCTGAACGCGGCCCCTTGGCGCAAACGGATGCGGGTGGCGCCGGCGGCGGCCTTGGCGATCAGCTCCGGATCCAGTTCCACGGCGATCACGCGGCTGCCGAAGAAATCGTCCAGATCGCCCTGCAATTGCAACTGCAATGCGGTGGCGGATACCGGAATCTGCTCTTCCGGCGCCAGCAATTCGTGATCCAGGTCGTTGGCGATGTCGATGAAATGCCGCGCCGCCTCGCGCGCGGTGGGCCCGTTGCCGGGCAAGGTCTCGTTGGGCTGTCCGAACAGCGCGATGGAATGCGCGGTGACCGCAGGCGCCCCCAGCGATTCCAGCAGCTGCGCGGCGATATCCCAGCTCCGCACCGATTCGCGCAGATAGACGCCCAGCGGATGCGAAGCATCGGCGGCAACGGCGATCTGATCGAGTTCGCGCCGCGCTTCGGCGAAATCCAGCTTCGGATAGTCGATTTGCGGCAGCACCGGCCGCCCGCGCGCATAGCCTTCCAGGAAAGGCGCCTGCGCCGCCGCCGGCCAACTCGCCAGACTCAACAGCCTGATCCCACGCACCGCCTTGACCATGCGCGCATCGAGCGCGGCGTGGTGGGTGATGTCGGGGGTCAGGTTGGTCATGTCAGCTGCCTTGCTTCTGATCTTGCTGTTGCTGTTGCCAGAAAAGCCCCGTGAGTCGCGGCAAGCGGGGCAGGCAAACCCCGCAGGGGCGGCGCACACGGATGTGCGCCGTTTTTGGAGCAGCAGGATGCTGCTTCCAAAAATTCCTGCCGCGCTTGCGGACCCAGCGGCTTCATCGCTGGGCGCGACGTTAGGGCGGCTTTCTTTTGGTTACTTTTCTTTGCCGTTCAAAGAAAAGTGACTCGCGCAACGCGCGAAACGCTTTTGCTCTGATCAGTGGGATCCGCGCCAAGAGCGCCCCCATCCGCCTTCGGCACCTTCCCCCGCAAGCGGGGGAAGGGTTCTTCCTGAAAGATCTGCGCCTTCTCAATGATGCGCGCCTTATCGATGCTTCTAGCGATTCCCGTACTTGTCAACCAACCGCTTATGCAATGCCTTGCCCTGCACCTTGGCCTCCGCCTTCTGCGCCAACCGCGCCGCCAGCTTGTCGGCCGCGGCAGCGACCTCGTCACGCAGCTTCAGGTAATTGATGAAACGTTCCTCATCGATATCGCCCCGCTCGATCGCCGCCCGCACCGCGCATCCCGGCTCGGTCTGGTGCGAACAATCGCGGAACTTGCACTGCTCGGCCAGCGCCTCGATATCGGCGAAACCGCTTTCCGACAATTCCTCCTCGCCGGTGGGCTTGAGCTCGCGCATGCCCGGCGTGTCGATCAGGCAGGCGCCGGACGGCAACGGAATCAGCGCGCGGTGGGTGGTGGTGTGGCGGCCGCGCGAATCGTTCTCGCGCACCGCCGCCGTTTTCATCTTGTCGATGCCCAGCAACGTGTTGGTCAACGTCGACTTGCCCGCGCCCGACGAACCCACCAGCACCGCCGTCTTGCCCGCGCCCAACCACCCATGCAGCGAGGCCACGCTGGCCGGGTCCTTGGCGTTGACCGCGCACACGGTGATGTCCTGCGCCGCCAGTTCGGCCAGGGTCTCGACCGCGTCCGGCGCATAGTCGGTCTGGTCGGCCTTGGTCAGCACCACCACCGGCTCGGCCCCCCCTCCGCCGACCAGCATCAGGTAGCGTTCGATGCGGCGCGGATTGAAATCGTCGTCCAGTCCACAAACGATGAAAACGGTGTCCACATTGGCCGCGATGACCTGCTGGTGGTAATGCTCGCCGGCAGCGCCGCGCTTGATCGAGGTATGCCGGGGCAGCAGGGCCACGATCTTCTTGCCTTCCATCAGCACCCAGTCGCCGACCGCGGCGCGCTCATGGGAAGGGAACCGTGGCTTCTGCCATTCGGGCAGCGATTCGGCCCTGAGCGCCGCTTCCGGCCCGTCCGCCACCACATACCCCGACCGGTGCTGCTCGCTGACCCGCGCCGGTTTGGCCCGCGGATGGGCCGCGAAGGCCCGGGCCCAGACCGGATCCTCAGGCGGACCGGCATAGGGCCAGCCGATCAGGCGCAGGGCAGTGAAATCCGGGAAGTTTTCAGGCATGGGCGCCATTGTAGGCCTGCCCCGCGTGGGAGCGCCGTCCCGGCGCGAGCTCTTCGCTCGGAGGTCGTGGCAGGCCTCAGGAAAAGCTCGCGCCGGGACGGCGCTCCCACATTTGGCCTGGTTCACCGCGATTTGCGGCAATTCCGCTAAGATTCGGTACTTCCCGCCGCCAGACCGTCCCGATGTCCACTCCGCCGATCAAACCTCTCGCGACCCGCGAGCGACTGTCCGAAGTCCGCTACGAGATTCGCGGCGAACTGGCCCGGCGAGCCCGCGACCTGGAAGCCCAGGGCCGCAAGCTGATCAAGTTGAACATCGGCAATCCCGGCGCTTTCGGTTTCCGCGCGCCCGAGCATCTGCAGCACGCGATCACCGGCGACATCGACCACACCGATCCCTACACCCACCAGCAGGGCCTGCCGGCCGCGCGCGAAGCCGTCGCTGCTGCCTATCTGCGCCGCGGCACGCCCAACGCGCATCCGGACCGCGTGTTCATGGGCAACGGCGTCAGCGAACTGATCGACCTGTCGTTGCGCGCGCTGCTCAACCCGGGCGATGAAGTGCTGGTGCCTTCGCCCGACTATCCGTTGTGGTCGGCCGCCACCATCCTCAACGACGGCCGCCCGGTGTATTACCGCTGCGACCCGGAGAACGACTTCCTGCCCGACCCGGTGGAGATCGAGACGCTGGTGTCCTCGCGCACCCGCGCCATCGTGCTGATCAACCCCAACAATCCCACCGGCGCGACTTATCCGCGCGAGCTGCTGGAACGCATCGTCGCCGTGGCGGCCAAGCACAAGCTGCTGTTGCTGGTCGATGAGATCTACGATCAGGTGCTGTACGACGGGGCCAAGTTCCAAGCGGTCGCGCCGCTGGCCGGCGACGTGCCCTGCCTGACGTTCAGCGGCCTGAGCAAGGTGCACCGCGCCTGCGGCTGGCGCGTGGGCTGGGCGGTGCTGTCGGGCGACGGCGAAGCGGTCGGCAACTTCCATCACGCCATGGACCTGCTGGGCGCGCTGCGTCTGTGCGCCAACGTGCCGGGGCAATACGCGGTGGAAGCGGCGGTCAGCGGCCCCGATACGATTTCCGCGCTGTGCGCACCGGGCGGACGCCTGTACGAAACGCGCCGCGCCGTGATCGAAGCCTGCGCGGCCAGCGAGCATCTGGAACTGGTCGCGCCCGCCGGCGCGCTGTACGCGTTTCCGGCCGTGGTCGGCGCCGCGGCCAAGGGTTTCGACGACCATGATTTCGCCCTGGAGCTGATGGAAACCGAAGGCGTGCTGGTGGTGCCGGGTTCCAGCTTCAACGTGCCCTACCGCAACCATTTCCGCGTGACCCTGTTGCCGGAAGCCGAGACGATGCGCGAAGTGTTCGCGCGCATCGACCGGGTGCTGGCGCGGCGTGCGGAAGCGGTCAACAAGGTGGTGCCGATTACGGCGAGCAAGGTGAAGTCGCGGCCTGCAGCGGCGTGATTCCTCCGTCGTCATCCCAGCGAAAGCTGGGATCCATTTTGATTTTGCCGTTGCTTGTCCGCATGGCCGCCAAAAACAAAGTCAAAATGGATCCCAGCCTTCGCTGGGATGACGATGACAATGGCTGAGTTTTTCCGCGCCAAGACCGAAGCCGCCGCCACCGAGCTGCGCTACCTCGCGCTCGGCGATTCCTACACCATCGGCGAAGGCGTGCCGGAATCCGGCCGCTGGCCCGTGCAACTGGCGCACGCGTTGCGCGCCGACGGCCTGCCGATGGCCGACCCGCGCATCATCGCGCAGACCGGCTGGACCACCGACGAACTGGATGCGGCGATCGATGCGGTGCACCCGTTGGCCGAATACGACCTGGTCAGCCTGCTGATAGGCGTCAACAACCAGTACCGTGGGCGCACCGTGGACGAGTACCGCGCGCAATTCACCGGCTTGCTGGAGCGTGCGACAGGTTTTGCGCAATGGCGGCGCGAGCGGGTGCTGGTACTCTCGATTCCCGATTGGGGAATCACCCCGTTCGCGGTCGGCAATGCCCGGGGCGCAACGCTCATCGGCGCGGAGATAGACGCCTTCAACTTTGCCGCGCGCGAGGTGTGCCGAGAACGCGGCATCGCCTTCGTCGACATCACCGCCGCAAGCCGCGAGCGTGGCGCCGAAGCGGCAATGCTGGCCGACGACGGCCTTCATCCTTCGTCGACGATGTACGCGCAATGGACGCGTCTGGCCCTGCCCGTCGCCCGCCAATTGCTGGCCACGCCTTGAACGCTTCCACGCGGCCCTTCGATCGCGCCGCCGCCACGCGAATCGCGCGCGCCTTCCTGCCGCGGCATCCGCTGGGAAATCGCTGGGATTACTACTACACGCGCGCCAAGCTCAGCAGCGACCCGCTGTACCCGGGTGTGCTGCAGGCGCTGCAGGGCAGCGATGCGCCGGTGCTGGATCTGGGCTGCGGTCTGGGACTGCTGGCGCATGCGCTGCGTCTTGACGGCCAGTCCATGGCCTATCGCGGCGTGGACAACGATGCGGCCAAGATCGCCCGTGCCGCCAGGGTCGCGCAGAGGAATGGATTGCGGGAGGTGGCCTTCGACGTGGTCGATCTTGCGCTGGGCCCGCCCGCGCACGCGGGCAGCGTCGCGATCCTGGACGTGCTGCAATACCTCAGCGCCGACGAACAGGCCACGCTGATCGCCGATGCCATCGCCATGCTCACGCCCGGCGCACGCCTGGTGATCCGCACCGCACTGGGCGACGACAGCCATCGCGGCCGCACCAGCCGCTTGACCGACCGCTTGGCCAATCTGATCGGTTGGATGCAGTTCCGGCCGAAGTGCTATCCGGATGCCGATAAGCTGCGCGCGCAACTGGATGCGGCCGGATTGTCGACCACCTTCTCTCCGTTGTACGGCAACACGCCCTTCAACAACTGGCTGATCGTGGCCGTAGGTCGGGGCTACGCCCCCGACGGATTGCCGGTGTCGGGGACGTAGCCCCGACCTACAAATTCTCGGGCAGGATTGCGGTGTAGCCGCGTTCGCGCATCGCCTCCAGCACGCCTTCGATGATCGCCAGGTTGTGGCCGTGCGCGGCGCCTTCATGCAGCAATACGATCGCGCCCGGCTGTAGATCGCCGACGATGCGCGCGACGATCTTGTCGGGTTGGCCCATGACGCCGTCGAATCCTCGCGCGCTCCACGCCACACGCGCCAACCCATTCTTCTTCAACGGCGCCGACACGAACGGATTGGCCATGCCGACCACCGCACGGAACCAGCGCGGCGCCTGTCCGGTGATGTCGTGCAAGGTCGCTTGGGCCTGGTCTATCTCCGCGGCCATGCGGCGCGGTCCCAGCGCCCAGAACCATGCCTGCGGGTGGGAGCGACTGTGGTTACCGATGCCGTGGCCGCGCCGCACGATCTCGCGCGCAAGTTCAGGCCGTGCCGCGGCGCGGTCGGCCACCAGGAAAAAGGTGGCCTTGGCGCCATGGCCATCCAACAGGTCCAGCAAGGCTGGCGTCTCGTGCGACGGCCCGTCGTCCACCGTCAGCCAGACCACCTTTTTCTCCGTCGGCAGGCGGCTCAGGACGGGACCGAAAAGCCGCGATTGCGGACGCATGGTTCCCCACAGGAACAGCATATGGGTCGCGAACAGGCAAGCCAGGCCAAACACCCATCCCCATCGCCACCAGACCAGGGCCGCCCCGAGGTGCAGAGCCAGCGCCAGCCATATCCACGCATGCGGCCGGCGCGGGACGCAGTGCAGTGCGCTATTCAGTGTTTCGGACGTGGTCATGCCGCAATCATGCCATGCAGCGTAAAATCGACGATCCCGAAAGCCGGTATTTTCCCGATGTCCCTCGATCCCGCCCTGCGTTCCCGCATCGAATCCCTGCTGCAGTCCAACCGTGTGGTGCTGTTCATGAAAGGCCAGCCGAACATGCCGCAATGCGGGTTCTCCGCCAAGGCGGTGGGCGCGCTGTCCACGCTGGGCGTCGACTACGCGCACGTCAACGTGCTGGCCGACCAGGACATCCGCGAAGGCATCAAGGCTTACGGCGACTGGCCGACCATCCCGCAGCTGTACATCGACGGCGAGCTGATCGGCGGCAGCGACATCATCGAGCAGATGAGCAACTCGGGCGAACTGGCCTCGCTGCTCGGCGTGGCCGCGCCCGACCGTACGCCGCCGAAGATCACCATCACCCCGGCGGCGGCCGAGATGCTGTCCAACGCGGCCGCCGATGCCGGCCCCGGCGGCGCCCTGGCGCTTTCGATCAATGCGCAGTTCCAGCCAAACTTCCAGCTGGCGCAGTTCGACGCCAACGCCATCGCCGCCGAATCCAACGGCGTGCGCATCCAGTTCGACCTGGCCAGCGCGCGCCGCGCCGAGGGCATCACCATCGACTGGGTGGACGATATCCGCGGCAAAGGCCTGGCCATCGATAATCCGAACGCGCCCAAGCCGGTGCAGACCCTCTCGCCGGCCGAAGCCGATGTGCGCGTGGCTGCCGGCGAAGTACTGCTGGTGGATGTGCGTCCTGCCGAAGAGCGCGCGATCGCGGCGGTGAAGCTGCCGTTCAAGACCTTCGATGGCAACGGCCGCGCCGAACTCGAAGCGCTGCCGAAAGACACCGCCATCGCCTTCCTGTGCCGTAGCGGCGGGCGCAGCCAGCAGGCCGCGGAAGAATTCCGCGCGCTGGGTTTCTCCAACGTCTACAACGTGGCCGGCGGCACCAACGCGTGGGCGGATGAGATGGATTCTGGGCTTTCCAAGTACTGATCGACTTAAGCCCCTCTCCCATCGGGAGAGGGGTTGGGGTGAGGGTACGTAGTATCCGAATCTCTGCGCTCGCGCCGTACCCTCATCCGTCGCTTCGCGCCACCTTCTCCCTGAGGGAGAAGGGAACAACGCCTCAGCCGCTGAACCCACCGCTGGCCAGATACTCGATTTCTTCCGGCGTCGATTCCCGCCCCAGCGCCTTGTTCCGATGCGGAAACCGCCCGAACCGCGCGATCAAGTCGCGGTGCAGCTCCGCGTATTTCATCAGCTCATCGTCGCCAAGCTTGCCGAATAGCCCCATCGCGTAATCCTGGTCGGCCATCGTTTCGGAATGCTCGAACGGCAGGTAGAAGAACATCCGCAAAGCGGAATCCACCTGCAAGTCGAAGCCGACGTCGACGGCGCGCCGCGCATAGCTTCGCGCCAAGCCATCGGTCGCATAGGAATGCGCGCAACCGCGGAAGCAATTGCGCGGAAACTGGTCCAGCAGGATCAGCAACGCCAGCGCGCCTTCGGCGGATGCAAGCCATGACTCATACTCGCCACGCGCCGCGGCCAGGTGCGCACCGTGGAAGCGCCGCTTGAACTCCGCGTCGAACGCGTCGTCGCGCTGGAACCATTTCTCGTAGCCTGCGTTGCGCCAGAACGCGACGATCTCGCTCGCCTGGGTCATGCCGATGCTCCTTGGGCAGGCTTCATTCGTCGAAACGCAGATGCCGCACCGACTTCCCATGCCTGCGGATCAGCTTCAACGCCTCGATGCCGATGGTGATGTGGCGGTCGACGAAATCCGCGCTGACCCGCGCGTCGGAGGCCTCGGTCTTCACGCCTTCGGGAATCATCGGCTGATCGCTCACCAGCAGCAGCGCACCGCACGGAATGCGGTTGGCGAATCCGGCGGCGAAGATGGTGGCCGTTTCCATGTCGATGGCCATGCAGCGCACCTTGCGCAGGTATTCCTTGAACTCGACGTCGTGTTCCCACACCCGGCGGTTGGTGGTGTAGACGGTGCCGGTCCAATAGTCGTGGCCCAGGTCGCGGATCATGGTGGAGACCGCGCGCTGCAGGGCGAAGGCGGGCAGCGCCGGTACTTCCGGCAACAGGTAGTCGTTGCTGGTGCCTTCGCCGCGGATCGCCGCGATCGGCAGCACCAGATCCCCGAGCTGGTTCTTGCGCTTCAACCCACCGCACTTGCCCAGGAACAGCACCGCCTTGGGCATGATCGCCGACAGCAGATCCATCATCGTGGCCGCGTTGGGGCTGCCCATGCCGAAGTTGATCATGGTGATGCCGTCGAAGGTGGCGCTGGCCATCGGCCGGTCCAAGCCGACCACGGGCGCACCGGTCAGCTGCGAGAACGCGTGCAGATAGCCGCCGAAATTGGTCAGCAGGATATGTTCGCCGAACTGGTCCAGGGGCACGCCTGTGTAGCGCGGCAGCCAGTTGTCGACGATCTCGTTCTTGTCTTTCATCGCATGCTCTCTTCTCTTCGGTCGCGCCAATTGTGGCATGGGCCTGCGCCATAGCACTTGGCAAGCATGGGCCGCGCCGGTTAGGTTCCGGTTGCCGGCTTTCCATTCGCCGGCCTTCAACCAGAATCCCCGGGAACCCACCATGCGCTTCGCCCTACTGGCCGTGATCGGCCTTGTTTCCGCATGCGGAAATGCCGCTGCCGCCACTGTCGCCGCCAAATCCCGCTTCACCCAGGATCCCTACCCCAGCACTTACCGCAGCATCGCCTCCGGCCCGGTGCTGATCCAGCACGCCACCGTGCTGACCGGCACCGGCGAACGCCTGGACGATGCCGATGTGCTGCTGGCCGACGGCAAAGTGGTTTCGGTGGGACGCGGACTGACCGCGCCTGCGGATGCGACGCTGGTGGACGGCAACGGCCGCTGGGTCACCCCGGGCATCATCGATGTGCACTCCCATCTGGGTGTTTACCCCAGCCCTGGCATGAGCGCGCACAGCGATGGCAACGAAGCCACCGCGCCGGTCACCGCCAACGTCTGGGCCGAACACTCCGTCTGGCCGCAGGACCCCGGTTTCCAGACCGCGCTGGCCGGCGGCGTCACTTCGCTGCAGATCCTGCCCGGTTCGGCCAATCTGGTCGGCGGACGCGGCGTGACCCTGAAGAACGTGCCCGCCACGACCTACCAGGCGATGAAATTCCCCGACGCGCCCTGGGGCCTGAAAATGGCATGCGGCGAGAACCCCAAGCGCGTCTATGGGCAGAAGGGCGGGCCATCCACGCGCATGGGCAATATCGCCGGCTATCGCGCCGCCTTCATCGACGCCAGCGAATATCTGAAGAAGAACCAGAAAAAGAACGAGACGCCCAAGAAGAAGCGCTGGTGGCAGCGCGCCAGCGGCAACAAGGGCGACACCGACAGCGCCGGCGACAGCGGCGGCAAGCGCGATCTGAAGCTGGACACGCTGGCCGGCGCCATCGAAGGCGATATCCGCGTGCATATCCACTGCTATCGCGCCGACGAGATGGCCACCATGCTGGACCTGGCCAAGGAATTCGGTTTCAAGGTCGCCGCGTTCCATCATGGCGTGGAGGCCTACAAGATCGCCGACCGCCTGGCCGCCGAAGGCGTCTGCGGGGCGCTGTGGGCCGATTGGTGGGGCTTCAAGATGGAAGCCTTCGACGGCATCCAGGAGAACATCGCCCTGGTCGACCGGCCGGCCAACGGTTGCGCCATCGTGCATTCGGATTCGGACGAAGGCATCCAGCGATTGAATCAGGAAGCGGCCAAGGTGATGGCCAACGCGCATCGCGTGGGCATCGACATTCCACCCGAGCGCGCGATCCGCTGGATCACCCGGAACCCGGCCAAGTCCATGGGCATCCTGGACAAGACCGGCACTTTGGAGCCCGGCAAGATGGCCGACGTGGTGGTGTGGAACCAGAACCCCTTCAGCGTGTACGCGCATGCCGAGCAGGTCTACATCGACGGCGCGCGCATCTACGACCGCAACGATCCGGCGCGGCAGCCGGAATCGGATTTCATGCTTGGGCAGAGCGTGCCCTGGACTCGATCCGGGGATGCGGCGATGGGGGGTGGGAAATGATCGCTTTGAAGGATGAATCCTCCACATCGTCATCCCAGCGAACGCTGGGATCCATTTTGACTTTGCGCGCAGAGTCGGACGCAGTGGCAATGGCGACAGCAACGGCAAGATCAAGATGGATGACCAGCCATTCGGCTGTTGAAAAGCGTCTTCCAGCGTTCGCTGGGATGACGACTCGGTTGTTGTCGGTTTCATTCCTTGCCCTGTTTTGCGCAAGTACTGCCTCCGCCCAGGACGTCCTGATCCGCCACGCCACCGTGCACACCGCCAGCGCGCAAGGCACGCTGCAGAACGCCGACGTGCTGGTGCAGGGCGGCGTGATTCGCGCGGTCGGTTCCAACCTGCAGGCGCCGGCTTCGGTCAGCGTGGTCGAAGCCGATGGCAAGCCGTTGACGCCCGCCTTCTTCGGCGGCATCACCGAAATCGGCATCGAGGAAGTGTCGGGCGAGGCCGAGACCGTGGACAGCGCGGTGACCCTGGCCACCGATCAGCCGATGCGGCCCGAGTTCGATGTGACCCTGGCCTACAACCCCGAGTCGGTACTGATTCCCGTCGCGCGCGTGGAAGGTCTGGGCTTCACCCTGTTGGGCGCCAACACGGGCGGCTCCTTCATCGCCGGACAGGGCGGAGTGATGCGCCTGGATGGCGGCGCCGATCCGATCGGGCCGCGCGTGCTGTTCGTGAAACTGGGCAGCGACGTGCTGGGCAAGAGCGGCAGCTCGCGCGCGGCGCAGTGGATGCTGCTGGACCAGATGGTCGGAGAAGCGCGCGGACGCATTCCCGCCGATTCGCCGCATGCCTTGTTGACGCCGGCCGGCCGTGCGGTGCTTGCGCGCTACCTGGCAGGCAATGGGCGCATCGTGGTCAACGTGAACCGCGCCGCCGATATCCGTCAATTGCTGCGTTGGGCGCAACGCGAGAAGCTGCGCATCGCCATCGCCAGCGGCATCGAAGCCTGGAAGCTGGCGCCGGAAATCGCACGTGCGGGCGTACCGGTCTTCGTCGATGCGCTGGCCGACCTGCCGGGCGATTTCGACCAGATCGGAGCGACCCTGCAGAACGCCGCACGCCTGCAGGCGGCCGGAGTGCAAGTGAGCTTCGCGCAGTTCGGCGACGCCTCGCACAACGCACGCAAGATCCGCCAGTACGCGGGCAATGCGGTGGCCAACGGTTTGCCCTGGGAGGCGGGACTGGCAGGCCTGACCCGGGTGCCGGCGCAGGTGCTGGGCGTGGACGACAAGCTGGGCACGATCGCGCCGGGCAAGCTGGCCGATCTGGTGCTGTGGACCGGCGATCCGTTGGACGTGGCCAATGTCGCCAGCCAGTTGTGGCTGGGCGGGCGCGCCATTCCCATGCGTTCGCGCCAGACCGATTTGCGCGACCGTTACCTGCGTGCTGCCGGAGCGTTGCCGCGCGCGTATTCGCCTTGATCTTCAAACTCGACTCTCGATCAGCGACCTGCCCAGTCTGATCCTTGCTCAACACCGCTGTTGCCTCCCCCTTTGAAGTGCTTTTCAACAGCCGAATGGCTGGTCAAAAGGGGGATCGAGGGGGATTTGCTCTTGGCGCCAAAGCAAGATCAAGAGCAAATCCCCCGTAGCCCCCTTTTCCAAAGGGGGCAAAGCATGAAGCAATGCTTTTCCGGCGCCATCACATGCCGACAGGTAACGGGCAAAAGTTCAGACTGCCGCAGCTTCCAGCGTAGCCACACGGTTGCGCCCACCATGCTTGGCGATGTACATCGCCTTGTCGGCCCGTTTGATCAGGGTGGCCACGGTATCGGTGGCGTTGCATTGGGTGACCCCGATGCTCACCGTGACTGCGGCCGGCACGCCTTCCACTTGCTCGCACTGGGCCTGGATCTTGAGGCGCAGGTGTTCGGCCATGGCGATGGCGCGTGCGCTGTCGGCGCCCGGCAGGCCCAGCACGAATTCTTCTCCGCCCAAGCGTCCCAGGTGGTCTCCGTACTGCAGTTCTTCGCTGACCAGACGCACCACCGCGCGCAGGCAGGCATCGCCCAGTGCATGGCCGAAACAATCGTTGACCTGCTTGAAGTTATCCAGGTCCAGGAACAGTAGCGATAGCGGCATGCCTTCGCGACGGGTATTGAGCACCGCCCAATCCAGGCGATGCTCGATACCGCCGCGGTTGAGCACGCCGGTCAGCCAATCGCGTTCGGCGTGCTGCTGGGCGGTATCGCGCTCGCGGCGGAAGGTGAGCATGCGGTCGGCCAGTCCGAGCGCCAGCACCACGGCGGTGAAGGCCAGCACCAGCGGCAGGCCGTATTGCAGCCAGGGTTCGACCGGAATGCCCATGCTGAGCTGGATCGCACGCGCAGTGCTGAAAAAAACCAACGGAACCCACGCGATCAGGATGAAGCCCGCATGTCGCCCTCCCTTGCGCCAGGCCCTGTACAGAGCGGTGATCGCCAGCGCGTTGGTGAGCAGGAACAGGGCGTTGCCCACATTCGGAAACCATTCCTTGCGCGCGGGCCACGGCGCTACCAGCAACAGCAGCACCAGCACAGGAATGTAGATGCCCGCCCAGCGCATGGCCAGGCTCAGGCGCGGCACCCGCGAACGCAGGCCGGCATAGTCCTGCAGCATCCACACCGCGGCCATGGTCGACAGCGTGGCGATGAACCAGATGCCCGGCGCGCCGAACACCGCCAACGCGCGCAAGCCCGGCAACGCGTAGGCCTCTCCATACGAGCACAGCAGGAACAGCATCTGCAGCGCCATGGTCGCGGCGTAGAGCAGGTACACCCGCTCCCGCAGCATCGCCCAGAACAGCAGCACGGTCAGCGATACGCCCACCAGCACGCCCACCGACAGAAGCAGGATGCGCACCTGGGTCAGGTCGTGGGCGATGTGCCGGTTGCGCGGAACCACGGCCACCTGCAAGGGATAGCGCGCGCCTTCCACCGCAATATCCACCGGGCCGTCGCTGAGCAGCGGAAACACCAGCGCGTGCCGCGAGTACTGCGGATCCAGATCGCGATCGAACAGGGTCTGGGTGACCGGTGCGGCCAGGCCTGGACCCCGCGCGCTGACCCGCGCGCTGTAAGGGTGGTAGACGAGCAACAGCGGCTGATCGATTCCGGCCGCCGGCTGCAATCGCCATCGGCCGTTGCCGATGATCGAGGGCTGATCGGGGTCGGCGATGAAATCGCGCTCGGCGAAAATGCCCGCGTGCTGTTCGGCGGCGGAACCGGCGGCGGGCGCGAGGGAATCGATGCGCACGATGCCATCCGCCTGGGCATGGGCGAAGGAAAACATCGCCAGGCACCACGTCCCCACCAGCAGCCAGCGCTTGCTCATCTCGTCCCTTGCTTGCCTGGCGCCAGTGTCGACCTCAAGGACAGCCCTTAACAAGCGTCACTCACACATAAATGTGATATGCATCACATTTTATTCGGGACCAACGTGCCCCCGGCACTCAACACGAAAGGATTGCGGGCACCCAAGAACCACGAAAAATCAGCCCCGCCTGGACCGCCAGAACGCAATAATGTGCATAACAGCACACTTTTTCAGCGCAACGGGTTGCAGATTTGCGCTACGTTGCCGGGCTTATTTGCGATGCATGCCGGGAGGGGCTTCATGCGCATAGGAATAGTGGTGGATTCCGCCTGCGATTTGCCGCAGGATTTCATTCAAAAGAACGACATCGTCCTGCTGCCCATCACCGTGCGCATCGGCGATGCGGTGCTGGAAGACCACCGTGACGAGGAAGCCACCTTGAGCTTCCTGCACGCGCATGTGGCCGAGCGCGGCCACGAAGCCGAAACGACTCCGTTCACGGTCAACCAGATCCGCGACCTGTTCCTGAACCGGCTGGTGATCGACTACGACCACGTCTATTGCATGACCATCACCAAGACGCGCAGCCCGATCCACGAGAACGCGATGCAGGCCAGCTTCGCCATCCTCAACGACTACAAGCCGGTGCGTCAGGCCGCGGGCCACAACTCGCCGTTCGCGCTGCGGGTGATCGATACCCAGACCCTGTTCGCCGCCCAGGGCGTCACCGCGGTGGAAGCGGTGCGCATGCGCGCGGCCGGCGCCAACGTGCAGCACATGCGCACCAAGCTGGAATACCTGGCCGCCAACAGCCACGGCTACATGATCCCGCGCGATCTCTACTATCTGCGCGCGCGTGCGCGGACCAAGGGCGACCGCAGCGTGGGCCTGCTCAGCGTGGCGCTTGGCAGCGCGCTGGACATCAAGCCGGTGCTGCACGGCCATGCCGGCAAGACCGAGCCGGTGGCCAAGATCAAAGGGTTCGAGAATGCGGTGGAGCAGATGTTCAAGTTCGCAGGCAATCGCGTGATTTCCGGTCTGTTGACGCCGACCGTGTGCCTGAGCTACGGCGGCGAACTGGCCGAAATGCGCGCGCTGCCCGGCTATACGCGCTTGCGCGATATCTGCGCCAACAACAACGTGGAAGTGTTCGAAAGCGTGATGAGCCTGACCGGCATGGTCAACGTGGGCAAGGGCGCGGTGGTGGTCGGCTTCGCCGCCGAGCCGCATACCTTCAACGTCTCCTAACGCACGGATAACGCGGCGTCGCTAGGCTGTGTTCCTCTTCAATGGAGTGACCGCATGGCGACCCGCTACTACATCAGTCTCAAGGATCCGAAGAAGGCGCGCGGCAACGATTCGGACTTCAGCTTCAACGCCAATGGAGCCGATGCGTTCGCCTCGCAACTGCAGGAAGCGTTGCGCAGCGACGGCCTGTTCGAGCGCTGGCGCGACGCGCAACCCGATCCCGATGGCGTGGACGCCTCGCTGGGCGCGACCGATCCCGGGGCGACGGTCAAGGGCGAGCAGCACGACCTGCAGATCGATCTGATCGTGGTCACCTCGATTCCCGGCAGCGTGTTCAAACACCGCCTGCGCCTGCTTGCCGGGAGCGCCTGGGAACTGCGCGACGTTTCTGCCGCCTGATCGGATGCCGGCGCCATGACTGTCGAGCCGGTGTTGTTGTCCTGGAGCGGCGGCAAGGATGCGGCCTGGACTTTGCATCGCCTGCGTCAGTCCGGCGTTCCGGTGGCGGGGCTGATAACCACGGTCACCGCGGGCTACGAACGCGTCTCCATGCAGGGAATCCGCAGGGAGGTATTGCATGCGCAGGCCATGGCCGCCGGACTGCCGCTGATCGAGGCGATGATTCCGCCGGCGTGCGACAACGCGGTGTACGAAGCGGCGTTCGCCTCCGCGCTGCGATCGGCGCGCGAGCGCTGGCCGCGGACGCTGTCCATCGCCTTCGGCGATCTGTTCCTGCAGGACATCCGCGACTACCGCGTGGCGATGTGCGCATCGCTGGGCTGGCGGGTGCTGACGCCCTTGTTCGGCAGCGATACCGCATCGCTGGCGCGGGAGATGCAGGCGGGCGGGTTGAAGGCGGCGATCTGTTGCGTGGATACCCGGCAACTATCCGCCGGCTTCTCCGGATGCGATTTCGACGCGGCGTTGCTGGACGCGTTGCCGGCGGACGTGGACCCCTGCGGCGAGAACGGCGAATTCCATACCTGCGTGCATGCCGGGCCGATGTTCGAGCGCCCGATCTCCATCGCGCGTGGCGAAACCCTCCTGCGCGACCAGCGATTCGCCTATACCGATTTCGAGCTGCAAACAGGCCCGGCGGCATAGACCGGCGTAGGAGCGACGTAAGTCGCGAAACCAAGAAAATCGAAGCGAACGATTCGCGACTCACGTCGCTCCTACGGTTTTCAGGCTTTCAGGGCGGCGGCGTGGTGGGCGATGTGCTCGCCAATGAAGCTTTCGATGAAGTAGTAGCTGTGATCGTAGCCGGGTTGCAGGCGGAGCGTCAGCGGATGGCCGACCGCCTGGCAGGCTGCCTCCAGCAGTTCCGGTTTGAGCTGGTTGGCCAGGAATTCATCGGCCCCGCCTTGGTCGACGAGCAGCGGCAGCCTTTCCGATGCGCCGGCCACGAGTGCCGTGGCGTCCCACGCTTTCCAGGCTTCGCGGTCTTCTCCCAGATACGCGGCCAATGCCTTCTCGCCCCACGGCGCCTGCGACGGCGCCACGATCGGCGAGAACGCCGACACGCTGCGGTAGCGGCCGGGATTCTTCAGCGCCGCGATCAGCGCGCCGTGCCCGCCCATCGAATGACCGCTGACGGCGCGCGCGCCGGTAACCGGGAAATTCGCCTCGACCAGCACCGGCAATTCCGACACCACGTAGTCGTACATCCGGTAATGCTTCGACCAAGGCGCCTGAGTGGCGTTGACGTAGAAGCCGGCGCCCTTGCCCAGGTCGTAACCGTCGGCATCGGCCACCTCCTCGCCGCGCGGGCTGGTGTCCGGCGCGACCAGGACCACGCCTTGCTCGGCGGCGTAACGTTGCGCGCCGGCCTTGGTGATGAAGTTCTGTTCGGTGCAGGTCAGGCCGGAGAGCCAGTACAGCACCGGCAACTTCTGCGTCGCGGCCTGCGGCGGCAGGTAGATCGCGAAATTCATTTCGCAATCCAGCGCTTCGGATCGATGCCGGTAGACGTCCTGCCAGCCGCCGAAGCAGGCGCGGTGTTCGATGCGTTCAAGTGTCATGCGTGTTCCTGAGGTTCCTTCCCGACGTCGGGAAGGAACCGGATGGCCGCTTCTGCGAGGTCACGCGGCCAGCACGCCGCGCAATTTTGCTACTTGGGTGGAGATCGCGTCCATGAGCGCCGGCGACAGGCAGTCGTACGGCTCCAGACCCAGTTCGCGCAAGCGCGCACGCACCGCTGCCATCTGCGCCGGGGGAGTCCCGGTTTCGATGATCGACGACACGAACGCGGCGAAACCCGGCGCCGACCAGCCGCTTTGCGGCGACAGTTCGGTGTGGATGAAATCCAGGCCGTGGAACGCATGCTCCTTGTTCTCGATACGGCCGAACATGTGCACGCCGCAGTCGCTGCAGGCATGGCGCTGGATGGTGGCCTTGTCGTCGACGATCTTCAGCTTGTGCGCATTGGCGGTGACGGACAGCTTGTCCCGCGGCACCACCGCGACCACCGAGAACATGGCGCCCGGCGGCTTCCAGCATTTGCTGCAGCCGCAGGCGTGGTTGTGGGCGGTTTGCGCGTCGACCTTGACGGTGACCTGGTCCTGGGCGCAATGGCAGGCCAGCGTGCCGCCTGCGAAATTTTCGTCGCCCGCCTTGATGCCGTTGTCTACCGATGGATGAATCTTGACTGTGCTCATGGTGACCCTCCGGTGCGGAAACCACCGATTCAGCGGATGCGCGGAACGCCCGCGCGACGCCCCTGTAGCAACACGTCAGTAGTGGATCACCGTACGGATCGACTTGCCTTCGTGCATCAGGTCGAAGGCTTCGTTGATCCCATCCAGCGGCAGAGTGTGGGTGACGAAGGGCGCCAGCTGGATATCGCCGCGCATCGCGTCCTCCACCATCCCCGGCAACTGGGTGCGGCCCTTCACGCCGCCGAATGCCGTGCCCATCCACTTGCGTCCGGTAACCAGCTGGAACGGCCGGGTGGAGATTTCCTGCCCGGCGCCGGCCACGCCGATGATCACCGACTGGCCCCAGCCGCGGTGCGCACATTCCAGCGCCGCACGCATCACGTTGACGTTGCCGATGCACTCGAACGAATGGTCCACGCCCCAGCCGGTCATTTCCACGATCACCTGCTGGATCGGCTTGTCGTGGTCCTTCGGATTGACGCAGTCGGTGGCGCCCATCTCCTGCGCCATCGCGAACTTGCCGGGATTGGTGTCGATGGCGATGATGCGGCCGGCCTTGGCCTGGCGCGCGCCCTGGATCACCGCCAGGCCGATGCCGCCCAGGCCGAACACGGCCACCGAATCGCCCGGCTGCACCTTGGCGGTGTTGTGCACGGCCCCTATCCCGGTAGTCACGCCGCAACCCAGCAGGCAGACCTGTTCGTGGTTGGCCTGCGGATTGATCTTGGCCAGCGAGACTTCGGCCACGACCGTGTATTCGCTGAAGGTCGAGCAGCCCATGTAGTGGTAGATCGGCTGGCCGTTGTAGGAGAAGCGCGTGGTGCCGTCGGGCATCACGCCCTTGCCCTGGGTCGCGCGCACCGCTACGCACAGATTGGTCTTGCCGGATTTGCAGAACTCGCACTCGCGGCATTCGGCCGTGTACAACGGAATCACGTGATCGCCCGGGACGACGCTGGTGACGCCTTCGCCAACTTCGACCACCACGCCCGCGCCTTCATGGCCCAGCACCGCCGGGAACAGGCCTTCCGGATCGTCGCCGCTCAGAGTGAACGCATCGGTATGGCAGACGCCGGTATGGGTGATTTTGACCAGCACTTCGCCCTTCTGCGGCGGAGCGACGTCGATCTCGACGATCTGCAAGGGTTCGCCTGCGGCGAAGGCGACGGCGGCACGTGATTTCATCTGCAACTCCTGCGAAGTCTTGCCGGTATCCGCGGGGCGGACGGCAGCGGTTATTTTACCTGCTTGCCGTGCTTGACCACGATGTCCACGCGCTGCAGCAGGGCGACCTGCTTCAGCACGTCGCCCTTGACCGCGATGATGTCGGCGTACTTACCTTCGGTGACGCTGCCGTAGTCCTTGTCGGCCTTCATGGCCACTGCGGGCCAGTAGGTGGCGGCGCGGATGGCGTCGATGGCCGGCACACCCAACTGGTTGACCCACACGTCCAGCTCGTTCCAGGTGCTGCCGCTGTGGAACTTCATCGGAATGCCCGAATCGGTGCCCACCAGCAGCATGGCTCCATTCTCGCGCAGCTGCTGGAACTTGCGCTTGAGCGTGGGCCAGCGCTGCGGGGTCTGCTGGAAGTAGCCGATGCGTTCGGGATGCTCCAGCGACTTGCGGATATCGGCCACGATTTCGGGGGTCAGCCCTTCGTGCCAGGCGTCGCCGTCGATGAACTCGTGGTTCTTGACCGTATACGGGAAGTTGTAGAGGCCCTCGATAGTCGGCGTCCAGAACAGCGGGCCGGCCGACATGTTGGCGGTGCGCTCGCGCAGGGCCTTGATCACGTCCTCCGGATATTCCGGCGCAGCGGCCAGGCCGGTGTGCTCGAAACAATCCACGCCCGCCTTCAGGCCACGGCGGATCTCTTCGGGGCGGTGCGCGTGCGCGACCACCGGCAGGCCGTGCTTGTGCGCCTCATCGACGATGGCGGCGATTTCCGCCTCGCTCATCTGGTCCTGGTCGATCAGCTTGATCGTATCGACGCCCGCCACGGCCAGCCTGCGCACCTTGGCGCGCGCATCGGCGGGAGAATCCACGCCCCAGCGGAACTGCTCGGTGCCCGGATAGGGTTTCTTCTGGATGAAGGGACCCGATACGAAAAGCGTCGGCCCTGGAAGCTTGCCCTGGTTGATCGCATCGCGCACCGCGATGCTTTCCTCCAGCGGTCCGCCCAGATCGCGCGCGCCGGTCACGCCGGCCATCAGCAACTGCTTGGCCGAGGCCGGCATGATCACGCTGCCGAATTGCGGCGGATAGGTCTTGTCCCAATACGCGTAGTCGGAATGCCCGTTGAGCATCAGGTGCACATGCATGTCCCACAAACCGGGCAGCACGGTCATGCCTTCGGTCGAGATCACCTTGGCGTCGGCCGGAACCGGCAGGCTGCCCACCGTGCCGACGGCGACGATGCGCTCGTCCTCGATCAGGATCACGCTGTCGCGGATCGGATCGCTGAGCGTGCCGTCTACCAGGGTGCCGCCGACCAGCGCAGTGCGTTCGACCGCCGGCGCCGCCGGGACGAAGACGAGCAGAAGCGACAGGCAAAACCCGGTGAATCGCATCATCGTTGGACTCCCATGGAAGGAATCCAGATTACAGCAGCAGGATCAGTATGCGAACTCTCGGAACACGTGGTCGATATCGCCGTTCCACGCGCCATGGAAGAGGGCCAGTTTGCGCTCGGCCGGGGTTTCGTTGGCTTCGGCGAATTCGACCAGCGGATCGAGGAAGCCCGATTCGTCGCTGCCCTTGCTGTTGAGCACGGCGCGGCGCTGCAAACCGTGTACTGCGATCTTCAATGCCTCCATGGCCAAGTCGCGCACGCTGCCGCCGCGGAACGGCAGCTTGAGCGCGTGCTTCGGCACGCCATCGCGCAGCGCATTGCGCTCTTCCAGGCTGAAATCCTTGACCAGGTCCCAGGCCGCATCCAGTGCGGTCTGGTCGTAGAGCAGTCCCACCCAGAACGCAGGCAGCGCGCACAGCCTTCCCCACGGACCGCCATCGGCACCGCGCATCTCCAGGAACTTCTTCATGCGCACTTCCGGGAACGCGGTGGTCATGTGGTCGGACCAATCGGTCATGGTGGGCAGCGCGCCCGGCAATGCGGGCAGTTTGCCGGCCATGAAGTCGCGGAAGCTCTGACCCGAGCAGTCGATGTATTCGCCGTTGCGGTAGCTGAAGTACATGGGTACGTCGAGCAGGTAGTCGACGTAGCGTTCGTAGCCGAAACCGTCTTCGAATACGAAGTCGAGCATGCCGGTGCGGTCCGGATCGGTATCGGTCCAGATGTGCGAACGGTAGCTCTGGTAGCCGTTGGGCTTGCCTTCGGTGAACGGCGAGTCGGCGAACAAGGCGGTGGCGATGGGCTGCAAGGCGAGCGAGACGCGGAATTTCTTCACCATGTCCGCTTCGCTGGAGAAATCCAGGTTGACCTGCACGGTGCAGGTGCGCTTCATCATGTCCAGGCCCAGCTTGCCGACCTTGGGCATGTAGTTGCGCATGATCTGGTAGCGGCCCTTGGGCATCCACGGCATCTCGTCGCGCGTCCACTTGGGCTGGAAACCCATGCCCAGGAAACCCAGTTGCAGTTCATCGGCGACCGTCTTCACTTCCTTCAGGTGCGTGCCGACTTCGCTGCAGGTCTGGTGGATGTTCTCCAGCATGCCGCCGGACAATTCCAACTGGCCGGCCGGTTCCAGCGTGACCGAAGCGCCGTCGCGCGACAGGGCGATGACACGGCCATGCTCTTCGATGGGCTGCCAGCCGAAACGGGTCAGGCCTTTCAACAGCGCTTCGATTCCGCGCTCGCCTTCGAAGGTCGGCGGACGCAGGTCGTCGAGCCGGAAACCGAATTTCTCGTGCTCGGTGCCGATGCGCCAGTCGGCCTTCGGTTTTTCGCCGGACGCGATGTAGGCGGCCAATTGGTCGCGGTCGGTGATGGGCGTATCCGCAACATGGCTGGGACTGGACAAGGGCGGATACTCTGCGTCGGAGACTAGGCAATGTTGGGTCGCTGCCCTGACATCGCAAGGCCCGCACTATATCCTGAGCCGATGCGCCCGATCGTTGCCGTCCTGCTGCTTCTGTGTTCCGCCGATGCCTTGGCGCAGGCCGCTCCACCGCCGCTTCAACCGGAGCGCGCTCAACTGGAGCGCGGCAACGGCCCGGAACCCAGCACGCTGGATGCGCACCGTTGCCAGGAAGTGTCGTGCGGCAACGTGCTGCGCGACCTCTACGAAGGGCTGGTAACCGAGGATTCCGCGGGCAGATTGATTCCCGGTATCGCCGAGCGCTGGGAGGTATCGGCCGATGGCCGCACCTGGACCTTCCATTTGCGCGAAGGCCTGCGCTGGTCGAACGGCGAACCGCTGGATGCGCCGCAGGTGGTGGCCAGCTTCCGTCGCGCCTTCGCACCGGAAACGGCCGCGCCGTTCGCCGAACTGTTCGACGCCCTGAGCAACGCGCAGGCCGTGCAGGCGGGCAAGCTTGCTCCCGAAGCCTTGGGCGTCGCGGCGCCGGATGCGCGCCGGGTCGTATTCACCCTCAATCGCAGTGCGGCCCTGCCTGCGCTGCTGACGCTGCCCATCGCGTTTCCCGTCTACCTGCCGGCGGTGGAGCGATTCGGCGCGCAGCACACGCGCCCGGGACGATTGATCGGCAACGGCGCTTATCGGTTGCTGGCGTGGACGCCGCAGGCCAATCTCACTCTGGAACGCAACCCCCGATTCCACGACGCGGCCAACGTATCGATCCAGCGCGTGCGCTTCCAAGTGACCGAAGATGCGGCCGCCGAGCTGCAGCGCTTCGCCGCCGGCGACCTGCACTTCACCGAGACGGTGCCGCCGCAACCGTTGGAGGTGTTGCGGAAACGATTCGGGGACCAGTTGCGCATCTCTCCTTATCTGGGCGCTTTCTGGTTGGGGATGAATCTGGGCAAGCCGCCTTTCAGGAACGACCCCTCACTTCGCGAGGCGTTGTCGCTGGCGGTGGACCGCGACAAGCTCACCCGTTACGTCACCGGCTTGGGCGAGCAACCGGCTTATGGTCTGGTGCCGGGTGGAATCCCCGGCTACACCGGCGCCCGTACGGCCTGGGCCGACGCCACCCAGGCGCAACGGGAAGCGCGCGCCAAGTCGCTGTATCTCGCCGCCGGCTATTCGGCCGAGCGGCCGCTGGTGCTGGAATTGCGCTACAACACCTCCACGCCCCACCGGCGCATGGCCCTGGCCGTGGCGTCGATGTGGCGCGACGTATTGGGAGTGCAGGTGCGGCTGCGCAACGAGGAATGGAAAGTGTTCGTGCAGAACCGCAAGCAACGCGCGATCACCCAGGTGTTCCGCGGCGGCTGGGTCGGCGACGTGGTGGACGCGCGCAATTTTCTGGCCGCGTTCGTCAGCGACGGTCCGCTCAACTGGACCGGCTACGACGATGCGGGTTTCCGCCAACGGTTGGCCAAAGCCGATGCTGCCAAGACCGAAGCCGCGCGCAACGCATGGCTGCATGCGGCGGAACAGAAGCTCTTGAACGATCAGGCGGCGATACCGCTGTACTTCTACACCTCCAAGCACCTGGTCAGACCGGAAGTGCTGGGATTCGAAGCCAATCCGCTCGACCGCCATGCCTCGCGCTGGTTACGCTGGCGCGATTGAAAAGAGGAAGCCCGTATGCGCGCCAGACATCGTGAAGTGCACCGCTCCAACCGCGTCGGCTGGCTGCGTGCGGCGGTATTGGGCGCCAACGACGGCATCGTTTCCGTCGCCGGCCTGGTGGTGGGCGTGGCGGCAAGCGGCGCCAGCCATGCCGTGATCCTGACCAGCGGAGTAGCAGGCCTGGTGGCGGGCGCCATGTCCATGGCGGCGGGCGAATATGTTTCCGTGCAATCGCAGGCCGACACCGAAAAAGCGGACCTGACGCGGGAAAAGCACGAGCTGGCCGATGATCCGCACACCGAACTCGCCGAACTGGCGCATATCTATGTGCGCCGCGGCCTGACTCCCGCGCTTGCGCATCAGGTCGCCGAACAGCTGACCGCGCACGACGCTCTGGGCGCGCATGCGCGCGATGAGCTGGGCATCACCGAAACCTTGCGCGCCCGCCCCGTGCAGGCGGCCATGGCTTCGGCAGCCGCTTTCACCGTGGGCGCACTGGTGCCGCTGGCTGCGGTGTTGCTGGTGCCGACAGAGAATGTCGGCATGGCGACCATCGCGGTCACGCTGGCCAGCCTTTTCGTCTCCGGCGCTTTGGCCGCCTACGCTGGCGGCGCGCCTTTGCTGCGGGGTGCGTGGCGGGTGGGTTTCTGGGGAGCGATGGCGATGGCGGCTTCGCACTTGATCGGCAACTTGTTCGATGTGCGTGTGTAGTGCGATACCGAACGGGCCAAGAATGCATGGCGTATACGCGGCGCCGCACCTCAAGTATCGTCATCCCGGCGAACGCCGGGACCCAACTTTCAGTCGATGCCATTTGCTCGCGGTGGGATCGTTTCAGCGTTGAGTTGGGTCCCGGCATTCGCCGGGATGACGGGATTATTTTGTGAAGCGCCTGCTTTCCCGCCTGCTGGAAGCATTGATAACGTTATGGCTGCTGGCGACGCTCTGCTTCGTGCTGCTGCGCGCCGCGCCCGGCGGCCCGTTCGATACCGAAAAATCCGCACCGCCCGAAGTGCAGGCCGCGCTCGCCGCGCAATACCGGCTGGACCAGCCTCTCATCGCGCAGTACGGCGCATGGCTGGGCGATGTGATGCGCGGCGACCTGGGTCCTTCGTTCCAGTATCCGGACTACACCGTCAACCAGTTGATCGCCCAGGCGCTGCCGGTGTCGGCGCTCAATGGCGGACTCGCGCTGCTGCTGGCGTTGCTGCTGGGAATTCCCCTTGGAGTATTCGCCGCGTTGCGGGCGGGCAAGTGGATCGACCGCAGCCTGATGCTGCTTGCCGGATTGGGTCTGGCGATCCCGAAGTTCGTCGCCGCGCCGCTGCTGGTATTGCTGTTCGCGGTGACTCTGCACTGGCTGCCGGCCGGCGGCTGGGGCCAGTGGAACAACCTGGTGCTGCCGGTGATCGCGCTGGCCCTGCCCAACATCGCCTATTGCGCGCGGCTGACCCGCGTTTCGATGCTGGAAACCCTTTCCGCGGATTACCTGCGTGCCGCACGCGCACGTGGATTTTCGGAGACGCGCCTGTTGTTCTCGCACGCGTTGAAGCCCGCATTGCTGCCGGTGGTGGCGTGGCTGTCGCCTGCATTGATCAACGTGGTGACCGGCTCTGCGGTGGTCGAACAGGTGTTCGGAATTCCCGGCATGGGCCGCTACTTCGTGCAGGGCGCCTTGAACCGCGACTACACCCTGGTGCTGGGCGTGGTGCTGGTGGTGGGCGCGCTGATCGTGGCGATCAACGCCCTGGTGGACGCGCTGCGCGGATGGATGGACCCGCGCCTTGACCAGTAGGTCGGGGCTACGCCCCCGACGCTCGCCGGGCGTGCATCATGAGCGTCGGGGGCGTAGCCCCGACCTACTCCGAGTCCACGTCGGCCAGATCCAGCACCCACTTCGGCACGACGGACTCGCCCGCGTAGAACTCCTTCGGTTTCTTCTCGGCCATCGCCCAGCGGTGCAGCCAACTGGGGCCGTAGCGGCCGTTGTAACCATCGGGACGCGCATAAGCAGGATCACGCATCGCTTCATCCACGGAGATGAAGCGGTAACCGCGACGGCGCGCGGCCGCGATCAGCTCCACGAAGCTGTCGGCATTGAGCTCGTTGGCATGCATCAGCCATATCTGCGGCAGCGCGTAGCCCAGCAGCTGTTGCGATTGCGCTTCGTAGTAATCCAGCTTGTTGAGCATGTAGGGTACGTAGCCCAGCCGCAGACGCAGCAGCAACGCTTCGCGTTCGGGCGTGTCGGCTTGCGCGTTCATCACGTTGGCGTAGGCGAAGGCCCAGACCCATTCGCCGTTGTCCACGGTGACCGGCGCGATGCGGTAACCGTGCCGGGCCAGGAATTCCACCACCCCGGCCCTGTCGGCCGCCGTGCGGCCCGCGCGCAGGTAGGGATGGCGGAACCAGCGCGGCGCCATTCCCCGTTCGGCCAGCAGTGGGCGCAGTTGCCGCTCGCCGTCGAGGATGTCTTTCTCATAAGCCGGTATGCCGACCACGTGCAGATCGACATGCGCGTAGGTGTGGTTGCCCAGCTCGTAACCGGCGTCCAGCCAGTCGCGCAGCATCGCCACGCGACGGGGATCGACTTTGCCGTCGATTTCCAGCTTGTTTTCGTTGACGAAGCCGATGCCGGGCACGCCCGCCTGCTTCAATGCCGCGATCAAACGCTCATGACGCGCCTGCAGATCAGGCGGGGTGATGCCCTCCAGTCGTGCCCACGGCAGATCGTCGATGGTGACGGCGATGCGGCGGTCGGTACTCCCGGCCGCGTGCGCCGTGAACGTGGGCAGCCATGCGCAGAGCCAAAACAAAAAGACCAGTAGCCGCATGCGCAAAGTCCTTAGGGGGGAAGCGGGCCGAAGAGGATAGCCGCGAATCGGAATCCTAGACTTGCGGGAACCCCAGCCACCCGTTCACCACCGCGCGCGCCTCGTCCACGCCTTGCTTGGATTCGCCGGAGAAGGTCTGCACGCTGACGGTTTCGCCGAACAGAGAGAACAGTTCCTTCTTTACCGCCTGCAGCGCGTTGGCCTGCTGGCCGCGGCCCAGCTTGTCGGCCTTGGTGAGCAGCGCATGGGCCGGGATACCGCGCTCCACCGCATAGCTGAGCATGTGCCGGTCGTATTCCTTCAGCGGGTGGCGGATGTCCATCACCACCACCAGGCCCTTGAGGGCATTGCGGGTGCGGAAGTAGCGGTCCAGGAACGCCTGCCAATGGTCCTTCAGCTCATGCGGCACCTTGGCGTAACCGTAGCCGGGCAGGTCGACCAGGTATTTGTCCTGCTCGATTTCGAAGAACACCAGCTGCTGGGTGCGACCGGGGGTCTTGGAGACCCGCGCCAGCGCCTTGTGCCGGGTCAGCGCGTTGAGCGCGGTGGACTTGCCGGCGTTGGAGCGGCCGGCGAAGGCGACTTCATGGCCGATGTCGGCGGGAAGCTGGCTGGGAATGTGCGCCGCCAGCAGGTATTTGGCTTTTTCTAGGGGGTTGGACATGCCACTAGGATGGCATGGCGACGGCCGCACCGGCGTCGCCACGACTGGGGAAAAGCCCGCAAAAAGCCGGCGACGCCCGCTTTCATTGACCCGCAAGGCCTGCCCCGACGATAATTCCCCTGTTTCGCGGCCGCCGCACGACGCCGCTTTTTTCGATATTCCCGGAGCTTTAGCATGCGCCACGCTCGCGTTTTTGGACTTGCCGGACTGGCCATTGCGGCCGTGGGTGCGGTGGCATTCGCCCAGACCACCGTGGCTCCGCTGCCGGACAACGCGCCCGTGGTGACCGCGCCGCTGGAGATCGATCTCAGCAAGACCACCTGGGGCGATGCCAAGGCCGGCCAGACCAAGGCCTCGGCCTGTGCCGCCTGCCATGGCGCCGACGGCAACGGCAGCGATCCGCAATACCCACGCATTGCCGGCCAGAGCGAACGCTATATCGCCCACCAGATCGCCCTGATCGCCAGCGGCCAGCGCACCGGCACGGCGGTGGCCATGGTCCCGTTCGTGAAAGACCTGACCCCGCAGGACATGCGCGACATCGGCGCTTACTTCGCCACTCAGAAAGCCGGCGCAGGCCTGGCCGACGACACCGTGATCGCCGACGGCGCCTACAAGGGCATGAAGTTCTACGAAGTGGGCCAGCAGCTGTATCGCGGCGGCGACGTTGCCCGCGGCATTCCCGCGTGCATGGCCTGCCACGGCCCCAGCGGCGCCGGCAACCCCGGCCCGGCCTACCCGCACCTGGGCGGCCAGCGCCAGGACTACGCGGCGCGGCGCCTGCAGGAATACCGCACCGGCACCACCACCGAAAAGGACCCGGCGCTGTTCAACATCATGGCCCAGGTCGCCAACAAGCTGACCGACCAGGAAATCCAGGCGCTGGGCACCTACCTGCAGGGTCTGCACAACCGCGCCGACGATGCCGCCGCTTCGGCCGGCAAGGCAGCGCCCGCACCGGCAGCGCCCGCGCCCGCCGCTCCGCCCGCACCTGCCGCCGAGCCCGCACCGCAGCAGTCGTGAACCTTTCGCGCCCTGCGCGGTCCGTGGATCACAGCTCTTGTTCATTGCGCCGGCCCGATCATGGCCGGCGTTTCTTTTTGTGCCACGAGGTCGCCCGATGAAACTGCGCTTTGTCTTGCTGCTGCTGGCGTTGCTGCCGCTGTCCGCCTTCGCCGCCGACCCGGTCGCCGGCGTGGACTACGTGGAGATCGCGGACGGCAAGCCCTACGCGCCGCTCAATGGCAAGGTGGAAGTGGTCGAGGTCTTCGGCTACACCTGCATCCATTGCGCGCACTTCCAGCCCGTGGTCGGCGCCTGGCACAAGAAGCAGCCTTCCTGGGTGCGCTTCACCCCGGTGCCCGCCGCGTTCGGCGGCTACTGGACGCCTTACGCCCGCGCCTACTACGCGGCGGCCAAGCTGCGGGTGCTGGCCAAGACCCACGATGCGATGTTCAAGGCGCTGCACGAACAAGGCAGCCTGCCGATCCAGAACGCCTCTTCCAACGAGATCGCCAGCTGGTACGCCAGCAACTACGGCGTCGACCCGCAGGCCTTCGTCGCCGCGATGGAAAGCCCGGCGACGGATCTGCTGCTGGAGCGTTCCAAGGCCTTCGCCCTGGCCACCGGCATCGAAGGCACCCCCACGCTGGTCGTCAACGGCAAGTACCGGGTGACCGCGAACTCCTTCGAGGACACCCTGCGCACCGCCGATTTCCTGATTGCGCGGGAGCGCGCCCGGAAATAATCGCCGTGCTCTGATAAACAGTGCTTCTGTAAAAGATGCAGGCACTCAAGAAACGACCGCCCCTTCTCACCCCTCCTAGGATCCAAGCATGAGAATCCATCACGCTCTGATGTTGTCGCTGCTGCTACCAGTGATGGCGGCCTGCTCGAAGACCGAAACCCCGGCAGAGGCCGCAGCCCCGGCGCCCGCCGATGCAGCGCCCACGATCGCCGCTGCGACCGGTGCCGCGCCGCCCGCCGAAACCGCTGCCCCCGAACCCGACGCACCCAACAACAATCCGGTGGTGGCTCCGCAAGGCGCTGAGCCGGTGGCTGGCACCGATTACCTGGACATCGACGGCGGCCAGCCTTGGCAGCCGGTCGATGGCAAGATCGAAGTGGTCGAGATGTTCAACTACATCTGCCCGGCCTGCTATGCCTTCGATCCCACCCTGCGCAGCTGGAAGGCCAAGCAGCCGGCCGACGTGAATCTGGTCTACGTGCCGGCGCAATTCCGGCCGGACTTCGTTCCCTACGCCAAGGCCTTCTTCGCCGCCGAATCGCTGGGCATCGAAGAAAAGAGCCACCAGGCCGTGTACGAAGCGATCCACCTGAAGCACAGCATTCCGGCCGAAGGCGACAAGCCCGACGAGGCCAAGGTAGCCGCGTTCTACACCCAGTACGGCGTGAGCGCCGAGCAGTTCCTCAACACCATGAAAAGCTTCGCGGTGGCCGGCCGGATCAACAAGGCCAACCAGTTCATGATGCGTAGCAAGGTGGAAGGCACGCCCACCCTGATCGTCAATGGCAAGTACCTGATCAAGGGCCGCAGCTGGGAAGACATGCTGCGCATCGCCGATCATCTGATCGCCAGGGAACGCGCCGCGCAATCGGGTGCGGCGAAGTAATCCGACCGGTCGCCCCCATGACCGCAGCGGACACGCGCCGGCTCAAGCTGCTCAGCGCCAACATCCAGGCGGGTTCCAGCACCCGCCGCTACAGCGACTATGTGACCCGCAGCTGGTCGCACGCGCTGCCGGCAGGCAACAAGCGCGTGAGCCTGGATTCGATAGCCAAGATGGCCGGCGAGCACGACATCGTCGGCCTGCAGGAAGCCGATCCCGGCAGCCTGCGCTCCGGGTTCACCAACCAGACCCACTACCTGGCCGAACAGGGCGGTTTCGATTACTGGAGCCACCAGCCCAACCGCAACGTCGGCCGCGTGGCCTCCAGCGCCAACGGCCTGCTGAGCAAACTGGAACCGGTGGAAGTCAGCGACCATGCCCTGCCCGGCCGCATCGGCGGGCGCGGCGTGCTGATGGCGCGCTTCGGCGACGGCGACGAAGGCCTGGTGGTGGCGGTGGCGCATCTGTCGCTGGGCGCAACCTCGCGCCGCGCGCAACTGGCGTTCATCGCCGAGCTGCTGGCCGACCACCCGCATGCGGTGCTGATGGGCGACTTCAATTGCGTGCCGGACCGGCCGGAAATGGATCTGCTGTACACCCGCACGCACCTGCGTCCGCCGGCCTTCTGCGTGCCCACTTTCCCCAGCTGGCGTCCGCAACGGGCCATCGACCACATCCTGGTCAGCGAGCGCCTGGAGTTCGCCGATGCGCGCGCCATTCCCGCCGCTTTTTCCGACCACCTGGCCCTGGCGATGAGCATCGACGTGCCGCAGGCAGCGCTGCGCTGAGCCGCGCCGGATTGATCGAACCCAGCTCCAGGTTCATACCAGCAAAGTGACTGCAACCGTTACCAGGAACAAGGCGAATACCCGCTTCAAAGCCAACCCGCTGATCCGATGCGCCAGGCGCATGCCGTAAGGCGCCGACAGCACCGACGCCACTGCGACCCCGATGGCGGCCGGCAGATAGACATAGCCCACCGAATATTCGGGCAGCGCACCCGCTGGGGCATGCAGCGCATAGCCCACGGCGCTGGCCAGCCCTATCGCCACTCCGCAGGCGCTGGAAGTGCCGACCGCGCGTACCGGCGCGATCCCGCGCCACACCAGCAAAGGCACGGTCATGCTGCCGCCGCCGATGCCCACCACCGCCGATACCGCGCCGATACCGGCGCCCGCCGCGATCATGGGCAAGCCCGTCGGCGGCGGCGTCATGACGCCATCGGCCCCGACCCGGGTCTTGCCGAACAGCAACTGCGCCGCGGCCAGCAAGCAATAACCCGCCACCACCCAGCGCAACACCTGGTCGTCCAGCTTCACCGCGATGCCGCTGCCCAGCCATCCGCCCAGCAACAAGCCCGGCACCATCCATTTCACCGTGGGCCACAGCACGCTGCCGCGGCCGTGATGCGCATATGCGGACGAAGCGGCGGTCAACACGATGCTGGCCAGCGAACTGGCCAGGGCCGCATGCATCGCCGCTTCTTTGGGGATGCCGTACAAGGGCAGCAACCAGGCCAATGCCCCGACCAGCACCAATCCGCCGCCGACGCCAAGCAATCCCGCCAACACGCCGGCGACCGCGCCGAGCAAGGGGAACATCCAGATTCCTTCGAACACGTTCTCTCCAAACTGATGCGATGCGGCTAATGCGATGCGCAATTCACGCGCCCGTGCGGCGGATCATGCGATTCATCCACCATCCTTTAGTATTTCGGCCATGACAAGATCGAGCCTCGCTATCGTACTCGCTGCCGCCGCCGGCCTCTTGCCGCCCTGCCTCGCGCAGGCGCAAAACCTGGACGCGCAACGTCCGCAGATCCAGGCGGCGCTGCAAGCGGCGGAAAGCGGCCGCTTCGACGTTTCGCAGTATCCCCCGGGCCTCACCGCGCATCCGCTGTACGGTTGGGTGGAATTCGCAGATCTCAAACGCGACATCGACACCTTGCCCACCGCCCGGGCGCAATCGTTCCTCAAACGCTACGAAGGCCAGGCCGTGGCCGACGCTTTCCGCGGCGTGTGGCTGCCGGCCCTTTCCCGGCGGCAGGACTGGCCCACGTTGCGTGCGGCGTGGAAACCGACTTCCAATGTCGGCCTGCAATGCGCCGAACTCAACGCGCGCCAGGCCCTGGGCAAGTCCGATGCGCAATGGACGCTGGATGCGCAGAAAATCTGGACCAGCACCGGCAAGTCGCTGCCGGACAGCTGCGATCCCGTGTTCGCCCTGCTGGGCGCCAGCGGCGGACTGACGCCGGCCCTGCGCTGGGAGCGTATCGACAAGGCCGCCGCCGAACAGCAAACGGCGGTCATGCGCAGCGCAGCGCGCGGATTGCCCCCGGCCGATGCCGCGCTGGCCAACGACTACGCCGCGTTCCTGGACGGCGTGCATGCGCGCGCGCTCGGCTGGCCGAAAACCGAACGCAGCCGCAAGATGGCCATGTACGGCCTGATGCGTCTGGCCAAATCTTCGCCAGCCAGTGCGGAAATGCAGTTGCCGCAGTACGCCGCGGCGCTGGGCATGAGCGAAAGCGAACGCGGCAAGGTTCTGTACGAAGCGGCGCTGTGGACGGTGGCGTCGTACGAACCGGATTCCGCGCGCCGCCTCAATGCCGTGCCCGAAGCGGCCTACGACGAAAAGTTGCACGAATGGCGCGTGCGCGAAGCCATGGCCCGCGGCGACTGGCGCGCGGCGCTGGCCGCGATACGCAAGATGCCCAAAACG
Source organism: Pseudoxanthomonas sacheonensis (assembly GCF_010093305.1). Classification (GTDB taxonomy): domain Bacteria; phylum Pseudomonadota; class Gammaproteobacteria; order Xanthomonadales; family Xanthomonadaceae; genus Pseudoxanthomonas_A; species Pseudoxanthomonas_A sacheonensis. The sequence continues at coordinate 27,889 of NZ_PDWS01000013.1, read as the reverse complement.
CAGCGCGAGGATTCGCGCTGGCGCTATTTCGAAGCACGGCTGGCGGAAAAGACCGGCGACAACGCAGAGGCCCAGCGCCTGTTCCGCGAAGCGGCCAAGTCGCCCACCTTCCACGGCTTCCTGGCGGCCGACCGTGTCGATCAGGGCTACGCGCTGTGCGCCTGGATCCCCAACGACAGCGCGCAGGCCCGCGCCGCGATCGCCAAGGATCCGGCGATCGTCCGTGCGATGGAGTTGTGGAAACTGGAACGCCCCGGCTGGGCCACCAGCGAATGGAACAGCGCCCTGGCCCGCTTCGACGACACCCAGCGCCGCCTGGCGGTGGAAGTGGCGCGCGACAACGGCTGGTTCGACCGCGCGGTGTTTTCGCTGGGCAAGAATCCGGAGGAACAACGCCTCTACGAACTGCGCTTCCCGCTGCACCATGGCGAGACCATCAAGCGCGAGGCGGCCAGAAACGCCATCGACCCGGCCTGGGTCGCGGCCGAAATACGCGCCGAAAGCATCTTCAACCCCAAGGCGCGCTCGGGCGCCAACGCCATGGGCCTGATGCAGGTCCTGCCCAGCACCGGGGCGGCCACCGCCAGAAGCCTGGGCGTGCCCTGGGGCGGCGCCAACAGCCTCTACGATTCGGACACCAACATCATGCTGGGCACCGCTTATCTGCGGCAGATGGAAAACAAATACGGCACGCCGTACGTGGCCATCGCCGCCTACAACGCCGGCCCGGCGCCCACCGCGCGCTGGCAGTCGCAACGTCCCAACTACGACCCGGATTTCTGGATCGAAACCATCAGCTACAAGGAAACCCGCGAGTACGTGGCGCGCGTGCTGGCCTTCAGCGTGATCTACGATTGGCGCTTGAACGGCAAGGCCTTGCCGGTGACAGACCGCATGCTCGGCCGCGTGGATGCGAAGCGCAAATCCTTCAGCTGCCCGACGGCGCAGTTGCCGAAGAGCTGAGCTTTGGATTTCCTTCTCCCACCGGGAGAAGGTGCCCGAAGAGCCTGCCCCGTACTTGATACGGGGGCGGATGAGGGAATGGACCGTCCGCTTGTTGTGAAAGTTGGATGGCAAGTCACTCCCACTCCCTCATCCGTCGCTACGCGCCACCTTCTCCCGGTGGGAGAAGGAAAAACTAAGGCATCATCCCCCCATGAAAACCTACCTCGTCGGCGGCGCCATACGCGACAAGTTGCTGGGCCTTGAGCCCGGCGACCGCGATCATGTCGTGGTCGGCACTACGCCCGAGCAAATGCTGGCACAGGGCTTCAAGCCGGTCGGGCGCGATTTCCCCGTGTTCCTGCACCCGCGCACGGGCGAGGAATACGCGCTGGCCCGTACCGAACGCAAGAGCGGGCGCGGCTATCGCGGCTTCGTGGTGGACAGCGATCCGTCGGTGACGCTGGAAGAGGATCTGGCCCGGCGCGACTTCACCGTCAACGCTATCGCGCAGGACGAACAAGGCAATCTGTTCGATCCGCTGGGCGGAGCGCGCGATGTGCAAGCGCGCATACTGCGGCATGCGGGGCCGGCCTTCGTCGAGGATCCGCTGCGCGTGCTGCGCGCCGCGCGTTTCATGGCGCGCTTCGCGGGGCTCGGTTTCACGGTCGCACCGGAAACGATGGCGTTGATGCGGGAAATGGCCGAAGGCGGAGAGCTGGGCGAACTGGTGCCCGAACGGGTCTGGCAGGAGCTGGCGCGTGCGCTGCGTTCGGCCACGCCCTCGGCCTTCCTTCGTACCTTGCGCGATTGCGGTGCGCTGGCCCAAGTGCTGCCTGAAGTGGATGCGTTGTACGGCGTGCCGCAGCGCGCCGAGTTCCATCCGGAAGTAGACACCGGCCTGCACCAGGAAATGGTCAACGACATGGCCGCGCGGCTGGCCCCCGGCGATGACACGATCGGCTTCGCCGCGCTGACCCACGACCTGGGCAAGGCGCTGACGCCGCAAAATATGCTGCCAAAGCATATCGGCCACGAGCAAGCCGGTATCGCGCCGTTGAAGGCGCTGTGCGAACGCCTCAAGGTACCGGCCGCGCATCGCGAGCTGGCGGTCATGGCCTGCCGCGAGCATCTCAACGTGCACCGGCTGAATGAACTGCGCGACGCCACGGTGCTGGAGCTGCTGACGCGTTGCGACGCGTTCCGCAAACCGGAGCGCATCGCTCAACTCGCCCTGGTCTGCGAAACCGACAAGCGCGGCCGCTTGGGCAGCGAAGACGCCGACTATCCGCAGGGACGCGAACTGCAGCGCCTGCATGCCGCCGCGCTGGCGGTGAACGCCCGCGACCTGACCGAAACCCCGCTCACCGGCCCCGAAGTCGGACTGGCGCTGAAGAAGGCGCGGCTGCTCGCCATCCAGAAGGCACGGCGCCCGGAAAGCTGAGTCGGCTCCGTCGCACCGGCTCAGCAAGGCAGTGGCCGGTAAAAATGTGACGCAGTTCGCCCTCCGTGACCAATCCCTTGCCCCCTCTGACCCGGCAACCCAACAGGAGAGGGATTCCGTCTCTGGCACGATAATTGCTTTTACTCCAGTGCAGCTACTCCATAAGCACCTGGGCACTGGATATGTACAACCTCGATTCGACCTCGCCGATCGACCCGGCGGACGGCTCTCTTCCCGAATTGACCGGCGAACTCTCGCTCACGCCTGCATTGGCCGCGCGCGGTGGTCTGTACGTGCCGTTGCGGCTCAAATTCGCCCTGGTCCTGACGCTTGCCGCAGCCTGGATGGGTTTCAGCGTGTGGCTGTCGCAGTCCTGGCTGGGCGAGTTGTCGCACGTCACCGGGTTCGCGGTGGCGCTGGTGGTGATCGCTTTCATCGCCTATGTGCCCGGCTTCATGAATGCCTTCCTGATCGGCTCGATCCTCAGCGATCGCCGTCCTTCGAGGCGCGAATTCGCCGCGTATCCGGACCTGTGCGTGCTGGTGGCCTGCTACAACGAAGGCGAGAACATCGAAGACACCTTGCTCAGCCTCTCGCGGCAGGATTACGCCGGCCAGGTCGAGGTGGTGGTGATCGACGACGGTTCCACCGACGACAGCCTGGCCATCGCGCAGGCGGCGGCCGCCCGGCTTTCGCGCCCGGGCATGCGGATCCGGGTGCTGGCGCAGCCGCGCAACCGCGGCAAGTCGGCGGCGTTGAACCGCGGGTTCGCCGAAACCAAGCAGAAGCTCGTGCTGACCGTCGATGGCGACTCCTACCTGCGCACCGACGCGCTGCGCAAGATCGTGCAGCGCTACCTTTCCGACCCCCCCGGCACGGTGGCCGTCGCCGGTGCGGTGCTGGTGCGCAATTCGCGCGACAACTGGCTGACCCGCGCGCAGGAATGGGATTATTTCCACGGCATCGCCGCGGTGAAGCGCATGCAAAGCATGTACCACGGCACGCTGGTGGCGCAGGGCGCGTTCTCTCTGTACGAGCGGCAGGCGCTGGAACAAGTGGGCGGCTGGCCCGAGTGCGTGGGCGAAGACATCGTGGTGTCGTGGGCGCTGCTGGCCACCGGCGCGCGCATCGGCTATTGCGAGGACGCCTGCCTGTTCACCAAGGTTCCCGCCAAGGTCGGGCAATTCTCGCGCCAGCGCCAGCGCTGGTCGCGCGGATTGATGGAAGCCTTCGCACGGCATGGCCGGCTGCTGTTCGCGCCGCGCATGAGCACGCTTTTCATCTGGTGGAACCTGCTGTTCCTGCCGCTGGACCTGGTCTACACGCTGGCGTTCCTGCCCGGCCTGGTGCTGGCGCTGTTCGGCTACTACTGGATCGCAGGATTGATGACGTTGCTGGTGCTGCCTCTGGCCATGCTGTGGAACATCGTCATCTTCGGCGTGCAGACCCGGATGTTCAAACGACAGGATCTGCGGGTGCGGCGCAATCTCAGCGGTTTCCTGTTCTATTCGATCGGCTACACCATGCTGCTGCAACCGGTGTGCGTGCTGGGCTACGCGGCCGAACTGCTGCGCCTGCGCAAGACCTGGGGCACGAAATGAAGCGCGGTCCGCTGGCTTTCGCGCTGTTGATGGCGCTGTCGGGCATGGCGGCCGCCGACGAACAGCCGTCGCCGAAACAGGCGCTCCGGCCGGAGCTGTGGCTGTCCTCGGACGCCGACGGCAACCAGACGCAGAAATACGGACTCGGCTGGGATCTGCGCCGCTACAGCGACGATCGCTGGTTGGGGATGAAAGTGGAACGCGCGCGCTTCGCCGGCGATGGCTGGTCGCAGAGCGAAGAGCGTCTGTATGTCCGCGCCGCGGGCGGTAGCGATCTGTGGCGGTGGAAAGTGGACGCGGGCACCAATGGCGATGCGCTGCTGGGCAGCGCTTCGCTGCATAGCCAGGACACCCGCCGCAAGGAGTTCTTCCTGGAACGCGAAATCCTGGAGACCCGCGAGGGTGCCGAACGCGGCCTGGTGCAGACCTTTGCTGGCGCAGCGGTGGACGTACCGATGGGCGAGCGCTGGACGGCCACTGGGTTGGTCGGCCTGCAGGACTTCGGTTCCGGCAACAATCTGCGCACGCACCTGCGCGGCAACCTGATCTTCGCGGCCTTGCCCGAACAGGGCATCAGCGTGCAATTGCGCAGCCGCTACTTCCGCAACAGCGAAGCGCGCGAAGGGGACTACTACTCCCCGGAATGGTACGGAGAGGTTCTGGGCGTGGTCGCGCTTCGCCGCCACTACGGCGGCTACCAATGGCGTGCGGCCGCGGGCTTCGGCCGCCAGCGCAGCGACAGCGAAGGCTGGAGCAATGCGCGCATGCTGGAGGTCGGCGTGGACACCCCGCACTGGAAGAGAGCCTGGCTGCGCGCCAACGCGGGATACAAGGACACGCCGGTGCTCAACGAGACCGGCTCCGACCGCTACGCCTACCGCTATGTGAGCGTGGAAGCCGTGATCGACCTTTGATCGCGGTGGGTACCGATGCGCGGCTGTCAGATCGGCGTCAACTTCAGCAAGCGTACGTTCGAACCGTCCTCCAGCAGCCAGATCGCGCCATCGGGGCCCTGCTCCACTTCGCGGATGCGCTGGCCCATCGGATAGCGCGACACTTCCCTGCCGGTGTTGCCGTCGAACTGGATGCGGATCAGCGCCGTCGACGCCAACCCGCCGATGAAGCCGTTGCCGCGGAAATAGGGAAACAGATTGCCGTCGTAGATGATGAAGCCGGCCGGCGCGATCACCGGCGTCCACCATGCTTCCGGCGCGTTGAATTCCGGCCGGGTGGAATGGTCGGGAATGTCGCTACCGTCGTAGTTGCTGCCGTTGGAAACGACGGGCCATCCGTAGTTGGAGCCGCGCTCGATCAGGTTGAGTTCGTCGCCGCCCTGCGGGCCCATTTCGTGTTCCCACAGCTGGCCCTGTGCGTTGAAAACCAATCCGTAGACGTTGCGATGGCCCAACGACCATACCTGGGCGGCAACGCCGCCCTGACTGGCGAACGGATTGTCGGCGGGAATCGAACCGTCGGCGTTGAGGCGGATGATTTTGCCCAGGTTGGATTGCAGATCCTGCGCCGGCGTACCCTTCTGGCGTTCGCCCGAACTGATCCACAGTTTGCCGTCGCGGTCGAAGGCGATGCGATGGCTGTAGTGCGCGTCGCCGCTGACCTTGATCTGCCGCCACAGCACCTGCAGGTTGGACAGGCTGCCGTTGTTGCCGCTGGCGTCCAGGTTCAAGGTAGCGCGCGCTACCGCTGCGCCGCGTACGCCGCCGGAACCTTCTTCCGCATAACTGAGATAGACCCAGCGATTGCTGGCGAACTGCGGATGCAGCACCACATCGCCCAAGCCGCCCTGCCCGCCATAGGCCACGGCCGGCACGCCGATGATTTCGCCGATCTGTCTGGTGGCGACATCGATCAGCCGCAACTTGCCCGGCTTCTCGGTGACCAGCAGGCGCCCATCGGGCAGGAAGGTCATCGCCCAGGGCTGGTCGAACCGCGCCACCTCGGTGCTCTTGAAAGCGGGATTGGGAATCTGCCGGGCAGGCAGATTGCCGCCCATAGAAGGGGGTTGCCCCGGCGCGGCCTGGGCGACGGCGCTGGCCTGGACGCCGGCCGGCCGATTCACCGGCATGACGCGTGGGGAAGCCATAAGCCGGGGCGCAGCGCGTTCGGGCGCTTCCTGCGCGGAACGTTTGCTGTCGTCCTCAGCGCCTGGCAGATCGCACGCGGTCAGCAACAGCAAGCAGCAGGCAAGCAGGCACGGAGACGGGCGCATGGCGGCACTCACACCGGGGGATGCCCGCCTTTCTACTCCAATGCGGCGCAGAAAGCTGTGATCGGAAGCAGAAGGATGCGGGAAGCGGTCAGAGCTTGAGGTACCAGCGGCGGCGGTCCATCCAATACACCACGCCCCACCACAATCCCACGAACGCCAAGGCGAAGGCCAGCGACGGCAAGTAGGGCCCGAAACGCGGGCTCATCCATTGGCTGAAGCCGACACGGTAGATCGGTTTCCACCAATCCAGGCCCGCCAACGCATAGACCATAGCCGCCGATCCGACATAGGCGGCGATGGCATTGGCTCCGAAACGGCGGCCCAGCGCAGGCCACTTCCCGACATCGATCAGCGCATGGCACAGGACCAGCGCCAGCATGGCCCAGCCCGCCGTCCACAGCACATAAGAGGACGTCCACAGATTCTTGTTGAACGGGAACCAGTACGACCAGGCGAATCCGGCCGCCAGTGCGATCACCGCGGCCAACAGCAGTCGCTTCGCATCGCCGCCACGCAGCCATTGGCCTGCGCGTACGCCCAGCAGCGTGGTGGCGATGGCGGGCAGCGTACTCAACAGGCCTTCCGGATCATGGCCACGGCCGCTGGCCGCATCGAACTGATAGACCATCGGTCCCAGCAGCGCGGTATCGATGCGGCTGGCCAGATTGTCCAGAGGTGCGAACGAACCGCCCGCCGCCAGCAAGGCCCAATAGCCCAGCAACAGGGTCGCGATGATGGTCCACTGCGCTTTGGCGCGGGTCAGCGTCGCCAGGAGTCCCGCAGCCGCGAAGCACAGGCCGATGCGCTGCAGCACGCCCCACGGCCGGAACCACGGCTTGTCCAACAGCCAGAACGCCAGCAGGTGCAGCAGCAACCCCAGGCCGATGATCTTCGCTGCACGCAGCATCACCGCGCGCCGCAATGAAGCGATGCCGGCGCCCGTCTCCACACGCGGAACGATGCCCAACGCGATCGACACGCCGACGATGAAGAGGAAGAACGGAAACACCAGGTCGGTCGGCGTGCAGCCGTTCCACTCCGAATGCAGCAGCGGCGCGTACACGTGGCCCCAGTCGCCCGGGTTGTTGACCAGCAGCATCGCCGCCACGGTGATGCCGCGCAGCGCATCGACCGAATCGAAGCGCCGCGGTGCGGTCACCGGTTGCCGTCGATCCAGGTGGCGGCGACCTGCAGGTCCGCGTCCAACGCCACCAGATCGGCGTGGTAGCCTGGTGCGATGCGGCCGTAACGGTCGCCGATGCCCAGGAACTCCGCGGGATAGGCCGAGGCCATGCGCGCCGCTTCTGCCAGCGGCAAACCGAGAATGCGCACGCTGTTGCGTACCGCCGTGGCCATGTCCAATGCCGACCCCGCCAACGTGCCCGTCGCATTGCGGACCACGCCATCGCGGGCGGTGATCACTTCGCCATAGAGTTCGTAGCTGGGATCGTCCGCGCCCACCGGGGGCATGGCATCGGTGACCAGGAATACTTTGCCGCGCGCTTTGGCCTTCAACGCCACGCGCAGGCTGGCCGGGTGCACGTGGTGGCCGTCGACGATGACGCCGCACCAGGTGCCGGCATCTTCCATCGCCGCACCGACCGCGCCGGGCTCGCGGCCGGTCAGGGGCGACATGGCATTGAAGAGATGGGTGAAGCCGCGGATGCCCGCGTCTATGCCGGTACGGGTTTCCTCGTAGCTGGCGGCGGTATGGCCGGCGCAGACGATGGCGCCGCGCTGCACCAGCGCACGCACCGTATCGGCGCCCACCCGCTCCGGCGCAAGCGTGATCAGGGTGATGCCGTTGTCCAGCGCGGTGGCCAGTTCGATCTCCTGCGCGTCGGGCACGCGGAACTTGCTGGCGTCGTGGGTGCCCTTGCGCGCTGGCGCCAAGTAAGGGCCTTCCAGATGGATGCCCAGCACGCCGGGCACGCCTTGCGCGATCGCCAGGCGCGTGGCGGCCACGGCTTCCTGCATCCTGCCGGCATCGTCGCTGATCAGGGTGGGCAGGAAACCGGTGGTGCCGAACTGGCGGTGCGCCGCACCTATACGCCGCAGCGATTCGGCGTCCGGCGAATTGTTGAACAGCACTCCGCCGCCGCCGTTGACCTGGCAATCGATGAAACCGGGCAGCAGAGTCGCGCCCTGCAGGTCGTACGCATCGTCGGCGCGCTGCAAAGCCTCGTGTTCGGAAACCACGGCGGCGATACGCCCGGCCTGCACCAGCACCGCGAGACCCTCCTCGATCCCGCGATCGGTGAGGATGCGGCCGTTGGACAGGGCCAGGACGCTGTCGGTCGGATTGCCGTTCATACGGTCTCGGTGACTTTGTTCAGATGCGGCGGCACATCGGGATTGTGCCCGCGGCGCAACGCCAAGGCATTGATGGCGCGATAGAAACTCTGGATGGTCAGCAGCGGTGCGCAGGCCGGATGCGGCGCTTTCACCAATGGAAGATCTCCATGTGCCGACGATACCCAGACCTCCGCGCCGCGCCCCCGGAATTCCTTGGCCAGGGCCAGTGTGCCGGCCTCGGTTTCATCCGGCTGCGCGAAGCAGAGCACCGGGAACCCCGGCCCCACCAGCGCCATCGGCCCGTGCTTCACTTCCGCCGAACTGTAGGCTTCGGCGTGCAGGCCGCAGGTTTCCTTGAACTTGAGCGCGGCTTCCTGCGCGGCGGCGAGGCCGAGACCGCGGCCGAGGACGAACAGGTTGTGTGCATCGACCAGGCCTTCGGTGAGCGGCGACCAGTCGGCCTGCCACGCGGCGCGCAGGCTGTCGGGCAAGGATTTCAGCGCGTCGAGCAACGGCGCCTGGTTTTTCCAGTAGGCGGCCAGTTGCAGGATGGCCGACAGCGACGACAGATAGCTCTTGGTTGCCGCCACGCTGCGTTCGGGACCGGCATGCAGCGGAACCACGGTATGCGCCAGCTGCGCCAGCGGGGAATCCTCCACGTTCACCAAGGCGACCACGCGCGCGCCGGCTTCGCGCGCGGCCTCGGCGTTGCGCAGCAGGTCGGGGCTTTTGCCCGATTGCGAGATGACCAGATACAGCGCGCCTTCCAGCTTCTGCTTCGCCTCGTAGACCGAACCCACGGAAGGCGAAGCCGAAGCGGTGACGATGCCCAGCTGCGTCTCGAACAGGTATTTGGCGTAGGTGGCCGCATGATCGGAGCTGCCGCGCGCGCAGGTCGCCACGAACGGCGGCGGGTTGCGGCGCAGATCTTCGGCCAGTGCGGTGATGACCGCTTCGTTGCGCGCGTACTGCGCGGCGACTACCTCGGCGGTCTGCGCAGCCTCGGCGTACATCAGGGTGTCGTGGGGGGCGGGCAAACGGACGTTGTTGGTTGCTACGGTGTTCATGCGGATGGCTGACTTCAATCGTTGCGCGGGCGTACCGGCGCGGTGGAGCCGCGCACCACCAGTTGCGGCACGAAGCCCTGGTTGTGCAGCGGCGTGGGGTTTTCGTCGTAGGCGTCGTGGCGCAAGCCGGCGATCAGCAGGCGCGCGGCCTGCCGGGCGATGTCTTCGGTGGCTTGCTTGGCGGTGGTCAATGCGGGCCAGGACTGCTTGGAGAACGGGCTGTCCTCGAAGCCAGCGATGGAAAGATCGTAGGGCACGTTCATGCCCGCCGATTTGGCGGCGGCGAGCACGCCGGCGGCGATTTCGTCGTTGGAACCGAAGATCGCGGTCGGCGGTTCGCGCAAAGCGAGCAGACGCCGGGCGCCGCGGAAACCGTCGTCGAAGGTGTAGTCGCCAGGTACGACCAGATGCTTGTCCAGGGTGATGCCGTAATCCTTCAGCGCCTTCTCGTAGCCGTTGTAGCGTTCGATACTGGACCGGTGCGCCAGTCCGCCCCAGAGGAAGCCGATGCGCTGGTGGCCGAGCTGGATCAGGTGCTCGGTGATCTCATAGGCGGCATCGTGGTCGTCCACATACACGCAGGGATAGCCGTCGTTGGGGTCTTCGGTGGCGGCGATGATGCGCACCAGTTTCACTCCGCGCGCCGCCAGCGCCTGCACCAGTTCCATGCTTTCGGACATCGGTGCGGTCAGCACCAGGCCGGCCAGGCGCGAACGCTGCACCAGTTCCGACAGTTCTTCGGCCAGCAGCGGCGAAGTGGAATCGCAGGGATGGATCTGCAGGCCGAAACCGGTTTCCCGGCACGCGGCCAGCACGCCGTTCTGCACGCCGATGATGTGGTACGGGTTGGGGTTGTCGTAGATCAGGCCGACCACGAACGGCGTCCCGCTGCGCAGGTTGCGTGCGGACTGGTCGGGTTCGTAATCCAGTTCGGCGATGGCGTGCAGCACGCGCGCGCGCGTGCCCTGCATGACCGAGGGTTCGTTGTTGATGACGCGCGACACGGTCTTCAGCGATACCTTGGCGCGTTCGGCGACATCCTTGATGGTGGGCCTTCGGGTGTGCGGTTGATTCATATGAAGACTCGCTTGGCGAAGCCAATGCCGGGCAGTAAGGGTCGCACTATTTCATGCCGACACGGTGTCCGCGTCGGGCAAAGAACAGAACATAGGCATAGCACACCACCATCAGCACGGCGAACACCACTTGGAAGTCGAACAGCTCCTTGAAATGCGCAAAAAGCTGAGGGACCACCGCACCGCCTGCGATGCCCATGATCAGCAGCGCCGATCCTTTCTCTGTGAATCTCCCCAGACCCTTGATCGCCAAAGGAAATATGGCTGGCCACATGATGGCGTTGGCGAAGCCAAGCGCTGCAACGAAAGCTACCGAGAGGTAGCCATCCGTGAACATGGCGGCGATCGAGAAAGCGATCCCGAGTATCGCCGAAATGGAAAGATAACGCTCTTGGGAAACGTATTTGGGGATCAACAGCAGGCCGACGACGTAGCCGATCAGCATGCAAGCGAGAGTTCCGATCGTGAAGTACTTGGCATAATCGAGCGAGAGACCGAGGTTCTTACCGTATATGCCAATAGCGTCTCCGGCCATTACTTCAGCGCCCACGTAAACGAATATGCATAGCGCCCCAAGCCAAACGTGCGGGAACGAAAAAATGCTGTTGCGCTGCTCGTCGATCGATTCCGGAGACGAGTTGACATCTTCGGCCTTAAGCTCGGGCAGTGAGGAATACAGGATCGCGATCGCCAGCACGGCTAGCACGCCAGCCATCGCCATGTAGGGCCCGTGGATACGGCCGGCAAATTCGGTCAGGAGTTCCGTTTTTTCCACCGGCAGCGCACTTTCAACTTGCACGGAAATATTTTCCATGCCGTGCAGCACTGCTCGCGCTAGTCCGTATGTCGCTATCGCGCCTGCCACCTTGTTACATATGCCCATGATCGCTATCCGACGTGCGGCGCCTTCGATCGGGCCTAGGATGCTGATGTAAGGGTTTATGGCGGTCTGCAGCAGCGCTAAGCCACCTCCGAGAATGAAGATTCCGCTGACTGCTCCGGCGTAGGAGCGACCGGTGGTGAACTGACCAAAGATAGCCGCGCCGATTGCCATCACCAGCAGGCTCAACGCGATTCCTTTCTTCATGCCTGTCTTCTTCAAGATCACCGACGAGGGCAAGGCCAGGCAGAAATACGAAATGTAGAACGCGCTCGGGATGAGAAAGGCGTAGGCATCGCTTACATCGAAAGCGACCTTTGCGAAAAGGATCAGCGGTCCATTGATCCAGGTGAAGAAGCCGATGATGAAGAACAACAAGCCGATGATGGCGATGGAACCGACATACCGGTTGGCGGCGACGGTGGCATTGGCAGGTACTGCAGTCATGACGATGGACTCCCCAACTGGCGGTGGCCGCACCACCGCCGGCGAACGGCTCTACCGAGGCGGCTTTGCGGCTTTGACTGGGAACAACGTTGTCATACTTTTCTTCCGGAGGCCACTTCGGACGCCCGCGCAGCACTGAAATGCGGTCGATACCGGCTCCTGGATTCTCTTGCACCGCAGCAAGCTGACCGTATGGAGACAGCGGTATCCGCATGAATATGAACAGTAATATCCGAAAATGGGTCGAATTGGTCAAAAATATTACTGGCATCGATACTAATGCAACCATCCTGGTCAGGCCTGCCAGTTTTTCATGACCACCTGTTGACAACGTTGTCAGACCAATCTCACACTCCGGCGCAATGGCCCTGCGGATTACTGCGCCGCGGCTCGCGAAGACATGGGGAGATGTGTGGTCGCAAACGCCAATCCACTGCCGGTCAGCTCCTTGGACGCCCTGCATGAGCGGTTCATCGCCGCCGATGTGGGCGGCACCCACGTACGCATCGCCCTGGTGCAGGGCAGCGACGATCCCGCCCATCCCGTCGCCGTGCTCCAGTACCGCAAATACGTCTGCGCCCAATACCCCGGGCTGGCGGAAATCATCCAGGATTTCATCGGCACGCTGGGCGGCGAGACCATCGGCCGCGGAGTGATCGCCAGCGCCGGATATCCGCTGGAAGACGGCACCGTGATCACCGCCAACCTGCCCTGGCGCCTGTCGCCGCAGGAAATACGCGAACGCCTGGGCTTCCGCGAATTCCGCCTGGTCAACGATTTCGAAGCCGTCGCCCATGCCGCGGCCTATGTGGACGCCAGCGAAGTGCTGCGCCTCGCCGGGCCCGAGACCGCACCGGCCGGTCCTACGCTGGTGCTGGGCCCCGGCACCGGTCTGGGCGCGGCGGTGTGGATTCCCACCGGCAAGCGCGCCGTGGTGCTGGCGACCGAAGCCGGCCATGCCGCACTGACCCCCGGCAACGCCATCGAGATGGCGCTGCTGGCCGAAATGCTGAAGCAGCGCACGCATGTGCCGGTCGAATACGCTTTGTCCGGCCCGGGCCTGATGAATCTGCACAACGCCTTGTGCACCTTGCGCGGATCCAGCAACCGGTACCGGACGCCCGGCGAGATCACCGCCGCCGCGATCTCCGGCGGCGACGCCCTGGCGCGCGAAAGCCTGGAGATTTTCTGCGGCCTGCTGGGCAGCGCGGTCGGCGACATGGCCCTGCTGTACGGCGCGCAGGGCGGCGTCTACCTGGCCGGCGGCATCCTGCCGCAGATCCGCGAATTCCTTTTGAACAGCAGCTTCGTCGAACGGTTCCTCAACAAAGGACCGATGCGCGCGGCGCTGGAACGCATACCCGTGCGGTTGGTCGAGCACGGACAACTCGGCGTCATCGGCGCCGCGAACTGGTACCTCGGCCAATGTGAGGGTGGGTAGGAGAAAAGTCGTCGGAGCGACCACGGGCCACCTGCCTGGGGCAGGCGCGGTTCAGCAGTACAGAAGCTATAGGCACGGCAGCGGTCTTCGTTGTCACAACTCAATCAGCGATGGGGAAGCATCATGAACTGTAAAAAATCAATCCTTTCGGCTGCGATCGTGGCGAGCCTCAGCTTCGCTGCGCAGTTGCACGCGCAGGAAACGACCAGCACCACGTCCACCCAGGAAGCGACGGACCTCGATACGGTCGTCGTCGTGGGTATCCGTGGCAGCATCGAGAAGTCGCTCGATGCCAAGCGCGGCGAGAACTCACGCGTCGAAGTCATCACCTCCGAAGACATCGGCAAGATGCCCGACAAGAATGTCGCCGACTCCCTGGCCCGCGTGCCAGGCGTCAACATCAGCGCCGCCAGCGCCAACGAAGGCGCGTTCGACGAAAACGACCGCGTGTCGATGCGCGGTACCAGCCCCAGCCTCACCCAGACCCTGATCGATGGCCACAACATCGGCACCGGCGACTGGTTCGTGCTCAACCAGACCGGTACCGTCGGCCGCAGCGTCAGCTACTCGCTGCTGCCCGCCGAACTGGTGGACAAGGTAGTGGTGCGCAAATCCTCCGAAGCAAAACTGGTGGAAGGCGGCGCTGTCGGCAGCATCGACATCGTCACCCGCAACCCACTCAACTTCGAGGAAGGATTCAGCATCTTCGGTTCGGTGGGCGCGGTATACGCCGAACTTCCCGGCAAGACCGACCCGCAAATCTCCGTGCTTGGCAATTGGAAGAATACCGATGGTAGCTTCGGCCTATCCGTCCAGGCTTTCAGCGAGGAACGTCATCTGCGCCGCGACGGCCAGGAGCTGCTGGGTTACGACACCATCGGCGCAGGTACCGCGGCCGGCACCGCGCACCCGGACCTGGTGGGCGTGTACTTCCCGACCCTGATCGGCTCGGCCCTGTTCGAACAGGAGCGCAAGCGCACCGGCGGCATGGTCACGATGCAATTCAAGCCCAGCGATTCGGTGGAAATCGAGGCGAACTACTTCCGCTCGGACATGAAGGCGGACAACTACAACCGCAACTACATGCTATGGGGTTCGCGCATCATCAACGGCACCGCCGGCAACAATGGCCAGGTGCCGCTGGCCGGATACGTAGTCCGCAACAACACGCTGGTCGAGGCCGAGTTCGCGCCGACCCCAGGCGCCGACCCGAGCAATGCGTTCGGCATCTACGACCAGATTTCCCGTCCTGGCGCCAAATCCAGCACCGAGTTCTTCAGCGTCGACGGCAAGTGGAGCGTCAGCGACAGCCTTACCTTCTCCGGCCAGGCCGGCACTTCCGAAGGACATGGCGAAAGCCCGGTGCAGGACGTGGCGGAATGGGACGTCGGCCTCAACAGCGGTGCGGGCTGGGCCATGCACGGCGTGGGCGCCGCCGACTGGCATCTCGGCAATACGGTGACCGGCGTTCCGGGCGTGGCCAATGTCGACTATCGCCTCGACTGGATCTTCGGATTCCAGGACATCGACGTGGTGGACAAGGAAGACTGGGCCAAGATCGACGGCGAGTTCCTCTTCGACGGCAACGGCGTGTTGAGCTCGCTGGATTTCGGCGTGCGCAGCGCCAAGCACGAGCGCAACCTCGACCAGGTCACGGCGCAAGGTCCGGCTTGCTTGAACAACGGTGTGGTCGATCCTTCCTGCCCGATCGGTTCGTCGTCCCCCTTCGATCCGGCCAACTGGCCGAGCGGCTACCAGAGCTATCCCGGCGACTTCGGCGACGGTCTGGGCGGCAGCTTTCCGCGTGATATCTGGTACTTCTCGCCGGGACAACTTGCGGCGCTCAACGAATTCACCAATCGCGACAAGGAAGCGCGCTTCTACTTCCCGGGCGCCTACGGCCTGGAAGAGAAAAGCACCGCAGCCTATGCGCAGCTGAATTTCTCCGGCGAAAAGTGGAGCGGCAACGTCGGCCTGCGTTACGTGCGTACCGAGGAAGACGTCAAGAACTACGTCAACGCGGATCCGACCGATCCCGATGCGGTCACCACTTCGCTGTTCGGCGCGTTCAAGACCGTGCGCACCAAGAACACCTACAACGACTGGCTGCCGAGCGCGAACTTCAAGTACAACCTCAACGACGACATGGTGCTTCGTCTGGCCGCTTCGCGGACGCTGACGCGTCCGGACTTCTCGGCGCTGGCGGGCGCGGTTTCGCTTAGCCCGCCTGCGGCCGTGGGCGGCGTGGGCACCGGCTCGGGCGGCAACCCGAACCTGGAGCCGATCCTCTCCACCAACGTAGACGCCACCTTCGAGTGGTACTACAACGAGCGTTCGCTGTTCTCGGTCGGCGTGTTCTACATGAACATCGACAACTACGTGGCACTCGGCACTGACCGCCAGTCCTATTTCACCATCGATTCCAACAATCCCAATGGCGCGTTCATCGACTACGACCTGACCGTGCCGGTCAGCTCCGGCGCCAAGGTGAAGGGCTTCGAACTGGCTTGGGAAGCGCCTATCGGTGAAAACTTCGGTGCGTTCGCCAACTACACCTATGCCGATGGCGACACCGACGACGGTACGGCCATGCTGGGCACCTCGAAGAATACCTATAACGTGGGCGCCTACTTCGAGAACGACGCGTTCAACGCACGGGTGAACTACACCTATCGCTCGGAGTTCTACAGCGGCCTGGATCGTGCTTCGGCGTTCTATCAGGACGAGATCGACAACGTCTCGGCTTCGCTGGGTTACAAGATCAACGAGAATCTGTCCCTAACCCTGGACCTGATGAACCTCAACAACCCGAAGACCAAGTACTACGCCGAGAACCGCGACCGTCCGCGTTCTATCTATGAGAACGGCCGCCAGTACTACCTGAACATGCGTTTCAAGTTCTAAGCGACGGCGCAATACCGATTGATGTGTTTCCCTCACGGGCCTGGACTTGTCCGGGCCCGATTTTTTTGAGGGATGATAAATGCCACCGATCGATCCGACACCAGAGCAGTCGTGGGAGCGGCGTCCCGCCGCGAGCTTTTGCTCCTGCCTTATTCGATAGGGAAAGCAAAAGCAAGAGCTCGCGGCGGGACGCCGCTCCCACGCTGTCGGTTAGGATCGACAATCTTGCGAGGATGAAGCGATGACGATTTCGGATTGCCTGCGGCCTGTTGCATTGGGAGCGTTGATGTTGTTGGCCGTGTGCCCATCCGGCGCAATGGCCGCATCCAACACGGCGGCATCGGAGCCGGCATTGATACCCGCGCCCGCATCGATGCTGTGGAATGAAGGCAGTTTCGTGGTGGATCCGGCCACGCAGGTCGTGGCGCTGGGCCCGCAGGCGCATGCCGCCGCGGAACAGTTCGCCGGCTTTCTCGCCAAGAGCCATGGCTTGAAGCTGAAAGTAGCCGACACGAAAGGTGCCAACAAAGGCGCGATCCAATTCCGCATCGACCCCAAAGCGGCGGGCGAATCGCCGGAAAGCTATACGCTGGAGATAGACCCGCAACGCGCCATCGTATCGGCGCGCGATCCGCGCGGCCTCTTCTACGGTGCGGTAACGCTATGGCAGCTGCTACCGCCCGGCGATGCCGAATCTCTGTCCTTACCGGCCCTGCGCATCGACGACACCCCGCGTTTCGCCTGGCGCGGGCTGATGCTCGACTCGGCGCGCCACTTCCAGAGCGTCGATCAAATCAAGCAGATGCTCGATGCGATGGCGCTGCACAAGCTCAATACCTTCCACTGGCACCTGACCGACGACCAGGGCTGGCGAATCGAGATCAAGCGCTATCCCAAGCTGACCGAGGTCGGCGGCTGCCGCATTCCCGCAGGAGACGGCGGCGTGGATGCCTCGGGCAAGCCGAAACCCTACTGCGGCTACTACACGCAGGAACAGATTCGCGACGTGGTGCGTTACGCGGCCGCGCTGCACATCACCATCGTTCCCGAGATCGACGTGCCCGGCCACGCCACCGCTGCCATCGCCGCCTATCCGCAACTGGGCGTGCTGGATACGCCGCCGGTGGTTTCCAACGAATGGGGCGTCAACACCAATCTGTTCAACGTGGAAGAGAGCACCTTCGTTTTCCTGGAAAACGTGCTGGGCGAAGTGGTCGATCTGTTCCCCGGCGCCTATGTGCATGTGGGCGGCGACGAGGCGGTGAAGGACCAGTGGAAAGCGTCGGCGCGCGTGCAGGAGCGGATCCGCGCACTGGGCGTCAAGGACGAAGCCGGCATGCAGAGCTACCTGATCAAGCGATTGGAGAAGTACCTGGTCGCCAAGCACCGGCGCCTGATCGGCTGGGACGAAATCCTGGAAGGCGGCCTGCCCGAAGAAGCCACGGTGATGTCGTGGCGCGGTATCGAAGGCGGCATCGCCGCCGCCAACCAGGGCCACGACGTGGTCATGGCGCCTTCCTCGGAGCTGTACCTGGACTACCTGCAGACCGATTCGCCGAACGAGCCGCCCGGGCGTCCGGCGACCATACCGCTGAAACAGGTCTATGCGTTCGAACCGGTACCTGCCGCACTGGCCGCGGACAAGCGTTCGCACATCCTTGGCCTGCAGGCCAACGTATGGACCGAACACATGCGCACCTTCGCGCGCGTGCAGCATGCGGTTTTCCCGCGCATCGCCGCGCTGTCGGAAACGGCATGGTCGCCGGCACAGAAAAAAGATTGGGAGGGTTTCGTCGCCCGCCTGCCCGCGCAACTGCAGCGTTACCAGGCGATGGGAATCGGCTACGCGCAGACGCCGTTCGAGGTGCGCAGCGCGCTGGTGGAGGACCGCAAGCGCAACCGCGTGGAAGTCAGCCTGTCGAATTCGCTTGGCTATCCGGATATGCGTTACACCACAGACGGCAGCGAACTTTCCGCCGGCTCGGCAGCCTACAAAGGCCCCTTCTCACTGGCGCTGCCCGCCGAGCTGCGCGCATCGGTATTCGTCGACGGGAAGCCGCTAACCAAAGCCGCCGACCGCAAGCTGAGCGCTGCTTCGCTATTGACCCGCAGCGACGAAGAGCTGGCGATGTGCACCGGCGCGCTGATGCTCCGGCTCGAAGACGATGGCCCCACCGAAGGCGAGCGCGCCATTTTCAATGCGGATATCTTCAATCCCTGCTGGGAATGGAAAGCCGCCGATCTGGACGGCATCGCTTCGATCGAAGTACGCGCCGGCCGCCTGCCGTACTACTTCCAGCTTGCGCACGACGAGCCCTCGCGCAAGTTCAAACCGGCTAAGAGTGCGAACGGCGAGCTCGAGATCCGCGCGGGTTGCGACGGAGAGTTGCTGGCGACGGTACCGCTGCCGGCCGCACCCGACGCCGATGGTTTCGTGACTTTGAAGGCGCCGCTGAAGACAGCCGCCGGCCCGCAGAACCTGTGCATCTTCTTCACCGGCGATACCCGTCCGGCAATGTGGGTGCTGGACCGGGTCACGCTCAATAATGGCGTGCCCTAGCAACATCGGTCAGCCGGAAGGTCCTACGCCAAGGGCTGTAGCGTTATCGGGCCACTCATGCCGCTGCGCTTCTGAGCATGCATAGCGCGATACAGCCGCTCCAGATCGCGAGCGAAGGCTTGCGGCTGGAACAATGCGGACTCCGGCAGGTTGTCGTGCAACTGCTGCCGGAGCGAAGCGAGCCGCGCCGGATCGTTGCCCAGTGCGATGGCCAGTGCCACGTATTCGCCGCGGTCGCGCACGATGCACTGGGGAAGTCCGACGGTGGTCAGCAGACTCGCCGCCATACGGCCTGCGAAGGTCGCACCGGGAAATGCGACCATCGGCACGCCCGAGCGCAACGCATCGCTGCCGTTGGTACCTGAGTTGTACGGATAAGTATCCAGCGCGAGATCGGCGAGCGGCATCCTTGCCAGATGTTCCGCCCGCGGCTGTTGCGTGGCGAATACGATCCGTTCAGGCGCGATACCCCGACGCTCCGTTTCGATACGCAGATTTTCCGCCGCTTGCGGATAGCGAGGCGGCGACAGCCAGAGCACGCTGCCAGCCACGCCTCGCAGGATTTCGCACCAATCGTCCCAGAGCGAAGGGTGCCACTTGTACGCCTGGTTGAAGCTGCAGAATACGAATGCTTCCGCCGGAAGCCCTTGTCCCTGCCGCGAAGCCGCAGAAGCGGCAGGCCGCAGCCTGCCGCTGGGCTGGAAGCAATGCGGCATCAAGGCGAGCGACTCGCTGAACTGGGAAGCCGCATCCAATGGCGTAGCGATAGCGTCGCCGATCACGAAGTCGGCCAGGCGCGGTTCGCCCAACGTACCGATGTATCCCAGCCAGGAAACGACCACTGGCGCGGGCTTCATCGCATTGATACCGAGACGTGCGTTCTTGGTATAGCCGTTAAGATCCACCAGCACGTCGATGCCGTCGTTGAAAATGCGATGGGCAGCAGTGCGGTCGTCCAGGTGGCCCAGCTCCACGAAATGATCCGAGGCCGCGATCGCGTCCTTCCTCCACCCGTCGTCCGTCGCCGCTCCATGCGAATAGAGAAAGACTTCGACCGACCCGCGGTCGTGCGCAGCAATCGCCTCCAGGACCAGGTAGGAAACGGCGTGGTCCCGGAAATCCGAAGACAGGTATCCGATCCGCATCCGCCGGCCATCGATTTCGGCGGCATGCGCGGCCAAGGGAGGATGCGCCAGGATCGCTCCCCATTGGGAGGCCGCGAATTTTTTTGCCGCGTCCTTCTGCGACCCCGCATCGGCTTCGGGCAAAGCCAGCAGCAGCATCGGCGCGAAATCGCTGCGGGGTGCGGCATTGAACGCGGACAGCAAGGTCTCGGGCGTGGGTTCGACGCCCGGCTGCCAGTCCGCCAGGTAACGGCGCAGGAACAGTGCATCGCCGATGCTTTTCAGGTCCAGCGGATCCAGTCGCGCAGCGCGCCGGTAAGAAACCAGCGCCTGCGTCGGATTGCCTAGCGCTTCCTCCAAACCACCCAGTTTCTGCCAGGCAATCGCCAGCGTGGCATCGCGTTGCACGGCCTGGCGATAAGCCTCGCGGGCCAGATCCTGCTGTCCGAGCTTCTGGTGGGCGAAACCCAGGTTGACCAGCGCGCCGGGAGAACCGTCCACCGAGACTGCACGGCGAAAGCATTGAATGGCGGAGTTGGAATCACCCCCCATGTTGTGCACCACGCCGGCCAAGTTCCAGGCGTCGGCATGGTCCGGGGCGATTTTCAGGAGTGCGGCAAGATACGCAAGTGCGTCGTGCAAGCGTCTCTGTCGAAACGCTTCATGGGCCTGGGCATAAAGGCGGGAAGGGTCTGTGCCGTGCATGGAGATCAGTATGGAAAGCCCATCATCGTTTCAACGTTGCAGCAAGGCGGCTAGTCGCTCTTCCATGCGCAACAACAGATCGCGCCACGGCGTCAGCACCGTGGCCGTGCCCAGCAATACGCCCAACGTATTGGCTAGCGCGTCGGCCGGATCCGAAGAACGATAGGCGGTGTAGCCTTGCGCGAACTCGATGCCGATTCCCAGTCCTATCAAGCCCATGGCAACCAGCGACAACGCGCGGCGGCTGCCGAACAACTGCACCGCCGCGGCGGCGAGCAGGAAATAACCCAACAGGTGTTCCACCTTGTCGCTGTTGTCCGGCAATGGCGGCAACGAATCCAGCGGCACCAGGCAGACCACCACCAGCGCCACGATGGCCGCGATCCACAGGCCCAGCCACAACCGTGGCCGGCGCAGCGGCTTCAGCGCCGCGCTCACAGCCGCCACGACAGGTCGCCGGTCAGGAACGCGGCGCCGAATTCCACCTCGCGCGAGAAGCCCATGACCTGGAACCTTTCGCCCATTTCGCTAGGCAAGGTGAGCTGCTTGGCTTCATTGCGCAAGCGCTGCAGCTGCGCTTCGGAGGCGCGCGCTTCGGCTTCCTGCAGCAACTGCGGCAGACCGTTGCCCAACAGGAAACTGGCCTGCGTGCAGTAGCCGGCCAGATCGAAACCGGCGTGCGTGCCCGCTTCGGCCAGCGCGGTGAAATCGACCGATGCGGTGAGGTCCTGCAAGCCGGGCCATGCGTATACGTCGTTGTGCGTCTGGTGGCGGTAGAAAGCGCGCAGCGTGCCCTGGTGGCGTTGCGGCTGGTAGAACTCGCGCCGTGGATAGCCGTAGTCGACGAACAGCATCGCGCCCGCCTGCAGTCCGCCCATGACCGCTTGTACCCAGTAAGGAAGCTGGGGCAGCAGTTCGGAACGGTAGCCGTCGGGAAAAGACGCGCCCACGGTGCGTTCCAGATGGCGCACCGCCGCCGCCAGCAGCGCATCGGCGGGCCGGTCGCTGCGCACGAATCGCCCGTCTTCCCGCAGCGCCACGCCTTCCTCGAACACTTCGCCATCGCGCAGGGTGAAGCGCGGGGTCGGCAAGGCGTCGATCACCTCGTTGGCGAACAGCACGCCGTTCCAGGATTGTTCCGGCGGGCCGTCCAGCCATTCCACCAGCTCGAACACCGGCGGGATCAGGCCGCGCCCCAGGCGTTCGCGCTGGCGCTGGCGCAGGTCCGCGCTCGGTTCCAGGATCGCATAGCGCGCAGGCAGAGCATCCATCGCCAACAGGCGCTTGAGCATGACTTCGGCGAATGCGCCGCTGCCGCCGCCGATTTCCAGGAACTCCGCTTCCGGTCCCAGTTGCTGCAGTACCGGGGCCACGGCGGTGGCCATGCAGCCGGCGAACAGCGGGCCAAGCTCGGGGGCGGTGACGAAATCCCCGGCGGCGCCGAACTTGGTGCTGCCCGCGCTGTAGTAACCCAGTCCGGGCGCATACAGGCACAGCTCCATGAAACGCGAAAACGGGATGCTACCGCCGGATCCGGCGATTTCGCCGCGGATCATCGCCGCCAGCCCCTCGCTGTGATGGGCGGCATCGGAGTCGGGCGTGGGAAGGTCTGGCATGGGGAGGATCATGAGAAGCGTCCGTTACATCTTACGCGGCCGGCCACTGCGCTAGCCAAGCGCCGATGGCGCGCATAGAATCGTTGGTGCACAGCACAACGGCAGCACAAACGGCCACATGACCTATTGCGTCGGCATAGAAACGGACGAAGGCCTGGTCTTCGCGGCGGATACGCGCACCAGCGCCTCGTTCGACGACGTACGCGTGTACCGCAAGATGCACGTGTTCGAATACCCGGGCGATCGCGTGTTCGTGATCATGTCGGCGGGCAACCTGGCGACCACGCAACTGACCATTTCCCGGCTGATGCACGACGCCGAAGACCCCAACGCCAAACGCAGCCTGCGCAGTTTCACCCACTTGTACGAAGTGGCCGAATACGTCGGCGACGTGCTGGTGGCCAGCCAGGCCAAGATGAGGGACGAAGCGCAGCAGAGCGGCGTCAGCGTGCAGTCCACCCTGATCCTGGGCGGCCAGATCGCCGGCGAACGCCCCGGCCTGTACATGATCTATCCGCTGGGCAACTGCATCGCCACTTCGCCGGAAACGCCGTACCTGCAGATCGGCGAATCGAAATACGGCAAGCCCATCCTGGACCGCATCCTGCGTCCGCAGACCACTCTGGAAGACGCCGCGCGCTGCGCGCTGGTGTCGCTGGATTCCACCATCCGCTCCAACCTGTCGGTGGGCCTGCCCATCGATATCGCCCTGATCCGCGCCGGCGACCTGAAGATCACCCAGAAGATGCGCATGGAGGGCGATACGCCGCTGTATGCGGAAATCCACGAAACCTGGTCGCGCAAACTGGAAGCCGCGGTGCACAGCCTGCCGCGTTTCCCGTGGGAACCGGCGCGCGAACCCGAAGAGCAGACTTCTTCGTTGCCGCCGCTGCCGCCGCGCCGCGTGGCGCCGCGTCCCGATCCGGGCGACGCGTCCGGACAGCAGCAGTAGGGTCGCATTTTTGTAGGAGCGGGCCCTGCCCGCGACGCTTTCTCTCGACGAACACATAAAGAGCGGTCGCGGGCAGGGCCCGCTCCTACAGCGCTTCAGCCGCGGAAATAACCTTCCGCCAGCGCCGCATGGAAGGTGCCCAGGTGCACCTGGATCTCGTCCATGAACTCCGCCGGATTCTTCGCCGCCAACGACACCGGATCCGCATTGCGTATCAATCCGACCACCCTGTTCAAACCGCGGTCGACGCCCGGCCGCGCCGGCATGGCCGGCAGCACGCTGTGCGCGCGAGCCAGGCAAAACTGCACGCTGCGCGGAAATTCGCTGTTCTGCAGCAGGAACCGCAGTGCGTGTTCGGCGGTGACGCGCTGGCGCACATGGCGCCGGTACATTTGATAGGCGGCCAGCGATCGCAGCACCGCCATCCACTGCATGTTCTGGAAAGCCTCGCGGTCGTCTTCGTTGCGCGGCGTCACCAGTCCCGACGCACCGGCATCGATGATGCGCGTGGTCATGTCGGCCTGTTCGATGGCCGTGCCCAGACGCAGGAACTGGAAGCCGATGTCGCGGCTCACGTTGGCGGTCAGCAAGCCGGAAACCTTGAGGCAGCCGTCGGCGATGCGGGCGATGAACTCCATGCGGTAGCGCCGGCTCATGCCGCGCTCGCCATTGGCTTCGATGTACAGGTACAGGTCGTTGATGGCTTCCCATACTTCCTGCGGCAGGGTGTCGCGGATGCCGCGCAGGATCTCGCGCGCGTTGTCGACCGAACTGCGCAGCGAAGACGCATTGCGTTCGTCCAGCAGCAGGAAGCGCACCACCTCGGCATCGCTGGCGTCGTCGCCGGTGCTGGGGAACAGTTCGGCGAAGGCATCGCCGGCTCCCACCGTATCCACCATGGGCCGCCAGGCGAAACGCACCGAGCGCGGCAGATCGAGCTGCAGCAGGCTGCCGACGCCGACCAGCCGCGCGGTGTTCTCCGCGCGGCGTACATATCGGCTGAACCAGTAGAGGTTGTCGGCTACGCGGGAGAGCATCAGCGCAGCTCGCAACAAGGAATAACGAAATCGCTTTCCTCGCAAAGACCAGGTAGGTCGGGGCTACGCCCCCGACGTACGTGGAAGCAAGGTTTCCCTGTGTCGGGGGCGTAGCCCCGACCTACGCCGCCTTTGCGGGAAGGATGAGTTGGAGCAAAGCGCTCAACCACTCGCATCAATCCGCCTCCTCGTCCAGATCCACTACCCATGTGTCCTTCGCGCCGCCGCCCTGCGAAGAATTCACCACCAGCGAACCCTTCTCCATCGCCACCCGGGTAAGCCCGCCGGTGGTGACGTAGATATCCTCACGGGACAGCACGAAAGGCCGCAGGTCCAGATGCCGCGGCGAGGGGCCGTCGTCGGTAACGATGGGCGCGCTGGACAGCGACAACGTGGGTTGGGCCATGTAGTTGCGCGGATCGGCCTCGATCAGCTTCTTGAACTTGTCGCGCTGGCGCTTGGTGGAACGCGGTCCGATCAGCATGCCGTAGCCGCCCGATTCGTTGGCCGGCTTCACCACCAGCTTGTCGATGTTCTCCACCACGTACCTGCGCTCCTTGGCGTTGTGGCAGAGGTAGCTGGGCACGTTGGGCAGGATAGGATCCTCGTCCAGGTAGTACTTGATCATCTTCGGCACATAGGCGAACACTACCTTGTCGTCGGCCACGCCCGCTCCCGGCGCGTTGGCCAGCGCCACCTTGCCCGCACGCCAGCTGCGCATCAGGCCCGGCGCGCCCAGCACCGATTCGGGATGGAACACTTCCGGATCGATGAACAGATCGTCCACGCGCCGGTAGATCACATCCACCCGCTGCGCGCCATACACCGTGCGCATGTAGGTGCAATCGTCGTCGGCCACGAACAGGTCGTTGCCTTCCACCAGTTCGATGCCCATCGCCTGGGCCAGATAGGCATGTTCGAAATACGCGCTGTTGAACACGCCCGGGGTGAGCAGGGCGATGGTCGGTGTGTCGCCCGGGCGCGGCGAAAGCGCGGCCAGCGTGTCGTAGAGCTGCGAAGGATATTCGTCCACCGGCAGGATGGAACTGGTCTCGAATAGCTCCGGAAACACGCGCTTGGCCACCATGCGGTTCTCCAGCATGTAGGACACGCCGCTGGGAATGCGCAAATTGTCTTCCAACGCGTACAAGGTGCCGTCGCCGTCGCGCACCAGATCCGAACCGCAAATGTGCGCCCACACGCCGAGCGGCGGCTTGATGCCCACGCACTGCGGACGGAAATTGACCGAGTCCTTCAGCAGCATCGCCGGGAACACCTTGTCCTTGACGATCTGCTGCTTGCCGTAGATGTCGCCGATGAACAGGTTCAGCGCGCGCATGCGCTGCTTCAGGCCGGCTTCGGTGCGCTGCCATTCGGTGCGCGGGATGACACGGGGAATCAGGTCGAACGGCAGCGTGCGGTCCACGTTGCGGCCGTCGGAATACACGGTGAAGGTGATGCCCATGACCCGGGCGATGACGTCGGCGGCAAGCTGGCGCTCGGCGAGTTCGCGGCCGGACAGGCCGCCCAGGTATTCGACCAGACGGCGCGCTGCCGGTCGCGGCTGGCCGTCAGCCTGGATCAGCTCGTCGAAAGTGGTAGTGCGGTACTTCGCCCAGTCCATTCGCTCCGTTCCGTTGTCCTGCGTCGGCGCGTGCGTCCTGACAGGTGATGCATTGCAACATGCCCGGAACCGCGATGGCCGTCAAGCATTCGCCCGACGCACGGGATTGGAGACACAATGGAGCTGGCCTTCGATACCAGGAATTCCATGTCTTCCCCGCCCTCCGTCGCCCTGATCACCGGCAGCGCCCGCCGTATCGGTGCGGCCATCGCCCGACGCCTGCATGCGCAGGGATACGACCTGGCGCTGCACTACCGCGGTTCGGCGGAGGAAATGCGGGCGCTGGCGGCCGAACTGGAAGCGGCGCGCGCCGGCAGCGTGCTCACCCTGCAAGCGGATCTGTCCGAATTCGACCGCCTGCCCGAACTGGTGGCCAGGACGGTCGGCCGCTTCGGAAGGCTCGATGCGCTGGTCAACAATGCTTCCACGTTCCAGCCGACCGCCGTGGGCGGCACCACGCCGCAACAATGGGACGCGCTGTTCGCCTCGAACGCGCGCGCACCGTTCTTCCTCGCCCAGGCTGCCGCGCCGCACCTGAAAGCATCGCGCGGCGCCATCGTCAATCTGGCCGATATCTATGCCGAGCGCCCGCTGGCCGGGCACACGGTCTACTGCATGGCCAAGGCCGCACTGTTGATGGCGACCCGATCGCTGGCGCTGGAACTGGCGCCGGAAGTGCGCGTCAACGCCGTCGCGCCCGGGGCGATCCTGTGGCCTGAGCAGGACCATAGCGACGCTGCGAAGCAGGCCATGCTCGGGCGCACGCCGTTGGCCCGCACCGGCACGCCGGAGGAAATCGCCGAAGCGGTGCGCTGGTTGCTGCAGGATGCGACCTATACGACCGGCCAAGTAGTTCGCGTGGATGGTGGCCGCACGCTGGCGGGATGACTGGTGGGAGCGGCGTCCCGCCGCGAGCTTTTGCTTTTGCTTTGTTGTTCCTGCAAGAGCTAAAGCTCGCGGCGGGGCGCCGCTCCCACGACTTCCAGGGACGTCTCGCGCTCCGGTGAATGGGCCCACAGCGCAGCCAATGTCCGGCCCGACTTCGGATCCACGAAATCAGGCGCGATGTCAGCCAGCGGCTTCAGCACGAAAGCGTGCCTCAACTCCGGGCGCGGAATACGCAAACTCCCCGCCCCTTCCATCACCAGATCGTCGTAGAACACGATGTCGATATCCAACGGACGGTCGCCGAAACGCGGGCCGCTGCGGTCGCGGCCATGCGCGTCTTCCAGGGCGTGCAGCCAGTCGTTGAGCGCATGCACGTCCAGGTCGGATTCGATGATCGCAGCTGCGTTGAGGAAGTCGGCGCCCGCGAAGCCGACTGCTGCGGTACGGTAGACCGGCGACAGGACCAGCGCGCCGAAGCGCGCCCGCAATGCGGACGCTGCGGATGCGAGGTTCTTTTCCGCCTCCATGTTGCTGCCGAGGCTGAGATAAGCTTTGCCCATGCTTATTGCGATCCCGAGCAAATAAACTTCGTCATCCCGAGCGCAGCGAGGGATCTGCTTTGCGTTTCTGGCGCCGCGCGCATGCAAGCAGATCCCTCGCTGCGCTCGGGATGACAAAGGGTTGGGAATTCATTCGCGCGAACGCTCGATAACCACGCCCACCGCCACCGCGCCGCGCACCGCGCCGGGCTTGCTGAGTTTCAACCGCAGCCAGGACACGCCGAATTCCGCCAGCACGATTTCCGCGCAGCGCTCGGCCAGCGTTTCCACCAGGCCGTAGTCCGACTGGGAGACGAATTCGATCAGCCGTTTGCTGACCGCCTTGTAGTTGAGCGTATCGGCGATGTCGTCGCTGGCCGCGGGCTTGCGGTTGTCGAAACCCATTTCCAGGTCGAAGCGAAGCGTCTGGCGGATGCGCCGTTCCCAATCGTAGATGCCGATGAGGGCGTCTATTTCGAGACCTTCTATGAAGACTTTATCCATTGGATGGGGAATGGGG
>NZ_PDWS01000012.1 GCF_010093305.1 Pseudoxanthomonas sacheonensis | reverse complement strand
TAGCGGGTGGGGTCGATCATTCGCCGCATTTTCCTCCCCATCCGGGGGAGGGGCAAGCAAATGCCTGAACACCTATTCCATCGGCGCCCGCAGGGTGTGCAAGGCTGAGAGGTCGGTGCGTAGCGCCGAGTGAGGGGCGAACGGAGTCCGGATGTCTGATACGCCTTGACCTTCGTTGCCCCTCACCCCAACCCCTCTCCCGGCGGGAGAGGGGCTCAAGATCAGGCCGAGAGCTTGGAACGCTTGGGCAGTTGCGCCTTCAGGAAGGCCATCTGGTCGGCCAGGATGTTGCGGTTGGAAAGAATCAGGTGCTCGATCCAGCTGGGGCGGTACGGAACCGCCAGCAACGGCATGTTGGCCTGCTGCGGGGTGCGGTTGGCCTTGCGGGAATTGCAATGGAAACAGGCGGTGACCACGTTTTCCCAAATATCGCGCCCGCCCTTGGACAGCGGCAGCACGTGGTCGCGGGTCAGGCTGGGGCGCGAGTATTCGTGGCCGCAATACAGGCACAGCTGGGCATCGCGGGCGAACAGGGCGGTGTTGGTCAGGGTAGGCGTGGGCGACAGCGCATGCGAGCGCGCATGGCCGCGCGAAGCGACGATGGGGTGCAGCTCGATGATGCTCTGTTCGCCGGTCATGCGGCTGGTGCCGCCGTGCACGCGCAGGCAGGGGTCGCCCAGGGTCCAGGCGACGGCGTCGCGCGCGTACAGGCAGGTGGCGTCCTGCCAGTTGATCCAGTCCAGCACGCGGCCATGCGCATCCAGCGACAGCAGGCGCACGGTGTTGGAGCGGGAGGCAGGGTGCAGCGCGGAGAGGACCGGGATCGCGGAGGATCTGGCGCCGATACGGTGAAGCTGAGCTGGGTCTGCTTCCATCGGGGAAACAGGTTATACCTAAATGTTGATGATTTGTGTACAGCCCGGTCTCGGTTCTGTAGGAGCGGGCCCTGCCCGCGACGCTTTTCCCGGCCGGAAAGCGTCGCGGGCAGGGCCCGCTCCTACAAGGGGCTATGCGCCGAAGCGTTCGGCTTCCATGGCCATCAGCGGCGCCGCGCCGGATTCGATGGCCGCGGCATGGGTCAGGGTGCGCGGCAGGATTCGGGCGAAGTAGAAGCGGGCGGTCTCGCGCTTGGATTGCTTGAACGCATCGCTGTGCGCCGAAGCCTCCGCCGCGGCCACGCTGCGCGTCCACCAATAGGCCAGCGCGACATAGCCGGAATAGAACAGGTAGTCGGTGCTGGCCGCGCCGATCTCTTCCGGGTCCGCCGACGCGCGCTGCAGGATGCCTTGCGTCAGCGCGGTCCATTCGGCGGCTTTCTGGCGCAGAGGCACGATGAATTCGGCCAGCGACGCATCGCCTTCGTGCTCCTTGGCGAACGCCTCCATCTGCGCGAGGAACAGCTTCAGGCCGGCGGCCTTGGTCGAAGCGGTCTTGCGCCCCATCAGGTCGAGCGCCTGGATGCCGGTAGTGCCCTCGTACAGCGTGGTGATGCGTGCGTCGCGCGCCAGCTGCTCCATGCCGTGTTCATGGATGTAGCCGTGCCCGCCGAAGCATTGCAGGGCGTGGTAGGTGTTCTCGATGGCCCATTCGGTCTGGCAGGCCTTGGAGATCGGGGTCAGGAAGCTGACCAGCACGTCGGCCTGTTCGCGCTCGGCCGGGTCTTGCGCGTGGTGGGCGACGTCGATCAGGGTGCCCGCGTGCAGGGCGAGCAGGCGGCTGCCTTCGACCAGCGATTTCACCGTCAGCAGCATGCGCCGCACGTCGGGGTGCACGATGATCGGGTCGGCGGGTTTGTCGGGGAATTTCGGGCCGCTGAGCGAACGCGTCTGCAGGCGGTCCAGCGAATAGCGCAACGCGTTCTGGTAGGCGCGTTCGGACAAACCCACGCCCTGCAGGCCCACGCCCAGACGGGCGGTATTCATCATCGTAAACATGGCCAGCAGGCCTTTGTGCGGCTGGCCCACCAAGTAGCCTTCGGCGCTGTCGAAATTCATCACGCAGGTGACCGAGCCCTTGATGCCCATCTTGTGTTCGATGGAACCGCAGCGCAGCGCATTGCGCTCGCCCATGCGGCCGTTGCGCGCGACCTTGAACTTGGGCACGACGAACAGCGAAATGCCCTTGGCGCCGGGTGGCGCGTCCGGCAGTTTCGCCAGCACCAGGTGCACGATGTTCTCGGTCAGGTCGTGCTCGCCGGCGGTGATGAAGATCTTGGTGCCGCTGATGGCGTAGCTGCCGTCGGCATTGGGTTCGGCGCGGGTCTTCAGCAGGCCCAGGTCGGTGCCGCAATGCGGTTCGGTGAGGCACATGGTGCCGGTCCAGCGGCCCTCGACGATGGGCTTGAGGAAGGCTTCGCGCTGCCAGTCTTCGCCATGCTGCCTCAATGCCTCCACCGCGCCGTGCGACAGCAGCGGGAAGTTGCCCCAGGCCAGGTTGGCGGCGTTGATCATTTCGTTGAGCGGTACGCCCATGACATGCGGCAGGCCCTGGCCTCCATGTTCCGGCGCCGCGGTCAGGCCGGTCCAGCCGCCTTCGATGAACTGGCTGTACGCCTGCTGGAAACCGGGCGGGGTGGTCACATCGCCGGTGGCCTTGTCGAAGCAGCAGCCGATCTCATCGCCCACGCTGTTGAGCGGGGCCAGTACGGTTTCGGTGAAGCGCGCGGCTTCGTCGAGCACGGCGTCCAGCACGTCGCGCGTGGCCTCGCCATAACCCAATTTCGCGAACAGCGCTTCCGCGCCCAGCACGTCGTAGAGGGCGAAACGGATATCGGTCAGTGGGGCTTTGTAGGTGCTCATGGGGTCCGGAAATGGGGAATGGGTTGTTGGGAATCGGGAATGGGTTGTCGGGAATCGGGAATCGGGAATCGGGAGTCGGGAGTCGGGAGTCGGGAGTCGGGAGTCGGGAGTCGGGAGTCGGGAGTCGGGAGTCGGGAGTCGGGAATCAAGCATTCCGCTTTCGCCTCCCCCTTTGAAAAAGGGGGATTGAGGGGGATTTGCTTTTGCTGTTGCTGTTGCTCGTCTTAAAGCAAGAAGATCAAGAGCAAATCCCCCTAGCCCCCTTTTCCAAAGGGGGCAAAGCGAATCCTTCCCGATTCCCGATTCCACAAGTCAGCGCAACACGCCGTCCAGGCCCGGCACCGGATTCAGCGTATTGCGCGAATCGATGTCGAAGGAGCGGGACTTCTTCTCGTCCGGCACCGCCTGCAGCTTGCCCTTCAGCGTGTAGCCCAGCGAATGCCGGCCGGCCAGGGCATCGGCCACCGCCATGCGCGCTTCCGCAGTCGGCTTGAAAGGCAGGCTGACCACATCCGCAGATTCCGGACCGATGGAAATCCCGGGCGCGGCGCGCAGGCTGCCGGCGCTCTGGTCGCCGACGGTGATGGCAAGGTCGGCGCTGTCGAAGCGCATGGGGATGCTGCTGTAGTTCTGCAGGCGTAGATCCAGCGACCAGCTGCCGTCGGCATTGACGGTCAGTTGCTGGATGCTGGCAGCCGGCTCGGAAACGCGCCGCACCAGCCCGCCGCCGCACGCGGCCAGGAAAACCGAAATCGACAGAAGACAAACCCAACGCGCGACACCCTTCATGCCCATCCTCCGATCAGCGATGGACAAGGATACTACGGCGTATGGGGTGAACCTCTACCGCAATGGCGCGGCCATGATCAGTGGGCCCAGGTCGTAGCCCATGGCGGCGGCGCGGGCCTTGATCTGCTCGAACAGAGCGCGGTCCATGGATGGCTCCCGCGACAGTATCCACAGATATTCGCGGTCCGGTTCGCCCACCACGGCCCAGGTGTAGCCGGGGTCCAGATCTATCACCCAGTAATCGGCCCAGACGAAAGGCAGCCAGGACAGCCAGTTGGGCGCGAAGCGCACCTCCAGCCGTCCGGGGTGGCCTTCCACCGGCCGCGCCAGACCTTCGGCGACACTGGTTTCCCCATTGGCGGTGCGGCAGGCGTTGCGTACGCCGATCAGCTGGTCTTCGCGCAGGGTATAGGCGGCGGTGATATCCCCCGTGCATTTGTCCTGGAAGGACATCGGCAGGTGGGCGATTTCATACCACTGGCCCGCATAGCGTGAGATATCCAGGGCCGGCACCGAAGTGACGGGGTTGGTGGCCTGGGCGCCGGGGGCGACGCAGGCCAGCAGCAACAGCACGGCGGTCAGGCTACGCATGCATCGGGCTCCGCAATCGGAGGCACAGCTTAAGTTGCCCGCAGCACGCGATGTGTAAAGTAGTCGTTGCGCCTGATCTGCGACCTCCGGGGTAGGCCAAGCGGTTGATCTGGATCGCTTTCCTTGGGAAGTTCCGTCTTCGTGCCTTGCCGGGTGTTGTCCGGCGGCTCAGCCGTAGGTGCTGACCCGCTCGGGCGGCTTCCCTTCGCTCTCCACTTCCACGCCGGTGGGCCTGTTGGAGAAGGTGTGCCGGGCTTCGGCGATGGTGTTGGCGACCGCCAGGGCGGCCGACTTTTCGGGGAACCAGAAGATGGGCTTGCCGTCGTCCATCAGTTTCCAGCCTTCGTAGGAAGGGCGGAGCATCAGCAGGGAGCGGGTCATGGCCAGGTATCCGGTCGGTCCCAGCGAAGCATGGCGGCTTCGGCTGCGGGTTGATCGCGGCACTCTGTTCCTTGTGCGTAACGGCGATTCCATCGCCGGCACAGAATGCCCGTGCCGCAAGCGCACCGCAGTCGGGCGAGGGCGCGGCATTGGGTAGGAAAAGTCTGACTGCGCGCGAAAATCCGCTTGGCGACAACTCGGGACGGCAGCGCGATGCGTCTAGATATCGCTGGCCAGCTGCGACGGACGCGCTTTGCGCACCGCTGATGAGCGGACCCGTGCCGCCCGTTTTTTCGCCCAGATGAGCACGCCGGTCAGCGACAGCATCGCCACCAGAAGGCCCATCAGCGAAACCAGTATCCGGCCAGGCACGCCGATGATCCGGCCCGAATGCAGCGGGAACTGCGCCTGCATGAAGATGTCGCCGGCCGAACCGGTACCCGGTACCTCCGCGCCCGCCGGTTGCCCGGTGTTCGCGTCGAAGTAGAGCCAGGGATTACCGAGTCCGCCATCGCCATGATCCTGCCCCGGCGCGAAGAAGCCTACGCCGTACACGCCATACATGGACGAGTAGAACACCGCGCCGGCCGGCGCCTGCCAACCGCGCATGCGGCCGGCGGCGATGCCCAGCTCGACGCTGCGCTCGCGGGTGATGGAGGGTTCTATCGGCTTCTCCAGCGGGGCGGGAGTGCGCGTATCGAAGGGCGAAGGGGTCAGCGTCGAGAACGTCGACACCAGCGGCCGCATCACCTGCTGGCCCAGGTTCATCGACACCGAGGTGATCGCCAGCGTAAGCAACAGCAGCCATACCCATACGCCGCCGGAACGATGCAGGTCGAAATTGAGCTTGTAGCCGCGCTCGCGCCAGCGGAAGGCGAACGATTTGCGCCAGGCGCGCAGGTTGGGGAACGAAAGCCACAGCGCGATGCCGCTGTCGATCGCCCAGACGATGCCGACGATGCCCATGAACAGCACGCCGATCTCCATGCCCCAGCCGTCGGGGATGTGCATGCTGTAGTGCAGCTTGTACAGGAACGGCAGCAGGTTTTCGCGCGACAGGGAGACCGCTCCCCACATGCGCTTGCCCTGGATCCTGCCGCTTGCGGGATCGAGTGCGACCTCGTTGTAGTCGACGTCGTACAACTGGCCGCTGGCGGGGTCGACGCGCGGTTCGATGGACAGGTTGAGCGCATGTCCGGGTTCCACCGCCAGAGGCGCATAGGTCACGCGTATGCGCGGATCGGCCGCTTCCACCTGGGCAGCCAAGGCGAGCGTGGATTGCGGCTGGCCCGTGCTGGAGGCGTGATAGAACTGGGGATTGAGCCACTCGTCCAACTCGTGGTCCCACGAAATCACCGCGCCAGTCAGTCCCGATACGAACAGGAAGACGGCGATGAACAGGCCGAACCAGCGGTGCAGGAGTACGAAAGACCGACGCATCTGTTTTTCCTACTCCTGCGTTGCGGATCGCATGGGGTTCACCAGCGGTACCCGATGGTCGCGATCGCCTTGCGCTTGGTGCCGAACCAGCAATCGCCGCGGTCCAGGCAGGTGGCGATATAGGTCTTGTCGGTCGCGTTGGCGATATTCAGCGCCAGCCGCCATGGGCCCGTTTCGTAGGACAGCATCAAGTCCAGCAGCGTGCTCGAAGGGGTGGTGGTCACGTCGATGCCATCGCTGGTCTTGCCGACGTAACGCACGCCGGCGCCCGCCTTCAGGCCGGGCACGCCGTAGACGTCGAACTTGTGCAGCGCCCACACCGCGGCCGAATGCTTGGGGATGCCGCTCAACTGCTTGTCCAGATAGGCGAGCGAATCTTCCCCGACGCTGGTCTGGCGCGCGTCCATGTAGGTGTAGTTGGCGATCAAATCCCAAGCGGTCAGGTTGGCCGCTACTTCCAGTTCAACTCCTTTCACGGTGACTTCGCCGCGCTGGACGGATTCGTTGGTATGTGCGGGATCGGCGCTGAGTCGGTTCTTTTCTTTCAACTGATAGATCGCAGCGGCGGCGGTGATGCGGCCATTCTCCGGCGACCACTTCACGCCGGCCTCGGCCTGCTTGCCGCGCTTCGGCTCGAACGCGTTGCCGAAGAAGTCGGTACCGGCTACAGGCTCGAACGATTCGGAATAGCTCACGTAAGGCGACCAGCCGCCGTCTGCAAGGTAGACAAGACCAAGATTCTTGCTGGTCGCCGAATCTTCGGTACGCGAAGGGGTCTGCGTACCTTCGTAAGTGACCAAGGTGTCCGTCTTCGCTCGATCATGGCGCAAACCGGCCACCAGCACCCAGCGATCGTCGAACTTGATCTGGTCCTGAACCAGCACGCCGACGTTGCGCACCCGGGTAACGGTGTCGGTGGCCGGCGTGTCCAGATACGCGGGCAGCGGAAAAGTGCCGTAGACAGGGTTGTACACATCCAACGGGGTAGCGACACCATCCCCCCAGGAAACCTGGCGCATGCGCGAGTTCATGGCGTCCACGCCGAACAGCAAGGTGTGCTGGGTGCGGCCGAGCGTCAGTTTTCCTTCGAACAGCAGATCCGCGTTGTTGATGCGCGCAGTGTCGTCGGTGAAGTACCAAAAGCGGTTGAGATAAGTGCCATCCGGATCCGGTGCGCCGGTGGCATCGACGAAGCCTTCCCACCAGGCCGCGTACATGGTGCGCATCTTGCCGTCGATGTCGTCGTGGCGCAGGTGATGGCGCAGAGTCCAGTTGTCGCCCAGCTTCTGTTCGAACTCGTAGCCGGCCCGCTTGCGGGTGCCGCCGTAGTAATCCCAATCGGGTTCGCTGATGAAAGTGTCGTACGGAATCTTGCCGTTGGGTGCCGCCGTGAGCGTGCCGACGATGGGGAAGAAGCCGTTGGTGTTGCCGGTTTCGTCCTTCTGGTATTCGGCGTAGGCCGTCAGTGTGGTGCTGTCAGTGGGCTTCCAGGTCAGCGACGGAGCGATGAAGGTGCGCTTGTCGTCGGCGTGGTCGACCTGGGTGCCGCTGTCCTTGCCCAGCGCGACCAGGCGGTACAGCAGCGTGCCGTCGTTGTTCAAAGGACCGGTGAGATCCAGGGCGATCTGCTTGTGGCTGTCGTTGCCCACCTGCACGCTGATCTCGCGCTGCGCCGTTTCCTGCGGCCGCTTGGAAACCAGGTTGACCACGCCGCCGGGGCCGTTCTGTCCCGCGATCACCGAGGCCGGGCCGCGCAGCACTTCGATGCGTTCGAAGGCGTAGGGTTCGTTGCGGACCACGCCGTACCAGCCGGTTAGCGGCACGCGCAGGCCGTCTAGCAGCACCGAACCTTCGCTGCCGCCGCGTAGCGTGAACCAGTCGCCGCGGTTGTCCAGTCCGTACATCTCCGAACGCACGCCGGCGGTGTAGCGCAGCACTTCCTGCATGGTCTGTGCGTTCTGGTCGCGGATCTGCTCCTTGCTGATGACCGAGATCGATTGCGGGATTTCGTTGAGCGGGGCGTCGGTCTTCATGACGCCGCTGTGCCCGGAGACATAGCCCTCATTCGCTTGTCCCTGGACTTCCACGGCGTCCAAGGTCTTGGCGTCGGCAGTTCCCGGCATGTCCTGGGCAAGCACGGTTGCCGGCGCGAACAACGCAACCGCCATGCACCGAGACAACAAAGCGCGCCGCAAGGCGGCAACAGGAGAGGAAGGCAAGGGAAGGGTCTGGATGGAAGGGGATCGCATGGATATTCCGGAAGGCGAGGGTTTTAAGATAATGAGAATCATTATCTATTGAGAATGGATCGTATTTCAACCGCCGCACATCCGGCCGTTCTGTATGGATTGAAGGTGTCTCAGAGGGCGTACGCGCATCATGGCGAGGCCATGAGGTAGCCCGAGCTTCTTTTGCGAGAAATGGGTTACAGGCTAAAAAGCAAGCTGCTATGCGCGGACGCCTGCGGGAGCCAAAGACAAAAAGGGCTTCCATCGCTGGAAACCCTTCGGTAAACATCAACTTTGGTCCACCAGAAATGGTGGCCGGGGAGGGAATCGAACCCCCGACACAGGGATTTTCAATCCCTTGCTCTACCGACTGAGCTACCCGGCCGCTGCACCTGCGGCCAAGCCGAAGTGAGGGGCGGCATGATACGGGGACGGGGCCCGCGCGGCAAGCCGCCTGTGCGCTGAACACGCGGTGGAGCGGTTGGTTTTGCTTCAACCCGGGGAGCGCATTATTGGCGCGAATCCCCTCCACGACCCGGAGCAAAGCATGAAACGCACGCTCTTATTGCTGGCCCTGACGCTGTCGCTCGGGGCTTGCAGCACGACCCGGATGACCGACGCCGAAACCCTGGCCCTGTACAAGGGCCACGCTGGCGAGCCGGTCAAGAGCTTCCAGTACCTGGGTCATCTCAACGGATGGACTCCACTGGGCGACACCGCGCTGGCGGTCTGGACCAAACCTACCCAAGCCTATCTGCTGGAACTCTACGGTCCTTGCAACGACCTGGAATTCGCTCCGGCGATCAGCCTGAGCAGCATCGCCAACAGCGTCTCGGCGCGGTTCGACAATGTCTACGTGCACGGAGGCGGCGCGCCCAGCATGCGGCTTCCCTGCAGAATCGAAACCATTCGCCCGCTGGATGTGAAAGCGCTCAGACAGGCGCAGAAGGATCTACGCGAGGCCCAGCTGGTGGAGCGGGAGGCAGCTGCGGGCGGTTGAAAAAAGCCCCTCTCCCGACGGGAGAGGGGTTGGGGTGAGGGTACGGCGGAGTCCATGTGGTACAGATTTATGGACTCCGCCGCACCCTCATCCGCCCTACGGGCACCCCGTATCAAGTACGGGGCAGGCTCTTCTCCCGGCGGGAGAAGGGTTTACTCCTCGGGCACATACCCCGCAGGCTTTTCCGCCTCCCCCGAAAACAGGAATTTCTCCAACTCCGCCTCCAGGAACGCGCGGTGCTTGGGATCGCGCGGCGACAGGCGGTTCTCGTTGATCAGCATGGTCTGGTGCGCCAGCCACGCAGCCCAGGCGGACTTGCCGATGTGCGCATAGATGCGCTGGCCCAGTTCGCCGGGATAGGGAACGAAATCCAGGCCCTCGGCCTCGCGTTTTTCGTATTCGCAGAAAATGGTTCTTGGCATGGCTGTCCTTTTATTCGCCGAGCAATGCGGGCAATCCGCCGAGCAGTTTCCGGATGGGCGCGGGCAGTCCCAGCGAAACCAGCTCGGCGCGCGCCGCCCAGCGCAGATCGTCATTGTCGCGCACAGCATCGCGCGCAGCGAGCGTCCGCCAATGCAGCGGATGCATGCGCAGACGGTAGTGAGTGAAGGTGTGCGGGATTTCTGCCAGTGCTTCGGCGCCATCGTAATCGCCCTGCAGATGCGCCGAGAACCAGACGCGTGCCTGTTCGTGGGTTTCCGCCTCCGGCAACGACCAGAGCGAAGCCCAGATGCCGGTCGGCGGGCGACGCTGCAGCAGGATTTCGCCCGCCGCATTCTCCGCCAGCAGCACCAGTGCCGTGCGTTCGGGCAACGGCTTGCCGGGACGGGAAGTGGGAAGTTCTTCGACGCGGCCTTCATTCAACGCGACGCAATCGCTGCTTAGTACGCACAGCATGCAGGCCGGGTTCTGACGCGTGCACAGGGTGGCGCCGAAATCCATCTGCGCCTGGGTGTAGTCGGCCATGCGCGAATGGGGAAGGTGCGACTGCGCCAAGGCCCACAATTCCTTTTCCACCGCTGGCGCGTTCGGCCAACCGGCGATGCCGTGGTAGCGGGTGAGCACGCGCTTGACGTTGCCGTCCAGGATCGCGAAGCGATCGCCCCAGGCCTGCGCAAGGATCGCACCGGCGGTGCTGCGGCCGATGCCCGGCAGCGCGATCAGCGCATCGAAATCGCGCGGCAGATCGCCGCCGTGCAGTTCGACGCAGCGACGCGCGGCCACGTGCAGATTGCGCGCGCGGGCGTAATAGCCCAGCCCGGACCATTGCGCCAATACTTGGTCCAGCGATGCCGCGGCCAGATCCGCCAGGGTGGGAAACACGCCGACGAAACGTTCGAAGTACGGCATCACCGTCTTCACTTGCGTCTGCTGCAGCATGATTTCCGCCAGCCATACGCGGTACGGCGTGCGCGGATGCTGCCAAGGCAGGTCGTGGCGGCCGGAATGATCGAACCATTCCAGCAGGCGCTGCGCGAAGGTCTCTGGCATAGCGCTCATTCCGGCACGCGGCTCGCGGGAATGCTGGGGTCTTCCATTTGCAGCTCAACGCCTTCCAGCACCGCACCCGACACTTCCAGTTTGGGCGTAGTCAACGTGCCGCTGAGGGGCGGAAGCGGGGAACCCTTGGTACCGGCTGCGCTCCAGTCCATGATTTCGAACAGGCGGAAACGGCCGTCGAATTCGGTCCGGTCGCGTTGCAGTCGTAAGGCAGCTATTCCCGACAGGTCGCTGGCGCCGTCGTAGTGCAGTGCGAAGGGAAGCGGCGAGTTGGATTGTCCAAGTGGCGGCGGCAGGGCCGGCCATGCGGAGGGCCAGCCGGCGAGGTCGCCATCAAGGTCGATGCGCAGACCATCGGCGAGGGACAAGCCGCCCGCGGCATCCAGTGTGGGCATCACGTCCTGGCCGCGCAGCGACACGCCCACGGGTTGCAGGGCGATGGTTTTGTCGCTGAGCAGCAGCGGTCCGGCAAGGCCCAACGCGAACGGCAGCGAAGTGTCCCCGGAGACATAGCGCGACTGTGCGCTTAGTACGGCGTTGTCCAGGCCGATGCCTTGCTTGCCGCGCAGTTTCGCCGACAGGTTGATCCGCGAAGGCAGTCGCCACTGTGCGCTTTCGAGCGTGATCTGGCCTACGACTCCAACGCCTGCGCCTACTTCTGGCTTGGTCAAACTTGCATAGACGTCGACCGGCACCCGCAGTTCGCCGCCTGCATAGCGCCCGCGCAGACGCATGCGCAAGGGTCGCCCCGGCGTCAGCGACGGCAACTCGGCATCCAGTGCTTCGATCTTCCAGTCGTTGCCCAGGATTTGCCCGCGCACGATGCCGATTCCACGCGACAGTGTGGGCATTGGAGTGTCGCTGGGTGGCCGTTTGGCCTGCCAGCGTTGGAATGCGGCCATGTCCAGCACCGGCGCATCCAGTTCCAGCCGGTTTGCGGTCAGGTCGCTGCCGCGCGCGCGCAAGGTGGACCACGGCACCGAAATGAAGATGCGTTCGGAGCGAAGGATCACCGCATCGCCGTCCGCGTCGCGGGCCACGACATTGCGCGCCACTAGTTGCGGCGTGCCGCGCAGGCGGTAGTCGCCTGCGCCTTCGGCGGTGATCCGCATTCCCAGCACATCGCCGGCCATCGACAGTATCCGCGGCACCAGCCATGCCGGATCCAATAGCCAGCGCAATACGACCGCGCCGGACAGGACCACGGCCGCCAACGCCAGCAGCGCGATCTTGCGGCGCCGAGTCACGCGGACGCGCTCGGGTATTTGATCACCTGGTGGCATTCATTCTGTCGCAACCCACGAACGGATTTTATGTACACGCCGATGGCATTCAGAATGCCCGACGGTCTGTCTCACGCGCCAAGCGTTTCCGGCAGCAACGCATCGACGAAGGCCTCCGCATCGAACACGCGCAGATCCTCCGAACGCTCGCCGATGCCGGCATAACGGATCGGGATGCCGAACTCGCGCGCCAGTGCGAACACCACGCCGCCCTTGGCGGTGCCGTCCAGTTTGGTCACCACCAGTCCGGTGACGCCGACGGCGGCATGGAACTGGCGCAGCTGCGACAACGCGTTCTGTCCGGTGGTGCCGTCGATGACCATCAGCACTTCGTGGGGCGCGCTGGGGTCCAGTTTGCCCAGCACGCGGCGGATCTTGCCCAGTTCGGCCATCAAGCCCTGTTGCGTGTGCAGGCGCCCGGCGGTATCGGCGATCAGCACTTCCATGCCGCGCGCCTTGGCCGCCTGCAACGCGTCGAACGCCACCGATGCCGCATCGGCGTCCTGTCCCTGGGCGATCACCGGTACGCCGTTGCGTTCGCCCCAGGTCTGAAGTTGCGCCACCGCGGCGGCGCGGAAAGTGTCGCCGGCGGCCAGCATCAGGCTGTGGCCCTGTTCTTTGAAGCGGCGTGCCAGTTTGCCGATGGTGGTGGTTTTGCCCACGCCGTTGACGCCGACGGTGAGCACGACGAAAGGCCGGCGGGCGCGGTCGATCTGCAGCGGCAGCGCCACCGGTGCCAGCATCGCGATCAGTTCAGCGCGCAGGGCCTTGAGCAGGGCCTGGGCGTCGCTGAATTCGCGCGCCTTCATGCGCTTGCGCAGGCCTTCGACCAGGGCCGTGGTCGCGGGCACGCCGACGTCGGCGGTGAGCAGGGCCGTTTCGATCTCGTCCAGCAGATCGTCGTCCAGCTTGGGATTGCGGGAAAACAACCCGCCCAGGCCGCGCGCGAAACCGCTACCGCGCAGGCGTTCGCGCCACCCGGGTTTTCCGGCCGGCGCGGCAGCGGGCAGGGTGGCTTCGGTCGGCGGTGCCTCGGCGATGGTTTCGGCGGCCACCACTGGATCGGTGGATGCGCTTTCCCGGCTGGTTTCGGGGAATGCGGCGGCCAGCTCTTCCGTACTGTAACGGCGTGTGG
This sequence comes from Pseudoxanthomonas sacheonensis, assembly GCF_010093305.1. Lineage (GTDB taxonomy): Bacteria > Pseudomonadota > Gammaproteobacteria > Xanthomonadales > Xanthomonadaceae > Pseudoxanthomonas_A > Pseudoxanthomonas_A sacheonensis. The sequence continues at coordinate 116,005 of NZ_PDWS01000012.1, read as the reverse complement.
CGTCGCTCTCAGGCGGAGTTTCGGAACCGGAGGCGGGCTTCTTGCGACGGAAAAAACTGACCATTGCTCGGGGATATCGGAGAATACGCACATGCTAGCACCGGCACCCCGATGGCCCCGATGAAACCCGCCCCGCACGCCGCCGAGGCCGGCAAGATCCGCATCATCGGCGGACGCTGGCGCGGCACCCGTCTGTCCGTGCCGGCCAGCCCGGGCCTGCGTCCCAGCAGCGACCGGGCGCGCGAGACGTTGTTCAACTGGCTGATGCCCGTGCTGCCGGGCGCGCGGGTGGTCGACGCGTTCGCCGGCACCGGCGCGCTGGGCCTGGAAGCGGTGTCCCGCGGCGCGGCCAGCGCGGTGCTGGTGGAGCGCGACCCGGCCCTGGCCCAGGCCCTGCGCGCGACGGTCGCGCGTCTGTCGGCGCAAGCGTCGGTGGAAGTAGCGCAGAGCGATGCGCTGGCCTGGCTGGCGCGGCAGGCGCCTGCTTCGTTCGATCTGGCCTTCGTCGATCCGCCTTTCGGCGCCGGCCTCTGGCAGGCGACGCTCGACGTCCTGCTGCCGACTCTGGCGCCGGATGCGTGGGTGTACGTCGAATCTCCGCACGACCAGGCGCCTGCGTTGCCGCCGCAATGGAGCTTGCACCGCGAAGGCCGCACCCGCGAGGTGCGTTTCGCCCTCTACCGCGCACCCGGCCGGCGCGGCACTGATACACTGAACGGCAACATTTCCGTGGCGGCTCCTGAATGACTGTGGCACGCACCCGCATCGCGGTTTATCCCGGCACATTCGACCCTATCACCAACGGCCACATCGACCTGATCGATCGTGCCGGCCCCTTGTTCGAACGCTTGGTCATCGGCGTTGCCGAAAGCCCGGGAAAAGGCCCGGCGCTGCCGCTGGAACTGCGGGTAAGGCTGGCGCGCGAGGCCGTGGCCCATCACCCGCACGTGGAAGTGCGCGGCTTCAATTCGCTGCTCGCGCATTTCGTCAAGGAAGTAGGCGGCGGCGTGCTGCTGCGGGGGCTGCGCGCGGTTTCCGATTTCGAATACGAATTCCAGCTGGCCAGCATGAACCGCCACCTCATTCCGGAAGTGGAAACGCTGTTCCTGACTCCGGCCGAGCAATATGGCTTCATTTCGTCCTCGCTGGTGCGCGAAATCTCGCGGCTTGGCGGGGATGTGTCGGGTTTCGTGCCGCAGGCGGTGGCCGTCGCGCTGCAGGAACAGTGGCGGCTCAAGACTGCGGGCTGATCCATGCCGTACCATTCACCGCAAGACTTATCGGAGGGGAAAAAACCATGAAGATCGCCACACGACTGTTGCTCGCCGCTTGCCTAGTATTGACGTTCGCCGCCTGCAAGAAGCAGGAAGCCGCCGCGCCCGTGGAAACGGCGCCGCTCACCGCTCCCACCACCGCCGACGACGCTGCCTGGAAGGCGTACCTGCAGGACGTGGTGAGCCGCAACATGGGCGACATCACCAACAGCCCGTTCGTCTATTACCTGACCAGCCAGAGCAATCCCAAGTTCGAGAGCGACTACAAGGGCCAGCTTGACCAGGTCCGCAACGCCCTGGCGCGCGGCATCGTCGGCGGCAACCTGATCGCGTTCGGTTCGCCCGAATCGGCCAAGATGGCCGACATCGCAGTGGCCGGCTTCAAGGACGTGCCGCCGGACACCATGAAGAAGGTCAAGATCATCTTCATCGGCCAGGCTGCCGACAGCGAGCGGGTCAAGGCTGCGGTCACCGCTACCGGCGCCGATTACGTTTTCGTCGAAGCCAAGTGATCCGCGCGGGCGTGGCCGCGTCGCGGCCACGCCTTGCGGACCAGTAACTCCGGAACCAGCAAAACAGCGCTCTTGAACCTTCAACCATGTCACTGAAGATCAACGAGCTGTGCGTGAACTGCGACGTGTGCGAACCGGCCTGTCCCAACCAGGCCATCGCCATGGGCGAAACCATCTACGTCATCGATCCCGCACGATGCACCGAGTGCGTCGGCCACTACGACGAACCCCAATGCGTGGTCGTCTGCCCGGTGGAATGCATCGACCCCGACCCGGCATTTCCCGAAACAGAGCAGGACCTGCTGGCGAAACTGCGCCGGCTGCAACAGGAGCAGGCATGAAATCGCGCAAGCGTTTGGCTGGATTCCTATTCGCATGCACGGTAGCGCTGCTGCCTGCGACCGCCCTGGCGCTTTCGCCGCAGACGCGGCCCGTTTCCGCTTCGCTCGCTGCGCACCCGCCGGGCGCGGCCATCGCCTCGGGCCACCACCTGGCAACCGACGCAGGGCTGCAGGTGCTCGCCGAAGGCGGCAATGCCTTCGATGCGGCCGTGGCGGTGTCCTCGACCTTGTCGGTGGTGGAGCCGATCAGCTCCGGTCTGGGCGGTGGCGGGCTCTTCCTGCTGCATGACGCCCGCAGCGGCAAGGACGTGATGCTGGATGCGCGCGAGTACGCGCCGGAATCGGCCACGCCCGAGCAATTCCTGGACAAGAAAGGCGAGCTGGACCGGGACCGCTCGATGAACGGCCCGTGGTCGGCCGGCATTCCGGGCCTGCCGGCGGCGCTGGTGGAACTGGCCGGCAAGTACGGCCGTCTGCCGTTGCGGCAATCGCTGGCGCCCGCCATCCGTATCGCCCGCGAAGGTTTTCCGGTGTACGCGCGCATGGCCAAAGGCTACGCGTCGCGTCGCGAAATCATGGACCGCTACCCGGGTACGCGTGAGGTCTATCTGCGCAACGGCAAGCCGATCGCGGAAGGCGACATCTTCCGTCAGCCCGAATTGGCGCACACGCTGGAGCTGCTGGCGGCCGAAGGTTTCGACGGTTTCTACCGTGGCGAGACCGCGCGCAAACTGATCAAGGGCGTGAACCAGGCCGGCGGCCGTTGGACCGCGCGGGAACTGGCCGCCTATCAGGTGAAACAGCGCACGCCCATCAGCCTCGACTACCGGGGCTGGAAGGTGACCACCGCGCCGCCGCCGTCCTCCGGCGGCATCGCGCTGGCCGAAATGCTGCAGATCCTGGAACCCTGGAACCTGCAGGAACTGGACGAAGCGCACCGCATCCACCTGGTGACCGAAGCCATGCGCCGCGCCTATCGCGACCGCACCTTTTTCCTGGGCGATCCGGATTTCGTGGAGATCCCGCAGAAGGTGCTGACCAGCCGCGATTACGCGCAAGGCCTTCGCGCCACCATCCATCCGGACAAGGCCACGCCCAGCGATCTGCTCTCGGGCAAGCCGACGCCGCTGGAGGACGACGAAACCACCCACTTTTCGATCATCGACGCCGAAGGCAACCGGGTCGGCGGCACGCAGACGGTCAACCTGCTGTACGGATCGGGCCTGATACCGCCCGGCACCGGCGTACTGCTCAACGACGAAATGGACGATTTCGCCCTCAAGCCCGGCACACCCAACGCCTTCGGGGTGATGGGCTACGAGGCCAATGCGCCCAAGCCTGGCAAGCGCATGCTCAGCTCCATGACGCCCACCTTCATGGAATCTCCCGACAAGGTCGTGGTGCTGGGCACCCCCGGCGGCAGCCGCATCATCACCATGGTGTTGCTGGGCGTCCTGGGCTACGACGCCGGGCTGTCCGCGCAGCAGGTCGCCGCGCTGCCGCGCTACCACCACCAATGGCTGCCGGACGCGATTTCCGCCGAAAGCGGTGCGTTCTCGCCGGAAGTGGCCAAGACGCTGGAAGCGATGGGGCACGAGGTCGATCTGCCTGGCGACGAAGCGGCCGGCGGTCGCGGTTCCAGCCATGTCTGGGGCAACCTGCAGACCGTGGCCTGGGACCGGGCAAGCGACGTATTGTCCGCGGGCAGCGACCCGCGCAATCCGGTCGGTGGGGCCAAAGTGGTGATCGCAGCCGACCCACCCAAACCCTGAGCGATTTCGTTCGCCAGCAACGGCGATAGAATCCGCCTGCTACCTCTTCACTCTCATAGGCGGGATCGCGTGGCGGACAACGAAAAAAAGCCGGTCATCAACCATCTGCCCGCGATACTCACCGGCAGCGCGGCGCTGATCGCCGCGTTGACCACGGTCTACGTCAACATCCGCAACGACATCAAGGACGAGGCGCCGCCGCCGGCCGTGGTGGCCACCGCCAAGCCCGCCGAGGCGAAACCGGCCGCACCCGCCGGACCGCAGGAGCTGCGCCTGCAATTGCAGCGCGTGGCCGTGCAGCACGATGGTGCGGTAGGCAATGCCGACTGGCGCTTCGCCATCGAGGCCGACGGCCAGCCGTTGTTCGCGTTCGAACAGGAAGCGATGACCTCCGAAGGCGGCCGCAACATCGTGGTGGTGGCCGAAGACCGCAATGCCCGCGCCAACCTCGAACTGGCGCCAGGCAAGCGCATCCCCATCACCATCAAGGGCTGGCGCAGCGGCTGGTTCAAGAGCAGCGACCAACCGGCGGTCAGCGGGCAAGGCTGGGTGGCCTCGGCCGGCGCGCTGGCGCCTATCGCGGTGAAAGCCGCTGACGAGAGCAAGGGCGCATTCACCTTTTATTTCTCGGCCGTACCCGAAAAAGAGTAGGCCTTACGGCAGGGCGCGTCGTAGAACTGTCGTAGGAGCGACGTGAGTCGCGAAGGCCAATGGCATTGGTTTCGCGACTCACGTCGCTCCTACGAGCTCCTACGAGTTCCTACAAAAGGCGGGAGTACAATCGGGTCATGAAACTCTGGTCCCTGCTAGGCAATTCGCAAAAGCTCGACGGCGGCGCGATGTTCGGCAATGCGCCGCGCGCGATGTGGGAGAAATGGTCGCCGCCGGACGAAGAGAACCGCATCGCGCTGGCGTGCCGCGCCTTGCTGGCCAGTCCGCTCAACGGCAAGACCGTGCTGTTCGAAACCGGTATCGGCGCGTTCTTCGAACCGAAGCTGCGCGAACGCTACGGCGTACAGGAGCCGCAGCACGTGCTGCTGGAGTCGCTGGCCGCCGCCGGTTTCGGCCATGAGGAAGTGGAGGTCGTCGTATTGAGCCATCTGCACTTCGACCATGCCGGCGGCCTGCTGGCGCCATGGGCGGAGGGCAGGGCGCCCGAACTGCTTTTCCCCAACGCGACTTACGTGGTCGGCGCGCAACACTGGCAACGCGCGCTGCACCCGCATCCGCGCGACCGTGCCAGTTTCATTCCCGAGCTGCCGGGCTTGCTGCAGGCCAGCGGGCGGCTTGAGATCGTGGATGGCGAATTTTCCAAGGCGCTCGGCCGCAGCGTGCGCTTCAGCTATAGCGACGGCCATACGCCGGGGCTGATGCTGGCGGAAATCGTCGGCCCCGAAATCGTCGATGGCCAGGCGCACGGCGGCGTGGTGTTCTGCGCCGATCTGATTCCGGGACGTTCCTGGGTGCACGTGCCCATCACCATGGGCTACGACCGCAATGCGGAACTGCTGATCGACGAGAAGCGCGCGTTTCTGGAAGACAAGTTGGCGCGCAACGTGCACCTGTTCTTCACCCACGACACGGAATGCGCGCTGGCGCAGGTGACGCGGGACGAGAAGGGCCGCTTCGGCACCACGCATGAAGTGGCTGAGTTGCACGCGCGGCCGCTGGCGGCTTGATGGTTTGAGCCCCTCTCCAGCGGGAATCGAAGCCGCCTCAAGCGGCTGAGGGTTGGGGTGAGGGTACGGCGGAGTCCATGTGTTCGGGCATCATGGACTTCGCCGTACCCTCATCCGTCGCTTCGCGCCACCTTCTCCCGCAGGGAGAAGGGAGAGAAGCTTCACCCAATCCGCGTCCCGAAAATCCGATCGCCCGCATCGCCCAGCCCCGGCAGGATGTAACCGCGCTCATTGAGGCGCTCATCGATGGCGGCGGTGTAGATCTCCACATCCGGATGCGTTTTCTCCAAAGCCGCCAACCCTTCCGGCGCGGCGACCAGGAAGATGCCCTTGATCCGCCTACAGCCCGCGCGCTTGAGCATGTCGATGGTGGCGATGAGCGTGCCGCCGGTGGCCAGCATCGGGTCCAGGATCAACGCATCGCGTTCCTCCAGGCGGCCGGTCAAACGCTCGAAGTAGGGCACCGGCTGCAGGGTTTCCTCATCGCGTTGCAGGCCGATCACGCTGACGCGTGCGGTCGGAATCAGCGCCAGCACGCCAGGCAGCATGCCCAGCCCCGCGCGCAGGATCGGCACCAGGGTGATCTTGGCGCCGGCGATCTTCTGCACCTGCACCTGGCCGGCCCAGCCGGCCATGGTTTCCGCTTCTGTTTCCAGGTCCGCAGTCGCCTCGTAGGCCAGCAGCGTGCCCAGCTCGGTCACCAGTTCGCGGAAATCCTTGGTGTTGAGGCTGGCGTTGCGCAGCAGGCCGATCTTGTGGCGAACCAGTGGATGGCGGACTTCGACGATCTTCATGGCAAGGCTACCCGCAAGGATGATGTTCCCAGTCTGCCTCAAGCCTCGCGTACTGTCGAAACCGTAAAGCGTGGGAGCGCCGTCCCGGCGCGAGCTCTTGCTTTGCATAGGGTCATCGAGCAAGAGCTCGCGCCGGGACGGCGCTCCCACGACTAGCGAAGGACTAGCGAATCAGAACGCCCAGCGCATGACCAGCTGATAGCTCGGGCCTGCCTCTTCGGATTCCAGCTCGTATTCGTCGTAGTCGCGGTCGATCTGGTCGGCCTCGTTGTCGAACTTGTGGAAGTATTCGTCCTTCGACGCATCCAGCAGGTTGGCCGCACTAAGCCGTACCGAGAGCGTCTTGCCGAAGCGCTTCTCCACGAACACTTCCAGATCGTCGCCGTACTTGACCGTCACTTCCTCGGCCAGGATGCGGCTGAAGGCGTCGCCCTGCTTGCGGTAGGTCGCGCCGAAGCTGGCCGCCCACGACGGCAGGTCCTGGATGAAGCCGATGTTGTAGACGCTTCTGGCCTGGTCGTTGAAGCGGCGCTCGCCGATGAAATCGGTGACCTTGCTGTTGAGGTAGGAGTAGTTCAGGAACACGCCGGTGTTCGGCATGCCCAGCGCGGTCAGCGGCGTGGAAAGATCGAACTCGACGCCGTAGACCTTGCCGTCGCCGACGTTGGCCGAGGTGAACAGCCAGCTTTCCGGGTCGAACTCGAAATCGTCCTCGGTCGAGCCGGGATTCTCCTCGAGGAATTCCTCCAGCTCTTCCTCGTAGGTATCCTGCGCGTCTTCGCTCAACTCGCCGGTGTTGACCAGTTCGATCAGATTCTTCACGTCGCGATAGAAGAAGTTGACTCCGATCACGCCGTGCTTGCCGAGGCGGTGTTCGAAACCCAGGTCGATGCCGTTGGCGGTTTCCGGATCCAGCAGCGGATTGCCGACGTAGTCGTTGTCGCCGAATTCGCCGTCCAGCACGGCCGGAATCAGCTCGTTGAAGTTCGGTCGCTTGACGCTCTTGGCCAGCGACAGGCTGATGCGGTCGGCATCGGTCAGGTCCCACTTCAGGTGCAGCGAGGGCAGCAGTTCGTTGTAGTCGTTGCTGGCGGTGCCTTCCACTTCGTCGTCCTCGCTGTAGCGGATGTCGGACTTGGTGGTTTCGTAACGCAGGCCGGCTTCCCACGAGAACACCTCGCCCTTGCCGGTCAGCATGACGTAGGGATCGACGCGGGTTTCCTCGATCAGCGAGCCGACGGTGCCGTCGAGTTCGTACACGACCGGGTCGCCTTCTTCCTCGGCTTCCCACTCGTAGTTGGTGTAGACGACGTCGCGTTTCTTCTTGCGGTAGTCCGCGCCGAACTCGAGTTCGGCGCCGCCGACCGGGCGCTTGTGCGCGATCTTGAAGCTGGTTTCGGTGTCGTCGGCTTGCACGGCCGAAGCCTCGGCTTCGGAGGCGTCCCACTCGCCGTTGACGTACTCGTGCGACTCCTCGCGCTCGGCGCTGTTGTCCTCGAACTTGGCGTAATCCAGGTCGAACTCGGTGGTGCCGCCGGCCATGTCGAACCGGTACTCGGCGCCGATGCCCCAGTTCTTCTGGTCGATGGGGTTGAAGCCCGGAACGTTGGCTTCGATCACGTCCTCGTCGTCGAACTCGATCTCGTGCGAGACCTCTTTCACGTCGCGGTCGGTCTTGACGTAGAAGCCGTCGATGCTGAAGCGCCCGGTTTCGCCGACATCGGCGGTGTAGGAAAGGTTGGCCGAATAGTCGCGGCCGTCCTTCACTTCGGTCTGGTCCTCGAAGCTGACCAGTTCTTCCATCGACGGGTCGCCGAAGCGGTCCGAACGCTTGACCTTGGCGCGGTAGCGGTCCTGCACGTTGATGCCGGCGAGGAGGCGGCCGCCCAGGGCTTCGCCGCTGGTCACGGCGCCGAAGGTCGGATTCACTTCGCCGTCGTACCAGCGGTTCAGGCCCAGGCGCAGGTAGCTGCCGTCGAACGCGTAGGCATCGCGCAGCACGATGTTGATCGCGCCGGCGATGGCGTCGCCGCTGCGGTTGGCGCTGGTGCTGCGCAGGATCTCGATATGGTCGACCATTTCCGCCGGGATGCGGTCCACCCAGAACGAGCGGTCGTCGCCGGCGCCCGGCATCTTCTTGCCGTTGATCAGCACCTGGGTGTAGCCGGCGGCCATGCCGCGCATCATCACGCCATCGAATTCCATGATGTCGGAACCGACGAAGGTCACGCCGGGCAGGCGTTTGAGCATGTCGCCGACGGTGGACGGCTCGAAGCGCTGGAAATATTCCAGGTCGTAGGACAGCACCGGAGCCGTGTCGTCGGAGCGGTTGCGGTAGGTGATCTCGCCCTGCACCACGATGGTGTCCAGTTGCTTGGCCTCGCTGGCGCCGTCCGGCGTTTGCGTCGCCGTCTGCGCCAGCGCGGTAGCCGTAAACGACGCGAACGCCGCGCAGGCCAAGGCGTGCGACAGGCCTGCCGCAAGGAGGTTCTTCTTCATTGCCACGCTTCCCCGTGAAGTTAATCCGCATGTTCTACGGGAGGGTTGTGGCGGAAATATGACGCGCGTGGAGAGCGGCGCGGTTCGGGTTTCAATTTTGTTTCCGGTTCGCGCAATCCACGGCAATGGCGTCCGGGTCACGCGACTGACATGCGGGGTTCATATTGCGGACGTAGAAGTTCCCGATTCGATGCGCAGACGATTTCGGCCCACCAGGTCCGCCCATGCGGAGAACGCATCGCGGAATCGCTTCAATGTTTCGCCAGGCAGCTTTGCAAAGCCAAAGCGTGAAAAGGAAGTGCAAAATGTAGGAGCGGGCCCTGCCCGCGACGCTTTTCCATCGAAAAGCGTCGCGGGCAGGGCCCGCTCCTACAGTTGAGTGCGGTTGCGCCGGCTCTTAGGCGGCTGCCGCCTGAGACAGGCGCGGCCCTTCGCGCAGCGCCTGCCCGACCATGCCGACCAGCAGGTCCAGCTCATCGGCCGTCATCGCGAAATGCGGGGTGAAACGCAGCGAGTTGGCGCCGCCGTGGATCACATTGAGCCCGCGTTCGCGCAGCCACTCCTCGGTGGAGCCGGCGCCGTAGCACTTGAACTGCGGGGCCAGTTCGCAGGAGAACAGCAGCCCGGTCCCCTGCACCTTGGTGATCAGGCCGCCCAGTTCCGATTTCAGCTTCTCGAGCTTCTCGACCGCTTCCGCGCCGCGCTTGCGGATGTTCTCGCGCAATTGCGGGGTGAGCAGGCTCAGCACCGCACAGGCCACGTCCAGCGCGCGCGGGTTGCTGGTCATGGTGTTGCCGTACACGCCCTTGCGGTACAGGCCGGCGGCGCGTTCGTTCACGGCGAGCACGGACAGCGGGTACTGCGCGGCGTTGAGCGCCTTCGAATAGGTTTCCATATCCGGCGCATCCAGGCCTTCGAAGCCGGGATAGTCCACGATGGACAGTACGCCGTGCGCGCGCAGGCCGGCCTGGATGGAATCGACCAGCAGCAGGCTGCCGTGGCTGCGGGTCAGTTCGCGCGCGACTGCGTAGAAAGCCGGCGGCAACGAGCGGCCGGGGTCGCCTTCGCCCATCACCGGCTCAAGGAACACGGCTTCGACGAACCAACCCTTGCTGTCGGCGTCGGCGAACACGCGCTTCAACGCTTCGGCGTCGTAGGGATCGACCGCGATCACCGAATCTTCGTTGCGGTAGCTGGCCAAGTGCTGCTGATAGGCCTTGCGCGAGGAATCCGAATACAGGGCGGGGCGCTCGGTGCGGCCGTGGAAGCTGCCTTTCACCACCACGCGCTTGATCGTCCGGCCGGCGTACTTGGCGCCGGCATCGGTCTGCAGCTTGGTGTTGATGTCGGCGATGCGCGCGGCCAGGCCGACCGATTCGGAGCCGGAATTCAGGCACAGGAACTTGGCGAACGGACAACCGCCGCGGGTGTGGCCGATCTCCTTGCGCAACGCGCGGTCGAAGCGCAGCTGCGACAGGCTGGGGGTCATGATATTGGCCATCACCTGCGGGCGCGCCATCGCTTGCATCACCGCTTCGGGCGTGTGCCCGAAACCGATCATGCCGTAGCCGCCGGCGTCGTACAGCACCGCGCCGTTGATGGTGACCACCCACGGGCCGCGCGCGGCCAGGGCGACGTAGGGGTTGACCGCGTCTTCGGCGTAGAAGTTGATGTAGCCGCCCTGCACGGCGCGCAGCTGCGCGTCCTCGTCCAGGGCGAACAGATCGGCGAATTCATCGCGCAGGTTTTCGTGTTCGGCGGCTGCGGCCGCGACGGCCGCTTCCAGATCGGGGTGCGACTTGGCCAGGCGAATCAGGGTGGCGTCGTCCAGACCGGTGGTCATGCGTTTGCCCGCATGAGCGCGCAGCGGGGCGAGTTTTTCGATCAGGGTCATGGCGCTCTCCATTATATTTGGCGGCAAGCGGACCATTATCGGGATAATTTCGTCGTTTGATAGTGATGATTCGACTGTTTCATGGTAATTTTCGTCTAATCGACGAAAAATAAGCCCATGACGAAGATCACCCCTGCCGACCAGCTGCTGCTTTCCCTGCTGCGCGAGAACGCCCGCGCCTCCACCGCAGACATCGCTCGCCGGCTCGGGCTCTCGCGCACCACCGTGCAAAGCCGTATCGACCGCCTGGAGCGCCAGGGCGTGATCAGCGGTTATGCGGTGCGCCTGGCCGACGAATACGAACACGGCCAGATCCGCGGCCACATCATGATCGCGGTGCAGCCCAAGCAGATGGTGGCCGTGACCAAGGCGTTGCGGGCCATGCCGGAGCTGCGCCTGCTGCACTCGGTGACCGGTTCCTACGACCTGATCGCCCTGGGCGTGGTGCCCACCATGGCCGAAATGGACGTGCTGACCGACCGCATCGGCGAAATCGAGGGCGTCGAGCGCACCACCTCGGCGTTGATCCTTTCCACCAAGTTCGAGCGCTAGGCTCACGTACAATGCGCGGCCTTCCAGGGCCCATCACGTTGAAGAAATCCGATTTCCACTACGAACTGCCGCCCGGGCTGATTGCGCAGGAGCCATTGGCCGAGCGTTCCGCCAGTCGCCTGCTGGTGGTGCCGGCGGGCGACGCGCCGTTTGCGGATCGGCAAGTACGCGATCTTCCGCAATTGCTGCGCAAGGGCGATCTGCTGGTGTTCAACGACACGCGCGTGATTCCGGCGCGGCTGTTCGGGCAGAAGCAAAGCGGCGGACGGGTGGAAATCCTGATCGAGCGCCTGCTGCCGGACAACCGGGCGCGGGTGCAGATCGGCGCCAGCAAATCGCCCAAGCCGGGCGGGCGCATCGCTCTGGATGCGGGCGGCGAAGCGGAGGTGCTGGGGCGCGATGGCGAGTTCTACCAGTTGCGTTTCCACGTCGACGGCGCGTTGGAAAGCTGGTTGCTGAAGGCGGGCCGCCTGCCGCTGCCGCCGTACATCCATCGCGATCCCGGCATCGACGACGATGAGCGCTACCAGACCGTGTTCGCGCGCGAACTCGGCGCGGTGGCCGCGCCGACCGCCGGCCTGCATTTCGACGATGCATTGCTGGAAACTTTGCGCGCGCAAGGCATCGAGTTCGGCCACGTCACCCTGCATGTGGGCGCGGGCACCTTCCAGCCGGTGCGCGTGGACGACGTGCGCGAACACCGCATGCATAGCGAGTGGCTGAACGTGGGCGCTGCGCTTGTGGAGCAGGTGCGCGCCGCGCGCGCCCGCGGCGGGCGGGGGATCGCGGTGGGCACGACGGTGGTGCGCGCGCTGGAATCGGCGTTGCGCGATGGCGAGCTGCAGCCGTTCGCTGGCGAAACGCGGATCTTCATTTTCCCGGGTTACCGCATCCGCAGCGTCGATGCGATGCTGACCAACTTCCATTTGCCGGAAAGCACGCTGCTGATGCTGGTGTCGGCGTTCGCTGGAAAGGATCGGGTGTTCGCCGCTTACGAGCATGCGGTGCGGGAGAAATACCGGTTCTTTTCCTATGGGGATGCGATGTTGCTGTTTCCCGAGATTTCGAAATGATTGGTGTTCCAGAAAATTTTCAGTCGTCATCCCAGCGAAAGCTGGGATCCATCTTGACTTTGAGGCCTTGCGCGAAGAGCAAGATCAAAATGGATCCCAGCTTTCGCTGGGATGACGTCAAATCATTTCATTGCCATGGAGCATGGACAGCATGAGCCGCATGTCCTTCGAACTGCTGGGCACCGACGGCGTAGCGCGTCGCGGGCGTTTGACCTTTCCGCGCGGCACGGTGGAAACACCGGCGTTCATGCCGGTGGGCACCTATGGTTCGGTGAAAGGAATCCTGCCAGAGCACATCAAGGAGCTCGGCGCCGAGATCATTCTCGGCAACACCTTCCATTTGTACCTGCGTCCCGGTTTGGATGTCATAGCCAAGCACGAAGGCCTGCACGGCTTCGCGCGCTGGGACAAGCCCATCCTCACCGACTCCGGCGGTTTCCAGGTGTTCTCGCTGGCGCACCAGCGCAAGATCACCGAACAGGGCGTCACCTTCAATTCGCCGGTGGACGGCAGCAAGGTGTTCCTGGGGCCGGAAGAAAGCATGCGCATCCAGAAGGTACTGGATTCGGACATCGTGATGATCTTCGACGAGTGCACGCCTTACCCGGCGACCGCAGAGGTCGCCTCGCGTTCGATGGAGCTGAGCCTGCGTTGGGCGTTGCGCAGCAAGAACGCGCACGAAGGCAACGACGCGGCGTTGTTCGGCATCGTGCAGGGCGGGGTGCATCCGGATCTGCGCACGCGGTCGGCCGAAGGCCTGCAGGAAATCGGCTTCGACGGCTACGCCATCGGCGGTTTGGCGGTCGGCGAGCCGGAGCACGAACGCAACGCCATGCTGGAGCACATGCACCCGCTGCTGCCTGCGGACCGGCCGCGTTACCTGATGGGCGTGGGCCGGCCAGAGGACCTGGTGGAAGCGGTGGCGCGGGGCGTGGACATGTTCGACTGCGTGATGCCCACCCGCAACGCGCGCAACGGCCACTACTTCACCTCCACCGGCACGGTGCGCATCCGCAACGCCAAGTACGAGCAGGATCTGGACCCCATCGAGCCCGGCTGCGGCTGCTACGCCTGCCGCAACGGCTTCACCCGGTCCTACCTGCGCCACCTGGACCGCTGCAACGAGATGCTGGCGCCCATGCTGGGCACCCTGCACAACCTCTGGTACTACCAGCGGCTGATGGCAGGTATGCGCGAAGCGATCGGGCAGGGGCGGTTCGAGAAGTTCAGGGCGGATTTCTATGCGGCTAGGGAGTAGAGCAGCGTTGGGACTCGGATTCCTGTGGCATCGCGGGGCGTCGGCCGCGTAGGGCCGACCTACGGCCAGGGTGGGGAGGTGGAACCTTTGCGCGAATCGAAGGTCTTTTCCTTGCCGTTGGGGGATTTTCGGTGGATTTGAGGCGATTTCCCTGCTTGCGGGGACGCCGGCCCGCCCCCATGGCATAATTCCCGGCTGTTTTCGGCCCTATCGGATGACCTGATGAACCTGCTCGATTTCCTGATTCCCACCGCCCATGCCCAGGCCGCTGGCGCTGCTCCCGCCGGTGGTGGATTCGGCATGCTGCTGTTTCCGATCATTCTGATCGCGGTGATGTACTTCCTGATGATCCGTCCGCAGATGAAGCGCGCCAAGGAACATCGCGGCATGCTGGACAAGCTGTCCAAGGGCGACGAAGTGATCACCTCGGGCGGCATCGCCGGCACCGTGACCGACATCGGCGACAACTTCGTCACCGTCGAAGTCGCCGACAACGTGCGCGTGCGCGTGCAGAAGGCCGCAGTCGGCAACGTGCTGCCCAAGGGCACGCTCAAGTCCGCTTGATCCCGCTGCGATGCGCCGGACTGCCCGCAAGGCGCGTCCGGTTTTCGCGGTATCCAACCTCCCGGCCGGCGTTGCGCTTGCCCGGGTAAAGTTCGACCTGGAACTCTCCGATGCTTGAATTCCCACGCTGGAAATACGTCGCCATCCTGCTGGTAGTGGTGCTGAGCGGGCTTTATGCACTGCCCAACCTCTATCCCTCCGACAGTTCCGTTCAGATCACTCCCAGCCGCGGTTTCACCGTGGACCAGGCCTTGCGCCAACGGGTGGAAGCCGGACTGAAGAAGGTCGGCGTGGTACCGAAAGCGATCGACCTGGAGTCGGACCATCTGTTGGTGAGGCTTGCCAATGCGGACGTCCAAACCAAGGCGGCCGACACGCTGCGGCCTGAATTGGGCGACGACTATTCGGTCGCTTTGAATCTTGCTTCGACCGTACCTGCATGGTTGGAAGCGCTGCATGCCAGGCCCATGTCGCTGGGCCTGGATCTCCAGGGTGGCGTGCATTTCTTGATGCAGGTCGACCAGAAGGCGGCTTTGGCGAAAACGATCGAGTCCTACCTCGACAGCATCCGGGTGATTCTCCGCGACAACAAGGTCGGCTATACCGCCGTCAACAAGCTGGACGATTCCCACATCGCGGTGACCTTGGTATCGGAAAACGACGCCGCCAAGGCGCGTAAGCTGATCGCCGAGAATCTGACCGGCACCAGCGACGGCGGAGTTGCGGTGCCTGGTTTGTCCGCCGGCTTTTCCTACACGACCGAAGGCAAGCAGGTGATGGTGACTTTGCCCGCGGCCGAGCTGGGACGCATCGCTTCCAATGCGATCGAACAGAACCGCACGGTGATCGCGAACCGCGTCAACGCCATCGGCGTCGCCGAGCCGGTGTTGCAGCGGCAGGGCGACGATCGGCTGGTCGTAGAGCTGCCGGGCCTGCAGGACACCGCGCGCGCCAAGGACATCATCGGCGCGACGGCCACCCTGGAGTTCAGGGCCGTCACCGGCGACGAAATCGCGGCCGCCGCCGCTTTGCGCGATGGCAACATTCCCGGCGATTCGCGTATCTATTACGACCAGAACAAACGGCCGCTTCTGCTGTCCAAGCGTTTGCTCGTATCCGGCGACCAACTGGTCAACGCCGCGCCCCAGACCGATTCGCAGACCGGTTCGCCGTCGGTGCTGATCACGCTCAATGGCGCCGGCGGAAAGCGCATGTTCGACCACACCATCGACAACGTGGGCAAGCGCATCGGCATCGTCTATGTCGAGCGCGTCCCCACGATGAATATTGTGGATGGCAAGCAAGTCAGGTCTTCGCGCGTCGATGAGTACGTAATCAGCTCCGCCACGACGCGGGAACCGCTGGGCAAGACCTTCCAGACCACCGGTTTGGGCAAAGAGGAAGCCAATAAGCTCGCCGAGCAGTTGAAGGCCGGTGCGTTGGCCGCGCCGATGGATTTCATAGAAGAACGCGTGGTCGGCCCGAGCCTGGGCGCGGAGAACGTCGAGCGCGGCACCAAGGCGGTGATGTTCTCGTTCCTGTTCGCGCTGGCGTTCTTTCTTGTCTATTACCGCATGTTCGGCTTGATCACGTGCGTGGCCCTGCTGCTCAATCTGGTGATGGTGGTCGCGGTGATGTCGATGTTCGGCGCCACCATGACCTTGCCCGGTTTCGCCGGTTTGGCGCTGACCATCGGCATGTCGGTGGACGCCAACGTGCTGATCAACGAACGAATACGCGAAGAGCTGCGCGCCGGGGTGCCGCCTCTGGCGGCTATCGCCACCGGATACGACAAGGCTTCGGGCACTATTTTCGATTCGAACATGACCGCCCTGCTGGCAGGCGTGGCGCTGTACGCCTTCGGCACCGGACCGCTGAAGGGCTTTGCGGTGACCATGATCATCGGCATTCTGACCTCCGTATTCACTGCCGTCACCGTATCGCGCGGCATCGCCACCTTGATCTACGGCCGCCGCCGCAAGCTCAAGTCATTGGCCATCTAACGGGACACACCGACCATGAAACTTTTCCCGTTGCATCTCATACCCAACGACACCAACTTCAACTTCATGCGGCTGCGCTGGGTGTCGCTGGCCGTGGCGCTGTTGCTGGCGGTCGTCGCCGTCGGCGCGATCGCATTCAAGAACTTCAACTACGCGCTGGATTTCACCGGCGGTACCGTGGTCGAACTGCGTTTCGACAAAGCGCCGGAAGTGGATGGAGTGCGCGAACGACTTGCCGCGGCCGGTTACACCAGTGCCCAGGTGCAGACTTTCGGCACCGGTAGCGATCTGCTGATCCGCTTGCAGCCTCGCGAGGGGCAGAACAGCTCCGGCAGCGATAACGCCACGGTGAAGGAAGTTGTGGCGGCCGCCTCCACGCCGGACAATGTCGCCAAGATGCTGCGCAACGAGTTCGTCGGGCCGCAGGTCGGAAACGAGCTGGCCGAGAGGGCCCTTTACGCGCTTATCTTCGTGGTGGTCGGCTTTCTGATCTACATCTCGTTCCGCTTCGAGTGGAAGTTCGCGGTGGCCGCCATCCTCACCACCTTGCACGACGTGCTGATCGTGGCCGGTTTCTTCGCCCTGACCGGGCGCGAGTTCGACCTGACCGTGCTGGCCGGCCTGTTGTCGGTGATGGGTTTCTCGATCAACGACACCATCGTGGTGTTCGACCGCGTGCGCGAGAATTTCCGCAGCCTGCGCGCCGAACCGGTGGAGATCCTCAACCGTTCGGTCAACCAGACCCTGTCGCGCACCATCATCACCTCTTTCGTGGCCTTCCTCACCGTGCTGGCGCTGTACCTGTACGGCGGCGGTTCGCTGGAAGGCATGGCGATCTCGCAGATGCTGGGCATCGTGATCGGCACCGTCTCCTCGATCTTCGTGGCCTGTCCGTTGCTGACCATCTGGTTCCTGAAGGTCACCAAGCAGGACCTGTTGCCGAAGGCGCGGGAAGAAGCGGCGCTGGCCCGCCGGCCGTAAAGCCTGCCGGCACCGCAACGAAAAAGGCCGCGAATTTCGCGGCCTTTTTCATGGATCGGATCTGTAGGAGCGGGCCCTGCCCGCGACGCTTTTTGCATCAACCCAGGGAAAAAGCTTCGCGGGCAGGGCCCGCTCCTACAGGGATGACGTCAGTTGAAGCTGGCGGCGTAGCCCGAGGTAACGATGGCTTTCTGCAGCGCCTCGCAGACCTTGATGTTGCCGGCTACGACCTGGTGGTCCTTGGCGCCCTGGAAATCCATCCTCGCCAGGTTGGCGCCGCGGTAGTCGCAGACCTTGCCGCCTGCCTCGCGCACCAGCAGTACGCCGGCGGCGATGTCCCAGGCTTTCACGCCCGCTTCGAAATAGGCATCGCTGCGGCCGCAGGCCACATAGGCCAGATCCAGCGCGGCAGAACCGGTGCGGCGCACGTCCTCGGCCTGCACCAGCAGTTCGCGCACGCATTCGAGCTGCGCGCCGGCGCGGGCGCGTTCGCGCGGGGCGAAGCCGGTGGCGATGGTGGCGCCAGCCAGGTCTTTGCGGTCGGTGACGCGGATGCGGCGTTCGTTGAGCTGGGCGCCGCTACCGCGGCTGGCGGTGAACAGCTCGTTGCGCAGCGGATCGAAGATCACCGCATCGGTGGGTTCGCCGTTGTCGACCAGGGCGATGGAGACGCAGTAGTGCGGGAAACCGCGCAGGTAGTTGCTGGTGCCGTCCAGCGGGTCGATGACCCAGGTGTAGCGCCCGTTCTTGCCGGCCTGGCCGCCGCTTTCCTCGCCCAGCACCGAATAGTCAGGGTAGGCGCGCTTGAGTTCCTTGATGACGGCTTTTTCGGCGTCCGCATCCACTTCGCTGGCGTAGTCCAGGCGTCCCTTTTCCACCACGTTCAGGGCGTCGAGCTTGTTGATGTTGCGCAACAGGACGTTGCCCCCCTGGCGCGCGGCCTTGACCATGATGGTGATGACGGGATTCAGCATGGGCGACAGACCTCGGGCGGACAGGCAGACGGGTGGGGCGGAACGAGTGGTTAAAGAGCGGCACGGCGCGTGGACCGGCGCGCGCAGTTTAACATCTGCGCCTGCGAACACTCCCCAACACTCATGAACATTCCCGCCGAATCGCCAGAATCGCCCCCGGCAACCGCCGCCAGCCGTATCCGCATCGTGCTGGTCGGCACCCAGCACCCCGGCAATATCGGTGCGGCGGCGCGTGCGCTGAAGACCATGGGGCTTTCGAAGCTGGTACTGGTGGCGCCGGAGCAGTACCCGGCGGACGAGGCTTTTCGCCGGGCCGCCGGCGCCGACGACCTGCTGGCTTCGGCCAGCGTGGTGGCGACCCTGGCCGAAGCGGTGGCCGATTGCACCTTCGTGCTGGGCTGCACGGCGCGCAGCCGGCGGGTGGCGCTGGAGGAGCTGCACCCCCGGGCGGCGGGCGAACGCGTGGCGGCATTGGCCCGCCGGGCCGAGACGGCGCTGGTGTTCGGCCGCGAGCGCACCGGACTGAGCAACGAGGAGCTGCAGCTCTGCCACGCCTCGGTGCATATCCCCGCCAATCCCGAATACAGCTCGCTCAACCTGGCCGCGGCCGTGCAGGTGCTGGCCTACGAACTGCGGGTGGCCTTGCTGGCCGCGGGAGAGGCGCCGCCGCCTGCGGTCGAAGAAAGCCACGAGGCGCCGGCCAACCACGCGCAGCTGGAGGGTTTTTTCGCCCAGCTGGGGGAAACCCTGGACGATATCGATTTCCACAAGGGCCGAGCCCCTGAATCGGCCATGCGCAAGCTGCGGCGGCTGTTCCTGCGCTCCAATCTGAACGAGCAGGAGGTCCGGTTGTTGCGCGGCATCCTGGCCGATGCGCAGCGAATGGCGCGGCTGGCCGGAGAGAATCGGAGCTGAATCGCTACCCGTGAAGGGAGCTTTCGGCTAGTCTCGTACTTGTCGTTGATGCGAGCCCTGACGTTGCGTACAGCCTGGTTTGGTCTTGCCCTCCTGCTGCTGCAGGCGCCCACGACGGTAGCGTCGGCAGCGCCGGCGCCGGCGCCGCCGCCTTCCGACAACGGCAATGTGCTGGTCATCGGCCGCATAAGCGACGATCCCAAGGCCCACTACGAGCAGCTCAAGCCGCTGCTGGACTATGTGGTGCCGCGCATGCGCGATGTAGGGATCACCGGGGGCCGCATCCTGATGGCGCGCGACGCCCAGCAGATGACCAGCTACCTGCGCCGCGGGCGCGTGGACTGGGTCACCGAAACCGCCGGTACCGCCATGCAGCTGCAGAAGCGCGCCGGGGCAAAACCGCTGCTGCTGACCGAGCGCGGCGGAGTGAGCCGCTACCACTCGGTGTTCTTCGCGCGCAAGGACAGCGGCATCGATTCGCTGGCCGATCTGAAGGGCCGCAGCATCGCTTTCCAGAGCACCGCTTCCACCAGTTCCTATATCGTTCCCGCTTCGACCCTGGTGGATCACGGCCTGCACATGGAGATCCTGCTGTCGCCCATGGACAGGCCCACGCCGGATTCGGTGGGCTACGTTTTCGCGCGCTCGGAACTCAACATCGCGGCATGGGTGCACAAGCGCCTTGTCGATGCCGGCGTATTCAGCAGCCTGGACTGGGAAGACGACCGGCGGATGCCGGCGGCGTTCCGCTCCGACATGAAGATCATCTACAAAACCCCGGACTATCCGCGCGCGCTGGAGATGGTGCGCGGCGACCTGGATCCCAAAGTGGAAGCGCGCCTGCGCGAGGTGTTGCTGCAGGCGGCCAACGATCCTGACGCGCGCGAAGCCATGGCGCTGTTCTTCCGCACCACGCGCTTCATGCCGGTCGACGCGGTTTCGCAACAAGGCCTGGATCGCCTGCGCGACGGCGCCGTGCGCGTGCGCGAGCAAGTCGAGTGAGCCTGCGTTTCGGGTTGCAGGCGCGGTTCCTGGTGGCCATGGGCATCACCCTGGCGGTGGTGTTCGCGTTGATCGCGGTGCTACTGCAGCGGCAGGCGATGATGCAGCGGGAAGTGGACGTGCTAGGCCGCGAAGCCATGCAGAGCATGGCCGCCGACGCGCTCAACCGGCGCGGCGAAGCCATGGTGGAGCAGCTGGCCGACTCCCTGACCAACCCGCTGTATTTTTCCGACCTGGACGCGATCGGCACCACCGTACGCGCGGCCGCCCGCCAGCCCGATGTGGCCTACGTGCTGGTGTACGACGCGCGCGGCAACATCGTCCACGACGGTTCCTACGATATCGCCGCCTACGGGCAGCCGATGACCGATCCGCTCGCCCATGCGGCGGTTTCTTCCGATCGCCTGCTGACCCAGTGGTCGCGGCAGGTGGTGGACGTGTCCGAAGGCATCAGCATCGGCAATGAGCGCCTCGGAGGCGTGCGGGTGGGCTTTTCGCTGGCCGAGATACGCGCCAGCGAAGAACGCGCGGCCGATAACCTCAACAGCCGCCTGGTCGAGCTGGGCCGCCGCCACATGGGCTGGATCGTATTGCTGCTGGCCGCGTTGGCCGCGGTCTGCGTGGGGATCGCCTGGTATGCGCAGCGCACACTGGTAAAACCGATCAGGCAGCTGGCCGAGGCCGCGCACGCCATCGGCGTCGGCAACTACGACGCGGAACGGTTGTCCAGCGATCGCAAGGACGAAGTCGGCGAGCTGGTGCGCGCTTTCGGCAGCATGAACGACAGCATCGCCCGCCACGACCGCGATGTGCGCCGCATGGCTTATACCGATGCGCTGACCGGGCTGACCAACCGTCTCGCCTTCCGGGAAAGCCTGGACCATCGGCTGATGATGTTGCGCGGCGCCGGCCGCCAGCTGGCCCTGCTGTTCGCCGATATCGACGACTTCAAGCGCGTCAACGACACCCTGGGGCACGAAGCGGGCGACGAGGTGCTGGTGCAGTTCGCCAACCGCATCCGCGAAGCGGTGGAGCGCATGGGCGGCGACGATTCGCTGCTGGCGCGTTTCGGCGGCGACGAGTTCGTCATCCTGATCCAGAACGGCGACGTGCGCGCTGCGGCCACGCAGCTGGCCGAGGCGCTGGTGAAGGAGCTCGGACAGCCGCTGGTGGTGGAGGGCCGGCAGGTTTTCCTGGGCACGTCCATCGGCATCACCCTGTTCCCGGAGGACGCTTCCGGCGCCACTTCGCTGATGAAGAACGGCGACATCGCCATGTACCAGGCCAAGGTCGCCGGCAAGAACTGCTACCGCTTCTACAGCCGCGCCATGGACCAGGCGGTGGAGCGCCGCGTGCACATGGAGCAGGAGCTGCGCGGCGCATGGGAGCGCGGCGAACTGAGCCTGGTCTATCAGCCGATCTACCGCCTCATGGATCACCGCATCGTCGGCGCCGAGGCGCTGCTGCGCTGGCAGCACCCGGAGATGGGAGCGGTCGCCCCTTCGGTCTTCATCGATGTGGCCGAGCAGAGCGGGTTGATCGAAACCATCGGACCGCGCGTGCTGCGCGCGGCCTGCGCCGCCGCTGCGCATTGGAACGCGCAGGGCGACTCGGAGGAGGCGCCGTTCGTGGCGGTCAACGTCTCTCCGCGGCAGCTGCGCAGCGGAGACCTGCCGGAAGAGGTCGCCTCTTCCTTGCGCGACACCGGCTTGCCGGCTTCGCGCCTGCATCTGGAATTGACCGAAACCGCGGTGATCGGCGACGAAGCCCACGCCAGCGCCTTGCTGGCGAAGCTGCACCGTACCGGGGTGAAGGTATGGCTGGACGATTTCGGCACCGGTTTCTCGGGGCTCAGCCACCTGCGCCGCGTACCGGTGGACGGGGTGAAGATCGACCGCAGCTTCATCGCCGACATGCAGCGCGATCCCGACGATCTGGCGCTGACCACCGCGATCATCGCCATGGCCCATTCGCTGGGCATCACGGTGGTGGCCGAAGGAGTGGAGAAGGAAGCGCAGTTCGACATCCTGCGCGACCGCGGGTGCGATCTGGCGCAGGGTTACTGGCTGGGCCATCCGATGAGCGCCGCCGAGTTCGCGCATCTCCTGATCTGACGTAGGTCGGGGCTACGTCCCCGACCCCCGGCACAACGAAGCGAAGACCGATCCGCATGTGGCAAGCATTGCGAGTGTCGGGGGCGTAGCCCCGACCTACGTCAGAACCAACCATCGACCATGTGGACCAGCATCTGCACCAGATTGCCGGACACGAAGCCGAACACCACTACCGCGATGGCTCCGGCCAGCCAGGCGACCAGCATCAAGGCGCCGTCGCGTTCCAGCAAGGCGAACACGAACAGCAACAGCAACACGCCGAACACGTAGTTGGTGAAGGGGATCGGCAAGGCCAGCAGCAGCCCCAACAGCACCAGCAGCAGGCCGGTGAAGGCGCTGGCGACGGGGTGGTCGAGCACGCCTTCCATGCGCGGGCGCACCACTTTTTCCAGCCAGCCCAGCCAGCGCGCCATCCTGTCGCGGAAACGCACCATCGAGCGCCGGTAGGGGCCGCGCCTGGCCAGGAAACCGGGAAGCCACGGCTTGCGCAGGCAGAACAGCAGCTGCGCGCCGATCAGCACCACCAGCGGACCGCTGATGGCGCCGGCCACGCCGGGGATGGGGATGAAGGCAGGCAGCACCGCCACGAACAGCAGCATGCCGAACGCGGTCTGCCGCAATCCCGAAAGCAGATCGCCCAATCTGAGGTGGTCGTCGGGATCGCCGGCCGCGAATTCATCCAGCACCGCGCGCGTGCTGACATGGTCGCCGTTTCCCGGTGCGGGGCCGGAATCAGGCTTCGTCATCGTCTTCTTCCGGCAGCCTCTGCACCAGCAGTTTGTCGATGCGCGCGCCGTCCAGGTCCACGACCTCGATGCGCCAGCCGGCCCAGTCCAGGTATTCGCCGACATGCGGGATGCGCCCGAACTGTTCGATCACCAGGCCGGCGATGGTGTTGTAGTCGGCCTCGTCGCCGTCCGGCAGGGCGACGCCGCCCAACAGCTCGCGCAAATCGTCGTTGGGCAACGAGCCATCGACCAGCAGCGAGCCATCCTCGCGGGTCACCACCAGCGCATCTTCGTCGCTGTTCTCCGAGGCCTGCAGGCGGCCGACCACCGCGCCCATCAGGTCGCTGAGCGTCACCAGGCCCTGGATCTCGCCGTACTCGTCCACCACCAGGGCCAGCGACTGCTGTTCCTCGCGCAGGATCTCGAGCAGCTTCATGGCATGGGTGGATTCGGAAACGAACAGCGGTTCGCGCAGGTTGCGGAATATTTCCGGCGAGCGTTCGGCGAAGCGGTCCAGCAGCGATTTGACTTCCAGGATGCCGACCACGTCCTGGTCGTTGTGGCGGTACACCGGAAAGCGCGAGAACTGCGATTCGCGCATGGTTTCGATGTTTTCTTCGTAGCTGGCGGCCTGGTCCAGCCATACGATCCTCTTGCGCGGCGTCATCAGGCTGTCGGCGGTGCGGTCGCCCAGCCGCAACACGCGATTGACCATGTTGCGTTCGTCCACGTCGATCACGCCCTGGGCGTGGCCTTCGCTGACCAGCAGGCGGATTTCTTCTTCGCTCACCGCATTGCGGTCGCCGTCGCGGATGCCGAGCAGGCGCAACACCAGCCGGTTTATCGCGCCCAGCAGGAACACGACGGGGCGGGCGATGCGCGACAGCCAGTCCAGCGGAATGGCCACTACCGCGGCGATGTTCTCGGCGTTGGTCAAGGCCAGGCGCTTGGGAATGAGTTCGCCGAAAATGACCGAGCCGGCGGTGATCAGGGTGACCGCGGTGCCGAAACCTATGCGCCCCGCATATTGGCTCGCGTTCGGCCAGATCCCGGTCAGCCAACCGGCGACCAGGGCGCCGATGGCGTCGCTGCCCAGCGAGCCGGCCAGCACGCCGATCAGGGTAATGCCGACCTGCACAGTGGAGAGCAGGTTGTCCGGGTGTTCGGCCAGCGCCAGCGCGACCCGGGCGCCGCGGCTTTCCAGCGCCATCTGTTTCAGGCGCAGCTTGCGCGAGGTCATGAGGGCCATCTCCGACAAGGCGAAGAAGCCATTGAGCACGATCAGGCCGGCTACGATCAGCAGTTCAAGCACGCGGGCGACCCTCGCCAGGGCGGGCTTCTGCGGGACCACGCATCGCGGGCGAGCGGCGGGCGGGGTAGGGGGAGGTAGGGTCGTCTTCCATAAAGTGCGCCTTGGCGCGGTGCGGATTCTAGCAAACCCGCCCAGGTGGCTGCGGTAACGGCCCATCACCGGGTTGCATCGCACCGTCCCGGCGCTGTTGGACCGCCACAGAGGGTCATGAAACGGTCATAATTCGCGCCGGTTGCCGTCCCTCCCGTGACGGCGGGGTGCGCTACCGATGTTTTCGCTGCAGACCATTTTCGGCTCCGGCCAGCAGTTCTATACCCTGCTGGACGATTCGGCGCAGGCCGCCTACGACAGTACCAAGGCCCTGCACAGCATGATGAAGACCGCCGACCGGCAGCCGGCGCTCGATGCCTTCAAGCTGGCCCGCCAGCGCGAACGCGCGGCTTCGGACAAGATCGGCAAGGCCCTGGTGGACAGCTTCATCACCCCGATCGAGCGCGAGGACATCGAAGCCCTGGGGTCGGCGCTGTACAAGATTCCCAAGCAGGTCGAGAAGTTCGCCGACCGCTATTCCCTGGCGACCAAGCACCTGGAAGGCATCGATTTCGCGCCGCGCGCGGCGATGCTGGAGCAGGCCGCTTCGGTGGTGGTGGAAATGGTCCACGACCTGCAGAAGATGAACATCGACCGCATGACCGCGCTCAACGAGAAGCTGCGCGCGCTGGAGAACGAGGCCGACCGGCTGATGCTGGAGTTGTACCGCGACATCTATTCGGGCCGTCTGGACAACCTGCAGATGTTCCTGCTGAAAGAGTTCTTCGAGATCCTGGAGAAGGCTATCGACCGCTGCCGGGAAGCCGGCGTGGCGGCGTACCAGATCGTGCTGAAGAACAGCTAGGACCGCGCCCGATGCTGACCCTGGTACTGGTCGTGATCCTGACTGCGCTCGTCTTCGAGTTCATCAACGGTTTCCACGACACCGCCAACTCCATCGCCACGGTGGTGGCCACCAAGGTGCTGACGCCCGGCCAGGCCATCATCATGGCCGCCAGCACCAATCTCATCGGCGCGTTCATGGGCACCGCGGTCGCCAAGACCATCGCCTCGGGCCTGGTGGACACCGACGTCGTCAACGTCACTTCGCAGGTGCTCATCTGCACGCTGCTCGGCGCGATCATCTGGAACCTGATCACCTGGTGGCGCGGATTGCCGTCGTCTTCTTCGCACGCCCTCATCGGCGGCCTTTGCGGCGCTGCGCTGGCCGCATCGCACAACAACTGGACCGCGCTGATCTGGTCCAAGGCCGGCGATGGCGACTGGGCTTCCAACAAGGGCCTGCTGTGGAAGGTGGTGGTGCCGATGATCACTTCGCCGCTGGCCGGCTTCCTGCTGGGCGTCGGCATCATCACGTTGCTCTACCTGATCATCGCCGCGCTGATGAAAGCGGGCGGGCCGCTGGCGCGCATGGCCAAGCCCCGCTGGGTCAATGCTTTCTTCGGCAAGGCGCAGCTCGTGTCGGCCGCGTACATGGGTTTCGCCCATGGCCGCCAGGACGCGCAGAAGACGATGGGCATCATCGCGCTGTCGATGTTCGGCGCCCAGGCTTCCGGCATCCTGAACGACCTGCCTGCGTGGCTGGCGTTCCTGCATCCGGACGGGGGCAAGGACGACATCGATACCTGGGTGATCGCCACCTGCGCCCTGGTCATGGCCGCGGGCACCGCTGCCGGCGGCTGGCGCATCATCAAGACGCTGGGCCACAAGATGGTCAAGCTGCAGACTATCGACGGTTTCGCGGCCGAGACCGCCTCGGCGACGATCCTGGTCACGGCCGCGCACTTCGGCATGCCGGTCTCCACCACGCACAGCATTTCGACCGCCATCATGGGCGTGGGTTTCGCCAAGAACCCGCGCAAGCTCAAGCTCGGAGTGATCGAGCGCATCGTGTGGGCGTGGATACTCACCATCCCGGCTGCGGGCGGTATCGCCTACGGTTTGTTCAAGCTGGTCGAGTCGGTGGGCTGGGCCTGACGGTTTTCCCTTCTCCCAATGTGGGAGAAGGAAAATCTCTACAGCAAATCACCCTCAGCCGACAGCGCGCGTTCCATGCTGTCGCCCAGGCCGCCGATCTCCAGCACCATGCGGTCCACTTCCGCGGGCGTAAGCCCGTCGTATGGGCGGTTCTCGCACAGTTGCAGATAGGGCACGCCGTCCAGGTCGCCGATGGCCAGGTAGCCCACGCTGCTCTGCCAGTTGAAGCCCAGCGCGCGCCGCGCGTCCACGCCGGTGATCGGGGCGATCACGGTGCTGACGCGCAGGTAGCCGCGCTCGTCGTCGTTGCCCAGTTCCGAAACGAAGATCGCCTGGTGGCGGTTGCCGTTGTCCAGCGACAGCTCCACGCAGGCCACGTACGGTTCGTGCATGGTGACCTTGTAGCCGGACTTGGTCAGATGGCTGCGGATCTGCTCGAAATTCTGCATGTCGTGCTCCTTTGCATCGCGGCGGCTATGCTAATGCCTCATGGCCGACAAGTCTCCCGCCGAACGCATCCTCGCCGCCATACGCGCGATTCCGCGCGGGCAGGTGGCCGGCTATGGCGAGGTCGCGCACCGCGCCGGGTTGCCGGGCCGGGCGCGTCTTGCCGCGAAGGTGCTGAGCGAAAACACGGATCCGAAACTTCCCTGGCACCGCGTATTGCGATCGGACGGAAGGATTGCATTGCCGGAAGGTTCGCAAGGGTTCCGGGAACAATGCCAGCGCCTGCGTGCCGAAGGCGTGATGGTGGTCAAGGGACGCGTGCGCGGCCTGAAGACGGCGCGCACGATGGACGAGCAGGTGTGGGGCCCGCCCGGCGGCTGACAGGAAATCCCCTTCAAACCGTTCGTGGTGAGCCTGTCGAACCACGCTCTTGGTGGAATACTTCCGATCCCCACTCCTGAATTTCAACGCAAAAAGGTGTGGTTCGACAGGCTCACCACGAACGGGTTTTTCTGTTGCGGAATTTGTTTCCGACGAATCAGCGCTATCCGGCGCGTTTTCGCAGCCACGCCGCCACGCTCAAGCGTTCGCGGGTCGCGGGCAGTACTTCGTGCTCGATGCCGCTCAGAAAGGCCACGCTGGTGCCCGCATGCGGCAGTACATCGATGGTTCCTTGCGGCAGGTACAGGCGAAGCGCGCCGCCGTGCTCGGGCAGCCAGTCGTCGTTGAGATAGCTGACCATCGACAACACCCGCGTATCGCTGTCCTGGAACTGGTCGCGATGGCGGTGGTAGGAAGCGCCGGCCGGATAGCAGGCGAAATGCGCTTCCTCTTCCTCCATGCCCAGGAACAGGCGCCGGTTCATCGCCACGCGCAAGTTGCACAGCGCAGCGAGGTAGGCCGTGGCCGCAGTGCCCGAGTCGGCGTCCATCCATCGCGTGTCGTCCCCACGGATGGCGATGCGCAGTTGGTGGCTGCGGCCGCGCCCCACTTCCGCCGCACGCAGATGGCCGTCCGCCTGGAGCAGCCTCAACGCGCCGCGCAGGGCCAAGGTGGCCGATGCGTCGGGAAACCCCAACAGCAGGCAAGCGCCATGTTGGTCCAGGCCCTCGGCGAGCGCGGCCGGGTCACGCAGGACCGCCGCGGGCAGGGAAGGCATGCCGGGATGATACGCGCCAGGCACTCCGAGAAACGTCATGTTCCCCAGAATTCCCCCGGTTACGCAGGCGCTGATCATCGCCAATGTAGTGGTGTTCCTGTTGCAGCAGTTTTTGGGCGATCAGGCTCTGGCTTCGATGATGCTGTGGCCTGTAGGCCCAAATGGCCTGGATCTTTTCTCGGCCGCTTACGAGTTCAAACCCTGGCAGTTGCTGACCTATGGCTTCATGCATGGCGGG
Organism: Pseudoxanthomonas sacheonensis; assembly: GCF_010093305.1. GTDB lineage: Bacteria > Pseudomonadota > Gammaproteobacteria > Xanthomonadales > Xanthomonadaceae > Pseudoxanthomonas_A > Pseudoxanthomonas_A sacheonensis. The sequence goes on along the minus strand of NZ_PDWS01000012.1, from coordinate 87,892 downwards.
TTTCCGCACTTGCTGTTCAACATGCTGGCGCTGTACATGTTCGGCGCGCCGCTGGAATACACCTGGGGCAACCGGCGCTTCCTGACTTATTTCCTGGTGTGCATCGTCGGTGCAGGCGTGCTGCAGCTGGTGGTGGGCTGGTGGACGGTTTCCAGTGGCGGTGATCCGTATCCCACCGTGGGCGCATCGGGCGGGGTATTCGGCCTGTTGCTCGCTTACGGAATGCTGTTCCCCAACCAGCGCGTCATGCTGCTGTTCCCGCCAATCCCCATGAAGGCGCGCACTCTGGTCATAGTTTACGGCGCGATCGAACTGATGCTTGGATTCACCGGTTGGCAGCCTGGCGTGGCGCATTTCGCGCACCTGGGAGGCATGCTGTTCGGCTGGCTGCTGATCCGCTATTGGCGCGGGCAGCCGCCGTTCAATAAACGTCGGCCTCCGAGGCCGCGGATCGTGCGCTGATCCGTAGGGCGGGCATTGCCCGCCCCCGTATCTGGCTCTACAGTGTTGCGGCCTTCGGGGCATGGGCCCGCCATCCAGACAATCCGTTCGCGTATCCGGTAGGCTAACGACGTCGCTACTGGACTGCATCGTGCACCCCCATGCCCGATTTCGAGATCAATGGCCTGCTCGACACCGGCACAGTCGCGGTGAAGGACGTGCATTGCTCGGGCGTCTGCCGCCATCGCAGCGCGGAGGAATGCGCTGCTGCGACCCATCTGGTGTTTCCCTACCGCGGCGTCTACATGCGCCATGTCGGCAGCGACCAGTCGGTGGCCGACGCCAACCATGTGTTGTTCTTCAACGCCGGCGAGGGTTATCAGGTCAGTCATCCGGTGACCGGCGGCGACGACAGTCTGGTGCTGGCGGTATCGCAGCCGCTGCTGCGCGAACTCGCGCCGGTCGCATTGGCCGCCAAGGGCGACGAATTCGGATTCCGCGGGCAATCGCTGCGCATCGATCCACGCGCGCAGGCGCTGGTCGCTTTGCTGCGGCACAGCCTGAGCAAGGGCAGCATCGAACCGTTGGAAGCCGAGAGCCTGGCGCTGACCCTGGTCTGCCGCAGCCTGGGGCCGCGCACGACGCGTTCCACCGGAGCAACGCACGCGCGGCAACGGCTGGTCGACAGGGCCAAGGTGCTGCTGGCGAGCGACCTGACCCGGCGCTGGAGCCTTGCCGAAATCGCCGCCGAGATCGGCGGCTCCGCGGTTTACCTGACCCAGGCCTTCCAGCAGGTCGAAGGCGTGCCGCTGTACCGCTACCACCTGCGCCTGCGCCTGGCGCGCGCGCTGGACCGGGTCATGGACTACGAAGACATGTCGACCCTGGCGCAAGACCTGGGTTTTTCCAGCCACAGCCACTTCGCCGCCGCGTTCAAGCAGGCCTACGGCCGCTCGCCGACCGAGTTCAAACACGCGGCCTCCACCAAGAGCGCCTAGGCGCCCCGTTGGCCGACGGATCGGCGAATCCGCTGCCGCCGGTAAACAGCTAAAGATTTCGACAGCCCGCTTTGCGCCCCGATGGTCTCCTACGCATGCCCGATTGGCGGGCGTGCATTGGAGAGTGTCATGAGCGAGAAAACCTGTGCTGCTTGCGATTGCGAGCTGGACGAGAATGCCATCACCGTCACCATCGGCGGCCGCGCCGTCGAGGTGTGCTGCGAGGAATGCGCCGAGAAGCTGCGCGACGCCGGAGTGCCGGAGTGATGGACGGCAAGAGCTATTTCAAGGCACGCAAGTCGGCCGTCACGCCCTCCGGACGCATCAGTTATGTCGAACAGGGCCGCGGTCCGGTGGCCCTGTTCGTACATGGCGTGTTGCTCAACGGCTACCTGTGGCGCCACCAACTGGCGGAACTGAGCGATGTCCGCCGCTGCATCGCGCCGGATCTGCTTGCCCACGGCCATACCGAGATCGATGCTGGCCAGGACGTCTCGGTGACCGCTAATGCGCACATGCTGGCGCAGTTCCTGGACGCGCTGGGCATCGACCAGGTCGACCTTGTCGGCAACGACAGCGGCGGCGGCATCTGCCAGATCTTCGCGGCCCTGTATCCGTCGCGCCTGCGCAGCCTGGTGCTGAGCAATTGCGATGCCCACGACAACTGGCCACCCGATGCCTTCAAGCCGTTCGTGGAGATGGTGGCGGCGGGCGGGCTTGCGGACACGCTCAAGGCGATGCTCGACGACAAGGCGGTGTACCGCTCCGAACAGGCGCTCGGCCCGGCGTACGAACATCCGGAACAGGTGTCCGACGACACCATCGAAACCTATCTGCGGCCGTTCCTGGCCTCGCCGCAACGGACGCGCGATCTGGAGCGCTTCGTCAACGCATTCGATTGCCGTCATACGCTCGCTATCGAAGACAAGCTGCGGCAGGTACGGGCGCCGACCTTCATCGCCTGGGGCACCGACGACATCTACTTCCCCGTGGAGTGGTCGCACTGGCTGGCGCAAGCCATTCCCGGAACGCAATGGCGGGTGGAATTCGAGGGTGCGCGCATCTTCTTTCCCGAAGAGCGCTGGCTGGATTTCAATCGGGACGTGCGCGCGCACTGGGACGCGAATCCGGCATCGCAGACGGATCTGCGCGAACCACTGGCAAGGGAAGCTTGAACATGGATCGGAGAAGCTTCCTTGCCGCATCCGCCGGGATGATTGCTTCGGGCATGCTGGCCGGATGCGCCTCGCGAATGGCCGGTGAGGTCGCGCCGGGAGGCGCCGCATTGGACGCGGCCGCCTTCCATGGTGCGCGACGCTATGTGGCGACCCGGTTCGGGAGCATCGCTTATGTCGAACGCGGCTCCGGGCCGGCCGCCTTGTTTCTGCACGGATTTCCGCTCAACGGCTTCCAGTGGCGCGGAGCTCTGGATCGGCTGTCGCCGTACCGGCGCTGTATAGCGCCGGATTTCCTCGGCATGGGCTACACGCAGGTAGCCGAGGGCCAGAGTTGCACGCCGGAAGCCCAGGTCGACATGCTGCTGGCCTTGCTGGATGCGTTGTCGGTGTCCAGCGTAGATGTGGTCGCCAACGACAGCGGCGGCGCGGTCGCGCAACTGCTGGCGGCGCGGCACCGCGACCACGTGCGCACGCTGTTGCTGACCAACTGCGACACCGAGCACGACAGCCCGCCGCCTGCGCTGCTGCCGGTCATTCAATTGGCCAAGGAAGGCAGGTTCGTGGACGAATGGCTTGGCCGGTGGCATGCCGACAGAGCGCTGGCGCGTTCGTCCGAGGGCATCGGCGGCATGTGTTATGCCGACCCCGCACAACCCACCGATGAGGCGATCGATACCTATTTCGGACCGCTGCTCAGTACGCAGCAGCGTACCGACAACGCGCATGCCTATGCCGTCGCGCTGGAACGCAACGCGCTGGCCGGCATCGGCCCGGAACTCAGGCGTTGCAGGGTGCCGACGCGAATCGTCTGGGGTATGGGCGACACGATTTTCTCGACGAAGAGTCCCAGGCGGCTAGACCATGAATTCGGCCATTCGCGCGGGGTAAGGTTGCTCAAAGGCAGCAAACTATTCTGGCCGGAAGAGCGTCCGGATGTGATCGCCGAGGAGGCGCAACGGTTATGGAACGCTTGGATACCCACTAACGGAAGAGGTTCGCGATGAGCACTGATCGTACTGTCGTGGTGTACGGCGCATATGGGCATACCGGACGTTTCGTCGTCGCGGAGTTGCTTGAGCGCGGTTGGATTCCGGTCCTGTCCGGCCGCGATGCGGGCAAGCTGGCCGCTTTGGGCGACGCGTTTCCCGGTCTGGAAAGACGACTGGCATCGGTCGAAGACCCGGCTTCGCTGGATCGAGCGCTCGCTGGTGCGATGGGAGTCATCAATTGCGCCGGACCCTTCCTGGACTCAGCGGCGCCGATGATCGAAGCCGCATTGCGTGCGCGCATCCACTATCTGGATGTGAGCGCAGAGCAACAGGCCGTTCTGGATGTCTTCGATCGCTTTTCCGGTGCGGCGAAGGCAGCGGCAGTGACCGTCATTCCCGCGATGGCGTTCTACGGCGGCCTGGCCGATCTGCTGGCGACCGCTGCGCTGGGCGACTGGCCGGATGCGGACGCCATAGACATAGCGGTCGCACTGGACAGTTGGCATCCCACGGCCGGCACCCGCTTGACCGGTGCGCGCAACCACTATCGCCGCCTGGTGATCGCTGGCGGAAAGCTGGAGCCGCTGGCCGATCCGCCGCCATCGAGGCGATGGACATTCCCGGAGCCATTCGGCAGTCAGGACATGATCGCGCTGCCGTTTTCCGAAATCGTCACCCTCTCGCGCCATGTGCGCAGCGCCGAGGTGCATTCGTACATGAACCTGGCTCCGCTCAAGGATCTGCGCGATCCGCACACGCCGCCGCCAGCGCCAGCCGATGCGCATGGACGTTCCTCGCAAACCTTCGCGGTCGAAACCAGAGTGCGCCGAGGCGGTCAGACGCGTCGCGCGTTGGCGCTAGGACGCGATATCTATGCGGTCACCGCGCCATTGGTGGTGGAGGCGATGGAGCGTATCGGCGATGGACGCGGAAAAGCGAACGGAGTCCTCGCGCCCGGCGAGGCTTTCGATGCGCAGGACTTCCTCGAATCGCTGCCGGCATTGCATCTAGCATTCCCGGATCGATGACCGGTGTATACCGAAGCGCAAAAAAAAGGCGCGGATATCCGCGCCTTTTTCCTTGTGCGATTGACAATCCTTCAGCGCCAGATCTTGATCTGCTCCGCCTCGCTACGGCGCATCGGCTGCCCGGCTTTGCAGCTGAAGGTTTCGCCGAACGCCAGCTGATTGGCCAGCGGCCCGTTGCTGCGCCATTGGCCGGGCGCATGCACATCGGTGGCGATGCGCTGCGCAGCTTCCGTAGGCGACATGCGCTGCGCCCACAGTTCCGACCAGCTGCGGAACAGGGTCTGCTTGGCGCCCAGATTCGGCGCAAGCTGAGCGTTGGTGAATGCGTCCCAAGCCAGTTCCACGCCGGCCAGGTCCGCCAGGTTCTCGTCCAGGGTCAGGGTGCCGTTGACCTTGCCATTGGCCACGTCCGGATACGCATAGCCGTTGTACTGCGCCGCCACGCGCGCGCCGATCGCATTCCACGCGGTCACGTCGGCGGGCGTCCACCAGTCGCGCAGTTCGCCGCCGGCGTCGACCATGCGGCCACGGACGTCGAAGCCGCGGCTGAGCTCGTGCCCGACCAGCGCGCCGTAGGATCCGAACAGCGCCGAATCGCCGCGGTTCACATCGAATACAGGAGGCTGCAACACCGCCGCCGTCACGATCAGACGGTTCTGCGCCAGATCGTAGGCCAGTGCCGGTTGCTGCGGCAGCACGTCCCAGCGGCGGTCCGCGTTGCCCTTGCCGATCCGCTTCATCTCTTCGCGGTGGCGCCAGGTCGAAGCGATGAGGATATTGCCGCCGAAGCTGCCGCGGCCCATCGGCTGCACACTGTAGTCCAGGTCGCGGCGCGGGGTGCCGATCTCGATCTTCAATTTATCGATCTTGGATTTGGCTTCGGTCTTGGCCGATGCGCTCATCCATGCGTTGCGTTCGATGCCGCGGGCCAATGCGTCGCGCACGTTCTGGGCGATCGCTTCGGCCTTGCTCTTGCTGGCGGCGGGCAGATAGCGGGCGGCGTACTCGCGGCCCAGCATCGGACCGGCGGCTGTGTTGATGGCCTCCAACACCTGCTGCCAGCGCGGCGCGGGCGCCGCCTCTCCCTTCAACACGCGGCCGCGGAATTCAAAGCTGGCGTCCCGGTAAGACTTGGCCAGGTAGGGCGCCATGGCGTTGCCGACCTGGAAGCGCAGGTAGGTCTTCCATTGGTCGGGCTTGAGCGTGCCGACCAGGGTGTTGAGTTCGGCGAACAATGCCGGGTTGACCATCGATACTGTGTCATCGCTGACGCCCTGCGCCTTGAGGAAGGCATCCAGTTGCAGGTTGCGGTAACGCTTGCCCAGGTCCTTGGTGGGCGTGGGCAGGTAGTTGGAAAGCGGATTGCGCAGGTCCTGCAGCGGCTTGGACGCGCGCGCGATGCGCGTTTCCAGGTCGATCACGGCATTGGCTTCGGCATCCAGCTTGTCGGCCTTGGTTCCGGTCAGGGCGAGGATCTGCTTCACGTAGTTCTTGTAGCGGCCCAGCAGTTCGCGGGTCTCCGCATCGCTGCGGGTGTAGTAGGCCGGGTCGGGCAGGCCCAGACCGCCTTGCGAGAAATAGCCGATGTGGCGGTCCAGTGCCTTCAGATCCACATCCGGACTGAAGTTGAAGGCCACCGGGATGCCGATCTGATGCAGCGCGGCGATTGCCGCCGGCACGTCCTTGGACTTCTTGATGCCGTTGATGCGGTCCAGCAGTGGAGCGATGGGCTTGGCGCCGTCGGCTTCCACGGCCGCTTCGTCCAGGCCGCTGGCCCAGAAATCGCCCAGCAGCTTCTGCACGTTGCCCTGCGGCGACTGCATGGAGGCATCCAGCAGTTGGCGCTGTTGCAGCTGGCTGCGTTCGATCAACTGTCCCAGCGCGGTCAGCGAGGCGGTCCCGGCAGGCAGCGGGTTGGCCTTGAGCCAGGCCGCGTTGGCGCTGGCGTAGAAGTCGGTGCATTCGGCGCTCACGGCCGGCGCCCTGGGCGCTTTCTTCTTCTTGGCGGCCTGGGCCTCGTTGGCGCCGAGCGCCAGGATCAGGGCAAGGGCGAGCAGGGTGGGCTTGCTGAGGGCGTCGCGCAGTGGCTGCATCAGGGATTTCCGTGTCGGTGAGTGCCGGGATTCTAGCAAGCGCCGAGGCCGCACCCATGAACAGCCCCCGCAAAAACGAAGGCCCGGACTAAGCCGGGCCTTCGGGTCTTGCGCGGAGCGATGGACTTACCAGATCACGACCTTCTGGTCGTCCGCACGCACCATCGGGTCGCCGGCCTTGCACGAGAACGCGGCGGCGAACGCGGGCATGTTGGACGGGGCGCCGATGGCGCGGAAGTTGGCCGGCGCATGCGGGTCGGTCTTCAGGCGCACGGTCAGTTCTTCCGGGGTGAAGTTGCGGCGCCACACCGTGGCCCAGTTCAGGAAGAAGCGCTGATCGCGGGTCAGTCCGTCGGTTTTCGGATCCGGGGTGCCGTCGGTGGCCTTCTTCATCGCGTCGTAGGCCGTGGCGATGCCGCCCAGGTCGGCGATGTTCTCGCCCAGAGTCAGCTTGCCGTTGACCTTGGTGCCGCCGGCGTCGTAACCGTTGAACTGGTTGACGAGTTTGTCGGTCAGGCCCGAAAAGCCCTTGGCGTCGGCGTCGGACCACCAGTTCTCGAAATTGCCGGTCGGCCCGAAGCGCGCGCCCTGATCGTCGTAACCATGGGTCATTTCGTGGCCGATCACCGCGCCGATGCCGCCGTAGTTCATTTCATCGGTGGCGTTGGCGTCGAAGAACGGCGGCTGCAGGATGGCGGCGGGGAACACGATCTCGTTCTGCAGCGGGTTGTAGTAGGCGTTGACCGTCTGCGGGCTCATGCCCCATTCGGTTTTGTCCACCGGCTTGCCGATCTTGCCCAGGTTCCACTTGTAGTTGAATTCCTGCGCAGCCAGCACGTTGCCCAGGTAGCTGTCGCGGTTGGTCGACAGGCCGGTCCATTCGCGCCACTTGTCGGGATAGCCGATCTTGGGCGTGAAGGTCTCCCACTTGGCGATGGCCTTCTTCTTGGTTTCGTCGCTCATCCAGGTCAGGTTTTCGATGCGCGCCTTCAATGCGGTGCGCAGATTGCCCACCAGCGTTTCCATCTTGGCCTTGGATTCGGCGGGGAAGGCGACCTTGACGTACATCTGGCCCAGCGCTTCGCCGGCCTGGCTTTCGATGGTGTCGAGCACGCGCTTCCAGCGTTGCTTGATTTCCTTCTGGCCGCGCAGGGTCTTGGCGTAGAAATCGAAGTTCTCGTTGGCGAAGGCGTCGCTCAGGTACGGCGAGGCGCTGTCGATGGCGTGGAAGCGCAGGTAGTTGCGCCACGTCGCCGGCGCGGTATCGCCCAGCATCTTGCTGACTTCCTGGTGGAAAGCCGGAATGGCCAGCGAGAACTTCTCCTGCGGCGCAACGCCCTGCGATTCGAAGAATTTGCTCCAGGAGAAATTCGGGGTCAGCTTGTCGGCATCGGCCAGGGTGACCGGGTTGTAGTACAGCGAGACGTCGCGCGACAGCTCTTCGCTGGACTTGGAGGCCTTGGCCAGACGCGTTTCGAATGCGATCACGGTCTTGGCCTGGGCCGCCGCATCGGCCGCGGCTACGCCGGACAACTCGAGCACCTTGGCGATGTGGCGCTCGTAAGCCTGCAGTTTGTCCTTGTTGCTGGCCGCGATGTAGTACTCCTTGTCCGGCAGGCCCAGGCCGCCTTGCGAGGCGTAGGCCATGTTGACCGCGGAGTTCTTGAAATCGGCTTCGGCGCCGAAGCCGAACAGGCCGTTCTGGCCCTTGGCTGCGTTGCTCTGGATGTAGGCGACGATCGCGTCCTTGTCGTTGAGGGCGTCGATGGCGGCCAGCTCGCCCTTGATCGGATCGATGCCCTGGGCGTTGGCCTTGGCTTCGTCCATGCCGGTCGACCACAGGTCGCCGACGATCTTTTCCACGCCGGTGGCGTTCTTGTCGGCGGCGGCTTGCTCGGCCAACTGGTGCTGCACGCCGGTGGAGCGCTCATCCAGCATCTCGAACGCACCCCAGCTGGTGCGGTCGCCCGGGATGGCGTTGGCGGCGAGCCACTTGCCGTTCGCATAGCCGCCAAAGTCGGCGCAGGCGCTCTTGGTGGTATCCAGGTCGCTGACCAGGAAACGGTTGACCGGCGGCAGCTTGGATTCGTCCAGCTTCAGCGCGACCGGTTCGGTGGTCGTGGCCGGGGTGGTGCCGGCGGCCGGGGTGGCGGCTTCTTCTTTCTTGCCGCAGGCGGCCAAGGCCACGCTCACGGCCAGGGACAACAACAGGATCTGGGGTTTACGAGTCACAGACTACTCCGGCCCCTAGGGGCATAGATAAGGAAAAACCCCCTGCGCGGGGGCGTGCGCGGACTCTACGCCTGCCGCCGCCGCACTGAGGGTGTCGAAGGTCATGGGCTGGGGATGACCAACTTTCGGTTTGCAGGCTGCTTTTGGCGTGGACCGGACTCGATGGAGGCACATCTCTGGGACATGAGGAGGTGGCCTCTTCAATGGCGGAAACCAGCTATTGAGCCGATTTGGCCGGCAGGTGAACTATGCCGCGTTCATTAGATCAAGTGCGCCAGCATTGGGGTTTAGCGCACTTTCACTCAACCGTCGGGAGACACTGGATGAACAAGGTTCTCGCAGTATCTATAGCCTTTGCGTTGGTGTTATGTAATGGGGAATTCATTCAGCAGGCTTCAGCTGCAGAAGCCTATCAACCTAAAACCCAGCGTGGGCAACTAGTTCGCAAGATTGTCAAGCAATGGGGGCCTTATGTTCAGGAGGCCTATAAAGCGAATCTGAGTAGTTGGGCAAAGGAGATGGGGCCGTTGTTTGCGAAAGCGTCGCTTAATGATCTGCAGAAAGCAGCGGATGCCCGCAACTTTGACACGATGAACAATGCCCTGTTGGGCGCATCGGTTGCAGCGAAAGGCGGTGCGATCACACCAAAAACACTGGGCGAAATCGCGGCTGATTTGGTCTTCGTGCCCATCCCGCCCTGCCGCATCCTGGATACCCGTCTGGCCGTCGGCGCTATTGCGGCTGGTACCACCCGGGGTGTTGATGTGAGCGCCGTATCCGACTACAGCTTCCAAGGTGGCGACGCGAGCAATTGCAGTGGCATGGGTGCGGCCGGTTCCTTCGCCGCGGTAGCTGTGAATTTTACTTCCGTTACGCCCGCGCAAACAGGCTATTTCACGGCATTCCCTTTCCTGGGGACCCAGCCGCTGGCGGCCACCCAAGTCTATACGGCCGGCGGAATCTTGAGCAACTTTGCGATAGTGAGGCTAGATCAAGGTGCTTCCGCCAACGAAATGAACATCTATTCGGAGCGGCAGTTGCACCTTGTGGCTGATGTTGTCGGCTACTACATCAATCCGCAAGCGACTGCGCTGGATTGCGTGGATACAGCAGATACGGTGGTGTCGGTTGCAGCGGGCGCCACGGCGAATGCTGTTGCCCCGGCATGTACAGCCACCTACACCCAAACGGCCACAAACTGCGAATCGTCCACTTGGCAAATGCCATTTGTATTTTTCTCTGGGGGCGTTTGCTCTGCCCAGAACAACTCCGCGGGGAATGCCAGTCTCCGTGCCTCCCGTACATGCTGTCGCGTCCCTGGGCGTTGATTTAGCTAAGTAGAACAATAGCCGTGGTTTCAGGTTCAGGTAGAAGGGCCCGTTATGCGGGCCCTTTTGCTGTCTATGGCTGCATCTGCATCGACTTGGCGGCAATATCTTCAATACCAATGAGCTATTAAGGCATTCAAGCATGCAGGTCGAATTCCATGGCGCCGCAGGCGAGGTCACCGGCTCCATGCATCTGGTGGTGGCCGCCGGCAAGCGCATCCTGCTGGACTGCGGAATGATGCAAGGCAGCCGCGAGGCCGAGGCGCGCAACGCGGATCCTTTCCCGTTCGAACCGGCGTGGCTGGACGCGCTGGTGATAAGCCACGCGCATATCGACCATGTCGGGCGCGTGCCGCTGCTGGTCAAACGCGGTTTCGCAGGGCCGATCTTCATCCAGCAAGCCGGCGGCGAGCTGATGCCGGTGATGCTTCTGGATTCGGCGTCGCTGGCCGAATCCGACGCCGAACGCGCCAACCGCACGCTGGGTCCGGGCGATGTCGAAATGGTGCCGTTGTATGCGCGCGCCGATGTGGAGCAGGCCATGCGCCAGGTGCAGGCGATGCCCTATGGCGCGCGCCGCGAAATCCTTCCTGGTGTGGAGATAGCGTTCCGCGATGCGGGGCATATTCTGGGTTCTTCCATCACAGAATTGTGGGCGGACGGCAGGAAGCTCGTGTTCTCGGGGGACCTCGGTCCGAACGGCACGCCGATCCTGCGCGATCCCGAGATCATCGGGCAGGCGGACATGGTGCTGATGGAATCCACCTATGGCGACCGCAACCATCGCGCCCGCCTGGATACCATCCATGAACTGGGAGAAATATTCGCCCAGGCCTGGCAAGAGGGCGGCAACGTGCTGATTCCCGCGTTCGCGGTGGGCCGCAGCCAGGAACTGCTGTACTGGTTCGCCCGTCATTGGGAAGAGTGGCGGCTGTCGCGCTGGAAGATCTTCCTGGACAGCCCGATGGCGGCGAAAGTCGTTTCGGTCTACGACCGTCATACCGATCTGTTCGACGCCGATGCGCAAGCGGTTTGGAAGCGCAGGCTCAACCCGTTCCAGCTACCTAACCTGCGCATCGCCGAAAGCGCGCAGGATTCGATGGCCATCAACGAGGTGCAGGGCGGCGCGATCATCATCGCCGGTTCCGGCATGGCCAATGGCGGACGCATCCTGCACCATCTCAAGCACAATCTGGGCCGCGACAGTACGCATCTGGTGTTCGTCGGCTACCAGGCCGAAGGCACGCTAGGAAGGCGTCTGGTCGACGGCGCCCAATGGGCGCGCATCCATGGCCGCGACTATCGGGTGCAGGCCAAGCGGCACACCATCGGCGGACTGTCCGCGCATACCGACCAGCGCGGTTTGATGGCCTGGTACGGCGGCTTTGCCGCGCATCCGCCCCTGGTGCTGGTGCATGGGGAAGACAAGGCGCGCGAAGCCTTGGCGGGCGAGATCGGCGAGCGCGACGGTATCCAGGTGCAGTTGGCGCGGCCGGGCATGGTGTTGCCGGTCTAACGTTCGCTGATGCTTCAGCTCGGCGCGCAACCCCGTTCGCCGGTATGGCTGAAGCTGCGGTTGCGGCCGGCCTGCTTGGCCTGGTAGAGCGCGTTGTCGGCGAGTTCGAACACGTACGCCGCGGTTTCTTCTTCGCTCTGGGTGGTGTGGATGCCGATGCTGGCCGTGAACGGCGGCAAAGGCACATGGTTGCCGGTGCGCGAGGACAAGTTGGCCAGGTCCACATGGATGGTGGTCGCGATGGCGGCGGCTGCCTGCGGTGTTGTTTCGGGCAGCAGTACGGCGAACTCGTCGCCGCCCAGACGCGCCACCAGGTCGCGGGGACGGCGCGCACGGCCCCGCAGGATGGTGGACAGCGCGCGCAGCACTTCGTCGCCAGCGGGATGGCCCAGGCCGTCGTTGAGGCGCTTGAAATGGTCTACGTCCAGCAGCAGCAAGGAAAGCGGCTGGCCGGTGCGCCGCGCCGAGCGCAGTTCCTGTTCCAGTTCCTCGTCGAACTTGATGCGGTTGGCCAGGCCGGTAAGGGGGTCGGACTGGGCCTGCAGCCGCGTCCGCCGCAGCGCGCGCAGAATCAGCAGCGAGGCGCCCAGGCCCAGCACCAGCAGCGCGGGTACCGGCGGATACCACACATGCGCGAACCGCAGCAGCAGCCAGGACAGCAACGGTACCGTCAGCAATGCGATGAGCATCGGCCGCCAGATCCGATGCAGCCCGGGAAGCCCGAGCAGCAGCAGCGGCAGGATCACCATCAGGCTCGACAGGGCGACCTGCCAGGTTATCGACAGCGGCACCACGGCATCGTTGCCCATCAGCATGTTCAGCGCGTTGGCCTGGTAGTCGATACCCGACATGCGCGGTTCCGTGGCGTGCCAACCCGGTGCGGCAAGTTCGTCGCCCATGCCCGCGGCGGTCACGCCCACCAGCACCCAGCGCCCGCGCAGCAATGAAGGCGGCACGGTTCCTTTCAGCACGTCGACGTAGGAGACGGTCTGGAAGCCGTCGGGCGGGTCCGTGTACGGGATCAGCACCTGGTAGTCGCGCACCCAGCGATGCGGCGACGCATCCTGCAGGTCGGCCACGCGCAGCCCCGGAAGTTCGGCGGCGGGGTTGGGCTCGTTTCCGATCTGGCTCAGGGCCAGGGCCAGCGACGGCCAGTGCGGCGAGCCCAGACCGGCGCGCAGGAACATGCTGCGCGCCATGCCGTCGCCGTCCAGCGCCATGTCCACATGGCCCAGCGAAGCGGCTGCGGCGGCGAACTCGGGGATCGGCATGAGTTCCACCGAAGGGCCGTTGAGGTGTTCGGCCTCGGCGTATACCGGCAGCACCACCTTGCCGCTGCGGTTCAACGCCTGCGCCAGCAGCGCATCGCCTTCCGGGTCGAACAGGGCGGGCTCCGAAAGCAGGATGTTCAGAGCCACGCCGCGTACGCCGGCATCGCCAAGGCGCCCCAGCAGTTCGGCGTGCGTGCGCCGCGACCACGGCCAGCGCCCGAGTTCGGTCAGGCTTTTTTCGTCGATCGCCACGATCACGATGCGGTCGTCGGCGGTGTGGGAAGAGGCTTGGACCAGCGCGTCGTACATCCACGCATCCGCGCGCCAGGTCGCCGAGAACAAATGCAGCAAGGTCACGATCGAGGCCGCGGCCAGTGCGGTGAGCAGGCGCGATCTGCTCCGGATCGCGTGGGTGCGCGGTCCGTTCATAGCGTCAGCAGGATCCACAGCATGCCGCCCGCTGCGATGCCCTTGCAGACGCCGCACGGCACCTTCACGCGTTGCGCAGGCGGGAAAGGCGCTTCGTAGCCGTCGCCGCCGATGGCCTGCGCGCGCAGGTACCAGGTGCCCGCCCGGAGTTTGGGCAGAGTGATCTGCGATTGGTCCACCACCTGGTCGACGCGGGGATTCTTGAAGTCGGGCGAGCGCGACAACTGGAAGCGGTAGCGCTGGCCCGGTTCCCCGGCGCGCCAGTGGAAAGTCACGCTGCGCGAGTCGCCGGCTTCGTCTTCGATCTCGCCCGCTTCCGGCAAAGGCTGCACGGTGAATGCGATGGGGTCGCCGTACGGGCCTTGACGGCCGTTGCTGGCGTCGCTTGCGATGCGCCAGTAATAGCGGCCGGGCGCCAGCGCGCGCGGCGCGCGCGTGCGGGTGCCCTTTTCCTGGAAGGAAAGCGGGCGTTCGAAACCGGCGTTGTCGGCCAGTTCGAAGCGGTAGCCCGCCGCCTCGGCTACGTCCGCCCAACGGAACTCGGGCTGGACTTCGCGGACCAGGCTGTCGGTCTTGGGCGCGATGGCGAAGGGAGGTTCGGGCAGCGTTTCGGCGACGAAACGGGTGGTGGCGTCGTGGCCTTCCAGTCCCTGCGCGTCGATGGCGCGCACGCGCAGGAAATACGCCCCCTCCTGCAGCAACGGCAGCTTGGCCAGCGGCGCGGTGGTTTCCAGGTCGGCCAGCAGGGTATCGAAGGTGGCCGTATTGCTGGCCTGCACGCGGTAACGCCGCGCCTGTTCCAGCGCGTGCCATTGCACTTCGGCGCGCGTGCCGTTCAACTTCGCGGGAACGCCCGAGAGATCCGGCGCGGGCAACAGCGGCACCGCCCGGATCGGCGCCGCCTGTCCGGCGGCCACCACTGCGCCATAACCATGCCTGACCAGCGCGTTGCGGGAGCCGGCGCTGACCGCGACGCTGCCTTCGGTCACTTCGGCCTGGGTGCGCGACTCCTCCGCGTTCACCCGGAAGCGCGTACCGCGTACCGCCGAAGTGGCGTTGGGCGTGTCCACGATGAAGGCCGGCGAAGCGCCGCGGCTGGGGGTCACGCTATTGGTGATGCGGCCGCGTTGCAGGCGCAGGCGGGTATCGACCATGCCGCTCTTGCCGTACTGGCTGAGGCGGTCCAGGCGAAGTTCGCTATCGCTTTGCAGCAGCAGGCGCGTGTGGTCGGCGAACTCCAGGGTCAATGTCGCATCCCGCGCGGTACGCAAAAGAGCGCCGGCGCCCAACTGCATGCCTTCGGTCGCCGGGACGGCCCGGCCGCTCCCGATGCCATCGACCAGGGCCTGGCCGCGTACTGCGACCACCCGCGCCCGCGCCGGCTGCAGATGCAGCCAGGCAAGCGGGAAGCGAACCGTAGAGCCGGGGGGAAGCTGGTAGGGGTTGGAGATGCCGTTATGCGCCTGCAGGCGCTGCCAGGGAATGCCGGGTTTGAGGTACTCGCCTGCCAGGTCCCAGATCGTGTCGCCTGGGCGGATGCGGTAGCTCCAGTCCTCGGCCAGGGCCAGCGGACTGCATGCCAGCAACAGCAACAGCATGCAGCATCTGCCCAGCAGGCCAGCACGGCGCCAGCTGGAATAGTCGATATCGAAACTGACCCGCATGCCCATCATGTCGCCGATGCCCCACTTCCACGATTATAAGTGAACCGGTTGGCATTAAGTGGCCTGGCCAGACTGGAACCTACGTTACGCGCAGACCGTTTTCGCGAGATGATTCCTGTCGGACGGCTATTCCAAGCCGGGAAGACAGGGTGTTCCAGATGACGGGTAAATGCGATGTATTGCTGGTGGGAGGCGGCCACAATGGCCTGGTCTGCGCGGCTTATCTTGCCAAGGCCGGATTGAAGGTCACTGTATTGGAACGCCGGCAAGTAGTCGGCGGTGCGGCCGTGACCGAGGAATTCCATCCCGGTTTCCGTAATTCGGTAGCTTCCTACACGGTGTCGCTGCTGCAGCCCAAGGTCATCGCCGACCTGGACCTGCATGGGCACGGCTTGAAGATCGTGCACCGCAAGCGCAGCAATTTCCTGCCGTTGCCCGACGGCCGCTACCTGCTGACCGGAGGCGGCGAGACCCTTGAGCAGGTGGCCAAGTTCTCCCGCCGCGACGCCGAGCGCTTGCCCGAATACGAACGCCGCCTGGACGCCATCGCCGATGTGCTGCGTGCGTTGGCCCTGCAGCCGCCGCCCAACGTGACCGACGGCGGCTGGTGGAAAGCGCTTCCCGAGCTGATGCGCGCGGGGCGCCTGGGAAAGCGTCTGCATGCGCTGGACGAAACCCTGCGCCAGGAACTGCTGGATCTGTTCACCGTCTCGGCGGGCGAGTACCTGGATCGCTGGTTCGAGAGCACGCCGATCAAGGCCGTGTTGGGCTTCGACGGCATCGTCGGCAACTACGCCAGCCCGTATACGCCGGGTTCGGCCTACGTATTGCTGCATCACGTGTTCGGCGAAGTGAACGGAGTCAAAGGCGCGTGGGGCCATGCCATCGGCGGCATGGGCGCGATCACCCAGGCGATGGCGAAGGCGGCCGTGGCCGCCGGCGTGGAAATCCGTACCGATGCGGGCGTGCGCGAAGTGCTGGTCGAGCAGGGGCGTGCCGTGGGTGTGCTCACCGAGTCCGGCGAAACTTTGCGCGCGCGCGCGGTGGTCGCCAACGTCAATCCGAAACTGCTGTACGAGCGGTTGATGTCGCCGGCCGCGGTGCCCGCGCCCACCCGCGAGCGCATGGCCAACTGGCGTTGCGGTTCCGGCACATTGCGCATGAACGTGGCCCTGTCGCGACTGCCCGATTTCACCGCATTGCCGGGCGAAGGCGACCACCTCACCGCCGGCATCATCATGGCGCCGGATCTGGACTACATGGACCGCGCCTATCTTGATGCCCGTGCGAACGGATGGTCGAAGGAGCCGATCGTCGAGATGCTGATTCCGTCCACGCTCGACGACACGCTGGCGCCTCCCGGGCAGCACGTTGCCAGCCTGTTCTGCCAGCAGGTGCAGCCCGAACTGTCCGACGGCCGCAGCTGGGACGACCATCGCGACGAAGTCGCTGACCTGATGATCGCCACGGTCGACAGATACGCGCCGGGCTTCGCTGCTTCGGTGTTGGGAAGGCAAGTGCTGACGCCGATGGATCTCGAACGCACTTTCGGTCTGATCGGCGGCGATATTTTCCATGGCGCGCTGTCGCTCAATCAGCTTTTCAGCGCGCGGCCCATGGTCGGCCAGGCGGATTATCGCGGTGCTGTACCGGGTCTATATCTCTGTGGGGCCGGCACGCATCCCGGCGGCGGCGTGACCGGCGCGCCGGGGCACAACGCGGCCAAGGTGGTCATCGCCGATCTGCGGTGATGACCCTCCACTAGTAGGAGCGACGCGAGTCGCGAAGCAGTGGACGTCTGAACGATGACCAGCTTCGCGACTCGCGTCGCTCCTACAACACGAGGCGGGGCGGGCGTTGCGCCCGCTCCGCAGGATCAGCCTTTCTTGCTTGCGATCCAGCGGTCTATCTTCGCTTCCAGCACGTCCAGCGGCACCGAGCCGTCCTTCAGCACTTCGGCGTGGAATTCGCGCACGTCGAACTTGCTTCCCAATTCCTTCTCCGACTTGGCCCGCAGCTGCTGGATCTTGAGTTCGCCGATCTTGTAGGCCAGCGCCTGCGCCGGCCAGGCGATGTAGCGTTCGGCTTCGGCGGTGGATTGCGTTTCGCTCTCGGCGGAATTGTCCAGCATGTACTTGATCACCTGTTCGCGGGTCCAGCCCTTGCTGTGCAGGCCGGTGTCGGTGACCAGGCGGATCGCGCGCCACAGTTCGTTCTGCAGGTAGCCGAAGTAGTCGTACGGAGTCTCGTACACGCCCAACGACTTGCCCAGCGATTCGGAGTACAGGCCCCAGCCTTCGATGAAGGCGGTCTCGCCGCCGAAGCGGCGGAATGCCGGCACGCCGCTGAGTTCCTGCTGCAGGGCGAGTTGGAAATGATGGCCCGGGATCGCTTCGTGCAGATACAGGTCTTCCGCATCCCAGGTCTTGCGTGTGGGCAGGTCGTAGGTGTTGACGTAGAAGATGCCGGGACGGCTGCCGTCTTCGCTGGGACTCTGGTATTCGCCGCCGGCCGCGGACTTGGCGCGGAATTCCTCCACCGGGCGGATCTCGAACGGCGCCTTGGGCGTCAGCGAGAACTGCTCGGGAATGCGCTTGTTGATCCGTGCTTCCAGCGCGCGGTAGTACGCCAGCAACGCGGGCTCGTCCTTGAAGCTGAAACGCGGATCGTTCTGCATGAACTTGAAGAAATCCTGCAGCGAGCCCTTGAAGCCGGTTTCGGCCATCAGCTTGCGGATCTCGCCATGGATGCGCGCCACCTCGCTCAGGCCGAGCTGGTGGATGGCATCGGGGCTCATGTCGGTGGTGGTGGAATTGCGCGCGTTGTAGGCGTACCAGGCCAGCCCGTCGGGCAGTTTGTCCAGACCAACGCTGTCGCGCGTGGCCGGCAGGTATTCGTCGTTAATGAAAGCGCGCAGTTTGCGATAGGCCGGCAGCAGCTGTTCGCCGATCATCTTGCGATAGTCGGCAGTGAGGCGTTGCTTGTCGGCGGCGCTGAAATCGGCGGGAAGGTTCTTGATCGGGCCCCAGAACAGGGTGTCTTCCGGCTTGTCCTTGATCAGCGCGTCCAGCTGCGGGATGACCTTGACCATCAGCGCGCGCGGCTGCACCACGCCGGCCTTGATGCCTTCGCGCATGTTGGCGATGTCGGTGTCGAACAGGACCGGCAGCCTGTTGCCGCGCGCCAGCCAGTTGTCGTAGTCCTTCACCGTCTTGAATGGTTGCGCACTGGTGCCCGCGCCCAGCATCACCGCGTAGCTGGCGATACTGGCCATCTGGTTGACGGGCATCATCCAGTCGGGGAATTTCTCGCCTTCCAGCGAGTTCTCCGCATCGCGCACGAAGATTTCATAGCTCAGCAGATCCTGGCCCTGCAGACCCGCGCTGCCGACATCCTTGATGGTCTTCAGCCAACGCACGGTGAAATCGTGCTGCTGTTTGCGGTATTCGGCCGAACCGAAGTCGGGCAACAGGTCGTTGTAGCGGTTGTCGCCCTGGAAGGTGGCTTGGACAGGATTGAGTTTGAGCGTCTCTTCCCAGTATTCGGAATAGAGCTTGGTCAGCTGCGCGCCCTTGTCCTCCGCGACCTGGACGGTTTCGGCCGTTTTCTTCTTCGCGGCTTCGGCTTGCGGAACCGCGGTCATCAGAACGGCGGCGGTGGCAAGGACAAGCAGGCTGGGCAGCAGACGGGTCATCGCAAGGCTCCGGAGGGCGTTAGCCAGCGAGAGTGCCGTATGCGGGCGTTCGGGGCCAGCGACGAAAGTCACGGATAGGCATGATTATAGGAGCTGCGTAAGCTGCGACCAGGCAATTACGTTTGCAGCGGGCTTTTCCGGATCGTGCGATTGCAGTGGTCGCAGCTTACGCAGCTCCTACAATCACCGCAGGTTCAATCGGCTGCGGCTTCCTCGCGCAGTTCCTTCTCGCGCGCGCTGCCCAGGTAGGCGCGTATGCCGCGCCGCATCAGGTACAGCAGCGGGATCAGCGCGATCGCCGCCAGCATCTTGTAGGCGTAGTTGACCGTGCTGACCGCCAGGAACAACGATGTCGGCCACTTCTGCGGTCCCAGCACGAAAGCGATGTACAGCACCACGAAACTGTCGACCAGCTGCGAGACCGCTGTGGAACCGGTGGCGCGCAGCCACACATGTTTTTCGCCGGTGGCGTTGCGGATGCGGTGGAATACGGCGACATCGATCAACTGCCCCAGCAGGAAGGCGACGATGGAACCGGCGATCGTCCACATGCCCTGGCCGAAGATCGCAGCGAAAGCCTTCTGGTAGTCGGGCACGCCCTGCGGTTGCGCGGCCGTCACCCACCAGCCCGCCGGGGCCAGCGCGATGGCGGCGAAGGCGAACAGGAATCCGTAGACGATCAGCGCCACCGCCACCCATGAGATGAACTTCACGCCGCGGCGGCCGAAGAATTCGTTGATGGTATCGGTGAGGATGAACACCATCGGCCACAACAGGGTGCCAGCAGTGAAGCTCAACGAGCCTTTCTGCCCGAACAGGTTCCATTCGAGCGGCGCGATGCCCAGAGTGTCTTCCAACGCGAAGATTTTGACCCCGATGAATTCGGCCAGCACCGCGTTGACGCAGAAGAACGCGGCCAGCGCGATGAACAGCCTTACCGCGCGGTCGTCGAGCGTGCGCGCCGGCGACATCGGTCAGCGATCGCCCGCGCGGGTGAAGGGCACGCTTTCCGGCGAAACCGCGCCGCCGGAAATGATGAAGCTCATCGCCTGGTCCACGGTCCAGTCGGTGGGCGTGAGCATTTCTATCGGCACGATTTCCAGGTAGCCGGAAGTCGGGTTGGGCGTGGTCGGCACGTACACGGCGGCCAGCTCGCGCCCGGTGCCTTCCTCTTTGAGGATGCGCGTCACCAGGCCGACCGATTTCATTTCCTTGTGCGGGAAATCCACCAGCACCACGCGTTGCGTGTTGCCCGGCTTGGTCTGCAGGATGTCCAGCAGCTGCCGCGCGCTGGTGTAGATGGTGCTGGCCAGCGGAATGCGCAGGATCAAAAGTTCGAACCAGCCCAGCAGGCGTTGCCCGACCACGCGCCGGGTCAGCACGCCGACGGCCAGAATCACGAACAGCGTGGCGATCAGCGCGATGCCGGCCTGCACCCATTGCGCATTGAACCAGCCCATCGAATCGGGGAACGAGGCCGCGATCTGGTGCGACATGGGTTCGACCAGCGGCCGGCTGATATCCGACAAGAGTACGAACACGAACTTGACCACTACCCAGGTCAGCCAGATCGGCAGCAGGGTCAGCAGGCCGGTCAGGAAGAGCTTCTGCAGGGAAGGGCGGTGGGTTGCGGGGGAGTCGGGGGTCATACGGCTATTGTAAGGCGCTGCATGGGTCGGGCTATAGTCGACACAGGATCCGGTATCCAGGGGGCGCGATGCACGGGGTTTTCAAATGGGGCGCGGCCGTGGCCGGCTGCGCTTTGCTGGCGGTATTGCTGCTTTACGCGATAAGCCGGCTGATGCCGGTGCCTGCGGATGAAGCGGCAGCGCTGGCGAAGTTGGAAGCTGCACCTGCCTCGCCGGGCAGGAACGGTGGCGCCGCGTTGTGGTTGCTGGCCTACAATGTCCCCATAGAACAGGCCGAGAGCGTACTGGCGCCTGAAGTCGCGCGGTTCGCGGCTATTCCTGTTCAATTCGGGGGCGATGCGACGTTGTTTTCACTCTCGCTCGGTGCCGCCCGTCTCGATGGAGATCTTACCGATGCCGGCGGCGAATGCCGTTTGCGCGAACCCGGCTGTTTGCAGAAGATCCGTTCGATCTTGCCGGAGTACGAGCGTAAGGGGGAGGCACGCAGCAAGATCGCGTCGCGCGTCGCGGCGCTGGACGGGTACGACTATTTCCGCAATCCGTTTCCATCCCGGATCGATACGCCCTTGCCCGACTATCGATGGCTGACTCGCGATCTGCCAGTGCACGCCTATAACTTCGCCCGCGGCGACGCGACATCGGCGTTAGAAGGCGTATGCCGCAATGCCTCGATAGCCCGCAAGCTGGTGGCCAGCGGCGATAACCTGATTGGCAGCATGATCGGTGTGGCGATGATGGAGGGGGCCAGCCGGTTGTTCGTCGACATGTTGGCGGAACTGCCGGCGGATCATCCCGTTCCAACGAACTGCCTCCGCGTTTTCCAGGCCGATGGTGCTATGACGTCGAGCATCTGTCCGACCATGCTAGGCGAGGGTCGCTTTGGATTGGGCATGTTGCGGTCCGCCTACCAGGCGAAGGCCGGGGAAAGCTGGAAGCCAACCTCCTGGCTCCTTGATGTCGAAAAGACGCTGGCACGCAATGCCCGACACGCGACCTGGTTCTGCGAAGAGCACGCACGTGAACGGATTCTTGCCGACGAGCCCTTGAGCGATGCGACGTTGCCGGCCTCGCTGGCGTCGATCCGGTGCGTGTCCAACGCAATGGGCTGCGTTGTTAACGACACCCTTCCGCCTGCGTACGCCGAATATGCATGGCGACTGCAGGATGCCGAGATGCGGCAGAAACTGGTCGCGACCTGGTTGTGGCTACGCACCAACGCGGACGACACGCGTCCACTATCCGACCGTCTGGCGTCGCGCCCGCAAGCGCTCAGAAGTCCGGCTCGTGAAATCAGCATCAGCGAAGACGGAAAGACGTTGGTGGTGCCGATGTACGAGAGCCGGCCCGAAGGCGATACCTGGCAACTGCCGATTGCCGGCTGGATGAATAAACCCCAGTCGCATTGATCAGGTGGCTGCGGTGCGAATCCTTTCCTTCAATCGCACATAGACCTGCTTGCGCACCCGCGCCACCACATCGCCCTGCGCATCGATCACATCGACCGGGAACCATTTCAGGTATTTCTCTCCGCCCGCGGTCGCGGCGCGGATCTCGTCCAGCGCACCGTCTTCCACATTGAACTCGGCGTGCACCGTGCCCTTGCCGGGCTTGACGAACTCGATCTCGGCCGCCTTGTCCCAGACCAGGTAGTCGTTGCCCAGGCATTCCTTGATCGGAATCATCCAGAACGGGTCGGTCATGGCGAACAGGTTGCCGCCGAAGTGGGTGCCGACATAGTTGCGGTTCCACGGGCGCATGCGCATTTCCACGCGGACATGCCGCCAGTCGGGCGAGAAGCGGGTGACGTGGATGCCGCTGGCCACGAACGGCGGCCAGAGGTTGAAGATCAGGCGCAGGGTGGAGGGTTTCACGGGGCGGCTCTTAGGGGGACTGGCCGGAACACTACCATACGATTGGGTATGGAAGCCGTGGAGCCATGGAGCCGGTGGCTTGAGGTGGTCATCAAGGGGCCTCCATCCCTTGGAGAACGTCATCCCGGCGAAAGCCGGGGCCCAATTGTGCGAGGGGTGATGGTTGGGTCCCGGCCTTCGCCGGGATGACGGTCGCTTTTTTTGCTGGACTGGGCGTTACTTGCGCGGTGTCGCTAGAACAACAGCGAAGACATCTTCCGCCGGTACCGGCCCACCAGATCCTGGTCCTCGACCACGCGGAAGGCATCGATGAGCAACTTCTTCGGCAATCCATCCTCATAGCTGCGGTCGCGCCTCAGCATTTCCAGGAACTGTTCCAGCCCCGCTTCTTCCTTTCCGCCCAGCAACTGCTGCACGCCCAGCAGGCGGCGTGCCCGCAGGTCGTCCGGATCGGAAGCGATGGCGGCCTCCAGCACTTCCACCGGCGGCGCGTCCTTCAGTATCGCGACGAAACTCAGCCGCGAGCGGGCGCGGATCGTGCGGTCGTCGGTGGCCAGATTGGCGGGCAGGGCATCGAGCAGCGTTTCGGCCTCGGCAGCTGCGCCGGTCTTGAGCAAGGCCAGGGCGAGGTCGAGCTTGAGTTCGGCCTTGTCCGGCTCGGTTTCGATCGCCTTGCGCAAGGCCAGGACTTCCGCATGCGGGTCCAGCGGGGCGGCTTCTTCCGCAACGGGTTCTTCATTGGCAGCCAGGCCCGGTTCGATCCCGTGCTGTTTCAGGAAGTCGCGCAACTGGCCTTCCGGCACCGCGCCGGGAAAACCGTCCACGATCTGTCCGCCCTTGACCAGGAATACGGTCGGCACCGAACGGATCTGGAAAGCCGCGGCGATCTCCTGTTGCTTGTCCACGTCGACCTTGGCCAGGCGGAAAGCGCCGTTGTATTCGCCGGCCAGCTTTTCCAGGATCGGCCCCAGGGTCTTGCAGGGTCCGCACCAGGTCGCCCAGAAGTCGACCAGCACGGGAGTCTGCAGGGATTTTTGCAGGACCTCGGCTTCGAAGGTCTCTGTGGTCGCGTCGAAAACGTGATCGGACATGGCGGGGCTCGTTCAAAAACTGGGTGAGAGATGGTGTTGTCAGGAAAGGATACAAGTGGATGTAAAAAAGACTTGACATTGATTTTTCATGATGTAATGTTCAACATACATTATGTTGAAACAAGGTGACATCATGTCGCGATATTTGGCTTGGTTCGGTTTGCTACTGGTTGCGGTATTGGCGCTGTGGTTGCTACTTGCGGAGCCGCCTGGCCGTGTATTGGGTTTGGATATGGGGCAATTGGGCATGGCGCTGCTGGTCGTCACTGCGGCCGTGGCGCTGTATGCCGCCGACCGGGCACTGCGCAGCGGGTTCGAAAGCGCCGCTTCGCCTGGGGAATGGAAAGCGCGCAACGGATTCGGGTTCATCCTTGGTGTTGCCCTATTTTCCCTGTTCAGTCTGGAGACTTCGGGGCAAAGCTTTGCCGTCGTGTTCGGCCCGGATGCACGCGCCGTCGGCCGCAACCTGGTGATACTGCTTGGCGCCTGGATACTGTTGTCCCGCGTCACGCGCGCGCGCTGGAAGCACGAAGTGCAAGAGGACGAACGCGACCGCGAAATCGCGGCGCGCGCCAGCCGTTGGGGGCGTGGCGGGTTGGTGTTCTGCGTCATAGCCTTGGTGGTGACGTTGGGTTTTTCGCCGTCGGAAAGGCTGGTCTGGGCGACGCCGGTGACGATCGCCAATCTGCTGGTCTTCTCGCTGATGCTGGGTGGCCTGTTCGAATACGGCGCGGCGGCCGCCTATTACTGGCGCGACCGTCGATGACCGGCACTCCCATCGCCAACGACATCCGCCGCTGGCGCTTCGAGCGCGGCGAGATGACGCAGGAAGCCTTGGCCCAGGCCTGCGGCGTGACCCGGCAGACGATCATCGCCTTGGAAGCGGGCAAGTATTCGCCGTCGCTGGAACTGGCGTTCCGCATCGCACGCGCATTCGGCGTGGGCGTGGAGGAGGTGTTTCGATGGAAGACCGAATGAGGTCATTGCCGGGTCATGCCGGCTGGATCGCCGCGATCCTGTTTCTGGTATCGGTGAGTGGTTTCGGTATGGCGCTGGATGGTTATTCGCAGCTGCGGATGCCGGTTGCTCTGCTTGGCGCCAAAGGTTTCCCGAATGCGTTGGCCTTCAATCTGCTGGCGTTCGTGATGCCGGGAATGCTGGCCGGAGTCGTGGCGATGGCGTTGCGTCGCCGGTTGCCGGCGGGCGCCGGCTGGTCCCTTCGCATCGGCGCGCAGCTGGTGTTCCTGTCGGCATTGGCTTTCATCGCCATGGGTCTGTTGCCGCTGGATCCCCAGGATTTGGAGAACGAAAGCAGCCGGCTGCACGGCACAGCCTGGATGCTGTGGACGGTGGCGTTCGTTCCCGCTGCGGTGCTGATGGGAGCCGGGCTGTTGGCTTATCCGAACGCGCGCCGATTCGCCTGGCTGTGCCTGGCGATTGCCGCTGGCGTCATGCTGGCCGGATTCGTATTCACCGATTTCATGCCTGCAGGATTGGCGCAACGCATCGCATTCGGTTTGTGGCTGTCATGGGTTGCGGTCGCAGGTCGCTTGGGCATTCGCGCGTCGGGAGCGTAGTCCCGGCGTGGCCGATGCATCGATCGTGAGACATGCATCGAACACGCTACGGAAATGCGCGTCGCAGTGACATCCACGAGCCGGCTATCTGTGAGCGATGGAGCATTTGATGTTGCAGGCGCTTTTTTCCTTGTGAGTGCGGACATTCCATTGCTAGCATCGGGTCGTCGCAGGAAAATGTTCCTGCGGCGGTCACTCTTCCCCGTAGGACACGATTCATGCAGTCGAAGGGGCCACAAGAAAAATAATGGAGCAATGCATAGTATGAAGATGCTGATTCTGGGAGCGATGATGGTGTTGGGCATGTCGACCGCACAAGCGAAGAATGCGGCCGAGTTGTCGCTGCCGCAAGAAACGAACTATTCCTACGGCCTTCATCCTGTCTGCCAGGCGGGCCAGGAGAGGCAGTACATCTACAATGCGCAGGGCCAGATCGTGGGCTGGAGATGCGTCTGGTGACGCTGGGCGTCCACTAGCACCGGTGACAAAAAAAGCGGCCAAACGGCCGCTTTTTCAATCCGAAAATCCGTTGCGCCGATCTGCCTTGTTCGATGGCCGGTTACCGATAGGCCACACCATCCTTCGTCACGAAATCCTCTTCCATCACGTTGTCGGTCCAGGCCGCCGGATCGCCCGGCATGGCGATTCAGTACGCGTGGTTGTTGCGCGGCGGATCAGCGCTGAGCCTATCGCGTGGAGCTGGAAGGTTCGTCGATCAGCTTGCAATGCAAAACGACCGGGGTCTTGGCTGCGGCGGCCAGGGTGTCCTGAAAGAAATCGCAATGCAGAAAATTGTCCGGCGAGGATTTGCGTCCGGAAAAAACGTTGATGTTCACTAACGGATCTCCCGAGATCGAGGCGAGCTTGTCGCTCAAGAACCCTGTACCGATGAATCTGGCCGTACCGGCACCGCTCATCTCCTGCTGGGAGTGGCCAAGCTCCAGCTGGCCAAGCTTGGCCTGGCTGGCGGCCGCCGGAATGGGTTGTCCAAAGTAGTCGGCGGAGATAACGATGGTTTCCTTTCCCTTGGCCAGACGTGCTTGAGCTGCGGGGGACAGCTTCACCTCGACGCTGTAATCCTGGAAGCCTTTGGTCGGCGCTGCGGCCGTCGAGGTCGTTTCCGCAACGTCCGCGGATTCGCCTGGCGACGAGGACGGCTCCCGGCCGCAGCCGGAAAGCCCAAGAACAAGCAATGCCGCCACCATGCCATGCATCAGGTGCGCCGGGGTTCGAGCGCCACGTCCTGCGTCTGTCGATACTTCAATCATGTCCACTCCAAAGGATGCTTATGGAGATCGCCGGGCTTCGTCCATGACGCAAGCGATGGCATTCATCCAATGAATGCCTTGCCTCACAAAGAGAATGGTCGGCGATCACGAAGGATCAGTTTTGTGCGTTCGTTGTTTATGCTTGTTGAATGGTTGTCGGAAATCGTGTCGGGTCGTCGCACCGCACGCAGGCAGGGCACGTTGCGATTGCTTGCGGACAATGTGAGTCGGCTCACTTGAATCGCGTGTCGTGTACCTGCGTTATCCGACGAGGGGCTGGCGATAGACCGTGCCGTCTTTCATCACGAAATCCACTTTCATCACGTTGCCGATCTCGGCCACCGGATCGCCCGGCATGGCGATGATGTCGGCGCGCTTGCCGGTTTCGATCGCACCCTGATCATCGACGCCCAGGACGGTGGCGGTGTGCAACGTCGCTGCCTGCAACGTGTAGGAGGCAGGAATGCCTGCTTCGACCATGTACAGGAACTCGCGTGCGTTGTCGCCGTGCGGGCCCACGCCCATGTCGGTGCCGAGATCGTCGGTACGTACCAGGTGCCTTTCTGCTTCATCAGCGACACGATCTAGTCGGTCATCTCGGTGCCGTGTTCGATGCTGGTCACGCCACCCAGCACCGCGCGCTTCATGCCTTCGGCGCCGTGCGCGTGCGCGGCCACCTTGTAACCGTAGTCGTTGGCGGTTTCGACGATGGCGCGAACCTCCTCCACCGTGAACTGCGGCGCGTCGGCCGATTTCGCGTAGCTCAGCACGCCGCCGGTGGCGGTGATCTTGATCACGTCGCTGCCGTCCTTGTAGCGCTGGCGCACAGCCTGGCGGGCGTCGTCGATGGAATTGATCACGCCTTCGGTGGGGCCGGGCGGACCCAGCAGGTGCTCCAGCTCGCTGTTGAAGCCGTTGGTGGGGTCGGCATGGCCGCCGGTAGTGGCGATGGATTTGCCGGCGGCGAAAATGCGCGGCCCCTTCACCAGCCCCTGGTTCGCGGCGTCACGCAGATGCGGGCTGACGCCGCCGCCCAGGTCGCGCACGCTGGTGAAACCGGCCATCAGGGTCTTCTCGGCGTAACCGACCGACCGGAACGCATAATCGGTGGGATCCAGCCGGAAGCCCTCGGAATAGCTCTGCGGATTGGATTGCTGCCCCAGGTGCACGTGCAGGTCGGTCCAGCCGGGCATGCAGGTCCGGCCCGCCAGCACGATGGACTCGGTGCCATCGGCCAATTTGGCTCGGCCCGGCAGTACCGAGGCGATCTTGCCCTCGCGGACCACGATGGTGTGCTCGCCCAGCATTTTTCCGCTGCGGGCGTCGAACAGGCGCTCGCAGTGCAAGGCCTGTGCGGGGCTGGCATCCTGAGCCGGGGCGGGGGAAGAGGGTTCCGCGGCGGATACGGCCTGACTGGCCCGGGCGATCAGGAAAAAGGGCTTCAGGCGCATGGCGGGCTCCGGGACGGGTCGGCCACGATAGCCATCGCCATGGCGGTGCTTGGTGCACTGCGGTACGCTGCGCAGCTTGAATTTCAGCACCGAAGTCCGCCCACGCATGTCAGTTGCCGCCGAACCCGCCGTCCACGATCCCAAGTCCGTCGAAATCGCCGCCCAGTCCTTCTGGGACCGGAACCGCGCCTTCGAGGTCGACGAAACCTCCGACAAGCCCAAGTTCTACTGCCTGTCGATGTTGCCGTACCCTTCCGGCGCGCTGCACATGGGCCACGTGCGCAACTACACCATCGGCGATGTGATCAGCCGCTACCAGCGCATGACCGGCAAGAACGTGCTGCAGCCGATGGGCTGGGACGCTTTCGGCCTGCCTGCCGAAAACGCCGCGATCAAGAACAACACCGCGCCGGCCAAGTGGACCTACGCCAACATCGAGCACATGCGCAGCCAGCTGAAAGCGCTGGGCTACGCGATCGACTGGTCGCGCGAGTTCGCCACCTGCCGCCCCGATTACTACGTGCACGAGCAGCGCATGTTCGTGCGCCTGCTGCGCAAGGGCATCGCCTACCGCAAGAATTCGGTGGTCAACTGGGATCCTGTGGACCAGACCGTGCTGGCCAACGAACAGGTCATCGACGGCCGCGGCTGGCGCTCGGGCGCGGTGGTGGAAAAGCGCGAGATCCCGCAATGGTTCCTGCGCATCACCGACTACGCGCAGGAGCTGCTGGACGGGTTGGACGAACTGCCGGGCTGGCCGGATTCGGTCAAGACCATGCAGCGCAACTGGATCGGCCGCTCCGAAGGCTTGGAGATCAAGTTCGCAGTCGAAGGCAACGAACCCCTGACCGTGTTCACCACGCGTCCGGACACGCTGATGGGCGTGACCTTCGTATCCATCGCCGGCGAACATCCGCTGGCGTTGAAAGCCGCCGCTTCCAATCCGCAGTTGGCCGCGTTCCTGGATGAGCTGAAACATGGCGGCGTCTCCGAAGCCGAACTGGAAACCCAGGAAAAGCGCGGCATGGACACCGGCCTGCGCGCGGTGCATCCGGTCACCGGCGACAAGGTGCCGGTGTGGGTGGCCAACTTCGTGTTGATGGGCTACGGCACGGGCGCGGTGATGGCGGTGCCGGGACACGACCAACGCGATTTCGAATTCGCCCACAAATACGGCTTGCCGATCCAGCAGGTGATCGCCCTGAAGTCGCCCAAGAACGAGACCGAACGGAACTACGACCCCGATACCTGGCACGACTGGTACGCCGACAAGACCCGCGCCGATCTGGAGCTGGTGAACTCCGGCGAATTCGACGGTCTGGGTTACCGCGGCGCCTTCGAAGCGCTGGCCGAACGCTTCGAACGCCAGGGCCGGGGCCAGCGCCGCATCAACTACCGCCTGCGCGATTGGGGCGTCTCGCGCCAGCGCTACTGGGGCTGCCCGATTCCCGTCATTTACTGCGCGAATTGCGGCGCGGTGCCGGTGCCGGAATCGCAGTTGCCGGTGGTGTTGCCGGAAAACGTCATCCTGGACGGAGTGAAATCCCCGATCAAGGCCGATCCGGAGTGGCGCAAGACCACTTGTCCGGAATGCGGTGGCGCGGCCGAGCGCGAAACCGACACCTTCGACACCTTCATGGAATCCAGCTGGTACTACGCGCGCTACACCTCGCCCGGCGCCAAGGACATGGTCGACAAGCGCGGCAACTACTGGCTACCGGTGGACCAGTACATCGGCGGTATCGAGCACGCGATCCTGCACCTGATGTATTTCCGTTTCTACCACAAGCTCCTGCGCGACGCGCGGCTGGTGGACAGCGACGAACCCGCAGCCAACCTGTTGTGCCAGGGCATGGTCATCGCCGATACCTACTACCGCGAATCGGCGACCGGCAACCGCGAATGGATCAATCCTTCCGAGGTGGAAGTGCAGCGCGACGAGCGCGGCCGCATCGTTGGCGCTACGTTGATTGCCGATGGAAATCCGGTGTCGATCGGCGGCAGCGAGAAGATGTCCAAGTCCAAGAACAACGGCGTCGATCCGCAGGCGATGGTGGACAAGTACGGCGCCGACACGGTGCGCCTGTTCTCCATGTTCGCCGCGCCGCCGGAACAGTCGCTGGAGTGGAACGAAGCCGGCGTGGAAGGCATGTCGCGTTTCCTGCGCCGTCTGTGGGCGCAGGTGCAGAAACACGCGGCATCGGGCGCGGCGCCGGCGCCGGCGGCGGATCGTTCGACTCTGTCGGCCGAACAGAAGGCGTTGCGCCGCAAGACCCACGAAACCATCGACAAGGTCGCCGGCGACTACGGCAGGCGCCACAGTTTCAATACCGCCATCGCGGCGGTGATGGAGCTGTCCAATGCGTTGAACAAGTTCGACCCTTCGACAGGCTCAGGACCCAGCGCAAATGATCGCGCCGTCCGCCAGGAAGCGCTGGAGGCGGCGGTGCTGCTGCTCAACCCCATCACCCCCCATACCAGCCACGCGCTGTGGCAGGTACTGGGCCATGCGGAAACGTTGCTGGAGAACCTGCCGTTCCCGCAGGTCGACAGCTCGGCGCTGGTGCGCGACCAGCTGACGCTGGCGGTGCAGGTCAACGGCAAACTGCGCGGCACCATCGAAGTGGCCGTGGACCTGCCGCGCGACCAGATCGAAGCGCTGGCCAAGGCCGAACCCAACACCGCCAAGTTCATGCAGGGCATGGAAGTGCGCAAGGTGATCATCGTGCCGGGCAAGATCGTCAACATCGTGGCGGCGTGAGCGCGGACGGGGATATTCACCTGCCATCCGGGTTGGCTATTGCCGCCCATGGCCGGCTCGTCCAGACTTCGCCCATGATCAGAAGCTCCGCGTTACCCGTTCTGCGCCTGCTGGCGGCCTGCGTGCTGGCCCTCGCCCTTTCCGCCTGCGGCTTCCACCTGCGCAACAAGATCGCGTTGCCGGCCGATCTGGGGCCGGTGCGGGTCACCTCGACCACGCAGTACAGTCCGCTGGCCGAAGCCGTAGCCACCGGGCTGAGGCACGCCGGAGCGGTGGCCGCCGAAGCCGACGCCACCAATGTAGCGAGCCTGGAAATCCTTTCCGAGCGTTGGGGCGATCTGCCCATCGCCATGGACGACCGCGGCCGGGCGCAGGAATTCAGCCTGCGCTACGCCGCGGTATTCGTGTTCCGCCGCGCAGACGGCTCCGAATTGGTGCCCCAGCAGGTGGTCGAGCTGTCCCGCGATTATGTCGCGCCCCCTGAAAACGTCACCGGCACCACAACCGAACGCGAAATCCTGGCCGACGAGCTGCGCCGCGAGATGGCCGCCTCGATCCTGCGCCGCGTCGACGGCGTGATCCAGGGCGGTGCGCAGGGCCGGAAACCCGCGCCTTAAGCCTGATGGAACTGACCCCGGAACGGCTGGCCGCGCTGCCCGATGACGCCGCGCTGCATCCGGTCTACCTGATCGCCGGTCCGGAAATGCTGCGCGTGCTGGAGGCGGCCGATGCGGTGCGCCGGCAGGCGCGCGCCCAGGGCATAGGCGAGCGCGAGGTCTTCGATGCCGACGGTCGCGATTTCGATTGGGCCACGCTGGAAGCCACGTTCAACGCACCCAGCCTGTTCAGCGCGCGCCGTCTGGTGGAAGTGCGCCTGCCCACCGGCAAGCCCGGCAAGGACGGCGCCGAAGCCATCGCCGCGTTCTGCGCGAACCCGCCGCCAGATGTGGTGCTGCTGATCACGGCCGGCGAGTGGAGCAAGGCCCATCACGGCAAGTGGACCGATGCCATCTCCAAAATAGGAGCGCTCGCCATCGCCTGGGCGATCAAGCCGCACGAGCTGGCCGGCTGGGTCGAAAGCCGGTTGCGCGCCAAGGGCCTGCGCGCCGACCGCGATGCGGTGCAGATCCTGGTCGAGCGCGTGGAAGGCAACCTGCTGGCCGCCGCGCAGGAAATAGACAAGCTGGCCCTGCTGGCCGACGGCGATACCCTGGATGCGGAAAAGATGGAATCGCTGGTCGCCGATGCCGCGCGTTACGACGTATTCCGCCTGACCGACGCCGTATTGGGCGGGCAGGGGCCGCAGGTGTCGCGCATGATCGCGGGGCTGCGTGCCGAAGGCGAGGTGGTCGCCGGGCTGATGCCCATGGTGGTCAAGGAGCTGCTGCGCACCGCCGCGCTGGCGCGTGCGCAGGCGCGCGGCGCCAATCTGGCCTCGGAAATGAAAACGCAGGGAATCTGGGAGACCAAGCAGGCGCCGTTCAAGCGCGCGCTGCAGCGCCATCCCAATCCCGCCCGCTGGGATCGCTTCGCCGCCGAGGCTTCGCGCATCGACCGCATCGCCAAGGGCCGTGCCGACGGCGACGCCTGGGTGGCGCTGGAACGGCTGCTGCTGGCCATCGCCGAAGCCAGGGCGGTGCGGCTGCTGGTGGCGTGAGTGGTCGCCGCGAAGACACGTTCAGTAGCCTCTACGATCGTCATCCCAGCGAAAGGTGGGATCCATTTTGACTTTGCTTTTGCTCTGAAGTCTCTCGGTGAGAGCCAAGATCAAGATGGATCCCAGCTTTCGCTGGGATGACGACGGAAGGATTCGCAGTTTCCCGGCCACGCTGACTTCGGAAATCACTGCATAACCAATGCTGAAACTCTTCTACGGCGGCACCTTCGACCCCGTCCATAACGGCCATGTCGCCATAGCGCGCGCCGCGCGCGACGAACTCGGCTGCCGGGTGCGGCTGATGCCCGCGGCCGATCCGCCGCATCGCGCGCCGCCCGGCGCCGATGCGGGACAACGCGCGGAAATGCTGGATCTGGCGGTAGCCGATGAGCCGGGGCTGCTGGTCGACCGGCGCGAGCTGCAACGCCAGGGCCGCTCCTACAGCATCGATACCCTGCGCGGATTGCGGGCGGAATTCGGCCCGGGCATGCCCATCGCCCTGCTGGTCGGCGCCGACAGTTTCGTCGGCCTGCCGACCTGGCGTGAATGGGAGGCGTTGTTCGGTTTCGCCCATTTCGTGGTGGCGCCGCGCCCGGGCAGCCCATTGGACGGCGAACTGTCCCCGGAGCTGACGGCGGCGGTGGCGGGGCGCTGGACGGATTCGCCCCAGACCCTCAAAACCACGCCGGCCGGCCGGTTGTTCCTGTTGAACCAGCCGCTGCATCCCGAGTCGGCCAGCGATATTCGTCGCCGGATCGCCCACGGCGAGCCCTGGCAAGGGCTGGTACCGCCTGCGGTGGCGGGTTTCATCGCCCGCAACGGCCTGTATTCACAGCCGGCCCCCGGACCCAGTCCGCTATAATTCGCGCCAACCCCAAGAGCTTCCAAGCCTTTGTCCAGCCAAGCACAAGTCATCAAGACCCGTCTTCCCAACCCGCCGCCGTCGGTCCCCGTATTGCTAGCCAACGTGCACGCGGCGCTCCAGGAACTCAAGGCCAAGGATGTCGTCGAGATCGACGTGCGCGGCAAGTCCAGCGTCGCCGACTACCTGGTGATCGCCTCGGGCACCTCCACCCGCCACGTCAAATCCAGTGCCGATGAAGTCGTCAAGTTCGCCAAGAAGCTGGACGTGATGCCGCTGGGCGTGGAAGGCGAACGTGAAGCCGAATGGGTGCTGGTGGACCTGGGCGACGTCATCGTGCACGTCATGCTGCCGCGCGTGCGCGAGTTCTATGCGCTGGAGCGCCTGTGGACGGTCGGCGACAATCCGCCGGACGACCATGAAACCGCGGACTACGAGCGGCGCTAAGCGCGCGACGCGGACCATGCGATGAAGGCGCGCCTGATCGCCACCGGCGAACGCGCGCCCGCTTGGGTGGCGCAGGGGTTTGCCGAATACCAGAAGCGGCTTTCGCACTGGCTGCCACTGGATCTGATCGAAATCGAACCCGGCTTGCGCGGCAAGGGCCGCGATGCGCAGCGTGCGATCGACGACGAAGGGCGGCGGGTCTTGGCCGCGATACCCAGGAATTCACACGTCGTCGCACTGGAAGTCACCGGCAAGGCGCATTCTTCCGAACAACTCGCCCAGCGCATGGAGCATTGGCGTGGGCAAGGCCGCGACCTGGTGTTCCTGATCGGCGGGCCCGAAGGACATGCGGCGGATGTGCTGTCGGCCGCCAATGAAACCTGGTCGCTGGGTCCGCTGACCTTGCCGCACATGCTGGCACGGCTGTTGGTCGCCGAACAGCTGTATCGAGCTGCGGCGATGCTGGCCAATCATCCTTACCACCGGGCTTGAGCGCTGCAGTCTTGCGCCGCCCTGTTGCGCACTTCGCCCGAACGACTTTCCACCGAACGGACGTCATCCCAGCGCAAGCTGGGATCCATCTTGATTTTGGCTTTCACTGGTCAGGCACAACAGCAAGAGCAAAGTCAAAATGGATCCCAGCGTTCGCTGGGATGACGGTGAAGATCTTTCTTTATACGGTCAGCCCCGACCCACTCATTGCACCGAAAACACCACCGGCACCTTGCCGTAGGCCTGGACCGGCTGGCCATCGCGCATGGCCGGCTGGAACAGCCAGTTCTTCAGCACGTTTTCCCGCGCGGCGCGATCCAGGTTGCGGTTGCCGCTGCTGTCGAGGACCACCACTTCCAATGGCCGGCCATCCACATCCACCAGGACGCGCAGGAGGACAGTGCCGCCAACGCCATTGCGGATTTCGGCCCGCGGATAAGCGGGCGGGGGTGCCCTCACGTAAGACAAGCTGCCCACGTTGACCGGACCCGTTTCCACGGGGCCAGGAACTACGACAGGGCCCGGGTCCAAGGTGCCGGTGTTGTTCGTGAACACAGTGCCGCCGTCCACTATCTCGGGCGGATCCACCTGGGGCTTCGTTATTTCTTGCGGCTTGGTGGTGGGTGACTGCACTTCGCGCTTGGGTACGACTTCGACTTCCTTCTTTTCGATGACCTGCTTTTCCCGCTTGATGATGGAAACATCGGGTCTGTCATCGGCAAGCGGCACCAGAACAGGCGTCGCCATCGGGATCAACAGCAACAAGAGCGCCAATACATGCACGGCGATCGCGAAGGCGATCGCCAGGATGCGCGGCAGTTCGGGACGGGTTTCGGAATCGACCGGCAGTGTGCGAACCATGATCCACCTCCATATTGGGTATGCGAGAGGAACAACGCCTGGACACGGGCCGTGGGGTTAAACCGGTCTGCCGTGCCGCAACCCGACAATGCGCCGGCTTCGGGCGGCTGACAAGAGGACTTAGACCATAGACGTAGGTCGGGGCTACGCCCCCGACGCTTGGGAATTGGAAACCCCTTCTTTGAATCCCGGAATCCCGGCAGCTCGCGCGTCGGGGGCGTAGCCCCGACCTACGAAAAACGGCGCCGCAAGGCGCCGTTTCAAGGTCCGATGGGCGGCAGGATTCACTTGCCCAATTCGAACACCACGTCCAGATTGACCGACAGGGTGGTCTCGCCCGGCGAAACCGCGGTCGATTCGGCACGGTCCATGCTCTTGGCCATCGCCATCATCGGCACCGGACGGAAGTTGCCGCCGCCGCCTTCGGAAATGCTGACGATGCGGCGTACCTTCAGGTCCAGCGACTTGGCATAGGTTTCGGCGCGGGCCTGGGCCTTCTTCAGCGCCGCCAGGCGGGCCTCGTCGTAGACCGGTTCGGGTTGGTCGATCTCGAAGCTGGGGCCGTTGATCTGGTTGCTGCCCTGTGCGGCCAGTGCGTCCAGCACCTTGCCCAGCTTGGCGATGTCGCGCACTTTCAGGTTGACCGTATTGCTGGCCTGGAAGCCGGTGATCTTCGGCGCCTCGTTCTCCACATAGCGGTACTGCGGGCTGAGGTTGATGCCGCTGGTCTGGATGTCTTTTTCGGCGATGCCCGCCGCCTTGATGGCGGCCATGACCTTGGCCATCTGCTCGGCGTTCTGGCGCATGGCGGCGTTGCCGTCCACCGCCTGGGTCACCACACCGGCGGAAATGGTGGCCACGTCCGGCACGCGCGAGGCTTCGGCATTGGCCGAGACCGAGAGCAGGGTGCCGTCGGTGGGGACTGCGTAGCCGGCGGCGTTCTGGGCATGGGCGGTCATGGTGGTGGCTCCGAGGGCGAGGGACAGGGCGAGCAGCAGGGGGCGTAACGAACGGATGCGCATTGGGTTCTCCTTGAGGTATGCGGTTGTTGCCTGAGCCATGCAAAAGCGCGGGCTAGGGTGTTCGGGTAAGCATGAACGCGTTGTGAGCCGTGTCGGGGTTCCGTTCGGCCCGCTTGCTTGAGCGGCCATTCAGTCAGCATGCGCAGGGTATCCTGCCCCTATGTTGTATCTCGCATCGAAATCGCCCCGCCGGGCAGAGCTGCTGGCCCGTCTGGGGGTGGATTTCGGCGTTCTGGATCTGGATATCCCCGAACACCGCCAGCCCAACGAGCCGGCCGAGGAATACGTGCGCCGCGTCGCCCGGGAGAAGGCCGGCGCCGGCCTGCTGACGGTCATGTCGGTACCTGATGCCCTGGTGCTGGGGGCCGACACCGAGGTGATCCTGGACGACGAAGTGTTCGGCAAACCGCGCGATGCCGCCGATGCGGCCGCCATGCTGCGCCGCCTTTCCGGGCGCACCCATCTGGCGGTGACGGCGGTTTCGCTGGTCAGCGCCAGCCGCGAGGCGCAGGCGGTATCGGTATCGGAAGTATCCTTCGCCGAACTGGGGGAAGACGAAATCGCCGCCTATGTCGCTACCGGCCAGGCCGAGGGCAAGGCCGGCGCCTACGGCATCCAGGGCGCGGCCGAGCGGTTCGTGCGCCATCTGTCCGGCAGCTACTCGGGGGTGATGGGTTTGCCCCTGTTCGAGACGTCGCGGTTGTTGAAGTCGTTCGGGGTGCAGTGATGTCCGAGGAAATACTGGTCAACGTCACCCCGCGCGAGACCCGCGTGGCCGTGGTCGAGAACGGCATGCTGCAGGAACTGCACATCGAGCGCGGTTGGCGCCGCGGTGTGGTCGGCAACATCTACAAGGGCAAGGTGCAGCGGGTGATGCCCGGCATGCAGGCCGCGTTCGTCGAGGTGGGCCTGGACCGCGCCGCTTTCCTGCACGCCAACGACGTCGTCCGCGCGGTGCCGGCCACCAGCGGCGACGAAGTCGAGGTGTCGCCGGCGCCGGCCACCGCCACGCCCATCGTGGAGCTTCTGCGCGACGGCCAGGACATCGTGGTGCAGGTGGTCAAGGATCCCATCGGCAGCAAGGGAGCGCGCCTGACCACCCAGATCAGCATCCCTTCGCGCTACATGGTGCTGCTGCCGCAGTCGAAAGTGATTGGCGTTTCCGCGCGCATCGAAGACGAAGCCGAACGCCTGCGCCTGAAGACGCTGGTAGGCGAGTTGGCGGCCGCCCATGGCGGGCATGGTTACATCGTGCGCACCAATGCCGAGGGCCAGACGCAGGAGGCGCTGGCCGAGGACATCGCCTATCTGTCGCGGGTCTGGGCACTGGTGGAGCAGCGCAGCCGCGAAGCAGCGATGGGCGCCTGCATCTACGAGGACTTGACCCTGCCGCTGCGCGCGGTGCGCGATCTGATGCGCCGCGATGTGGAGAAAGTGAAGGTGGACTCGCGCGAAACCTGCGACCGCCTGCAGGCCTTCGCCGCGAAATACATGCCGGTATTGGCCGAACGCATCGAGCACTACGCCGGCGAGCGCCCCATCTTCGACCTGTACGGGGTGGAAGACGAGATCGGCCGCGCGCTGGAGAAGCAGGTGCCGCTGAAATCCGGCGGCTACCTGGTGATCGACCAGACCGAGGCGATGACCACCATCGACGTCAACACCGGTTCCTTCCTGGGCCAGCGGAACCTGGAGGAAACCGTCTACCGCACCAACCTGGAGGCCGCGCAATCGGTGGCGCGGCAGCTGCGCCTGCGCAACCTGGGCGGGATCATCATCATCGACTTCATCGACATGGACGATCCGGAGCATCGCCGCCAGGTGCTGCGCACGCTGGAGAAGGCGCTGTCGCGCGACCACGCCAAGACCACGGTGTACGAGTTCTCGCCGCTGGGCCTGGTGGAGATGACGCGCAAGCGCACCATCGAAAGCCTGGAGCGCCAGCTGTCCGAGTCCTGCCATGAATGCGGCGGGCGCGGTACGGTGAAGACGGCCGAAACCGTCACCTACGAAATCTTCCGCGAGATCACCCGCGCCGTGCGCCAGTTCGAAGCGGCGCGGCTGCTGGTGATCGCCTCTCCCAAAGTGGTTGCGCGCATCACCGAAGAGGAGTCGCCGGCGGTGGCGGAGCTGGAGGAATTCCTGGGCAAGTCGATCCGCTTCCAGGCCGATGAGCAATACCTGCAGGAGCAGTTCGATGTGGTGCTGCTTTAGGACTGTGAATGGGGAATGGGGAATGGAGAATGGGGTCGCGCCTTTCCCATTCCCTATTCCCTATTCCCTATTCCCGGCGCGCGAGGCGCGCTGATGCCTACTCCGCTGCGCCGTCGTTTACGCATGGCCCGTCGTGGCGTCTGGTACGTCGCGGCCGGCACGCTGGTGTGCATGGCGCTGGTGCTGGGCATCGCCAGCCAGGTGCTGCCGCTTGCGGAAAGGCATCCGCAGAAGATCGCGGCATGGCTGAGCGCGCGCGCGGGCCGGCCGGTGGCGTTCGACCATGTGACCACCGAATGGACGCGTCGCGGCCCCTTGCTGCGGCTGGACGGCCTGCGGCTGGGCGAAGGCGATGAGGTAGTGCGCATCGGCGAAGCGGAGGTGCTGGTGTCGATGTATGCGGGCCTGCTGCCGGGGCGTTCCTTCACCGAACTGCGCCTGCGAGGATTGTCGCTGACCCTGCAGCGCGCCGACGACGGCACCTGGTCGGCGCTCGGATTGCCTGGACAGAAAACCGTCGGCGATCCGTTGAAGAATCTCGAAGGTCTGGGCGAGTTGCAGGTGATCGACGGCAAGCTGTCGGTGTTGGCGCCAGCGCTGGGCTGGGATCTGCAATTGCCGAAGATCGATCTGCGTTTGCGCGTGGACGGCGGCCGCGTGCGCGTCGGCACCCGCGCATGGATACGCAAGGAAGGCGCGCCGGTGCAGGTCGCGTTCGACTTCGATCGCGGCAGCGGCGATGGCCGCGCCTATCTGGATGCGCAAGCGGTGGATATGGCGCAGTGGGCTTCTCTGCTGCGCTATGCGGGCGTGAGCGCCGAATCCGGCGCGGGACGCGTGCAGGGTTGGGTCGAATTGCGGAAGCGGCGCGTGGTTCTGGCCACTTCGGAATTGAAGCTGCGGGACGTAGGTCTGCGTGGCGCCGCCCTGCCGCGCAACGGCAGTGTGCCGCGCGTGCGTTTCGATCGGGTGGAAGGACGGGTGCGCTGGCGTCTCGCCCGTAACGGCTGGCGCTTCGATGCGCCGCAACTGTTGGTGGGCGATGAGCAGGCGCCGCAAAGACTGGATGGGCTGGTGCTCGCGGGCGGTCGTGAGTACGCCCTATTGGCCGATCAGATCGATGCCGCGCCGCTGTTCTCGCTGATGGGGTTGAGCGATCGCATCGATCCCAGCCTGCGCCAATGGCTGTCGCAGGCCAGACCCGGCGCACGCCTGGCCCGGGTGGCGCTGACCGGAAGCCGCGCAGCGGGCATGCGCGCGCAAGGACGGCTGGAGGGGATAAGTTTCCTGGCAGTGGGCCATTCGCCCGGCCTCAACGGATTGGCGGGAGAATTCGTCGGCGACGAACAGGGTTTCGCATTGAAGCTGGATCCCAGGACCGCCTTCCGCTTCGACTGGCCCACCGGTTTCGGTGTCGTCCATGAAGTGAAGCTGGAGGGTTCCCTGGCGGGCTGGCGCGAAGGCGCGGGTTGGCGGTTGGGTACTTCGGCGTTGCGGATCCGGGGCAAGGATTTCGGCGCGCAGGCGCGTGGCGGTTTGTGGTTCCAGGGCGATGGAACGCGGCCATGGATCGACATCGCGGCCGATATCGACGAAACGCCGGTGTTCGCCGCCAAGGGATTCTGGATACACGACAAGATGTCCAAGGCCGCGGTGGACTGGCTCAATCGCGCGCTGGTCGGCGGCAAGGTGCGCAACGGGCGTGCGATCGTCTCCGGCGATCTCGACGACTGGCCTTTCACCCGCAACAACGGACGCTTCGAGGCGGTGGCGCGGATCGAGGGCGGGCAGTTCAAGTTCCAGCCCGATTGGCCGGCGATGGATCAGGTGAGCGCGGACATCGCCTTCATCGGCAATGGCTTCTCCATCGAGGGCCAGGGTGCGCTGGCGGGCGTGCGCATAGACCGGTTCAAGGCCGGCATTCCCGAGTTCTCCAAATCGGAGTTGTCGGTGGAGGCGCGCGGCGGTTCCGACGCGGCGCAGATGCTGGCGATGTTGCGGCAATCGCCGTTGCAGAAGAAGTACGGCGACACGTTGGCCAACCTGACCGCCAGCGGTCCGGCGCGCGCCACCTACGAGATGCTGCTGCCCCTGCATGCGCAGAGCAAGGCGGCAAGGAGAACCCGCGGTACGGTCGAATTGTCCGGTGCGCGCCTGACCGAAAAGCGCTGGAACCTGGCCTTCGAGAATGTACGCGGCACCGCCGATTTCGATGACGACGGCTTCACTGCCGAGAAGCTCGCGGTCAGCCAGAAAACGCAATCGGGCGCGGCCCAGCCCGGCCAGCTTTCCCTGCGCGCCGGCAGCGGCGTCCGCGACAGGCAGCATGCTTTCGAGGCCGAGCTGTCGGCAAACCTGTCGGCATCGGAGCTGCTGGACCGCGCCCCCGAGATCGCTTGGCTCAGGCCTTACGTGGAAGGGCGTTCGCAATGGACGGTCGGGGTGACCGTGCCGAAGGGCGCGGCATCCAGCACGCCCAGCAGGTTGAGCCTGCGTTCGGATCTGGTGGGCACCACGCTCAAGCTGCCCGCGCCGCTGGACAAGCCGGCTTTCCTGGCGCTGCCGACCACTGTGCAGACTTCGATGCCGATGGGCGCGGGCAATATCGATGTGGCCTTCGGAAAACTGCTGGCCCTGCGCGCGCGCGGCGATGGCCGGCAGAGCGGCGTGCGCGTGGTTCTGGGCAGCAACGCGGTGACTGAGGCGGCGCCTGCTTCAGGCCTGATCGCCAGCGGCCGGACCGCCGCCCTGGATGCGATCGAATGGATCGCGCTGGCCGAGAGCGGTAGCGGCGACGGCAACGGCATGCCTCTGCGCAGGATAGACGTCACCGCCGACCGCTTGTTGCTGTTGGGCTCTGCGTTCCCGAACACGCGTCTGCAAGTCGTACCCTCCGGCAATGGGCTGGCGGTAACGCTGGCTGGTCCGGCATTGGCAGGATCGGTGCAGGTGCCCGACGCAAAGGGCGCGACGATCACAGGCAAGTTCGCGCGTCTGTATTGGCGTTCGGCGACGCCGGGCAAACCCGGTGCTGCCAATGCGGCGGCCGTCAGCGATCCCTTCGATCCCGCCTCCGTTCCCCCGCAGAGTCTGGATATCGACGATCTGCGCTTCGGCGATGCCCGACTGGGCAGCGCGCAACTGCGCACGCAGCAAACCGCGGCCGGCATGCGCGTGCAGCAGCTGGCGTTGCGGTCGCCCAAGCAGAAAATCGACATCCAGGGCGACTGGCTGGGACGCGGCGCGGCCGCGCGCACGCAGCTGACCGCCGATATCGACAGCCAGGACCTGGGCGGTCTGCTGGACGATCTGGGAATCAAGGGCCGGCTGGGCGGCGGTTCGGGCAAGGTGAAGTTCGACGCGAACTGGTCGGGCAGCCCGGCTGCGTTTTCGTTGTCGACCATGCAGGGCAATCTGCACATAGCCGCGCGCAATGGTCAGCTGCTCGAAGTCGAACCCGGCGCCGGACGGGTGCTGGGGTTGCTCAGCCTGACCCAGCTTCCGCGGCGGATGATGCTGGACTTCCGCGATTTCTTCTCCAAGGGCTTCGCCTTCAACCGCATCGACGGCAACGTGCGTTTCGGCGCCGGCGTAGCGCGCAGCGAAGACATGGTGATGGACGGCCCGGCCGCGCAGATCAATATCCGCGGCAGCACCGACTTGCGCGCGCAGCGTTTCGACCAGACCATCGAAGTGCTGCCCAAATCGGGCAATCTGCTGACCGTGGTGGGCGCGGTGGCGGGCGGCCCGTTGGGCGCGGCGATCGGCGCGGCCGCCAATGCCGTATTGAAGAAACCGCTGGGCGAAATCGGCGCCAAGACCTATCGCGTGACCGGGCCTTGGAAAGACCCCAAGGTGGAGGTCATCGGGCGCGAGCAGTCGCGAGTCCAGGCGGCCGGGAAGGTCAATGCGGCTGGGGCGCTTTGAGATCTTTCCTTCTCCCGCCGGGAGAAGGCGCCCGTAGGGCGGATGAGGGAATGAAAAGTCAGCTTGTAACGAAACATACTGGCGAGTTGTTCTCCTTCCCTCATCCGTCGCTTCGCGCCACCTTCTCCCGGAGGGAGAAGGAAAAGCCTAGCTTGCCTTTATTCCATTCGACCCCAAACTAAACCTCTATGACCAACTCCTCGCTGGCTCTAGCCGAAACCCGTCTCCTCCTCCCCGCCGGCCTCGACCAGCAAGGCCTGCATCGCGCCTTCGGCACCCTGCTCGGTCCCGGTATCGATTTCGGCGATCTGTATTTCCAGCATTCCCGGCGCGAGAGCTGGACGGTGGAGGACGGCATCGTCAAGGACGGCGCGCATTCCATCGACCAGGGCGTGGGCGTGCGCGCGATTTCCGGCGAGAAGACCGGCTTCGCCTATTCCGACGACATCAATCCGCAGGCGCTGTTGAGCGCGGCCGGTTCGGCGCGCGCCATCGCCCGCGACGGCAGTTCGCATCCGCCGCATGCGCTGGTGCGCGGCGGTGGCCATTCGCTCTACTCCAGCGACGATCCCATCGACGCGCTCGACAACGACGCCAAAGTGGAGACCCTGCGCATCGTCGATAAACTGCTGCGCGCCGCCGATCCGCGCGTGCAGCAGGTGACGGTAAGTCTGGCCGGCGGCGTGGACACAGTGCTGGTCGCGCGCAGCGACGGCGTGTTGGCCGCCGACGTGCGCCCGCTGGTGCGCATGAACATCCAGGTGATCGTGGAGCAGAATGGGCGCCGCGAATCCGGCTATGCCGGCTTCGGCGGACGCTACTCGTATGCGGAGTTGTTCGGCGACGGCAAGCCGGAACGGTTCGCGCGCGAAGCGCTGCGCCAGGCGCTGGTGAATCTGGAAGCCGTGGACGCGCCGGCCGGGATGATGCCGGTGGTGCTGGGTTCCGGCTGGCCGGGCGTGTTGCTGCACGAAGCCGTGGGCCACGGCTTGGAAGGCGACTTCAACCGCAAGGGTACCTCGACGTATGCCGGCCGCATGGGCCAGCGCGTCGCCTCGCCGGGCGTCACCATCGTCGATGACGGCACCCTGCCGGGCCGCCGCGGCTCGTTGAATATCGACGACGAAGGCACGCAGACCAATTGCACGACGCTGATCGAAGACGGCGTGCTGGTCGGCTACATGCAGGACACGCTCAACGCGCGCCTGATGGGCGTTGCGCCCACCGGCAACGGCCGCCGCGAATCCTTTGCGCACCTGCCGATGCCGCGCATGACCAATACCTACATGCTGGCGGGCCAGCACGACCCGCAGGAGATGATCCGCTCGGTGAAGAAGGGGTTGTATGCGGTGAATTTCGGTGGCGGCCAGGTCGATATCACCAGCGGCAAGTACGTGTTTTCGGCCACCGAGGCTTATTTGATCGAAGACGGAAAGGTCACCGCGCCGGTGAAGGGCGCTACCTTGATCG
The DNA here is from genome assembly GCF_010093305.1 of Pseudoxanthomonas sacheonensis. Classification (GTDB taxonomy): domain Bacteria; phylum Pseudomonadota; class Gammaproteobacteria; order Xanthomonadales; family Xanthomonadaceae; genus Pseudoxanthomonas_A; species Pseudoxanthomonas_A sacheonensis. The sequence continues at coordinate 44,411 of NZ_PDWS01000012.1, read as the reverse complement.
GCAATGGTCCGGAAACCATGCAGAAGGTGAAGATGATCGGCCACGATCTGGCGCTCGACGCCGGCGTGGGCGTGTGTGGCAAGGATGGGCAGAGCGTGCCGGTGGGCGTGGGGCAGCCTTCGTTGCTGATCGAAGGTATTACTGTGGGCGGGACGCGGGCGTGATCAGTCTTTGCTCTTCCCTTCTCCCTTCGGGAGAAGGTGGCGCGCAGCGACGGATGAGGGTGCGGCGAAGAGGCGTTTTGTCGTTGCACATGAGCCCAACAACGAACTGTGTTGCGAACGCTGTCCGAAAATCGCAATCTGCGCCATCGCGTCTGCGCCGTACCCTCACCCCAACCCCTCTCCCGAAAGGAGAGGGGCTAAAGCTCGTCCTCGTCGGAGGTGTCTTCGTTGTCCGCCAGCAGCTCGCGCAACTCGCGGAACAGTTCGCGATACGCATGCGGCGGCTTGTTCTTCTTGCGTTCTTCGCCCGCGTTGCGGACCAACTGGCGCAGGTGCTGGCGGTCGGCAGACGGAAACTCGGACAACAGCTCGGCGAGGGCCGCGTCGCCGTCTTCCAGCAGGCGCGAACGCCAGGTTTCCACCGTGTGCAGGATCGCCGTCTCGCGTCGCTTGGCGTCGCCGCCCACTTCCATCGCATCGCGGATCGCATCCAGGGTCTCGTCGCTTTCCCGCCGCATCTGTTTGGCCAGGAACTGCAACTGCCGCTTGTGCGCGATGTGCGAAGTGATGCGTTGGGTCTCGTAGATATGTTCCAGCAAGCCTTCGGGTATCGGCAACTTCGCCAAATGGGCCGGAGCCAGCGCAACCAGTTTTTCTCCCAGGCTGCGGATGTCCAGCGCCTCGCGCCGCTGCTCGCTGCGGCTGGGCCCCAGGTATTCCCCGGTTTCCGGGTCGATTCCACGCATTTCCGCTCTCCAGAACTTTGTTACAGGATAAGCCATTGAACGCAATCGCCGATTTTTCCGCCGACGACAGCCTGCAGCGCCTGGACGCGCTGGAGAGTCTTTCCGGGCGCCTGCTGGACCGCGCCCGGGCCTTGGGCGCCAGCCAGGCCGAAGTCAGCTGCAGCGAGGACCGTGGCCTCAACGTCAACGTGCGCATGGGCGCGGTGGAAACCGTGGAATCCACCCGCGACCGCAGCATTGGTGTCACCGTGTATTTCGGCCAGCGCAAGGGCAGCGCCAGCACCGCCGATCTGCGCGAGGAAAGCCTGGACGCCACCGTGGCGCAGGCCTGCGCCATTGCGCGCTACACCGAGCACGACGAAGCCGCCGGCCTGGCCGATGCGGAGCTGATGGCCACCGACTTCCCGGATCTGGGCGCCTGGCATCCCTGGGCGCTGGAGGCCGACCACGCCATCGACCTGGCCCTGGCCTGCGAATCGGCGGGACGCGAGTTCGATCCGCGCATCGCAAATTCGGACGGAACCTCGGTCGGCAGCGGCGAAAGCATTTCCGTCTACGCCAATTCGCACGGATTCTTCGGCCGCGACCGCAGCACCCAGCACTCCATCGGCTGCGCATTGATCGCCGGACAAGGCGAAGACATGCAGCGCGACGGCTGGTACAGCAGCGCCCTGTCGCGCGAAGGGTTGGAAGCGCCGGTTGCGATAGGCCGTCATGCGGCCGAACGCACGCTGGCGCGTCTGTCGCCGCGCTCGGTGGCCACCGGCCAGTACCCGGTGCTGTTCGCCGCCGAAGTGGCGCGTTCGCTGATCGGGCATCTGTTGGGTGCGGTTTCCGGCGGGGCCTTGTACCGGCGCGCCAGTTTCCTGCTGGACCATGCCGGCAAGCGGATATTTCCCGACTGGTTCGCCATCGAGGAGCTGCCGCTGCTGCGCGGCGGCCTGCGCTCGGCGGCCTTCGATGCCGAAGGCGTGGCGACCCGCCAAGCGCCGCTGGTGAGCCAGGGAGTACTGCAGCGCTATGTGCTGGGCAGCTATTCGGCCCGCAAGCTGGGCCTGCAGACCACGGCCAATGCGGGAGGCGTGCATAACCTCGAGGTCGCCGCCAATGCGGGCGGTTTCGAGGAAATGGTGGGCGGCCTGCACAACGGACTGCTTGTCACCGAGCTGATGGGGCAGGGTGTGAACCCGGTCACAGGCGACTACTCGCGTGGCGCCGCCGGATTCTGGGTGGAAAACGGCGCCATCGCCTATCCCGTGGATGGCATCACCATCGCCGGCAACTTGAAGGACGTATTCGCGGGCATCGAAGCGGTGGGCCGCGATGTGGACCCGCGGTCCCACATCGGCTGCGGTTCGATCCTGGTGGGCAGGATGACCGTCGCCGGCGGCGATTGACGTTTTTCTGGACATGGGGTGTCGTGCGGCTGTAGTGTCGCCCCGGTTAGCCTGCAGCACCACTATCCACCATTCTAAAGGGAACAAGAAATGAGTGAATTCGATAACGTGACCGCACCACCGCCGGCGCCCTCGGGCAGCGCACCGCAGGAAGACAGGACCATCGGACTGCTGACGCACCTGTCCGGCATCATCGCCGGTTTCATCGTTCCGTTGATCATCTGGCTGATCAACAAGGACAAGCCGGAAAAATCCTGGCTGACCGACCAGTCAAAGGAAGCGCTCAATTTCCAGATCACCCTGCTGATCGTATACGTGATCGGCATTATCCTTTCGGTGATCCTGATCGGCGCATTGATCAATCTGATCGCCTGGATCGCCTGTATCGTCTTCAGCATCATCGGCGGCCTGGCCGCCAACAAGGGCGAAGCCTATCGCTATCCGTTCGCGCTGCGCCTGATCAAGTAATCCGGAAACCCCGTTTCCGTACGAAGGCCCGGCTAGTCCGGGCCTTCGTCGTTATGGGGGCGCGGGAAAGGGATTCTTCGTCAACGCAGAGCGCAGTGGCGCGTTAGTCCTGTTGTTCACCCCGTCGCGGAGCCAGCACATGCCTTCAACGGAAGCCGTCAGCGCCGTCAACCGTTTCGGCCTGGGGGCCAGGCCAGGAGAGCTCGCAGGTATCGGCGACGCCCGCGCCTGGCTGGATGCGCAGCTGCGCAGCGACGCCTCGCGGGCCGCTTTCTCGGGCCTGCCTTCCAGCCTGGATTACCTGCGCCGCGAAACCGAATACCTGGAGCAGCGCCGCCAAAGCAAGCGGTCGGGCGAAAACGCCCAGGCCAAGCAGATGAAGATCGGCCAGTTGTACCGCCAGTCCCTGATGAAGGAGCTGGGACGCCGCTACCAGGTCGCCGTCGCCAGCGAGAACGGTTTCGTCGAGCGCCTGGTGCGGTTCTGGTCCAACCATTTCGCCATTTCCGTGGACAAGCGCCAGGCCGCGCTGTACGCCGCGCCGATGGAGCGCGAGGCGATCCGTCCCAACGTGCTGGGCAGCTTTTCCGATCTGCTGCTGGCGGTGGAAACGCATCCCGGCATGCTGCGTTACCTGGACAACGTGCGTTCGGTCGGCACCGATTCCAGGTATGCCGAGCGCATGCGCAAACGCGCCGCGAAGCAAGCAAACGGCAAACCGAAACGCGAGCCGGGTCTGAACGAAAACCTGGCGCGGGAAATTCTGGAATTGCATACCCTGGGCGTGGACGGCGGCTACACCCAGGGCGACGTCACCGAGCTGGCGCGCGCGATCACCGGATGGGGCGTGCCCCTGCCGCAGGACTGGAAGCGCGGCACGCCGCGTTCTTCTTTCGTCTTCCGCACGGCAGCGCACGAAGAAGGCACGCGCGAGCTGCTGGGGAAGCGTTATCCCGAAAGCGGAGAAACGCAAGGCCGCGCGATCCTGTCGGATCTGTCCCTGCATCCGGCGACCGCACGCCATCTGGCTTACAAGCTGGCGCGCCATTTCGTCAGCGACGATCCGCCCGTCGCACTCGTGGACCGCTTGGCTAACGCATGGCAGCGCAGCGAGGGAGATCTGCCTACGGTGTATCGCGCTTTGATAGAAAGCCCGCAGGCGTGGTCGCCAGCAGCGCGGAAGTTCAAGACGCCCGATGACTTCCTGGTATCGGCGCTGCGCGCCCTGGACATGCCGCCGACGGACAATCCGCGCATGTCGATGGGATTGCTCACGCGCATGGGGCAGCCTCCGTTCACGCCGCGATCGCCGGCGGGTTTCGCCGACGACGCCGCGCAATGGAGCGGACCGGACGCGCTGTGGAAGCGGGTGCAAGCGGCCAGCAGCATCGCCGACGCGGCGCCTGCCGAACGCGCCGATCCGCTGGCAGTGGCACGGAACCTGTTCGCCGGCAGTCTGGATGGCGAGACCATGACGGCATTGCGGCGCGCCGAATCGCCGCGCGATGGGCTGGCGCTGCTGATCGCCAGCCCCGCTTTCCAATGGAGGACTTGACATGAGCCTGACCCGACGCGGTTTCATCGGCGCCGCAGGCGCATTGACCAGCCTGACTTTGTGGCCGGGTCTGGGCATGGCGGCTGCGAACGACACCCGCATGCTGGTAGTACTGTTGCGCGGCGGCGTGGACGGGATGCACGTGGTGGTGCCGCGCAACGACCCTGCCTATGCGCGTCTGCGCGGCAACCTGGCGCCTGCCGATGCGCGCGCATTGGATGCGGATTTCTCGCTGCACCCATCGCTTTCCTTCGCCCACGAACTCTACGGCCGCAAGCAATTGCTGCCGGTGGTCGCGATCGCTCCTCCGTATCGCCAGCGTTCCCACTTCGAAGCCCAGGACTGTCTGGAAAACGGCACCGCGCGGCCGGGCGGCATCTCCACCGGCTGGCTCAATCGCTGCGTCTCGGCCATGGCCGGTAGCGAAGCCTTGTCGCTCACCACGGTGATGCCGTTGATCATGCGCGGGCCGGGCGATGCGACCACCTGGTCGCCGCCCTTGCCAGAGGAAGTCAATCCGGTGCTGCTGCAGCGGTTGCAGACCTTGTACGCGGCCGATCCGAAACTCGCCGGCTCTTTCGCGCGCGCGGTCGAAAGCCAGGACATGGAGATGAGCGGCGGCAAAGGCGGGCGCCTGCCGCAGGCAATGGCTTCGGCGGCCGGTTTCATGGCCAAGGCGAGCGGACCGCGCATCGCCTTCGTCGAGGATTCGGGCTGGGACACGCACAGCAACCAGGCCGCTGTGTTGGCGCGCAAGCTCAAGGAACTGGATGCGGGGCTGCGTGCCTTCCACGATGGCATGACGCCTCTCTGGAACAGAACCGTCGTGATCGTGCTCAGCGAATTCGGCCGCACCGCGGCCGCGAACGGTACCGGCGGCACCGATCACGGCACCGGCGGCATTGCGTTGCTCGCCGGCGGCGCGGTGAAGGGCGGACGCATCGCCGGCGATTGGCCGGGATTGGCGCAAGGGGCCTTGAACGAGGGCCGCGATCTGCGCGCTACCAGCGACACGCGCGCGCTGCTAAAAGGCGTCCTGGCTTCGCATTTGCGCATACCGGAATCGGCGCTGGAGACGAAGGTGTTTCCCGATAGCCGCGACGTGCGCGCGATCGAAGGGCTGCTCTTGTAGGAGCGGGCCCTGCCCGCGACGGAGCGTTACCGGTAACGCCCGGTCGCGGGCAGGGCCCGCTCCTACAAGGATGCTGTCTTAGTGGGTACGGTGGATGGCGAGCTTGCCCAGCGCCCACAGCGCGGTGGCGCGTTCGCGGAAAGGGGACAGCGCATCGTGCATGACCCTGTCCAGCTCGACCAGCTTGGCTTTCGCGCCGTCCATGCCCAGCAGGGCCGGATAAGTGGACTTGGCCTGCGCCGCATCCTTGCCCACGGTCTTGCCTAGCTGCTTGGAATTCGATTCCACGTCCAGGATGTCGTCGCGCACTTGGAAGGCCAGACCCAGCGCATCGGCGAAGGTATCCAGCAGCTTGAGCGTGCCTTCGTCGATGCTGCCGCCCATCGCCCCCATGCGCACCGAGGCCCGGATCAGCGCGCCGGTCTTGAGACGGTGCATGCGCTCCAGATCCGCGAGCGTCTGCACCTGGCCGGTGGCGTCGATATCCAGCGCCTGGCCGCCGCACATGCCGCCGGCGCCCGCGGCCAAGCCCAATGCACGCAGCCAGGACACGCGCAATTCGGACGCGACCGGCGCTTCTGCCAGCACCTCGAAAGCCAGCGATTGCAGCGCATCGCCGGCAAGGATCGCGGTGGCTTCGTCGAAGGCGACATGCACGGTAGGCCGGCCGCGCCGCAAGGCGTCGTCGTCCATCGCCGGCAGGTCGTCGTGCACCAGCGAATAGGCGTGGATCAGCTCCACCGCCGCCGCGGGCGCATCCAGCCAGCGCTCGTCGGTGCCGAACACCGCGCCCGTGGCGTAGACCAGCAGGGGGCGTATGCGCTTGCCGCCGCCGAGCACCGCGTGGCGCATGGCCGCATGCAAGCGTTGCGGCGGGATCGAGGCCGAGGGCAGGGCGTTGCCGAGTGCGGTTTCGACGCGTTGGGCCCAGCGCAGGAACGGGGCTTCAGTTTCCATCGGGCAGCGGCGCAAAGGGTTCGGCCGCATCGGGCTGTTCCGGATCGCTGAGCAGGCGCACGCGCAGCTCGGCCTGTTCCAATGCCGCCTGGCAACGCCGGTACAGGCCCACGCCGCGCTCGTAGGCGGCCAGCGACTCTTCCAGGCTCATCTCGCCCTGTTCCATCTTCTCGACCAGCAGCTCCAGTTCGTCCAGCGACTGCTCGAAATGGGCGACGGGGGAAGCATCGGGGGCGGGTTTGCGTGGCATGGGGCAAGTTTGGGGATGCGGGGGGAATAGGTCAATGCAGGCCGTTCATGCCTGGCGCGCCCAAAGCAGGCGCGCGCCCGCCTCGCGCAGCCATGCGTCGAAACCGGCGGAATAAGCCAAGTCCGCGATCGCCACCAACTCGCCCGCGCCGTTGGAGAGCAAGGGCAGGACCTCGCGCTCCCAGGGCGGTACGCCGAGTTCCTGCAGCACGTTCTTGAGCGCATGCGAATGCTCGCGGCCGGGCAGGGCGATGCGCTCACCACCCTGGCGCGCGAACACGCGCAGGGGAGAGGGGAACGCTTCCGCGCCCTGCAGGTGGAGCAGATCTCCGCCCGGCAGCGGCAGCGGCTCGCGCCCGCTCCATTCTGCGTTCCATTCGGCCGGCAACGGCTCGCGCCGCCATTGCGCATGCAACAGGTCGCGCCAGCGTTCGATCACCGCATCGCGCCATTGGAAGCGGGCCTGGGCGTCGGCTCGCGCCGGCAGCAAATCGGTTTCGATCTGCGCGACGCCTTCGCCTGGCAGTGGCGGAAGGCCGAGTTCTTCGATCCATCGCCGCAGCACGCGTGCGCGCCGCGTCGCCGGCAGTTCCAGCAGCGCCGGTACCGAAAGCGCACATGGATCGGCGGTGCGAGCCATCGCCAGCGCCAGGACGTCCTCGCGCTGTAAGAGTTCGACAGCATCGGCGCTCAACACCGCGCTGCGCGTGAAAGCGGCATCGGCCTGCGGCCAGCGTTCGCGCAGCAATGGCAGGATGCGCTGGCGCAGGAAATTGCGGTCGTGATGGAGGTCTTCATTGCTGGGGTCTTCCAGCCAGGCCAGGCCGTGCTGGTTCGCGTAAGCGAGCAGTCCGCTTCGTGGCGTGTCCAGCAGGGGGCGCCAGTGTTTTCCCGCAGCGAATTTCCGCCATGGCCGCATCGCCGCCAATCCATCCGGCCCGGATCCGCGCAGCGCGCGTAGCAGAAAGGTTTCGGCCTGGTCGTCGCGATGATGGGCGGTGACCAGCGTTTCGCCTTCCCTCAGTACGCTTTCGAATGCCGCGTACCGCGCCTTGCGTGCCGCGGCCTCCAATCCTTCGCCGCTGTCGCGGTCCACGACGACCTTGAGGATCGTCAACGGTACGCCAATCGAACCGCAGAATCCGGCGCAATGGTTGGCCCAGTCCTCGGCCAGCGGTTGCAGGCCGTGGTGCACGTGCACGGCGCGCAGGCCTTGTGCGCGGACCTGCGGGTCTTCCGACAGCGCATGCAGCAGTACGGTGGAATCCAGCCCGCCGCTGAGCCCCACCAGCAAGGGCGCAGGCCTCTCTCGATGCAAGGCGCGGTACAGAACGATGGCGGGATCGGCAGCGGTCATGTACGCATCCTAGCCGTTGCGTCCACGGCATGCTCGGGTCCGCCAGCCCGCACCCGGGAGACGCAGGAGTCTGTAGGAGCGACGCGAGTCGCGAAGCCGATGACGATTCCGGCGTTCAGAGCTTCGCGACTCGCGTCGCTCCTACAGAGCCATGGAGACGCGCGAACGATCAGTTCAGCGCCGCCAACTCGCGTTTGGCCGCATCGATCCACTCGCGCTGCTCGCGTTGATAGTACTTGGGCGCAGCGGCGGAGCGGGTCAGTATCTCGTTGAAGATTTCCTTCGCCTTGCCGGTGTCGCCGCTGCGCACCAGCAGCGATCCGTAGCGCGCCCGGGCTTCTTCGCCCGGATATCCCTGCACCACATTTTCGTACTCATGCAGCGCGGCAGGCATGTCGCCGCTGGCTTCCACGGTACGCGCGTAAAGCAGATGCCCGTCCTTTGATCGGTAATTGGGATTGGCCGCGATCAATGCATCCAGCGTCTGCCGCGCCTGTTGTGGCTGGCCCAGCCCGAACTGCGCTTTGGCCAGTCCCAGCATCGTCTCCGGATCGGTTTCGTACAGACCCTTGAGCGCCCCTTGGTAAAGCTCGGCCGCCTGCTGGAAGTCGCCGCTCGCCAGGCTTTCCTCGGCCAGGCGACGCCGGTTGGCCTGCGTGTCGGAAAGTCCGAACTGGCGGCTGGCGTGGCGTTTCTCGCGTTCGGGATCGATCTTCGCGGCGACCTTGCGCACCACGCGCCGGGCGCCTGGATCGTTGCGCATTCCGGGCAGGATCTCGGCGAAGAAATAGATCGCCACCGCGATATACGAGAACACCAGCAGGATGAAGATCCAGTACATCGGCCGGCCGGTGCGGACCACGTGCACGCAGCAGGCGATTTGGAGAACGATGGAAAGGAGGAGGATGGGGCTCATGGCGAGTCGATTTTTATATGCGATGAAGATTTGTAGGAGCGACGCGAGTCGCGAAGCTCACGACAACTCGATTCTCCGCGGCTTCGCGACTCGCGTCGCTCCTACAAGAACCGAGAAGCGCTATGCGGCTTCGTAAGCCCCGTAACCGCGCAACCGCTGGTACCGCTGCTTCAGCAACTCGTCCATCGGCAATTGTTCCAACGCATCCAGCTCGTTGAGCAACACGGCCTTCAGACGCGTGGCCATCTGCCGTGGGTTGCGGTGCGCGCCGCCGATGGGTTCGCGCACCACCTTGTCCACCAGGCCCAGCGAGAGCAGGCGCTTGGCGGTGATGCCAAGTTGTTCTGCGGCATCCTTGGCCTTGTCGGCGGATTTCCACAGGATCGACGCGCAACCTTCCGGCGAGATCACAGAATAGGTGCCGTATTCCAGCATCAGCGTACGGTCGCCGACGCCGATGGCCAATGCGCCGCCCGATCCGCCTTCGCCGATCACCGTGCAGACGATGGGCACGCGCAGTTCGGCCATCTCCATGAGGTTGCGGGCAATGGCCTCGGACTGGCCGCGCTCTTCCGCGCCCACGCCGGGGTAGGCGCCAGGAGTGTCGATGAAGGTCAGCAGCGGCAGCTTGAAGCGCTCGGCCAGCTTCATCAGGCGCAGCGCCTTGCGGTAGCCCTCGGGACGCGGCATGCCGAAATTGCGCGCGATCTTGCTCTTGGTGTCGCGGCCTTTCTGGTGGCCGATGATGACCACGCTACGGCCATCGATGCGGCCCAGGCCGCCGACGATCGCGGCGTCGTCGGCGTAGGCGCGGTCGCCGGCCAGTTCCTGGAACTCGTCGCAGAACACGCGGATGTAGTCCAGCGTGTACGGTCGCGCCGGATGCCGGGCCAGCTGCGAGACCTGCCAGGGAGTGAGGTCCCGGAAGATCTGGGCGGTGCGCACGCGGAGTTTGTCCTGCAAGGCGTGCACTTCGGCGTCGACGTTGACCGCCGGGCCGGTGCTGGCGCTGCGCAAGTCCTGGATCTTGGATTCCAGGTCGGCGATGGGCTGTTCGAAATCCAGGTAATTCGGGTTCATTTACGGACTGCGGACCGGAAAGGAGGGGAGTTTAGCCGAAGCGGGGCGAGGAACCCGTACGGGTGGGTAGGGCGGCGGCTTTTCCTTCTCCCCCCGGGAGAAAGCCTGCCCCGTACTTGATACGGGGTGGCGCGAAGCGACGGATAAGGGAATGGCAATGAATTGCAAATCAACCTTCCACTACAAGCTGACAATCCATTCCCTCATCCGCCCTCCGGGCACCTTCTCCCAGGGGGAGAAGGAAAAGCCTAAAAAGCCTAATTCGCCCAAGGCCTTGAGATAGCGACCTTGACCGTCCGCACCCCCGGATGCGCCCTCAGCGCATCCAGCAGCTCCGTGTCCACGCGCACCGACTTGGGACCGTTCAAATCCAGCACGCCGGCCACGCCGCGTTCGCCGGATTTCAGCAGCAGGTCCAGGCGCAGGGGGGTGGCTCCCGGGCGGTGTTTGGCGAGCAGGGCGTCGATGCGGTCCCAAAGACCGGGCACGCGCATGTCCAGCCGCAGCGACAGGCGCTGGGCATGGCTTGAGCAGAGTTGCGCGTAGTCCCAGCACTGGCGCACGCGCAGGCTGAAGCCGCCGCTGAACTCGTCCTCGCGCAGGCCGCCCTGCACGATCAGGATGCGGTCGCGGGTCAGCAGCGGTGCCATCTGGGTGTAGGCCTCGGCGAACACGCTGCACTCGATGCGCCCGCGCCCGTCCTCCAGCTGCACGAACACCTGGCTGTCGCCCTTGCGGCGCAAGGCGACCACCTGCCCGGCGATGACTACGCCCACTTCCGGACGCCAGCCTTTCTTCTCGGCCTGCGGCGCGCCGCTCCACAGCTTATCCAGCTCGCCCAGGTCGGTGCCGACCAGTGCGCGCAGGTCGTCGCGATACGGATCCAGCGGATGTCCGCTCAGGTAGTGGCCCAGGGTCTCGCGTTCGCCCGCCAGCTTCTGCGACAGCGGCCATTCGTCCACTTCGGTCAGCAGCACTTCCAGCGCAGGCGCCGCGTCGCCGCCGCCGAACAGGGAAACCTGGCCGGCGTCGCGCTCCCTGGCCAACTGGTCGGTGGCTTTCACCACCTCCGGAAGCTGCAGCATCAGCGAAGCGCGATTCTTGCCCAGCGCGTCCAGCGCGCCCGCATTGACCAGCGCTTCCAGTGCGCGGCGATTGAGTTTGGACGAATCCACGCGCTTGCAGAAATCCAGCAAGTCGCGGAAAGCGCCGCCGCTTGCGCGTTCGGCGGAAATTGCCTCGCAAGCGCCACGCCCCACGCCCTTGATCGCGCCCAGTCCGTAGCGCACGGTGCGCGCGTCGGTGGCCACGAACATGTACTCCGAAGCGTTGACTTCCGGCGGCAGCACTTCGAGCTTCAGCGTGCGGCATTCGTCCAGGAAGCCCACCACCTTGTCGGTGTTGTCCATGTCCGAAGACAGCACCGCGGCCATGAACTCGGCCGGGTAGTGCGTCTTCAGCCACGCGGTCTGGTAGGACACCAGCGCGTAGGCGGCGGCGTGCGACTTGTTGAAGCCGTAGCCGGCGAACTTCTCCATCAGGTCGAAGATGGAATCGGCCTTGCGCGCGTCGATACTGTTATTGCCGGCGCCTTCGCGGAAGATCTCGCGGTGCTTGGCCATTTCCGCCGGATTCTTCTTGCCCATCGCGCGGCGCAGCAGGTCGGCGCCGCCCAGCGAATAGCCGCCGACGATCTGCGCCATCTGCATGACCTGTTCCTGGTACACCATGATGCCGTAGGTGTCGCGCAGCACGGGCTCCACGCGCGCATCCGGATACTCCACCGGCTCGCGCCCATGCTTGCGCTCGATGAAGGACGGAATCAGGTCCATCGGGCCCGGGCGGTACAGCGAGACCAGGGCGATCAGATCTTCGAAACGGTCTGGCTTGGCGCGCTTGAGCAACTCGCGCATGCCGCGCGATTCGAACTGGAACACCGCGCCGGTATCGCCGGTGGAGAACACGCGTTCGTAAGTGGCCGCGTCGTCGAGCGGAATCGCGGAGATGTCGATGGGGCCGGGATTGGGGATTGGGGATTCGGGATTCGTAGAAGCAAGAGCGGATTCCCGCTTTTGCTTTTGCTCTTGCGAATCCCCAATCCCCATTCCCCAATCCCGGCGGTTGATCGCCTTCACCGCCCAATCGATGATGGTCAGCGTGCGCAGGCCCAGGAAGTCGAACTTCACCAGGCCCACCGCTTCCACGTCGTCCTTGTCGAACTGGGTCACCGGCGACTTGCCGCGTCCCTCGACGTCGTGTTCGGCGAACAGCGGGCAGAAGTCCGACAGCGGCGAAGGCGCGATCACCACGCCGCCGGCGTGCTTGCCGGCGTTGCGGGTCAGGTCTTCCAGTTGCCGCGCCAGATCCATCAGGTCGCGCACGTCGTCTTCGTCGCGGTAACGGTCGATCAGTTCCTGCGACACCATGCTGCTGTCGCCTTCGCCCATCGCGTCCTTCAAGGTCACGCCCAGGATATTGGGAATGAGCTTGGCGATACCGTCCACCAGACCGTACGGGAAACCCAGCACGCGGCCGGTGTCGCGCACCACCGCCTTGGCTGCCATGGTGCCGTAGGTGATGATCTGGCTGACCCGGTCGCGGCCGTATTTGCGCGCGACGTAGTCGATGACTTCGTCGCGGCGGTCCATGCAGAAGTCGATGTCGAAGTCGGGCATCGACACGCGTTCGGGGTTGAGGAAGCGCTCGAACAGCAGGCCGTAGGGCAGCGGATCCAGATCGGTGATGCCGAGCGCCCAGGCCACCAATGAACCGGCGCCGGAGCCGCGGCCGGGACCGACCGGGATGCCGTGCTGCTTGGCCCAGTTGATGAAGTCGGCAACGATCAGGAAGTAGCCGGGAAATCCCATGCGCACGATGACGTCGACTTCCAGGTCCAGGCGCGCGCGGTAGTCGTCGGCGGTGTGCCCTTCGGCCAGCGGATTCCTGCGCAGGCGCTCCTCCAGGCCGGCATGCGACTGGCTGCGGATCCAGCTGTCCAGGGTTTCGTCGCTGGGCACCGGATATGCCGGCAAGGCGTATTGGCCCAGCGTCAGTTCCAGATTGCAGCGCTGCGCCAGCGCATAGGTGTTGTCGATCGCATCGGGTACGTCCGCGAACAACGCGGCCATCTCGTCCGGCGATTTCAGATATTGCTCGGGGCTGTACTCGCGCGGCCGCTTGGGATCGTCCAGCACGCGGCCGGTGGAAATGCATACGCGCGCTTCGTGCGCATCGTAGCCTTCGCGGTCCAGAAACCGCACATCGTTGCTGGCGATGACCGGAAGTCCGCGCGCGGCGGCGGCATGCAGGGCGAAGGCGTTGAACGCGTCTTCGCCTTCGCGCTGGGTGCGGGTGATTTCAAGATGCAGGTTTTCGCCGAAGCTGCGTTGCAGGTCGGCCAGGTGCTGCTCGGCGTGTTCGTGGCGTCCGCCCGCGGCCAGCCGTCCGGCGTAGCTGTGGCGGCCGGCGATGGCGAACAGGCCTTCGCAATCCTCGCGCAGCCATTCCGGCGCGATGGCCACGCCGTCGGTGTGATGGCCTTCCATCCAGGCGCGCGTCAGCAGGCGCGACAGCGACAGGTAACCGGTATGGTCGCGGCACAGCAAGGTCAGCTGCCAGGGGCTTTCCTTGCCGTCGACGATGCTCAGATCGGCGCCGGCGATGGGCTTGATGCCCACCGACTCGGCGGCTTTGTAGAACTTGACCAGCGCGAACAGGTTGTTGCGGTCGGTCACCGCCAGCGCCGGCAGCCTCATTTCCACTGCGCGGCTCAGCAGATTGGGCCGTTTGGCCTTGTCCGGGCGCGCCTCGTCCGGCTTTTCGGGCACGCGGATGGTCGAATCCGCGAGCGAGAATTCGGTGTGCAGGTGGAGGTGGATGAAGCGGGAGGACATACCGCTAGCAGGGTAGCGGGAGGGGTGTAGTGGAACAAGGCTTGACAGGCCCGAACGCCCGCCAAGCACGCTCCGGAATCCCTCAGGTCAGGACTTCGGCCCCTGCCGGTGTTTCCTCGCCCAATGCGCGTCGAACCGGGGCGAAACTGCGGCGATGGTGCGGGCAGGGGCCGTGCTGAGCCAGCGCGGCCAGATGGGAGGGCGTCGAATAGCCCTTGTGCACGTCGAATCCGTATTGCGGATGCTGCTCATGCAACTGCTTCATGAGCCGGTCGCGGGTGACCTTGGCCACGATGGAAGCGGCCATGATCGCGCGATCCAGGCGGTCTCCTCCTATCAGGGTTTCCGCGCGGCAGGGAAGGCCCTTCGGCAACGCATTGCCGTCGATGCGCGCAAGTCCGGCGACATGGGCCACGCCTTCCACGGCCAGGCGCATGCCCAGCATCGTCGCCTGGTAGATGTTGATGCGGTCGATTTCCTCGACTTCCACCAGCACCACGTGCCAGGCCAGTGCGCGTTCGACGATGCGCGAGTACAGCACTTCGCGGCGCGCAGCATTGAGCTGCTTGGAATCGTCCAGTCCGTTGATGCGCGGACGCGCAGGGTCGAACACCACCGCAGCGACCGCGACCGGCCCGGCCAGCGGTCCGCGACCGGCTTCGTCCACGCCGGCTACCAACAGCGGACGCTCGACGGCATTGGAAGCGGGAAACAGCAGCGGATGCTGGCTCATGACGAAGATCCCGCACCGCGCAGCAGACTGGCTATCGCATCGGCCGCGCTTGCCGACGCATCCTGGCGCAACGTCTCATGCAACTCGCGGTAACGCGGTTGCAGCGCGCCGGTGATTTCCGGATGCTGGAACTGGTTCAGCACGGCCGCGGCCAGATTCTCCGGCGTGCATTCGTCCTGCATCAGTTCCGGCGCCACATCGCTGCCGGCCAGCACGTTGGGAAGCGCGTAGCGCTCGACTTTCAACATGCCGAACGCTTTGACGATGCGGTAGGTCAGCGGCGCCACCTTGTAGCCGACCACCATCGCGCGCTTGGCCAGCATCGCCTCGAGCGTGGCGGTGCCCGACGCCAGCAGCACCACGTCTGCCGCCACCATCGCCTCGCGTGCGCGGCCATCGGTGAGCATCGGCGGCGCGGCGAATCCGGTTTCGGCGATCAACGGCCGCAGCGCGTCCGCGCAGGCGGAATTCGCCGCGGGCACCACGATCTGCAAGTAGGGAACGGATTCGGAAATCATCCGCGCCGCTTCCAGGAAAATCTTGCCGAGCCGCCCGATTTCTCCCAGCCGGCTGCCAGGCAGTACCGCCAGGACCGGCGTGTAGGCATGCAGGCCCAGCGCGGCGCGTGCGGTGGCCTGGTCCGGTTCCAGCGGCATCTCGTCGGCCATCGGATGGCCCACGAAACGCGCATCGATGCCGTGCCGGGCGTAGATCGGCGGCTCCATCGGGAACAGGCAAAGGACCATGTCCGCGCTGGCTCCGATTTTCTGCGCGCGTTTCTCGCGCCAAGCCCATACCGAAGGGCTCACGTAATGCACGGTGCGAACGTCGCGACGCTTGAGCCAGCGCTCCACGCCCAGGTTGAAGTCGGGGGCATCGATGCCGATGAAGACGTCCGGCTTCCATGCGAGCACGCGCTCGCGGAATTCGCGGCGCAGCTTCAGCAGGCGTGGCAGATGGCCGAGGACTTCGGACAGGCCCATCACCGCCAGCTCGCCCGAGTCGTACCAGGTTTCGCAGCCGCTCTGGCGCATCGCCTTGCCGCCGATGCCGGCGAATTCCGCTTCGGGGAAGCGCTTGCGCAGCTCTGCGGTCAGGCCCGCACCCAATGCATCGCCCGAAGCCTCGCCAGCGACCAGCGCAATGCGTTTTGTGCGCTCGCCGGCCTGCAGCATTCCCGGGTGTGCGGCCAAGTCCGACAGCGTCGGCGCCGCTTCGTCGCTGCCGGTTGCCGCGCCGTGCCGCCAGCCGCTCATCGCAACAGTGGCCGTTCGCCGCTTTCGATGAAATCCAACAACGCGCGCACGTCGGCGCTGTCGCGCGCCTGTTCGGCCAGTTGCTGCTTTGCTTCGGCCAACGGCAGGCCGGCGACGTACAGGGTGCGGTAAGCGCGTTTGATGGCGCTGATGCGGTCGGCATCGAAACCCCGGCGTTTGAGGCCTTCGCTGTTGATGCCGCGCGGGCGGCCCTGGGCCTCGGTCGCCACCATGGTGTAGGGGGGCACGTCGCCGCTGACCAGCACGCCCATGCCGAGGAACGCATGCGCGCCGATGCGGCAGAACTGATGCACGCCGGCGAAGCCGCTCATGATCACCCAGTCGCCGATCTGCACATGGCCGGCCAGGGTGGAGTTGTTGGAGAACACGCAGAAGTCGCCGATGCGGCAGTCGTGCGCGACATGCGTATAAGCGAGCAGCCAATTGTCGTCGCCGACGCGGGTGAGGCCGCCGCCGTCGCCGGTGCCGCGGTTGATGGTGACGAATTCGCGGATGATGTTGCGGTCGCCGATGACCAGCTCGGTGCGCTCGCCCTTGAATTTCTTGTCCTGCGGGTCGCCGCCGATCGCGGCATGGCCGATGATGCGGTTGTCGCGGCCGATCCGGGTAGGGCCGGTGATGCTGCAATGCCCGCCGATCACACAGCCTTCGCCGATCTCGACGTCCGCGCCGATGCTGGTGAACGGGCCCACGCGCACGTTCGCGCCCAGCCTGGCGGCCGGATCGACCGATGCGCTGGGGTGGATGAGCGTCTCGCCGGCGGCCATGGTCAGCCCCGGTCCTCGGCGCACAGCACTTCGGCCGAGGCAACTTCCTGGCCATCCACCCGGGCGATGCCTTCGTACAGCGCCATGTTCTTGATCAGGCGCTTGAGGGTGACGTCCAGATCCAGGCGATCGCCAGGCACCACCATTCTCTTGAAGCGCGCGTTGTCCACCTTGACCATGTAGAACATGCGGCCCGCGGTCTGCCCGTCGTGCGAAAGCTGGGTAAGCAGTCCGCCGGCCTGGGCCAGCGCCTCGATGATGAGCACGCCGGGCATGATCGGCTTGCCCGGAAAGTGGCCGGTGAAGAAAGGCTCGTTCTGGGTCACGTTCTTGTAGGCCAGGATGCGCTTGTCGCGCTCCATCTCCACCACCCGGTCCACCAGCAGGAATGGATAGCGATGCGGCAGCAGTTTCTGGATGCCTGCGGCATCGAGGGGCAGCGGAAAATGTTGGCTCATGGTTACTCCTTGTCGGTAGCCGGCAGGCGGCGTGCCAGGGCGTCGAGTTGCTTGAAGCGTGCGGCGTTCTTCCGCCAGCTGCGGTTGTCGGTCAGCGGCGTGCCCGAGGAATACTCGCCGGGTTCGCGGATCGAATGGGTCACCAGCGACATCGCGGTGATGGTCACCTTGTCGCATATTTCCAGATGGCCAAGAACGCCCGCGCCGCCGCCGATCAGGCAGTAGCGGCCGATCCTGGCGCTGCCGGCCGCCGCGCTGCAGCCGGCCATCGCCGTATGCGCACCGATGTGCACGTTGTGTCCGATCTGGATCTGGTTGTCCAGGCGCACGTCCTCTTCCAGCACGGTGTCGCCCAGCGCGCCGCGGTCGATGCAGGTATTGGCGCCGATCTCGCAGTCGTCGCCGACCGTCACGCCGCCCAGCTGCGGTACTTTGATCCAGTGGCCGGCGTCCATGGCCAGGCCGAAACCGTCCGCGCCCAGCACCGCGCCGGGGTGGATGCGCACCCGCCGTCCCAGGCGCACCCGGGTCACCAGGGTCACCCGCGCGATCAGCTCGCTGCCTGCGCCGATCTCGCAATCTTCGCCGATCACGCAGCCCGGCCCGATCACGCAACCCTCGCCGACGAGGCTGTTGGCCCCGATCGTGACGAAAGGACCGATATGCACGCCGTCGGCGATGCGCGCAGCAGGGTCGATCACCGCCGAAGGATGGATACCGGGATCGCGAACAGGTTGCCGGTCGAACAGAGCGGCGATCTTGGCGAAGGTGGTGTACGGATCGCGGGCGATCAGCACGGTGCCGGGGGCTTCCGCGGCGTCTTGCTCGCGCAGCACCACGACGGAGGCGCCGCTGGCCGGCAATTGATTGCGGTAACGCGGATTGGCCAGGAAGGTCAGTTGGCCTTCGCCCGCGCCGGAAAGGGTGCCCACGCCGCTTATGCGCAGGCTTCCGTCGCCGCGCAGCACCAGGGCGTAGCGTTCGGCGATCTCGTCGGCGGTGATGCTGAAAGTGTCCACTGGGCGCAGTTTAACGTCTTGGGCGCTGCCGCGTAGAAGAAAGGCCCGGGGTTGCCCGGGCCTTGAGGGGACATCATTGAGGGAGCATGGCGCCTGCGCGGCGATCCTCAGAACGCGCCGCCGAAGGTGAACTGCAGGCGTTCGACCTCGTCTTCGTCTTCCTTGCGCAGCGGGAACGCGTAGCTGATCGAGATCGGCCCGACCGGCGCGCGCCACAGCAGCGAGATGCCGGTGGAGGCGCGCAGTTCGCCCGCGTCGAAGCTGTCGGTATCGGCGTAGACGTTGCCGAAATCCACGAACGCCGAAACGCGCGCGGCCTTGGAATCGAACAGTTTCGGAAAATACATTTCCAGCGAACCGGTGGTCTTCAGCGACCCGCCCAGCGGCTGTCCGCGGACGCCGCCGATCTCCTCCGAGCGGGGGCCCAGGGTGTTGTCGCGGAAGCCGCGCACCGAGCGTACGCCGCCGGCGTAGAAGTTCTCGAAGAAGGGCAGGCCCGTGGCGGTAAGCACGCCAGCCTCGACAGTGCCAGGCGCGCACTCCGACGCAGCCTTGGTTTGTGGATCGCTGGGATTGACCCGGCATAGGCGCCGCGAAAAATCGTTGCCGTAGCTGTCGCCGTATCCCACTTCGGCACGCGTATTGAGCACCAGCGATTGGCTGAGCGGCCAGTACTTGGAGAACTCGTAGTTGAGCTTGAAGTACTCGACCGTGGAGCCGGGCAGGGTGATCTCGGTGGAGACGCGCTGGTAGGTGCCGCGGGTCGGCATGAAGTAGTCGTTGCGCGTGTCGCGCGCCCAGCCCAGTTCGGTACGCCAGGCGTGGAACGTGCGCGTTCCGACGGCATCGATGTAGTCGATGATCGATTCGGGCGTGGAGCCGCGGAAGGTCAGGATTTCGTTGGTGTCGATGCCGAACAGCAGCGAGACGGTGTCGTTTTCGGTGATCGGCAGGCCCAGCACGCCTTGTGCGGCGGCGCTGGTGGTCGAGTACTGCGCGGTATTGAAGCTGGAGTAATCGAACTCGCGCCACCACAGGTTGTAGCCCAGCGACATGCCTTCGTCGGTGAAGAACGGGTTGACGAACGAGAACGAATAACGCTGCAGGTAGTCGCTGCGTTGCGCTTCCACCGAGACCCGGTTGCCGCCGCCGAGGAAGTTGTTCTGCGACAGCTGGATCGAGGTGGTGAGGCCGGACAGCTGCGAGTAGCCCAGGCCGAACACGAAGCTGCCCGAAGTGGTTTCCTTGACGTTGAAGACCACGTCCACTTCATCGTTGCTGCCGGGCACCGGCGGGGTTTCCACGTCCACGGTTTCGAAATAGCCAAGGCGCTGCAGGCGGATCTTGGAACGGTCGATGGCCGCCTGCGAATACCAGCTGCCTTCGAACTGGCGCATCTCGCGGCGCAGCACTTCGTCGGCCGAACGGCTATTGCCCTTGAACACGATGCGGCGCACGTTCACCCGCGGGCCGGGCACGACCTGCAGGTTGATGGCCACGGTGCGGTTCTCGCGGTCCACGGTGGGGATCGGGTTGACCTGCGAGAAGGCGTAGCCGATGTTGCCCAGGGTGGAGGTGATGGCGTCGGAGGTGTATTCCAGGACCGCGCGCGAGAACACCTGGTCCTTCTTCACCAGCACCAGCCGCTCGATGTCCTCCACCGGCAGGATGGTGTCGCCGGTGACCTTCACGTCGGACACCTTATACTGCTCGCCTTCGGTGATCCCGGCGGTGATGTACATGTTCTGCTTGTCGGGACTGATCGCCACCTGGGTGGAGTCCAGCGAGAAGTCCACGTAGCCGCGGTCCAGGTAGTAGGAGTTCAGCTTCTCGATGTCGCCGGAGAGCTTTTCCCGCGAGTACTGGTCGTCGCGGCGGTACCAGGACAGCCAGTTGCTTTCCTTGGATTCCCAGCCGTCCAGGATGTCCTTGTTCTCGAACTTCTCGGTGCCCACCAGGTTGACGTGGCGGATCTTGGCGGCCTTGCCTTCCTTGACGTTGATGGTGATGTCCACGCGGTTGCGGTCAAGCTTGGTCACCGTCGGATTGATTTCGACGTTGTACTTGCCGCGGTTGTTGTACTGCTTGGTCAGCTCCTGGGTGACGCGGTCCAGGGCCAGGCGGTCGAAGGTTTCGCCTTCGGCCAGACCGATGTCCTGCAGGCCCTTGGTCAGGTCTTCGGTCTTGATGTCCTTGTTGCCGCTCAGGGTCAGCTTGTTGATCGCCGGGCGCTCAGCCACGGTGATCACCAGGATGTCGCCCTGGCGATCGAGTTTGACGTCTTCGAAGAAGCCGGTGCGGTACAGCGCGCGGATCGCTTCGCCGATCTTGGTGGAATCGACCGTGTCGCCGCGTTCGATCGGCAGATAGGTCAGCACGGTGCCGGCCGAAATGCGCTGCAGGCCGTCGATGCGGATGTCGCTGGCGGTGAAGGCGTCCGCACTGGCGGTCGCCGGCAGGCCGAATTCCGTCGTCTGCGCCCAGGCCGGCAATGCGATGGCCGAGGCCAGGGCGAGGGCGAGCAGGCGGCGGGTGGGGAGTCGCGTCATCATCACATCCGATTGGGTGGGTGCTGCTGTTGCCTGCAAGAGCGCAGGGGTTTGCCGAAATTGGGCCGGCGGGGAAATTGGGTGGGAGCGAGCCGGGAATATCCGGGAAAGCAGGGCCATCAGGTCACCAGACGGAAAATGTCGTTGTAGAACGCCAGACCCATCAGGCTGGCCAGCATGGCCAGACCCACGTATTGCCCGGTGGCCATGGCGCGCTCGCTAAGCGGACTGCCTTTGACCAACTCTATAAGGTAATACAGCAGGTGCCCGCCGTCCAAGACCGGGATCGGCATCAGGTTGATGATGGCCAGGCTGAGCGACAGCAAAGCCAGGAAATACAGGAACCAGTCGACGCCGCGCTTGGCCGTCGCATTGGCTACCTGGGCGATGGTGATGGGGCCGGAAATGTTCTTGATCGAGGCCTGCCCAGTCAGCATGCGGCGAATCATGCCCAGCGAACCGGAAGCCAGCTTGCCGGTTTCCCTGAACGCCGCCGGGATCGCAGCCAGCGGGCCGAATTGCTGTTTGGCGTCGTAGGCTGCGGGCTGTAGCTGGGCCGGGGGCGCGATGCCCAGGGTCCAATATTCCTTGCCCGAGTCCGGGTCGCGCCACCAGACCGGCTGGATGTCGAGCGCCAGGCGTTCGCCGTTCCGCTCGACCTCGATCATGGCGGCGCCGCCCCGTGCTCCCAGCTTCTGCACCAGCGGCGAGATATCTCCGAAGCTGCGGACCGGATCGCCATCGACAGCAGTGATCCGGTCGCCGGCGACCAGCACCTTGGAGGCAGGCGAGCCGGGCTGGGTCTTTTCGACCAGGGCCGGGGCCAATTGGTGCTGCCAGGCGAAGCCGGCAAGCCCGGCCACATTCTCCTGGTCGAAGCCGGGCGGCAAATCCGTAAGCGAAAGGCTGCGGGTGTGCTCGACTCCCATCCGGTCGGAAACCACGATCTGCGGGTCATGGCGGTCCATCGCCGCCGTGGTCATGGCCTGCAGGGCGTCGCCCCAGGTGTTGATGGTCTGGCCATCGACCGCCTGGATCCTGTCGCCGGCCACGAAACCGGCCTTGGCGGCCAGACCGCGCGCCTGACCTACCGTGGCGCTGTAATCCTGCCGCCCGATCACGAACATGGCCCACAGCAGCGCCACGCACAGCACCAGGTTGGCGATGGGCCCCGCCGCGACGATGGCGATGCGTTGCAGCACAGGCTTGCGGTTGAAGGCCTGCGGCAGGTCGGCGGCGGGGACGTCGCCCTCGGCCTCGTCCAGCATCTTCACGTAGCCGCCCAATGGGATGGCGGCTATGGCGAACTCGGTCCCATGGCGGTCGCGGCGCGACCACAGCGGCTTGCCGAAACCCACCGAAAAGCGCAGCACCTTCACGCCGCAGCGCTTGGCTACCCAGTAATGGCCGAATTCGTGGAACGTCACCAGGACGCCCAAGGCCACGACCATCCACCAGATTGAGCCAACGATGTCACTCATGCGGGGAGCTTGTGGCCTTGTGATTGCGCTAGTTGTGAGACGGCATGCTGCGTGAGGGCGTGTTCGGCGAGGCGTCGCGCCTGCGCGTCGGTCGCCAGCAGCGCTTCCAGCGACTCGGCCGGGGCTGCGGGCAATCGGGCGAGAGTCTCCTCGACCAGCGCGGGAATGGCTAGGAAACCGATTCGGCCCTGAAGAAAGGCTGAAACAGCGACCTCGTTGGCGGCGTTCAGCACCGCGGGCGCGCTGCCGCCGGCTTCCAGCGCCTGCCAGGCCAGGCGCAGGCAGGGGAAGGCGTCGGTGTCGGGCGCTTCGAAATCGAGCCGGCCCTGGGCCAGCAGATCCAATCCGGCCACGCCCGATTCGATCCGCTGCGGCCAGCCCAGGCCTACCGCCAGCGAGGTGCGCATGTCGGGTAGTCCCAGTTGAGCCAGTGTCGAGCCATCGACGAATTCCACCAGCGAATGCACCAGGCTTTGCGGATGCACCAGTACGCCCAGCTTTTCGCCGGGCATGTCGAACAGATGGTGGGCTTCGATCAGTTCCAGGCCCTTGTTCATCAGCGTGGCCGAATCGACCGAGATCTTGGGGCCCATCGACCATTTGGGGTGGGCGATGGCCTGCTCGCGCGTGACCGAGGCCAGCGAATCCCGGCTGCGGCCCCGGAACGGCCCACCCGAAGCGGTGAGCACAATGCGCCGCACATCGCCCTGAGTCTGGCGTGAACGCAGGCACTGGAAGACGGCGTTGTGCTCGCTGTCTATCGGGATGATCTCGGCATTTGCGCTGTTCGCCGCGGCCATGAGCAGCTCCCCGGCCAGCACCAGCGATTCCTTGTTGGCCAGCAGCAGGCGCTTGCCGGCGCGTGCGGCGGCCAGGGTGGAGCCCAGGCCGGCGGCACCCACGATCGCGGCGATGACCGTGTCGCATGCATCGCCCGAAACCAGGGCCTCCAGCGCTGCGTCCCCGGCATGCGCCTGAGTGTCCAGCCCGGCCTCGCGCAAGCCGTCGCGCAGCGCAGCGAAACGCGATGGGTCGGCGATCACCGCGTGGGCGGGGCGATGGGACACGCAAAGCGCAATCAGTGCATCTACCTGCGTACCGGCGCTGAGCACCGAAGCCCGCAACCGGTCGGGATGGCGCGCGATCACGTCCAGCGCCGAGGCGCCGATCGAGCCGGTGGCTCCGAGTACCGCGATGGCGCGCGCAGAGGTCATGTCAGAAGCCGAACAGTTCTTTACCCAGCGCGAAGATCGGCAAAGCCGCCAGCACGCCGTCCAGGCGATCCAGGAAGCCGCCGTGACCGGGAATCAGAGTGCCCGAATCCTTCGCGCCGACGTGGCGCTTGAGCAGGCTTTCGAACAGGTCGCCCACTACCGAGAACAATACCGTGACGACGGCCACCACGATAAAGGCCGGAACCTGGGGCGGGGTCAGCCCGGCGAATGCCGCGAACAGAAGCCCCGCCGCGACGCCCGCCAGCAATCCTCCCAACAGGCCTTCGATGGTCTTGTTGGGGCTGATGCGCGGCGCGAGTTTGCGGTTTCCGAACAGCCTGCCGCCGAAATGGCGGCCGGCGAAATAGGCGCCGCTATCGGCGGCCCACACGATGACCAGCGCCGCAAGAAGCCAGAGATGGCCCATCAGGTTGTCTACGCTGTCGGCGGCGGGCGTCTGGAAGTTGTCGGAGTGGATCAGGCAAAGCGCGCACCAGGCGGGAATCACGGCAAGCGTGCCGGCGGCCAGCTTGAAGACCCGGGCGTAGGTCTCATGGTCGGAGGCGAAGTTGAAGAACCGCAGCCACAGCAGCGACAGGAACCACCAGACGACGCCGGCCAGGACGACGATCTGGAAAAGCGCAGGCGAAAGCCCGGAACCGGTGCGCGAAGCCCACAGCAGCAGCACCATCAGCATCAGGTTCGCTATCAGCAGCAGCGTGCGCGACAACGTATCGTCGATTTCCGCCAGCTTGAACCATTCCCACAGCCCGATCAAAAACACCAGCGCCACGGCTGCGGACAACCATTGCGTGGGCAGGAGCAGGATCGCGGCGATCGCGACGGGCGCCATGACCAGCGCGGCGATGATTCGGGTTCTGGTCATGCGGGTGATTGCTCCGTGGTGGCGTCGGCCACCTGTGCGCTGGTCAGTCCGAAACGGCGCTCGCGGCGCGCGTAATCGTCGATGGCCGATTGCAGGGTGGCGGCGTCCAGTTCCGGCCAGAGAAGTTCGGTGAACCACAGTTCCGTATAGGCCAGCTGCCACAGCAGGAAATTGCTGATGCGGTGATCGCCGCCGGTACGGATGAAAAGATCGGGCGGCGGCAGGTCGGCCAGCGCCATTCTCGATGCGACCGCCGCTTCGTCGATGTCCTCCACGCGCAGCAGGCCTGCGGAGACGTCGGCGGCCAGCGCGCGCGCGGCGGCGGCTATGTCCTGGCGTCCGCCGTAGCTGGCGGCGATGACCAGGTCGAGTCGCTGGTTTCCGCGGGTCTGGTTTTCGGCGGCGTCCATGCGTTCGCGGATGCCCGGCGAAAAGCGCTCGCGCTCGCCGATGAAACGCACGCGCACGCCGCGGCGGTCCAGCTCCTCCACTTCGCGGTCCAGCGCATTCATGAAAAGCTTCATCAGCGCGCCTACTTCTTCCTGCGGACGCCCCCAGTTCTCGCTGGAGAAGGCGAACAGGGTCAGCGCGCGTATGCCTCGCTCGAGGCAGAAATCGATGCACACGTTGACTGCGCGCGCGCCGGCGCGATGGCCGATGATGCGCGGACGCCGGCGGCGCTCGGCCCAGCGCCCGTTGCCGTCCATGATGACGGCGAGGTGTCGCGGCACGGCGGCAGGGACGGGGGTGGATGCGGGCGGCATGGCAGTCATCGGGTATGCGACTGCGTCAGACGGACATCAGTTCCTGCTCTTTCGCCTTCACCACGTCATCGACGTCCTTGATCGCCTTGTCGGTGAGTTTCTGGATCTCGTCCTGGGTCTGACGTTCCTCGTCCTCGGTGATTTCCTTTTCCTTCAACAGGTCCTTGACCTGCTGGTTGGCGTCGCGACGGATGTTGCGGATGGCGATCTTGGAGTTTTCGCCTTCGCCATGCACGTGCTTGGACAGCTCGCGGCGGCGTTCTTCGGTCAGCGCGGGAATATTGATGCGGATCACCGTGCCGGCGGTATTGGGGGTCAGGCCCAGGTCCGAAGCCAGGATCGCTTTTTCCACCGCCGAGACCATCTGCTTTTCCCACGGGCTGATCGTGAGCGAACGCGCATCGGTCACCGTCACGCTGGCGACCTGGGTCAGCGGCATGTCCGAGCCGTAGTAGTTGACCTTCAGATGATCGACCAGCGCGGTGGTGGCGCGGCCGGTACGCAGCTTGGTCAGGTCGTGACGCAGCGCCTCGATGCTCTTGGCCATGCGCGCCTGGGCGTCTTTCTTGATTTCGTTGAGCATCGCCGGATTCCATAGCAGTTTCTACGAACCCCTGATTATACGGGGTTTGCCTGCTGGACCGGTTGGGGTTCCAGGACGGCCGGCCTGCCGCGATCAATGCGAATGATGCGGCGCGGCATCGTGCAGGTCGTGCCCGCAGGCCATGCCGCGTTCGATCTGCAAGGTGGCGTGGTTGATGCCGAAGCGGTGGTCCAGCGCATGCGTGGTGGCGTCGATGAAAGCATCGTGGTCCTGGTCTTCCGGACGCACCAGGTGCGCGGTGAGGGCGATCTCGTTGGCGCCCAGCGGCCAGATGTGCAAGTGATGGACCGCTTCCACCCCGGGTTGGGACGAAAGGAAGGCTTGCACTTCCGACTGATCGATGTGGGCGGGTACCGCATCCATGGCCGCGTTGAAGCTGTCGCGCAGCAGGCCGAAGGTACCGACCGCGATCACCACGCCCACCAGCAGGGCAATGGCGGGGTCCAGCCAAGCCCACCCAAACGCCAGCATGCCCGCGCCCGCCAATACCGCCGCCAGCGAGACCGCAGCGTCGGCTAACAGATGCAGGAATGCGCCGCGCTTGTTCAAGTCGTGCCCATGCCCGCCGCGCAGCAGCCACGCCGCGCCCAGATTCACGAAGATCCCTATCCCTGCGACCACCATCACCGGCATGGCCGGGATGGAGGGCGGTGCGCTGAAACGCCGGATGGCTTCCCAGCCCAGGGCCCCGGCAAACCCCATCAGTAGGATGGAATTGGCCAGCGGCGACAACAGCGTGGCGCGACGCCATCCATAGGTGTGGCTTTGGGTGGGCGGACGTTGCGCCAGTTTGGCGGCCGCCCAGGCCAGACCCAGCCCCAGCACGTCGCCCAGGTTGTGCAGGGCATCGGAGAGCAGGGCCAGCGAGTTGGTATGGAAACCATAGCCGGCTTCCAGGGCCGTATAGGCCAGATTGACCACGATGGCCCAGCCGAAGGCGTGCGTAGCGGAACCATGGGAGTGGGTGTGTGCCATGTGCGATAGCCTGGCTAATGCAGCTTGGCGGACACAATTACATCAGGAATCGGCCGGTGCCTTCCTCCTTTGAAAAAGGGGGATCGAGGGGGATTTGCTTTTGCTGTTGCTCGCCTTAGAGCAAGATCAAGAGCAAATCCCCCGTAGCCCCCTTTTGACCAGCCATTCGGCTGTTGAAAAGCGCTTCAAAGGGGGCGAAGCAAAATCTCGCTAGCTCGCAGCCTCAGCTGCGTCCTTTCACCAGCGTGCCGATGTTCTCGCCACGCAGTATGCGCATCAGGTTGCCCGGCACCGACAGGTCGTAAATGCGCAGCGGCACGTCGCTGTCGCGGCACAGGGCGAAGGCGGCGGTATCCATGACCTGCAGGTCGCGGCTCAGGACTTCGTCGTAGGTCAGCTGGTCGAAACGCACGGCATCGGGGAACTTGCCCGGGTCGCGGTCGTACACGCCGTCCACCTTGGTCGCTTTCAGCAGGAGGTCCGCGCCGATCTCGATCGCGCGCAAGGCCGCGCCCGAATCGGTGGTGAAGAAAGGATTGCCGGTACCGGCGGCGAAGATGGCGATGCGGCCCTTCTCCAGATGGCGCACGGCGCGGCGGCGGATGTAGTCCTCGCATACGTCGTTGATCTTCAGCGCGCTCATGACGCGCACGCGCGCGCCAAGCTTTTCCAGCGCGTCCTGCATGGCCAGCGCGTTGATCACCGTGGCCAGCATGCCCATCTGGTCGCCGGTGACCCGGTCCATGCCGCTGGCGGCCAGACCGGCGCCGCGGAAGATGTTGCCGCCGCCGATCACCAGGCCGATTTCGGCGCCGGCTTCGCGCGCCTCGATGATCTCGCGGGCGATGCGCCCGATCACGGCCGGATCGATGCCGTAATCTTCGGCGCCCATCAACGCCTCGCCGGAAAGTTTGAGCAGGATGCGGCGATAGGCGAGCGGAGCGGTCATGGGCATCTCTGGCGTGGGGGTAAACGCACACATTCTAGCCGAGGCCGCAACAGCCGTCAGGCCCGGGGTTCGTAGACCGCGTAGAGCTTGCGTGCTGGTTCCAGGACTTCCCACACGCCTTCGAAACCGGCAGGTATCACGAAGCTGTCGCCGGGCCGCAGCATTACGTCGCTGCCGTCGTCGCCGAGCAGTCGCACGCAGCCGTCGAGCAGGTGGCAGAACTCGTGCTCGGAGTAGCTGACCCGCCATGCGCCCACTCCGCCTTCCCAGATGCCGCAATGGAAAGCATTGCCCACGTCGGAGTAAGCATTGGCGATCGTCTGCATCGGCGCGCCCGCGACCAGACGCTCGCCGGCTACGGCTTCCGGCGTGCTGCCGGCGGTGTGATGCGGAATGCGGACGATGCCGGACATGGCCGAGGTTCCAGGGCAAGGAGGACTTATTATGTCGATCGTGGCGAATCGTCGCCCGTCCATCATCAAGGAGCGGATATGAGTGTACGTACCCTGCAGGAATTCCTGGCCGCGTCGAAGGAAAAAGACGTAGGCAGCGACGCTTTCGAACTGGAAAGCGCGCACATGCTCGAGGTGCGCCTGAACGGCATGGTCTGGGCCAAGGCCGGGTCCATGGTGGCGCGCAAGGGCAGCGTGAAGTTCACCCGCCAGGGCATCATGGAGCAGGGTCTGGGCAACCTGTTGAAGAAAATGGTCAGTGGCGAAGGCATGCAGCTGATGAAGGTGGAAGGCGAGGGCCGCGTGTACCTGGCCGACGCCGGCAAGAAGATCACCCTGCTGCGCCTGGCCGGCGAAGCGATCTTCGTCAACGGCAACGACGTGCTGGCGGTCGAGTCGGGCATCGAAAGCAAGATCACCATGATGCGCAAGGTGGCCGGCATGCTCTCCGGCGGCCTGTTCAACGTGCGCCTGAGCGGCAGCGGTATCGTCGCCATCACTTCGCACTACGAACCGCTGACCTTGCCGGTCAACGCCCAGACCGGCCCGGTGTTCACCGATCCCAACGCCACCGTCGCCTGGTCCGGCGGCCTGACCCCGGAAATCGTCACCGATATTTCCCTGGGCACGCTGCTGGGCCGCGGCTCGGGCGAAAGCGTGCAGCTGAGGTTCGCCGGCGAGGGCTGGGTGGTGGTGCAGCCTTACGAGGAAGTGGTGTTCCAGGCCAAGGAATGAAGTAGGTCGGGGCTACGTCCCCGACAAGGGTCATGCGCGCAACCGAAAATCAGGGCCGGTATGGACTTATGGCAAACATCGTGTCGGGGGCGTAGCCCCGACCTACACCAACAAAAAGCCGCGGAATCCGCGGCTTTTTTGCTTGCTGCGGGAAGCCGGCGCTTACGCCAAACCCGCCTGCTTCATCACTTCGGCGGCGTAGTCTTCCACCACCTTCTCGATGCCTTCGCCGACGGCCAGGCGCTGGAAACCCACCACTTCGGCGCCGGCGGCCTTCAGCACGGCTTCCACGTTCTGGTTGGTGTCCAGCACGTAGGGCTGGCCGTACAGGGTGACTTCGTTGACGATCTTGGCGATCTTGCCGCCGATGATCTTCTCCAGGATGTCGGCCGGCTTGGCCTTGTCCTTGTCGGTCATCTTGGCAAGCTCGATTTCCTTTTCCTTGGCCACGAAGTCGGCCGGCACATCGCTGGCCTTCACGTAAGGCGGATTCATCGCCGCCACATGCATGGCCAGGCCGCGCGCCAGTTCGGCGTCTCCGCCTTTCAGTTCGACCAGCACGCCGATCCTGCCGCCATGCACATAGGCCGCGACGTTATTGGCGCTGCCCACACGGGCCAGACGGCGGATCAGGATGTTCTCGCCCAGCTTGGCGATGGCGGCAGCGCGGGCTTCCTCGACGGTCTCGCCGGAAGCGACCTTGGCCGCCTTCAACGCGTCGGCATCGGCTGCGCCGGAGGACAGGGCGGCCTGGGCCACCGAATCGGCGAACGACAGGAAGTTGGTGTCCTTGGCGACGAAGTCGGTTTCGGAATTGATTTCGACCAGCACGGCCTTGCCGTCGGTCTGGGCCACGGCGATGCGGCCTTCGGCGGCGACGCGGTCGGCCTTCTTGTCGGCCTTGGCCAGGCCCTGCTTGCGCAGCCACTCGGCGGAGACGTCGATGTCGCCGCCGTTTTCGGTGAGCGCCTTCTTGCACTCCATCATGCCGGCGCCGGTGCGCTCGCGCAGTTCCTTGACCAGGGAAGCTGTGATTTCCACGGAATTACCTCGATATGCGTAGGGCGGGCCCAGGCCCGCCGTTATGAATTAACCGGCCGGTTCGGAGCCGGCCATTGTTGTGAAACCGCGGCGGGCCGGAACCCGCCTTTATGGATGGCGCAGCCACCACGCATCATGGCGTGGCGGCATGGCAATGCGATTACTCGGCGGCTTGGCCGTTCTCGGACTCGGCCTTGGTGCCGGCCTTCTTGGCCGGTGCGCGGCCGCGCGGCGCCTTGTTGGCGGGCTTGCCGTCGGCGCCCAGCTCCACGAACTCTTCCTCGCGCACGGAGGCCGAATTGGGAGCGGCGGCCTTGCCTTCCAGCACGGCGTCGGCGGCGGCGCGTGCGTACAGCTGCACGGCACGGATGGCGTCGTCGTTGCCCGGGATCGGGTAGTCGACCAGGGCCGGGTCGTAGTTGCTGTCGACCACGGCGATCACCGGAATGCCGAGCTTCTTGGCTTCCTTGATGGCGATGTCTTCATGGCCGATGTCGATCACGAACAGCGCGTCGGGCAGGCGGTTCATTTCCTTGATGCCGCCCAGCGAGGCTTCCAGCTTCTCGCGCTCGCGGCGCAGGCCCAGCACTTCGTGCTTGACCAGCTTGTCGAAGGTGCCGTCGGTTTCGCCGGCTTCCAGTTCCTTCAGGCGCGCCACCGACTTCTTCACCGTGGCGAAGTTGGTCAGGGTGCCGCCCAGCCAGCGCTGGGTCATGTACGGCTGGCCGCAACGCTGCGCTTCTTCCTTCATCGGCTCGCGCGCGCTGCGCTTGGTACCCAGGAACAGCACGGTGCCGCGCTTCTGGGCGATGCCGGAGATGAAGTTCATCGCGTCGCTGAACAGCGGCACGGTCTTCTCGAGGTTGATGATATGGATCTTGCCGCGGGCGCCGAAGATGTACGGCGCCATCTTGGGGTTCCAATAACGGGTCTGGTGGCCGAAATGGACGCCGGCTTCCAGCATCTGGCGCATGGTGACTTGGGGCATTGCAGTAACTCCTGATAGGGAACCGGCCGCCAGCTTTGGTAAAGGCGGTCGCCCGGCCGCAGTAGGCGGACAGGCGATGGTTCCGGGGTTGGGCCTCCCTGCGGCTTCCGTGTCCGAACCCCTTGATTCCGAAGGAATCGCGAGGCACCCCGGCACGGGCTGTGGCAGCAGGTGTGAATTCACCGGTGTCGCCCGGCGTGGGCGGTCTTGCGGGTTTGGCCCGACAAAGCCGCGGAATTATAGCCGTCCGTAGCCGCCAGGCGCAAACCAGACCGCATGCGGGGTAAATAGCGCAGCGCTGGGGTCAGCGCTGCCTGCGCGCGCCTATCTCCACCCGTGCCGCCTGCCGGACCACCACCTGCACTACTCGCTGGGTCGCCGCGTCGTCGATGTACCAGGGCAGCGGCAGGTTGTCAGGTACCACGGTCAGGCGATGCGCACCGGCGGCGACCCGCGGGAATTCGAAGTTGCCCAGACTGTCTGTGCGCGCCGCGTAGCGGCCGTCCAGCAGCACGGTGACGTTGGCGGCGGGTTGCTCCGAGGCGGCGCGGACGCCATCGCCGTTTTCGTCCAGATACAAGCTGCCGGCCACCGAGCCGGCGGGCCCGCTGGAGCCGCCGCCCAGCATCGCCTGCGGCCGCCCGGCGCTGCGTTCGTAACGCAGAGTCAGGAATACCGAACGGTCGCGGGGCAGCGAGATGAAAGGGGTTTCGGTGACCAGCGGATCGAGGATGAAGGGAGACCGCTGGGACCCGGTGCTCTGGTAAAGCGCCGCATTCACCGACCAGCGCGGAGTCATGCGCCAGTTCACGCCCAGGTTGAAATCGGTACCGCGCACCGCGCCATCGCCGTCGCCATGGGTCCAGCGCGCGCTGCCGTCGATCGACAGGCGCTCGCTTATGTCGCGCCCGCCATACAGCGAAAGCGTGGCGGCGCGGGTCGCTTCGTCCTGGTTTTCGTAGTGCAGTTCGCCGTAGGCCAGGGAGGCCGAAAGGCGGGTGCCCTGCTGCAACGGCAGCGCTTGATCCACGCTGACCTGCCAGCTTTCCTGGCCGCCGTCGGCGCCGGCCTGGTCGATTTGCACGCGGGTCTGGCCCCAGGCGGTGCTCTTGTCCAGGAACAGCTGCGCGCTATGGGCGGTGTCGCCGGAACGGCGCAGATTGAGGCTGGCGCCGTACCCGAGCGTGCTGTCGGCCTGGTAACGCGCATATCCGGTGGCGTAAGTGCCGTCGAAGCCGGCGCCGGAGATGGATTCGATGCGGTCCACGCTGGCGTTCCAGATCCAGCGCGCGTACTGATAGGCGATGCGGTAATAACCGCCCTGGATATCGTTGTTGATCGGCAGCGCGCCCCAGGCCAGGTCGGGCTGCAAGCGGTATCCGCCGTAGTTGTGCGTGTAGCGTCCGCGCCGCGCGCTGGCGTCTATCCATACACCCGCAGCGTCGCCGATGTCGCTGTCGCTGGCCAGCAGATTCAGCTGCACGCTGTCGCGTTCGCCCTGCCAGGCGGTAGCGGCGTACAAGGCCTGGGTGTCGCCCTGTTCGAGCACCGCTTCGCCGCGGTCGTCCGGCACGATACGGCCATGGGTGCCAAGGAACGATGCGGTACCGCTCCACTGCGGCGACCATTGCCATTGCGCGCCCAGCGAAGCCGCCTCGCCGTCGGCCAGTTCGAAGCCCACCATGCGGGTGCCGTTGTACAGGCCGGCTCGGCCGAAGGAGCCTTGCACCAATAGTCCGCGCCGGTCGTCCTGCCATTCGCTGCTGACGCCTGCGAAGGCCACGGTGGGCAGGTAGAAACGGTACTGGCTGCGTTGCAGCGGGGTCGATGGGGTGTTCAGCACGCCGAGTCCGTTGTTCACGCGCCAGCTGCCATTCAAATACAGATCGCGTTGCCACAGCGTGGCCGCGCCTCCCAGTCCGCCTTGACTGCCCTGCAGTCCGTCGAAACGCTTGCGGTCGCTGTCGAACAAG
The DNA here is from genome assembly GCF_010093305.1 of Pseudoxanthomonas sacheonensis. Lineage (GTDB taxonomy): Bacteria > Pseudomonadota > Gammaproteobacteria > Xanthomonadales > Xanthomonadaceae > Pseudoxanthomonas_A > Pseudoxanthomonas_A sacheonensis. The sequence continues at coordinate 11,632 of NZ_PDWS01000012.1, read as the reverse complement.
GTGGCGTCCAGCGAGAACGCGCCCCAGTCCGCGGTTTCCCAATGGCCGCCCGCGGAAATTCCATACTCGTCGTAGCGGTCGCCGCCACGCTCATTGCGGCTGGCGAGCAGTTCGATGCGAAAAGACCGCGGCAATCCGCCGCTGTCTTGCCCGGCTTCTTCGTCCGGCGGCAATTCCTGCAGGTTGTCCGGCGCGATGATCCGGTCGCGGTACGCCGGAGCGTCCCCGGCCTGCGCATATGCGGTGCGCATCGCCAGAATGCCGGCGATGCACAGAGCAAGCGCCAGGCGCGGATGTCCATTGCGCGGATTCATCGCGACAGGGTCGTCTCGATATCCAGATGCTGCCCGCCCCAGTCCAGGCGGCCCTTCAGCTGCACGGGGTAGGTCAGCGTCGGAGCGGGCGCGTCCTCGCTGTCGCCTTGCGGCGTGAGCGGAATTTCGCGGGTTTCGCCGGGGAGGATGGGCAGGGTGGAGGGGGCGAAGGCGTAGGTCTTGCCGCTGCGGTCCTTGCCGTCGACGAAACCCTGCAGGCGCGCGTGCGCGTTGCCGTTATTGCGTACCGACAGCACCGGCAGCAGTCGTCCATCGACCGTCTGCAATTTCTGGTCGGCGATCGCCAACTGCGCGGCGGCATCGCCAAGGGTGAGATAGACGATGACGCCGATGCGTCCGGACACCGGAATGGCGACGCCGCCATCCACGCTTTCCGGGTCGCCTTCGATCATGATCGCGAAGCGGCATTCGCCGCTGGGCGCATCGGCCGGCACCGCCACTTCGAAGCGGTAGCGCTTCTTGCCGTTGGCGGCCATGTTCAGTCCGTCCGCTTCCAATCCCACCCACGGGCGGCAGCTTCCCGGCGCCAGCGCCTCGGAGAATTGCACGGTGTCGTCCGCTTGCAGCGTCCAGTCGGCGGTCTTCACCGTGTAGTGCGCGGGGTTGTCGGAAACATTGGTGATTTCGATGACGTTGCGGTAGGTCTCGCCGGGCTTGGCGCTGTCTTCGATTCGCGGCGGCGAAACCAGGGCGGAGAATCCTTGTCCCCAGGCCAGACCGGGCGCCATGCAGCAAAAGGCGATGAAGATCCGTCGGAGGCGGCTTTGCGTAGGCATCAGGGCGTTCCCAAATCGATTTCGAACGCGAACGCCAGTTGCTCGTCGCGGCGGAGTTTGCGTCCATCGGCCTGGATCGCCAGGCGCAGGGTGTCTTCCAGGGTGTCGGTCTGAATCGGACCGGTGTAGACCAGAGTGCGCTCCCCGCTGTGCAGCTCTCCGGGCAGAAGACGCCCTTGGGTGCTCCAGCGGGTGGCGATCGCAGCGCCCGGCCGCGGCGGAACGGTCAGATAGATGCGCGCCTGGCGGCCCTTCCAGGGCGACACATCCAGGCGTACGGCCACGGCGATTTCGCCGGTGACGTTCGAATCCAATTGGCCTCGCCCTGCCGGAGGCTGCGGTTTGAGGCGCAAGGTGCCGCCCAGCACCTGGCTGGCGCTGTCGTCCACCCGGTAGGTCTGCGCCATGGCCGGAGCGATGCAGGCCGCGGCAACGGCAGCGGCCGCAATGGCTGCGAAGAACGGTGCGTGACGGCTCATGGCACGGTCAGCGTGTAGGTCACGCGCCCGTTGTAGACGCCAGAGGCCACCACGTTGTTGTTGCGATAGGAAAAGGAGTGGCAGCTTTCGCGCCAGGTATTGACCGGGAAGCTCGCCAGGGTCTGGGTGCCGCCGGTGAATGCGCCTGACGGGAACGGTTGCGCGCCGGTGTCGCCGTTGCCACTGCTGGTCCAGGTGATCTGCGAGAAGGGAATGCTGTCGCCAGCGGCGTTGGTGAGGCTGGCGGGCGCGGTCACGCTCAAAGTGCCGGTGCCGCCCGCAAGCAAGCCGCCGCGATTGAAGCCGCCCACGTAGATTTCCGCCGGAACATTGCAGAACGCGAAACCGTCGTAATTGCTGTTCGGCTGGGTGCCGTTGCCGGTCATCGCCAACGCGGTGCCGTTGCCCAGCTGGGCCGCAGGCACGGCGACCGACACCAGATTGATGCCGCCGCCGTTGCCGGGCGTGCCGTTGCTGGTGAAAGTGCCGGTATAGACGCCGTTGCCGACCCGCAGATAGATCGACGGAGTAAGCCCATTGGAGATGTTGACGGTGAAGCCATGCGCTGTCGGCGCGGCCCCGGCGAGAACCAGGGAGCAGAGCGCCGCAGAGATTGAAGTTCGTCGTTTCATGCGGGACTCGGGAAGCAAAAAAAGGGAGCCGGTTACCAACAGCCGGCTCCCCCCAGACCTGGCGGACGCAGCAGTTACGGCATCGAAGCGGTGTAGGTGACGCGACCGTTGTTGACGCCCACGCCACCGTAAGTGCCCGGCGCCGCGACGGCGCTGTTGGCGTAGGTGTAGGTCCAGCGCGCATCGCGATTCACCACTTTGCCGGTGACCGGGGTCAGGGTCAGGGTGCTGGTGGCGCCGTCGACCAGGGCCGGGTGCGGCAGCGCCGTCGGCGAGGTCAGGGCCGCTACCGCGGTGCCGATCTGCCCATAAGAGATCGTGTCGCCCGCGCCATTGCCCAGCGCACCCAGAGTGGTGGAGGTGAAGGTGACGTTGCCGTTGTTGCCCACTACCTTGGCGGTCACGGTACCGTTGCCGACGTCGCCCGAACCGGCGGTAGCGGCCACAGGGGTGCCATCGCCGAGGTTGGCGGCCGGAACGTTGAAGGTGATCAGGTTGATGGCGGCGTTGGTAGTGAAATCGGCACCGGTACCGACGCGCAGGAACAGGATTTTGGGAACGGTGATCTGGAAGTCCAGACGGGCGGAGGCGGTGATCGGAGTGCCGGTGCCGGTGGTGTAGGTGGATTCGGCGTTGGCCATCATCGGCATGACAGCCAGAGCGGCAGCGGCCAAGAGGGTCTTGGTGGAAATACGCATGTTCGATTGATCCTTAAAGGGAGTTGGGAAGAACTGAAATCGGTTGCCAGGTTCAACAAGTGCTTGGCGATGCCCGAAAGGCAATCGTCGGTTTAAATCCCTTTAGAATCAGGCTGATGCCGGCTTCGGGAGGGGTGTAAGCAGAACTCATGCCAACTCCCCTGAATCACCCCAGCAGCCCCCGTGACCAGCGTCCCGGCAGGAAACTAGTGTGAATTATTTACACACAGATACGAGAACCATGTCTCACATTTTTTCAAAATGTGACGCTGTTCGTCATTTAAATGCGTTTCGCGGCCCGGTTTTGTGAGCGCACGCCGTCGCTACAGCGCGTGTAGCGGGAAAGATCGGTGCCGACCGTCGCTCAATGGGCCCGAAGGCCCGTGAGCCTTGCCTGGCGGGGGCTTTGTTCAGGAGCAAAGCGAAATCGGCGATAATCCACTTATGGCCATCACCCTTAAAACCCCTGAAGACCTAGAGCACATGCGCGTTGCCGGCCGTCTGGCCGCCGAAGTGCTCCAGGTCGTCGCCCCCTACGTGAAACCGGGCGTGACCACGGCCGAACTGGACCGGGTCTGCCACGACCATATCGTCAACGTGCAGCACGCCATCCCCGCCAATGTCGGCTACGGTGGCGGCCATGGGCGCATCCCGTTCCCGTTCACGGTCTGCACCTCGGTCAACAACGTGATCTGCCATGGCATGCCCAGCGAGGGCAAGGTGCTGAAGGACGGCGACACCGTCAATATCGATGTCACCGTGATCAAGGACGGCTGGCACGGCGACACCAGCCGCATGTACTACGTGGGCACGCCTTCGGTCATGGCCAAGCGTCTGGTGGAAACCACCCGTGAGGCGATGTTCCGCGGCATACGCGCGGTCAAGCCGGGCGCCACGCTGGGCGATGTCGGCCATGCCATCCAGGAATACGCCGAGTCGCAGCGTTTCAGCGTGGTGCGCGAATACTGCGGCCATGGCATCGGCAAGGTCTATCACGACGAGCCGCAGGTGCTGCACTACGGCCGGTCTGGCGACGGCGTGGTGCTCAAGCCCGGCATGACCTTCACCATCGAGCCGATGATCAACGAAGGCACGCGCTACACGCGCCTGCTGCCCGACGGCTGGACCGTGGTCACCAAGGACCGCAAGCTTTCCGCGCAGTGGGAACACACCGTAGCGGTGACCGAGGACGGCGTGGAGATCCTGACCCGGGTACCGGGCGACGACAACGATCTGTGAGCACCACGGCAGCCGCAAAAGAAACTGGAGCGCGGCCGCCGGGTAGCGAAAGCGATGTGGCCTGGTCGGCGCAGGCGCGCGCCGCGCTGAACGGCTCCGACGCCAAACTGGCGAAACGTTTCGACCAAGGCGAAGAAGTGGACCGCCTGGTCGCGCTGCGCGCGCGCGCGGCCGACCATCTTCTGAAGGACGCCTGGTCGCGCTGCATCCCCGCCGAGGCGCCGCTGGCCTTGTTCGCGGTCGGCGGCTACGGGCGCGGAGAGCTCTTCCCGCAGTCCGATATCGATCTGCTGGTACTGGCCGACAGCGACGCCCAGCAAGCGCAGCACGCTGCGCTTTCGCGTTTTTTCGCGATGCTGTGGGACGCCGGTTTGCCGGTCAGCCATGCGGTGCGTTCGCCCGGCCAGTGTACCGAGGCCGCGTCCGACCAGACAGTGCTCACCGCCTTGATCGAATGGCGCGCGCTATGCGCCGACGAAGCGGCGCAGGCGACGCTGGCGGCGGCGATCTCTCCGCAGCAGGTCTGGCCACCGCGCGATTTCTTCGTGGCCAAGCGCGAGGAGTTGCGCCTGCGCCATGCGCGTTTCGGCGATACCTCGGAGAACCTGGAGCCCAACCTCAAGGATGGGCCCGGCGGCCTGCGCGATCTGCATACGCTGGGCTGGATGGCGCTGCGCACTTTCGGCGTGCGCGAACTGGAGCCGTTGATCGGCCTGAGCCATGTCGGTCCCGACGAAGCGGCCGCGCTCGCGCGCGAGCGCCGTGCGCTCGGCCGCCTGCGCTACGGGCTGCACCTGGTCGCCGGGCGTCCGGAAGAGCGTCTGCGTTTCGATTACCAGAAGACCCTGGCCGAACGCCTGGGCTTCGCCGACGACGAGGAAACCCTGGGCGTCGAGAAGATGATGCAGGGCTTCTACCGCAGCGCGGCCATCGTGCGCCGGGTCAGCGACCGTCTGCTGCAGCGGTTCGAAGAGCAGTTCGATGGCGAGGCGCTGCCCGAACCTTTGGACGATTCCTTCGCCCTGCGCCGCGGTTACCTGGCTGCGCGCGACACGGCCTGGCCGCAGGCCGATATCTCCCAGGTCTTCGCGCTTTTCGCCATGTGGGCGGCGCATCCGGAAGTGAGGGGGCTGCACTCGCGCACCGCGCGCGCGCTGGCCGAATCGCTGACGCGGCTGCCGTCGTTCGAAGTCGCCACCGCGGCCCAGCGCGCCGGTTTCATGGCCTTGCTGCGCGCGCCGCGGGCCGTGGAAACGCTCACCCGCATGGCCCGGCTCGGCGTGCTGGGGCAGTGGATTCCGGCATTTTCCCGGGTGTCGGGGCGGATGCAGTTCGACCTTTTCCATGTCTACACCGTGGATCAGCACACGCTGATGGTGTTGCGCAACATCGCCGCGTTTTCGTCGGGCCGGGCCGACGAACGTTTTTCCATCGCCCACGAAGTGTGGCCGCGCTTGCGCAAGCCGGAGCTGCTGCTGATTGCCGGCCTTTTCCACGATATCGCCAAGGGTCGCGGCGGCGATCATTCCGAACTGGGTGCGGTGGACGCGCGCGAATTCTGCGCGGCGCACCGACTCAACGAGGGCGACACTGCGCTGGTCGTCTGGCTGGTCGAGCAGCATCTGCGCATGTCGATCACCGCGCAGAAGCAGGATATCTCCGATGCGGAAGTGATCCATCGTTTCGCCACGCTGGTGGGCGACCGCGAGCGTCTGGATTATCTGTATCTGCTGACCTGCGCGGATATCGCCGGCACCAGCCCGAAGTTGTGGAACGCGTGGAAGGACCGCTTGCTCGCCGATTTGTACTTCGCTGCGCGTCGGGTATTGCGCGAGGGCCTGGAACGGCCGATCGCGGCCGACGCGCGGATGGAAGAGGCGCGCGAATCGGCGCGCGCGCTGATGGCGGTGCAGGGCTTCGACGCGGCTACCGCCGACGCGCTGTTCGCGATCATGCCGGAAGAGGGTTTCCTTCGTTTCCGCCCCGAACAGATCGCCTGGCAGGCCAGCGCGTTGCGCAACGTGGCCCCCGGCGAAACCCGGGTGCGCGTGCGCCGCATCGCCGACGACGGCAATGCGCTGGAAGTCTTCGTGCATTCGCCCGACCGCAGCGGCCTGTTCGCCGCCATTCTGGCGACGCTGGACCGCATGGGTTTCGGCATCCACCAGGCGCGCGTGCTCGATGGCCCGCACGGCACCATCTTCGATACCTTCGAAGTCCTGCCCGCCGACAGCTACGCCAGTTCCGATCCCGCCGAAGTCGAAGCCGGCCTGGGCGACGCGCTGGATGGCCCGCTGGAGAAAGTGCGCACCTCCCGCCGCGCGGTACCCCGGCAGCTCAAGCACTTCCGCTTCGCACCGAAAATAGAATTCGGCGGCACACCCGATGGGCGCCGCACTTTGTTGAGTCTGGTGGCGCCCGACCGCCCCGGCCTGCTGTCCGATGTGGCGCAGGTGTTGCGCGCGCAGGGGCTCAACGTGCACGACGCGCGCATCGCCACTTTCGGCGAGCGCGCCGAAGACTTGTTCCAGATCACCGACGCCAACGGCCGGCCGCTCGACGAACGGACCCAGCAGGCCTTGCGCGATGCCCTGCGGACCAGTTTCGAAAACATCCCTTAGATCGCAAAGACAGGAACCAGATGACCAGCCAGATCCACGATGACGCAGCACTGAGAACCCTCATCGAAGACGCGTTCGAGCGGCGCGCCGACCTGGCCGCTGGCGAGATAGAAGCTTCCGTGAAGCCTGCGGTGGAGCGCGCGATCGCCGGTTTGGAATCGGGCGGTTTCCGTGTCGCCGAGCCGGGCGACGGAGGCAAGTGGAAAGTCAACGAATGGCTCAAGAAAGCGGTGCTGCTGTATTTCCGCGTCAACGACATGGCGGTGATCGATTCGCAGCCAGCGCCGTTCTGGGACAAGGTCGAATCGCGTTTCGCAGGCTACGACCAAGCGCGCTTCCGCGAAGCCGGGGTGCGCGTGGTGCCGGGCGCGGTAGCGCGCCGCGGCACGTACTTCGGCAAGGACGTGGTGCTGATGCCCAGTTTCGTCAACATCGGCGCCAACGTGGGCGAGGGCACCATGGTCGATACCTGGGCCACCGTGGGCTCCTGCGCGCAGATCGGCAAGCATTGCCATCTGTCCGGTGGCGTCGGCATCGGCGGGGTGCTGGAACCCTTGCAGGCGTCGCCCACCATCATCGAGGACCATTGCTTCGTCGGCGCGCGCTCGGAGGTGGTGGAGGGCGTGGTGGTCGGCCATCACAGCGTGATCGGCATGGGCGTATTCCTGGGCCAGTCCACGCGGATCTACAACCGCGCTACTCGTGAAGTTTCCTACGGGTATGTGCCGCCGGGGAGCGTGGTGGTGTCCGGTTCGCTGCCAGCGGCGGACGGGTCGCATTCGCTGTATTGCGCGGTGATCGTGAAGCAGGTGGATGAGAAGACGCGGTCCAAGACTTCGATCAATGAGTTGTTGCGGGGATTGGCGGACTAGGTTCCTCCCTTCTCCCATTGGGAGAAGGTGGCGCGGAGCGCCGGATGAGGGTGCGGCGGAGCCCGTGATATCCGGACCATATGGACTTCGCCGCACCCTCACCCCAACCCCTCTCCCACTGGGAGAGGGGCTCTAAATCGCAGGAGCTTCATGACTACCTTATTCGGACTGAAAAACTGCGACACCTGCAAGAAAGCCACCAAATGGCTGGACCGCTTCGGCGTGACGTATTCGTTCGTCGACTACCGCGACGACAAACGCACCCCGGAAACCTTGCTGGAGTGGTCTAAGCAGGCCGGCGGCTGGGACGCGTTGATCAACAAATCCTCGACCACCTGGCGGCAATTGCCTGAGAACCGCAAGACGCCAGGTTCCGACGCCGAATGGAAGCTGCTGCTGAGGGAATACCCGCAGTTGATCCGCCGCCCCGTGGTGGTGACGGACGATGGAACGATGACGCAGGGCTTCAGCGACAACGGCTTCAAGCAGCGCTTCGGGATCGGGAAATGAGCGATGTCCTCGCGCTGACCAGCGAGTTGATCGGCCGCCGTTCGGTAACGCCGCGCGATGAAGGTTGCCAGGAACTGATCGCCGTGCGTCTGCAGCGCGCCGGCTTCGCCTGCGAGCGCCTGCGCTTCGGCGAAGTGGACAACCTGTGGGCCACGCATGGCAGTGGATCGCCGGTGCTCGTGATGCTTGGCCACACGGATGTGGTGCCGTCCGGGCCGGTCGAAGATTGGGCCAGCGATCCGTTCCAGCCGACGGTCCGCGATGGCGTGTTGTACGGGCGCGGCGCCGCCGACATGAAAGGCAGCGTGGCCGCGTTCGTGGTCGCGCTGGAGCAGTTCGTCGCAGCGCATCCGGAACACGCGGGCACGGTCGCGCTGCTGGTCACTTCCGACGAGGAAGGCGATGCGATCGACGGAGTTCGCCGCGTAGCCGACACCTTCCGCGCGCGCGGCCAGTCCATCGACTGGTGCATTACCGGCGAGCCGTCCTCGACCCGCAAGCTCGGCGACCTTCTGCGCGTCGGCCGGCGCGGCACGCTGTCGGCTACGCTCACCGTGAAGGGCATCCAGGGTCACGTCGCTTACCCGGACAAGGCGCGCAATCCGATCCACCAGGCCCTGCCGGCACTGGCCGAACTCGGTGCGCGGCGTTGGGACGAAGGATACGAAACCTTTCCGCCTACCAGCCTGCAGATCTCCAACTTCAATGCCGGCACCGGCGCCAACAACGTGATACCGGGCGAAGCGAAGGTGCTGTTCAACCTGCGCTACAACCCGCACTGGAATGCGGCGCAGCTGGAAACCGAGATCGGCACTGTGCTCGACCGTCACGGCCTTGAGTACGAGTTGCACTGGCACCGTGGCGGCGAACCTTTCTATACGCCAGAAGGCCGACTGCGTGCCGTCGCACGCGAGGTATTGGGCGGGTTCGCCGGTGCCGCTCCCGAAGAAAGCACCGCGGGAGGCACCTCGGACGCGCGCTTCATAGCGCCGCTGGGCGCTCAATGCATCGAGGTTGGCCCGGTCAACGCCAGCATCCACAAGGTGGACGAGAACGTATCGGTTGCGGATCTGGAGGCGTTGCCTGCGCTTTACCGGCGACTGATCGAGAGATTGTTGCTGCCGTAACCTTTTTTTGCTGCTTCTAACCCTTCTCCCGTCGGGAGAAGAGCCTGCCCCGTACTTGATACGGGGTGCCCGAACGGCGGACGCTGCGCAGCAAGCACCCTTGGGGTGTGAGGGTAGGGCGAAGTGAGAGTGGTGAAGAACTATTCTAGTTCCGCGTTCGGTTGCAGCAATTCCACTCCGCCGTACCCTCACCCCAACCCCTCTCCCGAGGGGAGAGGGGCTAATCAGGGCTTGCCAGCCGCTCTTCAACCGGTTAGTTTCAATCCATGCCCAGCGCTTCCGCCTCCGCCCGCTCCAATTCCAACCGCCGCAATAATGCGCGGACGAATAATCGTGCGCGGCCGATGCGGGTCTGCGACTAGGCGAACAGGAACAAGCCGAACCGACAGGAAACCCGCATCGCGAGATGCGGGTTTTTTCGTTTTGCCCCTTTAGAATTTCATCCCAGGAGTTTCCCCATGTGTTCCATCTTCGGTATTTTCGGCCTGCAACCGGGCGACGACCTGCAGGGCCTGCGACGGCAGGCCCTGGAACTCTCGCAACGGCAGCGCCATCGCGGTCCCGACTGGAGCGGCGTCTATACCGATGAGGGAGCGATCCTGGTGCACGAGCGCCTGGCCATCGTCGACCCGGCCGGCGGCTCGCAACCGTTGCGTTCGGCCGATGGCGAACTGGCGCTGGCGGTGAACGGCGAGATCTACAACCACCGCGAGCTGAAGAAGGAATTGAAGCAGCCGTATGAGTTCCTGACCGGTTCGGACTGCGAAGTCATCAATGCGCTGTACCGCGAAGACGAACCCGTGTCCTTCCTCAACCGGCTCAACGGCATCTTCGCCTTCGCGTTGTGGGACAAGCTGCGCAAGCGCGCACTGATCGCACGGGATCCGATGGGGGTCTGTCCGCTGTACTGGGGCCATGACCGCGAAGGACGGCTGTGCGTGGCTTCGGAAATGAAGGCCATCAGCGGCCTTTGCGCCGATGTGGCCCAGTTCCCGCCGGGACACTATTACGACAACGTGAGCGGCGAACTGGTCAAGTACTACCAACGCCCCTGGCGGGACTACGACGCGGTCGCCGGCGTGCAAGTGGACAAGCAGGAACTGCGTGAAGCGTTCGAACGCGCCGTGCATCGCCAGCTGATGACCGACGTGCCCTACGGCGTGCTGCTGTCCGGCGGCCTCGATTCGTCGCTGGTCACCGCGGTGGCTGCGCGCTACGCGCGCCATCGCATCGAGGAGGACGACAAATCGGAAGCCTGGTGGCCGCGGTTGCATTCTTTCGCCATCGGCTTGAAGGGTTCTCCCGACCTGGCGGCGGCCGAGGTCGCCGCCAAGGCGCTGGATACCGTGCACCATGGTTTCGAATACACCTTCGAAGAAGGCCTGGATGCGCTGCCGGAGGTGATCCGCCATATCGAAACCTACGACGTCACCACCATTCGCGCTTCCACGCCCATGTACCTGCTGGCGCGGCGGATCAAGGCGATGGGGGTGAAGATGGTGCTGTCGGGCGAAGGATCGGACGAAATTTTCGGCGGCTATCTCTATTTCCACAAGGCGCCGAACGGGCGCGAGTTCCATGAAGAACTGGTGCGCAAACTCGATGCGCTCTACAACTACGACTGCCTGCGCGCCAACAAGTCGATGATGGCCTGGGGCGTGGAGCCGCGCGTGCCGTTCCTGGACGTCGAGTTCATGGAAGTGGCGATGAAGATGGACGCCAAGTACAAAATGATCGACAAGAGCTCGAAGGGTCCGGAGCGCATGGAGAAAGGAATCCTGCGGGCGGCGTTCGAAGGCTATCTACCCGATTCCATCCTCTGGCGGCAGAAAGAGCAGTTCAGCGACGGCGTGGGCTATGGCTGGATCGATGGGTTGAAAGCGCATGCCGAAGCGCAAGTCAGCGATCGCGAACTGGCGGCGGCGGCGAAACGGTTCCCGATCAATTCGCCGTTGACCAAGGAGGCTTATTACTACCGCAGTCTGTTCGAGGAGTTTTATCCCAGTCCGGCAGCCGCGGAAACCGTGCCGGGCGGCAAGTCGATCGCCTGTTCGTCGCCTGCTGCGATCGCGTGGGATGCGAGTTTCGCTAGCGCGGCCGATCCGTCTGGCCGGGCGATTGCGGGGGTGCATAACGCGGCGTTGTGATTTGCTTTCCTTCTCCTCTCGGGAGAAGAGCCTGCCCCGTACTTGATACGGGGTGCCCGAACGGCGGACGCTGCGCAGCAAGCACCCTTGGGGTGTGAGGGTAGGGCGAAGTGAGAGTGGTGAAGAACTATTCTAGTTCCGCGTTCGGTTGCAGCAATTCCACTCCGCCGTACCCTCACCCCAACCCCTCTCCCGA
>NZ_PDWS01000011.1 GCF_010093305.1 Pseudoxanthomonas sacheonensis | reverse complement strand
CCAAGTACCAGCACACCGATGCCCTGGGCAGTCCGGTAGCGGTCACCAACGAAGCCGGGACGGTGATCGACCGCACCAACTACGAGCCCTATGGCGCGGCGATCAACAAGCCGGCGTACGAGGGCATCGGCTACACCGGCCACGTGATGGATGGCGCCACGGGGCTGACTTATATGCAGCAGCGCTATTACGATCCGATGTGCGGGTGCTTCCTCAGTGTTGATCCGGTCACCGCTTATGACAGCGGGGATTGGCGGCAATTTAATCGGTACGCCTATGCCTTCAACAACCCCTATAAGTTCACCGATCCGGATGGAAGGATTCCAGTAGGTGATCCCAATGTTGGGGACTACATGACTACGGCTGATTCGGGCGCGTTCTTCGAAATGGTGGCTGATGGGTTGGAGGCTTTGGACGACGCTATTTCTACGCTGCCTCCGCAGATAGGCGGCCTGGAACATATGGCCGCTGTGCCGCTCATAAAGGGGGCCAGAGCTCTCGCTACTGAAGCAAAGGCGGTTAATGCACTTACGAGAGCCAAAGAAGTGCAAAGTGTTCTTAATCCAAGAACTCAGCGTGCAGTTACCACCGCGGTGGCCGAAACTAAAGAGGGTGTGCGCGTATTTGGCTCTAGTGAAGGTGCGCTCCGCCCAGCTGCACGAGCCGCCTTAAAGCCAGGTGAGGTGGCTGCAAAAGGTGCTCGTGGCGTTCATGCAGAAGTCAACGCTGTTAATGGAGCCAAGAAAGCTGGACTGACTCCAACAAGCGTGTCTCCAAGCCGGCCTGCATGTGCCGGATGTCAGGAGGCCATGAAAAAACTAGACATTCCTATCAAGGATAAGTAAGGCGTGGAAATTTTTGACGAAATAACACTACGCACCTCGACGAAAAGACTGTCGGATTGGCAGTGTGTAGCCTTCATGGCTTACTGCTGCGAGCGGATGTTGCCCAACTATCAGAGCTTTTTTGCACAGACTTCCTACGGCAAGATAAATGTCTTGAGAGCCGCTCTCGATTATATTTGGACATGGGTCGAGAGCAGTCAGCTGCCGATTGACGTAGCTAGTCTTACGGCTGCTTGCGAACAGGAGGCTCCTGATACTTCTGAATTCAGCTCGATCTATACATCGGCGGCGCTAGATGCCGCGACAGCAATTGCTATCACTCTCGATGCGCTGGAAAAACCCCTAGAGAACCAACTCGTCGACGTGGCATCCCTTGCTAGGGACAGTGTCGATCTGTATGTGCAAGAGCGTGCGAATCTCGATCCAAACGATCCTCTATTGGAAGAGAAAATCCTGAAGAGCGACCTTATGCAGGCAGAGCTCCGGGCGCAGCGTGAAAGCATCCTGATGCTCGAATCATTAAGCGAAACCCGCGATCTTGCCGCTCGCCACTTGCGCGAGCGGTGGTCAAATCTGAGGAAAGGGAGTTTGGATCCAACTTAAGGAGCTTAAGGGGGGGCGGAGGAAAGTAATCCGTCCCGCGTTACAAAAGATGCGGCTTGTTGGGCAACGTCAAACTGCTAATGAAAATGATTGAATTTTGTGAGCTCGTATTTAAGCAGGCCTACCTACTTAGCGGCAGGTTCAGTGGTGGTCAGGAGCCGAGTCTGTTTCGAGCATGTTTGTTTGTTTCCGCAGCCTTATTCATAAACACCTTGACAGTTCTATTTGCGCTTGAAGCACTCCTTGGAATCGTAGTCAATTTATCTAAAGTGGCATTTGTCGCAACGAGCTTTATGCTCTTGGTTGGTTGCTCTGTATTTGTATTGATTCGAAAGGATTCAATATTGTTAGGCACTGAGAAACTCGGGACCCCGAAATCTCTGGCGATAAAAGTATATTTTTTTACATCTTTAATTCTGTTTGGCGTTTCGGCGGTTCTTCTCTATCGCGTTTGAATGGAACTTGTTGTGTCCTCGTTTATTCGAGTCATTCAGAAGCCTAAGTCCCGGAGCGTGGGCTTCAATTTAAGGGCAATTTAAAGGGGCGGAGGAAATTAATCTGATCCCGCACAGTACAAGGCCCGCATTAGCGGCCTTGTCGTTCATGGCGTGTCGGTTATCAGTTGGCTGTGGCTCAAAAGGGTTACGACGTGCAGGGCAATCTGGCCAACAAGAACGGTCAGCTGTATAGCTTCGACTACGGCAACCGCCTGCGCACAGTGCCGAACAAGGAGGCGTACCGGTACGACGGTCTGGGCCGCCGGGTGCAGACCACCAAGACCGACGGCAGCCAGACGCTGTGGCAGCACAGGCCCCATAGGTCGGGCTTCATGCGGCGGGCTTGAGCCCGCCCTATGAGATGCGGGGTGGTTATAGGGTGGGCCCTGGCCCACCGTATGCGATCTTTGAGGAGGAGCTATCTACGGCATTGCCGATGATGAAGAAAAGCGGGCCTAAGCCCGCTTTTCTCTTTCCAATAACCTAGCAACCGCAACCCTTATCGTCCTTGTGGTTGCCCGGCGGCTTGCGCTCCTTGCCGCTCTTGCCTTTCGGCTTCCTGCACGGCCGCTCGCAATCCGGATCCTCCAGATCCACCTCGATGCACACGCTCTTGACCTGCACGCGTTTGACGTTGGGGTCGTGCAAGCCCAGGCAATCGAGCAAGTCGCCGGCCGCGTCGTTGCAGTCGGGGCGGCAGTCGCTTGGCGGATATCCGTCCGGCACCACCGGCACCGGCGGCCGATCGGGTTGCTGCACGACCACGCCGGGCGTGGCGTTGTCCGGGTCCCACACCACCACGACGGTGTAGCTGCCATCGCCGGCATCCTTTACCGGACCGACCACTTCTACGCCGGGAAGCGGCGTGACGGTGAAACAGTCGCCACGTCCTGGCCCCAGCGGATTGTCGTAGCGATCATGCGGCACCAGCACCAGCGTGCCGCGCTGGCCGCCGTCGACGTCGGTGACATCCACCAGAGTGACATCTGTGTTGTCCGGGTCGATGCCCGGTTGCACATGCACTGCCCAATGGATCTCGCGGGTGGCGCGGCAACCTTGTCCGTAACGGGCCAGTGCACGGAAGCTGTAGGTGCCTTCGGTCCGGGTGAAGTCCTTCAACGGATGGTTGAATACCCCGTCGGCTTCCATCGCGCCATCGTCGTGGGCGCCATCATCGAACATCGGCAGGTGCACGGTCGTCGTACCGACGGGCAGGGTGCCGCCGTTGCTGCCGGCGATGCTCTTGAGCGTGGCGTGGAAACCGTCCACCGCATCGCCCGAAGTGATGGGCGGACGCAGGCTGGCTTCGCTGGTCAGGCGCCCCAGCGCGATGGTCGGGGCATCGACGATCAGCTCCACTTCGGCATCCGCGGGCACCGTGCCGTTGGGGTAGTGCAGGCCCACGCGCGGGTGGATGACGTCGCCGGTGTAGATATGGCGTGGCGAACCCAGGTAACTCAACTTGGGACCGCCAATGGCCGTAACCAGGTAGAAGTAGCGAACATCCGAAGGGAACTGCTGCGTTGCGGCTGCCGCAGCGGCGGCGCGCTTGGACAGGCCGATCACAATCGGCGGCACACGGTCGACGATCAGCTTCCATGCCCCGTCGCGCTCGCCTTCGTACGGCAGCGGGATCTTCCAGAACACCCAACTGCGTCCGCGCACTTCGCGCGCGCGTTTGCCGGCCGCCACCAGTTTCCCGGAAGGCGTGTAGACGCGCGCTCGCAGCGGTGCCTGCAGGTCGTCCCAACCCAGCACCACGGTGATGTGCTCCTCGCCACAGACCTGGAACACGTGCGGCTGCGACTCCGACTGGTTCTTGCCCAGCACATGCTCGGGATCGGCCAGCGCGCCGTTCTCGAAGATGTTGCCGAAGCTCAGGCCGAAGAACTTGCGCAAACCCAGGCCATCCAGTGCGCGGGTGAAGTGGCCGCCATGCTGGTGCGCGACGCGATTGAGCAAGGGGCCGTCGATGTCCGCATCGGAACCGAAACCGATCACGTTCAACTTGGTAGAGCCCAGGAATCCTTCCACCTCCTCGACCATCGGCGCAGTGTTCTGCAAGCCATCCGTCAGCAACAGCATGGCTTTCGTGTTGCCGGATCCCGAACCGAAACCCAACTGCCCGATGCCGATACCGGCGCCAATACTGGTCGCACCACCCGGAGCGATGGCGCCGATCTGGCCGCTGGTGAAAGGCGCCGGACCGACCAACAGCGGCTTCACCGTCGCCGCCAATCCCATCGGCCGGTCCAGGCCCGCGGCGGAACTGAAGGTCACCATGCCCAGGCGATCGCCCGCGCCTTCGCGCACCAGCTGCACGAACAACGAAGCTGCGTCCTGTGCTTCCTCCAGCTTGCTGCGTCCGATCGGCGGCGCGCTGCCGGCCATGCTGCCGGAACGGTCGAATACGATCATCACGTCCAGAGGAACGGCCGGAACCGGCGGGTTGTTCAAGCCGGCCTTGACGTTGGCCAGCGGCGCGTACGTCACCGTGCAAGCGTTGCCGACCGGGCCGACGCTGAGCGGTCCCCCAACCAAGCGTCCGCTGCTGTCGAACAACGACGAGCCGGAACTGCCACCGCAATAATCGAATCCGACGATGTTGGTGCCCCCGCCATGCACGCCTTCCTGGGTTTTCTTCACCGCGCCGGTCGGGTGGTGCATGGTGAACACGGTTTCGCCCGACATCAGTCCCGCGTCGCGCATTTCCAGCGGCGCCGGCAGTTCACCGGGTGCGGCATCCAGACGCACCACAACCCAGTCGCTGCTGCTGGGCGGGTTGGAACCATTGGCCCCCGAACCTGCAGCGACTTCTTCGACGACTTTGAAGAAGCGCGGATTGTGGCCCGCAGGTCGGCTGCCATCGCAATTGGTCTCGTAGTCGAAAGTGACCGAAGCGCTGCGCACATCGCGGCCGGCGGCATCGACCAGGCAGTGACGCGCGGTCAGGAACAGGTCGCCCGCGATCAAAGTGCCGCTGCAGCTGCTGACATGTCCGCCATGGCCGGCGGCATTGAAATCGTGCGCTTCCACGATGATGCCGGTCGCGGCCCGCACTTTGTCGCGCACCGCATCGGGCACGGTCGGCAACGAACAGCGCGCATTGCGCCATTCGAAGGTAGGGTGGCATTTCAATCGCGTCTCGTAGATCGGCTCCTGATACGGATTGCTGTTCAAGAACGGATCGGGATTGGACCGGCTACCGGTCGAAGTGCCCGGTGGATTGGAAGTTTCGGTGGGCTCGCCGCTGCCGAATTCGAGCAGACGCGCGCTGCCGGTGCCGCCGACGATGCGCATGGTGATCGGAGTGTTGATCGCATTGACCGGTCGCGACCAGAAGTCGCTGCCGGAAGCGGAGGTGAACACATCGGTGTCGTAGCCCAGCGCCACCTCCAGACGCGCGCCGCCATTGAGCACTACCGAATCGAAGTGCAGGAATACGAACCGCGGCGTGCCCAGCGGACCGGGGCCGGGAGTCAGGTCGAGTCCGCTGCTGTGGGTGAAAGTACGTCCGTCGGCGACGACGCGCCCGAGTGCATGAGTCATGCGAAGATCCTCCGCGCATGTTGAGGGGAAGGGCGCGTGCCATGCGCATCCCGCACGCCGCGCGCCCCGCATGCCTGCACTGCGGATCTCCCCCCTCCCAACCAGCGTCCATCACAGGCTTAACTTCAATCAACGCGGTGCCGCAGGCGCATCGGCCAACGCATGCAGCGGCAATGTAGAGGATGAGCCGGAAAGGAAGCGGCAAAAGGCCGGTGCAGCGATCATCGCCAGAAGAATGGGTGCGATGGACTGAGATTCGATCGATGCGAGTCGCGGAACCCGCTGCTCAGTGCGACCGGCGTTCTATACGAATGGTGATCCGAATTCCGTATGGCGTATTCAAGAAAATCAACGCCGAGTGAAATTTGCGCGGATGAGCTGCGCAAATCGGACTTGTCGCCGACATCGTCACTTGTGCTCGAATAATTTCTGGTTTAATTAAGGTTGAGCAAGGGATGCGGCTCGGCAAGGTTGGCCGAGGTATCCAAGGTTGTCGTCGTTGCAGTGCGAGACGCGTAGCTGGATGCCCGCCGCGCCTGGTGGGCGGGTTCATCGAACTTGGGGACGCCGCCATGGCCACTTCGAAGCCACACCATTTGTCTTCCTGCATCGCCCTGGTGCTGCATTGCGCGCGTGCCGGCATCGTCGGCGGCTTGGGAAGCGCTATGGCGTTCTCCGCATACGCAGGCTGCGACTCCGCAGCGCCGGTTTCGGGACAGACGGTCACTTGCGACGCCAGCGTTCCCAATCCGCAGACCACCGGCGTGCTGGCGGTGGCGGGCAGCACCGGCGTCACGGTCAACATCGTCGATGGCGCCACCTTGCAGATCGCGGCAGGCCCGGGTGTGCAGGTGCGCGACCAGAGCCAGGTGAACAACGACGGCGGCATCGATTTGAGTGCCGCCGATACCTTCGACGCCCTCTTTGCCGAAGGCAGCGGCAATACCGTCGTCAATACCGGTGCCATCGCCACTGCAGGCGGCGCGTCGGACGGCATCCAGAGCAATGGCAGCAACAACACACTCACCAATGGAGTCGGCGGCAGCATCGTCACCACCGGTGCGAATGCGAACGGCATGCTGTCTCTCAACGGCAACGGCAACACGCTGACCAACAACGGCATGATCACCGTCAGCGGCGCCGGCTCGTCCGGTATCCGCGTCGACGGCGCCGCCGGTAGCACGAACACGTTGGTCAACGATGGTTCGATCACCAGCCAGGCAGGGACCGGCGTGCTGTTCAATGGAAGCGC
This sequence comes from Pseudoxanthomonas sacheonensis, assembly GCF_010093305.1. Lineage (GTDB taxonomy): Bacteria > Pseudomonadota > Gammaproteobacteria > Xanthomonadales > Xanthomonadaceae > Pseudoxanthomonas_A > Pseudoxanthomonas_A sacheonensis. The sequence goes on along the minus strand of NZ_PDWS01000011.1, from coordinate 135,404 downwards.
GGGCAGCACTCTGATCAATCGCGGCACCATCAGCGGCGCCACTGGCGGGGTTACCTCGGGCGCGGGCAACGACCGCATCGAAATGCTGGGCGGTTCCATCAGCGGGGCGGTGGCGCAAGGCGCCGGCGACGATACGCTGATCATCAGCGCTGGCCAGTTGAGTGCGGTGAACCAGGGCGATGGTGCGGACCGTTTCGAAATAAGCGGTACGGGAACGGTCACCGGCACGGTGCAGCAGGGCAGCGGCATCGATACGTTCGTGATGAGCGGTGGACAGCTCGGAGCTTTGCTGCAAGGCGACAATCTCGATACCTTCACCATGAGCGGTGGCCGCATCGTCGGTGCGTTCGAAGACGGCGACCGCGCGACCATGACCGGCGGCCGCATCGGCCGGGTGGACATGAAGCTGGACGACAATGTCTTCGACATGTCCGGCGGCACCATCGACGGCAATCTGGTCACCGGTTTCGGCAACGACACCATCCGGCTGTCCAACGGTTACATCGGCGGCAACATCAGCGTCAGCGGCGGCAACGACAGCATCACCGTCACTGGCGGTACGGTGCGCGGCGAAGTGCGTGTCAGCGCGGGCGACGATACCTTCGAATGGGCGGGCGGCGGCGTCATCCATGGCGCGATCGATCTGGGCGAAGGCACCGATACGGCCACGCTGCGCAACTTGAACCAGTCCCACCTGGGCGCGACGCCTTCGCTCAGCGGCGGCAACGGCGTGGACAGCCTGTCCTTCGCCAACGTCACCAGCGGCGGCGTGGCGCGGTTCGGCAATTGGGAAACCATCAATGCGGGCAACGATACCGAACTGACCTTCGACGGCAATCTGGTGCTGGGCGACGCGGCCAGCGGCACCGGCGTGCTGAACGTCGATGCCAGCAGCACGCTGTTCGCCGGTAACGGAGCCAATGCGTCCATCATGGCTTTAGGTGCCGGACAAATGGCCACCGTCAACAATGCTGGCCGCATCGACCTGACCAATGGCGCGGCCAGCGCCACCGATACTTTCACCATCGTGGGCAATTACGTCGGCAACAACGCGGCGTTGTTTCTGCAGACGCAACTGGGCGACGACAGTTCTCCCTCCGACAGGCTGGTGATTTCCGGCGGCACCGCCAGCGGCACTACGGGGTTGGAGATCATCAACCTCAACGGCAGCGGCGGCTCGACGCTGCTCGACGGCATCATGGTGATCCAGGCCATCAATGGCGCCAGTTCCAGCAGCAGCGCTTTCGCGTTGATGGGGCCGGTGGCAGCGGGGGCGTTCGAATATTTCCTTTTCAAGGGTGGCGTCTCCGACGGCACTTCCGAAAACTGGTACCTGCGCTCGACGCTGGTGGCGCCACCGGCATCGCCGCCGCCAACACCCGCACCGGCTCCCGATCCCCTTGAGCCGACACCACCCCCGGTGCCGCCCACGCCGCCGGAACCGCCCGCGCCGCCACCGCCGACATTGCCGCCTCCGCCTCCACCGGAGGTGCCGGACAATCCGGATCCCGAGGTGCCGCCCGCGCCGCCGCCGGCTCCACCCACGGCGCCACCGCCGGCCGAACCACCGGCGCCGCCACCGCCGCTTCCGCCGGTACCGGAAGATCCCGCACCGCTGCCCACGCCAAGTCCCGAGCCGCCACCGGTGCTACCGACTCCGCCCACGCCCGGCGCCACTCCCGCGACCGGCACGGTCATTCCGCTATACCGGGTGGAAGCGCCGACCTACGCCGTGGTGCCGCCCATCGTCCATCAACTGGGGCTGGCCACGCTGGGCACTTTCCACGAACGCCAGGGCGAGCAGACGTTGTTGGATAGCGAAGGAGCGCTACGTTCGGCCTGGGGTCGCGTGATCGGCCAGAACACCGAGCAGAGTTGGACGGGCACGGTGGCGCCGACGTTCGATGGAAGCTTGTGGGGCGTGCAGGCCGGCGTGGAGCTGTTCGCCCGCGAAGGCGACGACGGGCGGCGCGATCACTTCGGCCTGTTCGTGGGCCGCACGCGCGCCGATGGCGACGTGCGCGGTTTCGCTTTGGGTTGGAACAATCTGACCGTGGGCGAGACCCGTCTCGACGATACCCATCTGGGCCTGTCCTGGACGCGCATCGGCGCCCGCGGCGCGTATCTGGATGCGGTGATCGTGGCCAGCCGTTACGACGGCGAGGCGACTTCCTCGCGCGGCATCGGCATCGATCTGGAGGGCGATGGGGTGACCGCGTCGCTGGAAGTGGGTTATCCGATGCGTTGGGGCGAGGGTTCGCGCTGGTCGCTGGAGCCGCAGGCGCAACTGGTCTGGCAGCATGTGTCGTTGGACCGGCAACAGGACGATTTCGCCAGCGTGGATTTCGATTCCGACGACGCGCTGACCGGACGCATCGGCCTGCGCTTGTCGGCCGACTACAGCACTTCGGCCGGCCTGCTGCAGCCTTATCTGAAACTCAACTACCTGCGCGGTTTCAGCGGCGAGGATCGCTTGCTTTTCGACACCGACATCGTCGAGACCGACCAGCAGTTCGATGCGGTGGAGCTGGGTGCGGGTCTGGTCGCGCAATTCAACGCCAATATCAGCGCTTATGTGGTGTTGGACTACACCACCGATGCGGGCGATGAGGACAGGGAGCGCAAGACCGTCGAAGGCAATGTGGGGTTGCGTATCACCTGGTGATGGCGAGGAGGAGCGGGTACCGCCCTGCATCATTGGCAGGGCGGCTCCTGCGGTCAGTTTTGCACGGCTCGAATGCAGTCTCGGAGTGTCCGAGCGTCGGGGGCGTAGCCCCGACCTACCATGCTATCGCTCGCGACGGGTCAGTGTGCGATCCACCGGTCCACGCTGCTGCCACTCGGGTGTGGGCGCTCGCGACGGCTGTGTATTCGCGGCCGCCTGCGTGGCGGCGCTGGCGGCCGTGGGAGGAACGGAAGCCAGCGTCGCCGCCTCATCGATCTTGGGAGTCAGGTCGGTACCCTGCACGATGCCCAAAGGCGAATAACCGGTGTAGCCCGGGAATATCGTGCTGAGATTGGGGTTGGCCATGCGCCGGATCATGATTTCCGAAACCACGCGGCGGTAGTCGGTGGTCACCGGTACGTCGCCGAAGGTGGGGGAGAGGATTTCCGGGTTGAGACCGGGCCAGGTGCCGTAGAACCTTCGGCCGTTCACCGCGCCGCCCAGCACCAGCATCGGATTGCCGTAGCCGTGATCGGTGCCGCCGTTGGCATTGGCGCGCACGCGGCGGCCGAATTCCGATTGCACGATCACCGTGACCCGCGACATCTGCCCGGTGGCGTTGAGCTCGCTGTAGAAGGCGGCGAGCGCGGCGGACAGCTCGTTGATCTTGTTCTGATAATAGTTGTAGCCGCTGCCCGCCGTGCCCTGGCCTTCGTGCGTGTCCCAGCCGCCCAGATCCAGAGTGGCGTAGCGCAGGCCAAGATTGAAGCGGATGCTCTGGGCGATGGTCCACAACTGCTCGGCGAAGCCGCCGGTCGGCCAGCTGGCAGGCAGGGAAGCGAAGGGTTGCTGACCGATGGTCTTCAACGCCAGGTCCGCGCGGCGGCCGTTGATCTCCATGCCGGTCTGGCCGGTCCACAGATCGGCCAGGGTTTCGTTCATGCCGCGGAATCCCGCCGGCGAATCGGCGCGTATCTTCTGCCAGGCATAGGCGCCGGCATTGAGTTGGAAATCCGACGGATTGCTCATGGTCAGCGAATCGGTGGCGCCCATCAGCCCCGCCGGTTGCGTGCCGGAAACGCCCAGCGCGGGCATGGTGGCCGCCGGCGTGTTGGCTGGGCGGCTTTGCCAGGCGCGTGTCATCCAGCCGCTGGGGGAACCGTACTTGCCTGGCGTGCCCAGGTCGATGTACAGCTGCGCGTCGAAGTGGCTGCGGGTGACCGTGGTGGCCATGCCGCAGGCGTGCACGATGGCCATCCTGCCGTCGTTCCACAGATCGCGCAGACCGGTAGCCGAAGGGTGCAATCCGAAGCCGGTGGCCGCGCCGGTGCTCAAGGTCAGCGGCAATGCGCCATACGTGCCGGTGGCGTCTATCTTCAGGCTGGGCCGCGCTTCTTCGTAGAAGGTGCGGTCCACGCCGTCGACCGGAACCACCAGGTTCAAACCATCCATGCCGCCGCGCAGGAACAGGTGCACCACCGTGTCGTATTCGTTGGCCGCCGCGAATGCTTCGTCGGCGTACATCAGCGAACCGCCTACGCCGCTGATCACGGCGGCGCTGCAGCAGCCCTTGAAGAATTCCCGGCGGGTGAGGGTGTAGTCGCTCATGGGAGTGTCCTCAGCGGCTCAGGAATTCGGGGGTAAGCAGGATCAGCGACACCATGCTGCGCAGGCGTTGCTGGTTGTAGTGTTTCTTCAGATCGCTGGCCGCCCAGGTATCGGTGTCGGCGATCACGTCGCTGGCCGGATTGCCGTTCTGGGCCATGAAATTCACCAGCACCTGCCGCCGCGCCGCAGGCAACGCATAGCCCAGGATCCGGACCGACCAGAAATCGACCAGATTGTTGGCCGTCCAGGTAGCGACGTTGGAGCGGGTCGTGGCCAGAATGGGGCTGAGCGGTACGCTGGCATCGCTGGCTTCGGTCAGCCAGTTGATCAGCTTCCAGGTCATGGCATAGGAATTGGAACCCGACCACGCCACCGCGGTATCCGGGTAGCCATTGGGCGCCGGCCAGTTGTAGGCGACATTGCCGGTGAAGCCGGCGCGCCACATGAATTCGTCGCTCTTGCCGTGGTCCAGCCGCAGCGTCCAGTCCTGCCCGAGCGCGCGCATCGCCGCGACCGTGGCCTCGAACGGACGCCGGTTCTTCTGGCCCCAGCTGTTGATCATGTCGTCCGAAGTCAGGATATGCCGCAGGGTGATTTCGATCTGCCTGGGGTTCTGCCAGTTGGCGCGGAAGATCGCCGCGGCGCTGTCGATCAGTTTTTGCGAAGGCGTGTCGTTGATGAAACGCCGGATCAGCTTCTTGCAGATGAACTTGGCCACGCGCGGGTGGCTGGCCAGACGGTTCAACACGTCCTGCCCGTCCTTGAGCGCGGGCTGCTCGGGGTAGACCATCATGCCGAGCAGGAACTTGGGGCCGGCATCGTGCCAGGACTGGCGGTAGACGAAGGTGCCGTCGTTCTCGGTGGGGAACTGCCAGTGCCCGTTCTTGGCCGACCAGCCGGTGAACGCGGCCGAGGTCTCGTACACGTCGATGTCGGTGTAGCCGATCGGATAGGCGGGATCCTCCGGACACGGCGGCACCTGGAACGGATCCATGAAGCCCAGGTAGTTTTCCGCGCCCAGCGTATGCAGTTCCAGCAGCTCGCGCGCGTAGTTCTCGTTGGGGCCCGAACGCGAGTTGTTGAGATTGTCCAGGAAGTAGAGCATCGATGTGCTCTTGGCCACCGCTTCCAGCATGGTGCGGAAGTTGCCGGTGGCGTTGGCGCGGATCACGTCGCGGTCGTAGTGCACGAACACCGGCCCGACGCTGAAGTCCGTGCCCATCACGTTGAAGTGCGCATGCCAGAAATTGACCAGCACCTCGCGCAGCTGACGCCGGGAATAGGCGGCGCGCACGTACGAGGCGCGCTGCACTTCCCAGGCCGGGCGCATGCGGATCTCGTGGACAGGGTCGGCCTTGACGTGGTCGTTCCACAACTGTTCGAGGCTTTTGCCCAGCGTGGTGTAGCCGGCGGCAGTCAGTCGTTGATCCACCGCCGCATCGTTGATGTTGGCCCAGTCCAGCTGCCAGTCCACCCAGTTGGCCAGGCGCTGCGCATCGGTGCTGCCCAGTGCGTTGAATTCGGCGATCGTCGTGGGAGTGGCGCCGTAGCTCATGTTGTTGAGCGCACGTACCGCGAACGGCGCCTTGGCCAGTGTCATCAGCGTAGGCGCCGACCAGCCGGCCATCGTGCGGCCGCCGGGCTGTCCGGTTTCGTATGCCGTGGAAGCCGGAGTTTCCGCGGGCAGCGATTTGTCCGCCATCGGCACGCGTTGCCCGCGATAGCCGTACAGGCTGGCGTGCCTGGCCTTGACCTGCGCGAGCTGCCGCGCAGTCGGGCTGGCGTTACGCGCCAGACGCGATATGGGTTCGGCGGGTTCGCCGACCGCAGTGCGAATGTACGGATTCGCGCTTGCGCGCGCGCCACCGCGCAAAACAGAAACTCGTTTGACCATCCCCATTCCCCAGTGCTTTCAAATCACCGCGGAGAGTATCAAGGCAGCCGGCGCTTGCGACTGGGACGCAGCGCACAGGCCCGGAATGGAGCGGGGATGTCCCGGCAAAACAGCTTCAGACCAGGCCTGTGGCGTAGTACAGGCCGATCACGAAGAACACCGCCATGGTCTTGATCAGGGTGATGGCGAATATGTCCTTGTAGGACTGCCGATGCGTCAGTCCGGTGACGGCGAGCAGGGTGATCACCGCACCGTTGTGGGGCAGGGTGTCCATGCCGCCGGAGGCCATGGACGCCACCCGGTGCAATACGTCCATCGGTATGCCGGCGGCATTGGCGTTGGCGATGAAACTGTCGGCCATGGCCGCCAGCGCAATGCTCATGCCGCCGGAAGCCGAACCGGTGATGCCGGCGAGCGCGGTGACCGAAACCGCTTCGTTCACCAGCGGATTGGGAATGGCCTTCAGCGTATCGGCCACGACCAGGAACCCGGGCAGCGCGGCGATGACGGCGCCGAAGCCGTACTCGGAAGCCGTGTTCATGGAGGCCAGCAAAGCGCCGCCGATGGCCGATTTGGTGCCTTCGGCGAAACTGGCCATCACCGGTTTCCAGGCGAACGCGATGACCGCCGCTATCCCCACCAGCAGCGCGCCCTGAACCGCCCAGATCGCCGCGACCTTGGCCACTTCCTGCACCACCGGCGCCGGATTGCCGATCACCGCGGGAACGAAAGACTGGCTTTGGCCGTAGAAACCCGGGATCAGCTTGGTGAAGGCGAAATTGGCCACGCCCACCAGCACCAGCGGCAGGATGGCGATCAGCGGATGGGCGAGTTTGTCGCCGCGGAAGGCTTCCGGTTCGTTGCGCAGCTCGCTGCCGTAGCCTTCGCCCGCCCGCAGCGCCGCGCGGCGACGCCATTCCAGATAGCTCATGCCCAGGATCAGGATGAATACCCCGCCCAGCGTGCCCAGCATGGGCGCGGCCCAGCCGGTCGTGCCGAAAAACGAAGCGGGGATGATGTTCTGGATCTGCGGCGTGCCCGGCAGCGCATCCATGGTGAAGGTGAACGCGCCGAGGGCGATCGTGCCCGGTACCAGCCGCTTGGGGATGTCGCTCTGGCGGAAAAGCTCGGCAGCGAACGGATAGACCGCGAACACCACCACGAACAGGGAAACCCCGCCGTAGGTCAGCAGCGCGCACACCAGCACGATGGACAGCATGGCGCGCTGCGCGCCGACGACCTTGATGGTCGCGGCCACGATGGATTTTGAGAAGCCGGAGATCTCGATGAGTTTGCCGAACACCGCTCCCAGCAGGAACACGGGGAAATACAGCTTCAGGAAGCCCACCATCTTGTCCATGAACAAGCCGGTGAACATGGGCGCGACCAGCGCAGGATCGGTCAGCAGCACCGCGCCCAGCGCGGCCACGGGCGCGAACAGGATCACGCTGTAGCCGCGGTAGGCCACGAACATCAGGAAGCACAACGCGGCCAGCACGATCAGGAACGACATCCCTACTCCTCGTAAAGCATGCCGGCACCCCGGCGCATGCCCGGTCGGCAAGTGGACGCGAGTATCCGCAGCTATGCCTTTCCTCCCCACTGTACGAAGGTACAAGTGTTGCGGCACCGCCCAAGTCTCTAGCCTTGCCTGCGAATCGGCCGTATCGGTCCGCCACGTCGTACCCGGGAGAGGGGAATCACATGAAGCGTAAACATCTGAGTCTGGCCATCGGCTGCATCTTGCTGGCGCCATCGGCATGGGCGCAGGAAGCGGCGCCGGCGGCCGAAGCCGCCAGCGAGGCCACCACGCTGGACAAGATCACGGTAACGGCGCGCAAGCGCGAAGAGACCCTGCAGGACGTGCCGGTAGCGGTCACCGCCTTCACTCCCGAAACGCTGGACAAGTTGAATATCCAGGACATCGGCGATCTGGACGCGCAGGTGCCCAACCTGACGATTTATGCCGCGCGCGGTTCCAGCAGCACCGCGACCGCCTATATCCGCGGCGTCGGCCAGGCCGACCCGCTGTGGGGTGTGGATCCGGGCGTGGGCATCTACCTGGACGACGTGTACATCGCGCGTCCGCAGGGCGCGTTGCTGGACGTGTTCGACGTGGGCCGCATCGAAGTGCTGCGCGGACCGCAGGGCACGCTGTACGGCAAGAACACCATCGGCGGTGCGATCAAATACATTTCGCGCGGATTGCCGCAGGAGACTACGGGCTTCGCCCAGATCACCGTGGGCAACTACAACCAGCTCGACGCCAAAGCCGCCCTCGGCGGCTCCATCGGCGGCCCGGACAGCGGCCTGCGCGGCCGCGTGTCGGTGGCCAGCATGAACCGCGACGGCTTCGGCGAGAACCTTTACACCGGGCAGGAGGTCAGCGACAAGGAAATCAACGCGGCACGTTTCCAGCTGGGCGCCTATGTGGACGACGATCTGGACATCCAGTTCGCGTTCGACTGGATGGACGACCAGTCCGGCGTACGCGGCGCGAAGATGCTGGCGCCCAACCGCTTCAATGCCCTCCTGTTTCCTGCTTACGGGGCTTTCCCGCCCATGGACGACCGCTACGACATCCGCAGCGGTATGAAGAACATCAACGACACTGTGATGAAAGGCGCATCGGCCACCGTCAATTGGCGGCCGAACGAGAACTGGGCTTTCAAGTACGTGATCGCCAAGCGTGAGTCCGACACCGAGACGAATATCGATTTCGACACCACGCCCGCGCCGATCGCCGACGTCAAGGCTTTCTACAGCGACAGCCAGGTCAGCAACGAGCTGCAGGTCAATTACGACGCCGGCGGCCGCGCGCGCGGGGTAACGGGCATCTACGCTTTCGACGGCGATGCCGGCGGGCAGGTGCTGAACAACTTCTTCAACCTGAGTTTCGGCGACACCCAGGGCGTGGTGAACACCAAGAGTTTCGCTGTATACACCGATTGGACCTTCGACCTCACCGCCAAGCTGAAACTGGATGTGGGCGCGCGCTACACGGACGAAGACAAGCACGCCGTCGCCCTTAACCGCGGCTACACAAACGCTACTTTCACCGTTCCCAACGGCGTGGTGGCGGCCAATTTCGACAAGACCGTCAACTTCAAGAACGTCTCTCCGAAGATCTCGCTGGACTACCAGATCACGCCGGACATCATGCTCTACGGCCTGGCCTCGCGCGGCTTCAAATCCGGCGGCTACAACATCCGCGCCAACACCACGGCGGTGCCGCGTTCGGGCGAGCCGTTCGACGACGAGAGCGTCGACAGCTTCGAAGTGGGCAGCAAGATGAGCTTCTTCGACCAGCGCCTGTTCCTGAATCTGGCCGCGTTCCACAATGTCTACAAGGACATCCAGCTGTCGGTGTTCACCCAGTTCATCGACCAGAACGGCAATCCGCAATTCTTCGGCGACTTCACCAATGCGGGCAAGGGCACGGTCAACGGCGCGGAGGTCGAATACCAATGGCTGCCCAGCCAGCATTGGCTGATCAGCGGCAATCTGGCCTGGCTGGACGCCAAGTACGACGAGTTCATCACTGGCGGCGTCAACGTAGCCGATAGCCAGCGTTTCACCAATGCGCCCGAGTTTTCGGGAGCGATCAATGTCGAATACCGTACCGATCTGGCCAATGGCGGCAATCTATCCGCGCGCGTGGGTTATTCCTACCAGTCCGAAGTATGGCCGACCACCGACCTGAGTCCGGTGATCAAGCAGGACGGTTATGGTCTGGTGAGCGCTGGCGTGATCTGGAAGGTCAACGATACGTGGTCCTTCTCATTGCAGGGAAGCAATCTGGCCGACGAGGAATACCGCACCACCGGCTATAACCTGAATACGGCACTGGGCGTGTTGACCGGTTTCTATGGTGCGCCGCGCCAGTATTCGCTGACCGCTCGCTACGATTTCTGATCGACGCTCCGGTTTGGGGAAGGGAACGCAACGGCGGGCGAAAGCCCGCCGTTGCTGCGTTATGCTGCATGGACTTCGTAGAGCCGAGATTGCTCGGCTGACCTGGGGCGATCAGGGGCAGCCGAGCAAGCTCGGCTCTACAAGGCGGCAAGCGGATCGCCGGCTTGCATGTGGTTCGCCAAGAGGGAATGTCCATGCCAACTGATCGTTTCGCCGCATGCTGAGTTTCTGGGTGGTGGCGCTGGCCAGCCTGGCCTGGCTTGGTCTGATGTTCGGCACGGCGCTGTATGGCGAACGGCACCCTGCGCTGTTCGCGCGCCACTGGCGGCACGTGTACTCGCTGTCGCTGGCGGTGCATTGCACTTCATGGACGTTCTACGGCACGGTGACGCAAGCGGCGCGCTATGGCTGGCCGCTGCCGCCGACGTTCCTGGGCGCGATCCTGTTCTACGCACTGGCCGTGGCCTTCATGATCCGTCTGGTGAAGCTGGCGCGCGAGTCCAACGCCACTTCGCTGGCCGATCTCATCGCCACGCGCCTGGGCAAGGACGCATGGCTGGCGGCCACGGTGACCCTGGTCGCGGCGCTGGGCCTAATTCCCTACATAGCGTTGCAGCTCAAGGCCATCGCCATGAGTTTCGCCACCTTGACCGTGGATGCGGGCGACGCCGCAGCGGTGGCGCCGGTATGGCGCGACAGCGCGCTGTACGTCGCGTTGGCCATGGCCCTGTTCGCGATGCTGTTCGGTACGCGCCGCGCCAGCGCCGCCGAACACAACCGCGGCCTGGTGCTGGCGATGGCGTTCGAGTCGCTGTTCAAGCTGGTGGCGATGCTGGCGCTGGGCGCCTTCGTGTGGTTCGGGTTGAAGGCGATGCCGGCCGCCGCGTCGCAGATTGTCCCGTCGGAACCTGTCGGCGGTTTCGCGCCGCTGGTGCTGTTGGGCGCACTGGCGATGTTCATCCTTCCGCATCAGTTCCACGTGGGGGTGGTGGAGTGCCGCGACGATCGCGATGTGCGCACCGCGCGCTGGCAATTCCCCCTGTATCTGATCCTGATCGCGTTGCCGGCATTGCCGCTGGCGCGCGCCGGCACCGCCTTGTTGGGCGACAGCGTGCCTTCGGACATGTATGCGCTGGCGTTGCCGTTTTCGCAGGGGCACGAAGGAGTAGCGCTGTTCGCGTTCCTGGGCGGATTGAGCGCGGCCACCGGTATGGTGGTGGTCAGCACGCTGACGCTCAGTCTGATGATCGGCAACCACTGGTTCGCGCCTGGCCTGCTGCGTGGCGCGTGGTCGCGCGACAAAGGCGGCGACCGCCGCGGCGATCTGTTGCTGCTGCGCCGCGGCGGCATCCTGGTGATCATGCTGCTGGCCTGGGCCTACAGCCGTTTCAACAGCGGCAACGATGCGTTGGCCGACATCGGCGCGGTTTCGTTCTCGGCGCTGGGCACGCTGGCGCCGGCACTGGGATTCGCGGTGTGGCGGCCGCAAACGCCGCCGCGCGCGGCCATCATCGGCATCGTCGCCGGTTTCTCGGTATGGGCGTGGGTGATGTTGATGCCGATGGTAGCGGCATCGTTGGGCGATGAACCGGCATGGATGCGGTCCGGGCCGTTCGGGCAGGCCTGGCTTTCGCCGCAAGGATTGTTCGGGCTGACCGGATGGAGTCCGCTGGGCCGCGCGGTCGGCGTCAGCTTGTTCGCGGGCATCGCCGCCACGTTGCTTGCGACCGCCTGGCGGCGGGAAACGCCGCATCACTACGGCCGCAATCTGGACCGGCAGGCGCTGCGCGATGCGGGCTTGCGATTCCTGGCGCGCGAGCGGGTCGAGCAACTGCTGCAAGACGCGCCTGCGCAGGGCCCGGTGCCCGCATCGACCGAATCGCGGATGGAACGCGAACTCTCCGCGGTGCTCGGCTCGGCGTCGGCGCGCCTGCTGCTGAATGCGGCGCGGCGCGAAAGCGGGGAGCTGGATGCGGTGGCCGCCATCGTCGGCGAGGTTTCCCAGGATCTGCGCTTCAACCAGCAGGTGCTGGAGGCCGCGTTGCAGAACATGAGCCAGGGGATCAGCGTGGTCGACCGCGAGCAGCGGTTGGTAGCGTGGAATCGCCGCTACGTGGAATTGTTCGGTTTCCCGGAGGAACTGCTGCAGGTGGGCCGGCCCATCGCCGATCTGACCCGCTGGGCCTTGCAGCGCATGCCGCATCGCGGCTCGGACGAGGGCGCATTGCAACGGCGCATCGCTTTCATGCGTGCCGGCACGGCGCATCTGACCGAACGCGTGTTCCCGGACGGAAGCATCGTCGAGATCCGCGGCAATCCGATGCCCGGCGGCGGTTTCGTCGCCACCTATACCGATGTCACCGCCTCGCGCCAGGCCGAGCGCAGCTTGAAGCAGGCCAACGAAACCCTGGAACAGCGCGTCATCGACCGCACCGCCTTGCTGGAAACCGCCAAGCGCGAGGCCGAGCACGCCAACGATGCGAAAAGCCGCTTCCTTACCGCCATCGGCCACGATCTGCTGCAGCCCTTGCACGCCGCGCACCTGTTCACCGATGCGCTTTCGCAACAGCTGCCCGAGAGCAGCCAGCGCGAATCGGTGCAGCAGATCCGCGGCGCGCTGGATTCCACCACCGATCTGCTGACCGGATTGTTGGACATGTCGCGGCTGGAAGCCGGCGGGCTGGTGCCGGAACCGCGCGATTTTCCCTTGGCCGAAGTGCTGGAGCCGCTGGTTTCGGAGTTCCGTGCGCTGGCTGGCGAGCGCGGATTGTCTTTCTCGCACGTGCCCACGCGCATGTGGGTCCATACCGACCCGCAGTTGTTGCGCCGCATCCTGCAGAATTTCCTGGCCAATGCGGTGCGGTACACGCAGGCGGGCGGCATTCTGTTGGGCGTGCGTCGCACGGGAGGAGGCGCGCGCATCGAAGTGCACGACACCGGCCCGGGCATCGAGCTGGCCGATCAGAAGACGATCTTCGAAGAGTTCCGCCGTGGCGAAAGCGCCAGCGGGCAGGGATTGGGGCTGGGGCTTTCCATCGCCGACCGGATCGCGCACCTGTTGAAGGCTCCGCTTTCGCTGCGCAGCCGTTCCGGGCACGGGGCGGTGTTCGCCGTGACCCTGGCCCGGGCGCAGCCTTCGCACGCCGAAGCTTCCCCGGCTTTCGCAAAGCAAGGACTGGTGGGCCGCCGTGTGCTGGCGCTGGACAACGATGCCGCATCCCTCGAAGCATTGCGACGGGTGTTGGCGGGCTGGGGTTGCCAGGTGCTGCTGGCGAGGGATGGCGACGAAGCGATGCAGCGTTCGGCCGAAGCGGAAGTGGATCTGTGGCTGTTCGACTTCCATCTGGATCAGGGCGATACCGGCGTGGCGGTGACGCAGCGTCTGGCGCAGCGTTTCGGGGTGCGGCCGTGCTTGATTCTGAGTGCGGACCTGACCGAAACCGTACGCGCGGCCGTGCACGAAGCTGGCCTGCTGCTGCTGGCCAAACCGGTGCGCCCCTTGGCGCTGAAGTCCGTCCTGGACCGCATGATCGCCAGCAGCGGCGTCGCGTAGGGCGGGCACTGCCCGCCGGCTCTTGCATCGCGGTAGAGGAGATGCTGTTTCGCGACTCACGTCGCTCCTACGTGCGGCGGTGCGCCGGCGGGCAATGCCCGCCCTACGACATCGCTTTACAATGCGCATCTTTCGCAATGCGCCATCCTCCATGCCCTATACCCCCATCGTCGCCACTCTGGGCTATGTGCTGTCGCCCGATCGCTCCAAGGTGCTGCTGATCCACCGCAACGCACGTCCCGACGACCAGCACCTGGGCAAGTACAACGGCCTGGGCGGCAAGATCGAGCGCGATGAAGACGTGGTGGCCGGCATGCGCCGCGAGATCCACGAGGAAGCCGGCATCGACTGCGATGCGCTGTCGTTGCGCGGCACAATCAGCTGGCCCGGCTTCGGCAAGAACGGCGAGGACTGGTTGGGGTTCCTGTTCGTAATCACCCAGTATTCCGGCACGCCCCATGCCAGCAACGCGGAGGGCACGCTGGAATGGGTACCGGTGGCGGACATCATGCAATTGCCGCTGTGGGACGGGGACCGGCATTTCCTGCCACTGGTCTTCGACGACGACCCGCGTGCGTTCCATGGGGTGATGCCTTACCGCGACGGACGCATGGTTTCCTGGAACTTTTCGCGAGTCTGAGCCCGCCGGCCGCTTGCGACGTAAAAGGTAGGGCGGGCATTGCCCGCCGCTTTCCCGGATCGCGACCAAAGAGCAGGCGGGCAGTGCCCGCCCTACCGTGCGGGGTTCTGCTCTGAAAAATACCCCGAAGCTTGCTGCAGGGTTATCTATTCCAGCAACTTGAAATAAACGTGCTGGCTTTTCCTGCGCGTGAAGCCGATGCCTTCATAGAACGGGTGCGATTCCAGGCGCACGGTATTGGAGCGCACCATCACCGCATCCAGACCGTGTTGCCTCACCCAGTCCTCGGCCGCCGACACCAGCCTTCTGCCGGTACCCGAACGCCGTGCGTGGGCATCCACCACCAGGCCGACTATTTCCGCCTTGCGTCCGGTTTCCAGGCTGGTGCGCAGTTCGACGCCGATCCAGCCCAACAGCTTGGTGCCGTCTTCGACGACGAACACCTGGCGGTCTCCCGCGGAAAGCACCACCCCCAGCCGTGCGGTCATGTCTTCCACCGAAGCCGGGTAGCCCAATTCCACGCAAAGGCGGGTGACTTCCGCCGCATCCGCCATGCAGGCGGGGCGCAGGGTGGGTCGGGAATTGGAGGCGGACACCATCAGCCTTCCATCTGCCGCGCCGGATCGCTGAGCTCCAGCTCCCGCAGCACTACGCCGGCCTGGGTGCGGTTGCGTACGCCCATGCGGTCGAAGATCGCGGTCAGGTGCGCCTTCACCGTGCGTTCCTGCACGTCCAGGCGGTCGGCGATCTGTTTGTTCAACAGGCCTTCGGCCACCAGGGTCAGTACGCGGAACTGCTGCGGCGAAAGACTGGCCAGGCGCGCGGCCAGTTCGGTGTCGTGTTGCGAGGATTGCGAACGCGCGACGGTCGCGCGCAGCGAGGACGGCAACCATTGCTCGCAGGCCAGCACGCTGCGGATCGCATCGCGCAGTTCGTCCAGTCCCGAGCTTTTCGGCAGATAGCCGGCGGCGCCATGGTCCAGCGCGCGCCGGACCACGCGCGGATCGTCGTTGGCGGAGACCACCACTACCGCCACTTCCGGGTATTGCGCGCGGATCGCCGCCAACCCGGCCAGCCCGTGGTTGCCGGGCATATGCAGGTCGAGCAGCACCAGGTCGATGTCGGGATTGGCCTCCAGCGCAACCAGCACCCCGTCCAGCGTCTCGGCCTCCAGTACCGAGAGCTGCGCCACCGCATCGGCGGCGGCGCCGCGCAGCGCCGCGCGGAACAGCGGGTGGTCGTCGGCGATCAGCAGCTTGGGCATGTGGGCGGGATGTTCCGGGGCGACGCGCACGGCGCGGGTGGGGTGGTCAGACCCTACCAGCATAGAGGTACCCGAAGCGTGGTACCAAAGTACGATGACGCCGGTGGCAGGGCGGGGTAGCTTGGGCGCATGAACCGGAATCCGTCTTTGCGCGCAGCTGCTGCGCTGCTGGCCTGCCTGATCGGCGCGTCTTGCAGCACCACCCATGCCCGTGGCGCCAAGGAGGCGTCGGCGATGATCCAACCTCAGCGGGAAACCGCGCATCGCGACAACGACGATCTGCTGACCGCCGGGCTGGGAATAGCCGGGTTGCGCGCGATGACGCCGCCGGCGTTCGCAGACGCCGCCCACCCGACCGCCGAAGAGCTGCGCCGCCGCGCCATCTGGAACAACTGGCGCGGCATCGCCGACCTTTCGCCGACCGGCGGCTATGGCGAGGTCTACGGCAGCGTGGCCAGCGTGCCGGGGCGCGAATTCTCCGCTTTCGCCACCGTGCCTGGCGCACGCCAGCCGCACCGCGTGCTGACGCAGGTGCCCGATGCCTTCGACCTGGACAAGCGCTGCGTGGTGGTGACCGCTTCGTCCGGCTCGCGCGGCATTTACGGGGCCATTGCCGTGGCCGGTGCGTGGGCATTGCCGAAGGGTTGTGCGGTTGCCTACACCGACAAGGGCGCCGGCACCGACTACTACGACCTGGAAACGCGCACCGGTGTGCGTCTGGATGGAACGCGCGGCGGCGATGGCGATGCCTTGGCGTTTCAGCCGGAGGTTCCGGTCGGGGCCTCCGGGGTGGCCTTCAAGCATGCGCATTCCGGCGACAATCCGGAAGCCGATTGGGGCCGGCACGTGAAGCAGGCCGCCGAATTCGCGCTCGCATCGCTGGACCGCGCCTTCCCGCAGGCAGGCCCTTTCACCTTCGGCAACACGCGCGTCATCGCGGTCGGTATTTCCAATGGCGGCGGCGCAGTGCTGCGTGCGGCCGAACTGGCAGGCGACGGCGCCGATGAGAACTGGCTGGATGCGGTGGTCGCCGGCGAACCGAACGTGTACATGCCCGGTTCCGGCAGCCGCACGTTGTACGACTACACCACCGAAGCAGCCCTGCTGATGCCCTGCGCGCTGTTGCGGCTGCCCGCCGATTCGCTGCCGCAGCCGCCGTTGCGCGCGCAGGCCGAACCGCTGTGGACCGCACGTTGCACCGCATTGAAAAGCGCCGGACTGATCGACGGCGCCGATACGCAGGCGCAGGCCAAAAACGCTTACGAAAAACTGCGTGGCCATGGCTGGACCGATGAGGCGTTGACCGCCGGCGCGTTGAGCGTCGGCTTTGACCTGTGGCGCGCAGTGGCCGTGACTTATGCCTCGGCCTATGCACGCACCGGCATCGGCGGACATCCCTGCGGGTATTCGTTCGCCGCGCAGAATGCCGATTTCTCGGCACGCGCCTCCACCGAAGCCGAACGCAACGCCTGGTTCGCCGACGGCAGCGGCATTCCTCCCGGGGCCGGCGTGGGCATCGTCGACGGCAAACTGGCGGCGCCGGATTTCACTCTGCCCGGATTGCAGTGCCTGCGCGGACTGCTGGATGCCGGCGCAGGCACTGCCTTGGCCAAGGGCGTGGCGCAAACGCAGGCTACGGTACCGCGCAAAGGCGTGCCGGTGGTCGTGGTGCATGGCCTGGACGACGGGCTGGTGCCGCCCGCTTTCAGTAGCGCGCCTTATGTGGCCGCATCCAAGGCCGCCGGGCGCGAGGTCAGCTACTGGCAGGTCAGGCATGCGCAGCATTTCGACGGTTTCCTCGCCTTGCCTGCCTACGGAGCGCGATATGTGCCGGTGCTCCCGTACGTGTACGCCGCGCTGGACCAGGTGTCCGCGCAGCTGGATGGCAAGGGCGGGCGCCCCTCGGATGCGGTGATTGAAGCGAAGCCGCGTGGTGCTGGCGCGGTGGAAGCGGGGCAATTCGCGATTCCAGCGCAGCCCTGATCGCCACAGAACGTGGGAGCGGCGTCCCGCCGCGAGCTTTTGAATTTGCGCCAGTGGAGCGCCATTTCAATCTGTCATACGAATTGTTCGGAGGTTTCCTGGCGGCTTAACAGCTCGCGGCGGGACGCCGCTCCCGCGATGCCGCTCTCAGGTCTTTGCTGCCGCCTTGCGGTCTTAACACCGGTTTTGGCAGTCTTGTCGTCATCGACGGACGAAGGAACGAGATGCCCCGCCATTTTTCCATGCTGCGCGACTTCCACCTGGCCGACTGGTTCACCCTGGCCAATGCCTTCTGCGGCACCGGTGCGGTGTTCGCATCGATGCGCTACCTGCACGAAGGCCAGGTGCGCGACCTGCTGGCCGGCATGGCGCTGATCCCGCTGGCCTTCATATTCGATGCGCTGGACGGACGCATCGCGCGCTGGCGCAAGTCCTCGTCCACGCTGGGCCGCGAACTGGACTCGCTGGCCGATGTGATTTCCTTCGGCGTCGCCCCGGCGGCGCTGGCCTACGCCTGCGGGTTGCAGGGCGGTTGGGACTGGCTGGTGCTGAGCTACTTCGTGTGCTGCGGGGTCAGCCGTCTGGCGCGCTACAACGTCACCGCCGAACAGCTGTCCGGGGAAGACGACAAGGTGAAGTACTTCGAGGGCACGCCCATTCCGACCAGCCTGCTGCTGGTGATCCTGCTTGCCGCTGCCGCGACCAGCGGCAACCTGGGGGATTCGGTGTGGTTCGGTTCGGTTCGGCTTGGCCCGTGGCTGTTGCATCCGCTGGTGCTGGTGTTCGCGCTATCCGGGTCGCTGATGATCAGCAAGACGCTACGCATTCCCAAGCCTTGAACCAAGCCGGGAATACTCGCGATTCAGGCAGAAAAGTTTGGGGTCGAACCCCTCTCCCGTTTACGGGAGAGGGTGCCGAAGGCGGGTGAGGGAAGGTCGGAGCCGGTCTGGGTCAGCGCATGGATTCATGCCGAGTGAGTTCGTTTTGAGGACGGCAACGTTCAGAAATAACCGGTAGGAAACCGCCGATTGCTATGATCGGAAAGTAGCCTGGGAGGGTTGGAAATGTTCGGCAACGGTTTCAATGGCGGGCCCGGCAACGCGGGCGATTTCGAAGCGATGGCGCGGCAGTACTGGAGCGCCTGGGGCCAGGCGATGCGGCAGGGCGGCCTGGGCGCTGCGGCTCCTGCACAGCCGGCCAGCCAATGGCAGCAGGCGGTGGACTGGTGGACGCAACTGATGCCCGGCGGGCCCAGCCAGGCCAACGATGCGGTCGCGCGCTTCAACCAGCAGGCCAGCCAGTGGTTCGGGCAGATGCAGCAGGTGGCGGCGCAATTCGCCGGCCAGGACAACAGCGCTTCCGAAATCGGCCAAGCCTGGCGCCGCGCGATGGGCGCCAACGCGGACAATCCTTTCCCGGACATGCTTTTCCCAAACCTGTTCAAGGCCATGCGCGGGCAGGGCGCCCATGGGCTGGACGAGTGGCTGGACCAGGTCAAACCCTATCTCGAGGGGTTCCGGCAGCAGGCCCAGCACTGGCAGCATTTGCCCGCTTTCGGACAGTACCGCGAGCACCAGGAGCGCTGGCAGGCGCTGCAGCTGGCGCAGCAGGACTACCAACACCAGACCGAAGCATTCAATGCGCTGATGATGAAGTGCGCGCAGCGCGCCTTCGACGTGTTCGAGGACAAGCTCACCGCCCACGAAGAGCCGGGCCGCCAGCTCACCAGCGCGCGCGCGCTGTTCGACCTGTGGATCGATTCGGCCGAGCAGGCGTATGCCGAAATCGCCTTGTCGGCCGAATTCCGCGAAGTCTATGGCGCGCTGACCAATGCGCAGATGCGCCTGCGCGCGGCCATCCAGCTTGAAGTGGAGCACTTGACCGGCCTGTTCGGCATGCCGACCCGGACCGAGATCGATTCGGCGCACCGCAAGATCGCCGATCTGGAACGCGCCTTGCGCCGCGCCGGCGCGGCTGGCGCGCGCCCTGCCGCCGAGCGCAGGGCAGCGCCGGCGCCCCGGGTGCCCGCACCCGAGCCCGTCGCCGCTTCCGCCAAAGCCAAGTCGCGCCGCAAGCTGCCCAAGAAGGTCGCGCGCCAGCCGCAACCGGTGCGCAAGCCGGCGAGCAAACGGACCGCGCCGCGCAAAACGGCCGCGCGCAAGCTGGCGGCAAAGCCCGCCACCGTCGAGCAGCAGGTACCCGGAAAGAAGATTCCCAAAAAAGCCGCCGCGAAGAAGGCGGTCGCTCCCAGCCGCAAGGCTGCCGCGACCAGGCACGCGCCCGCCAAACAGCCAGTTTCGACCAAGACGGCCGTCAAAGCCGCTTCGGCTCCCTCCGGGAACGGCCGGGTGGTATCGATGAAGGATTGGGTGGCGCGCTATGCCGCCGCCAACACTCCTGACGGCCCCGCGCTCGGCAAGCAGAAGAATGCCGGCAAAAAGGTACGTAAATGAACGGACCGTTGAACCTGACGCCCGATGCGCTGGCGCTGGAAGCCATGATCCTGCAGCAGAAGCTTGCCGCGGGATTGCGTACCCTGCCGGAAGTCGACGATGTCCAGTACGGGGCGACCCAAAAACAGGAAGTATGGCGCGACGGCAAGGTGGTGCTGTACCGCTTCGTCGGCGAGCAGGCGCCTACCGCCAGGGTGCCGTTGCTGATCGCCTACGCGCTGGTCAACCGCCCCTACATGGTCGACCTGCAGTCCGACCGTTCGCTTGTGAAGGGGCTGCTGGCGCGCGGAGAGGACGTCTACATCATCGACTGGGGCTACCCGGACCGCTCCGACCGCTTCCTGATGCTGGACGACTACATCAACCGTTTCATCGACGGTGCGGTCGACCATCTGCGCCGTAGCTTCGGGCTGGACGCAGTCAACCTGCTCGGCATCTGCCAGGGCGGGGCGTTTTCGCTGTGCTACGCCTCGCTGCACCCGGAGAAGGTCAAGAACCTGATCACCATGGTCACGCCGGTGGATTTCCATACGCCGGACAACATGCTGTCCAACTGGACGCAGAACATGGACGTGGACCTGTTCGTCGACACGCTAGGCAACGTGCCTGCGGACCTGATGAACTCCAGCTACCTGATGTTGAAGCCGTTCCGCCTGCACCTGCAGAAATACGTGGGCCTCATCGACATCCTGGACGACAAGCACGCGGTCGAGGATTTTCTGCGCATGGAAAAATGGATCTTCGATTCGCCCGATCTGGCGGGCGAGGCCTTCCGCCAGTTCATCAAGCAGTTCTACCAGGGCAACGGCTTCGTCAACGGTGGCATCGAAATCGACGGCGAGCCGGTGGACCTGGGCTATGTGGACATGCCCATCCTCAATATTTTCGCCGAGCAGGATCATCTGGTGCCGCCCGATGCGTCGCGTGCGCTGCAGAAGCTTGCGGGCACGAACGACTACACCGAGTTGAGTTTCAAAGGTGGCCATATAGGTATCTATGTTTCCAGCCGCGCCCAACGCGAAGTCCCTGCCGCCATCCACGAATGGCTGGCCAAGCGCGCACGCTGAGGGGACACTTGTAGGAGCGACGTAAGTCGCGACTTACGTCGCTCCTACGGTTCTCACACGGACGAAAATGATGTTTCAGAAAGCACTATTGTTCTGCGCGCTCTTACTGGCCTCCACTTTGACCTTGGCCGCACCATCGCCGGCCGCAAAAAAGGAAATCGGACAGCTGATGGATGCGCTGTCGCATTCCGGTTGCCAGTTCCAGCGCAACGGCAGCTGGTACGGCGCGGCCGAGGCGCGCGCTCACCTGCAGCGCAAATACGATTACCTGCTGAAGAAGGACAGAGTCGATACGGCCGAACAGTTCATCCAGCGCGCCGCCAGCGAAAGCAGCGTGAGCGGGCGCGCCTACCGGGTGAAATGCCAGGGCAGGGAGCAGGATGCTTCGGCCTGGTTCGGCGGCCAGCTGCAGAAACTGCGCCGCGCGGCCGCACCCGCGCCGACGCGTTAGACTTTTGCAATACCGACTCCGGGAGATCGCAATGGCTGACCAGGCAAAACCTTTCGCCCGCTCGCTCAACGACCGCATGCTGGCCGGAGTGATGGGCGGCATCGCACACCGTTTCGGTTGGAACTCCACCTTGCTGCGTGCGCTGTTCGTGATCGTGTCGATCGCTTCGGCCGCGTTTCCCGGCATCCTGGTGTACCTGATCCTGTGGTTGCTGATGCCGCAGGAAGCGGACTGAAGCCTGGTGCGGAAGGTCGCTTCGGCCGCGTTGCGCGTACTCGGGATACTGTGGACGCTGCCCAACACCCTGATCGGACTGATCGGCGGAGGCGTGGGCCTGCTTTTCGGCGCCAGCGTTCAATTCAGCCGCCGGGATTCCGCGCTGGTCTTCCACCGTTGGCCATGGGGGCCGGGCGGAGCGATCACCTTCGGCAATACCATCCTGCATACCGGCGACACGCTGGATTCCGAATGCCTGACCTACGAGCATCGCGCCGGCCGCTGCGACCACCCGCGTATCAAGATCGGCGACCATGAACGTGCGCATGTCTACCAGTACATGGTTATGGGGCCTTTGTTCCTGCCTGTTTACTTGGCGTGCGGTGGCGTCAGCGTGCGCAATCCCTTCGAGCGTGCCGCCGATCGCTATGCCATGACCGGACGCGGTTGGTGGCCTTGAATGCGCCGAAGAATGTACCGACGAACGGCGGTTGTTCTTGACGCGCTGGTAACGTCGGCGGGAATACAGTCGCAACCGTTGGAGAAAGGCGAAAATCGACAAGATCAAGCCGAACTCCGACTAGAAGGCTCAGCCGATCCGGGATAAAACCCGGAAAGACTGGGCCTTCGTCGTATGGGTGTTGCGGGTGCGCTGCAGGTGATCCGGATTCGGGTCGCGCGAGTGGCGCCGTGGCGCAAAG
Organism: Pseudoxanthomonas sacheonensis; assembly: GCF_010093305.1. Taxonomy (GTDB): domain Bacteria; phylum Pseudomonadota; class Gammaproteobacteria; order Xanthomonadales; family Xanthomonadaceae; genus Pseudoxanthomonas_A; species Pseudoxanthomonas_A sacheonensis. The sequence goes on along the minus strand of NZ_PDWS01000011.1, from coordinate 112,994 downwards.
GACCGGTCAGCGAGGCAGGGCGCCATGCAGGAACAGATCGACCGCCGCCTGCGCGTAGGCCCGCAGTTCCTGGGGATCCGGCTGCTTCAGGTTGCCGCTGGAAACGCGGATCACCAGGTCGCCGAACAGCATCATGAAGAACTGGCTGGAGGCCATGGTGGGCGATGCCAGTTGCAGGCGTCCGGCGGCGACTTCCTGCTCGAAGTATTCACTCAGGCTGCTCCGTACCGCGGCCACGGCGTGATCGAAGAACCAGTCGCGCATGTCCGGGAAGGACTGGCCTTCGCCGATGACGATACGGTGTATCACTACCGATTCGGCGGTGGCCATGCCCTCGGCGATACGTTCGGCCGCCTGACGCAAAGCTTGCTCGGGGGGTAGGCCGGACAGGTTCAGATCCTCCAAGCGTGCGCTCAAATCCTCCAGCCTGCGCTGGATGATGGCGTGCGCCAGCCCTTCCTTGTCGCCGAACACTCGGTACAGGGTGGCTAGCGAACCGCCCGCCCGAGCGACTATTTCGCTGAGGCGCGCATGCTGGTAACCGTTTTCAGTGAACACCTCGGTGGCTGCGTCCAGGAATCGCTCCACGCGCAATTCGCCGCGCTTGCAGAGATCCACGGGTAAGCGGGTACGGAACGAGCCGATGCTGTCGGCTTTGCCTTGGTTGGAGCTGTCGGAGGATGCGTTCAATGGCTATGCGTTTTCGTCGTGGCTGGTTGCCGCGAGCTCAATCTAGCAAAGATAAAGGAGGGTGGCGCATACGTGCCATCACTTACAGAATGAACGGAATTGGCGTTTTTCTGGATAGCGCTAACGCCATCCGGCACTGAAAACGTTTTCTGTTGTCGGTGAGGCAGGCCTGAAAAGAAGGAGCGGATACTGTGATTCGACAGCGCTCGTTTCCCTGTTTTGAAAGCGCGAATTACAGTCGATTCTCTTTTTCGCGCGAGGCTGGTCTTTGATGCTGTTCGCTCATGCGAGACGACGTAGAAGATGAATTTTTCGAAGCCATGAGGCGCAGGCGAGAGCCGAATTTATTTTCGCATGCCGCTATGCGGTTGCCGCCTCGCCTTCAACAGTGCGGACGTAATTGTTCAGGGCTGAAAATTTCATCGTCATTGCAGAAAACTCTGTCCGAGTCGCTTGCCGACTAAGTGACTCTGGCGTCGTTTTTTTTCGACGCTTTTTTTGAATGAGTCGGTCCCCTCGTCGTTGTCATCCCGAGCGCAGCGAGGGAGCTGTTTCTACCATCAGCAAAGCGGATCCCTCGCTGCACTCGGGATGGCAGGTCTTCAGCAAAGGGCTAGACAGGCGATGCGGGGAAACCCCCATTCCAGGAATGCCTGCAGAAGTGGGCCGGTCAAAGAGACATCTATACGCCAGGTCAGAAGCCCGAAAAACAAAGGGGCCAGCATCGCCCGCTATCGCGAATAACGCCCCTTCGACATCGGGGATCTCTGAATAGGCTGAGAGGGAAACAGGCTCCGCCCCTACGTGTTGCAAAAAAATCCGGCCGGGCTCTTCAAACAAAAGGCCCAGCCTCGCGGCTAAGCCTTTTTTGGTGCCGAAGGTGGGACTCGAACCCACACGCTTTTAAGGGCGGCGGATTTTGAGTCCGCTGCGTCTACCATTCCGCCACTTCGGCGCGGCCGCGAAGTATAGCGGAGTGCGCGGCGATTGCCCAATGGCGGCGGCGTTGTCGGGTGGGAAGGGCGGGTCCGGATAGGCCGGGATGCTGCACCGCGGGATGCATTCCAGGGAGTATTGGGTATCTTGACAGCGCTGTCAGCCAGCGCCTTGCATGGCGGCCGGCAACGGAACTCCAACATCGCCTAGTATTGCGCGTCGGGCCACGGCCGGGTGCGCTGCATTGCGCTGGGTTTCTCACGCCGTCTCCGACCGACATTACAAACCTTCCGGGAAGACAACAACAATATGGCCACACAACAGACCCGCTGGTCGCAGTTCGGCGTACTCATCACGGTATTTTTCTTCTGGGGATTCGTTGCAGCCAGCAACGACATCCTGATCCCGGTATTCAAGACAGCATTCCATCTCAGTCATGCCCAAAGCCAGTACGTTTCCTTCGCTTTCTATGTTGCCTATACCGTCGGTTCTCTGATCTATTTCTTCGTGTCCAAGCTCATCGGTATGGATGTGCTGAACCGCATCGGCTACAAGAACGGCATTGCGCTTGGACTGGTGATCTCCGCCATCGGCACTTTGCTCTTCTACCCTGCCGCCAATCTGGGTTCGTTCAACCTGATGTTGTCTGGCCTGTTCATCGTGGGATTGGGTTTCTCGCTGCAGCAGATCGCGGCCAATCCGTTGGCGATCGTCATGGGCGACCCGCACACCGGTTCGCAGCGGCTGACCATGGCCGGTGGCGTCAACAACTTCGGCACCACCATCGGGCCGCTGCTGGTCAGTGTGGCGATCTTCGGCAGCGTCGCCGCCGGCGGTACCGAAGCCAGCATCGAAAGCGTGAAGACGCCTTACCTGGTGCTGGGTATCGCGTTCATCCTGGTCGCCGTGTTCCTGAAGTTCTCCTCGGTGCCGGACCGCATCGACCTGGACCAGGTCACCGAGTCCGAAGCCCAGGACAACAGCAAGCTGCTGCATAAATCCTCGGCATTCGGCTACCCGCAGCTGGTGCTGGGCATGCTGGCGATCTTCGTGTACGTGGGCGTGGAGGTTTCCACCGTGGCCAACCTGCCGGCCTACCTGCAGGAAAGCCTGGGCATCTCCACTTCCTCGGTGGCGCCTTATGTGTCGCTGTACTGGGCCAGCCTGATGATCGGCCGCTGGACCGGCGCCGCCGGAGCCTTCAATGTCGGCGCTGGCGCCAAGCGCCTGCTGACCCTGATCCTGCCGTTCCTGGCCTTCGGCGTGTTCCTGGCGGTCAATGCGATAGCCAGGCACGAAGTGTCGCAGTTCCTGGGCTATGTATTCGTCATCGCCTTGATGATCCTGGCCACGCTGGCCAGCCGTGGAAGCCCGGCGCGCATGCTGCTGTATTTCGCGGTCTGCGGCATCGCCGCGTTGCTGATCGGCATGTTCACCACCGGCAAGACCAGCGCGGTGGCCTTCATCAGCGTCGGCCTGTTCTGCAGCACCATGTGGCCCTGCATCTTCGCGCTGTCGATCACCGGACTGGGCAAGCACACCAACCAGGGCAGCAGCCTGCTGATCATGATGATCATGGGCGGCGGCGTCATCAGCGTGCTCCAGGGCCTGGCAGCGGACAAGATCGGCATGCAGATGAGCTATATCGTCGGCGTGGTCTGCTTCGCCTACCTGGCTTTCTATGCGCTGCGCACGGTGGGCATCCTGCGCTCGCAGGGCATCGACCTGGACAAGATAAGCGCGGATGGAGGGCACTGAGACTTGCGGGTTTGCCGGATCGGCGAGCCCGTAGCCTGTTTGGATAGATTGGATTGGCGCCGAGCGGCAAAAGCGTAATTGCTGGGATGACGACGATCTATTTCAGCGAGAGCCGCTGCAATGCAGCCCGGCGATCAGCTCGGCACGATCTGGTCGGTGCCCAGCAGGCGCTCGCCACGGCTCTGCCATTCGGCGTCGTCGCCGGTCGGCGTGAACACCCCGCAGCGGACCATGGTGCGCTGGTAGACATGCAGCGACACGGCGATGGCCTTGTCGCTGGGGTTGCGGATGGTGTGGTACTCGTGCGGCGGAATCAGGCTGCCGGCCGAGCCGGTGCCGGCCTCGATGGTGCCGGCTGCGACGAAGCGGTAGCGGTCGTCGTCGCGCTCGGCCAGTTCGTACTGGGTGATTTCCAGCCGGCCCTTCCAGACGCCTTCCACGCACCACATGCCGGAATGGTCGTGGATCTTGGTGCCCTGGCCGGGCCCCCAGGTCATCGCCACCACGCTGTAGCCGTGTTCGGGGCTGGTGTAGAGCTCGCGGCGCGCGTAGTGGTCGGCGATGGGCTCCAGCACGCATTCGGGTAGGGCCACGTCCTGGTCGCAGATCATTTCGCACAGGGTCTTGCGCAGGGCGTCGGTGATGGCGCGGTCGTCGCCCAGAACGACGGCCGCGTCCAGCGAGGCGATCAGTTTGTCGTGGCCGGGGAAGTCGAGGGTCATGGCGCGGATCCGGCGGAAGGTGTGCGGCCATTTTAGCCGTTACAGTCCGCCGGAGGCCGCTCCCACTTGTTTTGGGCTACAGGGAGTCCAGAAACCCTTGTACGGCCGGCCCGAAGCGCTCGATATCCACCAGGAACGCGTCATGCCCCTGCGGCGATTCCAGCGGCTGGAACTGCGTATCGGCCCCGCCCAGGCGCAAGCCTTCTGCGATCTGCTGCTGTTGTTGCAGGGGGAACAGGATGTCCGTGGTCGCGCCGATGGCCAGCGCTTTTTCCACCTTGATCCGCGCCAGTCCCTGCAGCACGTCGCCACCGGCGACTTCGGCCAGATCGAACCAGTCCATCGAACGGCTGAGGTAGAGATAGCAGTTGGGATCGAAGCGGCGCACGAAGCGGCGCGCATGGCCTTCCAGGTAGCTCTCCACCTGGAATTCCAGGCCGAAGGGCTCTTCGTCGGGACGGTCGGATTCCAGCCGTACCCGGCCGAAGCGGCCATCCCATTCCAGCGCCGAACGGTAGGTGATGACGCCCAGTTTGCGCGCCATGCGCATGCCAGATTCGGGATAGGAGGCGTCGTCGTAGTTGCCGTTGTTCCACTTGGGGTCCAGACGGATCGCCTCGCGCTGCAGCGAACGGATGGCGATGGAGAACGGGAGCGCCTGCGCGCTGCCGGAAATATTGATGTGGGTGCGCGCCAGGCCGGGATGGCGCAACAGGAACGCCAGTGCGGTCATGCCGCCCATGGAATTGCCGATCACGCAGGCCAGTCGTTCGATGCCCAGGCCTTGCACCACTTCGCGCGCGGCATCGGCGCCGTCTTCTATCGATAATTCGGGAAAATCCAGACGGTACAGGCGGCCGGTGGCCGGATCGACCGAAGCCGGACCGGTGGAACCCTTGCAGCTGCCCAGCGAATTCACGCACACCACGAACCAGCAGCCGGTATCGATGGGTTTGCCTGGTCCGACCATCGGTTCCCACCAGCCGGCTTCGGGATTGCCCGCATTGCTGGCGGCGTGGGCATCGGGCGACAAGCCGGTGACGATCAGCACGGCGTTGTCGCGTGCTGCGTTCAGTACGCCCCAGGTTTCGTAGGCAACGCGTGCGCCGCGCAGTTCGCCGCCGCGCTTCATGGGGAAAGGCGAGGGCAGGGGGTGGAAGCGGGTGCCCGGCGGAATGAATTCGGTCATCGAATCAGTTTAGCAGCGCGCCACCCGGTTCGAGCCGGGTGGCGCGCCGTGCGCAACGGCGCTGTGCGGGATCACACCAGCGTCAGCGTCACATCTATGTTGCCGCGGGTGGCGTTCGAGTACGGGCACACTGCGTGGGCCATCTGCACCAGGGATTCGGCCTGTTCGCGCGGCAGGCCGGGCAGCGAGATCTTCAGCTCGACTTCGATGCCGAAGCCATTGGGAATCTGGCCGATGCCGACATTGCCTTCGATGGAAGTATCGGCGGGCAGGGCGATTTTCTCGCGGCCGGCGACGAATTTGAGCGCGCCGATGAAGCAGGCCGAATAACCGGCGGCGAACAGTTGCTCGGGGTTGGTACCGTCGCCGCCAGCGCCGCCCAGTTCGCGCGGGGTGGTCAGTTTGACGTCCAGCACGTTGTCGGAGGAGACGGCACGGCCGTCACGGCCGCCGGTGGCGGTAGCGGTGGCGCGGTAGAGGACTTTTTCGATGGACATGGATAACTCCTGAGTGGTGAGGGGCGGCTTGGAAAGGACCGGCGGCCGCTACTGGTTTGTATTTTGCACTATTAAATAGCGCGCTATATATTTATCGGAAGAGGTTTCATTGGGTTGTCCGTATCAGTCGGTCTGCGTGTTCGCGATCAGGTTGCCGCGCAGCGATTCGAGGCGCGACTTGATCTGTCCAAGCTGGTCGACGCCAAGCGCGGCTGCGCAGAACACGCCTTCCGGAACCTCTGCCGCCCGGGTCTTGAGCGCTTTGCCGCTGCGGCTGAGTGCGATCACCACCTGGCGTTCGTCGTCGGCGGAGCGGGTACGGGTGAGCAGGCCGGAGACTTCCAGACGCTTGAGCAAAGGGGTCAACGTGGCCGAGTCCAGGAACAGGCGCTCGCCGATCTCCGACACCGTCAACTCATCGCGTTCCCACAGCACCAGCATGACCAGGTACTGCGGATAGGTCAGGCCCAGCGGGGCCAGCAGCTTGCGGTACACCTTGTTCATGGCCAGCGAGGCCGAATACAGGGTGAAGCACAACTGGTTGTCCAGCTTCAGCAGCGCGTCGGCGCTGGCTTTTGGGGAGCGGGTGGGGGTCTTGGTTGCCATGTCGCCAATATAAATAGCGCGCTATGTAATTGCAAGCTACTTATTACATCGCACCGACGAACGGCAGTGGAGGCGGTGCGTTTTTCCCTTCTCCCACCGGGAGAAGGTGGCGCGAAGCGACGGATGAGAGAAGCAGAAGTCCGGCCCACGGAAACTGTCCCTCAACCTGAAAGCCCACTCCCTCATCTGCCCTTCGGGCACCTTCTCCCGATGGGAGAAGGAAAAGCAATTTCGCGCTGCTCCGGCGGAGTTACGGGTTCGCGCCGCCCAGCACCAGTTCGACAGGCGCAGTGGCCGGCAGGCTCACGCGCACCGGCTTGGATTCCAGATCTCCTTCCTGGCGCATCGGATCGCCGCTGGCCGACAGGCGCGCGATCAGTTCCACTTCCTTCAACGCGGAAAGTTTCTGCGTGGGCATAGGGCTGTCGCCATCGTCCAGCGTCAGGCTGAGAGGAAGATCCTGCAGGCTGTGTTTTTCCACCGCGACCGGCATCGGCGGACCGCCTGGGATGCGCGCGATCACGAACACGGTGGTGTCGCCGCGCAGGCGTACGCGCGAGGCGAAGTCCGGATCGAGCGCGACCTTCACCGTCAGCGCGTTGGCGGCGGCGGTCTGGGCAGCGGGTTCGGTAGCGGCCGGCAACGGCGACAGGCCGGCTTCGGCACGGGCGGCGTCGATCTGCTTGCGCAAAGTGGCGGCCGTGGACGGATCCACCTGGGAAAGCAGCGGTTCCCAGGTCTTGGCGGCTGCGGCTGGTTGTCCGTTCTGGCGCTGGGAAATACCCAGCAGCCAGGTCGCGCGCTGGTGGCCGGGCTGCTGGGTCAGGGCATGCTTTACCCAGGCGATGGCCTGGCTGTCGAGCTTGCGCTCGGACGACGCGTACAGGCGTGCCTGCGCGGCTTCGACCAGCAGATTCGGATCGTCCGGCAGCAGCTTCACGGCCTGCGCGAAAGCTTCGCTCGATTCGGCCATCTTGCCTTGCGAGGCAAGCGTTTTTCCCAACAGCTGCCAGCCTTCGGGCTGGTTGGGATTGCGTTCGAGTACGGTCCGCAATTCGGCGATGGCCGCATCCAGGGACATAGGTGCTTCGCTGGCGGCTTGCCCGATGGAAGCGGGCGTACCGGTCGCGCGGTACAGGGCGAAGGCCGCCAGGCCCAGCGCCGCAATGCCGCCCAGCACCAGCGTGCGCGAATCGCGCCACAGCGGCCACAGCACGCCGCCCAGCACCGCCACGCTCAGCAACACGGCCAGTGCGATGAAAGTTGCCATCACCACTCCTGATTGTCGTCGTCGGCCATCGTGCCGGCGGCGGCGCTGCGCTTGCGCACGATGCGGAAGACGATGGCGGCGCCTGCCATCAGCAGCAGCGCCGGGCCGAACCACAGCAGCCAGGTGTTGCCGGCGACATCGGGTTTGTACAGCACGAATTCGCCGTAGCGGTCGACCAGGAAGCGCTTGACCTCCGCGTCGGACTTGCCCTGGTTCATCAGGTCCAGAACCTCGCGGCGCAGGTCATGGGCGATCTGGGCATTGGAATCGGCCAGTGATTGGTTCTGGCACATCACGCAGCGCAATTCGGCGGTGAGCTGGTGGAAACGCGTTTCCTGGGCGGCGTCGCGGAACTGCAGCGGGGTCGGGTCGCTGACCTGGGCGAAACAGAGAGTCGAGAACAGCAGCAGCGCCAGCATCGCAATGCTTTGTAGAGCCGAGCTTGCCCGGCTGCTCCTGATCGGAGCAAAAGACAGAAGCAGCCGAGCAAGCTCGGCTCTACAACGATCCAAGGCGGCTAGGATCGTGTTCACTTGCCGGCTTCCGCCTTCTCCAGCGCGGGAATCAGTTCTTCGGCGATGATCTCGTCGGTGATAGCGCCCACGTGCTTCCAGCGAACGATGCCATTGGCGTCCACCAGGAAGGTTTCCGGAGCGCCGTAGATGCCCCAATCGATAGCGTTGCGGCCTTCCTCGTCGGCCACCACCATCAGGTAGGGATTGCCGTACTGCTCCAGCCAGCGCAACGCGTCCTCGCGCGGATCCTTCAGGTTGTAGCCGATGAAGCGCACCCGCTTGGTCAGCGCGAACTTGCTGATCACCGGATGCTCCACACGGCATTCCGGGCACCAGCTGCCCCACACGTTCATCACGAACGGCTGGCCGCGCAATTCGGCCAGGGTGAAACGCTTGCCCGGCTCGTGCAGCAGCGGCAGGTCGAAGGCCGGCGCCGGTTTGCCGATCAGCGGCGAGGGCAGGGCGTCGCGGCCGGCGCGGTCCGATTGCTTCACGCCGTAGTAAAGCAGCCCCATCAGGCCGATGAAGAACAGCGCGATGATCACGCCGGCGAAGACGAACGCACCGGTGTGCGGCTTTTTGGGGGTGGGTGCAGCCTGGTTCATCGCTTGTCCTCGGGTTTGCGGAAACGCCGGTCGGTGGCGGTGACGAAACCGCCCAGCGCCATCAGTCCGGCACCCAGCCAGATCCAGCGCACGAACGGCTTGATATGGATGCGCACCGCGCGCGCCTGGCCGCCCAGCGATTCGCCTAGCGCTACGTAGACGTCGCCGAACACGCCGGGGTGGATACCGACTTCACTCATCACCTGTCCACCGCTGGCGTAGGCGCGCTTCTCGGGATTGAGCAGCACCAGCGGCTGGTCGCCGCGAAGCACCTGCACGTGCCCACGCGTGGCCAGATAGTTGGGGCCTTGCAGTTCGTCCACGCCTTCGTAACGGAACGAGTAGCGTCCGATCCGCTCCGACTGGCCCGGCGTCATCGCCAGCTCGCGCTGCACGTTCAGGCCTTCCACCAGCAACGCGCCGATCAGGAACACGGCAATACCGCCATGCGCCAGAGTCATGCCCAGCATCTCGGCGGTGAAACGGTTGCCCTTGGATTTGAAGCGCGACCACAGGAAGCGCAAGGTGCCGAAAGCGACCCAGGTGGCGGTAGCGATGCCAGCGGCGGTTTTCCACTTGCCCTGCGGCGCGGTGAAGTAGGCGATCGCTCCCAGCGCCAGCGCCAGAACCGCCCAGGGCGCCAGCATGCGCAGCGGCCGGGACATTTCCTCGCGCTGCCAGCGGGTCAGCGGCCCGAACGGCAGCAGCAGCACCAGCGGCGTCATCAACAACAGGAACAGCAGGCCGAAGTAGGGCGGCCCGACCGAGATCTTGCCCAGCCCCAGCGCATCGGCGAGCATCGGATACAGCGTGCCCAGCAGCACCATCGCGCAAGCGCTGGTCAGCAGCACGTTGTTGGCCAGCAGCAGGGTTTCGCGGGAACCGGCGGTGAAGGGCGAGCCCTGCTCCAGCCGCGGCACGCGCAGCGCGTACAGCACCAGCGATCCGCCGATCACCAGCCCAAGGAAGATCAGGACGAACAGTCCGCGCGAAGGGTCGGCGGCGAAGGCATGCACGCTGGTCAGCACGCCGGAGCGCACCAGGAAGGCGCCCAACAGCGACAGCGAGAAAGCGGCGATGGCCAGCAGCAAAGTCCAGCCGCGGAAACTGCCGCGTTTCTCGGTCACCGCCTGCGAGTGAAGCAGCGCTGCACCAGCCAGCCAGGGCATGAAGCTGGCGTTCTCTACCGGATCCCAGAACCACCAGCCGCCCCAGCCCAGTTCGTAGTACGCCCACCAGCTGCCCAGGGCGATGCCGATGGTCAGAAAGCCCCAGGCGATATTGGTCCATGGCCGCGTCCACCGCAGCCATCGGGCATCCACGCTGCCGTCGATCAAGGCGGCGATGGAGAATGCGAACGGCACCACGAAACCCACGTAGCCGACGTACAGCATCGGCGGGTGGATGATCATTCCCACGTCCTGCAGCAACGGGTTGAGGTCGCGGCCTTCCAGCGGCGCTGGCAGCAGGCGGATGAAGGGATTGGAGGTGAAGATCAGGAAGGCCAGGAAGCCCAGGCTGATGAGCCCGATCACGCCCAGCACGCGCGCGATCACGCGTTCGGGAAGCCCGCGCGAGAATTCGGCCACGGCCGCGTTCCACACCGCCAGCACCAGCGTCCACAGCAGCAGCGAACCTTCGTGCGCGCCCCAGACCGCAGTGTAGCGGTACACCATGGGCAGCAGCGAATTGGAATTGTCGGCCACGTACTTGACCGAAAAATCCTGGGTGACGAAGGCCACGGTCAGGACCACGAACGCGCCGAGCACCAGGAACAGTTGCGCGTAGGCGGCAGGGCGGGCGACCGCCATCCAGCCGGCCTTGCCGCGTTGCGCGCCGGCCAGCGGCAGCACGGCCTGCAGGCCCGCGACGAGCAGCGCCAGGATCAGCGCTACCTGGCCGAGTTCGGGCAGCATCTAGCGCTGTTCCGTCGCGGCGGCGGGCGCCTGCACGTCGTGCTTCTTGTGCGCCATGCCCATCTTGTCGGCGACTTCCTTGGGCATGTAGTTCTCATCGTGCTTGGCCAGCACGTCCTCGGCCACGAATACGCCGTCCTTCATGGTCCCCGTGGCCACTACCGCCTGCCCTTCGCGGAACAGGTCGGGAAGGATGCGGTTGTAGACCACCGGCAGCAGCGCATCGCCGTCGGTGACCTTGAAGTGGACTTCGAGCGAGCCGGGAGTGCGTTGGAAGGAGCCTTTTTCCACCATGCCGCCCAGACGGAAGCGCGCACGCTCGCCGGTTTCGCCGCGCAGCACTTCGGCAGGCGTGTAGAGATAGGCGACATTGCGCTGCAAGGCGAACACCACCAGGGTGGTGGCGACGCCCGCCGCAACGACAAGCAACAGCACCCACAACAGGCGGCGGCGACGGACCGGATTCATCGGCTCAGCTCCACGGGTTCGGCGCGCTTGGCTTCGCGTGCTTTGCGCATGCGGGCGGCACGCAGTTCGCGGCGGATCTGCAGATGCGGGACCAGCAGGTCCCAGAGCATCACCACGGCGAATACCGCATAGGCGCCGATCACATAGTTCAGATAGGTCATGGTTGCGCCGCCAGTTTCGCGACCCAGTCCTTGCCGGCCTCGCGCCGCAGATTGTCGGCGCGCGCGCGCGACAGCAGCGAACCCGCGAACCAGAACTGCACGGCCACGAACATCAGCCAGAACGGCAGCTGCATGCTGGGGTCGATCTTGGAGTCGCCGAACAGGCTGATGGTCTGGCCCTGGTGCAGCGAGTTCCACCACACCACCGAATACCTGATCACCGGCAGCAGCGCCACGCCCACGATGGCCAGCAGTCCTGCGGCGCGCGCGGCGGCGCGGCGGTCGTCGATGGCGTGGTACAGGCCGGTCACGCCCAGGTACAGGAACAGCAGGATCAGTTCGGTAGTCAGGCGCGGGTCCCAGTCCCACCAGGTGCCCCACATCGGCTTGCCCCAGATCGAACCGGTGACCAGGGTGATGAGGGTGAAGGCGGCGCCGACCGGCGCGCAGGCCATGGCCAGGATTTCGCACAGTTTGATCCGCCAGATCAGCGCGATGGCCGAATAGACCGCCATCAATCCGAACACCAGCATGCTCATCATCGCGCTGGGCACGTGGATGTAGAAAATGCGGAAGCTGTCGCCCTGCTGATAATCGGCCGGCACTTGGAACGCCTGCCACAGGCCGACGCCCATCAGTATGAAAGCGACGGCATGGCACCACGGCGCCCAGCGGGCCGCGAAGCGGTCGAAGATCGGCGGCGAGCCGAGTTGGTGGAACCAGAGCAGGACGGGATTCATGCGTACGGAAACTTCAATGCAGTGCGATGCGGATCGCCGCCGCAGCGGCCAGGGGCGCCAGTACCAGTGCCAGCACCAGTCCTGCGCCTAGGAAAAGCAGTGCGCCGATGGCGTCCAGGCCTTGCGCGCTGCGGGCGACGCTGCCGGCGCCGAAGATCAGCACGGGGACGTACAGCGGCAACGCCAGCAGAGCGACAAGAATACCAGAGCGCCTCATGCCGACCGTCAGCGCCGCCACCACCGCGCCCAGCAGGCTCAGCAGCGGTGTGCCCAGCGCCAGCGAAGCCAGCAGTACCGGAAGTTGATCGTGGGGAAGATGCAGCAGTTCCCCCAGCAGCGGCGTGGCCAGGATCAGCGGCAGCGCGCTCGTCAGCCAGTGGCTGAGCACGCGCATGGCCACCAGCCAGGCCAGGGGCACGGGAGCCAGGATCCATTGCTCCAGCGAACCGTCCTCGGCATCGCCGCGGAACAGCGTATCCAGCGACAGCAGGCCAGCCAGCAACACGGCCATCCACAGCACGGCCGAGGCCACTTTCCCCAGTGCTTGCGGTTCGCCGCCCAGCGCCAGTGCGAACAGCACCACCACCAGCAGGGCGAACAGGGCCGGCTGGAAGGCATCGCCGCGGCGGCGCCAGAGCAGGCGCAGATCGCGCAGCAGCAGCGCCTTGCCTGCCTGTAGCAGGGAAGGCCCGTTCACGGCCGGTCTCCAGCCGCGGGGGGAAATTGCATTCCCCCCCTTTGGAAAAGGGGGGCAGGGGGGATTTGCTCTTGCTCTTGATGGCAGCCGCCGAGGAAAGTCAAAAGCAAATCCCCCAGTCGTCGGTGGAGCCGGCGCCAGCCCCCTTTTTCAAAGGGGGCAAAAGCGAGTTGAGTGCAATGCAGGACTTCAAGCATTTGCAGCCGCCCCCAGCACCAGCATCCGCGTCCGCACCGGCGGCGCGGCATAGGCGCCATGGGTGGTCACCAGCGCGGCGCCGCCGTCGCGCAAATGCGCGGAAATCATGCGGTTGACCAAGTTGATGCCGTCCAGGTCCAGGTTGGCGTAGGGCTCGTCCAGCAGCCACAGCGGCGCCGGCGACAGCCACAGGCGGGCCAGGGACAGGCGCTTTTTCTGCCCGGCGGAAAGCTGGCGCGCCAGCGTGTCTTCATAACCGGCCAATCCGACCATGCCCAGCGCATCGGCCGGCAACTGGCGCGCCCGGCGCCCATGCAGGCCGCACAGGAAATCCAGGTTCTCCATTGCGTTCAGGTCGGCCTTCAGCGCCGGCAGGTGGCCCAGATAGGCGATGGCGTGCGAGCGCAGGCTGGCCTGGGCGGTGCGGCCGTCGATGTCGATTTCGCCCGAATCCGCGCGCAACAGTCCGGCCAGGACCCGCAGCAAAGTGGTCTTGCCCGCGCCGTTGTCGCCCTGCACCAGCAAGGCCTCGCCCGCGCCGACCGCGAAGTCCAGCGGCCCGAACACCGGCTCGTCGTTGCGCGTGAAAGCGAGTCCGCGTGCGGCGAGCAGCGGTAGGGTGGCGTGCGGGGAAGGGGTCATCTGCGTCCATTGTAACGGCGCGCCCGCTTCAACTGCCTTGCCCGGCTGGCTCAGCGGGTCAGCCCGACAGGTCCGCTCATCCGGCCCAATCGGTGTAGGGCTGGTCGGCCACGCCAGGCGGACGCGGCCACAACATGCGCAGGCGCACCGGTTCGCCGCGTTTCCAGTAAAGCGTGGCGGCCTGGCCGAATTCCCGCGCCCAGGCGTCGCCGGTTTCCACCGGCACATCCAGGACCACCCAGCCGTATTCCACCGCGCCGCCCTGTGCGTTGCTTCCCAGCGAGGAGCAGTGCCGGAAACCGCCATCCCGGATGCGCGCCTGCAGATGCTCGTCGGCTGCCATGTTCTGGGCCACGGTCGCGGCCCCGGGGGCGGGATTCCAGGCGGTGATGAACAGATAGTGTTCGGCGCCGAGCTCGCGTTCGATATCGTCGGCCAGCTGGCCCACGCCGAACAGCCACTCCCTGTGCCCGATGGTCACGAAATAATGGGCCGCGGCATAGGCCGTGGCCAACTGTGCCGTCTGTTCGTCATGAAGCGTGGTTCCGTCCATGGCGTCATCATCCCTGTTCTCCGTCATTGCGTACACTCCCGTTCCGCAAGACTCACTCCCCCGACCCATCCCCACGATCCATGGAACGGCCGATGCCCTTCGAAACCAAGCTGCCCAAAGTGGGCACCACCATATTCACCGTCATGTCCCAACTGGCCGTCGAACACGGCGCGGTCAACCTGGGGCAGGGCTTCCCCGATTTCGCCGTGCCGCAACGGCTGGTGGACGAACTGACCGACGCCATGCGTGCCGGCCACAATCAATACGCGCCCATGACCGGCGTGCCGGCGCTGCGTCAGGCCATCGCCGCCAAGGTATTGCGCTGCTACGGCGCGCAAGTGAACGCCGATACCGAGATCACCGTGACCAGCGGCGCCACCGAGGCGATCTTCAACGCCATCCACGCGGTGGTGCGGCCGGGCGAGGAAGTGATCGTGCTGGATCCGGCCTACGACTGCTATGAACCGGCCATCGACCTGGCCGGAGCCAAGGCGGTGCATGTGGCCCTGGATCCGCAGACTTTCGCGGTGGACTGGCAAAAAGTCCAGGACGCCATCACTCCGCGTACGCGCCTGCTGATGATCAACAGCCCGCACAACCCGTCCGGTGCGATGCTCGGGGAAGACGACCTTCGCCAGCTGGCCGGGATATTGAACGGCACCGATATCTTCCTGGTCTCGGACGAGGTCTACGAGCACATCGTCTTCGACGGCCGCCGCCACGAATCGGTGCTGCGCTACCCGGAACTGGCCGCGCGCGCCTTCGTCGTCTCCAGCTTCGGCAAGACTTACCACTGCACCGGCTGGAAGATCGGTTATGCGATCGCGCCGCCTGCCTTGAGCGCCGAGTTCCGCAAGGTGCATCAGTACAATACTTTCACGAGTTTTTCGCCCGCGCAGTACGCGTTCGCGGCGATGATCCGCGACGAGCCGGAACATTACGAGCAATTGGGCGCGTTCTACCAGGCCAAGCGCGACCGTTTCCGCGAACAGTTGCTGGAGACCAGGCTGAAGCCGCTGCCGGTGCCGGGCGGTTATTTCCAGCTGGTGGACTATTCGGCGGTGAGCGATCTGCCGGACGCGGAATTCGTCAAGTGGCTGACCGTGGAGCACGGAGTCACTGCGATCCCGTTGTCGCCGTTCTATGAAACCCCGCCCGCCGGACAACGTCTGGCGCGGCTGTGTTTCGCCAAGAACGATGCGACGATGGATGCGGCGGTGGAGCGCTTGCTGAAGCTCTGAACGAAGAGGGCGTAGGAGCGACGCGAGTCGCGACTGATACCGTGCGGGCCTTTCAGTCGCGACTCACGTCGCTCCTACGCGTTGCTGCGTAACATCCTACGGCGCCACACAACCAAGGTAACGGCATGCAGGACCTGAGAATCTCACTCGTACAAGGCGCCACCCGCTGGCACGACCCGGACGCCAATCGCGAGTACTACGGCGACCTCATCAATCCGCTGGCCAACGTGACCGATCTGGTGATCCTGCCGGAAACCTTCACCAGCGGGTTCAGCAACGAAGCCATCGACAAGGCCGAAGGCATGGACGGGCCGACGGTGCGGTGGATACGCGAGCAGGCCATCGCATTGGATGCCGCGGTGACCGGCAGCGTGCAGCTGCGTACCGAAGAGGGCGTATTCAACCGCCTGCTATGGGCTACGCCCGATGGCGAACTGCAGTACTACGACAAGCGGCATCTGTTCCGCTACGCCGGCGAGCACAAGCGCTACGCCGCCGGCGAAAAACGCCTGACGGTGGAGTGGAAGGGCTGGCGCATCAATCCGCTGGTCTGCTACGACCTGCGTTTTCCGGTGTATTCGCGCAACCGCTACAACGTGGAGCGCGAGGGCCAACTGGATTTCGATCTGCAGATTTTCGTCGCCAACTGGCCCGCGGCGCGGGCGTACGCGTGGAAGACGTTGCTGCGCGCGCGTGCCATCGAGAATCTCTGCTATGTGGCCGCGGTGAACCGTGTCGGCGTGGACGGCAACGGACTGGAATATTCGGGCGACAGCGCGGTGATCGATTTTCTGGGCCAGCCGCTGATCGAAACGACCGGCGAGGAAGGCGTCGTCAACAGCGTTATCTCCAGCGCAGAGCTGGCCGCGCACCGCGAGCGATTCCCCGCGATGCTGGATGGCGACGCCTTCTCGCTTTCCTGATCGGCCGCCTGTCGATCCGGCGATGAACCGGTCTCTTCCTGCGACCCTGTGGACCATCGGCCATTCGGTTCGACAATGGGAGGAGTTCGTCGCGATGCTGGCTGCGGCGCGCATCGAAATGCTGGTGGACGTACGCCGGTTCGCAGGGTCGCGACGCAATCCCCAGTTCAGCGGCGAGGCGATGGGCGAGGCGCTGGCGAAGGAAGGTATGGAGTATGCACCGATGCCTGAGCTGGGCGGACGTCGCGAAGCGCGCGCTGATTCCCCGAACCTCGCCTGGCGCAATGCGGCCTTCCGTGGCTATGCCGATTACATGGCCACCCCGCCGTACCGGGTGGCGCATGAGCGGCTGGCGGAGCTCGCGCGAAGCAGGCGTACGGCGGTGATGTGCGCCGAGGCCATGTGGTGGCAGTGCCACCGCAGCCTGATTTCCGATGATTTCAAGGCCGGCGGTTGGGAAGTGATCCACCTGTTGTCGCCAGGACGAGAACAGGAACATCCCTATACCTCTGCCGCGCGGATCGTCGATGGCCGGCTGGACTACACATTCCCCGCCGACCCGCAGGCATCGCTGTTCTGAAGGTAGGTCGGGGCTACGCCCCCGACGCTAGGCATGCCGAAAGTACATGCTGTCGGGGGCGTAGCCCCGACCTGCTATTTGCTGAAGGAGAGTTCGAGGGAGGTATAGAAGGGTGCCCGCGGCGGCACGATCAAGGTCTTGCCGGAAACGTATTTGCGCAGGCATATGCCGATCGGCGAGGAACCCTGCAGCCAGGTGCGCACCACCTTGCCCTGCGCGTCGAGTTCCATCACCACCACGAACGGCGACAGATCGGGAGTGGGCGTGGCACAGGCGGCGGTGCCCGCGTCGAGCAGCTCGCCCTGCGATTTCAGCAAGCTCGTCGATGCTTCCGGCGCAAGCGATGCTTCGTCCTTGTCCGCCAGTGCCTTGGCTTCGGCGTATTCCATTACGCGCGTCGCGGAGAGCTGTCCGCTGAGCATCGCCAGCGCGACCAATACGATGGATTTCATTCGTTTTTCCTTCAAGTCCTTGCAACGCTTTCAACGATAGCCCGAAGCCTGCAGCTCGAACAGTTCCGCATAACGCCCGCCCTGGGCCAGCAGTTGTTCGTGGGTGCCGCTGGCTTCCAGTTGGCCCTGTTCCAGTACCAGTATGCGGTCGGCCATGCGCACGCTGGAGAAGCGGTGCGAGATCAGCACGGCGGTGCGGTCGTCCGACAGTTCCTTGAAGCGCTGGAACACTTCGAACTCCGACCGCGCGTCCAACGCCGCGGTGGGTTCGTCCAGGATCATCACCTGCGCATCGCGCATGTAGGCACGGGCGATGGCGATCTTCTGCCATTGGCCGCCGGACAGGTCCACGCCGGTCTTGAAGCGGCGCCCGATCAACTGGTCGTAGCCGTTGGGCAGGGTGGCGATGACCTCGTCGGCCATCGCCCGCCGCGCGGCGTCGCGGATGCGCGCGCCATCGTCCATCGCATCGACCTGGCCTACGCCGATGTTCTCGCCAGCGGTCAGGTTGTAGCGCACGAAATCCTGGAAGATCACCCCGATGTTCGCGCGCAGATCCTCGATGTCGTACTCGCGCAGATCCACGCCGTCCAGCAGGATGCGGCCTTGGTCCGGGTCGTACAGGCGCGCCAGCAGTTTCACCAGCGTGGTCTTGCCCGCACCGTTCTCGCCGACCAGGGCCAGCACTTCGCCGGCCCGCAATTCGAAACTGAGGTTCCGCACCGCCCAGCGTTCGGCGTCGGGGTAACGGAAGCCCACGTTCTCGAACACGAAGCCGCGCGCGATCGGTTTCGGCACGGCGACCGGATTTTCCGGCGAAGTGATTTCAGGCTCGATCTCGAAGAAAGAGAACAAGTCGTCCAGATACAGCGCCTGGCTGGCCACTTGCGAAAACCCGACCAGCAATCCTTCCAGCAATTGCCGCAGGCGCCTGAAGCTGCCGGCCAGGAAGGTCAGATCGCCGATGGTGAAATCGCCGCGCACCGTGCGCCAGGCGATGTAGGCGTAGGCGATGTAGTAACCCAATGTTCCCAGCGCGGCGAACAGCGCGCCCCACACCGCGCGCCGCTTGGCCAGCGAGCGGTTGGCCTTGTAGAACTTGTCGGCCAGCGTGCGGTAGCGCGCGATCAGGAAGTGGTGGAGGTTGAAGATCTTCACCTCCTTGGCGCTTTCCACGCTGGCGCCGGTCTGGCGCACGTATTCCAGTTGCCGGCGTTCCGGCGTCCAGGCGAAGTTGAGCGAATAGCCCATCGCGTTGAAATGCGCCTCGCCGACGAAGGCCGGAATGAGCGCCACCGCCAGCAGTGCGATCAGCCACGGCGCGTAGACCAGCAGGCCGGCGGCGAAGCTGATCACGGTGATCGCGTCCTGCACCTGGCCGAACAGCATGCTCATCAGGTTCATGCGGCCCATGGTCTGGCGGCGCGCGCGGTCCAGCTTGTCCTGCAGGTCGGGGTCCTCGAAGTCCTCCAGGTCCAGCGTGGCCGCGTGCTCCATCAGGCGAATGCTGGTGGCGTTGGTGAACAGCTCCGACAGCAGCGAGTCGGCGTAGCTGACCATGCGCCCCAGCAGGTCCGAAAGAATGGCCAGCGCGAACTCCAGCACCAGCAGCCATAGCAGAGGGTTGAGTTGTCCGCTGCGGTAGGCGTCGCCCAAGGCCTCGAAGCCCAGGCCCAGGCCGACCAGACGCACGGCCTCGTCGATGATCAGCTTGCCGATGTACAGGGTGACGATGGGCAGCAGCGAGCGCACCAGACGCAAGCCCAGGCTGCTGATGGTCAGCCAGGGGCTGGTGGCCCAGATCTGCTTGAGGAACGGCGGCAGATTGCGCATCGCATTGAAGCGCTCGCGCAAGCTGGGACCGGATTTTCCCTGCCTGGAAGAGGCGGCGGCCGGTGCGGCTGGGGCAGGGGTCGGTTCGGCCATGCCGGCATTGTGCCGTGGGCGAGGTGAATTACGAAATCGAAGGGCGGCCTAGGGCTCGTCCAGACGCAGAGTGAGGCACTTGGCCGAGCCTCCCGTCTTCAGGAATTCGCCGAGCGGCGTCTCGATCACTTCGAATCCCGCATCCCCCAGAGCGGTTTTCAACGCGCTGCTGGCGCGGTTGACCACCACGGTCGTGCCGATATTGACGGCATTGCAGGCGAAGGCCAGAGCATCCTGTTCGGAAACGGCGATGCGGCGGGACTCGGGTATGCGCGCTGCGATGGCGCCGATGGCTTCGGCATCGAAGGCGGGCGGGTAGTACAGAAGCCAGCCGCCGGTCAGCGGGCAGAAACAGGTATCCAGGTGATAGAAGCGGGGATCGGACAGGCGCAACGGGATCGCTTCCAGATCGAACATGGCCGCGACTTCCTGCGCGACGCCCGCATCGCTGCGATGGCCATGGCCCAGCCACAGCCTGGGCGCGCCACGGTCCAGCAACGCATCGCCGGCCCCTTCGAAATCCATTCCCACCGGTAGATGGCGAATGGTGAACCCCTGCTGCGCGAACCAATCGGTGAACAAGGCCTCCTCGCCCCGCCGCTGCGCGTGATGGAAGCGGCTGGGTACGAATACATCGTCCAGCACCAGCCCGGCATTGGCGGTGAAAGGCATGTCGGGCAGGCCCTCGCCGGGTGCGACCAGGTCTATCCGCGCCAGATCGGACAGCGTTTCGTGCAGCGCCGCCCATTGCGACTGCGCACGGGCGGGATCGGCGGAGTGCAGATTTCCTTCCATCCAGGGGTTGATCACGTAATCCACCGCGAAATGGGTGGGCGGACACATCAGGAGGCGGGGGTTGGAGGGCATAGGCGATTCCAGCGGTTCATGGGGACGTTGCGGCAATACGGCTTCCGGCGAAATGACGGCCCGCCACTCGGGTAAAATCCGCTACGCAACCCAGCCAGCCACAGAGCCAGTCGTGAGTCCAGATTCCCCAGCTGCGATCGACATTTCGATCAAACAGGAAGACTTCATCCAGAGCGTCGCCGACGCCCTGCAGTACATCAGTTATTACCATCCGGTCGATTACATCCGCAATCTCGCCGCCGCCTACGAGCGCGAGGAATCGGAAGCGGCCAAGGACGCCATCGCCCAGATCCTGATCAATTCGCGTATGTGCGCAGAAGGCCATCGGCCGATTTGCCAGGATACCGGTATCGTCACCGTGTTCCTGGAGATCGGCATGAACGTGCGTTGGGACGACGCCACCATGGGCGTGGAGGACATGGCCAACGAGGGCGTGCGCCGGGCCTACAACCACCCGGACAACAAACTGCGTGCCAGTGTGCTGGCCGATCCGGCCGGCAAGCGCGCCAACACCAAGGACAACACTCCGGCGGTGGTCAACGTGAAGGTGGTTCCGGGCAACACCGTGGATGTCATCGTCGCGGCCAAGGGAGGCGGTTCGGAAGCCAAATCCAAATTCGCCATGCTCAATCCTTCCGACTCCATCGTCGACTGGGTATTGAAGACCGTCCCGACCATGGGCGCCGGCTGGTGCCCGCCGGGCATGCTGGGCATCGGCATCGGTGGCACCGCCGAAAAGGCGATGCTGCTGGCCAAGGAAGCGTTGATGGAACCCATCGACATCACCGATCTGCAGGCGCGCGGCGCCTCCAATCGCGCCGAGGAATTGCGGCTCGAGCTGTACGAAAAGGTCAACGCGCTCGGTATCGGTGCGCAGGGTCTGGGCGGGCTGACCACGGTGCTGGATATCAAGGTGAAGGACTACCCGACCCATGCGGCGAACCTGCCGGTGGCGATGATTCCGAACTGTGCCGCCACCCGCCATGCGCATTTCACGCTGGACGGCAGCGGGCCGGTGATGCTGGACCCGCCGTCGCTGGAAGATTGGCCGAAGCTGACCTACGACGCCAGCAAGGGTCGCCGCGTCAATCTCGATACGCTGACCAAGGAAGACGTCGCCAGCTGGAAGCCGGGCGAGGTGCTGCTGCTCAATGGCAAACTGCTGACCGGCCGCGACGCCGCGCACAAGCGCATGGTCGACATGCTCAACAAGGGCGAGCCGCTGCCGGTGGACCTGAAGGGCCGCTTCATCTACTACGTGGGTCCGGTCGATCCGGTGCGCGATGAGGTGGTAGGTCCGGCCGGTCCGACTACCGCCACGCGCATGGACAAGTTCACCGAACAGGTGCTGGCGCAGACCGGGCTGATGGGCATGGTCGGCAAGGCCGAACGTGGTCCGGCCGCGATAGAAGCGATCAGGAAGCACAAGTCCGCCTACCTCATGGCGGTCGGCGGCGCGGCTTATCTCGTCTCCAAGGCGATCAAGGCGGCCAAGGTCGTCGGCTTCGCCGACCTGGGCATGGAGGCGATCTATGAGTTCGAAGTGCAGGACATGCCGGTGACCGTCGCCGTGGACAGTATCGGCGAATCGGTGCACAAGACCGGGCCGCGGGAGTGGCAGGCGCGGATCGGGAAGATTCCGGTGGTGGTGGAGTGATTTTGTCTTCTTCTCCCCTCGGGAGAAGATGCCCGAAGGGCAGACGCCGCGCAGCAAGCACTCTTGGGGTGTGAGGGTGCGGCAAAGTCCAGATTGTTCACCTCTCATGATTTCGCCGTACCCTCACCCCAACCCCTCTCCCGCTGGAGAGGGGCTCAAATGCTCAGGAGCTTGGATGTCGACGACGCTTTATGGTTCGCGTAGCACCGCCAGCCTGGTTGTGCATTGGCTGCTGATCGAACTCGAGGTTCCGCACACGCTGCACCTGCTCGATTTCGACAAGCAGGAACAGAAATCGGCCGAATACCTGAAACTCAATCCAGCAGGTGTAGTGCCCACGCTGGTGCAGGATGGACAGGTAATCACCGAGGCACCGGCGATCGTCATGCATCTGGCCGACAGCCATCCACAGGCCAGCTTGGCGCCGCAGACGGGTTCGCCCGAACGCGCCCAGTACTACCGCTGGATGCTGTTCATGGCCAATACGCTGCAACCTGCTTACCGGGCGTGGTTCTATCCGCCCGAGATCGCCGGTGCGGACAATGTGGAGGCAGTCAAGCAGCACGCAAGGCAGAAGATCGAAGGCGCCTGGCAGCGCGTTGCCGATCATCTTGAAGCCAACGGCCCGTACATGCTCGGCGAAAAACTGTCCGCCGCCGATTTCCTGCTGACCATGCTGATGCGCTGGTCGCGCAACATGCCCAAGCCGTCGGATACGTGGCCGATCTTGAAGAATTATGCGCAATCCATGAAAGCCAGGCCGGCGTTCAAGGAAGTCTACGCGCGCGAAGGTCTGACCGACTGGACTTGAGCACCGCTTTGTAGAGCCGAGCTTGCTCGGCTGCTTTTGCTCTTCTTGCGAAAGGCAGCCGAGCAAGCTCGGCTCTACAAGGAAAGGCTCAGGGCGACCGGTGCGCCCTTAGTCAATCGACGAAATCGTCGTAGGCCTTCTTTCCGCGGAACGGCATCAGATGCTGTTCCACGATGCCGCGCGGCACGGTTTCCAGCTTCATCACGCCGTATTCCTGCGGCCATTCCTCCTGCTTGCGCGGCAGCTTGAAGGTGCCCATCAGCATGTCGACCAGCGGCAGATGGATGGCGTAGTTGACGTCGATGTATTCCTGCTGGCGCGCATGGTGCCAGTGGTGGTAGCGCGGCAACACCAGCAGATACTCCAGCGGCCCGAAGCGGATGCCAAGGTTGGCGTGCGCAAGCACGGCCTGCAGGCCCACCAGTACCACGTATGCGTTCACTGCCGAAGCCGAGAAGCCCAGGATCAGCAACGGCAGCAGCACCGCGCTGCGGGTCATCACGATTTCCACGAAGTGGATGCGCGAACCCGCCAGCCAGTCCATCTCGCGGCTGGAGTGGTGCACGGCATGGAAACGCCAGAGCCAGGGAATGTTGTGATAGGCCCGATGCAGCAGCGCCTGGGCCAGATCGGCCACGAACACGGCGATCAGGAATTGCGCCCATACCGGCAAGGACTGGATCGCGGCCTTGAGCGCGGGGAACATCGCCAACCCGGCGATGGTCGAGGTCGAGGCGGTGATCAGGATCAGGATGAACTGCACCAGCACATGGCTCATGAAGAAGTAGGCCAGATCGGTGCGCCAGCCGGGCCGCAGCGGAGAGATGTCGCGCTTGCCCAGGAAGCGCTCCATCGGCACGAACACCAGCGCCGAGAAGAACAGCGAGATCACGAACCAGTCCAGCCCCAGCGAATAGGAGGTCTTGCCTATCGAATCGAACTGGACATTGGTTCCGCCCACCAGCACGGCCAAGGTCGCGCTGCCCACCCCGAGCAATGCGACGCGCCGGTTGCGGCCGCGCAGGATGGCGAGCGTACCCAGCAGGAAGGCCGCGACCAGGCCGACCAGTAGAAGGTTGCGGGCGAAGGTTTCGCTGTAGACCGCGCGGAATTCCTTGCTGGTCAGCAGCTCGGGGAAATGGAAACACAGCACGCCGAACAGGCTGAGCAGTCCCAGCAGGGCGGAGGTATAGGCGGTGTAGGAGCGTTTGGGGCGCGGTAAGCTGGACATGCAGGCGGGGCGAGTTCGACGGAGTCCGCGAATAGTCCACCGCCCGCGCGCATCATTCAAGCGCCATTGGATTCTGGCGCGGGCGTCCGCATCTACCAGCTACCTACACATTCCGAAGGTCTACATGCGCGGCGCACTCATCCAGGACCATCGCGAGATCGACCGGCTTCTTTCCGGCATTCGCCGTATCGCGGTATTGGGCATCAAGCCGGAAACCCACGCCGCGCAACCGGCGCACATGATCCCCGCTTATCTGCATCGCGTGGGTTACGAGGTGATTCCGGTCCCGGTCTATTACCCGGAAGTCACCCATATCCTGGGCAAGCCGGTGCTGCGCGCCGTCGCCGACATCAAGGGGCGCGTGGACGTGCTGAACGTATTCCGCAAACCCGGCGACTTGCCGCCGCATCTGCCGGACATCCTGAAAGCGCGTCCGCGTACGGTCTGGCTGCAGAGCGGCATCCGCGACGACGGCTTCGCCGAGTCGCTGCTGCGCAGCGGCATCGACGTGGTGCAGGACCAGTGCCTGATGGTGGAGCACCGGCGCTGGCGCAGCTCGCAATGATCCGGCGCCGGCGCCTGTTACTACATCGGCGCGTACTGCATCGGCGCGCCGGCAAAGCGGTTCAGAACCACTCCAGCAACGAAATGCCCAGGCCCACATAAGTAGCCTTGTGGTTGTAGTCGATCAGACTTTCGCCATAGCCATGGAACAGCTGCAGGTGTCCGCGCAGGGTGCGGTCGATGGGGAAGCCCCAGTCCATCTGCACCGATCCGTGCGAGTCGTCGCCACCGCGCAGCGAATGCCTGCCCAGCAGCGAAAACTCATGGCCGTTCTTGCTGTACACCAGCATCGCGTCGCCGCGGCCGATATAGTTCTGGATGTCGGGGTTGTCGTCGTCGCTGCCGTCCGGAATGCGCCACCAGGGACGCACCACGAAAGCCCAGTTCTCACGGTCCAGCCCCACGTTCAGCATCACCCGGTTCCAGCTGCGCGACAGCGGATCGCTGCGGCCGTTGGACTGATGATTGACGCCGATCGCGGTCATGCGTCCTTTCCAGCCGCCCAGGCTGTAGTTGTTGCGGAACACCAGCATCACTTCCGGTTCGTAGTTGGTCTCGCGGAACGGCCGCGATTCCTCGGCGTTGTAGACCTGCCAGCGCGAACTCTGGGTATAGGCGCCCCACAGGTCGCCGTTGTCGCCGAAAAGATTCTCGGCGAACTTGGTCTTGAAGCTGAGCTGGAACTTGGCCTCCACGCTGGTCAGGTTCTGCGGCTCGGCGACGGTGTTGTCGGGATTCGGCGAGGTGGGCGTCTTGTTGGTGTCGCTGGTCCAGAACGCGGGGAACAGATAGACCGGCTTGTAGGCGCGCATCTGGAACACGCCCAGCTTGGAGTCCTTGGCCAATTCCCAGCGGCTGTCCAATAGCGAACCCTTGCCGGCGTTGGCCAGCGCCTCGGCGTACTGGTCGTCGTGGCCGAACACCGAACCCAGGCGGTGGCGTGCGCGTTCGCGCAGCGACGCGTCGGATTCCGGTGCGCTGGCATTGCGCTCCTGCTTGGCCAGTTCGGCAGCCAGTTCGGCCGCCGCATCGGCGGCCTGCGTATCCCCGGCGCGGCGACCGAGCACGCGGTCGTAGCAGGCCAGCCGGGTCGCATCCGCTTCTATCGCCACGCAGGCTTCCGGTGTGGCGGCGGTGGATTCGGGCTCGTCTTGCGCCATTGCGGTGAACGGGACGGCCATGGCCGATACCAGAAACGTTCGGCGAAAAATTTCGTGCGTCATCCTGAACTCACATTTGCGGCCATGGGGGAAGCCACTTCTCCATCAGTTTCTCTCGTAGCAGCCGCTGCCGCCACCCATGGGCATGCCGCGTGCACGGGTTCTGCCCGCTCAAACGAACCAGGCGAATGCGAACAGGCCCAGCATCGCGAACGCCAGACCCAGCTTCAGCACTGTACCCAGCAGGATGCCCAGCCAGGTCCCCAGGCCGACTTTGGCGGCCTGGCCGATTTCCCGTCCGTGCCACAGTTCGCCCAGCAACGCACCCACGAAGGGGCCGACGAACAGGCCAATGGGGCCGAAAAAGAGGCCGGCGAATGTGCCCAGCACTGCACCAAGCAACGCTTTCCTGCTGGCGCCCACGCGTTTGGCGCCAACCATGGTGGCGAAAAAATCCACGCCTATGGATAGCAGCGTCAACAGCCCCAGTATCACCAGAGTGACCCAGCCGATCTGCTGGAAGCCGCCCGCCCAGGCCGCCAGCAGCATGCCCGCGAACACCAGCGGCAGGCCGGGCAGGGCCGGCAGGATGACCCCGGCGATGCCCACCAAAACCAGGATCACCGCCAACGCGTAGTACAACGACTGTAACTCCAAGAATTTCCCCTAATTAAATCAGTAACTTATATTGATTGTGATAACAGTCAGAATTATTGCATTTTCAGAAATAGCGGGTTACTGTTCAGCCGCTGCGCTTGCCAAGGTCACCGTGCATTGTGGCCTGATGCGGTCGAACCATGTTCCGCTACAACGTTACACGCTTCCTCCTTGCAACCAGCCGCCGGAGCAACGGCGTATCCACCAACCGTTCCAGGGAGTTAGCAGAAATGGCAGATCGCGAAAACGGTACCGTCAAATGGTTCAACGACGCCAAGGGCTTCGGCTTCATCAGCCGCGAAAATGGCGAGGATGTGTTCGTGCACTTCCGCGCCATCCAGAGCCAGGGCTTCAAGAGCCTCAAGGAAGGACAGAAGGTCAGCTTCACCGTCGTCCAGGGGCAGAAAGGCCTGCAAGCCGATGCAGTCGAAGCGCTCTGAGCGCACGAGCCGCGTCTTCGACATAGAAGCGAAACAAAAAAAGCCCGGCATTGCGCCGGGCTTTTTTCTTGGTCGGATCAGTTCTGCTGTGGCGTGTTTTCCGCGAAGTATTCGTGGCTGTCCGCATTCTGGATAGCGCTGGCCGGATCGCTCAATGCCAGGCTCTTGGCGCCGCTCTGACCGTAAACGATATCGTCCGTGCCGGCCACGGCATTGAAGTGGCTGGTTTCATGGATCAGGGTGCCGGCCTTGGAATCGGTGCCGGTCAACGGCGCGTTCCAGAAAGCGCGGCAGACGAAGATTTCGTAGGGGCGGGTTGGGTACACGTAGGCGTAATAGCTCTGGTTGCATCCGCAGTTGATCTTGATCTGGCCCGCATTCTGGTCGAGCGCGGTATCGATGGCGGTGAAATTGCCGCGGACCGTACTGTAGCGGCTGCTGGTGTAGGCACCGAACCAGGTGCCATATCGCGGGCCGGTGGCGCCGGATGCCAGATAGTTCTTGGCGTTCTCGGAATAGTTGCGCGCGGCGATGATCGCGTTGCCCGCGGTGCTGATCTGCGTGGTTGAGCAGCCCACATAGCTCACCCCGTTCACCACGGTGCCGCCGCTGCCAGGTTTGCCCTTGGCTGCCTTTTCCGCCCCCAGCACGTCGCTGCCATCCACCCACAGCTTCAGCGGCTGGCTGCGCATCACCATCGGTGTGCCGCGTTCGCTGCGCAGCATGCTGCCGTCGGAAAGCGACGCGTATTGCAAAGGCGATGCCAGAGTGACTTCGTAGTTTCCGCTCTTGGAAAGATCGTAGGAGGACGAAAGATCCACCACGGTGCGCAGGCTTTGCTGCGGGCGCAGGATCGCGAAATCTTCGGCCTTCGGCAGGCCGCGCTTGACCTGGGCGCCTTCGTAAGCGACGGGCTTTCCGTCCTGGGTAATGCGGAAGAGGCTGGTTTCCGGGAAATCGGACGGTAGCTGCCACTTGGGCACGCGGACCACCTTGTTGCTGGTGTTGGTGATCACGATTTCCACAGCGCCAAGCAGGTCGCCGGCTTGAGCGTTCACGGCCGCAATGCGGACCTGCAATGGATTGAACGGAGCATTTCGTGGAGCGGCTACGGCTACAGCGATTGCGATCGCGGTGGCGAGCACCGTGCTGGTGGCGAGCGTACGACCAAGTGCCTTGTTCATCTGTCAGTCCTTTTATGTAATGGGAATAACACCGTCCGTGCTGCGGACAAAGGAAGATACTGCGAAAAATGATCGTTGTAGTGATGCCGTGCAACACGGATCGCCCGGGATATGATCTGCCGGACAAGCCCGGTCCAGTGGAGGGAATTCATATGATTTCGCGCAAGCATCGGAAAACCCGGATGGTCCTGGTCTTGCTGGCGTTGGCTCTGACCGGTTGCGCGGCGCGTGAAGCAGGTTCCGCGACGGAGAATACAGATCGGTCCGGCGAACCTGCCGCTCCGGAAACGCAGCGTATCCGCGGAGAAGCCTTGGTCGGCAAGGATGGTTATGGATTCACGCCGTGCGGCAGTGGCCAACAGCGCATTCTCACGCTTTCTTCGCAGTCCCGGATTTTCCTGGACCGCTTTCTGGAATCGGGAGGCAAGCTGGAATTCTTTCTGGATGCCTGGGTCAGAGAGAAAGAAGGCAAGCTGGAAGTCGTTGCGATCGAACGTGCGTACACCGAAGGTCCGCGTTGCGATTCCGCGCCGGAAGCGGCGCAATTCGTCGCCAGCGGAACCGAGCCGTTCTGGTCCCTGCGACTCTCGCCGACCGGCTGGCTGCTCGAGCGTCCAGACAGCGCGCCGTTGCAGGCGGTGGCTGCGGCGGAAAAGACCGGCAGCGGCTACGCGTGGGCGTCCGCCTCCCCCAAGGCGCGAGTGGAATTGACGCCGGGTTACTGCGCGGACGGCATGGCCGATGCCGCGTCGGCGTGGCAGGCCAGGATCGAGTTGGGCGATGTGCGGCTTACCGGTTGCGCGCATCGCGGCGAACTGCCGCTGCCATGACGGAGAAGGCCCGCATGGCGGGCCTTCTTCGACAACGATGCAGGTTTGGAATCCCGGGTTAGCGGATCACCACGCGGCCATTGACTACGCGCACGTAGGTGTTTTCACGAACGCCGCCCAGATCGCGCTGGTTGATGACGACCGTGCGGCCGTCGTCCATGCGCACGTGCACATCGTAGGTGTCGCCGGTGGCGCGGTTCTGGATGGCGTTGCCGGCGACGGCGCCGCCGACGGCGCCCGCCACGGTGGCGATGTTCTGGTTGCCCTTGCTGCCGCCGGTCTTGTCGGAGATTTCATGGCCGGCGATCGCGCCGACGATGCCGCCGAGCACGGCGCCGGTCTTGGACGGTGCGGTGCGGCCCGAAGGCACCGTGTCGATACGGGTGACGATGCCGCAGTCGTAGCAGCGCGCCTGCGAGGAAACCGGAGCGGGGCTGCCGTAACCATAGTTGGGGGAAGTAGTGGCGCAGCCGGCCAGCGTCGCGGCGGCCAGCGCACCCATGGCGAGCAATCGAATCTTCATGCGGTTCTCCTTAAGGCATCCAAAGGTTTCGGGACACGGCGCCGGTCCCGGCGCCTGTGGAAGCCATCGTGTTGCGCGGCGCATGAACCGCACGTCAATCCGGTCCCGTAGGCCAGCGGGCCGCGAATTCCCGCCAGCCTTCGTTCAGCCGCGGAAATCCTGATGGCAGGCCTTGCAGTCCTCGCCGATCTTCTGGGTGACGATGCCTTGCGCCGCACAATCGGCAGGCGGTGCAGCGATGGCCGCATTCAACGTGGCGCGCAGCCGGCTGGCATGGCCGACGAAGCGCTGGTCCTGGGCTTCGTCGGGGAACGCCAGTTCCAGGTCGTTGCTGATCGCGCGCAGCGACTGCAGCCGCGGGAGGGTATCGGTTACTGCGCAGCGGCTCTGTTCGCCGTTCTGCTTCAGCAGGCTGGCCTGCTTGTCCATTACGTGCATGACGCTATCCGGAAACGGATCCTGCCGGGCCTGGATCGCGCGCAAAGCCATCACCGTCAGCACCGCTCCCATCACCAGGCCGATCAGGAACAGGAAGAAGTAACGCGATGCGTTGGAGGCTTTTGCGGGTTGGCTGGCCATGCGGCGGGCTCCTTGAGTGATGATGCCCGGAATAGTACGACGCGCGTCACGCA
This sequence comes from Pseudoxanthomonas sacheonensis, assembly GCF_010093305.1. GTDB lineage: Bacteria > Pseudomonadota > Gammaproteobacteria > Xanthomonadales > Xanthomonadaceae > Pseudoxanthomonas_A > Pseudoxanthomonas_A sacheonensis. Next base: position 83,153 of record NZ_PDWS01000011.1, on the reverse strand, counting down.
TTCCGCCACGTCTACAATAGTGAGATGAAGAACGAATTGCGCGAACGCTTCGCCGGCATCGATCGGCTGTACGGCCAGGGCACGGTGGAAAAATACGCCGGCAGCCGCGTGGCCGTGGTCGGCATGGGAGGTGTGGGTTCCTGGGTGGTGGAGGCGCTGGCCCGCAGCGGCGTGGGTCATCTCACACTGATCGATGCCGACGATATCTGCGTGTCCAACACCAACCGGCAGTTGCCCGCGCTGGAGGGCCAGTACGGACGCAACAAATCCGAAGCCATGGCCGAGCGCTGCCGGGCGATCAATCCGCTGATCGAAGTGGAAGTGGTGCCATCGTTCCTGACCGCCTCCAATCTGGAAGAACTCCTGGACCGCAATTTCGACCTGGTGCTGGATGCCTGCGACAGCTTCCGCACCAAGGTCGAAATGATCGCCTGGTGCCGCCGCCGCAAGTTGCCCATCGTTGTTTCGGGCTCCGCCGGCGGACGGACCGACCCCACCCAGATACGCCTGCGCGATCTGTCCCGTACCGAACACGACGCATTGCTGGCGCTTATCCGCAAGAAACTGCGCAGCGAATTCAATTTTCCGAAGAACCCCGATCGATACTTCGGCGTGCAGGCCGTTTATTCGCTGGAAAACGTGAAGTACCCGCAGGCCGACGGCAGCGTCTGCGGCGTGCGTCCGCAACTCGGTCCCGATGCGGCGCTCAAGCTGGATTGCGGCGCTGGCCTGGGCGCCGCCACGCACATCACCGGCGCGTTCGCGTTCGCCATGGTCGCCAAGGCGTTGGAGCTGCTGAAAAAACCGGGGCCGTAGGAGCGACGTGAGTCGCGATGGATGGTTACCGAGGCTCTATCGCGACTCACGTCGCTCCTACGGCTCCTGCCGCTCCCGCGGTATCCATGATGTCTTACGGCGCGCTGGGCAGATTGAAGAGGCGGCGGGCATTTGCTGCGGTAGCCGCGGCGATTGTTGCGGCATCCTCGCCGCGCAGTTGCGCAATGGTTTCGCAGACGAAGGAAAGCCGCGCCGGTTCATTGCGCTGTCCGCGGATTTCCGCATCGGGTTGGTCCGGCGCATCGGTCTCCAGCAGCAGATGCTCCAGCGGCATTTCCGCCACCAGTCCGCGCAGGCGATTAGCGCGCGCATAGGTTGCCGGGCCGCCGATGCCGACCATGAAACCCAGCTGCCATAGCTGCCTCGCCTGCTCCGGGCTGCCGGAGAAGCTGTGCACAACGCCTCGCAACTTGCCGATGCGTTTGAACGATGCGATGACCGCATCCACCGCGCGCCGCGCATGCACGATCACGGGCAAGTCGAATTCGCGGGCCAGCGCCAGTTGCCCGTCGAAATACAATTGCTGTCCGCTCGCATCCAGGTTCTCGACGAAGAAATCCAACCCGCATTCGCCCACCGCGACCGGCCGCTCGCGTGCGATCCAGTCCCCCAGTTGCTGCAAGTGTTCGGGCCTGTGCGAATCCAGGAACATCGGATGGAGGCCGTAGGCAGGAAACAATCCGGGATGCATTCGGCAGATATCGCGCAGCTGCGGCCAATGCTCGGCATCGACCGCCGGAATCACCTGTTGCATCACGCCGGCGGCGCGGGCGCGATGGATTACCGCTTCACGGTCGGCATCGAACTCCGGCGCGTCCAGGTGGCAATGGCTGTCTACCAGCATGCTTGACGCCTATCTTTGCGCGCCGTCCGAATCTATGACCGTGGGATTTTTCCGGTTTTTCCAGTTGGCCAGCAACAGGGTGCCCAGGCCCAGCAGGATCTCGTCGACCAACGGTATCGGATCGGGGATGAACAGCGTGATCGCGAACAGCGCAGCGGTAATCTTGAACAGGGTCGGGTAACGCAGTTTTCTGGCCCAGTTCAGCAGGGGCAACAAGAGGGGAGTGGCCATTTGCCTGATTCGCAAGTGATGTGACGGAGGACACGCTACCACGAGCCATGGTCCGCGCGCCGGTTCATATTGCGGGCGGTTTGGAGGGGGCGAAACCGGTTGTTGTTCAGCTATGTCGTGCTGCAATTGACTTATCGATAACGCGGGAGCCGCCCGCACGGAGGTTGGCATGAAGAGCAATACCACCACGATCCTGATCGCCACGGGCGCTCTGCTTTTCGGAGGCATCGCCACGGCGGCTTACATGAACAATCGGGAAAAGCCCGACGAGTTCGTCAACGCCACTACCGGCGAGCCGGTGGCCGCCGCCGATACCGCATTGGACCAGGCGCCGCTCGATAACCAGATCGAGCCCAACACCTTGCAATATGCGGAAGTGGTGAAAGTCGACCCGATCACCAACAAGAACAAGATCTACGCCACCGTGATCGGCAGCGAACCGGTGCGGGAAACCACCACCACCAATACCCCGCGCGAAGTATGCGAAGACGTGGTGGTGCAGGAACGCCTGCCCGAACGCGACGGCAACGCCGGCGGCACGGTCGCGGGCGCGGTGATCGGCGGCCTGCTGGGCAACCAGGTGGGCGGCGGCAACGGCAAGAAGGCCGCGACCGCGGCGGGCGCTGTCGTTGGCGGCGTAATCGGCAACAAGGTAGACAGGAACCATGTGGGTGGCCGGGTAGTCAGCCGGACCGAGCGCCAGTGCCATACCGAAAACACCAGCTCCGAGTCCTCGCGCGTGACCGGCTACAACGTGACCTACCGCAATGCCGACGGCACTACCGGCACCATGCGCATGGGCAGCAAGCCCGGCACCCGCATCGCCATGGGCGATACCGACAAGGTGGTGGGCTACGACGTGACCTACCGCTTCGATGGCCAGGAAAAGACCATCCGCATGGATGAGAAGCCGGGCGACCGCCTGCCGGTCATCGATGGCCAGGTCGTTATCCAGACCGCATCCGTGGCGGACGACGGCAAGGGTTGAGCCGCTGCTTCGTCGTATCAACCAGGAAGGCCGGCGATTTCGCCGGCTTTTCCGTTTCTGGTCGGCAAACTTAGGGGTTACGGCGCCGCAGGGGGGCCGAATACAATGGCGGACTGTCCCGAACCGGCTTCCGCGAATGGCTCTGAACCCCTACGACCTGTTTGACATCCGTTCCCTGCTCAGCGAAGAGGAGCGCGCGGTGCAGGACACCGTGGCCCGGTTCACCGACGAGCGCGTGCGCCCGATCATCGGCGATGCCTTCGACCAGGGCTGGTTTCCCAAGGAATTGGTGTCAGAGATCGCCGACCTGGGCCTGTTGGGCTCGTCCCTGCCGGAACAGTACGGCGGCGGCGGTCTGAATGCGGTCAGCTACGGGTTGATCTGCCAGGAGCTGGAGCGGGGCGATTCGGGCATACGCAGCTTCGTCAGCGTGCAGTCCTCGCTGTGCATGTACCCCATCTACGCCTACGGCAGCGAAGAACAGCGCATGCGCTGGCTGCCGGACATGGCCGCGGGCAAGGTCATCGGTTGCTTCGGCCTGACCGAACCGCAGGGCGGCTCGGATCCCGGCGCCATGAAGACCAATGCCAAGCGCGACGGCAGCGACTGGATCCTCAACGGTTCCAAGATGTGGATCACCAACGGCAATTTGGCCGATATCGCCATCGTCTGGGCGCAGACCGAGGACGGCATCCAGGGCTTCGTGGTGGAGAAGGATTTCGCCGGTTTCAAGGCCCAGGAAATCCACAAGAAGATGAGCCTGCGCGCTTCGGTCACCTCGGCGCTGTTCTTCGACAACGTGCGCGTACCCGAAGCCAACCGCCTGCCCAACGTGAAGGGCCTCAAGGGTCCGCTGGGCTGCCTGACCCAGGCCCGCTACGGCATCACCTGGGGGCCGATAGGCGCGGCCATCGCCTGCCTGGACGAAGTGCTGGGCTATACCAAGGAACGCATCCTGTTCGAGCGCCCGGTGGCGGCCACCCAGAGCGCGCAGATCAAGATGGCCGAGATGGCCCGCCGCATCACCCTGGCGCAATTGCTGTCGCTGCAACTGGGCCGGTTGAAGGACGCCGGCAACATGCAGCCGGCGCAAGTGTCGCTGGCCAAGTGGAACAATTGCCGCATGGCCATCGACATCGCCCGCGAATGCCGCGACCTGCTGGGCGGCGCCGGCATCACCACCGAACATGCCGCGATCCGTCATGCCTTGAACCTGGAATCGGTGATCACCTATGAAGGCACGGAGACGGTGCATCAGTTGGTGATCGGGCGGGAGCTGACGGGCATCAACGCGTTCTGATTTTTTATTTTCCTTCTCCCGCTGGGAGAAGGTGCCCGTAGGGCGGATGAAGGAATGGACTGTCAGCTCTACAGATCCGTCGCTGGCGAGTCATTCCCACTCCCTCATCCGTCGCTTCGCGCCACCTTCTCAGCCTTGCACACCCTGCGGGCGCCGATGGGAGAAGGGAACAGCGAGAGTTCATGAGCATCTTTGACCTTCAGCTCGAAACCGAACGGCTAATTCTTCGCCCACCGCAGGCGCAGGACTTCGAGCCATGGGCGGCCTTCATCGCCGACGAGGAATCCGCGCGGCACATCGGCGGCGTGCAACCACGGCCGATCGCATGGCGCGCATTCGCGGCGGTGGTCGGCGGGTGGCATCTGCAGGGTTTCGGGTTCTTCTCGGTGATCGAGAAAGCGACTGGCCAATGGGTCGGTCGCCTGGGCCCCTGGCAGCCGGAAGGCTGGCCCGGTACCGAGGTGGGCTGGAGCATCGCCCGCGAACACTGGGGCAAGGGTTTCGCGCCGGAAGGCGCGCGCGCCGCCACCGATTGGGCATTCGACAACCTGGACTGGGACGAGGTGATCCACACCATCGCCGAGGACAACGCCAATTCGAAGACGGTGGCCGCGAAACTGGGGTCGAGCTTTCTGCGCATGGGCTGGTTGCCCGCGCCGCACGACGCCAAGCCGGTCGAGATCTGGGGACAATCGCGCGAAGAGTGGATGGCCAATCGCAAGAAGGAGAGCAGGGCATGATCACCGTTTACGGCTATTCGGTTTCCGGCAATTGCCACAAGTTGCGCCTGTTGCTGGAACAAATCGGACACGAGTACCGGTGGGTGGAGATCGACAGCTCCCAGGGCGGGACGCGCACGCCGGAATACCTGGCCAAGAACGCCAACGGCAAGGTGCCGATGCTGGAGCTGGAAGACGGCCGCATCCTGGTCGAATCGAATGCCATCCTCTGTTATCTGGCCGAAGGTACCCCGTACCTGCCTTCCGACGCATGGCTGCGCGCGCAGGCGTTGAGCTGGATGTTCTTCGAACAGTACAGCCATGAGCCCTACATCGCCGTGGCGCGCTTCATTCGCGGCTGGACGCCACTCGATTCGCCGCGTCGCGCCGACCTGCCGCGCTTGCGGGAGCGTGGCGTGCAGGCATTGGAAGTGATGGAGAAACACCTTGATTCCGCGCCCTGGTTCACGGGTGCCGAGTACGGTATCGCCGACATCGCACTGTTTGCCTATACCGATGTCGCGCACCATGGCGGCTTCGATCTGGCTCCTTTCCCGGCGCTGCGCGACTGGCTTGCACGCGTGCGTAGCCAGCCCGGATTCGTGGCGATGCCGGAACCGCGGGCAGAGAACGCCGCATTGTTGGCCCACATCGATTGAGCGTAGATCGGGGCTACGCCCCCGACGCCCGGTTTTCCGGGGACGCCGCAAATTGCAGTCGGGCGCGTAGGCCCGGCCTACGGAAATACCAATGACCGCCACACCCATTCCCGCTCGCATGAAGGGCCTCAACCGCGCCGAAATCTGCGATCAGAACTTCACCGAGTTCGTGAACGATTGGAGCGGGCAGGCGCAAGCCCGGCCCGCGTCGCACGAAGCGATCCTCGACGGCAGCGCGTTGGATGCCGGCGCCTTCGCCGAACTGCTGGAATCGCAGCTGGTATCGCGCCATCTGGACCTGATGGCGCGTGTGCTGCGAGTGCAGAACAAGGTCTTCTACACCATCGGCAGTTCCGGCCACGAAGGCAATGCGATGGTCGCGCGTCTGACCCGGCATACCGATCCAGCATTCCTGCATTACCGTTCCGGCGCGTTCATGGCCGAGCGTTTCCGCAAGCTGCCCGGCATGGATCCGATCATGGATTCGGCGCTGTCCTTCGCGGCCAGTTCCGAAGATCCGGCCTCGGGCGGCCGTCACAAAGTATGGGGCTCAAAGCCACTGTGGGTGTTGCCGCAGACTTCCACCATCGCCTCGCACCTGCCCAAGGCGCTGGGTACGGCGGTGGCCATCGAACAGGCCAAGCGCATCGGTCATGCTTCGCCGATTCCCGACGACAGCATCGCTATCTGTTCCTTCGGCGACGCCTCCAGCAATCATGCCGCTGCGCAGACCGCGTTCAACGCCGCGGCGTGGACGTCTTACCAGAAGCTGCCCGCGCCGGTGCTGTTCGTGTGCGAGGACAACGGCATCGGCATATCGGTGAAGACGCCGGGCGGCTGGATCGAACGCAATTTCTCCAAGCGCGACGACCTGGACTATTTCTACGCCGATGGCCTGGACCTGGCCGAAGGCTACGGCCAGGTGCAGGCGGCGGTGGAACATTGCCGCCGCACCCGTCGCCCCACCTTCCTGCATCTGCGCACCACCCGGATCATGGGCCACGCCGGCACCGACTTCGAAATCGAATGGCGCCCCATCGAAGAGCTGGTCGCGGTGGAGGCGGGCGATCCGCTACTGCGCTCGGCGGCCATCGCGCTGGAATCCGGTCTGTATACCAAACAGCAGCTGCTGGCCCTGTACGAAGACATCCGCAAGCGCTGTTTCGCTGCCGCCGACGCGGCCGACAGGACGCCCAAGCTCACCCGCCTGGAAGACGTGGTTGCGCCGCTGGCGCCGTACACGCCGGACAAAGTCATGGCCGAGGCCAAGCGTGCGGACTACGCGGAAAAGCGCCTGCAGGTTTTCGGAAACGCACAGAAGCTGCCCGAAGCGCAACCGCCGCGGCATCTGGCGCTTCTGATCAACAACGCGCTGCACGATCTGTTCTGCAAGTATCCCGAAGCGCTGCTGTTCGGCGAAGACGTGGCGCAGAAGGGCGGCGTCTACACCGTCACCAAGGGCTTGCACAAGGCTTTCAAGAACAGCCGCGTGTTCAATACGCTGCTGGACGAAACCATGATTCTGGGCCTTGCCCAGGGCTACGCCAACCTGGGCATGCTGCCGGTGCCGGAGATCCAGTACCTGGCGTATTTCCACAACGCCTGCGACCAGATCCGCGGCGAGGCGGCGTCGCTGCAGTTCTTCTCCAACAACCAGTACCGCAATCCGATGGTGGTGCGCATGGCCGGGTTGGGTTACCAGCGCGGTTTCGGCGGCCATTTCCACAACGACAATTCCATTGCCGCCTTGCGCGACATTCCGGGGCTGGTGGTCGGTTGTCCTTCGCGCGGCGACGATGCCGCGACCATGCTGCGCACCCTGGCCGCGTTGGCGAAGGTGGACGGACGCGTAAGCATCTTCCTGGAACCGATCGCGCTGTACATGACCAAGGATCTGTACGAAGCCGGCGACGGTCAATGGCTCACGGCTTATCCGGCGCCGGACGAAGCGATGGTGCTGGGGGAAGGCCGCGTCTATCAGGAAGACGCCGATGATCTGGTGATCTTCACCTACGGCAACGGCGTGCCGATGAGCCTGCGCGCGGCGCGGGAAATCGGCAAGAAGCACGGCTGGAAGGTACGCGTGGTCGATCTGCGCTGGCTGGTGCCGCTCAACGAGGGTTTCATCGCCGAACAGGCCAGGACCGCCAAACGCATCCTGATCGTCGACGAAGGCCGTCACTCGGCCGGCGTGGGCGAGGGGGTGATCACCGCCATCGCCGAGGCCGGTTTTGCCGGTCGCCCGTTCCAGCGCGTGGTGGGCGTGGATACCTACACGCCATTGGCGGGCGCCGCTTTGTTGGTGTTGCCGGGCGACGAGGATATCGTGGCAGCCGCAGATCGGCTCGCCTGAGCGAGGATATCCATGACAGCACCCAACATCGCGATCATCATCGGCAGCTTGCGCTCGGCGTCGTTCAATCGCCAACTCGCCGGCGCCGTCGAACGGCTGGCGGCGGACCGGTTCGCGTTCCGCATCCTGCGGATAGACGATCTGCCGCTTTACAACCAGGACCACGATGCCGACTTTCCGGCGGCCGGCCTGCGCTTCAAAGCGGAAATCGAGCAGGCAGATGCGTTGTTGTTCGTCACGCCCGAATACAACAGGTCGATGCCGGGCGTGCTGAAGAACGCGATCGATGTCGCCAGCCGGCCCGCAGGCAGCAAGACTTTTGTCGGCAAACGCGCGGCGATCATCGGCACCTCGCCCGGCGCGCACGGCACGGTGTCCTCGCAGCAGCATCTGCGCAATGTGCTGGCGGCGGTCGACGTGGCCGTGCTGCCGCAGCCCGAGATCGCCATCCAGTTCAAGGAAGGTCTGTTGGATGAGGCCGGGGATATCGTCGACGAGCGCGTGCGCAAACGTCTGCTGTCGTTCCTGGATCGCTTCGAAGCGTGGCTGCGATAGGGCACGCTGTCGGCGTGGGCGCGCGGACGGCTACCGCGCCAATCCGTCCAGCAAGGTGATTTCCCGCAATTGGGCCCCGTCCGCACTCAGCGATCCGGGCTCGCGCTCCAGCGGCAACACGGCCAGCGCCAATGAGGGAGAAGCGGGCAGCACGGATACGATCTGGCCTAAAGGCTTGCTGCCGTCGCTGACGGCGTCGCCGGTTGCCGGCGTAGCATCGGTTTCGAATAGTGCCAACCCGCGTTTGGCCTTGCCCAGGAAATGCGTGCGCGCCACGATTTCCTGGCCCGGATAGCAGCCTTTTTTCACGCTGAAGGCATGCAGACGTTCCAGCGACAGTTGTTGCGGCGTCCATTGCTCGCGTTGCGTCGTAGGCAAGCGCGGAAACCCGGCGCGCAGATCCTGCGCGAACCAACGCGCCTGCAGGTCGGATTCGAGGGCCGGGGCGGCAGTCGGCGACAGGCGCACGGTGCGAGGCTGTTGGTCGCTGCCGTAATCGAGCTCGAGCTCCTCGCCGACAATACCAATCCGCGCACTTTCGGCCGAATCCGGCTTTTGGAAGGCGCCGCTGACCCGCAAGTCGTCCGCCACGGCGATCTTCAACTTTCGTCTGAATACGAAGCGTTGCAACTGCGTAGCGAACTCGCCGGCGTCGGTGTCGGACAGCAACAGCAGGACCCGGTCCTGGGCCGGCTTGAGCAGCGCAAACACCGCAATAACGCGGCCCTTGGGGGTCAGCCAGGCGTTCCACTGCCAGTTTCCGGAGGGCAGCGCGGCTACGTCGTTGGCGAACTGGGCCTGCGCGAAGGCAGCAGCATCCGGCCCGTCGAGCGCGACCACGGCATGGTCGGGCAGGGCGAAGAAAGGCGCGGCGGAGACGGGCAGGTTGTCAGGCAAGGGGGGGAGGATTAAAATTTTGTGCGTTGCGAGAACAACATGATAGGCCAAACCCCTTCCACTCCCGATCCCGTACCCGGAACACAGCAGCCCGAAAGGGGCCCTGTGGAACAGGAAGCGGCAACACCGAAGGAAATCGGTGGTCGCGACGGTCCCGAACCGACGCGTTACGGGGATTGGGAGAAAAACGGACGTTGCATCGATTTCTGATCCACCGGTCATCGAATAACGCCTGCCCAGCCAACGCGGTCCTACGGAGACCGCCCAGCCGAGACAACGAGCCCAGCGAATGGCGACCCGACAACGTCCGCTTTCACCGCACCTGCAGGTGTACCGCTGGCAGATCCAGATGGCGACTTCCATCGTCCATCGGGCTACCGGAATCATCCTCGCCGTTGGCGCGCTGCTCATCGCCGCCGCCCTGCTGGCCCTGGCCAGCGGCCCCGAAGCCTGGGACTGCGTACGCCGGCTGGCCGGCTCGTGGTTCGGATTGGCCGTCCTGTTCGGCTGGACCTGGTCTTTCGCCTATCACCTGCTCAACGGCATCCGCCATCTAGTGCAGGACGCGGGTTTTGGCTTCAGCATTCCGGCCTTCGTGCGCAACGGCTGGCTGTCGGTGATCGGCAGCCTGGTGTTGACCGTCATCGTCTGGGGCGCGGCCGCGTCGAAGGCGGGCTGGCTATGAACCATCGTTACCGCACCCCGTTGAAGGACGTGCGCGGCCTGGGTTCGGCGAAGGAGGGCACGCACCATTTCATCGTGCAACGCCTGACCGCCATCGCGCTGATCTTCCTGGCCTGCTGGTTCCTGTACTTCGCGATAGGGCTGATGCATGCAGACTACCTGACCGCTGCCGACGCGGTGGCCAAGCCGTGGAATGCGACGTTGCTGGTGGCCTTCCTGGCGGCGATGTTCTGGCATGCCCAACTCGGTATGCAGGTGGTCATCGAAGACTACGTGCACAGCCATGGTCTGGCACTGGCCGCGCAGATCGCGGTGCGCTTCATCTGCATCCTTGGCGCGCTGGCCAGCGTTTTCGCCGTGGTCCGCATAGCATTGGGAAGCTGACATGACTTCGGCCTACAAAATCACCGAACACAAATACGACATGGTCGTGGTCGGCGCCGGCGGCGCTGGTTTGCGCGCCACCTTCGGCCTGGCGGCCAAAGGGCTGCAGACCGTCTGCCTGACCAAGGTGTTCCCGACCCGTTCGCACACCGTGGCCGCGCAAGGCGGCATTTCCGCCGCGCTGGGCAACATGGGCGAGGACGACTGGCGCTACCACTTCTACGACACCATCAAGGGTTCGGACTGGCTGGGCGACCAGGACGCGATCGAATACATGTGCCGCGAGGCCATCCCCGCGATCGTCGAGCTGGAACACTACGGAGTTCCCTTCAGCCGTACCGAGGAAGGCAAGATCTACCAGCGCCCGTTCGGCGGCATGACCACCCGCTACGGCGAAGGTCCGCCGGCCCAGCGCACCTGCGCGGCGGCCGACCGCACCGGCCACGCCATGCTGCACACGCTGTACCAGCAGTCGCTGAAGCACGATGCGCGCTTCATGATCGAGTACTTCGCGCTGGACCTGATCTTCGACGAAGAAGGCGCCTGCAAGGGCGTGCTGGCGCTGGACATGGCCGAAGGCACGCTGCACCTGTTCCGCGCCCAGGGTGTGGTGTTGGCGACCGGCGGCTATGGCCGTGCGTACTTCAGCGCGACTTCCGCCCATACCTGCACCGGCGACGGCGGCGGACTGGCGCTGCGCGCGGGCCTGCCGATGCAGGACATGGAATTCGTGCAGTTCCATCCCACCGGCATCTACGGAGCAGGCTGCCTGATCACCGAGGGCGTGCGCGGCGAAGGCGGCATCCTGCGCAACAGCAACGGCGAACGCTTCATGGAGCGCTACGCACCGCACTACAAGGACCTGGCCTCGCGCGACGTGGTGTCGCGCTCGATGACCATCGAAATCCGCGAAGGCAGGGGCGTGGGCGAGCACAAGGACCATATCCTGCTCGACCTGACCCATCTGGGCCCGGAAGTGATCCACGAGAAACTGCCGGGCATCGCCGAGAGCGCGCGCATCTTCGCCGGCGTCGACGTGGCTACCCAGCCGATTCCGGTGCTGCCGACCGTGCACTACAACATGGGCGGCATCCCGACCAACTACCACGGCGAAGTGGTGCGCAAGGTCGGCGACAACCCCGATTCCGTGGTGCCGGGCCTGTACGCCATCGGCGAGGCGGCCTGCGTGTCGGTGCATGGCGCCAACCGCCTGGGTTCCAACTCGCTGCTGGACCTGGTGGTGTTCGGCCGCGCGGTGGCCAACCGCTGCGCCGAGACCATCAAGACCGGCGGTCCGCACAGCAAGCTGGCCGGCGACGCCTGCGACAAGGCGCTGTCGCACCTGGACAAGCTGCGCAACGCCAATGGCGGTACGCCCACTTCGGTGATCCGCGACAACATGCAGCGCACCATGCAGAACGACGCGGCGGTGTTCCGCACCTCCAAGACGCTGAAGGAAGGCTGCGACAAGATGGCCGGGATCTTCGCCTCGTTCGAAGACGTGAAGGTGTCGGACCGTTCGCTGGTCTGGAACTCGGATCTGCTGGAAACCTACGAGCTGCACAACCTGCTGCTGAACGCGGTGGCCACCATCAATTCCGCCGAACAGCGCCACGAAAGCCGCGGCGCGCACGCGCACGAAGACTTCCCCGACCGCGACGATGTCAACTGGCAGAAGCACACCCTGGTCAATGTGGACGAGAAGGGCAAGTGCAGTTTCGATTTCCGCCCGGTGCACATGTACACGTTGAGCAAGGACGTGGACGTGGTGCCGCCGAAGCCGCGCGTTTACTGATGAAGCCGTGAATAGGGAGTCGGGAATCGGGAATCGTGAAAGCGCAGTTCCGCCGCTTTTCGCCTTCCGCTTCCCCCATTCCCGATTCCCCAATCCCCATTCCCGGATCTAAGCAATGGCCGAATTCACACTCCCGAAGAACTCCAAGGTCCAGAAGGGCAAGCACTTCCCGGCCAAGGGCGCAAAGCAGCCGCGCACCTTCAAGGTGTACCGCTGGAACCCGGACGACGATGCGAACCCGCGAACCGACACCTACGAGGTGGATCTGGCCGCGTGCGGGCCGATGGTGTTGGACGCGCTGATCAAGATCAAGAACGAGATCGACCCCACGCTGACCTTCCGCCGTTCCTGCCGCGAGGGCATCTGCGGTTCCTGCGCGATGAACATCGACGGCACCAACACGCTGGCGTGCACCAAGGCCATCGAGGACTGCGGCAAGGCCGAAGTGCCGATCTATCCGCTGCCGCATATGGAGGTGGTCAAGGACCTGGTTCCTGACCTGACCCATTTCTACGCGCAATACGCTTCGATCAAGCCGTGGATCCGCACCCAGACCGCGGCGCCGCCGGATCGCGAGCGCCTGCAGTCGCCGGAAGACCGCAAGCAGCTCGATGGTCTGTACGAATGCATTCTGTGCGCGTGCTGCTCCACCTCCTGCCCCAGCTACTGGTGGAACGGCGAGCGCTACCTGGGTCCGGCGATCCTGCTGCAGGCCTACCGCTGGATCGTCGATTCGCGTGACGAAGATACCGGCGCGCGCCTGGACGACCTGGAAGATCCTTTCCGCCTGTACCGCTGCCACACCATCATGAACTGCGCGCGGACCTGCCCGAAGGGATTGAACCCGGCGCTGGCCATCGCCGAGATCAAGAAGCTGATGTTGGCGCGGCGGGCTTGATGCTTTTCGTTCGTCGGTGCCGCGATTAACGCGGCATCCGATAGCCGAATGGCGGGTCTTGAGCAATCCGGGAGTCGCTTATGAACGGAAAAGAGCTTTTCTTCCCCGTGCTGGCCATGGTTGCATTGACCATGATCGTCTGGGTGCGCCTCTACGCCGTGCGCATCCCCGAGATGCGGCGCCTGCGCATCCATCCCCAGGCGGTGGCCACCTCCGCGCAGAAGTCCGCGCGCCTGGTCGATACCCGTGCCGCCGACAATTTCAGCAACCTGTTCGAAGTGCCGGTATTGTTCTATCTGGCGCTGATCGTGGCCTACCTGACCCAACAAGCGACACCGCTCGTGCTCGGGCTTGCCTGGGGCTTCGTGGCCGGCCGCGTGCTGCATAGTCTGATCCAGTGCAGCTACAACAAGGTCATGCATCGCTTCACTGTGTATGTGCTTTCCACTTGCGTGGTGTGGGTGCTGTGGGCGGTGCTTGCGGTGGGTCTGTTGCGCGGATGAGCGAGGCGGACGAGGTTGAACTGAAGCGCCTGCGCTGGCGCTGCCGGCGCGGCATGCGCGAACTGGACCAGCTGTTCGGGCGCTACCTGGACCGCGAATGGGCGCGCGCTTCCGATGCCGAGCGGGGAGTTTTCCTACGGTTGCTCGATTGTGAAGACGATAAGCTCTGGCGATGGTTCATGGGTTACGAGCAATGTCACGATGACGCACTCGCATCGCTTATCCAGCGCATCCGCCAGCTGCCGCCTTGAATGGCGTCCTTCGCGCTGGCTGATCGGCGCGCTGCTCGCCTTGGGCCTGCTCGCGGCATTGGCGGTATTGACCTGTGGCATGCCGCGCTCGGCGGCTTGGCCGTTGGCGGTGTCTGCGCTGGCTTACGCATGCTGGCGGGCGCGGCGCGAATCAAGATTGCCGAGCCATGCGTTGTTTCTGCCGGGCAACGAGTCGCCGGCGACGTTGGATGGCCTGCCCATCGAGCAGGCGCGGGTGCAGTGGCGCGGCCCCCTGGCATTCCTGCTATGGCAGGACCGGCTGGGCAGGCCGCAGCGCCTGTCCTGGTGGCCGGATACGCTTCCCCCGGCACGCCGACGTGAACTGCGTCTGGCCGCCGGCAGCCTGAATGCTTCGCGGCACCACCGCCAAGTGGCACCATAGCGGTCTATGTTCAAACCCATCCCTGTCGCCATCGGCCTGCGCTACCTGCGCGCCAAACGCCGCAATGGCTTTATCTCCTTCATCTCGCTGGCCTCGATCCTCGGCATCGCCCTGGGCGTGACCGTGCTGATCACCACGCTGTCGGTGATGAGCGGCTTCCAGCGCGAGATCCGCGACCGCATGCTGCAGATGACCGCCCACGCCACGGTCAGCGCCGCCGGCGATGCGATGCAGGACTGGCCGCATGCGGTGGCGGTGGCCAAGCAGGATCCGCGTGTGGAAGGCGCGGCGCCCTACGTGGATATCCAGGCGCTGATCGAAGGCGTGCGCAATCAGCCGGCGATGATCCGCGGCGTTATTCCCGCTGAAGAAAAGAAAGTGTCGGTGCTGGCCGAGAAAATGAAGCGCGGCAGCGTGGATTCGCTCACGCCCGGCTCGTTCAACATCGTGCTGGGCCAGGAGCTTGCAGTGTGGCTGGGCGTCGGCACAGGCGACAGCGTGGTGGTGATGCTGGCCGATGCGCAGTCCACGCCTATGGGCGCGGTGGCGAAGATGAAGCGTTTCAAGGTCAGCGGTGTGTTCGAGGCCGGCTACAACGAAATCGACAAGGGTCTGGCTGTGGTCAACATGTCCGACCTGCAGCGTGTGCTGAAGATGGACGATGGTGTCACCGGCGTGCGGCTGAAGCTTTACGACATGGACCAGTCCTGGAACGTGGCGCGCGACCTGGCCGAGAACCTGCGCGGTCCGTACCGCATCAGCGACTGGACCAGCGAAAACGCCAACTTGTACAGCTCGCTGAAGATGGAGAAGACGGTGATGGGCATTCTGCTGTCGCTGATCATCGCCATGGGCGCATTCAACCTGGTTTCCTCGCAGGTGATGCTGGTCACCGACAAGCAGGCCGATATCGCCATCCTGCGCACGCTGGGCCTGACTCCGCGCGGAGTGATGCAGGTGTTCATGGTGCAGGGCTCATTGATCGGCATCATCGGCACCGTGCTGGGCGTGGTGGGCGGCGTATTGCTGACCATCAATCTGGAATCGATCCTGGGCCTGATCGAGTCCACCTTCAACGTCACTCTGCTGCCGGCCGATGTCTACTACATCACCGGTTTGCCCTACGACCTGCAAGGCGGCGATGTGGCCGTGATCGCGATGATCGCCCTGGCCATGAGTTTCCTGGCCACCCTGTATCCGGCCTGGCGCGCGGCGCGTACCGACCCGGCGGAGGCGCTGCGTTATGAGTAAGTCCTGGGCATTGGAAAGCGGGAGCAAAAGCGCCGCCGGCGAGGTCATGCGCGCCGAGAAGCTGGCCAAGACCTACGCCGAGGGAAAGATGAGGACGCCGGTATTCGACGGCTTGGACCTGTCGGTGCAGGCGGGCGAAACCGTGGCCATCGTCGGCGCGTCGGGCGCGGGCAAGAGCACGCTGCTGCATTTGCTGGGCGGCCTGGATACGCCGACCGCGGGCGAAGTTTACGTGGCGGGGCAGAAGATGTCGGCGCTTTCCAATGCCGCGCGCGGACAACTGCGCAACGGCGCGCTCGGTTTCGTCTACCAGTTCCACCATCTGTTGCCCGAATTCACGGCGCTGGAGAACGTGATGATGCCGGTGATGCTGGGCGGCGCCGATGCCAGCGCCGCCGCGCAGCGCGCCAGGGAATTGCTGCAGCAAGTGGGACTGGGCCACCGCGTCGAACACAAGCCGGGCGAACTTTCCGGCGGCGAGCGCCAACGCGCCGCTGTCGCCCGCGCCCTGGTCAACCAGCCCGCCTGCGTGCTCGGCGACGAGCCTACCGGCAATCTGGACGAGAAGACCGCCGCGACCGTGTTCGAGCTGATGCTGGAACTCAACCGCGCGCAGAAAACCAGCCTGGTGCTGGTGACCCACGACCGACGCCTGGCGCGCAAGCTGGACCGCGTGCTGGAATTGCATGAGGGGCGTCTGCGGGAATTGCCGGCCTCCGACGTCTGAGGCTGTCGCTTTGTAGAGCCGAGCTTGCTCGGCTGCTCTGGGCGTGGAATCAAAAGCAGCCGGGCAAGCTCGGCTCTACAAAGATCGAGGGTCGGCTCTTTCCTACCTGAGCCGAGGGCATGCGCTGATGACGTTGGCTGGCCGAAGCGGTCATCTTCGATCATCCAGACCGATCTGCAACGGATCCCTTCATGTCCACGGGCAACGGAATTGCCTCTGTCTTAAGCGTCGCCAGCGCCATCGCATTGCTTGTGGGCGCCGGTGCCTGCCTGCTGTCGCCGATTCTGCTTCCTTGGCCGATTCTGGCCACCTTCATCGCCACGGGAACGGTGTGGTGGTGGCGCGTACCGCGCTGGCGCTGGCTAGGTCCCTGTCTGGTCGGATTCGGCTGGGCAGGCTTGCAGGCGGCGCTGGTGCTTTCCGCACAGCTTCCGCCATCGTGGGAAAAACGCGATCTGGTCATCGAAGGCCGTATTGACGACCTTCCTCATGCCGAATTGCGGCGCACACGCTTCCGGTTCCGGGTCGATGACGGGAACGCCCAACCGGAACCTTTGCGCGGGAAATTGCTGCAGTTGTCCTGGTACGACGATTTCGATGCGAAGGAGCCCGGGCCGCGAATGCGCCTGCGTGCCGGCGCGCGCTGGAAAATGGTGGTGCAAGTGCGTGCGCCGCGAGGGCTGAGCAATCCGGGCGGGTTCGACAGCGAACGCCATGCGCTTTCCCAACGCATCGCTGCCACGGGATATGTACGCGAAGCCGGATTGGCACGCCAACGGTCGAAGCCGGAAGGAATCGACGCCTGGCGTGAGGATATGTCCGCGCGCATAGGGACAGTCGTGCCTTCCGCTTCCTCGCGCTATGTCCGCGCGCTGGCGTTGGGCGATACGCGCGGCCTGGAGGATCGCGATTGGGAAATCCTGCGCGCCGCCGGAGTGACCCACCTGATCGCGATTTCCGGCTTCCATGTCGGCCTGGTGGCCGGGTTCTTCGCCTTGATCGGCGCGGGGTTGTGGCGATGGGTCCCCGGCTGGGCGCGACGCATACCGCGCCCGCAGGTCGCGGGGCTTGCGGGGCTACTAGGGGCAGTGGGCTACGCCACGCTCGCCGGGTTCGCGTTGCCTACTACGCGCACGGTCCTGATGATCGCGGTGGTGGTGTTGGCCCGGCTTTGGCGGCGTCCGGTAAGAGTGGCCGACTCGCTGGCGCTGGCGATGATCGCGATCCTGCTTTTCGATCCATTGTCGATGCTGGCCGCGGGCTTCTGGCTCAGTTTCGCGGGCGTGGCCTGGTTGGCGTGGTGCCTGCCGCAATCGCAGCACTGGGCGAAAGGATTTCTGTCCGCACAGGGAGCGGCCACGCTGGGGCTGCTGCCGCTGACGGTGGCGTTATTCGGCCAGGCCTCGGCTGTGGGACCTTTAATCAATCTGGTTGCGATTCCCTGGTGGAGTCTGATCGTTGTTCCCCTGTCGCTGATCGGCACTGCGCTGGAGGCCATGCATGCAGGCGCGGGCGGCTGGGCTTGGCGTGCGGCGGCCTGGTGCTTCGATCTGACCTGGCCGCTGTTCACGGCGCTCGCGGAAAGCCGCTTTGCTCTGTGGTGGCTGCCCGAAGCGGCCTGGTACGCCTTGCCGTTGGCCTTGTTGGGCGCGTTCTGGCTGCTGTTGCCGCGCGGCGTGCCGGGCAAGTGGCTGGGCGTACTGCTGTGGTTGCCGCTGCTGTGGCCTGACCTGGAATCGCCGGCGCAAGGCGAAGTGGAACTGCTGGTGATCGATGTTGGCCAGGGCCTGTCGGTGCTGGTCCGCACCGCGGACCACGCGCTGCTGTACGACACGGGTCCGGCGGTACGCGATGGTTTCGACGCCGGCGAGCGTGCGGTCGTGCCGGCATTGCGCGCGCTGGGCGTCGCGCGGCTGGACCGGGTCGTCCTCAGTCATGGGGACAACGATCATGCGGGTGGTTTCGCCTCGGTGAGCGCCTTGCTTCCAATAGGCGACTCGCTGACTCCGGAAGGCTCGCCGGTGCCCGCCAACTCGCCGTGCGTGGCGGAACAGTCGTGGCGATGGGAAGGCGTGGATTTCCGCTTCCTGCATCCGACCCGGCACTTTCCCTATCTCGGCAACGAAGCCAGTTGCGTGCTGCGGATAGAAACCCGGCACGGCGCAGTGTTGCTAACCGGCGACATAGGCGATGTGATCGAACGCGAACTGGTGCGCCGCGACCCGGCCAGCCTCCGCGCCGAGGTGGTGCTGGCAGCGCACCATGGCAGCGGCGGTTCTTCCGATCCGGGCTTCGTTGCGGCCACGGGCGCGCGTCTGGTATTGGTGTCGGCAGGCTTCGCCAACCGTTTCGGCCATCCCAGGCGGGAGGTCGTGGACCGCTGGCAAAGCCACGGCGCCGAAGTGCTGAACACCGCCGACAGCGGCGCGATCCGGCTTTGGCTGGGCGGGCAGGGGCTTCAGCTGCGTGAAAGGCGCAGCGACCAGGCCCGGCTTTGGGATGCGGTGAGGCTGCGGCGGGCGGCTACGCTATCCTATCGGCCTGCGAACGAACGGCCCCGAGTGCCGGAGGACTGAAAGTGCTGGAATTGGTCAAGGCCGGCGGCTGGCCCATGATTCCCTTGTTGCTGCTGGCGGTGTTGGCGCTGGCGATAGTGATCGAGCGGTTCTGGACCCTGCGGCGCAAGGAAGTGCTGCCCCCCAATCTGGGCGAGGAAGTACGCAGCTGGGCCGCGCGCGGCCAGCTGGATCCGGCCCACATCGAATCCCTGCGCCACAACTCGCCGCTGGGCGCCTTGCTGGCCGCGGCGCTGGACATGCGCAACCGCCCGCGCGACCAGATCCGCGAACGCATCGAAGATACCGGCAGGCATCTGGTGCACCGGATGGAGAAGTTCCTGAATACCCTGGGCACCATCGCCGCCGCAGGTCCGTTGCTGGGTCTGCTGGGCACCGTGGTCGGCATGATCCAGATGTTCCTGGGCATCCTGGACCATGGCGTGGGCGATGTGAACCAGCTGGCCGGCGGCATCGGCAAGGCGCTGGTGTGCACGGCCACCGGCATGATCGTGGCGATCCCGGCATTGATGTTCCACCGCTACTTCCGCGGCCGCGTGGCCGGTTATGTGATCGACATGGAACAGCAGGCCACCGCCTTGCTGGACGCACTGGACGCCAGGGCGGTGGTCGCCGCGCGTACCCGGGCGGCTTCGGCCGATTCCGCCGCCGCGACGGCACTGGGCTGAGCCAGCCGATGCGCATCCGCGACGACCGCGCCCACGACGAACCGGAAATCAACCTGATCCCGTTGATCGACGTGATCCTGGTGCTGATCATCTTTTTCGTGATCACCACCACCTTCGACGCGCGTTCCACTCTGCAACTGCAGTTGCCCAACGCAAAAGGCGAACCGACGGCCGAGCAGACCAGGTCGTTGAGCGTGCTGATCAATGCCGAGGGCCGCTACTTCGTGGGCGACCAGGAAGTGCTGCGCACCGACATCGATGCGTTGAAACAGGCCTTGGCCACGGTCGGAGGCAGCGACCGCGCCCGCCCGGTGCTGCTGCGCGCCGATGCGCGCACGCCGCACCAGGCGGTGGTGACCGCGCTCGATGCGCTGGGGCAGCTCGGCTTCCGCACGATCTCCATCGCCACCGCGCCGGAGCAGAAGCGATGAACAAGGCGCTGCCGCCGGTCTGGCCTATCTATAAACGCCTGCTCGGCTACACCGGACGCTACAAATGGTTCCTTGCCGCAGCGCTGCTCGGCATGACCGTGGAAGCATCGGCCGGCTACGGTTTCGTGCGTTTGATGGACCCGCTGGTGAACCGTGGCTTCGTGAAACCCGAACCGTACATGGCGACGTTCCTGCCGCTGGCGATCATCGGGCTGTTCGTGATGCGCAGCCTGGCCACTTTCGTGTCGGATTACGGCATGGCCCGCACCGGGCGCAGCGTGGTGCGCGATCTGCGGGAGCAGGTGCTCTCGAAGTACCTCCGGTTGCCTTCTTCCCATTTCGATGTCGAAGCCACTCCGATAATGGTGAGCCGGCTCAATTTCGATACCGAACAGGTCACCCAGGCCAGCGCCGACGCCTTGAAGACCATAGTGGCCGACAGCCTGACCATCGTCGCCATGTTCGTACTGATGCTGCAGATGAGCGTCAAGGTCACCCTGGCCCTGATCATCATTGCTCCGTTGATAGGCGTGATCGTTTCCTTCGTGGGCAAGCGTTACCGGAAGATCAGCGGCGGCATCCAGGACGGTATGGGCAAGATGGCGCATAGCGCCGAGCAGTCGTTGTCGGCGCAACAGGATGTGAAGGTGCATGGCGCCCAGGCGATCGAGACTTCCCGTTACGCCAAGCTTGCCAACCGGATCCTCGGCCTGAACATGAAGGTCGAAACGACCCGTGCGCTCGCTTCGGGCACAGTCCAATTCCTGGCCGCTTTCGCGTTGGCGGCCATCGTTTGGGTCGCAACGCGCGAAGCCCTGGGCGGCAGATTGAACGCAGGTCAGTTCGTGACCTTGATGACTTCGATGATGGCGATCATTCCCTCCTTGCGCCGCATCACCAGCATCCAGACCCAGATATCGCGCGGAGTAGCCGCGGCCGAGCGTCTTTTCGGAGTGCTGGATGCACCCGAGGAACAGGACCGCGGACAAGTCCCTATTACCCGCGCGCGGGGCGAGCTGGTGTTCGACCGCGTGAGCCTGAGCTACCGGGGCAACGACGGATTGGTGCTCCGCGATATCAGTTTCACCGCGCGGCCCGGCACGATCACCGCCATCGTCGGCCGCTCCGGCAGCGGAAAGACCAGCCTGGTGCGGTTGGTGCCGCGTTTCTACGAGCCGACCGCGGGTGTCGTCACATTGGACGGCGTGCCTCTGGACGAATACAGGCTTGCCGACCTGCGCCGCCAGATCGCATTGGTGGGGCAGAAAGTGATGCTGTTCGACGACAGCATAGGCACCAACATCGCCTACGGGGCGCAGGCGAGCCACGCGGAGCTGCGCGCCGCGGCCGAAGCGGCCAATGCCTGGGAATTCATCGAGCGCCTGCCGCAGCAGATGGATACCGAGATCGGCGAGAACGGCGCCTTGCTTTCCGGCGGGCAGCGCCAGCGCCTGGCCATCGCGCGCGCCATCCTGCGCGATGCGCCGATCCTGATCCTGGACGAAGCCACGGCCGCGCTGGACAACGAATCCGAGCGCCTGGTGCAGAACGCTTTGCAGAAACTGATGCCGGACCGCACCACTCTGGTCATCGCCCACCGCTTGTCCACCATCGAGCACGCAGATCAGGTGCTGGTGCTGGATCACGGCAAGCTGGTGGAGCAGGGCACGCACGCAGAGCTGTTGGCCAGGGGCGGGCTGTATGCGCACCTGCACGGCATGCAATTCCGCGAGGCCGAGTGAGCAAGCTGCAGGATAAGACTCCCGCCTACTGGTACGGCGAAGCGACGCCTCCCTTGTCCGCACGCCTGCTGGCCGGATTGTACGGCGGAGTGGTCGCGTTGCGCGGCAAGCTGTTCCGTGCCGGTGTCCTGCGCAGCCGCAAGGTGTTGGTGCCGGTGGTGGTGGTCGGCAATCTTTCCGTCGGCGGTACCGGCAAAACGCCGCTGACCATCGCCTTGGTGCAGCGATTGCAGAAGGAAGGTTGGAATCCGGGCGTCGCCAGCCGCGGTTACGGGAGGCGCAAGGAAGCCATTGCCGCCTGGGTGGAGGCGGGCACTCCGCCTTCGGAAGGCGGCGACGAACCGGTGCTGATCGCACGCCGTACCGGCGTGAAGGTGCGCGTGGACCGCGACCGCGTCAAAGCCGCGCAGGCGCTCGTCGCGGCCGGCTGCGACGTGATCGTTTGCGACGACGGTCTTCAGCATTACCGGCTGCATCGGGACGTGGAGATAGAAGTGATAGACGGCGGGCGCCGTTACGGAAACGGCCGGCTGCTTCCCGCCGGTCCTCTGCGCGAACCGGCGCAGCGCGGCGCCGAATGCGATTTCCGCGTGGTCAACGGAGGCGACGCCAGTTTCGGCGAGTGGTCCATGCAGCTGCGCGCCGACAATGCGGTGCCATTGCAGGGCGGCCGCAGCCGGCCGCTCACTTCCTTCGGCGGCCACCGCGTGCATGCGGTGGCCGGAATCGGCAACCCGAAGCGGTTTTTCGAGATGCTGCGCGCGCTCGGCATTGGCGTGGTGCCGCATGCGTTCGCCGACCATCATCGTTATGTTCCCGGCGACTTCGATTTCGGCAGCGAGTTGCCGGTGCTGATGACCGAGAAAGATGCGGTCAAGTGCGCCGGCTTCGCCAACGAGTGGTATTTCAGCGTGCCGGTGACCGCGGAGCTGCCGGAGGCGTTCTGGGTGGCGCTGCTGGACAGGTTGTCGGAAAAACGGGCCGGGCACGCTGGCGAAGCAAACTTGGTTCAGAAGTAGAATCCATACCTCACAGACGTCATCCCAGCGAAAGCTGGGATCCATTTTGACTTTGCTTTTGCTTGTTTCTATGTACGGCAAAGAGCCAAATCGAGATCAAGATCAAGATGGATCCCAGCTTTCGCTGGGATGACGAGCAAAAGCAACTACGCTCTTTACAGATACCGGCTCCCGACATGAACGTACCGCTGGATTTCGTCGTCGCCATCCCCGCCCGCTACGCAGCCTCGCGCTTGCCAGGCAAACCGTTGCGCCTGTTGGGCGGCGAGCCCCTGGTCGCGCACGTCGCGCGCCGCGCGCTGGCGGCCGGCGCGCGCGAGGTGTGGGTTGCGGCCGACGATGAGCGTATTGCCGATGCCCTGCGCGACAGCGGCGTGCGCGTGGCCATGACGTCCGCCGCGCACGCATCGGGCAGCGACCGCCTGGCCGAATGCGCCGACATCGCCGGCTGGGCAGACGAGACCCTGGTCGTGAACCTGCAGGGCGATGAACCGTTCGCGCCCGCGCAAGGAATCCGCGCCGTAGCCCGGACCCTGGCTGCCAGCGGTGCGCAGATGGCCACCTTGGCGACGCCGGTGACCGAAGCCGCCGCCCTGTTCGATCCCAATACGGTGAAGCTGGTGCGCACCACAGCCGAAGCGGAGTGGGGCGATGCGCTGTACTTCAGCCGCGCGCCGATCCCCTGGCATCGCGACGCCTTCGCACTGGGCCGCGACGCGTTGCCGCCGGGGCAATGGCTGCGGCATATCGGCATCTACGCTTACTCGGCGGGATTTTTGCGCAAGTTCGCGAAAATGCCGCCCGGGCGGCTGGAACTGATCGAATCTCTGGAACAGCTGCGCGTGCTGGAAGCGGGCTTCCGCATCGCGGTCGCCCTGACGCCCGAACAGTTTCCGCCGGGCGTGGATACGCCCGAAGACCTGGCCCGCGCGGAAGCTTATCTGGCCGATGGTGGACGTTGAAGCTGCTGGTCGTCTGCCTGGGCAACATCTGCCGGTCGCCGCTGGCTGAAGGGGCTTTGCGTGCGCGCCTCGCCGCCTCGCCCCTCGCGGACCGGGTCCAGGTCGACTCGGCCGGGACCGGCGACTGGCATGTCGGCCAGCCGCCCGATCCGCGTGCCGTCGCCTGCGCGCGCGGGCATGGGGTGGATATCTCCATGCTGCGGGCCCGTCAGCTGCGCCAGCGCGATTACGCCGAGTTCGACTGGCTGCTGTGCGCCGATGGGCAGAACGTGCGCGACGCGCTGCGTGAGGCCCCGCCTTCCCAGCGGGACAAAGTGGTTCTGCTGACGGAATGGGCGCGGGTTCACGAGGGATGCGCCGTTCCGGATCCTTATACGGGCGGACCGGCCGAGTTCGAGCACGCTTGGCGACTGGTCGATTCGGCCGCACGGGCGGTCGTGGCCCGCCTGTGCGCGGAGTGGGACTCCGGCATAATCCGAGACCGATGAGCATCGCACCGACCCTCGAGCTTCCCAGCAGCCTGCAATGGCTCAACGCCCCGCGCAGCTCGCTGCACGAGCAGCGGGGGCGCGTGGTGGCGCTGGTCTTCGTCAACGCGGCGTCGGCATGGTCGTGGCAGCGCCTGCGCGATGTCGCCCAGCTGCAGACCCGCTACCAGGGCCGCCTGCAGCCGCTGGCGGTGCATGTGCCGCGTTTCGATTGCGAGCGCGATCCGCAGTACGTGCTGAAACAGCTGCGTCGGCAGGGCGTTGCCTTCCCCATCCTGCACGACGGCGACTGGCATGCGTGGCAGCGGTTCGAAGTGGAGGCCTGGCCCACGGTGCTGTTGATCGACGCCAACGGCCGGATACGCGAGCGGGTGGTCGGGCTGGACTCGATGGCCGAGCTGGAACGGCCGTTGGCGGCGTTGTGCGATGCGCTGCCGATGCCGACCGACGACGACGCCCGCGCGACCACAGAGACCGCCGCCGAGCCGCGCCTGCCCTTGCGTTTCCCAAGCGGCATCGCGGCCACCGGCGATCGCCTGTATGTGGCCGACAGCGGCCACCACCGTATTTTGGAATGCAACCACAGCGGACGCGTGCTGCGCCAGTTCGGCATGGGAACCGCCGATTTCGTCGACGGCGATCTGGAGCAGGCCGCATTCCGGCGCCCGCAAGGCTTGTCGCTGGTGCGCGACGTGCTGTACGTGGCCGATACCGGCAACCATGCCCTGCGCCGCATCATGCTGCGCAGCGGGCGCGTGGATACTCTTTGCGGCAACGGCCGCGCGGGCGAGCCGGTGGAAGGCGTCGTGGCCAATGCGCGCGATATCGCCCTCAATCAGCCCCAGGCGGTATTCGCCACCGACAGCGAAGTGCACCTGGCCCTGGCCGGCGACAACAGGATCTGGACCTATGGCCTGGGCCGTGGCGAACTGACCTGCCGCGCCGGTTCGGGCCAGTTGGAAGTGCGCGACGGCAGTGGGTCGATGGCGGCCTTCGCGCAACCGGTGGCGTTGGCGGCCGTGCAGCAGATGCTTTACGTTTGCGATGCGCTGGGGTCGTCGGTGCGCGCCCTGCAGCTGCGCAACGATATCGTTCAGACCCTGGTAGGCCAGGGCTCCTGGGAATTCGGCGATGCCGACGGTCCGCGCGAACGCGCGCGGCTGCAGAACCCGCAGGCGATCGCCCTCAGCCCGGATTCCCCGCTGCTGTGGATCGCCGACACCGGCAACGGCACCTTGCGCACCCTGCGTTTGGGCGGCGGCGAAATGGCGACCGTGCCGCTGTCGCGGCGCCTGCACGGCGTGGCCGGGCTTTCCATCGCCGCCGGCGCGCTGTGGATCGCCGAGACCGACGCGCACGCCGTATTGCGCTACGACCTTTCCAGCGGCGACCTGGGCCGGGTTGCGATCGACGAGTGACGGTTCCTGGCGTGGCTGGTAATTTCAATGGCAAGGAATTCGCGGCCGCGCTGAGCACGGCGCCCGGCGTGTACCGCATGTACGCCGCCGACGACAGTCTGCTTTATGTAGGCAAGGCCGGCGCGCTGCGCAAGCGCGTGTCCAGCTATTTCAGCAATACGCCCAAGAGTCCGCGCACGCACGCCATGCTGGCGCAGGTGGCGCGCATGGACGTCACCGTCACCCGTACCGAGGGCGAGGCGCTGCTGCTGGAGAACCAGCTGATCAAGTCGCTTGCGCCGCGCTACAACGTGTCCCTGCGCGACGACAAGAGCTATCCCTACGTGCTGCTCACCACCGAGCAGTGGCCGCGCATCGCCATGCACCGTGGGCCGCGGGCGGTGCCCGGGCGCTATTTCGGCCCTTATCCCGGCGTCGGCGCGGTGCGCGACACCCTCAACCTGATGCAGAAGCTGTTCAAGATCCGCAATTGCGAGGACAGCGTGTTCCGCAACCGCACCCGGCCGTGCCTGCAGCACCAGATCGGCCGTTGCAGCGCGCCCTGCGTAGGCCTGGTGGACGCGCTGGACTATTCGGAATCGGTACGCCGCGCGTCGCTGTTCCTGGACGGGCGCAGCGACGAGCTCACCAGCGAATTGAGCAATGCGATGGAAGCGGCCAGCGCGCGCCTGGAGTTCGAACAGGCCGCGCGCCTGCGCGACCTGGTCGGCTCGCTGCGCAGCATGCAATCGCGCCAGTACGTGGACGGACGGGCGGCGGATCTGGACGTGCTGGCCTGCGCCATGCAGGGCACCGGCGCATGCGTGCTGCTGCTGGCGTTCCGTGACGGCCGCAACCTGGGCACCCGGTCGTTTTTCCCGAAAACCAACGGAGAGGACAGCGCGGCCGAAGTGCTGGCCGCCTTCGTCTCCCAGTACTACGCCGAACAGACTCCGCCGCGGGAAATCGTGCTGGACCGCGAAATCCCCGACGCCGCGCTGATCGAAACCGCGCTGTCGGCCGCCGCCGAGCGCAAGGTCCAGCTGAAGTGGAACGTGCGCGGAGAACGCGCCGGCTACCTGCAGCTGGCGGTCCGCAACGCCGAGATCACCCTGGCCAGCGAGCTTTCCAGCCGCAACGCGCAGCAGGTGCGCAGCGAAGCCCTGCGCGACCTGCTCGGCCTGCCGGAGCCGGCCAAGCGCATCGAATGCTTCGACATCAGCCACACCATGGGCGAGGCCACGGTGGCTTCCTGCGTGGTGTTCGACGCCAACGGCCCTGCGCGTTCGCAATACCGCCGCTACAACATCACCGGCATCGAGCCCGGCGACGACTACGCGGCCATGCGTCAGGCCATCGAGCGCCGCTTCCGCCGCGCGGTGGAAGAGGGCGGGGTGCTGCCCGAAGTGCTGCTCATCGATGGCGGCGCGGGACAGCTGACCCAGGCGCGGGCCGCGTTGGCGGAACTGGGCGTGGACAGCGTGGTGCTGGTGGGCGTGGCCAAGGGCGAAGAGCGCCGCGCGGGCCACGAGACCCTGATCCTGGCCGATGGCCGCGAAGTCCGTCCGGGGGCCGCTTCGCCGGCGTTGCAGCTGGTTCAGCAAGTGCGCGACGAAGCGCACCGTTTCGCCATCACCGGCCATCGTGGCAAGCGCCAGAAGGCGCGCACGACCAGCAAGCTGGAGGATATCGCCGGCATCGGTCCGCGCCGCCGCGCCAGCCTGCTCAAGCATTTCGGCGGACTGGTCGGCCTGAAGGCCGCGGGTATCGACGAGATCGCCCGCGTGGAAGGCATCAACGCCGCACTGGCCGAACGAATCTACGCTAACCTGCATGGGCTGGCGCCCTCGGCGGCGCCTCCGGCTACAGGAAGCGAACAAGGCCCGTAATGAAGTTGACCCTCCCCACCTGGCTGACCCTGCTGCGGATCGTGCTGATCCCGGTGCTGGTCGCGGTGTTCTACCTTCCGTATGGCTGGACCAATTTCGCCGCAGTGGTCGTGTTCGTGCTGGCGGCGCTGACCGACTGGCTGGATGGCTGGATCGCGCGCCGCTACAACCAGTTCTCCGCTTTCGGCGCTTTCCTGGACCCGGTCGCCGACAAGCTGATGGTGGCGGTGGCGCTGTTCCTGATCGTGCAAGGCCACCCCACGCCGTGGATGGCGTTCTGGGCGGCGGTGATCGTGGGGCGCGAGATAGCGGTATCGGCCTTGCGCGAATGGATGGCCGAACTGGGCCAGCGCGCGAAAGTGAAAGTGGCTGCGCTGGGCAAGTTCAAGACCATCGTGCAGATGGTGGCTTTGGGTTGCCTGCTTTATTCGGTGACGCCGGCCAGCCAGCCGCAGGCGGACATCTGGATGGGAACGCTGGTTTTCCATATCGGGGACTGGCTGCTGGCCATCGCGGCCATCCTGACGCTGTGGTCCGGACTGCAGTATTTGCGTGCCGCATGGCCCACCTTGCGAGAGGATGAACGGGCAGCTGTTGACAGTTCGCGTAAGGACGGTAAAATTCCGCCCCTCACTACGCGGGAATAGCTCAGTTGGTAGAGCACGACCTTGCCAAGGTCGGGGTCGAGGGTTCGAGTCCCTTTTCCCGCTCCAGTTTCACGACGAAACCCCGTTCGCGGGGTTTTGTTTTGTAGGGCGCTTGAAAAGGCCCTGCGTTTGCGCCAGTCTCGGCGCGACAGTCACCGGCCTGGTGGCAGAGTGGTTATGCAGCGGCCTGCAAAGCCGCGTACGCCGGTTCAATTCCGACCCAGGCCTCCACCACCGGCACGCCGGTGGGCTCGACGAAGACGCCCGCCAACCGCGGGCGTTTTTCGTTGCCGGCCCGTATCATCACCAGGCCCGCTTTCGGCGGGCGGCTATCCCGCCCGGATGGCGAAATTGGTAGACGCATCAGACTTAAAATCTGCCGGGGGCAACCCCATGCCGGTTCGATTCCGGCTCCGGGCACCACTAGACGATCGGGCTAAGCCTAAATCCACTGAAACCCACCTTGCGGTCCTTCGTTGTTGGATAAAAAGCGGCTTCGGCCCGCTTTTTTCGTAAGGATATGTAAGCCTTGCCGGACGAAAAACGGCTGCAAGTGTTCTATCCAAGAATGGCGTGTCGCGGCCGCATACCGTGAGCCTTGGAACATTAACCGTTAATCGTTGCCTTTCGGCAATGCGCGGGATATATAGAAACGGCAGTGCCCCGCAATGAAGTGCTGAGCGGGGCGGGGGTTGTCTTAAGCCGATACAGGGGGCGCGTGTGGGCGGAGGGTCGCAAAGATTTGTTTTGCTGTTGGCGGCTTTGCTGCCGCTGTCGTTGTTGGCGCAGACAGCGGAAAAGGCGTCGTCCGGCATTCGTATGGAAGCCACGGTGGAGATCGCCGACTATCTGGCGCGCACCCGCGGATTGGATTCCGGCGACTACACCGTCGAGGCCATTCCTGAAGCCACGGGCCGGCTGGTTTTCAAGATAACGGTCAGCAACCCCGAGAAGGCGGCCGTCAATGGCGAAAGAGTCGTCGAGATATTCGTCGATTCCAAGACCTACGCTGTCGTCGGCGAGAACCAGGTCGAGTAACCGAATTCGAAGCATAGCCATAGAACGGCTCCAGGAGCCCGGGGATAAAGGATGGTTCGCGTAGCCGTAGCGGTAATGCTGTTGTTCTTTCATGTTTCTGCCAGCGCGCAGACGGCGGGGAAGTTCGCGTGGCAAGACACCGGGCAAAGGCT
Organism: Pseudoxanthomonas sacheonensis; assembly: GCF_010093305.1. Taxonomy (GTDB): domain Bacteria; phylum Pseudomonadota; class Gammaproteobacteria; order Xanthomonadales; family Xanthomonadaceae; genus Pseudoxanthomonas_A; species Pseudoxanthomonas_A sacheonensis. The sequence continues at coordinate 53,865 of NZ_PDWS01000011.1, read as the reverse complement.
TAAAGCCAGCCAAGCGGTCACTCCTCTCGGCCCCGAGTTTTCCGGCGAGCAAGTAAGCCTTTCCAATGGCGCGCTTTCGTTCTCGGCAACCGACGTTAGCCTGCCCGGCAACGATTCGCTGCCGGTGGAGATATCGCGTTCTTATACGGTCAAGAACAGAAAGGACTACTACAGCGAGGAAATGTTCGCCGACTGGTCTTTGGACTTGCCGAACATCAGTGGGATTTTTACTCCCAACTGGGAGGTTTCCGGATCCGTTCCTGGTAATCGTTGCTCTACCACGACGGTTCCCGACCCACCGGGAGGCGGATACCTGTACAGCGACTACTGGCGGGGGCTGACACTCGAGTTGCCCGGCGGTGGCGGCGGCGACGTGCTGGTTGCCAAGCCGACCATCGCCAAGCCCTCGGCCGGAGGGCCTTATCCCTGGGTGACGGGGGACGGCAAGACCCATATCGCCTGCCTGTCGTCGGTGCTCAACACCACAGGCGAAGGCTTTATTGCGACTACTCCCGATGGCACCCGTTACTGGTTCAATTGGATGGCCCAGTATCGTGAGCCGAATCTCAACGCGAACAAAGTGCACATCCCCAGCGGTACGCCGGAGTACTTCTATGTGTCGCGCCGCAGAAACGTGCTGCTTGCGACCCGGGTGGAAGACAGATTCGGAAACGCAGTCACTTACACCTATACCAATGCATGGAATGCGCCGGCCAAATTGACCAGCATCCAACATGCCACCGATGGCCGGCAGATCACGCTGAACTACAGTGGGTCCCGTGTCGCGAGCATCAGCGACGGCACCCGAACCTGGTCTTATGCCTATGGCGGCACTTCTTCGGGGCGGGACACGCTCACGGGGGTGACCCTTCCCGACGCAAGTGCCTGGACGATCGGCTTTGCCGCCTTTACCAATGCCGAGATAAAGCTGAACGAGTCGCCCGGCACCGAACCCATTCGGTCGTGCACCAATCCCGAAATACCCTTGAATGCCTCCGAAGAACCGGTCGGTTCTATTACCCATCCTTCAGGCGCAACGGGTACGTTCACCGTCTATCTGCAGAAGCACGGACGGAGCAATGTCCCCGTTTCATGCGGCCATGTAAGCACTTACCCCGCTGGCTCAGCACCGGGCACCGGCAACAACACCAATGACGATGTCAACACATGGGCCAATGCGGACTATAGCTTCACCCTCAAGCAGAAACGCGTTTCCGGCCCGGGCCTGACGATAGCGGATTGGAACTACAGCTATGTGCCTGGTACCAGCAACTATCGGTATCCCGGGACGACCCTGCAGAACCCTGTCTGCAATTGGTCCTCATACAACTGTGCCGCCCCCATCTGTGTCTCCGATTCCTGTGCAGGGTCCAGCAAAACCACCGTCACCGAGCCTACCGGGGAATGGGTGCGCTATACGTACGGCAATAGTTATCTGTACAACGAGGGCAAACTGCTCAAGGTAGAAACGGGCACGGGCTCGGCTTCGCCGCTCAAGACCACCGAGAACGCCTACGACCTCACCAAGGTCAACCAGGCCTATCTTGCTTCCTATGGCACCAGCCAAAAGCCGGAAGGCGATGGATTCGTATGGGAATTCCATAGGCCACTGCTGCAGACCGTCGTGACCCAGGACGGCGCGACCTTTTCCTCGTCTGTCGATCTCTGCGGCGCCGTCCGTTGTTTCGACGCATTCGCCCAGCAAACCAGCGCGACCAAATCCAGTTCGCTGGGGTTCTCCAAGCAGGAGAGCTACGAATACGAGAACAACACGGGCAAGTGGGTGATCGGGCAGGTCAAGAAGATCACGGTCAACGGCATCGTGGCGGCCCAGGTGGGCTACGATCCGGTGACCGCCAACCAGTTGACGTACACGGCCTTCGGCAAGCTGCAGCAGACGTTGACCTACAACACCGACGGCACGGTAGCCACGGTCAAGGACGGCAACAACAACGTCACCACGCTGAGCAACTGGTACCGCAGCGTGCCGAGGACGATCCAGTATCCGGCCACGGCCGAAGCGCCATCCGGCGCCACGCAGACCGCGGTGGTCAACGACAAGGGCTGGATCACCGCGGCCACCGATGAGAACGGGTTCACCACCAACTACGGCTATGACGCCATGGGGCGCATGGCCAGCGTCGTCTATCCCACCGGCGACAGTACGGCCTGGAACACGGTGACGATGGCGTTCCAGAAGATCAACGCCGACGAGCATGGCTTGCCGGCCGGCCATTGGCGCGCGAGCCGCTACCAGGGCAACAAGCACATCAACACCTATTACGATGCGATGTGGCGTCCCATACTCGAAGAGCAGCTGGATTACGCCAATATCGCCGGCACTTTGAGCCAGACCGTAAAGCGTTACGACGCGATCGGTCGCTTGGCCTTCCAATCGTATCCGACCACCAACGTGGGCGATTTCAATTCCATTACCCAGGGCGTACGTACTACTTACGACGCGCTGGACCGGGTGACGCGGGTGGAACAGGATTCCGAACTCGGCGTATTGGCCAGCACCACTGAGTACTTGGCCGGCTTTCAGACCCGCGTCACCAACCCGAGAGGTTTTCAAACGGTAGTCCAGTACCAGGCATTCGATGTGCCTACGACCAACGCCCCTACCGGCATCACGACACTTGCCGGTACGGACACCACTGCGGTGGAGATATACCGGGACCTCTTCGGTGCTCCCACCCGCATCAAGAAGCGCAACGGCGACGGCAGCCTGCAGCAGTCGCGCTACTACGTCTACGACGCCAATCGACAGCTGTGCAAAACGATCGAGCCTGAAACCGGGGCCACCGTAATGGACTATGACGGCGCCGGCAACCTGAAATGGTCCGCTTCCGGCCATATCGATCTGCTCAGCCCTACCGACTGCAACAATGCCGAAGGCTATTGGTGGGGTCGCCGGGTGGACCGCAGTTACGACGCCCGTAATCGGCTTACGGCCCTGACTTTCCCCGATGGTCGCGGCAACCAGAGCTGGGCCTATACCCCCGATGGTCTACCGACCAGCATCACTACCTACAACGATCCCAGCAATGGTTCGCCCGTTATCAATGCTTACACCTATAACAAGCGAAGGATGCTGATCGGGGAGAGCGTCGCGCAGCCAGGGTGGTACAGCTGGGGGCTGGGCTACTCCTATGACCCCAATGGCAATATGCGGTGGCAATCCTACCCGACCGGTCTGGTGCTGGACTATGCGCCCAATGCTTTGGGCCAACCCACCCAGGTCAGTGACCAAAGCACTTATGCCTACGCCACGGGCGTGCAGTATTACCCGAATGGGGCGATCAAGCAGTTCACCTATGGCAATGGCATCGTCCACACGATGCTACAGAATACCCGCCAACTGCCGCAGCGCAGCACCGACAGCGGCGGCGCTCTGGATCTGGCCTATAGCTTCGATGCCAATGCCAATGTCAACCACATCTGGGACTATGCCCAGGATACGGGCAATGGCTTTTACGGCCGCTGGATGACCTACGACGGCCTGGACCGTCTGACTGATGCCGGTTCGTGCAGCTTCGGCGGCGATTGCTGGCATCGCTTCACCTATGACGCACTGGACAACCTGAAGTCTTGGAAGCTGCCTGGAGTGAAGGACTACGCCGAGTACGTCTATACCAATAATCGCCTGACCAACATCAAGAACACCGCCGGCGCCACGGTGGTGGGGCTGGATTACGACTTGCAAGGCAATCTGTTCAATAAGAACGGACAGGCCTACGATTTCGACTACGGCAATCGGTTGCGAAATGTGCCGGGCAAGGAGTCATATCGCTACGACGGGCTCGGCCGTCGCGTACTCAACTCGCGACCTGCCGACAATACGACGACTCTTTCGCAATACAGTCAGTCAGGTCAAGTGCTCTACAACGAGAACACCAAGACCTTGCTCAAGACCGAGCACATCTATTTGGGCGGAAGCTTGCTGGCCAACAGGGAAACCATTTGGGGCACGAGTACCGTGACAGCGAAGTACCAGCACACGGATGCGCTGGGCAGCCCGGTGGCGGTGACGAATATGGCGGGCGTGGTGATCGACCGCACCCACTACGAGCCCTATGGCGCGGCGATTAACAAGCCGGCGTACGATGGCATCGGCTACACCGGTCACGTGATGGATGGGGCCACGGGGCTGACTTATATGCAGCAGCGCTATATGGATCCCGGTATTGGACGGTTCCTGTCGGTGGATCCTGTAACGGCCGACAGTGGAACCGGAGCAAACTTTAACCGATATTGGTATGCCAATAACAATCCGTACAGTTTTACGGATCCTGATGGAAGAGTTGCAGGCAAGATTGGGAAAGCAATAGCGCTAACCGCAGCAGAGATGGCAGCAAAAAAGGCGCTGAAGGCAGCAAAAAATCGTGCAGTGAGAGCGGCTTGGAAAGAGGAGCGGCAGTTGATTGCGTCAGGCAGAAGAGGTACTAGGAACTGGACGGAATCACAAAAGAAAGAGCTGCTTGAAAGAGGTAAGGTGGATGGTTTTGAGGGGCATCATAGGAATACCGCTAACGGAAACGAAGACCTTGCCGGAAATCCGGATAACATTGAGTTCCTTTCAAAGCCAGATCACTCGGATACCCACATTGATGCCGGAGGAACTCAAGAGCCAATTTCGGGCCAGCCCCTATTTGATCGAACCGATAATGGCTCATTGCCAAGGCAGTACGATTCAAACGGTTACAAGATACAAGCTCTAAAAATAACTACATCAATCTTGGTGGGGGTGGGCACAGTGGCGGACATACTGGATAAACTCGATCCGCTTACATATGCCTTCTATATCGATGAAGTTAAATAATGCACAGGTTCTTTAGGTTGCACTGCCAATGAATGCCTCAGTTATTCGCGAAGCTTTTGCTGAATTGATCCACGCCCTTTCAAACAGCGTAGTTGAGAGTGGTGTGGTCTCATTGGCTGATGGAACGTTGCTTATGAAGGCTCCTGCCATAGTAGGGAAGAATGCACCAACTAGAGGCTATTTGCATGAGATATACGGTCCACTCGATGAGCAGGACATTGAAAGGATGCAAAACCTAATTGGTCGAGAGCTGCCGATACAATTACGGCAACTTTTTCTTGAGTGCAATGGGTTTAGTCTATTTTTTGGGTCGCTTTCAATAGGGGGGTATGTCAAGTCATTTTCACGTAGTAGTGAAAATTATTCTCCAATTAGCTTGGAGTATGGAAATACAAAAGAATTACCTGAGGAAGGGTCAGGGCTGACGGAGAGTGGTGATCAGGTTAGATTTGGTTTCTATTCGTATGGCGACGGATTCACCTTGGCGATCAATCTCCGTGGTAGTGGGGAAGTTCTTTTGACTCCCCAGCACAAGAAGGGCCCCGTGTTCTTTAGGTGGTCGTCATTGGCGGAGTTTTTACGCTTCGAAATTTCGCGAATGGTGCACTACTATTCAAAGAATGAAGAAACAATATCTCTATTCTCCTCCATTCCACCACCGCATTTATGTAATCAAGATCGCATGCTGAGTTGATGCATCCATCATGAGTTCGATAGGGCGAGTTTCAGCCCATCGCTCTTCGTTCCGACGCCACAGTACCTGACGCATGACAATGGTGAGCCAAGGCCCATCCTGCGTTGGTTTGTGTGCTGGAATGGGGCGGTGAACCCATGAGAACGTCAGCGATGAACGGTCGGAGGCGGCTCTTCCTGATGGGTTTGCTGGCGCTGGTCTGCTAGCTTCCCTGGTTCGGTGCGGGGGCGCAGACAGTGGAGTACATCCATGCCGATGCGCTGGGTACGCCGATCGCGGTAACCGATGCCAACCAGGTGGTGATCGAGCGCAGCGAGTACGAGCCCTACGGCAAGTTGTTGAACCGGCGGCTGACGGATGGGCCGGGGTTTACGGGGCATGTGCAGGATGCGGCTACTGGCATGACTTACATGCAGCAGCGCTATTACGATCCGGGCGCCGGACGGTTTTTGTCCGTGGATCCTGTTACGGCCGACAGTGGTACCGGAGCAAACTTGGGCAATCTGGCCAACAAGAACGGCCAGCTGTACAGCTTCGACTATGGCAACCGCCTACGCGAGGTGCCGGGCAAGGAGACGTACCGGTACGACGGTCTGGGCCGCCGGGTGCAGACCACCAAGATCGACGGCAGCCAGACGCTGTGGCAGTACAGCCAGTGCGGGCAGATGCTGTTTTCCTGGAACGGCCCCAGCAGCGAGAAGGCCCACGAGAACGTCTACCTGGGCGGTAGCCTGGTGGCGACCATCGACCACGACTGGCCCAGCAATGCGGTAATCGCGACCAAGTACCAGCACACCGATGCCCTGGGCACGCCTATCGCCACGACCGGCAACGCGGGCGCCTTCATCGACAAGAGCGAGTACGAGCCCTACGGACGGCTGGTCAATCGGCCGCTGACCGGTAATCCCCCCTTTTTTAGCAGTTGCCAAAAGTGGGGTAGTGGCTATGACGAGCGCTGCAAAGCGGTGGCTTCCCCGGCTGGGACCGGTTCCGCCCACCTTGGCGTGGTTATGTCGCCCCCATTGCGGTTTCGTCGCTCAGCCACACTGAAGCACGAGGACGCCGGATACCCTGCGGCATCGGGTTTCCGGCGCGGGGTCGCCCGAACCCTGTTTCCTTCCATTCCAGAAAATCGAGGCCACCGATGAGAATCCGGTTGTTCGTCGCCCTGCTGTTCATGGCACCCGCAATGGCGCAAGCCGCCGATCCCAGCGCTTTTGTGGAGTCCTACGCCAAGGAGCACCGGTTCAGCGGTTCTATCCTGGTGCAGGAAGAAGGCAAGGTCGTGTATGCGGGAAGTTTCGGCTTGGCCAGTTTGGCCTTCAACGTACCCAATACCCGCAAGACGCCTTACAAGATCGCATCAATCACCAAGGCGTTCACCGCAGTGCTGGTGCTGCAGCTGCGAGAGCAGGGAAAGCTGGACCTGCAGCGGCCCATACGGGCTTATCTGCCCGATTATGCGGGTGAGGGCGGCGACCGCATCACCGTGCATCAACTGCTCAACCATACTTCGGGGCTGCCAAACTTCGACACCGTGACCGATGCGGCCACGGCGCTGACCCAGGGACTACCGACTTACCAGACGCCCTACACCAGCGACCAGCTGCTTTCCAAATTCTGCAGCGGAAAACCAATCCACGCGCCTGGCGCGGTGTTCGAATACAACAACTGCGACTACATCGTGCTCGGCAAGATCGTCGAGCGGGTTTCCGGCATGCAATACGGGCAATTGCTCCAGGAAAGCATCCTGCGTCCCCTGGGCATGAACCATACCGGCCTGTTGCGCCAGGGCGAAATCATCGACGGCCTGGCCGAAACCTACTTCCAGCGCGATTCCAGCGGAAAACTCAGCGCCGACCTGCCGGTCTATCCGGAAAACTGGTACGCGGCGGGCGCGATGTATTCCACGGTCGACGATTTGCTGAAGTTCTCCGATGCCTTGTTCGGTTCGGGCCTGATCAGCGACGCCAGCCGTACGTCTATGATCGCGCCGGGGTTGGACGACTACGGCTACGGCGTATGGTCGTACGACACCAAGATGCAGGGACGCGAGGTGCACGCAGTCAAGCGGCCGGGACGCATCATGGGCGCGCAGACCCAGCTCTTCCATGTGCTGGAACCTGACGTCACCGTGATCCTTCTGGGCAATACCGACACGACGGACACGGACGAGTTCGTCTCGAAGATCGCCAAGCAAGTGATCGTCGGCGGGCAGTAGCGATGAATCGCATCAAAGCCCGGATATCGCGACCGGCTGGGTGGTCCTTCAGGCCACCTGGTCCCATGTGCGCGGTTGCGACTGTCGAGTAGGAGCGACCACAGGGGGTGTCGTGGACGCCAGTCGGGTCAGTACCTCTTCCGCCAGCGCATCGTTGCCGGTCTGAGAGGGGTGAAAACCGGGCTGCAGATAATCGAGCAAGTGCCTCAGCGTACGCCGGAACATGTGGTGCCTTGAACCCATGTGAGCTTCGATCTGACGCCAGGTTTCCTTGCGCCACAGGATTCCATCCTGCGCCAGCAGGTTCACGGCTTGGAAGCACATCAACGAATAGAACAAGCCAGCGGTGAGCGCGAAGCCCAGCGCCCGAAGCGCATAGTTGGGCGCAACCGCCTGCAGCAGATCGAACGCGACGCGCCGGTGCTCGATCTCCTCGGCGAAGTGCCACTCCATCAGGTCTTTTACCCGGGGATCCGCCCGCGCCAGGATTTGCTGCGACAGGAATTCGTGCCCGATATAGGCATTGATGTGCTCCACGCAGCTGACCAGCGAGACGCGCAAACCGATCGGGCCGAACTTTTCCATGACCCGGAAAACCAGCCTGTCCACATTCTTCTCGAAAGCGCGGAACCGGTAGCCCTGGGCATCCAGGTTGTCCCAATAGCGGGTATGGGCCACGCCGTGCTGCGCTTCCTGATGGATGAATTTCCTGCACCGTTCGCGCAACTGCCCGTTGCGGATCCGGGGCATGCACGCCTTCAGCGTGCGGACGTAGAACCCCTCGTTGGCCGGCACCAGGATGGTGTAAGCATTGAGGATGGAAGAAACGACTTCGTTGCCCGGCAACCAGTGCTTTGGGATGTCCGGCGAAAGTTTCGATGCGAAGCGGCGCGGGGTGATGGTTTCGCTCATTGACCAGTCAGTGTGCCAAGCGAAGCAGCACGCTGCAAATGTGAGCGACGGCTGACTTGATTGGGCAACGAAGGATAACGCGTAGGGCGGGCACTGCCCGCCGCTCTTCGTCGTGGCAAATGAAGCGGCGGGCAGTGCCCGCCCTACGCGATAACTGGGCTATCGCCTGATTCCAGCGGACTTGCATTCAATCGCCGATGCGTTCCTTTTCGGATTGCCTGGCCACCACGCTGGTAGCAGCCAGATCGGCGGTGACATTGCCCACCGTGGCGAAGACATCGGGGATGGTGTCGACGGCGAGCAACAGGCCCAGGGGCGCGATCGGCAGCCCCATCGCCTGCGTGACCGGCAAGTTGGTCGCCATGTAGCTGACTTGGCCCGGCAATCCCACCGCGCCGCAACTGATGATCACCGCAAGCGCGGCGCCGGTCGCCAACTGGGCTATGGACAGGTCGATGCCGTAGGCCCAGGCGATGAAAGCGGCGGCGCTGACGTACTGCACCGGGCTATTGATACGGAACAGCGAAACCGCCATCGGCAGGACCAGGGCGGTGACCTGCGGGGAATACCCCAGGCGCCGCTGCGCGATTTCCAGCATCGCCGGCAGCGAAGCCAGGGAAGATTGAGTGCTGGCGGCCACGACCTGGGCCGGAAGGATCGCTGCGGCGAAGCTGCGGATTTTTTCTCCGCCCCAGAAGACGGCGACCGGCAGCATCATCAGCGTGACCGACAGATAGAGCACGCATTGCAGCAGGATGTAGACCCCCAGCGCGCTGACCATGCTCAGGCCGGACTGTGCGCACACCGCCAGCACCAGCGCGAACACGCCCACCGGCGCCGCCCACAGCACCCACCTCACGATCACGATCATCGCGTCGGCGATGGCCTGGAAGAAATCAACCACCAGATCGCGACGGGTCTTTTCTATGCGGGTCAGCGCGAAGCCGAAGAACAAAGCGAAGACGACCAGCGGAAGCATCGCGCTCGCGGCAGCAGCGGCTATCGCGTTGCTGGGAATGATGGCGACCAGCGCATCGCTCCAGCCGGTGGCGGCGACTGCGGGCATCGTTCCAGCCGAACCGCTCAAGGCCTGCGCCAAGGCCGGGTCGCGCGGCACCAGCGACAGCAGCGCGGGGGCGGCGATGGCGGTGAAGAAGGAGCCGAAACTCAGCAGGATCACGAACACCAGCAGAGCGCGACGTGCGGTGCGGCCCGAGGAGGCGGTATCGCTGGCCGTCGTCACTCCTATGATGACCAGCGCCAGTACCAAGGGCACCACCGTCATCTGCAGCGCGTTCAACCATAGCTTGCCGATCGGTTGCACCAGCGCGGCCACCTTCGTAGCCAGTACGGTGTCGGACCAGGCAAGAGTCAATCCGATGATCGCGCCCAGAGCCAGGCCGAGCATGACGCGTGTGGTGGGTTTCATGGTTGGTCGTCCAGTGGGGGCAGCTTCCATTCGGCGCGAAGCTTGCGGTACTGCGCGTCCGGCATCAGCACGAAGACCGGGTGCTGGTCCGGCCGCAACCATGCGAGCAGGCGATCCATGGTCGGGTCCGCCATCGCCGTGCATCCGGCCGTGGCCTCGCCGGGCAGCTTCCACAGATGCGCGAAGATGCAGCTGCCTGCGTTGGGTCGGGCTTGCGGATTGTGTTCGATGACGAATCCAAGCCGATAGCGCTGGTCGCCAGGCTTACGAAGATCCAGGCGCATGGGTTCGGTCGAACCGGCCACCGCATCGGCGCCCACCGTATTCGCATCGACGATGCGGTTGTACAGCGGAGATCCGCTCACATCCATGCAGTAGTGCGATGCTTGCATCGCGGCGTAGGGCAGGGAAGTGCTGGCCTTTTCCGCATAACCGAAAGCCTCGCCGATGCCGAACACGCCGGCGGGACTGCGCCCGTCGCCTTCCTGCTTGGTCGGACCGGGCAGGCCGCCCGGATGCAGGCCCAAACCCCAGGCAGAGCCGTTGCGACCCACCGTGACCGACTGTGCCGTGCCGACCTCATGCCAAGCGCCGTCCTCGCGTTCGTAGGTCCGCAGCGTGCCATGGTCGGCGTTCCAGTCCGGGGTGACCACGACTACGGCCTGTCGGGCTTCTTTCCACGCCATGTCGCCCGATGGCGGCGCGCGGTGCGCGCAGCCGGCGAGCGCCAGCACGGAAAGGGCGACGATCGATATCAGCAGTTCTCCAGGAAACCGCCGAACAACCCGGATGTCATTCCGAGCGTAGCGAGGGATCTGCTGTTCTGCAGGTGAAAACAGATCCCTCGCTACGCTCGGGATGACAGGGCAAGGGTTCGCGTTCAAGCAGGCCATTCCTTCAGTCATGGTTTCAGCATCGGCTGGATCCGCTCCAGATTCGCCTGCAGTATTCCATAACGCTTCTTGCTGCCCTCGCAAATCATGACGTAGATGCCATCCAGCAGGTGCTGCAACGCCGAGTGGTACAACAGCGGCTCGATGTGCGGGCGTTCGTCGTGCGCGGAGACCAGCAACGCCAGGTCGGCGTGCGCGCGCAGGGCGTTGGAGGTATGCCGCGTCACCGTGATCACTTTGCCCTTGGCTTTGCGGAACTGTTGGCAGATCTGCGAAAGCGTGGTCTGCTTGCCGTCCTCGCAGAACACCAGCAGCGCATCGCCTGCGCTGGCCGCCGAGACGCTGGCGATCATATGGGCGGTGTCGAAGTTGTGCACAGTGAGAATGCCCAGCAGCGAAAGCCTCCAGGCGAAAGCGCGCGCGTGGATGTCGTCCTCGCCCAGGCCGATGATGAAGACCTTGCCCGCATTGCCCAGCGCGTCGGCGACCGCGCGCACCGCTTCGGGCGGGTTGATCAGGCGCGTTTCCTCCTCGGCTTCGGATTTGCGGCGCCACAACTGGCTGCCGTTGGCGCCGTTGGCGTCCTGGGTGGACGCGGCCGCCACCACGGCGTCGTCGCCGCTTTCGGCGCGCGCGACTGCTTCGCCGATCGAATACTTGAGGTCCGGGTAACCCTTGAAACCAAGTTTCTGGCTGAACTTGACCACGCTGGATTGGCTGATACGCAGGGCGGTAGCCAGTTGCTGGGAAGAATAGTCGCGGAGCAACTGCGCGTTCTCCAGGATGAAGTCGGCGATGCGGCGTTCGATCGCCGACATCTGATCGCGCTCGGAACGTATTTTCACCAGGGGCGACATGGCCACGTTACTCGATGGGCTCGAGGCCGCGGATCTCGCGGATGCCCAGGCCCGGCGCGTCGGTCACCGTGATCTCGGACTCGTTGAAGATGACGCCGCCTTCCACCGGGTTGAACAGGCACAGCGAAGGTCCGTCCAGATCCACCTTGGTGATGATGTCGGCCTTGGCCACGGCCACATGCACCGCGGCGGCGACGCTGATGCTGGTTTCCAGCATGCAGCCGATCATGCACTCGATGCCGTGCATGGCGGCGATGTCGGCGATGCGGATGGCATTGGAGATGCCGCCGGTCTTCATCAGCTTGATGTTGATGATGTCCGCCGCGCGCATGCGGATGAGCTCCACCACTTCCATGGGGCCGAACACGCTTTCGTCGGCCATGATCGGCGTGTGCACGCGCTCGGTCACGTAGCGCATGCCTTCCAGATCGTGCGCCTTCACTGGTTGTTCGACCAGTTCCAGCCGCACCCCGGCGTCCTCCAGCGTCTGCAGGGCATAGACGGCTTGTTTGGCGGTCCAGCCCTGGTTGGCGTCCAGCCGCAGCAGGGCGCGGTCTTCCACCGCCGCGTAGATCGCCTTGACCCGCTCGATGTCCACGCCGATGTCCTTGCCGACCTTGATCTTCAGCGATTCGAAGCCCCGGTCCACCGCGGCGATGGAATCGGCCACCATCTTGTCGATGTAGTCGACGCTGATGGTGATGTCGGTGGTGATGACCGGGTCGCCGCCGCCCAGCAGTTTGTACAGCGGCGCGCCGTAGAGCTGGCCGAACAGATCGTAGATCGCTATCTCCACCGCCGCCTTGGCGCTGGAGTTCTTCTCCATCGAGTTCTGGACCAGCTGGGTCAGGCGGTTGAGGTTGGCGATGTCCTCGCCGATCAGGCGCGGGGAAATGTAGTGGCGGATCGCATCGACGATGGAGCCGTGGGTGTCCCCGGTGATCACCGCGGTGGCCGGGGCCTCGCCGTAACCGATATGGCCGGTGTCGGTATGCACCATGATCACGATGTCCTCCACACGGTCCACCGTGCGCAAGGCGGTCTTGAAGGGCGTTTTCAAGGGAACCCGCAACATGCCGAATTTGATGTCAGTTATTTTCATGGTCGGTTCTTGTGCTCTGTGCCGATTTTAGGGGCTGTCTCAGGGGCGAATGCGGACGATGCTGGTGATTCGGTCTACATAAGTGGTTCTTTGATTGAACCGCAACGGCAGCAGCGGAGTGACCGAGACCGCGTTGAGATGCATGGAGCGCATGTTGCCCTCCGCATCCAGGAAGGAACCGCCGTTGGTGTCGTGGATCACGTAGGGCGCGCCGTCGACGCGGCCGATCATCATCATCACGTGCCCGGGGATGTAGATCAGATCGCCGACCTGCAACCGGTCGACAGCCGCCCGGCGAGGGCCGGGCCCGTCGTCTTTGCCGAAGGTGGTGCGGTCCAGCGCCGGGCTGATGCTCTGGTCGCTGGTGTTGCGCGGCAACTCCACGCCCATGCTGCGATAGACCTCGGAGACGAACCCGCTGCAGTCGCGACCGTTGTAGGAATGGCCCCAGCCGTAGCGTTCCCCCAGGAACTTGAACGCCTGCCGGATCAGGTTGGTGCGGGTAAGCGGCAAATAAGCGGCGGCCGTGTCCTGGTTCTTCTGCAGCAGCGCAGGCGCGAAGGCCAGCGCTCCCTGCGTGTCGCGGATCGGTAGTTCGACCACCCAGGAAGTGTAGGAATGCTGGCCGTTGATCAGCGCGTCGGAGGCGGCGCCGGCCAATGGCACCCGCACGCCCATATCCAGCTGCAGCTCCGAAAGCTGAGGTTGTTCGCGGGTGAATACGGTGGAGACTTTGGCGCCGGCGACGATGCGGTAAGGGGCTTTACCCAGGTGTCCGAACACTGCCGCCTTGGTGCCGGCCGCGATGTCCTCGGCCAGCGCCCATGCCTTGTAGTTGGGGCTTTCCACCCACAGCCATTTTCCATCGCGGCTGCGGTGGGCGATGGCCACCGGCGTTCCGGGGAACAGCGCGCTTTCCTGGAAACGGTCGATATCCGTATCGCCCTGCGAGCTGAAGACGCGCAGCTCGGTCGGGAATCTGCGCAGCGCCGTTCGCTTCAACGCCAGCCCGTATTGCGTGGGTACCGTAGCCGGAACCGCATCCAGATCCAGCGATTGCGCCAGTTGCTGCAGAGTGTCGGCGGATACCGCATTGCCTTGCACATCGTACAAAGGCCCGTCGGGCAGGGCGGACATTTCGTTGATCGAGTCGACGATCGTCTGCCGGGGCCTCGTTGCCGGCAACGCGGACAAATCGTTCATGGAAGCGTCCAGACGGAACAGCTTTTCGTTCTGCGCGGCGATGGCCTGGGCATCCATGATCACGCGGTCCGGCTGTTTGAGCCTGCCTATCCAGAAGTCCGGCGAAAGCTGCGCTTCGGTCACGCCGATTACGCCGTGCGGCGGGACGGTTCCCGGAGCCGGTGGGGGAAGTTCGCGTGCCTGTGAAGCGCCGCACAGCAGCAGCGCGGCGAGCAGGGTCGTGGGAAGGGTTCGCATGGTTTCACCTTCAGGCCGAAGCCAAATGGGGAAGAGCGGCCGTCATCGGCGTGCCGGAAGCGGTGTCGTGGATGAAGCCTGAAATGGAAAGCCCCAGCGCCGGAAATACCGACGGGCGGCAGCAGGTTCGCCAGAGTGGGCCAGAGCCGCGCGGATCATTGATTCCCCTTCCAAGCCAGTACCGGTCGATGCCCGGCGCAATTCGGAATACCTGATTCTTATAGCACATTCTCGAAGAATAAATTATTGACGTGCGGGAATCCGCATGTTAGACAGTCATCTTGCCGTCATATACCGCAGAGGCGTCGCGACCCGAATGGCCCGGTTGTCCCTCAATGCATCGATCGAACGATCCTGCTTCAGAGGCATCGCTGCGGCGTTCGCGTTCGCTTTGTTGTTGGCCGGACCGGCGTTTTCGCAAGACGCCGATGGCAAATTGGCGGAAGTGGTGACGCTGGTGGATGCGGGGCGGTTCGCCGATGCCGAATCGTCGATCGCCAAAAGCCTTGCTGCGGACAATCTTTCTTCCGGGAGCCGGTCGGCTCTGGAATTCCAGCGCGAACGCATGCGCAGGATCCTGCTGGACTTCACGCTGGACGAACAGGCCGCCAAAGCCCGCGTGCGCGAAAAAGTGCCGGACCTGCGCGACGACGAATTCGCGCGCTGGGATGCCGCCGGGCTGATCGAACACCAGGTGATCGATGGCCGCACGTTGTACTTCAACCGCGCGCCTTCCAATCTGTTCCGTGTCAGTGCGGAGGCGAGGGCACGCAGAAAGGTGCAGACGCCTTTCATCGACGGGCCGATGGAATCGGCCAACGCGCATCATCGACAGGTACGGGATGCGGCGCTGGGCAAGATCGACGCCAATGCCGGTTCGCGGCGGATCCGCGTCACCCAGTCGCTGACCGTCGATGCAGGTGCCGTACCTGCCGGCGAAACGGTGCGCGCCTGGATTCCGTATCCGCGCGCGATCCCGGGGCAGCAGGAAGACATCCGTTTCATCGAAAGCTCGCCAGTGGCGCACCGTATCGCTCCGGAGTCCGCATTGCAGCGTACGGTATATCTGGAGAAACCGGCAGTTGCGGGTTCGCCGACGGCGTTCTCCATTACCTATGAGCTGACCATCCGCGGCCAGTACCACGCCATCGATCCCGATCGGGTGGTTCCCGCGCCGCTTACCGCGGAACTGGCGCCCTTCGTGGCCGAGCGCTCTCCGCACGTGGTGTTCACCCCGGCGATCCGCGAGTTTTCGCGCAAGGTGGTCGGCGAGGAGAAGAATCCTTACCGCATCGCGCAGAAGCTTTATGCGGCCGTGGACAGGATTCCCTGGGCGGGCGCGCGCGAGTATTCCACCATCACCAACATCAGCGATTACGCGCTGCATGCCGGTCACGCCGATTGCGGGCAGCAGACCTTGTTGTTGATCACGCTGCTGCGCCTCAACGGGATCCCGGCGCGCTGGCAGTCCGGCATGGTTTATTCCGACGGCGACTACGACAACCTGCACGATTGGGGCGCGCTTTACCTTGCGCCTTACGGCTGGGTACCGATGGACGTCACCACCGGCCGTCTGGACGACGCGGACCCGCAGATCGCGGGCTTTTATCTGGGTGGGCAGGACGCGTATCGCATCGCGTTCAACGACGATTATTCGCGCGAGCTGGTTCCGGCCAAGCAGCACTTCCGGTCTGAGACGGTGGACTTGCAGCGCGGGGAAGCGGAATGGAGAGGCGGCAATCTCTATTTCGATCAATGGGATTACGGATTCGAATGGAAAATGCTGCCGTTAAAGAGCAGCGCCGAATAGCGGGGCGGGAACCCACCAACCAACTCAGCAGGAGAGATCGGGGATGAACAGCAAAGTTTTGCGTAGGGCCGCTCTGTGTATCGCATTGGGGTCGTGTCTGGCTTCCATGGCGCCGTTGGCGATGGCGCAAAGCGTGACCGGCGCAGTGGCCGGTCGTGCGAATGCCGGCGACCAGATCACGATCACCAATCCCGACACCGGCCTGAGCCGCACGGTGACGGTCGGCAAAGAAGGCACTTACCGGGTGGCGCAATTGCCGCCGGGCGATTACACCCTGGTCGCAGGTAGCGGTGCGCCGATTTCCATCAGCGTGTCGCTGGGTGGCACCACCACCGTGAATCTGACCGGTGGAGGCGCAGTGGACCTGGATACGATTCAGGTGATCGGCTCGCGCATCGTGAACCGCGTCGATGTGCGCTCCACGGAAACGGCGACCAATATCACCCGTCAGGAACTGGCCCGGCTACCGGTCGACCAGAACCTGACGTCCGTTGCGCTGTTGGCGCCGGGTGTCGTCAATTCCGGCGCCACCTTCGGCGGTCTCACCTTCGGCGGTTCGTCGGTGGCGGAGAACGCCGTCTACATCAACGGCCTGAACGTGACCGACCCTTACCTGCGCCGGGGTTTTTCTTCGGTGCCATTCGCCTTCTACGAAGAATTCCAGGTCAAGACCGGCGGCTATTCGGCGGAATTCGGTCGCAGCACCGGCGGCGTCATCAACGCCATCACGCGATCCGGCGGCAACGAATTCCATGGCGGCGTGGAAGTGACGATGGAGCCAACGGCCTGGGCGGCGTCGAAAGAGGATCACTTCCATTCCGATGGCAGCCTCGATGAGCGGGATCGCACCAGTCGCGACACCAGCCCGTTGTTCAAGACCAACGTATGGGCATCCGGTCCCATCGTGAAGGACAGGCTGTTCTTCTTCGCCATGTATGAGAATCGAGACAACGACTCGAAAGACATCGACACGAGCGACGCCTTCATCACCAAAAGCAACAATGATTTCTGGGGCGCCAAGCTCGATTGGCGCATCAACGACGATCACTCGCTGGAACTGTTGGCCTTCTCTGACAAATCCGACTCCGTCACCAGCACTTACGGCTACACCTGGGACACCTCTGAGCGGGGCGACTGGCAAGGTGACAGCAGTTCTGGCTCGGGCGGCGACAACTGGTCGGCCACCTATACGGGCCATTTCACCGATAATTTCGTGGCCAAGGCGATGTATGGCGTTAACAAGCGCAGTTCCCTCAGCGGAAGTCCATTGGACAGTGAGTGCAGCATCATCAGAGTCTCTGGCCGCCCCAGAGGGCCGGAAGGTTGCCACCCGACCAATACCAGTGCCAGCAGCCGCTATGACAAGCGCGAGGCAGCACGCCTCGATTTCGAGTGGACACTAGGCGACCACTTGCTGCGTTTCGGCCTGGACCAGGAGGTGATGGATTCCGATAGTTCAGTTATATACCCGGGCGATGGCCGAAGCTATGAGTTGCAAACCGTCGTTCCCGGCGCGTCGCTTAACGGCACCGTTGTCCCTGCCGGCGTCACTCAGATCATCGATGCGCGCCGTTACATCACGGGCTCCCCGGTCACGACCGAAGCGCAGGCGTTCTATGTGGAAGACAACTGGAGTGTCACGCCCAACCTGCTGCTGAACCTTGGCCTGCGGTTCGACAAGTTCCACAACAAGCTCGCGTCGGGCGCGAGCTTCGCCAAAGCCGACTTCAGCGACATGATGTCCCCGCGCCTCGGGTTCAGCTGGGATATGAAGGGCGACGGTACGACCAAGATATTCGGCAACGCGGGGCGCTACTACCTGCCTCTGACCAACAAGCTCGCCGACTATTTCGGTGGCGGGACCACGGACGAGCACACCTACTATGTGTTCAATGGCTGGGACGAGATGAGCCATCCGGTAACGGGCGAGCCCTATCTTGTTCCCAACCTCGGATCGCAGATCGGCCCGGTCAATACCGACGGCAACGTTCCCGCACCCGATGATATCCGTACCGAAGTTGGCCGCGATCTGAAAATGGTATTCCAGGACGAGTTCATCCTGGGCTTCCAGCAGGCGATCAACCAGGAATGGTCGTATGGCGTCAACGCCACCTACCGCAGGGTGAACCGTGCTGTGGAGGACGTGCGCATCAACCGTCTCCAGGGATGCCCCGGGTATTCAAGCTTCCCAATCATCAACCCTGGTGAAACGGCGACCTTGTGGTGCGAGAGCACGAATGACTGGGTTGAATTCGACTCCTCCGAGGAGGGATACATAGCGAGCGGCAGCGGCGCGCTGATGGGTTACAAGAAACCCAAGCGCACCTACAAGGCGGTGGAGTTCCAGCTTGACCGCGCATGGGACGACAAGTGGTTCTTCAACGCCAGCTACCTCTGGTCCAAGAGCGAGGGCAACATCGAAGGCCCGGTGAGCTCGGACACGGGCTACGCAGACACCAACCTGGTGCAGTATTACGACCACCCGGCCGTCAACGAACGCTACGGCGTCCTGTTCAACGACTTCCGCCACCAGATCAAGCTGCGTGGCGGCTACAAGCTCAACGACACGTGGAGCTTCGGCAGCACTCTCTCCGCGCGCTCCGGTGGCCCCATCACCGCCTTTGGCGTGGTCTGGCCCAACGACAACCGCGGCATGGGCCCCGGTGAATTCAGCGGCGGCGGTTCGGGCTGGTTGTGTGTGGCCAACTGTTCCGACTGGCGTACGCGGGAGCTGGTCTATACGGAACGCGGTGCGTTTGGCCGCATGCCCTGGGTCTGGGACATGGGCGTCAACGTGACCTGGACCCTCCCGGTCGAAGGCATTGACTTGAAGGCGCGCTTCTCCGTGTACAACCTGTTCAACAATCAGGCGGTAGTCAATGTGCATTCCCGCTATGAACGCCAGCCAGGTGTGCGGATGCCTTACTTCGGCCAGGGCACGGTCTGGCAATCGCCGCGCTACATGAACCTGGTGGTGACCTGGAATTTCTGATTCCAGTCGCCTGCAAGGCTGGGGTGCAGTCGCCGCAACGGCGGCTGCGCCTTCCAAATCGCTAACCAGATGTCTTGGATGAAGGCATAGGCTCGACGGATACCCGCGCAGACACAAGCGCGCATCGATCCGGGCACAGGAGGTTTACCGTCTTGGAGTGTTCTATCGACTCCGCAGGAATAGCGGCGGCACAAGCAAGCCAGCCTACCGTTGCAGAGACCGAACGGTTCGATGGCATCGACCTGCTTACGTTGGGCAACGCCATAGCTACCCCGTTCTATGCCTACTCGGCCAACGCCATCCGGCAGCGAATCGCCGATCTGCAACAGGCGTTGGCCGGCATGGATGCGGTCGTCTGCTTCGCTGTGAAAGCCAATCCCACTCTGGCCATCCTGCAGCTGATGGCCAAGGCGGGCTTAGGCGCGGACATCGTCTCATCCGGCGAATTGCGTCGCAGCTTGCGAGCCGGCATTCCGGCCTCGCGAATCGTCTTTTCCGGCGTCGGAAAATCCGACGCGGAGATCGCCGAAGCACTCGATGCCGGTGTGGGTCGTTTCAACATCGAATCGGTCGACGAACTGGCGGCGTTGCAGCGCATCGCTCACCAGCGTGGCGCGATCGCCCGTGCGGCGGTACGCATAAATCCCGACGTCGATGCACGCACCCACGGCAAGATCTCCACCGGCAAGGCCGAGAACAAATTCGGCGTCAGCATTGACGAAGCAAGGCAATGGTTCGCCGATGCGGACCGGCGCGGCAACGTGCGGCTGGACGGCCTGCACATGCATATCGGCTCGCAGATCCTGGAACTGGAACCAATGCGGCAGGCGTTGCAAAGGCTCGCCGCCTTCTGGCGCGAACTAACCAAAGATGGACACCGCATCGACAGCATCGATGTCGGCGGCGGGCTGGGAGTGGTGTATCGCAAAGAGCATGACCGCCCCATCGAACTGCAGGGCTACGTACAGGCGATGAAAGAAGCATTGGTGGGCTTCGAAGGCAGGGTGATCCTGGAGCCTGGCCGCTATCTCGTGGCCGAAGCCGGCGTGCTGCTGACCCGGGTCATCCGGACCAAGGGCAACGACGAACGGCGGTTTCTTGTCGTGGACGCGGCAATGAACGATCTGCTGCGTCCCAGCCTGTACGACGCCTGGCACGACATCGACAAAGTGGCTTCGGACGAAGGCGGAACGCGACCGCGCGTCGCCTACGATATCGTCGGCCCGGTTTGCGAAACCGGCGACACCCTGGCGACCGCACGCATGCTTCCGCCATGCGCGCCCGGCGATCTGCTGGCCGTACGTGGCGCGGGCGCTTATGGTGCGTCGATGTCATCGACCTACAATTCCAGGCCACTCATCGCCGAAGTTTTGGTCGATGATGGGTGCTATGCACTGATCCGGCGCAAGCAGTCCTTCGAGGATATGGTGGCGGGCGAACAGGCGGCTACGTCATGGAGGGCTTTGTAATGCTCGGCTCCGATAGGATCGCTTGCTGGCTTGCGTTCGTCTTGCTTCTTCCGCTGTTTGCATTGGCTGGCGAAAAATCAGCAAGTCCCATGGGCGAGCGTCCCCGCAATGCCGGACTCGATGCCATCGTCGATGCAGCGGTCGCCCGTTACCGGCTTCCCGGAATCGCCGTTGGAGTGATCGAAGACGGCAAGGTCGTCTATACCGGCACGCGTGGCGAGCTCGCAAGCGGCTCCGGCCAACCCATCACCTCCCACACCCTGTTCAAGATCGCCTCCAACAGCAAAGCGATGACCGCCAGCGTGCTAGCCCGGCTCGTCGACGCCGGCAAGCTGCGCTGGGAGGACCCGGTGATCAAGTATCTGCCGTCGTTCCGTATGTACGACCCATGGGTCACCCAGAACATGCAGGTCAAGGATCTGCTGGTGCACAACAGCGGCCTGCCGGAGGGTGGCGGCGACCTGATGCTGTGGCCGGAGCCGAACCGCTTCACCCGCGCCGACATCATCGCCGGCCTGGCGCATATCAAACCCGCCTACAGTTTCCGTTCCGGCTACGCCTACGACAACCTGTTGTACGTAGTGGCCGGCGAAGTGGCTGCGGCCGCGGGCGGCGCTTCCTATGAGGAACTGGTTCAACGGGAACTGTTCCAGCCGCTGGGATTGTCGCGTTGCCGGGCGGGCGCATGGCGGCCGGACCAGGTTGGCGATGTCGCCCAGCCCCACCACCGTGTCGATGGCCGCAACGTCGTCGTCAAGGCGGACGGGGCCACCGTGGAGCCGCTGGTTTCGGCTGCGGCCGGCGGCATCCGTTGCAGTCTCGACGACATGCTGAAGTGGGCCAGGAACTGGCTGGCGCCGGACGCCGCGCAGCAGGCCTGGCTGTCGCCCGAGCAGAGGCAGGCGGCGTGGGTTCCGCGTACGCCCATGCCCATCTCCGGGCGCCGCCGGGCCTGGGACGGCACGCGTCTGTTCGCCTACGGATACGGCTGGCGCATCGCCGACGTCGACGGGGCGTATACCGTTTCGCATACGGGCACCTTGTCGGGAATGTATTCGGTCATGACCCTGTTGCCGGACCGCAAGTCGGGCTTCGTGGTGCTGATCAACGGGGAAGCGGAGGCCGCGCGCACCGTGTTGAACGAGGTTCTGCTGAAACGATTCACCAAGCCGGCGGACGGTCGCGGCGTGGCTTATTACGCCGATGAGCTCGAACGGGAATCCGAATCCAAACGCCCTGCGACGCAGCAGCCTGTCGTCAGACGCGAAGCGCCGACGCTGAAGCAATTCGGCCAATGGTTCGGTGTTTATCGCGATCCCTGGTTCGGCGAGGCGCGCATCTGTCCCGAAGACGGGCAGGCCCGCTTCGTTTCGGGCAAGTCGCCGATGCTCTCGGGCCGCATCATGCGCAGCGGCGACCGATACGTGGTGGATTGGGACCACGACAGCGTGGATGCGGAGGCATGGCTGGATTTCCGCAGGGACAATCCTTCCGGACCGGCGCGGCTGACTCTGGCCAAGGTCGATCCGGAGGCCGATTTCAGCTACGACTACGAAGACCTGGCCTTCGAACGGGTACGCGGTTGTGAGTGAGCGGAGGCAGCGAACGGCACGCGGCGTCGCTGCGCTTCTGGCATGCCTCGCACTGACGTGCGCGGGCTGCGCGTCCGATCCAGCGCCAGCGCCTGCGGTCTCCAGTGCGCATACGTTCGAAGAGGCCGGCCTGGTCGATATCCGCACCTTGGTGCCCGACATCTCCCAGCAGATCCGTTACGCCGGGTCGGAAAATTTCGTGGGAATGCCGGTGGAAGGCTATGGCGCGGCCCGCTGCTATCTGAGCGAGCCGGCGGCGCAGGCCTTGCAACGCGTCGAGCGGTCCCTGCGGCAGCAAGGCTTCCGCCTGCGGGTGTTCGACTGCTACCGGCCGGCGCGCGCGGTTCGCCATTTCGTTCGCTGGGCCGCCGACCTGCAGGACCAGCGCACCAAGCCACGTTATTACCCGAACCTGGACAAAACCAGGTTGCTGGGCGACTACATAGCACCGGTCTCCGGCCACAGCCGCGGCGCTACCGTGGACCTCACCCTGCTGGATTGTCGCGGGCCGGACGGTCGCTGCCTACCCTTGGACATGGGTACGGAGTTCGATTTCTTCGATCCGCGCGCCAATACCGATTCGCCGCAGGCCACCCCAGCGCAGCGCGGCAACCGCCAGCGCCTGTTGCGCGCCATGGCGCAAGAGGGTTTCAAGAACTATCCGCAGGAATGGTGGCACTACACGCTTGCCACCCACGATTCCCAAGTGCTCTACGACGTTCCCATCGAATAGCCTGCCTTGCAGGTCCGCGCGGAATCCCATTCATGCGTCTGGTCCTTCTGCTCCTGCTTATGACACCTGTTTCCGCCATCGCCGCGAACGAATTCACTACTCAGGCGGTGGACGCCATGATGCAAAGCTACGCAGGCGATGCCCCCGGCGCGTCGGTCCTGGTGCTGCGCGACGGTGTCCCGCTACTGCGCAAGTCCTACGGTCTCGCGGACAGGGAAACACGCACCGCCGCCACACCGGCCACCAACTACCGGCTGGCTTCGGTGACCAAGCAGTTCACCGCCGCGGCGATCCTGTTGCTGGCGGAAGAGGGGCGCCTATCGCTGGACGACGGCGTGCGGCGGTGGCTGCCATCGCTGCCGGCTTGCGCCGATTCCATCACCGTGCGGCACCTGCTTACCCACAGCTCCGGCCTGATCGACTATGAAGACGTCATGCCGGCCGATTTCGCGGGACAGCTGCATGATGCTGATGTGCTGCGTCTGCTGGAAAGGCAGGACAAAACCCATTTCACGCCCGGCACCGGCTATCGCTACAGCAACAGCGGCTACGCGCTGCTGGCGTTGATAGTGGAACGCGCATCGGGGTGGGCTTTCGCCGACTTCCTGCGGTTGCGCATCTTCCGGCCGCTGGGCATGGCGCACACGCTGGCTTTCGTGGAGGGAGGTCCCGCCATCGCCGACCGCGCCTACGGTTATAGCGAATCGGCGGACGGCTGGAACCGCACCGATCAAAGCACGACCAGTGCGGTGCTGGGCGATGGCGGCGTCTATTCCTCCATCGACGACCTGACCAGATGGGATGCCGCGCTGTACGACGACCGTCTGCTGAGCGATGAATCGCGCAAGCTCATGTTCACGCCGCACGTGGTTACCGATGAGCCCGACATCCGCTATGGTTTCGGCTGGCGCATCACCGGCGAGACGTTATGGCATTCTGGCGAAAGCATCGGGTTCCGCAATGTGATCGTGCGTTATCCGCAGCGACGACTGACGGTGATCGTGCTCAGCAACCGGGACGATCCCGAACCTTATGCGACCGCCAGGAAGATCGCCCAGCTGGCGATCGGGCAGGAACCTTGAGCATGGCGTGCTGCGATCCAGGCCGTTTCACTGGAGAAGGTCTGGACAACCCTTGCCCTGTCATCCCGAGCCCAGCGAGGGATCTGCTTTCTACTGCAGAACAGCAGATCCCTCGCTGCGCTCGGGATGACATTCGAGTTGTTCAGACGTTCCTTGGCAAGTGGTGTTTATGGCAGAGAATGGGAGCGGCGTTACTGGCGGTGTTGCTTGCGGGCTGCGCCCACGCACCGCCGCATAACCCGCTCGCGCGCTGGGTGCCTTCGCCCAACCACAACGCACGCGAAGCCACCCTGATCGTCATCCACGCCACCACCCAGGATTCGGTGGAACAGAGCCTGGATACCTTGCGGACCCGCAACAGCGGCGGCCCGGTCAGTTCCCACTACCTGATCGGCCGCGACGGCGCGCTCTACCAGCTGGTCGCCGAAGACCGGCGCGCATGGCATGCCGGCCCGGGCAGCTGGGGCACGATCAGCGACGTCAATTCGGCCTCGATAGGCATCGAGCTGGACAACAACGGCAGCGAACCGTTTCCCGCCGAACAGATCGACAAACTACTGGTGCTGCTGGAAGACCTGTGCAAGCGCCTGGATATTCCGCGCTACCAAGTCATCGCTCACGCCGACATGGCGCCGACCCGCAAGACCGATCCGGGTCCGCTGTTTCCCTGGGCGCGGCTTGCCCAAGCAGGGTTCGGGCGTTGGCCGAGTGAACCGTTGATCGATCCGCCCGCTGATTTCGATCCCAGGTCCGCGCTCAGGATCCTTGGCTATTCGATGGACGACTATGCCGCCGCGATCCGCGCGTTCCGTTTGCATTACCGGGGAATCGATGCCGACGCCACCGAACTGGGCGTCGAAGATCTGCGCATCCTGTATGCGCTCGTGAATATCCCCGAATAGCGGGCAACTCTGGAACCTTCGATCTCTTTGGGTTCGATTTCCGCCGCTGGAGCGTTTGCCTGGTAGGGCGGGCACTGCCCGCCGCGCGTTTGATTCGCGGAAAGCGGCGGGCAGTGCCCGCCCTACAGCGGCTTATCGCGGGGTTTATTCGACCTGCTGCGGAAGCACCACCAGCTTGCCGACCGCCTTGCGGGCGAGCAGAGCGTCGAGCGCATCCGATGCCTGCGAAAGCGGGTAGCGCCGGGAGATCAGCGGATGGATCCTGCGTTCGCGCAGCCAGGAAAACAGCAAGCCCATGTTTTCCGCATTCAAGGCAGGTTCGCGGCGCACGAACTCGCCCCAGAACACGCCCACCAGCGAACTGCCTTTCAGCAGCAACAGGTTCGCAGGAATTTTCGGGATATCTCCGGCCGCAAAACCAACTACCAGATAACGGCCGCGCCAGCCCACGCTGCGCAAGGCCGGCTCGGCCAGATCGCCTCCGACCGGATCGTAGACCACATCCACGCCGCGTCCGCCGGTCAGGACCTTGATGCGTTCCCGCAAATCTTCGCTGGCGTAGTCGATGGCTTCGTCGGCGCCGCGTTCGCGTGCGGCCGCCAGTTTTTCCGCCGAGGAGGCAGCCGCGATGACGCGCATGCCCAGCAGTTTTCCTATTTCCACAGCGGCCAGACCCACACCGCCGCCGGCGCCCAGCACCAGCAGCGTTTCGCCGGCCTTCGCCTGCGCGCGGTCCTTCAATGCGTGCAGCGAGGTGCCGTAGGTCAGCACGAAGCTACCAGCCAGTTCCAGATCCTCGTCGCCGATCTCATCGGGCAGCGGAAGAATATTGCTCGCGTCGACCACTACTTCCTGCGCATAGGCTCCGAACAGGGTGATGCCGACCACCTTGTTTCCGACCGCAAGCCGCTTGACCTCGCTACCGACGGCGATGATCTCGCCGGATAGTTCACCGCCCGGCGAGAAGGGAAGTCCGGGTTTGAACTGGTACTTGCCCGCAACCATCAAGGCGTCGGGAAAATTCACCGCCGCCACCCGCGTCCGCACCAGCACCTGCGCAGGACCGGGAATGGGCGAGGGCAGGTCACGCAACTGCAGCGAGGAGGGAGGTCCCCAGCTTTCGCAGACGATGGCTTTCATGTGATTCCTGTTATCGATGCGGAGGATTGTCGGTGTGGAACGAATGGTTGCTTGAAGCATTACAAAACTAGGCTCAGCTAAATCGTGATGACGTCATCCCCGCGAAGGCGGGGACCCAGTGACTTTAGTTTTTTCGGGAGAAGCAAAGGCACTGGGTTCCCGCCTTCGCGGGAATGACGGCCTTGGGAATCAAGGGGACGACGGTTCAGCAATAGACGCGATATCCACCCTCTGTGCAGGCCCCGCTCAATGCTCGGCGCGAATGGCATGCTTGGCCAATTCCAGCCGCGCGATGGTGCCGCGGTGCACTTCGTCGGGACCATCGGCGATGCGCAGCGTGCGGATGCCCGCATACAGGCCGGCGAGCGGGAAGTCCTCGGTCACCCCGGCGCCGCCATGGGCCTGGATGGCCCAGTCGATGATCCGGCAGGCCATGTTGGGCGCGACCACCTTGATCATCGCGATCTCCGCGCGCGCCACCTTGTTGCCTACCGTATCCATCATGTACGCCGCTTTCAGCGTGAGCAGGCGCGCCTGTTCGATCATGCAGCGGGCTTCGGCGATGCGTTCGTGCCATACCGAGTGGTCGCCGATGCGCTTGCCGAAGGCCACGCGCGCCTGCACGCGCTTGCACAGCAATTCCAGCGCACGCTCCGCCACGCCTATGGTGCGCATGCAGTGATGGATGCGGCCGGGACCCAGGCGTCCCTGCGCGATTTCGAAGCCGCGGCCTTCGCCCAGCAGCAGATTGCCGGCGGGCACGCGCACGCCGCGCAGTTCTATTTCCATGTGACCGTGCGGTGCGTCGTCGTAGCCGAATACCGGCAGTGGGCGGATCACCTCGATGCCGGGCGTGTTGGCGGGTACCAGCACCATCGATTGCTGTTGATGGGCCGGCGCGGCCGGGTCGGTCTTGCCCATGACGATGTAGAGCGCGCAGCGCGGATCTCCCGCGCCGGAGGCGAACCACTTGCGCCCATCGATCACGTACTCGTCGCCATCGCGGCGGATCGAGCACTGGATGTTGGTGGCATCGGAAGAGGCCACCGCCGGTTCGGTCATCAGGAACGCGGAACGGATCTCGCCGGCCAGCAACGGCTCCAGCCAGCGGTCCTTCTGCGCGTCGCTGCCGTAGCGCTCCAGGGTTTCCATGTTGCCGGTGTCGGGCGCCGAGCAGTTGAACACTTCCGGCGCCCACATGACCCGCCCCATGATCTCGCACAGCGGCGCGTATTCCAGGTTGGACAAATCCTGCAGTGCGCGCGATGACTTGGGAAGAAAGAGATTCCACAGGCCGCGCTCGCGCGCCAACGGCTTCAGCTGCTCGATGACCGGTACCGGCAGCCAGGCGTTGCCGGCGGCGCGATGGCGCCCGACTTGCTCCAGGTACACCGCTTCGTTGGGATAAATGGAGGTGTCGAAGAAGCGCATCAGCTCGGCGCGCAGATTTTCGACCTTGGGGCTGTAAGAGAAATCCACGCGACCTCCAATAATTTTGGTTCATGAGTTCCACATAATGGAACTATGTTCTATGCGGAGTTCTGCATCGTAAGAGTGCTGACGTGTAAGTAGCAAGCCTGTTTCTGCGACTTGTCGAAGCAACATGGGGTCAGTACGATGAATCACTCGTCCGCAATTAGTTCTGTTGTACGGAACTTAGAGAATCCCCGATGCCCAAGCTGCATGTGCTGTTCAAGAAGGAGGATCTGGATCAAAGCCGCCTTCAGGACAAAGTGGTGATCGTGCTGGACGTGCTGTTCGCCACGTCCACCATCGTGCACGCCTTCGCCCAGGGCATCGAACGCATCTGGCCGGCACGCGATGCCGACGACGCATTGCGCATCGCTGCGAACCTGGAGTCGCCGATGCTGGCCGGCGAATACCTGGCCGAAGGGTTGCCGGGCTTCGGGCCTTCCACGCCTCTGGCGCTTGCCGGCACCGGCATCCACGGCTCCACCCTGGTCTATGCCACCACCAACGGCACCGTGGCTTTGAACAGCGCTGCCGCTGCCGCCCACGTCTATGTCGGCGCGCTGTTGAATGGCGCGGCATTGGCCGCTTACGTCGCACGCAGGCATCCGCAGGCGCAGGTGCTGCTGTTGTGTTCGGGTTCGGTCGACAGTTTCAACCTGGAAGACTTCTACGGCGCCGGGCACATCGCTGCGCACTTCGAGCGCATCGGTGGCTACTCGCTGACCGACGCGGCGCTTGCGGCGATACTGCTTTGCCGCAACTGCGATGCGCCGACCACGCTGCGCGCCTCGCGGGTGGGGCGGATCATGCAGGCGCATGGATTGCAGCACGAAGTGGATTGCGCAGCGCAGTTCGACACGCACGACGTGGTGCCGGAACTCAACGACGGCTGCCTGCGGTTGGCGGCGGCATGAGTGTTCCGAGCCAACACGCCGTGGTCACCTACCGCGACGATCATCGATCGCATCGCCGCGGTCACTCACCGGGCACGGGAAGCAGATATGTCAGTCAAGTATGAAACCCGCAGTGGCGTTGCGATCCTCACCCTGGACAACCCGCCGGTCAACGGCCTGGGCCTGGGTACGCGTCGTGGCCTGATCGAATCGCTGGCGCAGGCGCTGGACGACGCCTCGGTGAAAGCCATCGTGGTGACTGGCGGCGCGCGCGCGTTCTCGGGCGGCGCCGACATCCGCGAATTCGACAAACCCGAAGCGGGCATGGAGCCCACGCTGCCTACCGTGATCTCGGCTTTCGAGAGCAGCGCCAAGCCGGTGGTGGCGGCCATCGAAGGTCTCGCTCTGGGCGGCGGACTGGAGCTGGCGTTGGGCATGCACTATCGCGTCGCCGACAAGCGCGCGCAGATCGGCCTGCCTGAGGTGAAACTGGGTTTGCTGCCGGGCGCGGGCGGCACCCAGCGCTTGCCGCGAGCGGTTGGGCTTGAGGCAGCGGTGGACATGATCGTTTCCGGCACGCCGGTCGCGGCGGGCAAGCTGGCGACGACCAGACTGTTCGACCGCGTGGTGGAAAGCGATGTCCTGCAGGCCGCCATCGATGTGGCGAACGAAGCCGCCGCCTCGGGTGCGTTGCCGAAGGTGCGCGACTGGAAGATCGAGCATCCCGACGCGGAAGGCTTCCTCGGTTCCTCGCGCGCCGCTGTCGCTGCGGCATCGGCCCACTATCCCGCACCGCTCAAATGCCTGGATGCGATCGAGGCAGCGGTGAAACAACCTTTCGACAAGGGCATCGAAGTAGAGCGCGAGGCCTTCGCCGCGCTGATCCGGAGCACCGAATCCAAGGCGCTGCGCCACGGCTTCTTCGGCGAGCGCGCCGCCGGCAAGATCGCCGATATCGGGCCGGAGATCGCACTGCGCGAGGTAAAGCAGGTCGGCGTGATCGGCGCAGGAACCATGGGCGGCGGCATCACCATGAACTTCCTCAATGCCGGCATTCCGGTGACGCTGCTGGAAACCAGCCAGGACGCACTGGATCGCGGCCTGGCCACCATCCGCAAGAATTACGAAAACAGCGCGAAGAAAGGCAAGCTGACCGCCGAGCAAGTGGAGCAGCGCATGGGTCTGATCGCGCCGACCCTGGACTATACCGGCCTCAAAGAGGCCGATCTGATAGTCGAAGCGGTGTTCGAGGAGTACTCCGTCAAGCAATCGGTCTTCACCCAACTCGATGCGGTGGCCAAGCCCGGCGCCATCCTGGCCAGCAACACTTCCACCTTGGACGTGGACCGCATCGCGGCTTTCACCGGCCGTCCGCAAGACGTGCTGGGCATGCATTTCTTCAGTCCCGCCAACGTGATGAAACTGCTGGAAGTGGTGCGCGGCAAGGCCACGGCCAAGGACGTGCTGGCCACGGTCATGGCGCTGGCCAGGAAGATCGGCAAGACCGCAGTGGTGTCGGGCGTCTGCGACGGCTTCATCGGCAACCGCATGATCGAGCAGTACAGCCGCCAGGCCGGATTCCTGCTGGACGAAGGCGCGTTGCCGCAGCAGGTGGACAAGGCCATGGAGAAATTCGGCTTCGCCATGGGTCCGTTCCGCATGGGCGATCTGGCCGGCAACGATATCGGCTGGGCGATCCGCAAGCGGCGTTACGTGGAAAAGCCGCATATTACCTACTCGAAAACGGCGGACCTGGTGTGCGAACTGGGCCGTTACGGACAGAAGACCGGCGCCGGCTGGTACGACTACAAGCCGGGCGACCGCACCGCGTATCCCTCCCAGGTGGTCGACGAACTGATAGAGAAGCATTCGAAGTATCTTGGAATCGCGCGCCGTGCCATCGGCGACGAAGAAATCATCGAGCGCCTGGTCTACGCGCTGGTCAACGAAGGCGCGCACATCCTGGAGGAGGGCATCGCCGCCAAAGCCTCGGACATCGACATCGTGTACCTGGCCGGCTACGGCTTCCCGATCTGGCGCGGCGGCCCGATGTTCTACGCCGACACAGTCGGCCTCGGCAACGTGCTGGCCGCCATGCGGCGCTACGCCAAGGGGCATGAAGGAGCGGCCTGGGAACCGGCGCCGCTGCTGGTGCGGCTTGCCGAAGCCGGGCAATCGTTCAATCCATGACCGCCTGACCGGAGCCGGCCGATGCGCGTACTCGAAAACCTGGATGCATTGCCGGCGTGGATAGGGCGGGAAGTCGCCTGCAGCGACTGGCTGGCGGTGGACCAATCGCGCATCCAGCGTTTCGCCGATGCCAGCGGCGACCAGCAATGGATCCACACCGACCCGGAACGCGCGCTGCGCGAATCGCCTTACAAGTCGACGATCGCCCACGGTTACCTGACCCTGTCGCTGTTGCCGCATCTGCTGGAAAGCTGCCTGCGCATCGACGGTGTCGGCATGGCGATCAATTATGGCCTGGACCGCGTGCGCTTTCCGGCACCGCTGCTGGTTGGCCAGCGTGTGCGGGCCCGGTTGGCGCTGGAGCGCCTGGAATCGGTCGCCGGCGGCATGCAGGCGCATTGGGCCGCGACCGTCGAACTCGAACATGGCGACAAACCCGCCTGCGTCGCGCAGATGCTGGTGCGCTACTACCCCCTTTCCGTTACCTGATCCGACAACGGAGTCCGCATGGATCTCGATTTCAACCTGGAAGAGCAAGCGTTCCGCGACGAGGTGCGGCAGTTCCTCGCCACCGAGCTGCCCGCCGACATCCGCGACCGCATGCGTCGCGACGATGCCAGCCGGATCCGCGACGACATCGTACGCTGGCAGAAGATCCTGCATGCGAAAGGATGGGGCGCGCCCGCGTGGCCGGTGGAATTCGGCGGCACCGGCTGGAGCAAGACCAGGCAGTACATCTTCGAGAACGAATGCGCCATGGCCGACGCGCCGGCGCAACTGGCTTTCGGTATCAAGATGGTCGCGCCGGTGATCATGCGCTACGGCAGTCCCGAGCAGCAGCAGCGCTTCCTGCCGCGCATCCTGGCGGCCGAGGACTGGTGGTGCCAGGGTTATTCGGAAACCGGCTCCGGTTCGGACCTGGCCTCGTTGAAGATGAAGGCCGAGCGCGACGGCGACGAGTATGTGCTCAACGGCCAGAAAGTCTGGAACACGCTGGGGCAGTTCGCCGACTGGATCTTCTGCCTGGTGCGCACCGACCCGTCCGCCAAGCCGCAGAAAGGCATTTCCTTCGTGCTGATCGACATGAAGACGCCCGGCATCAGCGTGCGCCCGACACGGCTGTTGGACGGGACCTACGAAGTCAACGAAATACGCTTCGACAATGTGCGGGTACCGGTATCCAACCGCGTCGGCGAAGAAAACCAGGGTTGGACCTACGCCAAGTTCCTGCTCGGCCACGAACGCACCAACATCGCCGGTATCGGTTTCTGCAAGCGCGAGCTGTTGCGCCTGAAGCAGGATGCGGCCGGCACGATCAAGGACGGACGCAGCCTGCTGGAGGATCCCGCATTCGGCAACAAGGTCGCCCAGGTCGAGATCGAACTCACGGCGCTGGAAGTCACCAACATGCGGGTGATCTTCGCCGAAGCCGCCAACCACGCACCGGGTCCGGAAGCGTCGATGCTGAAGATACGCGGCACCGAGATCATGCAGCGCATCTCCGAACTGCAAGTGGAACTGCTGGGTCCGGCCGCGTTGGCCTACCGGCCCGACCACGACGGCTCACGCGCCACCGCCGCTTATCTGAACTTGCGCAAGCTGAGCATCTTCGGCGGATCCAACGAGATCCAGCGCAACATCATCGCCCACATGATTCTCGGACTGTAGGAACCCGGTATGGACTTCTCGTTCACCGACGAACAACAGATGCTGCTGGACACCACGCGCCGCTTCATCGCCGAGCGTTACGGTTTCGAACACCGTAACCAGGTGCGCGCCTCGGCCGACGGCTGGTCGCGCGAGGTGTGGGCGCAACTGGCCGAACTCGGCCTGCTGGCCATCAACATTCCCGAGGAAGAGGGCGGCATCGGCGCCGGGCCGGTCGGCAACCTGCTGGTCGGCAACGCGATAGGCGAGGGCATGCTGCTGGAGCCGTTCTGGTCCAGCGCGGTGGTAGCAACCCATGCCATCGTCGCTCTTGGCTCGGCCGAACAGAAATCGAAGTGGCTGCCTGCGCTAGCCGGCGGCGAAACCATCGCGGTGTTGGCGCACGAGGAAGCGTCCACGCGCTTCGATGCGATGAATGTCGAAACCCGGGCGACGCCCAGCGGCGATGGCTGGGAACTGAGTGGCCGCAAATCAGCGGTCTACCATGCGCCGGCGGCCAACCTGCTGCTGGTATCGGCACGGGCCGGCGACGAGTGGGGAGTGTTCGCGGTTCCTGCCGATGCGACGGGCGTCCGCTCGTCGCCTTACGCCACGGTAGACGAGCAGCGCGCTGCCGATCTGGTTTTCGAAAAGGTGGCGTTGGCCGCCGATGCGCGTCTGGGCGGCGATGCGCGCCAATCCCTGCAGGCGGTGCTGGATTACGGATTGGCCGCCTTGTGCGCCGAAGCTTTCGGCGCGATGGACCGCATTCTGGCCGCCACCCTTTCCTACAGCCGTTCGCGCGTGCAGTTCGGCGCGCCCATCGGCAGTTTCCAGGCGCTGCAGCACCGCATGGCGGAAATGCTGATGCACCTGGAGCAGGCGCGCTCGATGTCGTACCTGGCGGCTTCGCGCTGCACGGATCCCGATCCGGCCGCGCGCGGCGCCGCGCTGTCGGCGGCCAAGGCGTTGATGGGGCAGGCGGCCCGCTATATCGGCCAGCAGGCGGTGCAGCTGCACGGCGGCATGGGCATGACCGACGAGCTCGACGTGAGCCATTATTTCAAACGTCTGCTGGCGTTCGAGTTGCGTTGCGGTACCACCGATCAGCATCTTGAGAACTACCGGCGGCAGTTGCGCGTTGCTTAGAAGAAAGCGCAAAAAAATCCGTTCGTTGTGAGCCTGTCGAACCACGCTCTATGCGCACTGCATCAGTGCGCGATATGGCCGCTTTCTGCTCGAAAAGCGTGGTTCGACAGGCTCACCACGAACGGAAAAAAACGCGAAATCCATTTTTTCTCTAGGCGTTAACCCATTTCTTGCTGAAGCGAGCGGATCACCACGTCCAGCGGCTCGGGCCTCGCGATGAAATACCCCTGCAGATGCTCGCAACCGTTCTGCTTGAGCCACAGGTACTGCTCCTGGTTTTCCACTCCTTCTGCTATGACCGACAGGCCCAGGGTATGGGCCAGGGTCAACAGCGCGCGGCATATCGCGGCGCTGCCGGGGTTGGAATGGACATCGGCCACGAAGGACTGGTCGATCTTGAGAAAGTCGAGTGGAAGGTGCTTGAGGTAGGACAGGCTGGAGAAGCCCGTGCCGAAATCGTCGATCGAAGTGCGCACGCCCGCGGCCTGCAGGCGGCGCATCGCCTCTATCGCCCGCCCGGGTTCGCTCATGATGATGCTTTCGGTCAGCTCGACGTGCAGCGCGCCGCGGCGAATCCCGTGTTCCGAAATCGCAGCGGAAACGGAGCGGTAGAAATCGGTGTCGAGGAACTGTTGGGCAGAGACGTTCACTGCTATGGGGATGTGGCCGAATCCAGCCAGTTCCAGCAGCCTGTGACTCGAGGCGGCCCGGTCCAGTACGTATTGGCCCAGTTGATTGATCAAACCGTAGCTTTCGGCCAGCGGAATGAATTCGGAAGGAGGAATGAACGTCCCGTCCGGCTGCGGCCAGCGCACCAGCGCTTCCAGGGCGCTGGCCTTGAGGCTTCCGGTATCGGCGATGGTCTGGAAATGCAGCACCAGCTCGCCGGCATTGATGGCCTGCCTTATGCGCAAGACCAGTTCCTGCTGCTCTATCGCAGCGACGCTCATCGCAGGAACGTAGGGCGTCGAGAGGACTTTCCTGGCCTGGGCCACATGGGCGGCCAGGGCAGCGTTCCTCACGATCTCCGCGGCGTCGCCTCCGTCCGCGGGAAATTCGGCGGAACCCACCCATGCCTCCAGGTGGTGGATACGGCCCTGCGATTCGATCGGCTGCAGGATGGCGCCGGTCAGCGCTTCGTTGACCGCTTGTGCCGAGTCGCCATGCCGTATGGCCAGCACGAAGGTATCGGAGGGAAGGTGGGCCGCCAGATCCTCTTCGCCGACGAGCGCCGTGAGCCGTTGGCTTATCGCCCTCAGAAGCGCTTCGCTCGACGCCCGCCCTTGCGTGTCGGCGACAAGGTCCAGCCCTTTTATCTGCAGGTAGGCCACGTGGAACGGAAGTCCGTCGTTCACGTCGGATTCCAGCCGCCTGGTCAGTTCGTCGATATTGAGCAGGCCGGTGGTCAGGTCCCGGGACGCGCGGAAGGCGAGTTGCTGTTCGTATTCGATGCTGGCGCTGATGTCCTCGGCCAGGATGAGCCGTGCCGGTTTTCCGCCGAACTCCAGATTCGCGGTATGGATATTGACCTCGAACAGCGATCCGTCCTTGCGCCGGTGGGTCCATACCTGCGGAAGATGGAAGCCCTCGCGGCCCGCCGACACGTCGGCCAGAAGTTTGTCTTTGTCTTCGTCTGGCCGTATGTCGAGTATCGACATGCCCAGGAACTCGTCCCGCGAATAACCGTATTGCGCCACCGCTGCGGAATTGACTTCAAGGAATTTCAGCGTCGCAGCGTCGAACACCCAGAACGGCAACGGGTTCTCGTTGAATATCAGCCTGAATTGCCGTTCCGCATCGGTGATCCGCTTCTGGGCCTCCACGCGCGGCGTCACGTCGGCTATCGTTCCGGTTATCTTCAATCGCGAATCATGGTCGCGAACGGACGCGCCTTGCAGTGAAATCCACTTCACGGAGCCGTCCTTGGCGACTATCCGGTATTCGGTCTCGAACTTTTCATGCGCAACCAGCGCGTTCGCTATGACGGCCGCCAGTGCGGCCCGGTCGTCGGGATGCACCAGCGTATAGAAATCTTCGGGCGAAGCCGAAGAGTGCCCGGCGGAGATGCCGAGCATCTGGTTCACGTTGTCCGACCACTGCAGACGCCTGGAGTCTTTCCACATCATCCACGTGCCCACGCCTCCCACCTGTTGGGCCATGCTGAGGTTGGAGGCGCCTTCCCGGATTTCGGCCAGCAGTTTTTCTTGCGCGGCGCCGGTTTTCTTCAGGACGACCAGCAGGTAGACATAAACCATCAGGTACGCCAGATAAACCGCAATGGCGGTCGCCAGCAGCAGGTACCACGGCTTCAGGACATCGCCGGCCGCTATGCCCGCGGCAAGGCGAACCGAATATTCCGGCAGATCGGAAGTAGCGACGAGGCGGGGCACGCCATCGATTTCGCTGGCCTGCGGAACGTTCGGCTGCGCAGACGCGCGCGGTATGGGAAAAGTCTTGCCGACCAGCCGCACCGCTTCGGGGTTGTGGGCCAGCAAGGTGCCGTCCCGGTCGATGATGGCGACGGTACCGTTCTTGCCCGTGTCCAGACCGGCGACGATGCTGCGCAGTTCGTAGATTCTGAAACGCGCCAGAACGTATCCGTCGTCTTTCAGCGGCACCGCTATCGGCAGCAGCCAGCGGCCGCGCGGCGACTTGTACATATGGCCGATCCGCAGCGCGCTGCCCGGGCCCGGCGTGCGGTCGGCGATCCAGCGCGGCAGGGTGGGGTCTCCTTGCCCGCCGATCATCGCGTTGCCTTGAGGGTCGACCAGGACGATGCCTTCCAGCTCGCGCTGTCTGCTGGCCACGCCGGCGATGTTCTCCAGCAGTATGGCCGGGTCCGCGCCTGCCTTGCCGTTCGACAGCAGCTCGGCGTCGCCGGCTACGCCCAGCAGCGCCCGCTCCAGGTTCCGGAATTCGTAGGTCAGCAGGCGCGCCGCACCGGAGGCGAGCGCGGAACTTTGCCTTTGCGCGCCCTCCAGCCTCACGGCGCGGTCGTTGGCCACCACGTAGGCGAGTCCGAGTCCCAGCAACAGCGCCAGTATCAATCCCGAGATCGCAAAAACGCGGGTCGAATCGGTGGGCCTTGATGACGCGCTGCCGGAGTTCCTGCTTTCTTCCAATTGATCGCCCCCAAGACGAACAAAGATCGCAATGCATCATGAAAAAAACGATCGCTTCGTTTCCGATCGCAAGTAGCATGCCCTAATCGTCGCTGCATCGGTGTCAGAACGGCGTTCACACCACGCTCGTTCATTCGTTTTCGGAGCGATGAACATGGACTTCCATCACGGTTTAGAGCGAAAATCGGTAACGCCGGCATTCGGCTGGAACGGATGAGCCAGGAACCTGGAATGCTTTCGGCAAGTGGGTGGAGCGCGGAATCGGATGCGGAGTCGGCGAGAAAAATTTCGTGTGGAACTGCTGGCGGCCTTCGCCGCTCGCCGGTGCGGACCCGCTGGAATAGAGTTGTCGCCGTGAGCCGCTTTCGCTGGCAACCAAGCGCAGGCAAACGTTTTAACAGTACGCGGGGAGCGCGATGAGTCGTTATCTGGCCTATGGATCGAGCATCGCGCTGGCTTTGCTGTGCTTGTCGCTTGCGCTGCATTCGCCCGGCTGGTGGTGGGGCGTGGGCGGGTTCGGCGCGCTGGCGTTGCTGGGCACCTGGGACGTTCTGCAGAAGCGCAGCACGCTGCGGCGCAACTATCCCCTCCTGGCGCACTTCCGCTACGGGCTGGAATCGGTGGGCCCGGAGATGCGCCAGTATTTCATCGAAGGCGACACCGCCGAGGTGCCGTTCTCGCGCCAGCAGCGTGCGCTGGTGTACCAGCGCTCCAAGGGCGTGATGGACGTGGTGCCGTTCGGCAGCCAGCAGGGCGTGTACAGCGTCGATTACGAATGGCTCAACCATTCGATGGCGCCGGTGGAAATCCCTTCCCACGATTTCCGCATCGTCATCGGCGGCGAATCCGCGCAGCCGTACAGCGCCAGCGTGTTCAATATTTCGGCGATGAGTTTCGGTGCGTTGTCGGCCAACGCCATCCGCGCGCTCAACGAGGGCGCCAAGCGCGGGCATTTCTATCACGACACCGGGGAGGGCTCCATTTCGCCTTACCACCGCGAGCCCGGTGGCGATCTGGTCTGGGAAATCGGCTCGGGCTATTTCGGCTGCCGCGCCGACGACGGGACTTTCAGCGAGGAGCGCTTCGTCGCCAACGCGCGCGCGCCGCAGGTGAAGATGATCGAGGTCAAGCTGTCGCAGGGGGCCAAGCCCGGCCATGGCGGGGTGCTGCCGGCGGCCAAGGTCAGCGCGGAGATTTCGGCCACGCGCGGGGTGCCGATGGGAGTGGACTGCGTGTCGCCGGCCAGGCATTCGGCGTTCTCCACGCCCAAAGGTCTGTTGGAATTCGTGGCGCGGCTGCGGGAGCTGTCGGGCGGCAAGCCGGCCGGGTTCAAGTTGGCCATCGGGCATCCGTGGGAGTGGTTCGGTATCGCCAAGGCCATGCAGGAAACCGGATTGCTGCCGGACTACATCGTGGTGGACGGGGCCGAGGGCGGTACGGGCGCGGCGCCGGCCGAGTTCATCGACCACGTGGGCGTGCCCATGCACGAGGCGCTGATGCTGGTGCACAACACGCTGGTGGGCCTGGGCCTGCGCGACCGGATCCGTATCGGGGCGGCGGGGCGCATCACCAGCGCGTTCGATCTGGCGCGGACCATGGCGATGGGGGCGGACTGGTGCAATTCGGCGCGGGGTTTCATGTTCGCGCTGGGCTGTATCCAGTCGCAGAGTTGCCATAACGACAAGTGCCCGACGGGGGTGGCGACGCAGAATCCGAACCGCTGGCGGCATCTGGACGTGGCGGACAAGGCGATCCGGGTGCAGCAGTACCAGGCCAATACGCTGAAGGCGTTGCGGGATCTGCTGGGGGCGGCGGGGCTGAGCCATCCGGAGCAGTTGGGGCCGGAGCACATTCTGCGGCGCGTTTCGCCGGTGGAGATCCGGTCGCTGGCGGCGTTGTACCGGTTCCTGGAGCCGGGGGAGTTGTTGAGCAAGGTGCCGGAGCACGCGGTTTTCCGGGATTTCTGGGCCGACGCCCGCAGCGATTCGTTCGCCCCGCCGGCCCGGATCAGTGGGTTGTGGGCTTCGAAGTCGCGCTAGGGCGGGGCTGCTCCAGGGCCTTCCCCGCAAACCGTTAGCCTCTCGGGTAATCGCTAGCCTCCTGGATAGCCGATAACCCATAGCCGGTAACCCCGATAAACCGTTCGTGGTGAGCCTGTCGAACCACGCTCTTGGCGCAGTGGCCCAGGCATACGGCAACCCGCTTTCCACCGCGAAAAGCGTGGTTCGACAGGCTCACCACGAACGGAATTCAAGGTTCTCCCGGAGAGGAGGGCCTTTGCCCGGCAGGCCGACAGGCCCGCCAGCCCTACGCCGGTTTGACCAAAACGGCGGCGACCTTTAACATCTGCGGCCCGATTCGCACCCATTCGGGCGGTTAGCTCAGCGGTAGAGCATTGCCTTCACACGGCAAGGGTCGCAGGTTCGAACCCTGCACCGCCCACCAGTGATATCAAGCACTTAGGCCACCTTAGCGGGTGGCCTTTTTGCTGGTACGGAATGAGGTACGGAAATCTGTTCTGGCTTTTTTGCAGCCTCTTTGCTCAGCCCACTCAGGGCTGAAGCGCAGACAGCGCCGCCAACAACGAACATGACGAAAGACAGGAAGACGCCGCCAATTGCGACGCCGCGCCATTTAACGCCTGCCTTGTTGTTCCAGGCGGCAAATTCCTTTCCGAATGCCGCCTGTGAAACGTATGTCGCTCCCGTTGCGAGCGCAGCTAAGAAGACGCCGGCGGCAAAGAAGCCAAGCGCAAGTGAGAACGAAAGCAGCAATCCGGCATTACCAGCCGTAGCTTGCACCTGGCCCGTAAATGCCAGCAAGGCAACAGCTGCGCCGCCGTTTATCAGGGTCGAAGCCTTCAGCGCATTTGCACCCGTATTGATGGTGTGATTCGTCATGTCGCGCTGACTTTCCCGCCGGTTGTTGTACTTCCCAGTGATATTCGCGAGACGGTATCGATAAGATTCAAGAGCGACCTCATATCGGCCTAAATCATCAGGGGTGTCTTTCGCGATTTCCCTAGCTCTGAAAATAACTTCCTCAAGAGTAGCGAGCGAAAGCGACTCAAGCCCCATGTCCTTGGCTTCTAGAAAGCTGGTTTCTAGCATGTCTATTACATCATTCGCTTTCATAAAGGCGCCCGGGTCGTTTTGCGGACTTTCAAATTCGGACCAGGAGAAACCTGGCCCGGAACAAAGCTAGCAGCTTCAGCTATGGCGCACGGTAGATGTGACCATCGAAATTTGAAATCTCATCGTCGGTAGTTGCAAGTCCACCAGGGTCGCGCTCGGAGAATGAGTAAGACGCCGGCCAGCGCATCGATGGGTCTTCGTCATCCTCGACAAGCGCCCAAAGGATAACTGGCGATTCGTTTGTTGTTCCGTCTTCTTCCTTGAAAACGGAATACCAACCGGGAAGCGCAGGGGTGATGCTTAGAACTTTCGGCATATCTAGTCTCCTGGCAGCGGAATTGCTGCTTGCGAGATACGTTGCCTTAATTCGAACGAATCGTCAATAAAAAACATAATAAAAACAATAAGATGCGTGTACATCCCTGATGTCCCTGTCATCCTTGCGCGGCTTAAGCGGCGGCAAGAATACGGCTAACGGTTCGCTCCGTAATTCCAAAACGCACCGCCACGATAGCGCGCCGATATTGTTTTGACTGTTCAACTACGCCCGCATTTCGTCGCCATAGTGTGGCTTCGCCAATGCCGTTAAATTCCAGCAGGCGCCCAGGGAATACTTCTATCAACTTCTTAGAGCCCGTAGGGTGGGCTTCAAGCCCATAGGGTGGACTCTAGCCCACCGTCTTTCCGAAATCACTGCAGCTGGACTCGTGGCAATGGTGGGCCAAGGCCCATCCTGCAAGCTCTTGTGCGGATATTTGTTTGGGTATTCAGATTCGGCGGGGTAAGGATTTTCCTTCGGCATGTATCAGCTTGTGAGATTGACTGCCCTTAGGATGAGCTTGTTATTCAGGTGGATAGCCCACGAATCTTGAACCCGAGGAAACAAAATGAAAGCAGGCGATATTGTGTGTTTGAAAAGTGGGGGCCCGAACATGACGATAAGGTGGGTCTCGGGGCAAGAAGTTTGGTGCGATTGGTTTGACAAAACCGAGCTTAAAGGCGCCAAGCTCTTGCTTTCGAGTCTAGAACTCGTCTAAGGCTCATAGGGTGGGCTTCAACCAGCCGTTGTTTCCGAAGTCATTGCTACTGAATGCACGGCAAGGATGGGCCAAGGCCCACCTACGGGTGCTATGGGTTCCTTTCTCCTCTCCTCTTGTGGGAGAGGATGCCCGGAGGGCAGGAGAGGGGGCGCGAGCGTAGCGATGCGTGCTTTGGATTTTTCTCACTCGTGCTCTTTCTGGCTATTTATTGCTGAAGGCTCCGGCGCACCCTCTCCCGGCCTTCGGCCACCCTCTCCCATCAAGGGAGAGGGGGTTCAGCGTCGAGATCCGTAGGATGGGCTTTAGCCCATAGCTTTCTTTGAAGTCATCGCAATGCTTGCGATGATGTCTGCAGACCAAGAGCAGATCCCATGCAGTAGCATGAATCGCCAAACGCCAGTTCTGGAGCTCCTCCTTGTCGTCGTTCTCCGATCCCCAATCCATCGCCACCTACGCCGAGCGTCCCGCCAAGCAGGTTCCAGGCTTCCACGCCCTTCAACGGATGACGGCGCTGCTGCTCGCCGAGACCGTTCCCCATGACGGCCATGTACTCGTCCTCGGCGCCGGAGGCGGCCTGGAGTTGAAAGTCTTCGCCGAAGCGCAGCCGGAATGGAACCTGGTGGGCGTGGACCCGTCGGCCGAGATGCTGAAGCTGGCAAGCGCCACCCTGGGCCCGCTGGCATCGCGCGCCGAACTGCATGAAGGCTACATCGACACCGCGCCGGAAGGACCCTTCGACGGCGCCACCTGCCTGCTGACCCTGCATTTCCTTACTGCCGAAGAACGCCTGCATACGCTCACCGAACTGAGGCAGCGACTGAAGCCCGGCGCGCCGCTCATCGTCGCCCATCACAGCGTTCCCCAGGCCGAAGACCAGAAGATGCGCTGGCTGAATCGCTACGTGGCATTCGCGGCAGCCTCCGGCGTGCCCCCGCAGGACGCGAAGAACGCCGCCGCCGCGATCAACGACCGGCTGCCCTTGCTCTCGCCCGAACAGGAAGTAGCCTTGCTGCAGGAAGCGGGATTCGGCAACGTCGAACTGTTCTACGCCGGCTTCACCTTCAAGGGCTGGATCGCCTACAACCCGTCCTAGCCGCACCGTCTCCCCGCAGGGCAGGGTTTCTCCGAAGCGGCTTGTCGATCCGCATGCGAATCGTTCGTCGTATCCATAGGGCCGCTCGGGTCCGCCGACTCGGAGAACAGCATGCGCAAACTCACCGTCGCCGAACACATCAGCCTGGATGGCGTCATCCAAGGTCCCGGCGGACCTGAAGAAGATCCCAGCGGCGAATTCCCGCTGGGCGGCTGGACAGTGCCCTATGCCGACGAAGCCATCGGCCAGGACTTGCAGGATATGTTCTCGCAGCCGTTCGAGCTGCTGTTGGGGCGCCGCACCTACGACATATGGGCGGCCTACTGGCCGCACGTAAAGGCCGGCAACGCCATCGCCGACCAGTTCAACAGCGTGCCCAAGCACGTGGCCACCCATCGGCCCGATACGCTCGGCTGGCACAACAGCCATGCGCTGCAAGGCGACCTTGCCGATGCGGTACGCGCGCTCAAGCGGCAGGACGGCGCCGACCTGTTGACGTGGGGCAGCAGCGACCTGGTGCGCCAACTGCTTGCCGTCGGACTGGTGGACGAGTTCCGGCTGATGATTTACCCCGTCGTGATCGGACGCGGCAAGCGCTTGTTCGGCGACAACGCACAACCGTCGTCCTTCACCATGACGCGCTCGGCCCGCACGGCCAGCGGCGTGCTGCTCGGCCGCTATACGCGCAGCGGCGAGGTGCGCACGGGAACGTTCGAAGAGGTTTGACGATCGGTGCAGTAATGGCATGCATCGGTTAGGCGAAGGCTCCGTCTTTTCTTCTCTTCCCTTGTGGGGGAGGGAGATCGTGCTCCTTGCGAAAGTAGAGACATGAGTTATGAGCCGTGTTGGTTCCAATGCGGCGTTTCCGCAGGAGCCCGTTATTTTTGCCGCTTGTACATGCGTTGGCGGTAAATTGGCGGGCATCTGGCGTCACCGACAGATCGCGATCCGGTCTACTTTACCGGGCCAAGTGACTGGAGACCGGCATGTCCTTTAGATCGTGGAGAGAACGGAAACTGCTTTCGCAGGAGCGGGTCGCCGAAATGAGCGGCCTGAGCCTGAGGACGGTCCAGCGTCTGGAGGCCGGGCACAGAGTCAGCTATGCCTCGCTGCGGGCCCTGGCCGCTGCCTTCGAAACAGATGTCGATTTGCTGGAGCGGGAGCTGTACGCCATGAACGAGCCGACGGACGATTTCGTGGAGATTCCCAGATGGGTAAGGCTCATGAACGACGGGCTCTGGTTCGGCGGCCCGCGCCTCAGCCGGCGGGATATGCGCATGATCGAGGTGCTATGCGTAGGCTGCGCCGTAATCGTATTCGCAGCGTCTTTCCTGGTCGCCTCGGACATGACAGCGAACCTAGTCCGCATGGGTGCCGTCGTCGCGCTTGTGGCCGGCTACGTGGTGTCCGCATTCCTCCGCATCCACGACAGATACAAACTATGGCCAGGCTCTGGAAGCGCTGCGTCCGAACCACGGCCGCGCACCTGGCGAAGCGTGGCGGCGGAGTACGCCTTGTTCCTTGTGGCGGGAATCCTGGGCGTCGCAATGATGGGCTGGCTGGTTCTCTGATTAGTCCGGCGCGCCTTCTTTATACGAAACAGGATAGGGCGTGCCGGAGAATCGGCGGGAACTGGAACCTGATTCTCGCAGGTCCCGGTTGCGGCTACGGTAACGTGCGCTACCCGCACATCCACCGTCGAACGTCTGCCATCGAAGGATCGAACCCATGACTGCTCTGCTGCCCGCCGAACTCGCCTGGTACGCCACCGGCCGCTTCTACCGCACCAACGACGGCGCACTGGCCGATTACGGCTATTTCCTGCACCTGCCCATGTTCGACGTGCCGCTGTTCGACGGCGACCCCGGGGAGACGACCGCGCATTTCACCTTCGCCGCCACGCCGTTCAAGTCGCAAAGCATGGACAACGGCGCGCTGTCGCTCGGGGTCGATCCGGTCGGCGAGTTCTCGCTGTACCTGC
Organism: Pseudoxanthomonas sacheonensis; assembly: GCF_010093305.1. GTDB lineage: Bacteria > Pseudomonadota > Gammaproteobacteria > Xanthomonadales > Xanthomonadaceae > Pseudoxanthomonas_A > Pseudoxanthomonas_A sacheonensis. Next base: position 10,053 of record NZ_PDWS01000011.1, on the reverse strand, counting down.
AGCGGCGGCCGGCGGGCAACTTCGACGATCCGGCATCGTTCGCGCAGGGCGAACGCATCGCCACTTTCCGCCGCGCCAGCCTGGTCGTGGGTACGACTGTCGCCGCCACCATCGGTACCACGGCGGAACCGCTGATGAGCGACAACGTGTTCTCCGCGCGCCTGATCGCCAGCACGCCATTCGAATTCGGCGGCGGCCACCACGATCTGGCTCGCGGCATCGGACAGGGCGTCACCCAGTTCGGCACCGCCGCGGTCACCCCCGTCGTTCCGCCGCCATCGGGATATGACCTGGTGCTGCCGTTCACCGGCTCGGCCATCGCCCTGGGGCGAGTGGGGTAGGCCGGCCTACAATCACGGCCAGCCCCCATCCATGCCGGCGGCGCTTGCGGTGGCTTGATACAAGCGCCCGGCATCACCAAGGATCCTCTGCATGCGAAGTCTCCTGCTGTCGCTCCTGTTGGCGCCGCTTGGCGCCTTTGCCGCTGAAAACACCCCCGAGCAAACCGTGTCCACGCTATGGAGCGCTTTGTCCAACGACCCTGGGGCCACTGCGGATCTCGCCGCACTCAAGCGGATCTTCCATGAGGACGCCGTGGTCTTCGGCGGGCGGTACAAGGAAGGCGTTCCTCTCGTACAGCGCTCGATGGCCGAAGATTTCCTCAAATCCTACGAGCGTCCCGGGCAGAAAGGATTCCATGAATGCGAAGTCTCGCGGGTCGTGCAGACCTACGACCGCTTTGCGGTGGCGTACAGCGTTGTGGAGTCGAGGACCGACAAGACTGCGGCGGCGCCGGACTTCGTCGGCGTCAATAGCGTCCAGCTGTACAAGATGGGTTCGCAATGGAAGATCTTGTCGTTGTACTACCACGTGGAGAAGCAGGGTCTGCCCATTCCTCTTGGCGACGGACGCCCGGGCAAGTGCATCGCTTGATGAGTTTGGGCTGACCGCATTTTTTTTTTCGTTGCGCTCCGTGGCGCAAAAAAAAAGGGAGGCGCCGCGCGCCTCCCACCATGAATTTATACAACGCATGGGGGCTTGCGGCAAGACCGCCTGCGTGATGCAGCATCGGCGCCTGTCGAAACGACAGGAAACCGGAGTGGCGCGATGACCGATACGCAAACGTATTACCACGGCACCAAGGCCGATCTGCAGGTGGGCGACCTGATCGGGCCGGGCTATGCCTCCAACTATGGAAAAAGAAAACAGGCGGCTTTCGTTTATCTGACCGCCACCCTGGATGCGGCCATCTGGGGCGCCGAACTGGCCGTCGGCGCAGGGCAGGGCAGGATCTACATCGTGGAACCGACAGGACCCATCGAAGACGACCCGAACCTGACGGACAAGAGGTTTCCCGGAAATCCTACGAAGTCATACCGTTCCCGGAATCCATTCCGCATCCTCGGCGAGGTTACGGATTGGAAAGGCCACTCGCCCGATCAGCTCAAGGAAATGCACGACCATCTTGAGGATCTCAAGCGGCGCGGCATCGAGGCGATCGAAGAATGAGGGCCGTAGGCTGGGTCGTCCCCATGGATCGCTTTTATGCCTGCGTCCCGCACAGCTAACGGACGTCCCGGTACTGCGGCAGCGGCATTGAAAATGCCGCGTTGGGACATATAAGTGGAATACGATGTTTCTACACGACTCGCTGAGGAAGCCGATATGAGCGAACAAGAAAACGCCACCAGCAAATCAGGTTCCAACGGGCAGGGCACGGAGATCGCCACCCTTGCCGGCGGCTGCTTCTGGGGCGTGGAGGAAATCCTGCGCGCGGTGCCCGGGGTGATCGATACCGACGTGGGCTATACCGGCGGCTGGCTGGAGAACCCGACCTACGACGACACCCACGACAGCAAGTCTGGCCATGCCGAGGCGATCCGGGTAACGTTCGATCCGTCGGTGCTCAGCTACGAAGACCTGCTGGAAAAGTGGTTCTTCAAACTGCACGATCCCACCACGCTCAACCGCCAGGGCAACGACGTGGGAACCCAATACCGGTCGGCGTTGTTTCCGCACACGCCCGAGCAGAAGGCGACGGCCGAGCGGGTGATAGAGCGCGTGAACGCTTCCGGCAAATGGAAGCAGCCGGTCACCACTTCCATCGAGCCGGCCGCCACCTGGTATAGCGCCGAGGCCTACCACCAGGATTACCTGCGCAAGCATCCCGGTGGGTACAGCTGCCACTTCATGCGGGACTAGGGCATCGGAACTGAGACTGTACGATCTCAAGCGATCGACGAAGAAGCGGACTCGCATCGTTCGTCTTTCCGGGCGGCTCCAAGCGCTCATGAGTCTCTGAACAACTCGAACGCCCCTCGAATGTCATCCCGGGCGTAGCGAGAGATCTGCTATTGCGAGCGGTGAAGCAGATCCCTCGCTACGCTCGGGATGACAGGGCAAAGGGTTGTTCAGAGCTTCCCCCAACAGGCCTGGCCGGCCCCATTCCACCTGACGAATAGACCGTGCACCTTGCGCCGCCAGCGCAATGAGGCAGCGGTCTGCCGGCTGAGCGCTGAACCTCGCCGCCGCGGGCTCTTGTGCGGAATCGGTTATATGGTATAAAAGGTATAAATAATTTACAGAATTCCGTGCAATGAAGGCGAACCAGTCGAAGAGTGGCAGCCGCAAAGCGCCAGCCGCTGCAGCCAAGGCGGCGAAGCCGGCCGCGCCGGAGAAGCGGAAATCCGCCTTGGTGGCGGCTCCGGCCCAGCCGCTGAAGAAAGACAAACTGATCCGCGACAGCTTCACCTTGCCGCGCGAGGACTTCGAGCTGATCGCGACGCTCAAGGATAGGGCGCTGGATTTCAAGCGGCCGACCAAGAAAAGCGAACTGCTGCGGGCCGGTCTGCAAGTGCTGGCAAGTCTGGACCAGACCAAGTTGCGCACGGCGCTGGAAGCGTTGCGCCCGCTCAAGGCCGGGCGTCCCAAGAACAAACCCTGACTGCGGACACGCCGCAAGACCGTTGCCGGTCGACCCGGCGCGACAGCCGTGCTGCGCCGCCCCATCCCATACGACTCTCCGACCCATGAAGCTCAAACACCTTTCACTTCTTTCCTTGTTCCGCCGTCCGACACGCTTGCGCATTGGCGCGCTGGTGCTCGTGGGAGCCGTGCTGGCATCCATGTCCGCTTGGCTGAGCGCGAGCGTGGATTCTGCTGCTGCTGTCTCCTCGCACGCGGTTTCGGCTACTGCCGGCCAAGAGCGTTTCACCGTCACCGACCTGGAGTGGACCGATACGGCCCGCGCGCGACGCGTGCCGGCGCGCCTGTTCTGGCCGGATTCGGCCGACCGCGGGAAAGTCCCGTTGATCGTTTTTTCGCATGGTATCGGCAGTTCGCGCGATGGGTATAGCTACCTGGGGCGGTACTGGGCCAGCCACGGCATCGCCAGCCTGCATTTGCAGCACGTGGGAAGCGATCGCGCCCTGTGGCAGGGCAATGTGTTTTCGCTGGTTTCCCGTTTCCAGCGCGCTGCCGGCGATCAGGAAGCGATCGCCCGCGTGCACGACCTGAGTTTCGCCCTGGACCGTTTGCTGCAAAGCGGGCGCGGTACGCACATCGCCCGCGACCGTATCGTCGCCGCTGGCCACTCCTACGGCGCCAACACCACGCTGCTGGCCGCGGGCGCCAAAGTCCTGCGTAACGGCCACCTGCTGCAGTTCCGCGATCCGCGCCTGCGCGCCGCCATCCTGATTTCGGCGCCGCCTTTTTACGGCGAAAAGGATTTCGCGCCGATCCTTTCCGGAATCGGCATTCCCACCTTGCATGTCACCACCACCGACGACGTCATCCGCATCCCGGGCTTCGGTTCCGGGCTGGAGGACCGGCTGAAGATATTCGACGCCACCGGCGGCCCGTTCAAGGCGTTGGCCGTCTACAAGCAGGGCAGCCACAACGTATTCACCGAGCGGCGCTACTTCGACTCGCTGGAAGTGGCGACCGAGGTCAAGACCGCGACGGAGGGATTGTCGCTGGCCTTCCTGGATCAGGTGTTCGGACAGGCCGACACTCTGGAGCTTTGGGAACGCAAGCATCGGGCGTTGTTTTCCGAGTACGTGGAGCGCCGCTAGCCGGTCGTTCGCGGGACGATGTCAGCTCTACGGGCCGAGCCGTAGTTGAAGTATGCTGGCCCGCTCGCGGCCTGCCATGCCTGTCATGAACGCTCGTTCGGAAGATGCGTCGTCGGATCTGGGCGTCGCTTTGCACGGTATCGCGGACGATCAGTTGTCGCGCGCGAACCATTACCTGGGATGGCAGGGCGGTCACCGGCACAAGGGCGTGCACCAGGCGCGCAAATCCATCCGGCGGGTGCGTTCGATTCTGGCGCTGGCGCGCACTGCGTTGGGGCCCGGCGCGGAGGCGCTCACTTATCTTCTTTCCGAAATAAACCAGGGACTTTCCCGCACGCGTGATGCGCAGGCGCTGGTGGAGGCGATCGATCACCTCTCGGCCCAGACCCATGACCGGAAATGGCTGGCGATACTGGGCAGGGCGCGACGCAATGCGGTCACGGCCCGGCACGACGTGCTGCGCGAAGCGCTGGCCGCGGATCCGGATCTGCTTCAAGCCCGCGGCATGCTGATGCAGACCAAAGCTGCGCTGGAGGATTTGCCGTGGGATGCGGTGACCAGGCAGGAGCTGGAAGCGGCGTTTTCCCTGAGCAGGGAAAAAACCAGGAGAGCCGCGAAAAAAGCCGGCAAAACAGGCGACGACGAAGATTGGCACCGCTGGCGGCGCAAGGCCCGGCGGCAATCGCAACAGCAACGCATTCTGGCCGAGGCGGGAATCGAATCCTCCGTCAAGTACGACGACAAGGACATCGCCACGCTGCTGGGAAAGCAACAGGATTGCTCGCTGTTGCTGGAATTCTGCCAATCAGGACATTCGCCGATCCGTTGGACGGACCGCAACCAGCTCAATCATTACGTCGAGAAGAAGCTGGCGCTGCTGCGCAAGGAACTCGCCAAGCATTCGGTCAATGCCTAGGGAAGGTTCGAACGACCCTTGCACTGTCATCCCGAGCGTAGCGAGGGATCTGTTTTCCCTGCAAAAATAGCAGATCCCTCGCTACGCTCGGGATGACGTCCGAATTGTTCAGAGGTTTCCTGGAGGCGGACGTCAGTCGCCGATTCCGCGCGGCAAGGCCAGGCCCGAGGCGCCTGCCGCCACCTTGCGCACGCTGGAGATCGCGGCCGCCGACAGCGAGCGGCGCGCCAGGGCGGCGGGAACCCGGCCGCCGACATCGGTCAGGGAGGCATAGGTCAGCCTGGTCCCGGTGCCGGTTGGGGTCAGCACCCATTCGCCCCGCGAGCGCAGCGCGATGCAATCGGGCTTCGGTTTCTTGCCCATATAGTCGAGCGATACGAACCGTACCCGGATCTCGCCGTTGGCATGGGTGTGTTTTTCGAAGCGCATGGAATAGCAGCGCTCGCTGATCAGCGGCGTGCTGAGCACGTCCGACCAGATCGTCAACTCCCGCTCGCGCTTGATGAAGGTACGGCTGATGTTCTTGTTCTTTTCGTCCAGGTATTTTCCGAACAGATAGTCCGCGACGGTTTGCGGAGAAACCCTCAGCGACGTGCTGACGCGCAGTTCGTCGAAACGTTCGCCCGCAAGCGGCCGCGTCTCCATCCGTATGCCGTCTTTTTCGCTGGCGATGCGCCACTGCTGGGCCCGCAAAGGGCCGGACGCAGCCAGTGCGGCGGGAAGCAGCAGGCAAACCAGATATCTGGCGGCCGTTGTCCGCTGCGCCACTGAGTTGCGGAATAAAGCCATGTCGCCCCTCTCTCCGGTGCCGGACAGCTCCGGGGAATTGGATGCCGCTGCGATGACAGCATCAAGACAGAATCGCTCTGCCGGATTATCCGGAGGGGAGCGGTCGAAGAGGGTGTGTCGCTATGCTCCCGGGAGCAGTACATAGCCGATGCCACGCACGGCGTTCAAAGGCAGCTGCTCGCTGGTGGCCGACAGGACTTTGCGACGCAATCGGTGCACCAGCATCTCCAATCGGTGCGGATCGAAATCATGGATGTCCCGCGCCAATTTGGAAATGATGGTGTCGCGCGGCACGGTTTCGCCAGGAGAGGCCGCCAACACATCGATCAGCAGGCGCTCGGCATGGGTGAGGCGAACTTTCGTCCCTTGAGGTGAAGCCAGGTTCCAGTCTTGCACCTCAAAACGCCAGCTAGGCGGAGGCCTGTCCACGGTGCGTAAGGCGTTGAGCTGATCCAGGCGCCTAAGCAGACTGCGGACCGTAGCTGTCAGCATGCCGATGTCGATCGGCTTGGTGATGTAGACATCGGCGCCTTCGTCCAGGCCGGATATGTGATCGGATTCGCGCTTATGCCCAGTCAGGATAATCCCGGCCTCGGTCACGGTTCGCAGGTGCTTGGCGATAGCCAGGCCGTTTTCACCCGGCAAGTCGACATCTAGCACGAATAGAGAAAAATGCTGCGTGAGCATGCAGCAGTAAGCCTCGGCAGCGCTACCGGCCCCCACTACTTTGAAGCCGATATCTTTCAGGCCTGGTACCAGGACGCCTTCGCGCATTCCAATGTCGTCTTCCACCACAAGAATGCAGTGTTCCGTACTGCCCGCCATACAACCCCCTGTTGCATATGCCAGCGTCCCGCGCAGTGCGCGGGAATAGAAATTGATTGTTTTCCCCGGCAAGCCCTGTACGAGCCGAAAGTGCAACCCGCATCACAAAAAACTGCGGGTCCGCACGAAGCGTCCAAGCAGAAATGCAGATTACGGTGAGTTTTAGCAGGTTTTCGTGCGTGATGTCTACCGCTGCACTTGATTAAAGTGCGCGTGGGGAAGGCCTCCGCAATGCAGGCCGTCATCGATTGCTGTGAAGAGAACATTCCGTTCTGCCTTCCCTGTGGGAGCGCGGCGTATCGGCCGTGATCTGACCAGTCGCGTATGCGTTGGCCGAGGGCCAAGGAAGCGGGGAATGAAGCAATCAAGTTATGGCGTCTCGATTCCATGCGTGCGGCGGTTAGTTAGGGTCTTCCGCCGGTTCGCTTTCGCTCCGCTCATTCTGTTGCTCGCCGGCCAGTCCGCTTTCGCGCAGACCTCGGTCGACAACGTGGCGCGCATCGTCAATCCCACCGGACTGACCTGTTCCGACGTTGCCACCAATCCGAACTGCGAGCAGGCCGACAACGCTCTCGTCAGCGTCACGCCGGCCGTCACGGATTACGACTTCTGTCCTGTCGGCGTGGACAAGCCGGTCTTCAGCATCGTCAATGGCGTGCGTATCTCGCGCTACGATCCGGGCGCAGGCAACGACGCTTTCGTCACCGATCTCGACTTCACGGTGGCCGGCAACCTCAACGGTCTGATGGTCGACCCGGTCCGCAACCGGTTGCTGTTCATTTCACGCTCGGGATCCAACTCGATCCTTTGGGCCTATGACTCCGCCAACGGTGGCTGGTACCAGGCTACGGCGCCGTTCGCATCGCCCGATTTCGCGCGTGCGGGCATGGCCCCCGACGGCACCGGATATCTGATCGCGGGCGGCGTTGCCACGCCCGAAGTGTGGGAAGTGAACGCGGATCCGACGCCCGGCAGCTTCGGCTATACGGTCCAGAGCATCGGAACCTTGTCGTACGATATCGCGCCCACCGACTTCGGTTCCGGCGATATCGCCGTCGATAGCGCAGGTGCGGGCTGGTTGTCCGCGGGTCAGGACCTCTATCGGATCGACTTCAGCGCCGGGCTGCAGGCGGTGCGCCAGACCCGGCCGCTGCTCAATGGGTCGCCGACCACGATCAATTGGGCAGGTGTCGCGTTCACCGACGACGGCAGGCTTTACGTTGCGGACAATACCGCCAGCAGCCGGTACTACATCTACGATCCGGCCACCGGTACGCTGACGCCGGGGGTATCGACCACGGCGGCCGCCTCGCGCGACCTGGCGTCTTGCGCGTTCCCCACCATCGCCCCGCCGGATCTTTCGGTGGTCAAGACGCTCGCACAGATCAACGGCGCTCCGGCCGGTGCCGGCGCCACGGTCGCCGCGGGCGATACCTTGACCTATGCGATCCAGATCGCCAACACGGGCGGTTCGGTCGCGACCCTGTTCCCGGGCGAAGTGGTGGAAACGCTGCCCGCCAATACCACGGTGGTAACGGCCGGCAACGACTTCACCTGCGCTGGCAGCAGCTGCCCCAACACGGCGACGGCCAATGTCGCGGCCGGCAACAGCATTACGCTCGGCTTCGTCGTACGGGTCGACGATCCGTTGCCTGCGAACGTCACGGCCATCGACAACACGGTCGCCGTAACGGGAGTGAATTGCGCCAGCGCCGGCAACGATTGTGCAGAGACGACGCTGTTGAGTCCGATAGTGACGGTCGATAAGACCGTCAATCCGGGCAGCGGTACGGCGGTGGCTGTCGGCGATACCCTGACGTACACGCTTACGGTCACCGTAGCCAACGGCGTTACGACCACGGCGGAAGTACTGACCGATACCCTGGGTGCCGGCCTGACCGTCGGCACCTTGCCGGCCGGCTGCACGTCTTCGGGACAGGTCGTCACTTGCACGCTGGCGGCGGGCGCGGCCATCGGCACGCATACCTTTACCTACACCGCCACCGTCGACGCCGCAGCGACTACGTCGGTCAGCAACAGCGTGGTGCCCAGCACCGGCAGTTGCTCGACCTGTACCACGACCAACCCGGTCGATTCGACGGTGACGGTCAGCAAGGCGGTGAATCCGGGCAGCGGCACGGCGGTGTCGGTCGGCGATACGCTGACCTACACGTTGACGGTGAATGTCGCCAACGCGGCCACGACCGCTGCGGAAGTGCTGACCGATACGCTGGGTACAGGGTTGACGGTCGGCACCTTGCCGGCCGGCTGCACCTCTTCGGGTCAAGTGATCACCTGCACGTTGGCGGCGGGTGCGGCCATCGGCACGCATACCTTTACCTACACCGCGACCGTGGACGCCACGGCGACCACCTCGGTCAGCAACAGTGTGGTCCCCAGCACCGGCACCTGCTCGACGTGCACGACCACCAACCCGGTCAACCCGACGGTGACAGTCAGCAAGTCCGTGAATCCGGGCAGTGGTACCGCGGTGTCGGTCGGTAGTGCATTGACCTATACGCTGACGGTGAACGTGGCCAACGCGGCGACCACCGCTGCCGAAGTACTGACCGATACGCTCGGCGCCGGTCTTACCGTAGGCACGTTGCCGGCGGGCTGCACGTCTTCGGGCCAAGTGATTACCTGCACCCTGGCCGCTGGCAGCGCCATCGGCAGCTACACCTTCGTCTACACGGCGACGGTGGCTGCCACGGCGACCACCTCCGTCAGCAACAGTGTGGTCCCCAGCACCGGGACCTGCTCGACGTGCACGACCACCAACCCGGTCAATCCGACCCTGACGGTCGACAAATCCGTGAACCCAGGTAGCGGCACCGCGGTGTCGGTCGGCGATACGTTGACCTACACGCTGACGGTCAACGTCGCCAACGCAGCGACGACCGCTACCGAAGTGCTGACCGATACGCTCGGCGCCGGGTTGACCCTCGGTACGCTGCCGGCAGGCTGCACGTCTTCGGGACAGGTCGTTACCTGCACGTTGGCGGCGGGTGCGGCCATCGGCACGCATACCTTTACCTACACCGCGACCGTGGACGCCACGGCGACCACCTCGGTCAGCAACAGTGTGGTCCCCAGCATCGGCACTTGCTCGACGTGCACGACCACCAACCCGGTCAATCCGACGGTGACGGTCGGCAAGGCGGTGAATCCGGGCAGCGGCACCGCGGTGTCGGTCGGCGATACGCTGACCTATACGCTGACGGTGAACGTGGCCAACGCGGCGACCACCGCTGCCGAAGTACTGACCGATACGCTCGGCGCCGGTCTTACCGTAGGCACGTTGCCGGCGGGCTGCACCTCTTCGGGCCAAGTGATTACCTGCACCCTGGCCGCTGGCAGCGCCATCGGCAGCTACACCTTCGTCTACACGGCGACGGTGGCTGCCACGGCGACCACCTCCGTCAGCAACAGTGTGGTCCCCAGCACCGG
>NZ_PDWS01000010.1 GCF_010093305.1 Pseudoxanthomonas sacheonensis | reverse complement strand
CCGCAACCGCGCCCCCAAAATCCCCCGCAATATCCGCAACCCACCAGTAACAAACCCCACCGGCGTCGCCTTCACCTTCCCCCGCGCCGACCCCGAATTGATCACCGTCTTCCCCTTAGGCCCAAACGCCTCATCCATCTCCCTGGCCGGCCACAAACCCATAGCCACAACCCCCACATAAGCAACCCTGCCATCGCGCGGCGTATTGCCCAGCGGCGTACGGCAACAGGCCGCGTACCAGCGCAATATCCCTTCCCGCTAAGCGACATGCACGCAATCTGCTCGCTACCGGCCGTGATATGCACCGCCGCCGGATTCATCGCCACCATATCCGTACCGCCCTGCGCATCGGCCACCCCGGGCCGGTCCAGCCAGCGCGCATACGCCTGGCAATCCTTGCAATAACAAGTGGCGCGCACGTAGACCTGGTCCGTCTCCACCCTGCCCTGCACCCGCCCGCACTCGCAGCGCAACGACAACGCCATGGGAAAGCCCTCGCCGACCTGATACACGCTTGGTAACGCCGCCTGCGTAGAGAGGCGTGAAAGTGCGGGCGGATGGTTTCTGTTGGTTTGCTTGGGTGGCGGGCAGTGCCCGCCCTACGGCAGCGTCAGGCCGCGACCGCCTGCCAAACCGCCTCGGCCCTGACGAACACCCCGCCCCGCTGCCGCATGCCACTGGCCACCCACACCTGGCACTGCTCGCCCACCGGCAACTCCAACACCCGCCACTGCACCGTGAACGCCCCCGGCGACAACGCGGCCAACCGGTCCGGCTCGGACAACAACGCAGACAGCGACTGACGCTCCCGCACCGGCGAATCCACCAACGCATGCAGCGCCGCGCCCAGCAGTTCCAGCTCCTGCAGCGCCTCCCCGCCCAACCCACTGACCAGATAGTCCAGCTGCAACCCCAACTCCGGCCGCGCCCGCCGCCCATCCGACCCGATCATCGGCACCGCCCGCGCCAACGGCAGCACCCCGATACGGAACAAATGCACCGACAACCCCGACATCGCCTCGCCCTCCGGCGAAGGCGGCCCCACCAGCACCGGCATGCCCGGCGGCACCGCCGCTTGCAACAACCCACGCAACGCATCGGTGGACACGGCAATCAACTGATCGGATGACATGACGACTTCCCCCTATCACTGACCGCCTGCATTAAGCCCAAGCCACCCCTTCATTGCAAATTTGTCCTGCCGAACCTGGCCGCCACGTTGTTCCTGCCAATGACCCAAGCCAAACCGCCCCTTCCGCCCGCCACTGGCAGACAAACCGCATGAGCCGACCCGCCGTAAGAGTGTTGGCCGCATTGGGTGTGGTGCTGGTGGTACTGGTGGGCACCGCCGGCTTGTGGGTGCTGCAGCAAGGCGGCAGCGCCGGCCTGCGCCAAGTGCTCACCACCGGCGGGTTCAAGCAACTGCAACCGGCCCTGTTCCAATCCGCGCCGCTGCGCACCGACCAGGGCGGCGCCGACCGTCTCTACCTGCTCAGCACCCAGTCCGAAACCATCACCGGCGCCATGGGCCGCCGCAGCAACAACCGCGTCCGCCGCGAGCTGCTGCACGTGGACCTGTGGGCCATCGACCCCGCCACCGCAACCGTGGCCTGGCGCAAACGCCTGCGCACCTACGAAGGCACCGAACGCAGCGGCCGCGATTTGCGCGGCTTCGCCCTGCTGGGCGCCGACGGCAAGACCTTGTGGCTGACTGTCGACGGACCGCTGGGCGTATCGCTGGCCGACGGCAGCGTAGTGGCCGACGGCGCGCGCATCGATGCCGCCAACCCCGCGATGGCCGGCAAACGCGTGGACGAACCGGGTTACATCGCTTTCGGCCGGCACGGCTTGCAACTCACCTTGAACGACGCCAGCCAATGGCGCATCGATGCCAGCGACCTGAGCGCCGCCCCGCGCGACACCGACGTGCGCAACCCTGCGGGCATCGTGCCGCCGGCCAAGAGCGGCAGCACTTCAAACTTCATGACCCGCGCCCTGCCCATCGGCGAACGCTGGCTGGGAGTGATGACCGACCAGGAAGCCGAGTTCTACCGCAACAAGCCGGTCATTCCCGGACGCGACCCCAACGAACGTCCCGGCGCGATGCAGCAATACCTGGAAGCGAACCACGTGCCCGCCCCGCTGGAACCCAAGCCGCAGCAATACCGCTTGTGGGGCGCACGAGTGCAACAGGTATCCGCAGGGCCGCCGGACTGGCCCAAGCAACTACCGGACCGCTGGGGCAAGCGGCCCAAATTCAGCCATTACCGCGTGCTGCCCGAATCGCCGCGCTTCCTGCGCGCCGGCCTGCTGCACGATGGCAACCAGCCCGAACAAGCGCTGTGGTACCGGCAACCGGACAGCGTACTGGCGCTGCACAGCGACAAGCTGGGACAGCAAGGACGATTGCAGCTGACCCGCGTGTCCGGACCGCTGGGCAAACCCGTGTGGAGCCTGGCCTTGCCGATGGACCAACTACGCTCGGTCATGCGCAAGGACAACGACTTGTTGCTGTTGGGCAGCGAACCGCCCGCGGCGGCGGATGAAAAAAGCCAAGAGGAAGGCCCGCACGTGAAAGCGGTGCGGGTGGATGTGGCCACAGGCCGGATCGCCGCGCTGGATCTGACAGCGCAGAGCCTTCTGTAGGAAGGTTGTAGGAGCGACGCGAGTCGCGAAGTCCCCTCAGGACCGTCACTCTATCCCGCCACGGATCATCGGGTTGCGGTATGCGAGAGAGGCGGAATTTTCCAGAGCTTCGCGACTCGCGTCGCTCCTACAGAAGCGGGCCTCTGCCCTACCAGATCAGATCGTCCGGCACCTTGAACTGGCTGTAGTAGTCGTCATCCGCGCCATCGGTTGAGCTTTCATCGGCCTTGCCATGGTCCAGCACGACCATCGCCGCATCGCGGGCGTAGACCTTGTCGGCCGCTGCGCGCGAGATTACCGCATAACCCACCGCATAACCCTGGTCGTGACGGACGATGACCAGCGCGCCGCTGGCCAGTTGCTTGCGCACGGTTTCGTCGACCAGCACGTTCCTGATGACGCCTTCGTCGGTGAAGGCGTAAGCGATCTCGCCGGCGAGTTTCAGCTTGTTCTGCTCGACGATCTGCCGCGCCTGCGCGCGTTGCTCGTGAAGGCGCGCCTGCGCGTTGCGTTCGGCGGCCAGCGCGCGGTCGCGTTCGGCCTTTTCCAGGCGCACGCGCTCGGCTTCGGTCTGCTCTGCGCTGGGCGCCGGCGGCGCCTTGCCGTGGCGCTGCCTGGCATGCTCGCGCGCGACCTCGGCGACCTTGGACTTCTTGACCAGGCCGGCCTTGAGCAGTTGTTCCTGCAACGGGTTGCGCATGACCGGACCGGGGATACGGAAGTGGCGGACATGATACGCCGCCCATGCGGACTCGCCGGAAGGTTGCGCAATGCCGCTACAGGTTCGGCCAACGAATCCCGCTCATCGCCGGCCGGAAAAAACTGGGCATCTGGATTCACAGTGGAAAAACCGAATCGAACCCCTCTCCCGCTAGCGGGAGAAGGGTGCATCCACACTATCGCTCCAATCCCGCATCGGCTCTTTCGAAGTCCACGAAACCTTCGTGGACTCAGCGCCAGCCAGCATCGCGGGCCTTGCGCTCCTCGGCGGCATCCAGCGGATCGCCGCTCATCCTGGCGGTCGCTTCGGCCAGCACCGCCGCTGGTATGGCGGTGGAAGCCTGGCGCAGTTCCCCGGCTTGCGCGGTCGATTCGGCGACCATCGGCACCTTCCAGTGGCCGTCGCTCCCGCGACAGGCCAGCCCCGCTAACGGTTTCAAACCTTTGATCGCAAAGCTGCGGCAATAGTTGCCCGCCGCATCTCGGAAGGTGAGGCCGATAGTCACCGCCCGGTCTGGTTCCGGAACGCTGGCCAGCTGCCGCTCCAGACTGTTGGCGAGATCGGCGCCAGCGACCAGCGCACCGCCTTCGCCTGTATGCAAACGGGCCGCATCGGGCTTGGATATCCACTGCGAGACCGCAACGCCGAGCAGCAGCGACGCCGCCATGGCCGCCCACTGCGGCACGCCCCATCGCGAGCGCGGCGCCGGCGCCGCACGCGGCGGCAGCGCTACCACGTTGCCGGACTCCGCATCCGATGGGCGCAGCATCCGCGTGAGCGCCTCGGGCACCGGTTCGTCCAGCACGGGCGCATACGCCTCGCCCAGCGAACGGCGCAGCGCGAACTGGTGCGCCACCGCATCGGCGACCGCCGGATCGGCCGCGATGGCGGCTTCCACTTGCGCGGCCTGTGCGGGCGACAGCTCGCCATCCACGTAAGCCATCAGCAGTTCGGTGTCCACGCTCATGCTCCTGTTCCTTCCACGCCGCCCAGCAGCGCCTGCAGCGCTTCGCGACCGCGCGCCAGACGGCTGGTGAGCGTTCCTATCGGAACCTCCAGCGTTTCGGCGGCTTCGCGATACGAAAGCCCTTCGATCAACACCAGTGCAATGGCCATCCGCTGTTCCTCAGGTAGTTGCTGCATGGCGGCCTGCACCGTCATCGCCAGTTCGCGCCCCTCGATCGGCGACTCGCCGACGTGGGCCCCATGCTCTTCCGGCGCGAATATCTTCTGTCCGCGCTGGCGCGCCCGCACTTCGTCGATCCAGGCGTTGCGGATGATGCCGAACACCCACGCATCCAGCCGGGTATCGCGGCGCCACTGGCCGGACCGCGCCAGCACCCGCTCCAGCGCCAACTGCAGCAGATCGTCGGCGTCGGCAGGATGCCGGGCCAGGGTGCGCGCGAAGCGCCGCAGGCGCGGCAGCAGTTCGCACAGGGCGTCCGCCATCTCCGCATCGATCGCACTCGGCTTCGCACTCGACATCATGGAATACGCTTCACAGGGCTGTTTTATTCCCTTGCGCCGTACGCGGGGCCGGGCGGGCCGGATGCTAGCATGCGCGCCGCACGGCCCAGGGACGGATCGGACGCTCCCGAACGTAAGGTCCCAGATGAAGCCGACACTTTTCCGATTGCTGCTGCTCTGCGCCTGCGCCGTGCCCGGATCCGCCGGAGCGCAGCTGCTGCCGGCGCCTCTGCCGCGCCTGCCCGCGCCCGTCGGCGAAATCGTGGCGGCGCCGCTCAACCAGACCCTGGGAACTCTTCGACAAGTGCGCATCGACCAGCTGCTGCGCCAGCACCGGCGCGAACTCGACACCGACCGCAACGGCGCACCGGTGGTAAGGAGCAGGATAGTGGCGCTGGATCCCTCGCCGGAGGCGGTATCGCGCGCGCTGGATGCGGGCTTCTCTGTCGAAAGCGACAGCGGACTGTCGGAGCTGGACTTGCATCTGGTGGTACTGGCGGCCCCCGAGGGCATGCGCACGCGCAGCGCACTGAGCATGCTGCAGCGACTCGATCCGTCGGGCCGCTACGATTACGACCATATCTACCTGGGCGCCGATGCCGCACCCACGGCGGCGAAGGTCGGATCGCATGCCCTCGCTGCCGCGGAAGCCCTCGCGCCCGGAGCTGCGGTTCGCGTTGGCCTGGTCGACGGCGGCGTGGACGCGTCCCATCGTTCCCTGGCCGGAACCGACGTTCATGGCTGGGGCTGCGAAGGCGCTGCACATCCTGACGCGCATGGCACGGCCGTGGCGTCGCTGCTGGCCGGTGCGCCGGCGGCCGCCGACCGCCAGCGAGCCGGCGCCCGCAGCGAACTCTTCGCCGCCGACATCTATTGCGGCGCTCCCACCGGCGGCGCCGTCACCGGGTTGGCGCAGGCGCTGGCATGGCTTTCGCGCGAGCGGGTCGCGGTGATCAATCTGAGTCTGGTGGGACCGCCCAATGCCCTGCTGGAACGCCTGGTGGACTCGATGTTGCGGCGTGGCCATGTGCTGGTTGCAGCCGTCGGCAACGACGGGCCCGCCGCGCCGCCGCTCTACCCTGCCGCCTACGCGGGCGTGATCGGCGTGACCGCCATCGATGCGCGCGGACGCACCTTGCCCGAAGCCGCGCGCGGACCGCAGGTGGACTTCGCCGCGCCCGGTTCGGGCCTGGATGCCGCACGCGTCGGGGCGGGTTTCAAGCCCGTGCGCGGCACCTCTTTCGCCGCACCGCTGGTGGCGCGCCGCGCCGCCGAGTCGATCCGCGCGCCCGCTTCGGATTCATCGGTTTCGGTCATGGCGATACTTGAGCGCGAAGCGACCGACGCCGGTGCGAAGGGCCGTGACGACCGCTATGGCTTTGGAGTGCTGGCTGCTGAAGAACAGGCGCGTTGGTCGCCGCGATGAACGAAAGTTGAAGCCTGCGGCCAGCAAGGAAGAAACCGGCGCCGGCATTCGTAGAACTCCATGAAGCCGCGGATCGTCCGCTGCGAATGGAGATGACGATGAACAACAAGACTCTGACTGCCGCTGTCTTCGCCGCCCTGCTGGCCGCTGCACCGGGGGCCGGTGCGCAAGGGCTGCTGGGCGGTGGCGGCAACATCGGCGGAGGACTGGGCGGCGCCGTGGGCATCGATCCGGGAAGGGGTGGACTGCTGGGCGGTGCGGATTTGGGCGGCACTTTGCGCGAGACCACCAACAGCGCCCGCCAAGCCGCAGCCGAGCAGCGTGCCGCGCTGCGCGAGGCCAAGCGTGCCGCGCGCGAACAGGCGCGGCTTGATCGGCTGAACGCAGAAGCGGCCGGCGCCGCCGATGGGCAGGCGCAAGGCGGCCTCGTCGCCGGCGGCGACAATGGGTCGGCGCAGGGTTCGGGAGCGATCGGTGGCAATGTGGTCGGCAGCTCTTCGAACAGCGGTTTGCAGGAGTTGGGAACCCTGACCGGAGGCGCGGCCGGAACGGCATCCGGCGCCGCTGCATCGGCCGCTCAGGATGCGCGCGCAACAGCAGGCCAAGCCGCCACGCTTGCCGGGGGCGCCGGGCAACTTGCGGGCGAGGCGACGGCGCATACCCGCAACGTCGCCGCAGCGGCACAAGGTTCAGCTGCTGGCAACGCGAACGGAGTTGCCGGCGCCGCCGGACGCTCGGCCTCGGCAGAGGGTGCCGGATCGCTGGCCGGACAGGCAGTGGCCAACGGCGGGCGCACGGATGAGCGCGAGGCCGGCGACGGCAGTGCAGCCGCTACGCCACTCTCCAATGCAGGCAGCGCGATCGCGCGCGGAACGGGCGCGATCCACGGCGCCGGCGGATCCGCTGCGGATAGTGGCTCGCCATCGGCTGGCGAGCGCAACGATGGCAACGGCGAGGAAGGCCGGACCGACGCGCCGCCTCCGCGCCCGGCGCCGCGAGCGCGCGCCAGCGGCAACGCCAATGCCAATGCGAACGCCAGCGCGTCGCGACACGGCGCGTCGGCCAGCGCCGCCGGCTCGATTGGCGGCGAGGGTTCGGTCGAGGACTGAATGATCGAGTGCAATGCAAAGCGGGAGCCATTCGGCTCCCGCTTTTTTTACGCCTGGGGTAGCGACTGGTGTCGCTGTCGCAGAACCTGAAGGGCTACCGACATCCCTGCGCCACTACATGTTCCTGCGGTACTCCCCGCCCACGTCGTACAGCGCATGGCTGATCTGGCCCAATGAGTGGGTCTTCACCGCTTCCATCAGCGCGGCGAACACGTTCTGCCGGTTGCGCGCGGTGTCCTGCAGATAGCCCAGTCCGTGGCCGTCGTGGACTTCCACGTCCTCCGATTCCACCACATGGCCGTGCGAGGTCTCGCCGTCCGGCGCCAGCGCGTTGCGCGACCGCTGCCAGCCCAGCACGTTGGCGATCTGCTGGCCTTTCTCTTCCTCGGTCGAACGGATCAGCTCGATCTCGGTGACGATGTCGCCGCCGTGCTCGCGCGGCAGGAAGGTGTTGACGCCCACCAGCGGCAGGCTGCCGTCGTGCTTCTTGTGTTCGTAGTACAGCGACTCTTCCTGGATCTTGCCGCGCTGGTACATGGTGTCCATGGCGCCCAGCACGCCGCCGCGTTCGCTGATGGCTTCGAATTCCTTGTACACCGCCTCTTCCACCAGGTCGGTCAGGTAGTCCACGGCGAAGCTGCCCTGCCATGGGTTCTCGATGAAGTTGAGGCCCAGCTCCTTGTTGATGATCATCTGGATGGCCACCGCGCGGCGCACGGACTCTTCGGTCGGCGTGGTGATGGCCTCGTCGTAGGCGTTGGTGTGCAGCGAGTTGCAGTTGTCGAACAGCGCGTACAACGCCTGCAGCGTGGTGCGGATGTCGTTGAACTGGATTTCCTGCGCGTGCAGCGAGCGGCCCGAGGTCTGGATGTGGTACTTCATCATCTGCGAGCGTTCGTTGGCGCCGTAGCGCTCGCGCATGGCGCGCGCCCAGATGCGGCGGGCGACGCGGCCGATCACCGTGTATTCCGGGTCCATGCCGTTGCTGAAGAAGAACGACAGGTTGGCGGCGAAGTCGTCCACCTTCATGCCGCGGGCCAGGTAGTACTCGACGATGGTGAAGCCGTTGCTCAGCGTGAACGCCAGTTGCGAGATCGGGTTCGCGCCGGCTTCGGCGATGTGGTAGCCGGAAATGGACACCGAATAGAAATTGCGCACGCCGTTGTCGACGAAGTACTGCTGGATGTCGCCCATCATGCGCAGCGCGAATTCGGTGCTGAAGATGCAGGTGTTCTGCGCCTGGTCCTCCTTCAGGATGTCGGCCTGCACCGTGCCGCGCACGGTCTTGAGCGTCTGCGCCCTGATGCGCGCGTAGGTTTCCGCATCGACCACCTGTTCGCCGGTGATGCCCAGCAGGCCCAGGCCAAGACCGTTGTTGGTCGGCGGCAATTCGCCGTGGTACTGCGGACGCTGGCGGCCTTCGAAGAGCTTGTCGATGGTCTTCTGCGCTTGTTTCCAGCGCTGCTCGTCTTCCTTCAGGTACCGCTCCACCTGCTGGTCGATGGCGGTGTTCATGAACATGGCCAGGATCATCGGCGCCGGGCCGTTGATGGTCATCGACACGCTGGTGGTGGGCGAGCACAGGTCGAAGCCGGAATACAGCTTCTTCATATCGTCGAGCGTCGGGATGTTGACGCCGGAGTTGCCGATCTTGCCGTAGATGTCCGGGCGCGGCGCGGGGTCTTCGCCGTACAGGGTGACGCTGTCGAACGCAGTGGACAGGCGCGCGGCGGGCTGGCCGACCGACAGGTAGTGGAAGCGGCGGTTGGTGCGCTCCGGCGTGCCTTCGCCGGCGAACATGCGGATGGGGTCTTCGCCGGTGCGGCGGTACGGATACACGCCGCCGGTGTAGGGATAGCTGCCCGGCAGGTTTTCCTTGCCCAGGAAGGTCAGCAGTTCGCCCCAGGATTTGTAGGTGGGAGCGGCGATCTTGGGGATGGGCTGGTGGCTGAGCGACTGGCGGTAGTTTTCGCCGGTGACGGCCTTGCCGCGCACTTCGTAGGTGAAATGTTCGTCGGTGATGGACTTCAGGCGCTGCGGCCAGTCGCGCAGGAGCTTCAGGTTTTCGTTGGTCAACGACTGCACTGCGTCCTGGTAGCGCTGGCGGAGCGTGAGCAGAGAGCGGTCTGGCGAGCTGGACGTAGGAGCGACGTGAGTCGCGACCGACGTGCCTTCGGACGGATCGTCAGCAAGAGATTCGGTCGCGACTGACGTCGCTCCTACGGCACCTGGCAGCAGGTCGCTTGTGTCATAAAGCGCCAGTTGTCTGGGCAGCTTTTCGTCGCCGATCTCGCGCAACGACTCCCAAAGGTGCTGCGCGCGGCTGGCGATTTCCGCCTGCTGTTCGACGGCCTTGTTGATGCCCCTGCCCTGCTCGGCGATTTCGGCCAGGTAACGCACGCGCGCACCGGGAATCAGCACGGTGGCGCGCGGCTCCTTCAGCGAAGTGTCCAGCTGCGGCGTCCACTTCTGCGCGGGCAGCGAAAGTTTTTCGCGCAACAGCCGGCACAGGTTGGCGAACATCCAGCTGATGCCGGGGTCGTTGAACTGGCTGGCGATGGTGGGATACGCCGGCACGTCTTCGTCGGCGGTCTGGAAGGCGGCGCGGTTGCGCTTCCACTGCTTGCGCACGTCGCGCAGCGCGTCTTCGGCGCCGCGCTTGTCGTATTTGTTGAGCACGATCAGCTCGGCGAAGTCGAGCATGTCGATCTTTTCCAGCTGGCTGGCAGCGCCATACTCGCTGGTCATCACGTACATGGGGAAATCGACCAGATCGACGATTTCCGAATCGCTCTGGCCGATGCCGGCGGTCTCCACGATCACCAGGTCGTAGCCCAGGCCCTTGAGGAAACCGATGCAATCCTTCAGCACCATGTTGGTGGCCGCGTGCTGGCGGCGCGTGGCCATCGAACGCATGTACACGCGGTGGCTGCGCAGCGAGTTCATGCGGATGCGGTCGCCCAGCAGCGCCCCGCCCGTGCGGCGACGGGTGGGATCGACCGAGATCACCGCGATGCGCATCTGCGGGAAGCTGGCCAGGAAACGGTTCAACAGTTCGTCGGTGACCGAGGACTTGCCGGCGCCGCCGGTGCCTGTAATTCCAACGACCGGTGTCGTTGGAATTCGGGAATGGGGAATGGGGAATGGGGAATCGGAACCGCCCGTGGCCCATAGTTTGCGGAGCTTGGCGAGCTCCGGTTCGCTGAAGACGCCATCTTCGATCGCGCTGAGCATCCTGCCGATGCCGATTTCGTCATCGATCGCGGGCAAGGCCGCTTTACCGATTCCCTGCTCTGCCGATTCCCAATTCCCGATTCCCGATTCCCGTGCTGCGCTGGCGCGTTCCACCACGTCTTCGATCATCTGCACCAGGCCCATGTGCATGCCGTCGTTGGGGTGGTAGATGCGTTCCACGCCGTAGGCCTGCAGCTCGCGGATTTCCTCCGGGGTGATGGTGCCGCCGCCGCCGCCGAACACGCGGATATGGCTGGCGCCGCGCTCGGCCAGCATGTCGACCATGTACTTGAAGTATTCGACGTGCCCGCCCTGGTAGGACGACAGGGCGATGGCGTCGGCGTCTTCCTGCAGCGCGGCGCGCACCACGTCCTCGACGCTGCGGTTGTGGCCCAGGTGGATCACTTCGGCGCCCTGCCCCTGGATCAGGCGGCGCATGATGTTGATCGCCGCATCGTGCCCGTCAAACAGGCTGGCGGCGGTGACGAAGCGCAGCGGGGTGTTGTCGCTCTGTGTGGCGGGAAGATTCGAAGCCGGCGTGCTCATGCGCGCCCTCACGTGCAAGTGAACAAGCGGCAATTGTAACGTCGCGCACGTTAGTCAAAGGTGGGTGGGCCTCCATGCCCACCCGTATGCATCGCCTGCTAGGAGGTTCAGGCGATGCCGAACGGCAGATTGGGCGAGGAGACGACGCGTTCGCCGACGGTTTCTCCCTTGAGGAACCGCAATGCTTCGGCGATCACTTGCGGTTCCGCGGCAACACGGTGGTGCCCCAGTCCGGAAGTGGTGAGCAGGCGCGCCTGCGGCCAGTAACGCGCATAGCGTTCGCCTTCCGCCCATGGCACTTCCCGGTCCTCCAGGTCGTGCACGACCAGCGCCGGGCGCGCGATGAAGGGAGCGTTGACGTGGACCTGCATGCCTGCGACCGGAATGTGGAAGCGTTTCTCCCACTCGTCGAAGAGGCGGTCGCGCAGCGATTGCGCCAGTCCCACCGCGCGCCCGAAACGATCGGCGGCGGCCATGGGATCGGCGGCCGGCGCGATCAGCACGGTGCGCTCGGCCTGCATCCCCTTCGACAATGCCAGCATGGTGGCCGCGCCGCCCAGCGAGTGGCCGACCACCGCGGACAACGGCCCGTAGTGCTTGGCGACCTGGAACAGGGTTTCGGCGAAGGAAGGCAGCGTGGCGCGGCGGCCGCTGCTGCGGCCATGCGCCAGTTGGTCGAAGGTGATTACCGCATACCCGGCCTGGCGCAACGCGCGTATCCAGGGCGCGAAGCGCAAACCGAAACTCGACCAGCCGTGCGCCAGCAGCACCAGCGGCTGGTGCGCAGGATCGCCCCAGAGATAGGCGGCGACCCGGTGCTCGCCGTGTTCCAGCAGTTCGATGCGCGCGCCCAGAGTGTCGGCGGCCAGCGCCCGTTCCCGCGCACCGGGCATCGGCGTGCCGAACAGACGGAACGCGCGATGCAGGGTCGCCTCGGGCATCAGCCATCCGCCGACGGCGAAACCGGCGCGCATCGTGGCAAAGCGCAGCGAGGCCAGCAGGGATTTTAGAACGATCGTGCTATTTCTGGGTTTAGCGATGACAGCCATGGCGACGACCTCCGTGGGTTTCAGTCGGTGGGGTTCAGCGGGAGTAGGAACGGATCAGGCGTTCGAACGAACGACGCGCCATGTCTTCGGCACGCGCCGGGTCGATCAGGCGTGTGTTGTGCAGGCCATCGGCGAGCGCAGCCAGCTCGAAGGCCATGAGTTCGGGGTCGGTGTCGGCGGCCAGTTCGCCGGATTCGATGCAATGGGTCACCGCCTTGGCCAACTGCGCGTTCCACTGGCTCAGCCAGCCAACGATGCGGTCGCGCATCGGGCCCGGGCGGCCGTCGTATTCGCCGGCGGCGGCCAGGATCACGCAGCCTTCCTCGTTCATCAGCACCCAGTCGAACCAGCCCGAGACGATGGCGCGCAGGCGCGGCAAACCGCGCGGCTGGGCTAGCGCGGGACGCACCACGGTTTCGGTGAAACGCTGCGCGGTCCACTCCAACACGCTGAGCTGCAGGTCTTCGCGGGAGCCGAAATGGGCGAACACCCCGCTCTTGGACATGCCCACCGCAGTGGCCAGCTCGCCGATGGACAGGCCTTCCAACCCATTGCGACGGGCGATGCCGAAAGCGCGTTCCACTATCAGTTCGCGCGTTGCGGTGCCTTTGGAAGTGACGGCTGCGGGTGTCATGGACAACTAAATAGCACGACCGTTCGTATTATTCAAGCCGTCGATTCGAAATCGTCCAGGTCGGCCAATCCGCCTGCGGCAAGCGCCTTGTGCAACGGCGCCAACCACTGGCCGTATCGCCGCCATTGGCCAACATAGCGCTGATGGATGGGTTCACGCATTTGTATGGCGCTGGCCGTCGCCACCCTGCCGGCCCGCGCTTCAATGGCGGTGACCCCGGGTTGCCAGGGAAGCCCGCAGAACTCCAGTACCTCGCGTGCCGCTTCGGCGGGCGCTGCGACCAATCGGGCGTAATTCACATCGAAGACGCGACCTGGAAACTGCGTGTGCCAATGCGCCATCAGGCGGCGATAGTGCAGGAAATGCGCGGCCATTTCCTGTTGGTCATAGCTGTGCGGATAGGCGCCCACGAACAATTCCTTGAGATTGGAGAAGCAGGTGTCCATGGGTTCGCGGACAAGGTGCAGTATCCTCGCCTGCGGAAGCGCCCGGGCGATGTAGCCGATATTGATGAAGTTGGAAGGCAGTTTGTCCGTATAGAAGCGCTTGCCGCCAGCATGCCATTGCGTATGCGCAAGATAGCGTTGTCCGACCGTTTTCCAGTCGGCGCTTTCCGCAGCGCGCGCAAGCGGAAGATCGAGGTGGGGCCCGCCCATGACTTCGCAGGACCAGCGCAGTTGCGCGGTGAAGTCGCGTAGTTCGCCAACGTCGGCGACGTCAGGATGCGCGCCCAGGATACGCTCCAACAATGTCGTCCCGGATCGCGGCATGCCGACGATGAAGATCGGAACCGGGCCATCGATCGATGTGGTATCGACGGTTTCCGGCACGATGCGCATCCCCAGCAGGTGATCGAACAGGCTGGATTCGGTCGACGCGTCGTACTGAAGTTGACTTCTGCGCGAGCGCATGCCCCGCTCCAGCTCCGACCAGGCTGCAGCTTCCTGGCCCAGCTCGTCCAGTTCCTTGAACAACGCGTAGTGCAGTAGCGGAACATCGCTATGCTTCGGTTCCATTCGGTGCAAAGCGCTACGCAGCTCTTCCACATTATTCTGCGACGGACTCGCACGGCGCAGCTTCGAGCGCAGCCGCAACGCGGCAGGGTGACCAGGTTCGGCGGCCAGGCATCGGGCCAAGGCGCTTTGCGCAGCGTCCAGATCACCCAAATACATACGGCATAAGCCCATTTGGTACTGCAGCGCCGGGGATCCGTCGCCCAGTGCCTGAGCGCGTTGCAGCAAGGGCAGCGCAAGGTCAGGCAGCGACTGTTCGTTCATCAGTCTGCCCACGCCGGCCAGGACCGCCGTGTCCGCGGACGAGGCTACGGCCGGGGAAGCCGCGCAATCCACGGCAGCCTGCAGTTCGCCCACCTTAATCAGCTGGGCGCACAGGGCTTCCATCAACACACCATCGGGCTCGCGGGCCGCATAGGCTTCCAATGCATGCAGGGTAGCCTCACGAACACGGCCTTCGGCCAACGCGACCCCGGACAAGCGCAAGCGAGCGGGCAGCACCCAGGCCGCGTCCCGTAGCAATGATTCGTAGCCTGTGCGGGCATGGTCCAGATCGCCTTCCCGTGCGGATCTTTCCGCAAGTTCCCACGTTCTCAAGGAGGCATCGGACATCGGGAGGGACATCAGGAGACTGTTGGCCGGGACAGCTTTTCATTGTAGTAGCCGATGCTGGACTGGTGCGAACCCCATCACAGCGATTGGATTAGACTGTGCGCATGCGACGCCCTTGCCCCGCTTTGGCAACGTCGCTTTTTTGTTTCCAGTCAACCCTTTAGGCACAGTTCTT
Source organism: Pseudoxanthomonas sacheonensis (assembly GCF_010093305.1). Classification (GTDB taxonomy): domain Bacteria; phylum Pseudomonadota; class Gammaproteobacteria; order Xanthomonadales; family Xanthomonadaceae; genus Pseudoxanthomonas_A; species Pseudoxanthomonas_A sacheonensis. Next base: position 129,005 of record NZ_PDWS01000010.1, on the reverse strand, counting down.
GGCAACTTGCAGCAGCCAGCAGGCAGCGCAATTCGGAGCCCTCCCATGATTTTCGAAACCCTCGACACGTCCGGCCACGAACAGGTGGTGTTCTGCAACAACAAGGACGCAGGCCTGAAGGCGATCATCGCCATCCACAGCACCGTGCTCGGCCCCGCACTGGGCGGCGTGCGCATGCGGCCCTACCCCAACACCCAGGCCGCGCTGACCGACGCACTGCGGCTCAGCCGCACCATGACCTACAAGAACGCGCTGGCCGGCCTGAACGTCGGCGGCGGCAAGGCGATCCTGATCGGCGACCCGGCCACCGACAAAACCGAGACCGCTTTCCGCGGTTTCGGCCGCTATGTCGACTCTCTGGGCGGCCGCTACATCACCGCCGAGGACATGGGCACCGACGTCAACGACATGGAAAACGTCTACCGCGAGACCGAGTACGTGGTCGGCGTGCACCAGGTGCATGGCGGTTCCGGCGACCCGGCGCCGTTCACCGCCTATGGCGCGCTGCAGGGCCTGATGGCCACCTTGAACAAGAAGTTCGGCAACGAGGAAATCGGCAAATACAGCTACGCCGTGCAGGGCCTGGGCCACATCGGCATGGAGTTCCTGAAGCTGCTGAAGGAACGCGGCGCCAAACTTTTCGTGGCCGATCTGAACCCGGCGCTGGTGGAACGCGCGGTCGAGGAATACGGCGCCGAGGCGGTCAAGCCCGACGAGATCTACGACCTGCCGGTGGATGTGTTCTCGCCCTGCGCGATGGAATACGCGATCAACGCCGAAACCCTGCCGCGTCTCAAGGCCAAGATCATCTGCGGCACCGCCAACAACCAGATGTCGCACGTGACCGGCGACGAGGCCGCCAAGCGCGGCATCCTGTACGCACCGGACTACGCGGTGAACGCAGGCGGGGTGATGAACGTGTCGCTGGAGATCGACGGCTACAACCGCGAACGCGCGATGCGCCTGATGCGCAACATCTACCACAACGTCGGCAGCATCTTCGAGCTCTCCGAACGCGAAGGCATCGCGCCGCAGTACGCGGCCGACCGCATCGCCGAGGCGCGCATCGCTTCGATCGGCAAACTGAAGTTGCCGCTGGGACGTACCGCACCCCGTTTCATGGGACACCTGCGCGGCGAGCATTGACGCCAGCCGCGAAGGCCGCAAAAGGAGGGAGGACCGAATGCGACCTGTTTCAATCCACGCTTTTCCGCTAGGCGAAGAGATCGACGCGCTGCGCGAGGCGGTACGCCGTTTCGCCGACAGCGAGATCGCGCCGCGCGCCGAAGCGATCGACCACGAGAACGTTTTCCCGCAGGACCTGTGGCCCAAGCTGGGCGAACTGGGACTGCTGGGCATGACCGTGCCGGGCGAATACGGCGGCAGCGACATGGGCTACCTGGCGCATCTGGTGGCGATGGAGGAGATCTCGCGCGCGTCCGGTTCGGTCGGGCTCAGCTACGTCGCCCATTCCAACCTGTGCGTGTCCAATCTGTACGCCAACGGCAACGAGGCGCAGCGCAACAGGTATCTGCCCAAGCTGTGCACCGGCGAATGGAAAGGCGCGCTGGCGATGAGCGAACCGGGCGCCGGTTCGGACGTGGTCGGCTCGATGAGCTGCCGGGCCGAGCGGCGCGGCGACGCATGGGTGGCCAACGGCAGCAAGATGTGGATCACCAACGGCCCCGAGGCCGATGTGCTGGTGGTGTACATGCGCACCGCGGGCAAGGAATGCGGTTCCAAGTGCATGACCGCCTTCATCGTCGAGAAGGGCATGAAGGGTTTCCGCACCGCGCAGAAGCTGGACAAGCTGGGCATGCGCGGCAGCAACACCTGCGAGCTGGTGTTCGAAGACTGCGAGATTCCGGCCGAGAACGTGCTGGGCGAGGTCGATAACGGCGTCAAAGTGCTGATGGCCGGTCTCAACACCGAGCGCCTGGTGATCAGCGGCGGGCCGCTGGGCATCATGCAGGCAGCGCTGGACGCCGCCCTGCCCTACGTGCGCGAACGCAAGCAGTTCGACGCGGCCATCGGCACCTTCGGCCTGATGCAGGGCAAGATCGCCGACATGTACACGGCGCTGCAATCCAGCCGTGCCTACGCTTATCAGGTCGGCCGCGACTACGACGCAGGCCACGTCTCCCGCGCCGCCGCCGCCGGCTGCCTGCTGCACGCATCGGAAGCCTGCGTGCAGGTGGCGCTGGAAGCGATCCAGGCGCTGGGCGGCAACGGCTACATCAACGAATACCCCACCGGACGCCTGCTGCGCGACGCCAAGCTGTACGCCATCGGCGCCGGCACCAACGAAATCCGCCGCATGCTGATAGGCCGCGAACTGTTCGATGGGCGAGGCTGACCCACTTCATCACTCCCGGCGTAGGGCGGGCATTGCCCGCCAATAGCTCGCCTAGAAGCCAGCGGGCAGTGCCCGCCCCCACCGGCTTGGTTTGCCGGCGCCCACTCCCACCCTTGATAATCAAGCGATCTATTCTGGAGTCTCCCCCATGTCCGACATCGTCATCGCCGCCGCCAAGCGCACCGCCATCGGTTCCTTCCTCGGCCAGTTCACCGGCGTGCCCACGCCTACGCTGGGCGCCACCGCGATCCAGGCCGCGCTGGAGCAATCCGGCGTGCCGGCGGCGGACGTTTCCGAAGTGATCATGGGCTGCGTGCTACCGGCCAATCTGGGCCAGGCGCCCGCCCGCCAGGCTTCGCTGGCCGCCGGCCTGCCGACTTCCACCGGCTGCACCACCATCAACAAGGTCTGCGGTTCGGGCATGAAGGCGATCATGCTGGGCCATGACCTGATCAAGGCCGGTTCGGCCACGATAGTGATCGCCGGCGGCATGGAATCGATGACCAACGCCCCGCACATGATCCCCAACTCGCGCACCGGCAACCGCTTCGGCAACTTCCAGGCCGTGGACCACATGTCCTGGGACGGGCTGGTCAATCCCTACGACGGCCAGGCCATGGGCGTATTCGCCGACGCCACCGCCGAAAAGCACGGTTTCACCCGCGAGGCGCAGGATGCCTACAGCATCGAATCGGCCACACGCGCGCAGGCCGCGCAGAAGTCGGGCGCGTTCGACGACGAAATCGTTCCGGTCAAGGTCGCCACCCGCAAGGGCGAAGTGGAGTACGCCACCGACGAACAGCCCGGCAAGTCCGACGTCAGCAAGATCCCGACCCTCAAGCCCGCCTTCAACAAGAACGGCACGGTGACCGCCGCCAGCTCCTCCAGCATCTCCGACGGCGCCGCTGCCACGGTGCTGCTGAGCGCCGAAGAAGCGGCCAAGCGCGGCATCGCCCCGCTGGCCCGCATCGTCGGCCACAGCACCTTTTCCCAGGAACCGCAGTGGTTCACCACCGCTCCGGTCGGAGCCATCGAAAAGCTGCTGAAACAAGTGGGCTGGACGGTGGACGAGGTGGACCTGTTCGAGATCAACGAAGCCTTCGCCGTGGTGGCCATGACTCCGATCAAGGAGCTGGGCATTCCCCACGCCAAGGTCAACGTCAACGGCGGCGCCACCGCGCTGGGCCACCCCATCGGCGCCTCCGGAGCCCGGCTGGTGGTCACCCTGGTCCATGCCCTGCGCAAGCGCGGCGGCAAGCGAGGCATCGCTTCGCTGTGCATCGGCGGCGGCGAGGCGACCGCCATAGCGATCGAGACGTTGTAAGAAAACCGCGGGTTATGTTACGTTTAACAAGGCGTTGACAAAAATAACTGCGCAACCGCTTGACAGCCCAATCCGGATTGTCATCATGTCACCGGCGCGCAATAGCGCGTTGCCAACTAAACGACGAGGAAATTCACAAATGACCATCAACAAGACGCTGATCGCGCTGGCTCTGGGCCTGGCCCTGGCTGCTTGCTCGAACAAAGAGCAGGCTGCTGACGCCGCGACCGACGCTGCCGCCACGGCTACCGAAGCCCAGGCTGCTGCCGACGCCGCCGCCGCTACCGGCGCTGCCACGGCCGATGCCGCCCAGACCTCCGCTGACGCCGCCGCCCAGGCTGCCGACGCTGCTGCCACCGCCGCTACCGACGCTGCCGCTGCTCCGACCGCCGCTGCCGCCGACGCCGCTGCCGACACGGCCGCTGCTGCTGCCGACACTGCCGAAGCCGCCAAGGATTCCGCAGAAGAAGCCAAGAAGTAATACCGATAAGGTATCGCTTCAAGCTAGCGTAAAATGCGAAAGGCCACCGGTGCATACCGGTGGCCTTTTTCAGTAACAGGCCGAGGGGGATGGCTCACCAGACTCCGCCTGCATTGCCGATCTGTTGTACCCATCCACTTCCGGAGATAAACCATGAAGACCAAGTTCATTGTCCTGCTCGCCGCTTCCGTTCTGGCCCTGAGCGCCTGCAAGAAGAGCGAATCGACCGACGCCGCAGCGACCGACGCCGCTGCCGCTGCCGACCAGGCCGCCACTGAAGCCGGCGAAGCCGCCGCCGCTGCCGGCGACGCCGCCGCCGCCGCTGCCGATGCGACCGCCGCTGCCGCGACCGATGCCGCCGCTGCCACCAGCGACGCTGCCGCTGCCACCGCCGATGCGGCCCAGGAAGCGACCGCCAAGACCGCCGACGCCGTCTCCGACGCTGCCCAGGCCACTGCCGACAAGGCCGCCGAAGTCGCCGACAAGGCCGAAGAAGCCGCCAAGAAGTAATCCGCCGGCTTCGGCCGACGACCGCAACACCGGCAAGGCCCGCTTCGGCGGGCCTTGCTGCGTCTGGGGGTTTGATGGGGACGGGTTGTATCCTTGCGTTCTCTTTCCGCAGGCGTCGACGGCATGTCGGTACTGACTTCGCAACTCGATCCGCGTTCCACCGAATTCGCCGACAACGTCGCCTACCACCGCGCCCTGGTTGAAGAACTGGACCGCCGCCTTGCGCGCGCGGCCGATGGCGGCGGCGAGAAGGCGCGCAACAAGCACACCGAACGCGGCAAACTGCTGGCGCGCGACCGCATAGCCGCCCTGCTCGACCCGGGCTCGCCCTTCCTGGAAATCGCCCCGCTCGCCGCCGAGGGCATGTACGACGATGCCGCCCCGGGCGCCGGCATGGTGGCCGGCATCGGCCGCGTGCAGGGCCTGGAAGTGATGGTGGTGGCCAACGATGCCACGGTCAAAGGCGGCACCTATTTCCCGATGACGGTGAAGAAGCACCTGCGCGCGCAGGAGATCGCGCGCGAGAACCGCCTGCCCTGCGTCTATCTGGTCGATTCCGGCGGAGCCTTCCTGCCCTTGCAGGACGAAGTCTTTCCGGACCGCGAGCATTTCGGCCGCATCTTCTACAACCAGGCGCGCCTGAGCGCCGAAAACATTCCGCAGATCGCCGTGGTCATGGGCAGCTGCACCGCCGGTGGCGCCTACGTGCCGGCGATGTGCGACGAAAGCGTCATCGTCAAGGAACAGGGCACCATCTTCCTGGGCGGCCCGCCGCTGGTGAAGGCGGCGACCGGCGAAGTGGTCGATGCCGAAGCGCTCGGCGGCGCCGATGTGCACACCAGCGTGTCCGGCGTGGCCGATCATTTCGCCGAGGACGACCGCGACGCGCTGCAGATCGCGCGCAATCTGGTCGCCAACCTCAACCGCCGCAAAGTCCTGCCGCTGGCGGTGCGCGAGCCGCAGGAACCGCTGTTCGCGGCGCATGAGCTGTACGGCATCGTGCCGAAGGACACCCGGCGCCCGTTCGACATCCGCGAAGTGATCGCGCGCATCGTGGACGGTTCGCGTTTCGACGAGTTCAAGGCGCGCTACGGCAAGACCCTGATCACCGGCTTCGCCCACCTGCACGGCTACCCGGTCGGCATCGTCGCCAACAACGGCATCCTGTTCGCCGAGAGCGCGCTGAAGGGCGCGCACTTCATCGAACTGTGCAACCAGCGCGGCATCCCGCTGGTTTTCCTGCAGAACATCACCGGCTTCATGGTCGGCAAGAAATACGAAAACGCAGGCATCGCCAAGGACGGGGCCAAGATGGTCACGGCGGTGGCCTGCTCGTCGGTGCCCAAGTTCACCGTGGTGATCGGCGGCAGCTTCGGCGCGGGCAACTACGCCATGTGCGGCCGCGCCTACGGCGCCCGCTTCCTGTGGATGTGGCCCAATGCGCGCATCAGCGTGATGGGCGGCGAACAGGCCGCCAGCGTGCTGGCCACGGTCAAGCGCGACGGCATCGAAGCCTCCGGCAGGGAATGGCCGGCCGAGCAGGAAGAAGCGTTCAAGGCGCCGATCCGCGACCAGTACGAATCGCAAGGCAGCCCGTGGTACGCCACCGCGCGCCTGTGGGACGACGGCATCATCGACCCGGCCGACACCCGCCGCGTGCTGGGGCTGGCGATCTCCGCTTCGTTGAACGCGCCGATAGAGCCGGCGAAGTTCGGCGTGTTCCGGATGTAGGCGGATGCGGAAAGTCCTGCTGGTCACCGGCGCCGGCCGTGGAATCGGCGCGGCCACGGCCCGGCTTGCGGCTGGACGCGGTTATGCCGTGTGCGTGAACTATCTCCATGACCGCGAAGCCGCGCTGGCGGTGGTGGCCGACATAGAACGCGGCGGCGGCGAGGCCGTCGCGGTGGCCGCCGATGTTTCGGTGGAAGCGCAAGTGATGCGCCTTTACGAAACCATCGACCGGGAGCTGGGCCGTCTCGACGCGCTGGTGAACAACGCCGGCATGCTGGAGCGGCAGGCGGCCGTGCAGGCGATCGACGCCGCGCGCCTGCAACGCGTATTCGCCACCAATGTGTTCGGCAGTTTCCTCTGCGCGCGCGAAGCGGTCAGGCGCATGTCCAACGCGAACGGCGGCAGCGGCGGCGCCATCGTCAATCTGTCTTCGCTCGCCGCGCGCACCGGTTCGCCCAACGAGTACGTGGACTACGCCGCCAGCAAGGGCGCCATCGACAGCTTCACCCGCGGTCTGGCCGCCGAGGTGGCCGAACAAGGCATCCGAGTGAATGCGGTGCGCCCCGGCTTCATCCACACGGACATGCACGCCAGCGGCGGCGAGCCCGACCGGGTCGAACGGGTGAAGGCCTTCGTTCCGCTCAAGCGCGGCGGCCGTGCCGAGGAAGTCGCCCAAGCGGTACTGTGGCTGTTGTCCGACGAAGCTTCCTACACCACTGGCGCGTTCATCGATGTGGCCGGTGGAAGATAAGCCGTTCAGATATCAGGCTTTACCTGAGGTGTCGAACCCAACTGCGGACATCGCCGGGCATTTTGGTGAGCCAGATCACAGCAAAAGCGTCATTTGGCAGCGATAGTCTTCAATCCCCCGTCCCTCACTGGAGACTATGCCGATGTCTATTTGGAAGGATCAGAACTCCACTCGAAAGGATTCGATCCCGCCGCCGCCCGAACCAGCGCCTCTTCGCGACGCGCCCGCCGCGGCCGACTTTTCTCCAACGACCACCGCACCCCCGCGCGCCGTGCCCGCGGCGACCAATGAGCCGAAGGAATCGCTGATCGCCGCCGACCTGACCATCGAAGGCAAGATCGAAGGCACCGGCCATGTGCGCATCGCCGGCAAGTTCAAGGGCGACGTCAATGTGCAGGGCGACCTGACCATAGAATCCGGCGCCAAGTTGAATGGCGGCGTGCGCGCCAAGAAGGTCACCATCGCCGGCGAACTGGAAGGCAATATAGAAGCTGCTTCGCGGGTCGAGCTGCTGAGCTCCGGCGTGATCATCGGCGACCTTAAGGCCGGTTCGCTGACGGTCGCCGCCGGGTCGCGCATGCGCGGCCAGGCCGACTTCGGCTGGGACGACAGCAAGGCCGCTTCCAAGTCCGGCTCGAAGGATGCTGAGAAGACCGACGCCGCTTCATGAGCACACCGCGCCCGGGCACCGCGGGCGCGACGCGCAGTTGCCCGCATTGCAAGACCACCATCCTGGAAAGCGCGAGCATCTGCCCGGCGTGCAAGCATCATCTGCGCTTCGATGAAGCGGCGGTCACCGCCAGACGCGCAGCGGAAACCATCGTACCCCTGCGCGTGCAGGGGACGGTGCGGCATCCGGCCGAAGGCGCCGCATGGGAATACACGGTGGTGCTGACCATCAAGAACGACCGTGGCGACGAGATCGCACGCCACGTGGTCGGCGTGGGCGCGATGCAGGTCAACGAAGAACGCAGCTTCACCCTGGCGGTGGAAGCGGTGCCGCGCAACGACCTCAAAGGCCCTCGCGGCCGCAACCACTAACCCACGGGTGCGTAGGAGCGACGTAAGTCGCGACTGAAATCGCTGTAGAGCTAGAGCTGTAGAGCTAGAAGTGATACGTCGACGTTGTTTCGCGACTTACGTCGCTCCTACGCCGATCCTGCGTAGATCCCCACGCCGTTCCAACGCGTTTGGTCAACGTTTGGGTGTGCTCGGCCCGCAATTGTCGCAGCCGCCGCAGGCCGAATCGCCGACCTGGTTGACCGGCGAAATACGCAGGCCGATCGCACGCATCCATGCCGGCTTGCCCTCGCGCAATAGCGGTAGAGCCAAAGAGACGCGCAGCCTGCGCACGCTGCCGGGGAATTGTTTCTTGGCCACCACCCAGACGCTGAGCAGTACCGCCAGCGCGATGATCACGTATTGCAAGAGCAGCCAGGCGCTCATGCGTCAGCCCGCCCCCAGCAGTACCGCGACCTGATAGGTCACGAACGATGCGCCATACGCCAGCGCGAACAGATAGAGCGTGGCGAAGGACATCTTCTTCCACGAGTTGGTTTCGCGCTTGATCGTGGCTAGCGTAGAAATGCACATCGGCGCATAGATGAACCACACCAGCAACGACAGCGCGGTGGCCAGCGACCAGCCATCGGAGATCAGCGGCGTCAGCGCCTGCGCAGCGGCCTCGTCGTCGGCCGCGGACAAGGCGTAAACCGTCGCCAGCGAGGACACCGCCACTTCGCGCGCGGCCATGCCGGGGATCAGCGCGATGCATATCTGCCAGTTGAAGCCGATCGGCGCGAAGATCGCGGTCATCGCATGGCCGATGCGTCCGGCGAAGCTGTAGTCGATGGCCGGCATGGTCGCGTCCATCGGTGCGGCCGGGAACGACAGCAGGAACCACAACAGGATGGTCAGCGCCAGGATGATGCCGCCGACCCGCCGCAGGAAGATCCAGGCGCGCTCCCACAGACCGATCAGCAGATCGCGCACATGCGGGATGCGGTAGGAAGGCAGCTCCAGCAGCAGCGGGTGTTCGCTCTTGTCGCGGCGCCATTTTTTCATCACCCACGACACGACCAACGCGCTGAACACGCCGGCGAAGTACAGACCGAACAGCACCAGCCCCTGTTGGTTGAGCACGCCCCACACCTGCTTCTGCGGGATGAACGCGCCTATCAACAGCGCGTACACCGGCAGGCGAGCCGAACAGGTCATCAACGGCGCCACCAGGATCGTGGCCAGCCGGTCGCGCGGATCCTGGATGGAGCGTGTGGCCATGATTCCGGGAATGGCGCAGGCGAAACTGGACAGCAGCGGGATGAAAGAGCGCCCCGACAATCCGGCCGAAGCCATCATCCGGTCCAGCAGGAAGGCTGCGCGCGGCAGATAACCGGATTCCTCCAGCGCCAGGATGAAGGCGAACAGGATCAGGATCTGCGGCAGGAACACGATCACCCCGCCCAGGCCGGCGATGATGCCGTCGACCAGCAGACTGTTGAGCGGTCCCTCGGGCAGCGCGCCGCCAACGACTCCGCCCAACCAACCGGTCGCCGCCTCGATGGCGTCCATCATCGGCGTGGCCCAGGCGTACACCGCCTGGAAGATCAGGAACATCACCACCGCCAGCGCCAGCAGACCGAACACCGGATGCAGCAGCCAACGATCCAGCGTGTCGTCCACCTTGGCCGTGCGCGTGGGCATGCCGACTGCGACGGAAAGCAGGCGGCGGGTTTCCTGGTGCAGATCGGTGCCTTCGGCCAGTTGCTTGCCGGGCAGGTGCGGTTCGGCGGCCAGGCGGTCGATCTGTTCGACCAGCGCCCTGGCGCCGTTGCGCTTCACCGCCACGGTTTCCACGACCGGCACGCCGAGTTCGCGCTCCAGTACTTCCAGATCGACAGTCACGCCGCGGCGGCGCGCCACGTCGGCCATGTTCACCGCCAGGATCATGGGCCTGCCCAATTCGCGCACTTCCAGAGCGAAACGCAGATGCAGGCGCAGATTGGTCGCGTCGACCACGCACACCAGCACATCGGGCACGGGCTCGCCCGGCAGGAAACCGCGGCACAGGTCGCGGGTAATGGCTTCATCCAGGCTGGCCGCGTGCAGACTGTAGGCGCCGGGCAGATCCAGCACGGCATAGCTGCGTCCGCTGGCGGCGCTGTGCAGGCGGCCCTCCTTGCGCTCGACGGTGACGCCGGCGTAGTTGGCTACCTTCTGGCGGCTACCGGTCAGCTGGTTGAACAACGCGGTCTTGCCGCAGTTGGGGCTGCCGATCAAAGCCAGGCGCAGGGGCACGGCGGCGGCGTTCATGCCCGTGCCTCCGGCCCACGCAGCTGCACGCGCGAGGCTTCGGCGCGGCGCAGGGCGAAGCGGGTGAAACCCACCTGCACCAGCAGCGGCTCGCCGCCCATCGGGCCCTCTGCCACGATTTCCACCTGCTCGCCGGCAACGAAACCCAGCTCGCGCAGGCGGCGGGCGATGTTGTCGTTTGGACTCTGATCGTTCACGGATTCGACAATGGCAGGGGTACGTCGGGGCAGGTCGTTCAGCGTCACGAAACGCTCTCAAATACGAATTATTCTCATTCTATCACCGCTATGGCGCACGAACGCCCCGACCGACCGACCGGCTATCATTCAGCCTCGCCGCCGGGAAGGGTTGTGATGTCGGAACTGCTGGAACAGCAACGGGAAGGCGCCGTCCTGCGCCTGCGATTGAACAGGCCGGCCCTGCACAACGCCTTCGATGCCGCACTGATCGCCGAACTGACCGCCGGCCTGACGGCTGCCGGCGCCGATGCGGGCATTCGCGTGGTGGTGCTGGAAGGTGCGGGAGCCTCGTTCTCCGCCGGCGCCGACCTGAACTGGATGCGCGGCATGGCCGCCGCCAGCGAGGCGGAAAACCGCCAGGACTCGCTCGCCCTCGCCCGCCTGATGCGCACCCTGGACGAATTGCCCAAACCCACCATCGCCCGCGTGCATGGTGCGGCCTTCGGCGGCGGCGTCGGGCTGGTGGCGTGCTGCGATATCGCCATCGGCGTGCCCGGGGCGAAATTCGGCCTGACCGAAAGCAAACTCGGCCTGCTGCCCGCGGTCATCTCGCCTTACGTCATCGCCGCCATCGGCGCGCGCCAGGCGCGGCGCTGGTTCGCCACCGCAGAAATATTCGATGCCCAGACCGCGCTGCAGATAGGGCTGCTGCATCAGGTGGTCGCGGCGGAACAGCTGGACGCGGCCGTGCAGCGCCAGATCGATCTGTTGCTGGAAGCCGGCCCGTTGGCCGCCGCCGGCGCGAAATCGCTGATCGCCCGCATCATCGCCACGCCCGATGGCCAAGCGCAGGACCAGGCCAACGCCACGCTGATCGCCGGTCTGCGCGTATCGCCGGAAGGACAGGAAGGCCTTTCCGCCTTCCTCGACAAACGAAGCCCTTCATGGGCGCACAAGGGAGAAAAACGATGATCGACCATACCGGTATTCCCGTATCGGATTACGCGCGCAGCAAGACGTTCTATGCACAGTTGTTCGCCCCCATCGGCGCATCGCTGCTGATGGAAGTCACTCCCGAACAGACCGGCGACGGCACCTGGGCGGCGGGCTTCGGACGCGACGGCAAACCCAGCTTCTGGATCGGCAGCGACGCCCGCGGCGTGGCCGCCCATACCCACATCGCCTTCGTCACCGACAGCCGCGCCAAGGTGGACGCCTTCCACGCCGCCGGGCTTGCCGCCGGCGGCCGCGACAACGGCGCGCCGGGTCTGCGGCCGCACTATCACTCCAATTACTACGGCGCCTTCATCACCGACCCCGACGGACACAACGTTGAGGCGGTATGCCATTCGCCGGAGTGATGGCTTGAGCCCTCCCCTTCAAGGGGAGGGTTGGGGGGGGATGGTTTGAGGCTCGGAGAGGATGGTGTTAAGGGAGTGACACAACATGGATGGACAGACAAACCGCAAGATCATCGGCAACAAATTACAAAGAAAGTTAAGGAATGCCCCAACCGACGCCGAACACAGGTTGTGGCAATACTTGCGGAATCGACAACTAGAAGGATGCAAGTTCCGAAGACAGCATCCGTTTGGCGATTACATCCTGGATTTTGCATGCCTGGAAAGAAAGATCGTCGTAGAGCTGGATGGCGGTCAACACGCGGATAACGTGCAGTACGACAATGCAAGAACCAGCTATCTGGAACGATGCGGCTATCGGGTGCTCCGGTTCTGGAATAACGAAGTTTTCGAAAATATCGAGGGAGTGGTCGAAGTGATCCTGAATATGTTGGCTCAGCGAGCCGAACCATCCCCACCCAACCCTCCCCTTGAAGGGGAGGGCTAAAAACCGTGTTCTCCAAAATCCTCATCGCCAACCGCGGCGAAATCGCCTGCCGCGTAATCCGCACCTGCCGCAAACTGGGCATCCGTACCGTCGCCGTCTATTCGGAAGCCGACGCCGACGCCCAGCATGTGCGCCAGGCAGATGAGGCCTATGCCATCGGCGGGCCCCGCCCCGCGGAAAGCTACCTGCGCGGCGATGCGATCCTGGAAGCGGCCAAACGCAGCGGCGCGCAGGCCATCCATCCCGGCTACGGTTTCCTGTCGGAAAACGCCGACTTCGCCGACGCCGTGGAGAACGCCGGCATTGTCTTCATCGGGCCCAAACCCGCTTCCATGCGCAAGATGGGCAGCAAGGCCGGCGCCAAGGACCTGATGATGGCGGCCGGCGTGCCGGTGGTGCCCGGTTATACCGGCGAAGACCAGTCGCCCAGCGGCTTGTCGCGCGAAGCGGCGCGGATCGGTTTTCCATTGATGATCAAGGCGGCCCATGGCGGCGGCGGCAAGGGCATGCGCATCGTGCATCGGCTGGACGACTTCATCGCCCAGTTGGAAAGCTGCCAGCGCGAAGCCAGCAACGCCTTCGGCCGTGATCGCGTGCTGTTGGAACGCTACGTGCAATCGCCGCGGCATATAGAAATCCAGGTCTTCGGCGATGCGCACGGCAACGCCATCCATCTGAACGAGCGCGAATGCTCCGCCCAGCGCCGCTACCAGAAGGTGCTGGAGGAATCGCCTTCCACTTTCCTGACGCCGGAACTGCGCGCGGCGATGGGCGAGGCGGCGGTCAAGGCGGCGCACGCCATCGACTACGTGAATGCGGGAACGGTGGAATTCATCGTCGACCCCGATGGCGCGTTCTATTTCATGGAGATCAACACCCGCCTGCAGGTGGAGCACCCGGTCACCGAACTGACCACGGGCCTGGACCTGGTGGAATGGCAACTGCGCATCGCCGCCGGCGACGCGTTGCCGATCGCCCAGCAACAAGTGCCGCAACACGGCCATGCCATCGAAGTACGGCTGTATGCGGAAGATCCGGAGGCTGGTTTCCTGCCGGGCTCGGGCAAGCTGGAGAAGCTGGCGCTGCCCACGCCTTCGCCGCACGTGCGCATCGATTCGGGCGTAGTGGAAGGCGATACCGTCAGCATCTTCTACGATCCGATGATCGCCAAGTTGATCGTCTGGGACCAGGACCGCACCGCCGCCCTCACCCGCCTGCGCGATGCGCTGGCCCAATGCGAGATCGTCGGGCCGAAATCCAACATCGAATTCCTGGAACGGCTGGTGCGCCATCCCTCGGTGGTCGAAGGCAACATCGATACGGGTTATCTGGACCGGCATCTCGACGAATTCATGCCCGCCCATGCAGTGGACTCTTCCCTGCTGCTGGCCGCGGCCACGGCGACCTTGCTGATGCAGGAAGCCGAGGCACGCCGACAAGCCGCGCTTTCCGCCGACAGCGGCTCTCCCTGGGCGATCGCCGATGGCTGGCGCCTGGTCCATGCCGGTCGGCGGCCGCTGGCCTTCCTGCATCGCGGCGATGATCTGGCCCTGGTCGCCCACGGCGCCAATGGCCAATACAGCATCGAAACCGACGACGGCGGTATCCATGCGGTTGATGGCGCGCGCCTGCATGCCGGGGAGCTGAGCCTGCGCCTGCAATCGCAGGCGCGGCGGTTTCTGGTCCGCATCGACGCGCGCACGGTCACCGTGCACGACGGCGACAAACGCCTGGATCTGTCGCTGGTATCGGCCTACCGGCCGAAGAACGCTTCGGTTTCCGGCAACGACGGCCGCATCGTTGCGCCGATGCCGGGCCGCGTGGTCATGGTCAAAGCCAAACCCGGCGAAACGGTCGCCGCCGGCCAGGAGCTGCTGGTGATCGAGGCGATGAAGATGGAGCTTGCGATCAAATCCCCGCGTGCCGGCGTGATGGCCGACCTGCGCGCGGCAGCAGGCGATTTCGTGGAAGCCGATGCGGTACTGGCCACGCTGGAACCGCAATGACGCAATATGTTCCCGCGTCGCCTTCTTCAGCCGTTCGCCGGCAGTCCTGGGCTGCCGGCTTTTTACGTTCGCCTCAGTCAGGAACCGTGCCGAGTCCCATGAGCCAACGCCTCCGATCTCTGTTGATGCTGCTGCCGCTCTGTTTGGGTGGCTGTGTGGTATTCGAACGCCCCCCTGCTCCGCTCGCGTGCGATGCGCGCCTGGAAGGCCGCTGGTTGCCGATCGCCAACAGCGCCGAGGAAGCGGCGAAGCTGACCCAGGACGACTACGCCGTCGTCGATGCGCGATGCCATGCCACGGTCTCCATGAGCCAGATCGGCGGCAACCCGGCAAGCAAGGCCGAAATCGAGGTCCCCGGTTTCGAACTGGGTGGCGAACACTACTTCGCCCTGAGCGAGGGAGACGTCGCCCGCCTGTTCGCACGCGGACTGGCGGCCGATGCGCCGCAGGAGAAAAAGCTGCCTCCGGCCGCCGTCACCCTGGTCAGGTACCGCATCGAGGGCGATGTGCTGACCATGGCCACGGTGGATTCGGATACCGTAAAGAAATTGAGCGACGAACGCGGCCTGAAGGCGACGGCGCTCGACCAGTTCAACTACCTGATTCCGGGCGACGAAGCGGCCCTGCGCGAAGTGCTCCTGGCCCACCCCGGACTTTTCGCGAAAAGCGGTTCGCCGCCCATGAAGATGCGGCGCGCCGCCGGGACGCCCGCGCCATGACCGGTTCCGTCCGCATCGTCGAAGTCGGTCCGCGCGACGGCCTGCAGAACGAAAAGACCATCATCGCCACCGCCGACAAGGTGGAATTGATCGACCGCCTGTCGCGGACCGGGCTGCGCAGCATCGAAGCCACCAGCTTCGTCAGCCCCAAGTGGATCCCGCAGCTGACCGATGCGGCCGAAGTGTTCGCCGCCATCGACCGCAAGCCGGGCATTTCCTACCCGGTGCTGGTGCCTAACGAAAAGGGCTACGAGCGGGCGCGTGAAGTCGGAGCGCAGGAAGTGGCGGTGTTCACCGCCGCTTCCGAAGCTTTCAACCAGAAGAACATCAACGCCGGCATCGACGAATCCATCGAACGTTTCCGGCCGGTGCTCGAGCGCGCCCGCGCCGATGGGGTCAAAGTGCGCGGCTACGTGTCCACCGTGCTGGGCTGTCCCTACCAGGGACAGGTGCCGGTGGCGGACGTGGTGCGGGTAGCGGCGCGCCTGCACGCGCTAGGCTGTTACGAAATCTCGCTGGGCGATACCATCGGCGTAGGCACCCCCCACAAGGCCCGCGCAATGCTCAAGGCCGTAGCCGCCGAAGTACCGATGCCCGCGCTTGCGGTGCATTTCCACGACACCTACGGACAGGCGCTGGCCAACATCCTGGCGTGCCTGGAGGAAGGCGTGGCGGTGGTGGATTCGGCCGTATCCGGTACCGGCGGCTGCCCCTACGCCAAGGGCGCCAGCGGCAACGTCGCCAGCGAAGACGTTGTCTATCTGCTGCACGGCCTGGGTGTGGAAACCGGGATAGACCTGGACAAACTGAGCGAAACCGGCCTGTGGCTGTCGGCCCTGCTGGGCCACGAAACAAGCAGCAAAGTGGCGAGGGCCATGTCGGCCGCATGAACGGAAAGCCGCCAGCGGATGGGGATTCGCCCGACGCCGGCGCAACGGGCTTTCTTTCCAGTCAATCGCTGCAAGAGGATGCCGCCAGACTGCTGGAATCGCTGCAGAGGGCCAGCACCGACGCTTCGCTGGACGATGAAACCCGCCAGCTGATGAAACACGCGCTTGAGCTGCTGCGTGCGACCACCACGCAGAAGGACTGGGCGTTGCTGCGTTACCGCGCCCTGTTCGACGCGGTTCCCGATCCGGTCAGCATCCTGGCCGAGGACGGTACCGTGCTGGATCTCAACAAGGCCGGCATGGCCGCCTACAAACGGCGGCGCGAAGAGATCGTCGGCCAGAACATCAACGTGCTCAATCCCGAATTGCCGCACGACCACATGGATCCGGTCTGGGAAAGCCTCAACCGTGGCGATAGCTACGTGATCGAAGTCACCAACATGCGCAGCGACGGCACCCGTTTTCCGGTGGAGGTGCATTCGGCCAATTTCGTCTTCGACGGGCGCAAGAGCCTGGTGGCGGTAGCCCGCGACCTGAGCAAGCGGCACGAAGCGGAAATGCGCTACCGCGAGCTGATGGAAGTGATCGACAAGGGCATCGTGGTGCAGAACGCCGCGCGCGAAATCGTCTACGCCAACCGCGCGGCGCTGCGTATCTTCGGGGTGGGCGAAGGCAAGCGCGGCAACGACCTCGACCTGGCGCACTGGCGCATCGTCGACCAGAACGGACGCGAGATGGGCAGCGACGCGCTGCCGGCGCACCGCGCCCTGGCCACCGGGCAGGTCATCGAGAGCATGCTGCTGGGGCTGTACCACCGCGAGCACAAACAGCTGCTCTGGCTCACGGTCACTTCGGTGCCGCAGTTCGCGCCCGGCGGCAGCAAACCGGCGCAGGTCACTTCGCTCTTCAGCGACGTGACCGCGCTCAAACGCGACAGCGCATTGTTCGACCGCGCCCAGTCGCTGGCCCATATCGGCGGATGGGAATGGGACGCCGGCCGCGACCGGGTCTACCTGACCGACGAAGCGGTACGCATCCTCGGGCCGGCGCAGGTGCCGGACAATGTCGAAGCCATGCTGGCCAGCTTGCGCGAACCGGACCGGCGGCGCTTCCGCACGGCGATGGAGAACGTGGTGCAGAACGGCGGAGGGTTCGACCTGGAACTGCAGGGCAGCCGCATGGACGGGCATCCTTTCTGGATCCGCGCCATCGGCGAGGCCGAAGCCAGCGATCCCACCGCTTCCCGCATCACCGGCACATTGCAGGACATCTCGCTGGACAAGCGCGCCGAGGAAACCCTGCGCATCCAGGCGCGCACCGATCCGCTGACGGGACTGATGAATCGCGACGCCGTGCTCAACGAACTGGGCGCGCGCCTGATCGATCCTGTTCATGCGCAGGTCGCCGTGCTGTACATCGACCTGGACCGCTTCAAGACCGTCAACGATGTGTTGGGCCACAGCGCCGGCGACGAACTGCTGATGCAGGCCGCCACCCGCATCCTGGCCGCAGTGGGCACCGAAGGCCTGGTGGCGCGTTTCGGCGGCGACGAATTCCTGGTTGTCTGCGACGCCAGCGGCGATCCGGCGCAACCCGAACGCCTGGCCGATGCGGTGCTGGGCGCTTTCACCGAGTCCTTCCGCTTCGGCAAGGACGAGTTCGCCATCACCACCAGCATCGGCATCGCGCGCGCGCCCGAAGACGGATTGCGCCCGCAGCAACTGATCCAGAACGCCGACATCGCCATGTACGACAGCAAGCACCGCGCGCGCAACGCGTGGCAGGCGTTCACTCCCGAACTGGCGCGCCGGCAGCAGGATCGCCTGCAGATCGAGACGCAGCTCCGGCGGGCGGTGGACAACGAGGAGTTCCGCCTGGTCTACCAGCCGCAGGTCGACCTGCGGCGCGGCCGCATCGTCGCCGCCGAAGCGCTGATCCGCTGGCAGAACCACCAGCTGGGCGAACTGCGTCCGGATCTTTTCATCAGCCATGCCGAAACCACCGGCGACATCGTGCGGATCGGCAGCTGGGTGCTGCGCGAAGCCTGCCGGCAGGTCCGCGAATGGCACGACCAGGGACTGGGTATCGTGCGCGTGGCGGTCAACGTTTCCTATCGCCAGTTCGCCGGCGACGAACTGGCGGAAAACGTACGCGCGGTATTGGCCGAATACGAACTTCCCGGCTCGGCGCTGGAGCTGGAATTCACCGAACGCGTGCTGATCGAGGACGCTCCGGCCACGCTCAAGACCTTCGCCGAACTGCGCGAGTTGGGCGTGGTGCTGACCATCGACGATTTCGGCGAAGGCTACAGCGCGCTCAACTATCTGCGCCGCCTGCCCATCCATGGGCTCAAGCTCAGCCAGCTGTTCACCGAGGGCGTGCCCAACAACCGTTCCGACGTGGCGGTGTGCCAGGCGGTCTCGGCGATCGCGCGCAGCCTGGGCCTGGGGCTGGTGGCCGAAGGCGTGGAATCGGAAGCGCAGCGCCAGTTCCTGCTGCAGCTGGGCGTTCCGGTCGGCCAGGGTTTCCTGTTCGCGCCCGGGCTGTCGCCGGACGAATTCGCCAGCCGCTTGCGCGCGCGGGAGGATCGGGTTTCGAATGGTTGAAGCTGCGGACGAGAGTTATCTATTGCGCCCGATCGAAACGCGCGACGACGCGGCGATGGCGCGGATCATCCGCACGGTGATGCCGGAATTCGGCGCCACCGGCAGCGGCTTCGCCATCAACGACCCCGAAGTGGACTGGATGAGCCGCGCTTATGCGGAACCGCGTTCGGCCTACTTCGTCGTCGAACGCGATGGCCAGGTCATTGGCGGCGGCGGCGTGGCGCCGCTGGTGGGTGGCGATGACGGGACCTGCGAACTGCGCAAGATGTACTTTCTGCCCGAAGCGCGCGGCATCGGCGCAGGCGCGGCGATGATGGCCCGCTGCCTGCAGGCCGCACGCGAATTCGGTTTCAGCCAGTGCTACCTGGAAACCCTGTGCGGGATGGACGCGGCCATGCGTCTCTACGAGCGCAGTGGATTCCGGCGCCTGGAGGCGCCGTTGGGCGCCACCGGTCATGGCGGTTGCAACACTTTCTATCTCCTGGATCTGTAGGAGCGGGCCCTGCCCGCGACGAGGCTTTACCGGTAAGGCCCGTCGCGGGCAGGGCCCGCTCCTACAAAAGGACGCCCGGACATCGCGTAAAATGCGTGCCACTACAAGCGATGGACTTCCGCATGCAGCTTTCCAATACCCGCGCCATCGTCACTGGCGGCGTTTCCGGCCTTGGCCTGGCCGTTGCCCAGAATCTTGTCGCCCAAGGCGGCAAGGTCGCGCTGTTCGACGTCAACGACGACAAGGGCGCGGCGGCGGTCGCAGCTTTGGGCGACGGCAACGCGCGTTACTTCCGCACCGATGTCACCGATGAGGCCGGAGTGGCGGACAACGCCGCGGCCGCCAGTGAATTCCTGGGTGGGCTGAACGCGGCGATCAATTGCGCCGGCATCCTCGGCGCCGGGCGCGTGCTGGGCAAAGAAGCGCCGATGCCGCTGTCCAACTTCCGCACCACCGTGCTGGTGAACCTGGTCGGCAGCTTCAACGTGGCCAAGGCCGCCGCCAACCTGATGCAGCACAATGCGGCCGGCGAAGACGGCGAGCGCGGCGTCATCGTCAACACCGCCAGCGTGGCCGCCTACGAAGGCCAGATCGGCCAGGCCGCCTATTCGGCATCCAAGGGCGGCGTGGTCGGCATGACCTTGCCGATGGCGCGCGAGCTTTCCCGTTTCGGCATCCGCGTGATGACGGTGGCGCCCGGCATCTTCTGGACACCGATGGTCGATGGCATGAGCGAAGAAGTGCAGAAGTCGCTCAGCGCTTCGATCCCGTTCCCGGCGCGCCTGGGCAAGCCGGAGGAATTCGCCGATACCGTCGCCTTCATCCTGCAAAGCCGCTATTTGAACGGCGAGACTATCCGCCTGGACGGCGCGGTGCGGCTGGCGCCGAAATAGTCCCTGTAGGAGCGGGCCCTGCCCGCGAACGCTTTTAGCGTAGAGCGGTCGCGGGCAGGGCCCGCTCCTACAAAAACTCCCCTTCTCAACCATTCCCGGTCTCTCATGAAAGCCCACGAAATCAAGAAAGGCAACGTCTTCGAACACAACGGTACCGTCTATCAGGTGCGCGACATCGAGCGCAGCTCGCCGCAGGGCCGCGGCGGCAACGTCAAATACCGCTTCACCCTGTACAGCGTGCCCGGCGCGGTCAAGTACGACCTGAGCGTAGGCGCGGACGACGAACTGAAGGAAGTGGAGATGTCGCGCCGCCAGGCCACCTACTCTTACAAGGACGGCGACGCCTTCGTATTCCTGGACGACGAGGACTTCACGCCCTACACCTTCGACGCCGACGTGATCGGCGACGACGCCGGCTACATCGCAGACGGCCTGACCGGCAGCTACGTGCAGATCATCGACGACCAGCCTGTCGCCTTGCAGTTGCCGCAGCACGTGACCCTGGAAGTAATCGAAACCCCGCCGGAGCTCAAGGGCGGCAGCGCCACCAAGCGTCCCAAGCCGGCCAAGCTCAGCACCGGCCTGGAGATCATGGTGCCGGAATACATCGTCAACGGCGAACGGGTACTGGTGAATACGACCACGGGCGAGTTCGGTGGGCGCGCGGATTGATTGTGTTCCCTTTTCCTTGATGCGAGTGGGTGGCCGAAAGCCGCTCCACGCTCCCCTCTCCCTTGATGGGAGAGGGTGGCCGAAGGCCGGGAGAGGGTGAGCCGGAGCCATCGGCGGTGAATCGCCGGAAGGTTTCGAGCGATGTGAAGCCAGAGCACGCGTCGCTGCGCTCGCGTCCCTCTCCTGCCCCGTATCAAGTACGGGGCAGGCTCTCCGGGCATCCTCTCCCACAAGGGGAGAGGAGAAAAACTCGGCCTTCGTTTGCCACGTCTAGTATTGAGTGGAATGCCTCTTGCTCACTGCAACTGCAGTCCATTTTGCTCCTTATGTAACCGCTGCAGTCGTTCACTCAGGGAAGCGATATTCGTTTCGGTCCTCTCTAGCGTCGATCTGCGCTCGGGAGATATCCACTTGCGTGCATCCACACGCAAGGCGGCGCTCTGTCGCTTACGCTGTGCCGCGTACCGCTCGCCCTCCAACTCCAGCGTCTTGCGTTCGTCCGTTTGCGGTAATCCATAGCTGCCGTTCGGCAGCAAGGCTGCTGGGTGGCTGAGGAAGCCCTCCACGCGCAGGAAATCGCGGAGCGCGGCCTCCCCATCGAAGGCATTCCCACCTTGCTGCGCCCCATGCCCCAGATAACGGCGCTTGAGTTCGTCGCGCACCAACAACTCCTGTTGCCGCAATGCCGCTTCTTCGAGCAACAGTAATGCGGCGCTTGCGCGTAAATCGCCCCGTTCCAGCCATGGCGCGCGTTGCGTCGGTGCAAGCTCCAGCCATTCCCGCACGCCTTGTTGCGGCAACCCCAATCCGCTCCGGGCCACATCGAACATAGCCTGGTAATGCGCGCCCGCCGATTCGAAGCGGTAACCCAGGCGCAAAGCTTCCGCCGGATCGTCCAGCACCGAGGCATCGGCGATGCCCGCCTTCTTCAATCGCCGCAGCAAGCCGGTCGGCGTGATGCTGGCCAACGGTTCGCCGGCCAGGCGCGGTACACCGTCGTGCAGCAGCTTGAAGGTCTCCACCGCGCAGTTGTTGCCGAGAAAATAGTAACGGCCGTCGTAGGTCCAGTGGGTTTGCGCGGCGCGTTCCAGCAGGCCGGCGATTTCCGCCGGATCCAAGCGCAGCGGAATCGACTGCAGGCCGCGCAACTCGACCTTGGTGTATTCGTCGATCACCTGTTCCAGGGGCAGCAGGAAAAGCCGCGACGGATAGGAGCCGGTAAGCCCGCGCCAGCTGGAAATCTGCACATCGTCGACGAAGGCGCGGAACGACAGCACGCGGTGGTAACGCAGGTCCAGGCGGCAGTCCGGTCCCGGCGGGCGGTCCGGCGCGCAGATCACCAGCCGCAGCATGCTGTGGCCCCAGCGGCTCATCGGCTGCTGGTTGGGTTCGGCCAGCAGGTAGTCCACCGCGTACACGCGCGACGGATCCAATCGCAATAGCGCCGATTCACCGCTATCGGCATCCGCCTGCAGAAATACTTGGCCTGGCGCACAACCGGCATGGGCGGGCGCCCAATCGAAATGCTCGGAGAAAAAGCGGTACAAGGCTGGCCGCCGGCATGCGTAGTCCGGATCCAGCAGGAAATATTCGAGGTTGACGGCAACGAACTCGGACGCGCGGTCCAACTCGTACGGATCCGGACTGCGGTCGCCGAAAGCATTGCGGGAAGTCCGCAAACCCAACCGCAGGGGACTCACCTGCCAGCCCGCCAGGTCCAACAGGCGCGGAGCGCGCGACAACCGGCCCTGCGCCGTGCGGTCGTAGAAATGCGCCAGCTCATGGAGCACGGCCGATAACGCCGCATGCGTGGCCGGCTCGTCGATTCCCGCACCCGCCGGGCGCGCCATCCAGTCGTCGAGCAGCACGCGATTGAGCAGCAGCCGCTTCGCCTTCGCGCGCCCGTGCACTTGCGCAGGCAGATCGTCGCGCCAAATTACCGGGATAGAGCCCAAAGCGGCCACCCATGCCGGAGGCAAGCGCCGCACGGCCGAATCCAACAACTGTCGGGTGGCAGCGGCTTCTTCCGGTGTCAGCGGTCCGGTTTCAGGCTGCAGCCGCAATCCGGCCTGCGCATTTCCCGCACAGGCCAGCGCGAACAGGAGCAGCCATCTTCCCGCTCCGCCGAACGCGCTCCCACAAGGCAGGCTCACAAAGCCAGGATGGCCTGCGCGAGTTGCATGTCGCTGGCCTTGCGCGCGGCCGGGTCGCGCTCGCGCAGCTGGCGCAGGGCCGCCTCCAACCGGGCGCCGCGGATACGCCCTTCGCTGGCGACGAAGCTGGCGGCGTCATCGCGCGCCTGCCGCACTACTTTGTCGTCGCCCGAGGTGCTTCCGGAGGAAGCCGAAGAGCCTGCGGAGGAAGCGCCAGCGGAGGAGCCGGCGAAACTGGAAGCTAACACCGGAACAGAGACCGCGAGCAACAGGCACAGCGTGGCAATTCGGATCATGGTGGGTTTCCAGATAAAAAAACGGAGAGGAAAGAAACGACGCTCCGCAAGATTAACCGCCTGCGTGCCCGGCAAGCTGAATCGTCGCAGCACGCAACCAACGCCACCACCAACGCTGTAAATCCAGCCTCCCCCTTTGAAAAAGGAGGATTGAGGGGATTTGCTCTTGCTCCAGTGCAAAAACCAAAGCAAAAGCAAATCCCCCGCAGCCCCCTTTTCCAAAGGGGGCAAAGCAACGGCCGTGCCGCCATAGCCTGGCTGCATGACCGTTCTCAGCTGTCGAAAAGCTTGCCCGGATTCATCAGCCCCTTCGGATCCAGCACCCGCTTGATGCCGCGCATCATCTCGATCTCGGCCGCACTGCGCGTGCTTTCCAGATAGCCTTTCTTCACCAGGCCTATACCGTGCTCGGCGGAAATGCTGCCCTGGTGGCGCTTCAACGACTCGGCCAGCAGCTTGGTCACTTGCTCGCACTGGCCGACGAACTCCGTATCGCCCAGGTCGTCCGGTTTCAGCACGTTGATGTGCAGATTGCCGTCGCCGATGTGGCCAAACCAGACTACGTCGAAATGCGGGTAGGCCTGGCCCAGCAGCTTCTGGGTTTCCTCCAGGAACGCGGGCATTGCCGAAATGCGCACCGACACGTCGTTCTTGTAGGGCTTGTACCGCGCCAGACTTTCGGTAATGCCTTCGCGCAACCGCCACAACTGCGCGGCCTGCGCATCGCTCTGGCTGACCACGCCATCGCTGACCCAGCCGTTCTCCATGCAGGTCTCGAAGGCGGACATGGCCGCCGCTTCCTGCATTTCGTCGCCCGAGGCGAACTCGGTGACCACGTAGTAAGGATGCGTTTCCTCGAACGGCTTCTGCGCGCCATGCGCCAGCACGTGGTGCAGCGCGCGGTCGGTGAAGAATTCGAAAGCCTCCAGCTGCAATTTTTCGCGGAACGCGGCGAATACCCGCATCAGCACCTCGAAAGAAGGCAGCGCCAGCAGCATCACGTTGGAAGGCGGCGGCGGGTCGGTCAGGCGCAGGGTCGCTTCCACCACGATACCCAGCGTGCCTTCGGAGGCGATCATCAGATGCCGCAGGTCGTAGCCGCTGGAGTTCTTGATCAAACCGCGGTTGAGGTCCAGCAGTTCGCCGGTGCCGGTCACCACTTTCATGCCGGCGATCCATTCGCGCGTATTGCCGTAGCGGATCACGCGGATGCCGCCGGCGTTGGTGGCGATGTTGCCGCCGATGGAGCACGAACCGCGCGAGGCGAAATCCACCGGGTACTCGAGCCCATGTTCGCGGGCCGCGTTGCGCACCGCTTCCAGAGCGATACCGGCCTGCACGGTGAGCGTACGGTCCACGGCGTTGAAATCCAGCACGCGGTTCATCCGTTCCAGGCTGAGCACCAGTTCCCCGTTCGCCGCCACCGCGCCGCCGGACAGGCCGGTGCGGCCGCCGGAAGGCACCACCGCGACCCCATGTTCGTACGCCCAGCGAACGGTCGCCTGCACCTCCTCCACCGATCCCGGCAACGCTATCGCCAGCGGCGCCGGCGTCCAGCGCCGGGTCCAGTCGCGGCCGTAGTGCTCCAGGTCCGCGGGATCGGTTTTCAGGCGCAGCGCCGGCACGGCTTGCAACAGGTCTGTCAGGCGCGGATCGCTCATGGGAGGCCGGTATATGAGGGGGCTGCCAGCGTGCCAGCGATGCCGTCGCGCGTCCAGAAGCCCGGCATCGCTTGGCTTCCCCCTTTGAAAAAGGGGGATTGAGGGGGATTTGCTCTTGACTCTTGCTTCTTTCGAAGTTCAAAAGCGAATTCCCCGCAGCCCCCTTTTTCAAAGGGGGCAAAGGCAACTGCCGCAGCGCAGCAAAACCCCGCCCCTTCTGGCATAGTGACCGCCCCGCCACCGGACGCCCGCCTGCCGCATGTCGAAGAAGAAGACCTCGTACCCCAAGCAGGACATCCGCATCCTGCTGCTGGAAGGCGTCAGCCAGACCGCCATCGACACTTTCAAGGCCGCGGGCTATTCGCAGATCGAGTTGCACGCCAAGTCGCTGCCCGAGGACGAGCTGAAGTTGCGCATCGCCGACGCCCATATCGTCGGCATCCGCTCGCGCACGCAACTGACCGAAGAAGTGCTGGGTGGCGCGCGACGGCTGATGGCCATCGGCTGCTTCTGCATCGGCACCAATCAGGTGGACGTGGACGCCGCGGAGCTAGCCGGCATCCCGGTCTTCAACGCCCCCTATTCCAACACCCGCAGCGTGGCCGAACTGGTGATCGCCGAAGCGATCATGCTGATGCGCGGCATTCCGCAGAAAAGCGCCGAGTGCCACCGCGGCGGCTGGTCCAAATCCGCCGCCGGCAGCCACGAGGCGCGCGGCAAGACCCTGGGCATCGTCGGCTACGGCCACATCGGCACCCAGGTGGGCGTGCTGGCCGAGGCCATCGGCATGAACGTGATCTTCCACGACATCGAGACCAAGCTGTCGTTGGGCAATGCGCGTTCCTCGCTGAGCCTGGACGATCTGCTGGAACGGTCGGACGTGGTGACCCTGCACGTGCCGGAAACGCCGGCGACCAAGGATATGTTCGGCGCGGCGCAGATCGCCAGGATGAAGCGCGGCGCGCATCTGATCAACGCCTCGCGCGGCACCGTGGTGGATATCGACGCGCTCAGCGCGGCGCTGGAATCGGGCCAGATCGGCGGCGCCGCGGTGGACGTGTTCCCGGTCGAGCCCAAAGGCAACGACGACGCCTTCGTGTCGCCGCTCGCCGGCAAGGACAACGTGATCCTGACTCCGCACGTGGGCGGCAGCACGCTGGAAGCGCAGGACAATATCGGGATAGAGGTTGCGGCCAAGCTGGTGCGCTACAGCGACAACGGCTCGACCCTGTCGGCGGTCAACTTCCCGGAAGTGACCCTGCCCGAGCATGCCGCCAGCCATCGTCTGCTGCATATCCACCGCAACGTGCCGGGCATCCTGTCGCAGATCAACGATATCTTCGGCAAGCACGGCATCAACATCGACGGCCAGTTCCTGCGCACCGACGCCAAAGTCGGCTACGTGGTGATCGACGTGTCGGCCACCGACCTGCAGGCGGTGGACTTGAAGGAGGCGCTGATGGCCATTCCCGGCACCCTGCGCACCCGCGTTTTGTATTGATGAGCCGGCCATTGTAGGAGCGACGCGAGTCGCGAAGCCGTGGAGAATTGAACTGTTACGAGTTTCGCGACTCGCGTCGCTCCTACAGGATTGCCAGCCACTTCCTGGCCATGCGGCTCAGGGATTCGTCGGGGTCCTGCGCTACTTCGGCGATCGGCCGCCAGGCCAGATCGTGCGATTCGTCGCTGACCGTATAGTTCTCGTCGCTACCGGCGCGCACCACGTAGCGCACGTCGTAATGCCAGTGGCCCGGTACACCCTTGCGCTCGGGAATCCAGTGCCGGTCCAGGTCGAAGATCGCATCGGCATCGACCGACAAGTCCGGCAAACCGGATTCCTCCTGGGCCTCTTTCAGCGCCACCTGGGCCATGTCGCGGTCGCCGTCGGCATGCCCGCCCAGCTGCAGCCAGCGCTCCAGCTTGCGGTGATGGGTCAGCAGGATGCGGCCGCCGTCGGCGCTCACCAGCCAGGCCGCGCCGGTGAAGTGGCCTTCCAGGCGTTCGCGCAGAAAGGGATCCTGCGGCTCATTCAGCAGAGCAAGGAACGATTGCACTGTCTCGGCCTCGCTGGGCCAGCATCGCAAGTAATCGGCGAGCTGCTGCGCCAATAAAGGCGCGGCCTGTGTCGGTTGCGGCATGAGTGGACCCGGCTCTCTCTATCCCTATTCAGGCTGGCATTATCGCCCACCACGGGCCCGTGGCGCTTGTGCGACCAAAGTGTGACGGGTAAGGTTCGGCAAACCCGTTCCGGCCATTCGCTGCCGGTCACGGCCTGCAGATCAACGGCACTGGGGAATCACCGAATGTCATCTTGGCGTGTAAAACCGCTCGATCAAATCCTTGCCACCGCCGAGAAAAAGTCGCTCAAGCGACAACTCGGCGCCTTCCAACTGACCATGCTCGGCATCGGCGCCATCATCGGTACCGGCATCTTCGTGCTGACCGCCGAAGCGGGCCAGAAGGCGGGCCCGGCCATGATGGTCGCATTCGTAATCGCTGCAGTGGTCTGCGGTCTGGCCGCATTGGCCTACTCGGAACTGGCCGCGATGGTTCCGGTCTCCGGTTCCGCCTACACCTACACGTACGCGGTCCTGGGCGAAGCGCTGGCCTGGTCCGTGGGCTGGGCGCTGGTGCTGGAATATGCGATTGCCGCGGGTGCGGTGGCAGTGGGCTGGTCGGGTTACATGAACGGCCTGCTGATGAGCGCCGGATATCCCATTCCCGAAGCGCTGCGAACGGGTCCTTACGCTGGCGGCACCTTCAACCTGCTCGCCTTCCTTATCTCGCTGGTGGTCACGTTCCTGCTGGTCATCGGCACCTCCAAGTCGGCCAAAGTCAACGCGGTGCTGGTGACCATCAAAGTGGTTGCGCTCACTGCCTTCATCATCATCGCGGTGCCCGCCGCGCAAGACGCCAACTTCAAGCCGTTCTTCCCCACCGGCTGGGGTAGCCCGCTGGGCGGCATCGGCGTTCTTGGCGCAGCCGCGTCGATCTTCTTCGCCTATGTGGGTTTCGATGCGGTCTCCACGGCGGCCGAAGAAACCAAGAATCCCAACCGCAACATCCCGATCGGCCTCATCGCTTCGCTGGGTGTGTGCACGGTGTTCTACATGCTGGTCAGCTACGGCGCAGTGGGCGCCGGTGGCGCGCAGCCGATGATGGGCGCCAATGGACTCGCATTGCATCCAGGCACGCCCGAACTCGCCGCGGCCTGCAAAGGCAGCACGGAACTGGTCTGCAGCAACGAGCCGCTGGCGCACGTGTTGCGCATGCTTGGGTTCGCCAAGTGGGGCAACGCCATCGGCATCGCCGCTGCGCTGGCGCTGCCGTCGGTCATCCTGATGATGATCTTCGGCCAGACCCGCATCTTCTTCACCATGTCGCGCGACGGCCTGCTGCCGCAGGTCCTGTCCAAAGTGCATCCGCGCTTCCACACGCCGCACGTGGTCACCATCATCACCGGCCTGTTCGTGTCGCTGTTCGCGGCCCTGTTCCCGGTCGGCATCCTGGCCGACATCTCCAACTCGGGCACGCTGTTCGCCTTCATGATGGTTTCCATCGGCGTGCTGGTGCTGCGCAAGACCCAGCCCGACCGTCCGCGCCCGTTCCGCACGCCCCTGGTGTGGGTGGTCTGCCCGCTGGCGGTGCTCGGCTGCGTTCTGCTGTTCCTGAACCTCTCCACGTACACCATCAGCCTGTTCCTCGGCTGGGCCGTGATCGGCGCGCTTGTCTATGCGTTCTACGGCTACCGCAAGAGCGAACTCGCGCCCGGCAGCGTCGCCTACAAGGCGGCGGCGGACGCCAAGCTGGAGCCGGAACCCTCGTTCCACGAGGGCCCACAGGCCTGAGTCGATCCTGTAGCGACAAGAAAACGGCGCGGATTTCCGCGCCGTTTTCGTTTGCCACCCCGATTTTGTAAACTCGGCGCATGAGCGCACTGCCGTACAACCCCGCCCGCCTGCAGGAACTCGCGCAGGAAATCATCGCCAACGTCCGCGAGCTGTCGCAGGCCGGCTGGACGCCGGCGACCAGCAGCAATTTCTCCGAACGGCTGGACGAGCGCCATGCGGCGATCACCGTTTCCGGGCGCGACAAGGGCCGGCTTACGGTCGAGGACATCATGGTCGTCGACTTCGACGGCAAGGCCGTGGGCAGCGACCACCGCCCCTCCGCCGAAACCCTGCTGCACACCCAGCTCTACCGCCGGTATCCGGAAATCGGCTGCGTGCTGCACACCCACTCCCCCGTGCAGACCATCGCTTCGCGGCTGTATGCCGGCGCCGGGCACATCCGACTGGAAGGCTACGAACTGCTGAAGGCCTTCCAGGGCAACACCACCCACGACGACACCATCGACGTACCCGTGTTCGCCAATACCCAGGACATGCACACCCTGGCGGCCCAGGTCGATGCCCTGCTCGACCGGAAGGCGCTATGGGGCTATCTGATCGACGGACACGGCCTGTACGCCTGGGGCCGCGACATGGCCGAAGCGCGCAGGCACCTGGAAGCCTTCGAGTTCCTGTTCCACTGCGAGCTGGAGCTGCGCAAGCTGGGCTGTCGCGGCTGAATCTTGAGCCCCTCTCCCAACGGGAGAGGGGTTGGGGTGAGGGTACGGCGAAGTCCATGTCTTACAAGCATCTGGACTTCGCCGTACCCTCATCCGCCCTTCGGGGCACCCCGTATCAAGTACGGGGCAGGCTCTTCTCCCGTAGGAGAAGGGCTCTGGTTTCCCTTTCGTTTGCTACGCTAAATCCCTTCCACGACACTCGAGCCCCCCGCCATGAGCCGTCTGCGCATCTTCGACGAGAAAAACCCGCATACGCCGGAATTCGCCAGCTTCGACCCCGATTTCATCGCCACCGAGCTGCACAAGATCGGCGTGACCTTCGAGCGCTGGAAGGCATCCCACCCGCTCGCGCCCGGCGCCAGCCCCGAAGAGGTGATGGCCGCCTACAGGACCGACATCGACCGCCTGATCGCCGAACGCGGCTTCAAGACCGTGGACGTGGTCAGCATCGCGCCGGACAACCCGCAGCGCGAAGCCCTGCGCGCCAAATTCCTGGACGAGCACTACCACAAGGAAGACGAAGTGCGCTTCTTCGTCGCCGGCTCGGGCCTGTTCACCCTGCACGTGGGCGGCAAGGTCTACGAAGTGGAATGCGTGCAGGACGACCTGATCGCGGTGCCCGACAGCACCTTGCACTGGTTCGACATGGGCGAGGAGCCCAGCTTCATCGCCATCCGTTTCTTCACCGAGCCCGACGGCTGGGTGGGCCACTTCACCGGCGAGGAAATCGCCAAGAAATTCCCCCGCTACGAACCCGGTAAATGCTCCTGAACATGCCTGATACGCGCGCACCGCGCGCCATCCTCACCGATATCGAGGGCACCACCAGCAGCATCTCCTTCATCAAGGACGTGCTGTTCCCCTACGCGCGCAACGCCCTGCCCGGCTTCGTGGCCAAGCACGGCAAGCAGGAAGAGGTGCGGCGCTGGCTGGATGCGGTGGCGGTCGAACACGGCAGCATCTGCAGCGACGCAGTGATCGTGGAGACGCTGCAGGGCTGGATAGACCAGGACCGCAAGCACACCGCGCTCAAGGCCTTGCAGGGCATGATCTGGGAAGCGGGCTACCGCGACGCCGAGTTCACCGCGCCCATCTACGCCGATGCCGCGCCCGCCCTGCGCCGCTGGCACGATTCGGGATTGCCGTTGTACGTGTACTCGTCCGGTTCGGTGCCGGCGCAGAAGCTGTTCTTCGGCCATAGCGACGCGGGCGATCTGGCTCCGCTGTTCTCCGGCTGGTTCGACACCGAAGTAGGCGGCAAGCGCGAAGCAGGCAGCTACGAGACGATCGCCGAACGCATCGGCCTGGACGCTCCGGAAATACTGTTCCTGTCCGACGTGGTGGAAGAACTGGACGCCGCACGGATCGCCGGTATGCAGACCGTACTGGTGGACCGGCGCGAGGACTATCCGCAACCGCGCGAAGGCGCCGCCGCGCACGGCCATCCGCGCGCCGCCAGTTTCGCCGATATCCTGCTTCCCGCCTGAGTTCGCACTGGTGGCGTCCCTGAAGGCGGCGACACTGAGCGGCTTGTTGGCCATCGTCCTGTGGTCGTCGCTGGCGCTGCTGACCACGGCGACCGAAGGGCTGCCGCCTTTCGAAGTCCTGGCGCTCGGTTTCGGCTTCGCGGCCCTGTTCGGCTTCGCGCGTATTGCGCTTGGCGGTCGCGATGGCTGGCGGGAGTTGCGGCAGCCGTGGTCCGCGCTTGCGCTCGCTACCGCGGCGTTGTTCGGCTATCACGCGCTCTACTTCATGGCGCTGAAACGCGCGCCGGCGGTGGAAGCCAACCTGCTCAACTACTTGTGGCCGCTGTTGATCGTATTGCTCGCCGGTCTGCTGCCGGGAGTGCGCGTGCGCGGTGCGCAGCTGATGGGCACGCTGTTGGGACTGGTCGGCGCGATCGTGCTGGTCACCCACGGCAGCGGCATCGAAATACAACCGCAATACCTGTCCGGCTACCTGGCCGCCTTGGGTGCGGCAGTGGTCTGGGCCGCTTATTCGGTGCTCAACCGCCGCCATGCGCAGGTGCCGAGCGCGGCGATCATCGTGGCCTGCGCATTGGTCGCGGTATTCGGGTTGCTGGCGCACGCCGGTTTCGAACGGACCGTCGCGCCGAGTGCCAAACAGTGGCTGGTGCTTGCAGCGATGGGCATGGGCCCGGTGGGCGCCGCGTTTTTGCTCTGGGACCA
Organism: Pseudoxanthomonas sacheonensis; assembly: GCF_010093305.1. Classification (GTDB taxonomy): domain Bacteria; phylum Pseudomonadota; class Gammaproteobacteria; order Xanthomonadales; family Xanthomonadaceae; genus Pseudoxanthomonas_A; species Pseudoxanthomonas_A sacheonensis. The sequence goes on along the minus strand of NZ_PDWS01000010.1, from coordinate 97,365 downwards.
CGGCACCAAGCATGGCGACATCGCGGTACTGGGCAGCCTTTCTTACCTAGCTCCGTTGTTGTCCACGTTGTTGCTGGTGCTGGCGGGACGCGCCGAGCCTCACTGGTCGCAAGCGGTCGCCATTGGCCTGCTGATGCTGGGGGCGTGGCTGAGTCTGCGCAAGCCGAATCCGGCGTAGAGCTGACGCTCTTTATTCCGTTCGTGGTGAGCTTGTCGAACCACGCTGTTGGCGCGGGAATTCAGTATGGGATAGTTCCATCAGTCCGCGGAAAGCGTGGTTCGACAAGCTCACCACGAACGGATTCCTGGAAGCCGTCTCAAGACCAATTTTTCTGCGCCAATCAGTGAATTTTCTCGCCCTTGGCGAGCATCTCGACGAATTTCTCCGCGCGCGCCAGCCGCGTCTCCGGCTTCTTGGCCGTGTGCACGCGCCAGCAGAACGAATAACGATTGGTCTTGTCGAGTTGATCGAAAAACGCCTGTGCTTGCTTGTTCTTCTTCAGGGCTGCGGCTAGCTCGACGGGCACTTCCATATTGGAAAAGCTGTGATAGGCGGCCTCCCAGCGGCCATCGGCCTTCGCCGCCTCGATCTCGCGCAGGCCGCCGGATCGCATGCGGCCCGCAGCGATCAGCCGTTCGGCATGCTCTATGTTGATCTTCGACCACAAGCTGCGCGGTCTGCGCGGGGTGAAGCGCTGCAGGAAAAACTTTTCGTCGTATCCGCGCTTCTGCCCATCGATCCAACCGTGGCACAAGGCCACCTCCAGGGCTTGGGCATAGTTCACCGAAGCGATGCCCGAATCCTTCTTGGCGATCCGCAGCCAGATGCCCTTGCCTCCCGCATTGGCGACCAGCCATTTTTCCCAGCTAGTCCGGTCCTCGAAATGTTGGATTGGCAGATCGTCGGGCATGGGCATGGCGCTACTCCGCAGCTTCCTGCAGTCGATAAGTGGTGGTGGCCGTCCGTTCGCCGCGCCCTTGATCCTGCACGCGTACTTCGACCCGATGTTCGCCCACGGCCAGGTCGGTAGGCAAGGCGCCGCGCCACAGGTGCCGCGACGGCACGGCTTCGGGAGAACGGTCATAGCCGCGCAATGCGTCGGCGCTGTCGTCGCGGATGCTTTCCGCCAATACGCCCGGATCGGGCTGGCGCACTTGCGACATCGGTTTCCATTGACCCGCATCGACCCGGTATTCCACCTTACTGTCGTCCTGGCCCATGAACACGTTGGCATAGATCGCGAACGCGGGATAAGCGCCCTTCCTCAGTACCTTGGGCGCGTACAGGGACAGGACGCGGCCGGGGTCGCGGGCAGGATGCCAGGCCAGCGAATAGGCGCCAGCCGCGCGCACCTGCAGGCTGGCGTAGCCGTTCGGGGTACCGTCGGCCATGGTGGCGTCCGGAATGCCTTGCGCATCCTTCACGCCCGACCAGAACGCCCCGCAGACCGCACCGACGTTGTATTCGTGCAGCGGCGCGCTGCCGTGCCAGCCGCTGTCGGCGCCGTGATACACGTGCTGCTGGGTGTGGCTGTGGCCGCTGAGCAGCAACACATGCGGGAAGTCCTTGAGCAATGCGAACAATCGCGCACGGTCGGCACGGCGGAAGGTTTCCGCATCAGGTTTGGCGTCGAAGAACGGAATGTGCACGCCCAGCACCAGCAGGCGGTCCTTCGGCACCGTGGGCAGATAGGCTTCGAGGAAGGCGAACTGGTCCTCGCGCAGACCGCCTATGTACGCAGGCTTCTGGCCCGGCAGGTACACCACGTCGTCCAGCCCGACGAATACCGCCTGCGCTTCCTCCCATGCGAAGGTGTCCGGTCCGAAGGTATTGCGGAAGGTCAGCAACGAATCCTCGTCGCGTACTGCATCGAAATCCAGGTCGTGATTGCCGGCGATATGCAGCCAGGGCACGCCCAGCTGCCGGGTGACCTCGTTCAAGGCGGGATACAGCGACAGGTCGTCGTTGACCACATCGCCCAGGGTCAGGCCCAGCGTCGCCGTGTGTTTGCCGGCCAGGGGTTCGACGATGTCGCGGCGGTAGTAGCCGATGTCGGCGACGCTCTTGGTCTGGGTGTCGGCGAACAGCAGGATTTCCAGCTCGCCCTTGTCGCGGCGGTTTTTTTGCCGAAGCAAGGGAAAACCCATGCAGCGCGGAATGCCGTGCGCCGAAATCGGAATGCCGCCGTATTTCAGTTTCGGCTGCGGCGAAGGCGGATCGTTGATCCAGAACGACGGCAGCCCATCGCTGCGCGCGGGAAAGTCGTAACCGGGCGGTTTGATCACGAACAACGTGCGCCCCTCGCCGGCCGGCAGGGGCAGATCGTATTGGCCATGCGCATCGGTAACCACTACGCGCCGCCCATCGGAAACCTTCACCCCAGACAGTCCTTTCTCACCGTCGTCCCGCTGGCCGTTGCCGTTGCCGTCCACCCACACCACGCCGCCCGTGCAGGCGCTGTCCTGGGCGCGTACGGGAAGGACGAAGGCGAACAGAAGCGGCAGCAAGCAGAGGTAATGCATGGCGGTGTCCAGCGGGGATGCCGATTGTAGGCCGGACCTGCGTATCGATCGCGTCCCGTAGGTCGGGGCTACGCCCCCGACGCCCCATGTCTCCAAGCGCCTGCGTCCCCCGATGCGCATCGCGTCTCCCCGTCGGCCACGTAGAGCCTGCCCCGTACGTGATACGGGGGCCGACCTACATTATTTGTGCCGTTCCTGTAACAAGGACGACACATCCTGCAACGACAGCCCTCTGGCCCGCAGCAACACCAGCAGATGGAATACCAGATCCGCGGATTCGCCGAGCAAAGCTGCGTCATCCTGGACAACCGCGGCCAGCGCGGTCTCCACACCCTCTTCGCCCACTTTCTGCGCGATCCGGCGTATGCCTTCCCCGAACAACGCAGTCGTGTAGCTTCCAGCAGGACGTTCGCGCTCGCGTTGCGCGACCAGAACATCCAGATCGGCAAGGAACGAAGCCGGAGCGTCGGCGAAACAACTGGCGCGCTGCAGGTGGCAGGTAGGCCCATGCGGACGCGCGAGGATCAGCAGAGTGTCGTTGTCGCAGTCGGCCTGGATGGATACCAGTTCCAGCACGTGTCCGGAGGTCTCGCCCTTCTTCCACAAGCGCTGCTTGCTGCGGCTGTAGAAAGTGACGTGACCGCTGGCGCGCGTGGCCGCCAGCGCCTCCGCATTCATGTAGCCCAGCATCAACACGCGCAGGTTGCTTGCGTCCTGCACGATCGCGGGCAGCAGGCCGTCGCCCTTGGCCCATTCCAGCGACTGCAATTCATCCGACATCGCGCACCTCTATGTTCTGCGAGCGCAAATAGCGCTTGAGTTCCGGAATTGCGATCTGGCCGCTATGGAAAACGCTGGCCGCCAGTGCGCCATCGGCATCGGCCTGCCGGAAAACCCGGGCGAAATGCTCCGGTTCTCCCGCCCCACCGGACGCCACCAGCGGCACCGCGCAGAGGGCTCGCGCCGCGCTGAGCTGCTCCACATCGTAGCCGCGCCGCACTCCATCGCTATCCATGCAGTTCAGCACTATCTCGCCGGCGCCCAGGCGTTGCGCCTCGACCACCCAGTCCAGGGTGCGTATCGGCAGCGATTGCGTCTTCGATGGATCGCCCGTGTTGCTGCGCACCCGCCATTGGCCGTCGGCTTCGCGGACCGAATCGATGCCGACCACGATGCATTGCACGCCGAACGCATCGGCGAGTTCCGAAATCAAAGCCGGCCGCTCGAGCGCCGGGCTGTTGATCGATATCTTGTCCGCACCCGCATGAAGCACGGCACGCGCGGTCTCCACATCGCGGATGCCGCCCGCGACGCAGAACGGGATATCCAGCAAGGCGGAAACGCGATTGACCCAGGTCCGGTCCACCGAACGGCCTTCCGGACTGGCGCCTATGTCGTAGAACACCAGTTCGTCCGCGCCTTCGTCGCGGTAGCGCAGCGCCAGTTCGGCGATGTCGCCCATGTCCACGTGATCGCGGAAACGCACGCCTTTGACCACGCGGCCGTCGCGCACGTCCAGGCAGGGGATGATCCGGCGGCTCAGCATGCCAGCGCCTCGGCCAGATCGAGCTTGCCTTCCAGCAAGGCGCGCCCCAGCACGATTCCTGCGCAACCCTGGCTCTTGGCCGCCGCAACGTCGGCGATTTCGCGAACGCCCCCCGAGGCTTGCACCTGCAGCGAAGGCGCGATTGCCTGAAGATGCGCGTAGAGCGCGGCGTTGGGCCCGGACAACATTCCGTCGCGGGCGATATCCGTGCTCAACAGGTGCTTGAGGCCGCCGTTGGCGAAGCGCACCGCAAGCTGATCCAGAGTGACGGCTGCGGTTTCGGTCCAACCGTGGACCGGCAGCCGCCACACGCCTTGTTCGTCCTGGCGTGCGGCGAGCGCCACGGTAATGCGCTCGACGCCGAATTCGGCGACCCATTCCAGCACCTGCTCCGGCTGCTGGACCGCCAGGGATCCCACTACCACGCGCGACGCGCCCGCTGCGAGTATGCGCAGCACGTCGTCGCGCGAACGCACCCCGCCTCCGGTTTGCACCTTCAAACCCGTGAAAGCGCAGATCTCGCGCAGAAGCGGCGAAAGCGTGTAGCCCCCGGCCTTGGCGGCATCCAGGTCGACCAGGTGCAGCCAGTGCGCACCTTGCGCGGCGTAACGGACCGCGGCGCGCAGCGGGTCGTGTCCGTAGGTGGTTTCCCGCGCGTAGTCGCCCTGCTGCAACCGCACCACGCGGCCTTCGCGCACATCGATGGCCGGGTAGACCGTGAATCCGTTCATGCCAGCCCCCGCTCAAGGAAATTCCGCAGCAGCCGCGCGCCGACCTTGGCCGACCGCTCCGGGTGGAACTGCGCGCCGGCGACGCGGCCGCGCTGCACCACTGCGGCGAAATCAAGGCCGTGATCGCTGGAAAGCACGCAATCCGCAGTCACCGGCGCCGCGTAGCTGTGCACGAAATAGGCGCGGTCGCCCGCTTCGATTCCCTCGCTCAATGCACTGGCGCGCAGGGGCCGCAGGGTGTTCCAGCCCATGTGCGGGACGCGGATCGCGCTGCTTGCTGGCAGTTTCGCGACTTTGCCGGGAATCAAGCCAAGGCATTCCACATCGCCTTCTTCCGAGCGTTCGTACAGCAATTGCATGCCCACGCAAACGCCCAGCAGCGGCCGTTCCAGCGTACGCAAGGTTTCCACCAGATCGAGTTCGCGCAGCCGGCCCATCACCATCGCTGCGGTGCTGACGCCGGGCAGGATCACGCGATCCGCCTCGCGGATAAGCTGGGCATCGCCGGTCAGGGTCGCTTCCACGCCAAGACGCTGCAGCGCGAACAGCACCGAACCGATATTCGCCCCACCGGCATCGATCAGCGCCACCCGCATCAGAGCGCGCCCTTGGTGCTGGGCAACTCGACGCCTTCGCGCCTGATCGACTGGCGCAGCGCGCGGGCGAAGGACTTGAAGCAGGCCTCGACCTTGTGGTGATCGTTTTCTCCGTGCACCTGCAGATTGAGGTTAAGGCCGGAGGCATCGCAGACGGAACGGAAGAAGTGCGGCACCAGTTCGGTGGGCAGATCGCCGACGCGCTCGCGCTTGAACTCGCCGGAGAACACGAAGTACGGCCGGCCGCTGAAATCCAGCGCGGCGCTGGCCAGCGTCTCGTCCATCGGCAGGGTGAAACCGTAGCGGCCGATGCCGCGCTTGTCGCCCAGGGCTTCCTTCAAAGCCTGGCCCAGCGCCAGGCCGGTGTCTTCCACCGTGTGGTGCTCGTCGATGTGCAGGTCGCCTTCGGTCTTCACTTTCAATGCGAAGCCGCCATGCTTGCCGATCTGTTCGAGCATGTGGTCGAAGAACGGCAGGCCCGTCGCGATGGCGGGTTCGGCGACGCGATCCAGGTCGACCTCCACACGGATCTTCGTTTCCTTGGTATCGCGCTGCACGACCGCGCGACGCGGCGCGTCCGCCAGCTCGTGGGCGATGCCGGCCCAATCCCATTCGCCGCCGAATTGCGGGGTCCGCAACTGGAAGCCGCGAATGCGCAGGTTTTCGGCGAATGCGATGTCGGTTTCCCGGTCGCCCACCATGGCCGAACGCGTCCAATCGATACTGCGGTCCTGCAGGTAGGGCAGCACCAGGCCGATGCCCGGCTTGCGCGTGGGTTTGTTCTCCTGCGGCCAGCTGCGGTCGATCAGCACCTCGCGGAACACGATGCCCTGGCTTTCGAAGATCTGCAGCATCAGATCGTTTGGGCCGTCGAATGACGCTTGCGGATACGCCTCGGTTCCCAGGCCATCCTGGTTGGTGACGATCACGAACTGGTAGCCGGCATCGCGCAGCTTCAGCAGCGCGGGCACCACGTCCTTCACGAAACGTATTTTTTCGTAGGTGTCGATCTGGAAGTCGGAAGGCTCCTCGATCAGGGTCCCGTCGCGGTCGATGAAGAGGATGGGAGTCACGGGGCTTCACCATTTTCGCAAAGAGCAAATCCCCCCTGCCCCCCTTTTTCAAAGGGGGGATACTGGCTACTCATTGCAAAGGAGCGAAATTGCCTCCCCCTTTGAAAAAGGGGGATTGAGGGGGATTTGCTTTTGCTTGCAAACGTAAATTCATTCATGCCGCAGCCTCGATCCTTCGCAATGCAGAAATCACCCTGTCGTTCTGTTCCGGCGATCCGACCGTGATGCGCAACGCGTCGCCCAATTGCGGGGCGGCGCGCTGATCGCGCACCACGACGCCGGCCGCCAGCAGCGAACGGAAAGCGGATTCGGCATCGCGGAAACGCGCCAGTACGTAGTTGCCTTGCGAAGGATAGACATGCCGCACTTCCGGCAAGCCGGCAAGTGCCGCTTGCAGACGGGCACGTTCCGAACGGATCAACGCAACGCGCTTTTCCGTTTCGGCGAGCGCTTCTGGCGACAGACCCGCCAGCGCCAGTTCGGCGCACGGCGTGGGAACCGGATACGGCGCCTGGCAGCGGCGCAGCACCTCGATCAGCGCGGCGTCGGCGATCACGACGCCGATACGCGCCGCCGCCAGCGCATGCGCCTTGGAGAGCGTTCGCAGCACCGCGATATTCGGCTGACGCGCTTGCAAAGTGGTTGCCGAGGGAAGGTCGGAGAACTCGCCGTAAGCCTCGTCCACGACCAACAGCGCCTTCCCCTCGATGCGCTCGGCCAGCCGTTCGATCTCCGCCAGGGGAATAGCGGAACCCGCCGGGTTAGAAGGCGAGCACAGGAACACCAGTTTTGCGTTGCTCTCCACCGCCATCGCCGCGACGGCGTCCAGGTCGGCCACGAAACCATCGGCTCCGTCACGCAAGGGAACCTCGATGACCGGCGCATCCTGCAGACGCGCGCAGACGGCGTACATGCCGAACACCGGCGGGGTGACGATCACCGCGTCGCGGCCCGGGTTGCACAGTGCGCGCACCAGCAGGTCGATGGCCTCGTCGCTGCCCCGCCCGATCAGCAACTGCGATTCCTCGCAGCCGTACAGGCCGGCCAGAGCGCTGCGTAACGCGGCCGGCTGCGGATCGGGATAGCGCCTGCTGGTGGCCTTCGCGTCGGCGGGATTGGCCCAGGCCGACTCGTTGGCGTTCAACCAGACACCGCCCTGCAGCGACTCGCTGCGTGCGGATTTGTAGCCCGTGAAATCGCGCAGGTCCTCGCGCACCAGATCCAGAAGCCCGCTCATGCCGCCGCCTCCTGCATCCGCAGCACTACGGCATTGGCATGCGCATCCAGGCCTTCGGCCCTGGCCAAGGTCACGGCGCAAGCGCCGATGCCGGCGATGCCCTCGCGGCTGGCCGACTGCACGCTGACGAAATTCTGGAAGCTGGAGACGCTGACCCCGCTATAGGCTGCGGCCGCGCCGCTGGTGGGCAGCACGTGGTTGGTGCCGCTGCAGTAGTCGCCCAACGCCTCCGGGGTGAAATCGCCCAGGAAAACCGAACCTGCGGCCTCCACCTTGTGCAGCCATTGGCGCGGTTCGCGCAGCGCGAGGATCAGGTGTTCCGGAGCGTATTCGTTGCTGATGGCGAAGGCCTGCTCCAGCGACTCCACCCGGATCAGCCGCGACGCCGCCAGCGCATCGCGCGCGATCGCCGCGCGCGGCAGCACGGCCAGCTGCGATTCCAATTCCAGTTCGACGGCCGACAGCAGCCGGGCATCGTCGGACAGCAGCAATACCTGCGAATCCGGGCCGTGTTCGGCCTGCGACAGCAGGTCCGCCGCCACGAAGGCGGGATTGGCGCCCGCATCGGCGATCACCAGCACCTCAGACGGCCCGGCCGGCATGTCGATGGCCACCGCGGCGCTGCGGGCGACCTGCTGCTTGGCTTCGGTCACGTAGCTGTTGCCGGGGCCGAAGATCTTGTCGCACTTGCCGATCGTTTCAGTGCCGAACGCCATCGCCGCGACCGCCTGCGCCCCGCCCAGCTTGAGCACGCGCGACACCCCGGTCAGCCGGGCGGCGACCAGCACGGCCGGGTCGGCGCTGCCATCGGTGCGTGGGGGCGTGCACAGCAGCACTTCGCCGCAACCGCCCAGTCGCGCGGGAATTCCGAGCATGAGCGCGGTGGAAGGCAGGGGCGCGCTTCCCGCGGGCACGTAAAGGCCTACCCGCCGTACCGGCCGCACGATGCGCTCGCAGACCACGCCAGGCGCGGTTTCGACCGCATACGGCTGGGCCATGCCTGCGCGGTGGAAGGCTTCGATGCGTTCGGCGGCCTCGCGCATCGCGGACTTCAGTTGCGCGGGCACGGCGGCTTCGGCGGCTGCGAACTCTTCTTCGCCCACCTCGAAACTTTCCAGCGCGACCTTGTCGAACCGCGCGGTTATTTCCCGCAGCGCCACATCGCCGCGTTCGCGCACCTCGGACAGCAATCCGGCGACCGCATCGCGCGTGGCCGCCGATACCTGCTGCACCGGCCGCAACAGCGCGGCACGGCGCGATTGCAGGTCCAGCGAAGACCACTCGAGCCAGTTCACGACCGACGCTTTGATGCCAGGCGCGCTCATGCCAGCGACCTCTCCACGGCGAGCACCATCAGACCCTGCGCGCCCGCGCGTTCAAGCTCCTCCAGCCGTTGCCATGTCACCAGCCCATGGCACATGGTCTGCAAGGACAGCGGACCGCCGGCGTCGGCCTGCAGATAGGTGGGCGGATCGGCATCGGGCAGCAGACGCAGCAGTGCGGGCACGGTGGCGCGTTCGGCGCGGAACATCAGCAATTTGCTGTCCTTGAGCTTGAGCACGCCTTCCATCCGGCGCAGCAGCATCGCGGCCAGATCGGCACGCTGGTCTTCCAGCTCGCGTGCCGGCCCGGCCAGCACCGCCTCGCTTTCCAGCAAAGTCTCGACCGGCTTGAGCTGGTTGGCCAACAGGGTGGCGCCGCTGGAAACCAGATCGCAGATCAGATCGGCCGTCCCCAGTTTGGGGGCGATCTCCACCGAACCGGACAGCTCGACCACGCTGGCGCGCACGCCCTGCTTCTCCAGCCAGTCGCCCAGGATCGCGGGATAACTGGTGGCGATGCGCATGCCCTCAAGCTGCGCGGGGCCTTGCCAGTCCCAGGTGTCGGGAATGGCGAGCATCAGGCGGCAGCCGCCGAAGCCCAGCGCATGCATTTCCCTGTAGGCGTCGGCCAGACCGAAGCGCGCACGGGCCGCGGCCTGCTCGTTCAGTTCGTTGCGCCCCACCACGCCGAAATCGCAGACTCCGTCGGCGATCAGGCCCGGAATGTCGTCGTCGCGCACCAGCAGCAGATCCACCGGCAGCGATTCGCCGTAGCAGAACAGCTTGTCGCGGCTTTCGCGCCAGCTCAGGCCGCAGGCCGACAGCAGCGCACGGGCCGGTTCGGCCAGACGTCCGCTCTTTTGAATGGCGATGCGCAGGCGGTCGCGCGTCGCGCTGGCGGCTATGGGGCTCATGCAAGGAGGCTCACTGGGAAACGGCGGAGGAACGGGACTGCTGGCGCCGCAATGCGGAGGCATAACCGCCGGTACCGCTTTCCAGCGTGCGGGCGACGCGTCCGATGGTGGTGACGCTGACTTCGGTCAGGTCGTGGATTTCGCGGTAAGGCACGCCTTTGAGCAGCAAAGGCACTACGCGCCAGCGGTCGGCCATGGCCTCGAGTTCGGCGGGAGTGCACAGATCCTGCAGGAAAGCCCTTACGTCTTCCGCCTTGGCCAGGCCGGCCAGGGCCCGGGACAGGGCCTGCAGCGAAGCGGAGGCGGCTTGTTCGTTGGCGGCGGGACGGCGTTTCATGGGTGCGGGTTCGTATTAATGTATTAATGTGCTGTTACATTAACCCATGGGCGGCCGGCCCGTCAATCCTGCCGCCGCCGCCCTTTCGTGTCCCCGGCAAAGGGCTTACTGCGTTGGAGTGATGAAACGGAAAATGAGAAGGAATCCACGAGTGGCGCGATCCGGCGGGAGTAGACTTCCGGAGCGGCTCTCATGGGGGGCCAGTCACGCGGAAACGCGCATGGGAGCGGGCAGGATGCGGTATTGGCGGAGCCGGTTGATTCGGGTCTTTTTGGTGCTCATGGCTATGACAGCCGCGGACGCGTTCGCGCGAACGGCGCTGGAAATCACCGCCGACTCCTCCCAGCTGTCGCTGGCGCCCTACACCGGCTTCTACCATGACGAAAAAGGCGACGACGACCTGGCCGCCGCCGACCGCCATGTCCGGGAAGGCGCGTTCAAGCCCCTGCCCGGCGGCGACGGCACCACCTTCGGTTTCCAGGACGGCGCGTACTGGTTCCATGCCGTGGTCGCCAACCGGGACAACCCCGAAGATAAATGGCTGCTGGTGCAGGAGTACGCGCTGAGCGATCGCATCGACGTCTACGCCGAATACAGCGATGGCCGCGTGACCCATAGCGCCGGCGGCGACCACCTGCCTTTCGACCAGCGCAACCTCCGCTACCGGCAACCGAACTTCTGGCTGAACCTGCCGCCGGGGCAAACGGTGAATCTGCTGGTGCGCGTGCAAAGCGAGAGCTCGATGCAGGTGCCGCTGACGCTGTACGCGCCCGACGCCTTCATCGAACAGTCGCGCGATGCGCAGTTCGCCATCGGCCTGTACTACGGCATCCTGCTGGCGTTGTTCACCTACAACCTGGTGCTGTGGCTGACCCTGCGCGACGCCAGCTATTTCTGGTACCTGTTCCACATCACCGCCTTCGGCCTGGTGCTGTTCACCTTGAACGGGCTGGGTTTCGAATACCTGTGGCCACGGTCGGCATGGCTGGCCGACCACATGGTGCCGCTGTCCATCTGCCTGGCGTTGATCGGCATGCAGCAATTCGCACGGACGTTCCTGGAACTGAAACAGCGCTGGCGGTTCGGCGACCGGGTGGCGTTGGGGATCATCGTGTTCTTCGTCCTGCTGGGCGTCGCCGCCACGCAGCTGCCCTACCGCACCGTGGTTCCCCTGGCCTCGGCAGCGGTATTCCCCAGCATCTGTTGGATCCTGGTGGAAACGGTGTTGGTGCTTCGCCGCGGCTACAAGCCGGCGAAGCTCTTCCTGCTGGCCTGGTTCCTGTTCCTGCTGGGTACCGGCATGTTCTCGGCCATCGCCTTCGATCTGCTGCCGAAGAACTTCGTCACCGAATACGGCGTGCAGATCGGCTCGGCGCTGGAGATGCTGCTGCTGTCGGTCGCCTTGGGCTACCGCTACGCCGCTTTGCGCAACGAGAACGAGCGCATCGTTCGCGAAGCGCGCGACCAGTTGGAACACAAGGTGGAAATGCGCACCTCGGAACTGCGCAGTGCGCTGGCCCAGCTGGAAGACGCGCACCACCGGCTGAGCGAATCCAGCCGCCACGACGGCCTTACCGAGCTCTACAACCGGACCCATTTCCGCGAAGCCTTCGAGCACCTGCTGTCCGAAGCCAGGAACAGCCGCCATCCCATCTCGCTGCTGATGATCGACCTCGACCATTTCAAGAAGATCAACGACACCTATGGGCACCTGGTAGGCGACGACTGTCTGCGCTCCACTTCCAACACCATGGCCGAAATACTGGCGCCCTACAATGCGCTGCTGGCCCGTTTCGGCGGCGAGGAATTCATCGCCGCCCTGCCCGGCATGGACCTGGCGCAAGCCAGCGTCGTCGCCGAGGAATTGCGCCAGAGCCTGCACCAGCGGCCTTGCGTGAGCGGCGATCTGATAGTGCCGGTTTCGGCCAGTATCGGCGTGCATTCGGTCGATATCGCCGCCAAGAACAGCATCGAATCGGCGTTGCAGGTGGCCGACCAGGCCTTGTATGCGGCCAAGGCCGAAGGGCGCGATTGCGTGCGCACGCTGTGAAATCCACTCCCTTCTCCCCTTGCGGGAGAAGAGCCTGCCCCGTACTCGATACGGGGTGCCAGGAGGGCGGATGAGGGGCGAACGGAGTGATGCGCCATCCGATATCGGGAGCGCGGCAACGAGCGGCGGCTCCCTGAATGTGGTTCGCAGAAAACAATCTGCAAGCTATGCGGCTCCGCTCACCCCTCTCCCGACGCGCAAGCGCGTCGACCTCTCCCACAAGGGGAGAGGTGGTAATTGTCCAGACATTTGCGTGCACTTCCAGTGCAGCTCCCGGCCTTTCAACCAAGCGCGCATTTGACTGCCGCCAGAATCCTCGGCTACGACAACGCGGTGCGCGTCGCATCCATCAACTTACCGGATTCCACCAGCCGCACAGCCGCCGCGACTTCTCCATCCATCGCACGATCGCGGTCCAGGAACGGAATTTCCGCGCGCAGGGCCGCATGCGCTGCGGCGACAGCATGGCCGGGATGGAATTCATCCGCCTCTGCGAGCTCCGCACGCAGACCCTCGACTTCGGCAAGGAACGCGGCACCCGTGTCGGCACTACCCTGCACCTTCCTGGCGAAACCGGCGGCTTCGCTACGGCGGGCAAGATCCCGCGCCGCATTGATCATATCCCGACGCAGGTCGAGGGCCTGTGCTGCGGTGTAGAGCTCCAGCGCCAGCACCTTGGTCAGGTCGCGGGTCATCGCCAGCACCTGGCGCGCCTCGTTGGCGCCCATCGAGACGTGGTCTTCCGCGTTGGCGCTGGTGGGAATGGAGAACACCGAAGCCGGATGCGCGCGGCTGGCCAGGTCGTTGACGATGGCCGCGGCGGTGTACTGCACGATCATGTGGCCCGACTCGGTGCCGTCCTCGTTGCCGATCAGGAAAGCCGGCAAGCCATCGTTGGTGGCCGGATCGACCAGTTTGTTGAGCCGGCGCTCGCTGATCGATGCCAGCACCGGGATCGAGGCTTTCACGTAACTCATCGCCAGCGCCAGCGGCATGCCATGGAAGTGACCGGCCGAGATGACCTGCTCTTCCACGTGCGCCGCATCGGCCTTGTCCGGGAACACCAGCGGATTGTCGGTGACCGAGTTCAGCTCGATTTCCAGCACGCGCTTGGCCTGCGCCACCGCATCGCGCACCGCGCCATGTACCTGCGGGATGCAGCGCAGCGAATAGCTGTCCTGCGGCTGGTGCTTCTTGCCGCCGCGGAAAGGGCGGAACCGCTGGTAGAACTTTTCGCGGCCGTGGCGCTGGTCGGTGGGCACCCAGTCCCAGCCGATGTCGAAACGCAGTTCGCGCGAGGCATCGGTGTCCCAACTGTGCGGCAGCCACTGCTTGAACTTGGGCACCAGGTGGTAAGGAATATCGGCAAGCGTGGAGCCGGACAACAGGTCGCGCAGGCGCGAGGCCACATGCACTTGGCCGGGATGCGGACGCAAGGCATGCACTTCCTCGGCAAAGGCGCCCAACCGGCCGGCGAAGGCGTCCAGCGTCATCGCCGCGGCAAGATCGGCCGTGTCCAGCAGCGCATCCAGCTTGTGCACGGCCAGCACGCCCATCGCCAGCATCTGCGCGGTGCCGTTGTTCAACGCCAGGCCTTCCTTGTAGGAAAGCTTCACCGGCGTCAGGCCCGCGCGTTGCAGCGCCAGCGCGCCGGGCATGCGTTCGCCTTCCAAGAAGGCTTCGCCGCCACCCAGCAATACCAGCGCCAGATGCGAAAGCGGCGCCAGGTCGCCCGAAGCGCCCACCGATCCCAGCTCCGGCACCACCGGCACGATGCCCGCGTTGAACATCGCCGCCAGCGCTTCCAGGGTCTGCACGCGGATGCCCGAATGCCCGCGCAGCAGCGTGTTGATGCGGATGCCCAGCATGGCGCGCACCACTTCCGGCGCCATCGGTTCGCCCACGCACACCGCGTGGGTGATGATCAGGTTGTGCTGCAATTCTTCGTGCAGCGAGCGGCCGGATTTGGCCGCGCCCGGCAATTCGTCGCGCAGCGGGTGCGCGCCCAGCAGCTTGTCGGCATTGCTGCCGAAGCCGGTGGAGACGCCGTAAATGGGCTCTTCGCGGCGCACCTGCTCGGCCAGGAAATCGGCGGCGCGCGCCACCGCTTCCAGCGCCTGCGGGTCCAGGCCGATGCTGGCGCCGTAGGCGATTTCGACCAACTGGTCGCGGGTCAGGGATTGCCCGTCGAGGCGGATGGGTTTCATCAGCGGCCCGCCAGTGCGCGGGTCTGCTCGAGCTCGACACGCAGAGTGGAAGCGAGCTGGTCGCGGGTTGTTTCGAACTGCTGCTCGCGCGCCAGGTCCTTCACCGTGACCACGCCGCGCGCCAGTTCGTCCTCGCCGGCAAGCACCACGAAACGGATGCCCGCCCGCGACGCGTACTGGAACTGCTTGGCCAGTTTCTTCGGTTCCATCTGCACTTCCGTATTGATGCCGCCCGCGCGCAGACGCCGCGCTATGTCCAGCGATTCGGTGAGTTGGTTCTCTTCCATCAAAGCCACCATCGCCTGCACCGAACTTTCATCGACGCCCGCCACCAGACCGGCTTCGCGCAGCTGCCAGAACAGGCGGGTCAGGCCGATGGAAATGCCCACGCCGGGCAGCTTCGATTTGCTGTAGTGGCTGGCCAGGTCTTCATAGCGCCCGCCCGAACAGATGGAACCGATCTGCGGGTAGCCGTCCAGCTGGGTTTCGTAGACGGTGCCGGTGTAGTAATCCAGGCCACGGGCGATGGAAAGGTTCAGGCAATAAGCGGATTCCGGCACGCCCAGCGCCTTCACCAGTTCCAGTACTTCGCGCAGTTCGGCCGCGCCCTGGCGCAAAGTGTCGTTGCTGTCTTCATGCCCCTCCAGGATGGCAAGCATCTCCAGCGCACCGGCGTGATTGCCGGATCTGAATCCGACGAAATCGAGGATCTTCCCGACCTGCGCGGCCGGGATTCCGAAATCGGGACCGGTGAGCGTCTCGCGCACGTAGTCGGCGCCGCGCTTGTCCAGTTTGTCCACCTCGCGCAGCACCAGCGCCTGCTGCGCGCCGTCGGTGACGCCCTGCGCTTCGAAGAAGCCGCGCATCAGCTTGCGGTTGTTCAACTGGATGGTGAAATCGCCGATGCCCAGTTCGGAAAACACCGCATGGATCACCGCCAGGATCTCGGCATCGAAACGGATGCTCAGCGCATCCTTGCCCACCACGTCGATGTCGCACTGGTAGAACTCGCGGAAACGGCCGCGCTGGGCGCGTTCGCCGCGGTACACGCGCTGGATCTGGTAGCGGCGGAACGGGAATGCCAGCTCGTGCTCGTGTTCGGCCACGTAGCGCGCAAGCGGCACGGTCAGGTCGAAACGCAGCGCCAGTTCGGGCAGTTCATGCCGGGAGACGCCCTCGGCGACCTTCTCCAGGGCGCCGGTCGACTGGGCGAAATACACCTGCCGCTCGGTCTCGCCGCCGGACTTGGTCAGCAGCACTTCGGACAGTTCGAACACAGGCGTTTCCACCGGCAGGAACCCGAAACGCTCGTAGTTGCGGCGGATCGTGTCCAGCATGCGCTGGAAGGCGATCTGGTCGCGGGGCAGCAACTCCATGACCCCGGGCGGCGTGCGCGGCTTGATCAAGCGTAAAACTCCTGGGTGGCGGCCGCGGGGCGGCAAATGACGGCAAGCCGCCATTTTAGCGGCTGAACGGCCGACGCAGGCGGTCGGACGCGCGCTACTTGCTCCAATGGGGGGCGACTGAATACAATATGCGGCTTCATCGGGGTGTAGCTCAGTCTGGTAGAGCGCTACGTTCGGGACGTAGAGGTCGCAGGTTCGAATCCTGTCTCCCCGACCAAGAAGACCAATAACCGGCCCCGCGCCGGTTTTTTGTTGCCCTCAGGGCAGGTTGCGGGTCTGGCCGGTGCCGCGCACCACGAAACGCTCCACCGTCAGCGCCTCCAGCCCCATCGGCCCATAGGCATGCAGGCGGGTGGTGGAAATGCCGATCTCCGCGCCCAGCCCCAGCTCGCCGCCGTCGGAGAAGCGCGAGGACGCGTTCACCATCACCACCGCCGAACGCAGCGACTGCACGAAACGCTCCGCATTGCCTTCATCGCGCGTGGCGATGACCTCGGTATGGTCCGAACCGTAGCGGCGGATATGGGCGATGGCATCGTCCAGGCTGTCGACGACCCGCACTGCGATCACCAGATCGAGGAATTCGGCGGCGTAGTCGTCATCGGTGGCCGGCTTGGCGCCTTCCATGAATCCAATGCTGCGCGCGTCGGCCCGCACCTCCACTCCCCGCTCCGACAGCGCCGAGGCGGCCGCGGGAAGGAAGTCGCCAGCGATATCCGCGTGCACCAGCAGCGTTTCCAGCGAGTTGCAGGCGCTGGGACGGGAGACTTTGCCGTCGATCAGCAGGCGCAGGGCCAGATCCGGATCGGCGCTGGCATCCACGAACAGATGGCAGACGCCCTTGTAGTGCTTGATGACCGGCACGCGCGCGTGCTCGGCGACGAAACGGATCAGGCCTTCGCCGCCGCGCGGGATGGCCAAGTCGATGATGTCGGTGAGCTGCAGCATTTCCAGCATGGTTTCCCGGCGCAGGTCGGTGACCAGGGTCAACGCCGCATCCGGCAGGCCGGCTTCGCGCAGCGCACGCTTCAGCGAGGCGGCGATGGCGGTGTTGGAATGGATGGCTTCGGAGCCGCCGCGCAGCATCACGCCATTGCCGGCCTTCAGGCACAGGGCCGCAGCGTCGGCGGTGACGTTGGGCCGCGCCTCGTAGATCATAGCGATCACGCCCAGCGGGACGCGCACGCGCTCGATGGCGATGCCATTGGGCCGGGTTTCCCTGCGGGTCACCTGTCCGACCGGATCCGGCAGCTCGGCGACCTCGTGCAGCGCATCCGCAATAGCCGCCAGCCCCTTGGCATCCAGCTTGAGCCTGTCGTACATGGCGCCGCCGATGCCTTTGGCCGCAGCCGCTTCCAGATCCCTGCCATTGGCCTGCAGGATCGAGGCTTCATCCTCTTCCAGCGCCGCGGCCATCGCGCGCAACAGATCGTTCTTCGCGGAAGCAGGAAGCTGCGCGACGTGCCGTGCGGCATCGCGGCAGGCTACGGCTTGGGATCTGATGTCGCTCATGCATGCATTCCTGTTTTACTGGCCATCAGCGTATTTTCTTGTAGGAGCTGCGTAAGCTGCGACCGGAAGAACAACCTCCCGGCAAGCATCCGGGAACTCATCGACCGAGGTCGCAGCTTACGCGGCTCCTACAGCAGCTCCTACAAAAGCACCAGGTCGTCCCGGTGAATCACGTTTTCGCCGTAGTTGTAGCCGAGTATGGATTCGATGTCCCGCGAGTGCCGACGGGCGATGCGCCGGATATCGACGGCCGAGTATTGGCAGACGCCGCGGGCGATGCCGTGGTCGCCGTTTTCGTCGCGCAAGCGCACTTCGACCATGTCGCCCCGGCGGAAATCGCCTTCCGCCGCGACCACGCCACCCGGCAGCAGCGAAGCGCCCTTCTCGCCCATCGCGCGCGCCGCGCCCGCGTCCACTATCACTCCGCCCGCCTCCAGCGGCACATTGCGCAACCAGTACTTGCGCGCCGCCACGCGGTTCTGCGCCGGCCGGAAACGGGTGCCGTGGAAACGGTCGTTGGCCAGCGCGCGCACGGTCTCGGCGCGGGTGCCGTTGAACAGGAAGGTTTCTATACCCGCCGCCGCCGCTTTCGCAGCCGCTTCCAGCTTGGTGCGCATGCCACCGGTTCCGGCACTGCTGCCGGCGTCGCCGGCCATGGCGAAGAATTCCGGCGTCAACGCTTCCACGTCCTCGATGGGCCGGGCGTCGGGATCGACGCGCGGATTGGCGGTGAAGAAGCCATCGATGTCGGTAGCGACGAACAGGACATCGGCATCGACCAGCGCGGCGATGACCGCGGCCAGGTTGTCGTTGTCGCCTAATTTCAACTCGTCGACCGATACGGTGTCGTTCTCGTTGATCACCGGCAATGCGCCCAGGGCCAGGAGTTCGTTGAGCGTGGCTCGCGCATTGAGGTAGCGCCGGCGGTTGCGCAGGTCGTCATGGGTCAGCAGCACCTGCGCCACGGGCCGCTCGAAGAAACGCTGCCACAGCCCGATCAGCTGCGCCTGGCCGAGCGCCGCCAGCGCCTGGCGCTCGGCCATGGCGGCGCCGGCATGGGCCTTGCGATGGATCACCGCCCTGCCCGCCGCCACCGCGCCCGAAGACACGATCACCACTTCCCTGCCCGCGGCCAGATTCGCCGACACGAACTGCGCCAGGCCCAATGCGTGGCGCGGGCTCAAGCCTTCGCCTTCGGCCGTCAGCAGACTGCTGCCGACCTTGAGCACCGCGCGGCGCCAGACAGGCAAGGTTTGTTCGGCGAAGGCGGACTCGGTCGCGTTCATTGCATGGGGCTCAGTGGGCGTTCCATTCGTAGACGGTCAAGGTCGAGGAATCCGAGGTGGCCAGCGGATCGTCGGCGGCGATGGCCAGCGCTTCGGCCAGCGTGCCCACATTCAGCACATAGGCGCCGCCGCTCTTGTCGCTGAAGCCCCCGGTCATTTCCAGCTTGCCGGCAAGACGCAGGCCGTCGAGAAACGCCAGGTGCGGCGCCACCGCAGCCTCGCTGAAGTCCGGCTTGCGCATCGCCATCACCAGATAACGCTTTGTTTTTGGCCTGTCGGACATCGGTATCCCCAACGTAGGAGCGACGTAAGTCGCGACTGGAACATCGTATAAATTCCGCTTTCAACAATACATATTCGCGACTTACGTCGCTCCTACGCCCGCTTGCTCAAAGATTCCCATCGGTTACGCAATTCATGCAGGCGCAAGTCCGCCGCGGCGCCCGGCGAGACACGCGCGGCAAGGCTCGATTCGGGCGTTCGTCCCGACCCCGCCTGGTCCGCGGACGCCGCCGCCGCGCGATAGGCTTCGCGGAACGGCACGCCCGCGGCGGCCTGCTCCACCGCCACGTCGGTCGCATACATACCCGAATCCATCGCAGCGCGCATGCGGTCCTGGCGCCATTCCAGGTTCGCCAGCAGGTCCGGCAACAGCTCCAAGGCCGGCAGACCACGGCCGAATCCATGGAAGATGGCGCCCTTGCTGCCCTGCAGATCGCGGTGATAGCCCGATGGCAGCGACAGCAGCTGTTCGATCTCGGTGCGCGCCGCCGCCACGCTGGCGTGGGTGGCGCGCATCAGTTCGATCACATCGGGGTTGCGTTTGTTCGGCATGATCGAACTGCCGGTGGTGTACTGCGCCGGCAGCGAGACGAAACCGAACTCGGCGCTGGTGAACAGCGACAGGTCCCAGGCCAGCCTGCGCAGGTCCAGCGTGGCGCTGCCCAGCGCCTCGAGCGCGGCCATTTCGAACTTCCCGCGCGAAAGCTGCGCGTAGATCGGGCTGACCTGCAGGCGCGCGAAATCCAGCGCCTTCGTGGTGTGGTCGCGGTCCAGCGGCAGGTTGACGCCATAGCCGGCGGCGGTGCCCAGCGGATTGGCATCGATCAGGCGATGCGTATCGTCGGCGCGGATGGCGTTGTCGATGAAGGCTTCCGCCCAGCCTGCCCACCACATGCCTGCGGACGAAACCACCGCGCGCTGTATGTGCGTGTAACCCGGAATGGGAAGGTCCTTCTCGGCTTCGGCGCGGTCCAGCGCGATTCCTGCTATCTGGCGGCTCAGTTCCGAAACCCGCGAGAGTTTCTCTTTCAGCCACAGGCGCGTGGCCACCAGGATCTGGTCGTTGCGGCTGCGGCCGGTGTGGATCTTGCGGCCGGCGTCGCCCAGGCGCTCGGTCAGGCGCGCTTCGATGGCCGAATGGCAATCCTCGAAACGCTCGTCGAGCACGAAGGCGCCGCTGCGGAAATCGTCGGCCAGCGTATCCAGCTCGCGCTGCAATCCGGACAACTCATCGGTCGAGAGGATGCCGATACGCTGCAGGCCTTCGGCGTGCGCCTTGCTGGCGGCGATGTCGTGCAGGAAGAATTCGCGGTCCAGGATCACGTCGTCGCCGGCCAGGAATTTCTGGATCCGTGCATCGACGCTCACGCCGGGTTTTTGCCATAACAAATCGGACATCGGTTTTCTCCTGCCTTCATGCCAGACGGGTATTCCCGCCTCGCCATTGGTAGGGCGGGCACTGCCCGCCGCTTCATGACTTCGGTAACGGGCGGGCAATGCCGCCCTACTATTCCAACGGTATCGACGTCAGTTCGTCGAAACCGAAAGCGGTATTCAGGTTCTGCATGGCCTGCGTTGCGGCGCCTTTGAGCAGGTTGTCGAGGGTGGCCACCACCACCACCCGCTTGCCGCCCGGCGCCACGGTGAAACCGCCGATCTCCACTCCATGCCTGCCTGCGATATTGCTGACCCAGGGCGCCTCGTCCAGGATCCGGATCAAGGGCTCGCCGTCGTAACGCGAACGGTACAGCGCGCGGATATCCTCCACTTTCATCGCCGCGTCCAGCCACAGGTTGACCGTCATGGTGATGCCGCGGAAATGCGGCGCCACGTGCGGCATGAATTCCACCGGCACCCCCAGATGGCGGGAGACCTCGCGCTCGTGCATGTGGTCGGCCAGCGCATAGGGCATCAGATTGTCGCGCAACTTGTCGGTGTCGTTCTTGTCCGAAGGCGTGGTGCCGGCGCCGGAATACCCGGAAACGCCGAAGCATTGCGGCGGCCCCGCCAGACGGCCGAGCAAAGGCGCGATGGCAAGCTGCATGGCGGTCGCGTAGCAACCCGGGTTGCTGATGCGCTTCTGGCCCGCATAGCTTGCGCGGGTAAGTTCGGGAAGGCCGTAGTACCAGTCCTGGTTGAAGCGGTAATCGGCCGACAGGTCCACGATCAACGTATCGGGCGCCTGCGCCTCCAGCGCCGCGACGATGTCGCCGGCCTTGCCGTTGGGCAGCGCCAGGATCGCCGCATCCACGCCGCGGGCGGCGACCTCCTCGTGGCCAAGGTTCTCGTAACGAAGCTCGCCGGCGAAACCTTCTATGTGCGCACGGACAGGCTGTCCGGCCAATTCGCGCGAAGACACGAACGCCAGCTCCAGTTGCGGATGCCGGGCGATGAGGCGGATCAGTTCGGCGCCGGTGTGTCCGCGCGCGCCGACCAGGCCGACGGTCTTACTGGCCATGGCGATCTCCTTGTTCCAGCTTGTGCAGCAGATTGCTTTTCACCCCGGACCATTCGCTGCCGAGGATGGAGAACACCACCGTGTCGCGCAGGCTGCCGTCGGCATGGCGGCGGTGGTTGCGCAGCACGCCATCCTGCTTGGCGCCCAGGCGGGCGATGGCGGCTCGCGAAGCATGGTTGAACCAGCTCGTTTCCAGGTACACCGATACGCAGCCCAGGCTCTCGAACGCATGGGTGAGCAGCAGCAGCTTGGCTTCGGTATTCAGACCCGTGCGCTGCACTCTTGGCGCATACCAGGTGTAGCCGATGCTCAGCTTGGGCACGGCCGGATCGAGATCGTAGAAGCGGGTGCTGCCGACCGCCACGCCTTCGGCATCGCGGACCACGAACGGCACTTCCATACCCTGGGCGTGCTTCTGCAGCGCCGTAGCGACCCAGGCCTGCGCATCGGCCGCCTTGGGCACGTTGGTGTACCAAAGCGCGGAGAGAGCATCGCCTTGCAGGGCCAGTCGCAACCCGGCGGCGTGTTCGATGGCCAGCGCTTCGAGGGAAACGTGGCGGCCTTGCAGGCGTGGCGCCTGCCAGTTGGCGGGAAGCGGTTGCAGGCTCATCTCAGTCCACCAGCGTGGGCACGCGCGTGCGGCAATGCGCCACGCAGCGCTCGATGTCGGCGAAACCCTCGATGCCGTACCAGAACACCTTCCACTTCTCCTGCTTGTAGCAACCGTCGGATTCGGCGTAGTAGAAGATATTGATCTGGTTGTTGTGGCGCGAACGCCAGAACAGTTGCGGATTCTCTTCGCGCATCACATGCCAGACCGCTCGGCCAAGGCCCTCGCCCTGCGCATCGTCCAGCACGGCGAACTTGTCGAGGTAGGCGAAGCCTTCCTCGCGGGTAAGGATCAGCGCGGTGCGGTAGTTCTCGCTGATGTAGATGCGATAGGGAATAGTTCTGTCGAAATAGTCCGCGATCAGCTTGCGGCCGAAGCTGGATTCGATCAGCTCACGCATCCGCTCCAGATCCACCCCTTGCCACGAATCGAAGCGCAGCACGCGCTCGCCGCGGCGCACCAGGGTGCCGGAGCCCTTGTGGGTGAACAGTTCCTTGGCCAGCTCCGCCGGCTTGGTGATCGATACCGACGAAGTCAACGGCAGCTTGTCCAGCAGATCCTTGATCTGCTCGATCTTCACCCGCATGCCGCCGTTGATCCACGGCTGCGCCATCAGTTCGTCGTATTCGGTGGACAGGTTGATCGAGTCGATCACCGCGCCCTTGTCGTCCAGCAAGCCGCCGGTACCGGTGAGGAAGATGATCTTGTAGGGCTGCAGCACCTGCACCAGCTCGTTGGCGGCGAAGTCGGCGTTGATGTTGAGGATCTGCCCGCCCACCGTCTCGCCCAGGCTGGCAATGACCGGAATGGAGCCCGCTTTCAGGCTGGCTTCGATCGGCGACTGGTTGATGCGCTTCACCTCGCCGACCAGGCCGTAGGTCGGCTGGTCCTTGTATTCGGCTTCGAACACGCCCGAAACGATCGAAGTCGCGCGCGCGCCCGACTCCTGCAGCGCTTCGACCAGCGCCAGATTCTGCTGCAGGAACACCTTGCGTACGATGGCCAGCACTTCCGGCGTGGTCACGCGCAAGCCATCGACGGTCTGCTTGACGATGCCGGCCGCAGTCATTTCCTCGTCCAGCTGCGGACCTGCGCCATGCACGACGATGGGCGTCAGCCCTACTTCCTGCAGGAACGACAGCGAGGAAGTCAGTGCTTCCAGGTCGTCGCGCAACACCGCGCCGCCCACCTTGACCACGGCGAAGCGTTTGGCGTCCAGCTGCGAAAAACGCTTGACGTACTGCGAGATCTCCTTCGCGCTGGCCATGCTGGACAACAGGCGGATGATGGTCTGCCGGGTTTGCTTGTGCGATTCCATGTTCTATTCGGTTCCGAAAATGCGCTGCACCGTAGCGGCGTAATGTTGAAGTTGTTCGAGCGACACCCATTCGTCGGCGGTGTGCGCCTGGGCGATATCGCCAGGACCGTAGACCAGAGCGGTCAGCCCGGCCTGCGAGAACAGCGAGGCTTCGGTCCAGAAATCCACCGCGTTTCCTATGGGCAGGCCGAGTTCGTCGGCCAGGTCGCGGGCGGCCAGCCGGCGCTCTTCTGCGCGTGCCACATCGCCCGACGGCAGCGAAGGGCCGCGGAATGTTTCCTCGTACTCGGCCAGCGCCTCGCTATTGGCGAAATCGCGGAACTGCGCATGCAGCGCGTCCACGTCCTGCGAAGGCAACGGGCGGAAACCGAAACGCACTTCGGCGCTGGGCGCGATCATGTTGGCCTTGATGCCGCCTTCGACCCGGCCGATGTTGAAACGCAAGCCGGTCAACCCGCCGAAGCGGAGGTGGTGCTGGGCCTGCACGAAATCCAGCGCCGAAGCACCCCAGCGCATGGCGTTGTGCACGGCGCTGAGCGACAGCGCGTTCTCCGCCGACGCATGCCCGGCTTGGCCTTTGAACGCCATGCGCACTGCGCTGATGCCGCGATGCGCCAGCACGGCCTGGCCCTGGGTGGGCTCAGCGATGACGGCTTCGGTGAACCCGTGGTCGCGCGCCAGGAACGCGGCGATGCAGCGCGGGTCGTTGGCTTCTTCGTCGCTACTGAACAGGAAAGCCGCATCGCCTTCGGTGACCTGGGCCACCGCGATCAACGCAGCTGCGGCGCCCTTGATGTCGCAGGCGCCCAGACCGATGGCGCGGTCGCCGACGACACGCAGTTTCAGCGGATCGGCCGTCCAGGCAGGAGACGAAGGCACCGTATCGAGATGCACATTGAACAAGCGTCTGGGCTGTCCGCGCACGGCGAACAGCGACACCGCGCCGGCGCCGTGGTCGATGACCTCGACGCGGAAGCCCGGCAGGTGCGTACGGATATAGTCGAAGATGCCGCCGGTGGTGATGGCGCGCGGTGGATTGCGGGTGTCGTGGGACACCAGCGCTTCGAGGTGTTTGAGTACGGAGTTCAGCATTTCGTTACCAAATGGTTTGTCATCCCGAGCGAAGCGAGGGATCTGCTGTTAGCGTCGTAGAAAGGAGAAGCAGATCACTCACTGCGTTCGCGATGACAACGGAAGGTTCAACGGTTGATTTCGGCCCACAGCGTGCTGCTCATTCCGAACAGCTTGATGAAGCCTTCCGCTTCCTCCACGCCCCAGTCGGCCGACTGCGCATAAGTGGCGCCCTTGGCGTGCAGCAGGTGCGGCGACTTCACCGCTACGGCATCGACACGGCCGCCGCGGGTTTCCAGCACTACTTCGCCATTGACCGTGGCCTGCGACGAAGCCAGGAAAGCCTCCAGATCGGTCTTGATGGGGTCGTGATAGAAACCTTCGTAAACCACTTCCACCCACTTGCGCGCCACTTCCGGCTTGAAGCGGTTCTGCTGCTTGGTCAGCACCGCCTCCTCCAGCGCGCGATGCGCGGCCAGCAGCGAGATCAAACCCGGCGCTTCGTACACGATGCGGCCCTTCAGGCCGATAGTGGTGTCGCCGGTATACATGCCGCGGCCTACGCCGTAGGGCGCGAACAGGCTGTTCAACTTCGCCAGCAGCTTGGCGCCTTCCATCGGCTGCCCGTCCAGCGTCACTGCCTCGCCGTTCTTGAAGCCGATCGCGACCTTCAACGCCTGTTCCGGCCATTCGCTGCGCGGCGCGCACCAGCCGCGCGCGCCTTCGCCCGGGGCTTCCCACTTGTCGATCTCGCCGCCTGACAGGGTCACGCCCAGCAGGTTCTCGTTGATGGTGTAGGCCTTCTGCTTGGCGCGCACACCGAAACCGCGCGCTTCCAGGTACTGCTGCTCGTAGGCACGGGTCTGGGTGTGCTCCTTCTGGATTTCGCGGATGGGCGCGACGATCAGATAGTCGCCGGAAGCCTTCACCGCCAGATCGAAACGCACCTGGTCGTTGCCCATGCCGGTGCAGCCGTGGGCGATGGCGTTGGTGCCCAGTTCCTTGGCGCGCGCCAGCGCGGCATCGACGATGAGATAACGGTCGGACACAAGCAAGGGATACTGTCCTTGGTAACCCTCGCCCGCCCACACGAACGGCTTGACGAAACCTTCCCAGATCGCAGGGCCGCCATCGACGGTGACGTGGCTGGCGGCGCCCAGCTCGGCGGCGCGCTGTTCGATGTAGGCGCGCTCTTCCGCATCCACGCCGCCGGTATCGGCGAATACGGTATGCACGGCCCAGCCCCGCTCCTGCAGGTATGGAATGCAGAAACTGGTATCCAGGCCGCCGGAAAAGGCGAGAACGATGTCTTTGGGGGAGGCAGTCATTTTGGGTCTCGTAGGGTGGGCCTTGGCCCACCGGGTTGTGGTTGGAATTCTTATTTGATCAAGGCGGCCATGATGGCCTTCTGCACATGCAGGCGGTTCTCCGCCTCATTGATAGCGATGCATTGCGGCGAATCCATGACGGCGTCGGTGGCCTTGACGTTCCGGCGCAGCGGCAGGCAATGGCTGAAGATGCCATTGTTGGTCAGCGCCATCTTGCGTTCGTCGACGATGAAGTGCTTGTACTGGTCGCGGATGGGCTTCTCCGGTTCCCAGTTGCCGAAGTACGGCAAGGCGCCCCAGCTCTTGGCGTAGACGACATCGGCGCCCGCATAGGCGCTGTCGGTGTCGTGGCTGACGCGCAGCGAGCCGCCGTTTTCGGCCACGTTCTGTTCGGCCCAGCCCATGTAGCGCTCGTCCAGCACGTACTCGGGCGTGGGGCACAGCAAGGTCACGTCCATGCCCATGCGGGTGGCGATGGTCAGGGCCGAGTTGGCCACGGCGGTGTTCAGCGCCTTGGGGTGGTAGGTCCAGGTCAGCACGTACTTCTTGCCGCGCAGGTCGTGGGTGCCGAAGTGCTCCTGCAGGGCCAGCACGTGCGCCAGTTCCTGGCACGGGTGGGTGATGGTCTCCATGTTGATCACCGGCACCGGCGAATACCTGGCGAAGCTCTTCAGCACGATGTCCTGGCGGTCGTAGGACCAGTCGACGAACTTCGGGAAGGCGCGCACGCCGATCAGGTCCACGTAGCGGCCCAGCACGCGGGCGACCTCGGCGATGTGCTCCTCGGTGTCGCCGTCCATCACCGTGCCCAGGTTGAATTCGATAGGCCAGGCGTCCTTGCCGGGCTGCAGCACCACGGCATGGCCGCCCAGCTGGAAAGCGCCCAGCTCGAAACTGGTGCGGGTGCGCATGGACGGGTTGAAGAACACCAGGGCGATCGATTTGCCTTTCAGCGCATCGCCCAGCTTGTGCCGCTTGTACAGCGCCGCCTGCGTCAGCAGAGCGTCCAATTCGGCACGCGACCAGTCCTGCGTATTCAAGAAATGTTTGATTGCATCCGGCTTCATTGCGACTTCCTAAGTATCCAGAAACGAAAAAACCCAGCGTCAGGCTGGGTTCCGGTTGAACAAGCAGTAACGTCCGGCGACCCAGCTAGATAAGCGGTTCCGGTCGGCGGGCACGAGACGTCATTCCCGAGGCCATCCGGGCGGCGCATGCGTGCAGGTGGGTGTTCATCTTCATGGGCCCGCATCCTCGCATGCAGGGTGCTCTGGCGCAAGACTCAAGGCGTGGCGAGGTTCTGGCCGGGTACGTACGGCATCACAGAAACCCGGATCCGCAACCGATTGCCGGGGTCCTCGGCCAGGCGCGAGCGGTATTTGAAGCCCTTGTAGACGTAGTCGACGTCATAGGCGATGGGACGGCGGAATTCGCGCTCCACCGGCACCATGCGGCAGCTGGGCTTGGCCGGTTCGGTCTTGGGTGCGGGCTCCGGGTCGCGGGTGAATACGCCCTTCACCGAGTCCATGATCTTCGACCAGCGGCCTTCGTCCTTGGGCGGCGTGGGCTTGGGGGCCTGTATCTCTTCGCAACGCATCTCGGTGCGCGAGGCACGCAGAGTCTGGTAAACGGGCTCGACCGCCAGCACCTGGGCATAGTCCAGGCGCACGTTTTCCACTGGAAGCACCGTGAGCGGGGCGGCATCCTGGGCCATGGCCGGCGCAGCTGCAAAGGCGGAAAGGCAGAACCCGAGTAAGGTGTGGCGATACAGGTGCATTAGGCCGCTTGACTGGAATCCCGGACGCCAGTGTAGGGAACGCGCCTTGAGAGGGGCTGAATCGATGCTGTCGAAGCCAAGGGTGGGCCGGTAGAATCGTCCTGCTACCCCCACTTGCGCCGACACCGATGACCCTGCGACTGCACAACAACCTGACACGACAGGTCGAAACCTTCGTGCCTATGGATCCGGCCTGCCCCACCATGTACCTGTGCGGGCCGACGGTCTACAACTACGTGCATATCGGCAATGCGCGCGGCCCGGTGGTGTTCGGAGTGCTGGCCGCCCTGCTACGCCGCCGCTTCGGCGGCCTGCGCTACGCGCGCAACATCACCGACATAGACGACAAGATCAACGCCGCGGCGAAGGAACTCGGGGTGCCGATTTCCGCGATCACGGACAAATACGCGGCCGCCTACCGCGAGGACATGGCCGGCCTGGGCGTGGTGCCGCAGGACCTGCAGCCCGAAGCGACCGCCCATGTGCCCCACATCATCGCCATGATCGAGCGCCTGATCGAAACCGGTCATGCCTACGCCGCCGAAGGCCACGTACTGTTCGCGGTGGCGACCTTCCCGGATTACGGCAAGCTTTCCCGCCGCGATCCGGAGGAAATGCTGGCCGGCGCACGGGTGGAAGTGGCTCCGTACAAACGCGATCCCGGCGATTTCGTGCTGTGGAAGCCTTCCAGCGACGATCTTCCCGGCTGGGAATCGCCGTGGGGCCGGGGCCGCCCGGGCTGGCATATCGAATGCTCGGCGATGATCGAGGCGATCTTCGGCGAAACCATCGACATCCATGCCGGCGGCGTGGATCTGCAGTTTCCGCACCACGAAAACGAGATCGCGCAGAGCGAATGCGCCCACGGCGGCAGGATCTTTGCCCGTTTCTGGGTGCACAACGGCATGCTGAATTTCGGCGGCGCCAAGATGTCCAAGTCGGTAGGCAATGTGGAGCGCGTGCATGAGCTGCTGAAGCAGCATCCGCCGGAAGCGCTGCGCTATGCGCTTCTTTCCGCGCATTACCGGCAGCCGCTGGAATGGTCCGAGAGTTTGATCGAACAATCGGTGCGCACGCTGGACCGGCTGTATGGGACGTTGCGCGACCTGGCAGACGTCCAGGCCGAGGCCGGGATTCCTGCTGTTGTGGAAGCCGCGTTGGACGACGACCTGAATACTCCGCAAGCGCTCGCCGAACTGTCGCGCATCGCCGGCGAAGCGCGCAAGGCGATCACGTCCGAGGACAAGGCACGTCTGAAATCGGAGTTGCTTGGCGCGGGCCTGGCATTGGGCCTGTTGCAGCAGGAAGCGGCGGACTGGTTCGGTCGAGGCGCTTCAGGCGACGACGATGCGCGCATCCAGTCGCTCATCGACGAAC
Source organism: Pseudoxanthomonas sacheonensis (assembly GCF_010093305.1). GTDB lineage: Bacteria > Pseudomonadota > Gammaproteobacteria > Xanthomonadales > Xanthomonadaceae > Pseudoxanthomonas_A > Pseudoxanthomonas_A sacheonensis. The sequence goes on along the minus strand of NZ_PDWS01000010.1, from coordinate 68,404 downwards.
GCAACACTGCCAAGAGCAATCGCGATTTCGCACGCTCCGACGCCATCCGCGACCAGCTGGCCGCCGAAGGCGTTTTGCTGGAAGACACGGCACAGGGCGTACGCTGGAAGCGTGGTTGATGACTTTCCCCTTCTCCCTCTGGGAGAAGAGCCTGCCCCGTACTCGATACGGGGTGCCCGTAGGGCGGATGAGGGTACGGCGAAGTGATATTTGTGGCCCTGACGGGCGCAATGATCAGCTCCTCATTCATACAGCTTCGGCGCCATCTTCACTTCGCCGTACCCTCACCCCAACCCCTCTCCCGAAGGGAGAGGGGCTCAAAAATCCGCTGAATTCTTGGCTTCTCGATGACTGACACGATCTTCCCCCTCGAATCCACCCCCGCCGAAGCCCAGCTCGCCATCAAGGAAGAGTTCGGCTTCTTCGGCGACTGGTCCGAGCGCTACCAGTACCTGATCGACCTGGGACGCAAGCTGCCCGCCTTCCCTGAAGAGTGGAAGACCGAGGAAAATCGCCTGCTCGGTTGCCAGTCGCTGGTCTGGATCGTGCCGCAAGGCGACGCGGAGCGCCTGGATTTCAGCGCCATCAGCGACTCGGCCATCGTCTCGGGCCTGATCTATCTGGCGTTGCGTGTGTACTCCGGCCGCTCGGCCGCCGAGATCCTGGCCACGCAGCCGGATTACATCGCCGACATCGGCCTGGCCAAGCATCTGTCGCCGACACGCAGCAACGGGCTGGCCGCGATTCTTGCCTTCATTCAGGACACCGCGCGAAATCACGCATGAGCGATGCCGCCACGACACCGGTTTCGCCGCTGCGCAACCGTGGCTTCATCGGCTTGCTGGTGTACCGCCTGCTGGCGATGCTGTCCTACCAGATCGTGGCGGTGACCGTAGGCTGGCATATCTATCAGATCACCCGCGACGCATTGGCGCTGGGCTTGATCGGGCTGACCGAGGTCATCCCCTACTTTTGCTTCGCTCTGTTCGCCGGCTATGCGGTCGACCACATGCGCCGGCGCAGGCTGGGCATGTATGCCTGCCTGGGCTTGCTGTTGACCACGCTGACCCTGGCGGGCGTGGCCAGCGGACGCATTCCTTCCTTCGGCACCCTCACCATCTACGCGGCCATCGCCGTCAACGGCGTGGTGCGCGCTTTCCTGGCGCCGGTGTACACGGCGCTGTTCGCGCGCGTGCTGCCACGCGAGCAGTACGCGCGCGGCGCGGGCATAGGCAGCGTAGTGATGCAGACGGGCCTGGTGCTGGGACCGGCCATGGGCGGATTGCTGGTGGCCTGGGGCGGCAATACGCTGGCTTATCTGGTCGCCGCCGGTTTCGCCGCGGCCGCCGCGATCGCTATCGTTTCCCTGCGCGTCACCGAGCCGCCTTCCCCGCCGGAGCGCGCGCCCATCTTCAAGAGCATCGGCGAAGGCCTGCGTTTCGTGTTCAACAACCAGGTCGTGCTGGGCGCGCAGGCGCTGGACATGTTCTCGGTGCTGTTCGGCGGCGCGGTGGCGCTGCTGCCGGCCTTCATCCACGACATCCTGCACTACGGTCCCGAAGCGCTGGGCATCCTGCGCGCTGCGCCCGCCGCAGGCGCTGTCCTGGTGGGCCTATGGCTGGCCCGGCATCCGCCCAAGCGCAACGCCGGACGCCTGCTGCTGTATGCGGTCGCAGGCTTCGGTCTGTGCATCATCGGCTTCGCGCTGTCGCGCGAATTCTGGCTGTCGGTGCTGATGCTGGCGCTTTCGGGCATGTGCGATGGCGTATCGGTGGTGCTGCGCTCGACCATCCTGCAGCTGGCCACGCCGGACGAAATGCGCGGCCGGGTTTCTTCCATCAATGGCATCTTCATCGGCTCTTCCAACGAACTGGGCGCGTTCGAGTCGGGGCTGGCGGCAAAGCTGCTGGGGCTTGTGCCCTCGGTGATATTCGGCGGCTGCATGACTCTGGCCGTAGTGGGCGTCACCGCATGGAAGGCGCCGAAGCTGCGGCGGCTGGATCTGCAGGATCTGCAATAACCCCGGGCCGCTCCGGCGTAAACTTGGGCTCTCCCCAAAGCCGAGTCATGCCATGGGTACCGAAACCGTTCGCGGCAAGCAGGTCGTCATCCATTTCGACGGCACACGCTGCATCCATTCGCGCAATTGCGTGTTGACCCACCCGGATGTGTTCGTCCCCAACGTGGAGGGCGAATGGATCCATCCCGACGCCGTTTCCGCCGATGAAGTAGCGCTCACCGCCCGCATCTGCCCTTCCGGCGCGATCCGCTACGAGCGCCTCGATGGGCAGAACGGAGAGCCGCCGCCGCTGGTCAACACAGTACGCATACGCGAAGACGGACCGCTGGCCTTCAACGCGCCGCTGCGCATCGCCGGCGAGGATCAGGGCTTGCGCGCGACCTTGTGCCGCTGCGGCCTGTCCAAGAACAAACCCTACTGCGACAACAGCCATGCCGAAGGCGGTTTCCGGGCGACCGGTGAACCCGCGATCAAGCCTTCCGAAGCGCTGGCCGCACGCGCGGGCACGCTTGAAGTGGCGCCGCAACTCAACGGACCGCTGAAAGTCAGCGGCAATCTGGAAATCGTCAGCGGAACCGGCCACACGATCAATCGGGTCGGCGAAACCTGGCTTTGCCGCTGCGGGCATTCGCAGAACAAGCCTTATTGCGATGGCTCGCATAGGAAGGTTGGTTTTCAGGCCGATGGGGCATAAAGGATAGGTTCGGCCCTTGCTTTTAGCTTCATTATCCCGTGAGACGCGGCAAGCAGGTCGGGATCAACCCCGAAGGGGCGGCGCACAGGGATGTGCGCCGTTTCCGTAGACACAGGATGTGTCTTACGGAAATTCCTGGCCTGCTTGCGGACCCAACGGCTCTATCGTTGGGCGCGACGTTAGGGCGGCTTTCTTTTGGTTACTTTTCTTTGCCGTTCAAAGAAAAGTGACTCGCGCGTTAGCGCGAAACGCTCTTGCTTTGAGGCACAAGCAAAAACCAGAGCAAGATCAAGAGCACCCCTCCTCAATCCTCCCCTGCGCTGCGCGCAAGGGAGGAGGCAGAAGCGGGAGCAAGAGCAGAATCAAGATCAAGATGGATCCCAGCTTGCGCTGGGATGACGGCAAGAAAAAGCCCCGCGATGCGGGGCTTTTTTGAAACTCTGCAACAGATTTAAGCAGACGCAGTGATCAGTCTCCCTGCTGCTTCTGCAGATGCTCCCAGCGCTCCTGCGCATCGATGGTGCGCTCGGCGGTCAGACGCGCTTCCAGACGCTCCAGGCCGATTTCCTCGCCCGTATCGGCGCAGTAACCGTAGTCCCCGCCATCCAGGCGCTTGAGCGTGCTGTCGATCTTGCCGATCAGCTTGCGGTAGCGGTCGCGGGTGCGCAATTCCAGCGAGTTCTCGGTTTCGCGGGTGGCGCGCTCGGCTTCGTCGCCGACGTCGCGCACTTCGTCCTTCAGGTTCTCGATGGTCTGCTTGGATTCTTCGACCAGATCGGCGCGCCAGGTGAGCAGGCGCTGGCGGAAATACTCCAGCTGCAGAGTGCTCATGTATTCCTCGTCCGCCGCCGGCCTGTAGCCATCGGGAATGAGGGGACGGCCGGTCGCTTCATCGGTCTTGTACGGCACCACCTTGACCTTGCCGCGCGGCGCGGGCGTGGCCGAAGGCTTGGAAACCACGGCAACGGCCACCTTGCCCACGGGACGAGGGATGGGAGCCTTGGCGACTGGGGCCGGAACGGCGGCGACGGATTTTGCGTTTTTGGAGGTTTTGGGGGAAGGCACGGGTTTTGTGGGAGTCGGTTGGACGGCTGGCGCCGGTGCCGGGGTTGCAGCAGCCTTGGGAACTGGCGCTTCGGCACGGCCAGCAGCCGGGGGGGCGGTCTTGGCAGGAGTCGCTTTGGCCGTAACCGGCTTGGCGGCCGGCTTCGGTACGGATTTGACGGAAGACTTGGAGGGAGCGGCAGGTTTGGCGGCCGCAGGCTTCGCAGCAGCCTTGGCTGCGGGCTTCTGCGCTGCCGGCTTCTTGGCCGGTGCGGCTTTTGCGGCGGGCGCCTTTTTGGCTGCGGCCTTCTGGACCGGGGCAGCCTTCTTGGCGACGGCCGGCTTGGCCGGAGCTTTCTTGGCGGCCGGCTTCTTGGCCGGCGCCTTCTTGGCAGCAGGCTTGGCCGCCGGTTTCTTGGCCGCAACGGGCTTGGCGACAGGCTTCTTGGCGACGGGCTTGGCGGGTTTCTTGGCCGGCTTGACGGCCTTCTTCGCAGGTTTCTTTGCAGCCACGAAAAGCACTTCCTTCAACTTCCCGGGCCCGGGAAGGGGGCGTCTTTATAGCCTACCCGCTCGGGTGCGGCAACCACCGGCTCAATGAACTCTCCACCCAACTCGCATATCATCGGTGCATGGTTGGTCGTTTCCTTATTCTCCTTCTGCGGTTTTACAAGCGCTTCATCAGTCCATTGCTAGGGCCGCGCTGCCGCTTTGCGCCCAGTTGCTCGGAATATGCGATGCAGGCCATCGGTCGCTTCGGCCCGCTGAAGGGCGGCTGGCTGGCGCTGCGGCGCGTCGGCCGCTGCCATCCTTTCCATCCGGGCGGGCACGATCCCGTGCCTGAAAAGCCCGTTCCCCCCTCCCCGTCCACAGGAACCCCCTGATGCCCGGCACCCTGATAGTCAACGCCCGCCTGGTCAACGAAGGCCGCGAGTTCGACGGCGACCTGCGTTTCGCCAACGGCCGCATCACTCACGTGGGCGGGCAGCTGAGCGCGCAACCCGGCGATCAGGTGATCGAAGCCGGCGGACGCTGGCTGTTGCCCGGAATGATCGACGACCAAGTGCATTTCCGTGAACCCGGCCTGACCCACAAAGGCGACATCGCCAGCGAATCGGGAGCGGCCGCGGCCGGCGGCCTGACCACTTTCATGGACATGCCCAACACCAATCCGCCCACCCTGGATGCCGACGCGCTGCAAGCCAAGTACCAGAGCGCCGCCGGCCGCGCCTGGGGCAACTACGGCTTCTATCTGGGCGCCAGCAACGACAACCTGGAAGCGGTGCGCACGCTGGATCCCAAGACTGCGCCGGGCATCAAGGTGTTCATGGGCGCTTCCACCGGCAACATGCTGGTCGACGACCCGGACACCCTGGACGCCATCTTCCGCGAAGCGCCCACGCCCATCATCACCCACTGCGAAGACACGCCGACCATCGACGCCAACCTGGCGTTGTTCAAGGTGCGCTACGGCGAGGATATTCCGGTGGAATGCCATCCGGACATCCGCTCGCGCGAGGCCTGCATCAAGTCCACGCGGCTTGCGCTGTCGCTTGCGCGCAAGCACGACACACGCCTGCATGTGCTGCATATCTCCACCGCCGACGAGCTGGCGCTGTTCCAGGCCGGCCCGCTGGTGCGCAGCGACGGCGTGCGCAAGCGGATCACCGCCGAGACCTGCATCCACTTCCTGCGCTTCGACCGCAGCGACTACGGGCGCCTGGGCAACCTGATCAAGTGCAACCCCGCGATCAAGGACGCCAGCGACCGCGAAGCGTTGATCCGCGCGCTGGCCGACAACGTCATCGACGTGCTGGCCACCGACCATGCGCCGCATACGCTGGAAGAGAAATCCAGGGCCTATTCGCAGGCGCCTTCCGGCTTGCCGCTGGTGCAGTACGCGCTGGTGGCGGCGTTGGAACTGGTGCACGAAAAGAAATCGACCGTCGCGCAGATCGTCAACAAGGTCTCCCATGCGCCGGCGCAGCTGTTCGACGTCAAGGAACGCGGCTACTTGCGCGAAGGCTACTGGGCCGACCTGGTGCTGGTGGAGAACGACCCGTTCACCGTACGCCGCGAGGATGTGCTGTCGAAGTGCGGCTGGTCGCCTTTCGAAGGCACCACTTTCCAGTCGCGCATCGGCGCGACCTGGGTCAACGGACGCATGGTATGGAATGGCGAGCACCTGGTGGGCACGCCGAACGGACAGCGGTTGGAGTTCGATCGTTGAAGGCGGCTATTGCTCTGCTGCTTTGGCTGGCCCTGCTTCCCTCCTCGGTTTCCGCGCAACAGGATCCGCCGCAAGACTCGAAGATCGTCTTTCCCGCCAGCGTGCAGCAAGGCGCACTGGTGCTGGGCAAGGTGCCGCCCGGCAGCGAGGTGCGCTACGCCGGGCGCAACCTGCGGGTCAGCGGCTACGGTACGGTGGTGTTCGGCGTGGGCCGCGATGAATCCGGGCCGCTGGAAGTCGAGGTCAAGCGGCCGGATGGAATCCGCGACGCCGCTCAGATCGTGGTGACGCCTCGCCAGTGGCCCGAAGAAAAGGTCGACGGCGTGCCGCCCAAAACCGTCAACCCGCCGCCTGCCATCGCCGAAAGGATCAAGCGCGAACAGGCGCTGGTGACCGCCGCCAGGGCGCGCGACGACGACCGCACCGATTTCGCAAAACCCTTCGTATGGCCGGTGCAGGGACGTATCAGCGGCCGCTTCGGCAATGCCCGTGTCTACAACGGGCAGCCAGGCGCTGGGCATTCGGGCATGGATATCGCCGTGCCCGCCGGCACCCCGGTCAAGGCGCCTGCGGCCGGCGTGGTGACATTCGCCGCGCCCGATCTCTACCTCACCGGCGGCACATTGCTGCTGGATCACGGCTTCGGCGTCAGCTCCAACTTCCTGCATCTGTCGCGTATCGATGTGAAGGTGGGCGACAGAGTCGAACAGGGACAGGTCATCGCTGCAGTCGGCGCGACCGGGCGCGCAACCGGGCCGCATTTGCATTGGGGGATGAATTGGTTCGACGTGCGCATCGACCCGCTGCTGGTGCTGGAGCGAAAATAGAGCCGTAGGAGCGACGTAAGTCGCGAATGGGCCTTTCGAAACAAAAATCCTTCGCGACTTACGTCGCTCCTACGCCACATCCACGCACCCGATGCACCCGGACGATGATGGCTGTCAGGGATTCGTGCCGCTGACGCGTGCCACCGCATCGTGCGGATGCAGGCTTTCGAAATGCGACACGGTGGCTTCGTAGTGCTCCACGCGAGCATCGCTGGAAAGCACCGAGGCCACCCGGCGGGCAGCGTCTTCGCAGAACATCAGGTTTTCCGCGTTCAGGCGCGCGAAGGCCTGCTCGTCGACGCGCTTGACCGCAGTCTGCACCGGCGTGGCCAGGGCCGCTTCCAATGCGTCGATCAACGGCACCAGCGGCAGTTCGTCGAACTGCGCGCGCAGCTCCACCCGCACCTGCGCGCGGCTGCGCTGCGCATGCGGCGTGGCGGCCATGCCGCGTTCGGATTCCAACCAGTCGCGCACCACTTCCACCGACAGCGGACGCGCGGCGGCGAAATCCCCGGAGAAGCGCTCGGCGTTGGCCTGGCGCGACAGCGCGGCCGACGCCGGGCAGGTGCTGGAGTATTCCAGCGAGAAACCAAGCGCAAGATGCAGATGGCCCTCGCTCAAGGTGGCTTCGATCTCCACCGGATAGCGTTTCCAACCGGTGAATTCGCTCTCCAGCGCACGCCTCTGCAGCAGCGCTTCGTAGCGGATCTTCAGCCGCGCCCGCGAAGCCAGGCCCGATTGCGAGGCGATGCTTTCCTGCAGCAGGTGGCGCAGACCGGCTGGAGTGATGGCTTCGCGCGCCAGGCCTTCCTGCAATTGCAGGTACAGGCGCGACATGTGGATGCCGCGCGCGTCGGGATTGGACAGGTTCACCGACAGATCGATATTGGCGGCGACCTGCAACTGCCCGCCCGCGCCATCGGATACCCGCACCGGCAAGGCGATGCCTTCCATGCCTACCCAGTCCAGCGGGCGCGCCAGAGGCACGGCATGGCCGGCGACATCGGGAAGGTCTGTGCGTGGAACCAGGGGACGTGAAGCGGACATCTTGGCAAACCGTGGGGGCGGGTCAGACGTGAATTGTACCGGCTGGGGACCGGCCGCCCCTGCAACGGTCCGTTACGTCAGCGCCGCCTTGCCATGCGCCATCCCAGCCACAGCGCGCGCACCGGCGACAGGGGCGCAGAACCTTCCCCAGCCTTGGTGAAACGCCGCAACCGCGACCGGGCCAGCGCCCCCCAAAGCCTGCGGGGAACGGCGCCGCCGTTGCGTACGGGCCATTGTTCGAGCAATTGCCGGGACCAGCCGAGCTGGGAGGAATCTGCGCGGTTGCCGGAATGGACGGGCACCGCCGCATCCCCTGCCCCCTCCAGCCGAGTCGCCAGCCACTGGGCGCCGATCGACTGAACCAGCGGTTGGCCTCCCGTGGCGAAGCCGAACAAGGCGGACTCCGCATTGGCGACAGCCGTTGCCAGGGGCCGTACCAGCTCGAATGCCGCCGCCGGGTCCTGGGGACGTTCGCGCAACCGGATCAGGACCGGAAGCGTCTCGGCCAGTTCGAACCAGGGCGCGCGGTGCGGCTCCAGCACGCGGCCCAGCGGATGCCGGGAGCGCTGCCTGCTCCAGTCGCGCAGTTCCTCGCCCCACCATGCCAGCTTGGCGTCGGCCGGCAAGGGATCGCCGGCGATGTTCATCGCATCGGTGAATTCCTGCAGCAAGGCGAACCAGGCGACGGCGAGCTGGCGTTGGGCAACGGGAACGAATACTTCGACCACGCGCCATTCCGGCCAGCGGGTGCGCCATTTGTCCAGGAAGCTGTCGAGTGCGGTCGAGTCGGTCATATCGTAATTGTAGGAGCTGCGTAAGCTGCGACCGGCGCAATGGAAACCCGTCGATTCTTCCGGGGCACTTCGACGTTCCGGTCGCGGCTTACGCCGCTCCTACAGGGACTGCGGCCAGTTGCGGGCATCCAGCAGGTCGGAGGGGAACTGCAGCACAGCATCCGCGCCCCACTTCACAGGGTCTTCGTGATCCTGCCGGTATCCCCACAACGCGGCGATCGAAGGCATGCCTGCGGCGCGAGCGGCCTGGATATCGCGCTCGTCGTCGCCCACGTAGACGCATTGGCCTGCAGCGAAGCCCATGCGCTCGGCCGCCACCAGCAACGGCAGCGGATGCGGTTTTTTTTCGGCGAGGGTGTCGCCGCCGATCAGCACCGCGCAGCGCGTTTCCCAGCCGAGTTGCGGCAGGATTTCGCGCGCCAGGTATTCGGGCTTGTTGGTGACGATGCCCCAGGCCGCGCCATCGGCTTCCAGCGCCGCCAGCATCGCTTCGATATCCCCGAACAGCACGCTGTGCCTGCCCAGTTGCTGCAGGTAGGTTTCCAGAAACAGCGGCACCATCGCCTCGCGCGCGGTCGCATCTATATGCGGAAAGGCAGCGGCCAGCATCGCCCGCGAACCCTTGGAGACGTGCGGGCGTATCTGCGCCAGCGGCATCGGCGCCAATCCGTGCGCATCGCGCAGAAGGTTGGCGGTGGCCAGCATGTCCGGCGCGCTGTCCAGCAGGGTGCCATCCAGATCGAACAATACAGCGCGGGGGAACGAAAAGCCGCTTGCCTGCCTCTCCAATTCCCTATTCTCCATTCCCGATTCCCGGCTTCACCGCACAGACCAGATAGTTCACATCAGTGCGTCCGATGATGCGCGCGGCGTTGCGCCAGGGTTCGTAGGCCAGGCCGCTGACGTCTTCCAACTGCAGCCCGGCGGCGCGCAGCCAGGCGGCCAGCTCGGAAGGCTTGATGAAATCCTGGTAGTGGTGGGTGCCTTTGGGCAGCAACCGCGCCACGTATTCCGCACCGACGATGGCCAGCGCGAAGGCGGCCGGCGTGCGGTTAAGCGTGGAAAGGAACAATTGTCCGCCGGGTTTCAGCAAGGTCGCGCAAGCGGCGACGATGGCGGCCGGATCGGGAACGTGCTCCAGCATTTCCATGCAGGTGATCGCATCGAAGCTGCCGGGCCGCTCCGCTGCCAGCGACTCGACCGACTGCAACCGGTAATCGACGCTGACCTGCGATTCCAGCCTGTGCAGCTTGGCCACCTTGATCAGCTCCGGAGCCAGATCGGTGGCGGTGACCTGCGCGCCTTCTCTGGCCAGCGCCTCGCTGAGCAGGCCGGCGCCGCAACCCACGTCCAGCACCGCGGCGCCATGCAGCGCGACGCGTTGCTTCACATAGTCCAGCCGTACCGGATTGAGTGCGTGCAACGCTTTCTGCGGACCCTGCGGATCCCACCAGCGATTGGCCAGGGCGCCGAACTTGTCCAGTTCGGCCTGATCGAAGTTTTCCTTGGCGTGGGCGTTGGAACCGGTCATGCGTAGCTTCCTGAATCCGATGGGGTCAACGCAGGATGGCGGCGATGCGCGCCTGCCATTGTTTGGCGTTGGCCAGTATTCCAGCCATGTCCATGTCGACCAGCTCGCGCCGGGCCAGCTTGGGCTTGCCCGCGATCCAGACATCGCTGACCTGGTGGCGGCCGGTGGCGTAGATGAGTTGCGACACCACATGGTGCAGCGGCTGGGTTTCCAGCGCGGAAAGGTCGACGCATACCAGGTCGGCCTGCTTGCCGGGCTCGATAGAACCCACCAGATGGTCGAAGCCCATCGCCTTGGCGCCGCCCAGCGTGGCCGCGCGCAACGCACTGAAAGCATCGAAGCCGGCGGCATCGTCGGCCACCGCCTTGGCCAGGATCGCCGCAGTGCGCGTTTCGCCGAACATGTCCAGGTCGTTGTTGCTGGCCACGCCGTCGGTGCCGATGGCCAGATTCACGCCCGCCTTCTGCAAGGCGCAGGCCGGGCAGAAACCGGAGGCCAGCTTGAGGTTGGATTCGGGGCAATGCACCACCGATACGCCGCGCTCGGCGCACAGATGGATCTCCGCTTCCGTCAACTGGGTCATGTGCACCGCGATCAGGCGGTCGTTGATCAGTCCCAGCCGGTCCAGGCGGCCAATGGGACGCTGGCCGTGCTTCTGCTGCGATTGCGCGACTTCCTGCGCGGTCTCGTGCAGGTGCAGATGCACGGGCAGATCCAGCTGGTCGGCCAGCATGCGGATGTGCTCGAAATTGGCGTCGGACACGGTATAGGGCGCATGCGGAGCGAAGGCAGTGGCGATCAGCGAGTCGTCGCGCCACTGGTCGTGCACTTCGCCGGCGCGGGCGAAGTATTCGTCGTCCGATTTGGCCCAGGCGGTGGGGAAATCGATCACCGGCAGACCCACGCGCGCGCGGAATCCGTAGCGCTTGTAGGTCGCGGCCTGCACATCCGGGAAAAAATAGTTCTCGTTGCAGCAGGTAGTGCCGCCGCGCAGCATCTCGGCGATGGCCAGGGCCACGCCGTCGGCAACGAATTCCGGGCCGATCACCGCACCCTCGATCGGCCAGATATGCTCCTGCAACCAGACTTTCAGCGGCAGGTCGTCGGCGACGCCGCGCAGCAGGGTCATCGGGTTGTGGGCGTGGGAGTTGATCAAGCCGGGGATCAGGGCCGCTTCCGGCCGCGACACGATTTCCGCCGCGTCGAAGCGCGCGTGCGCTTCGGCGGCCGGCAGTACCGCCACGATCCTGCCTTGCGAAACCGCCACGGCGTGGTTTTCCAGCACCACGCCATGTGGTTCGACCGGCACGACATGGCCGGCTTCTATGAGAAGGTCGCAGGCTTCGCGGGCGGCCTCTGTCATATGGCTTACTTAACCCGCGACTCGTATTCGCCAGTGCGCGTGTTGACCTTGATGATTTCGTCCTGGTTGACGAACAGCGGCACGCGCACGACCGCGCCGGTTTCCAGGGTGGCCGGCTTGCCGCCGCCGCCGGAGGTGTCGCCGCGGACGCCCGGATCGGTCTCCACGATCTTCAATTCGACGAAGTTGGGCGGGGTCACCTGGATCGGCACGCCGTTCCACAAGGTCACCACGCACTGCTCTTCGCCCTTCAGATACTTGGCCGCATCGCCCACGCCGGTCTTGTCGGCCTGGACCTGTTCGAAAGTCTCCGGCTGCATGAAATGCCAGTACTCGCCATCGGCATAGAGGAACTGCATGTCGGTGTCGACCACGTCGGCCGCTTCCACGTCGTCGGTCGCCTTCATGGTCATTTCCACCACGCGGCCCGACTTGATGAAGCGGTACTTGATGCGGGTGAAGGCCTGGCCCTTGCCGGGCTTGACGTATTCGGTCTCGGTGATGACGCAGGGCTCGTTGTTGACCAGGATCTTCTGTCCGGTCTTGACGTCGTTCATGCCATAGCTGGCCATGGGGAAACTCCTGAAGGTAAGGCAAGCCCGCCGCAGGTCGCGGCCGGCCGGATAGAATGGGAAGCCCGCCGGGACCGGCAGGCGCTTGTTTTCAGACCGCCAATGATACCCGCAGCCACCGTTTCCTTACACGCCAGTCCCCTGTCCCCACCTTCTTCGCAGCCCGCCCGCTGGCAACAGCTGTGGCGCGAAGCGGTGCGCGACCCGCGGGAATTGCTGTCGATGCTGGGACTGGAAGCGCTCTCCGGCCGGATTTCCGAGGCCGCCGCGGCGCAGTTCCCGCTGCGGGTGCCGCGCGGATTCGTGGCCCGCATGCGCAAAGGCGACGCCCACGACCCGCTGTTGCGCCAGGTGCTGCCGCTGGACGATGAAATGCGGACGGTGGCGGGCTTCGACTCGCTCGATGCGGTGGGCGATGCCGGCGCGCGCGCCGGCATCGGACTGCTGCGGAAGTACCGGGGCCGCGCCCTGCTGGTGGCCACCGGCAGCTGCGCGGTCAACTGCCGCTACTGTTTCCGCCGCCACTTCCCATATGCGGAGGAAACCGCGGCGCGTGCGGGCTGGCGCGAAGCCGTGGAATCGATCGGCGCCGACGCCAGCATCGAGGAAGTGATCCTGTCCGGCGGCGATCCTTTGTCCCTGGCCACTTCCAAGCTGGCCGAGCTCACCGAAGCGCTGAAAGGCATCCCGCACCTCAAGCGGCTGCGCATCCATACCCGCCTGCCGGTAGTCCTGCCCGAGCGCGTGGACGCCGGTCTGCTCCAGTGGCTGGCCCGCCTGCCCTGGCCGGTGGCGGTGGTGCTGCACGCCAACCACGCCAACGAGTTCGACGCCCGGGTGGATGCCGCGATGGCCGACCTGCGCGGTACCGGCGCGCAGCTCCTCAACCAGGCGGTACTGCTGCGCGGAGTCAACGACAGCGTCCAGGCCCTGGCCGAACTGGGCGAGCGCAGCTTCGCCGCCGGCGTGCTGCCCTACTATCTGCATCAGCTGGACCGGGTGGCGGGCGTGGCCCATTTCGAGGTTCCCGACCATGAAGCCAAGAAGCTGCATGCCGCCCTCGCCGCCCGCGTGTCCGGCTATCTGGTGCCCAGATTGGTGCGCGAGGTGGCCGGCGACACCGGAAAGCGTCCGCTCTGACCCCGGCCGACGCCGAAGGCGGGACTGAGCGCCCACTTCGGCGAACTCCAAGATGGACGCCTTTGCACTCATCGTGTATTAAACCCGCTCCCCCGGCGGATACGCTGCATGCAGATCGGCAAAGACACCACGATTCGATTGATGATCGTCGACGACAGCGGCGAAGACGCCGAAGCGGTCGTCAGCGCATTCCGCAACGGCGGCATCGCCATCCGTCCCCACCGCCCGCTCGATATAGCCGAACTGGCCGCCACGCTGGCTTCCCAGCCCATCGACCTGGTGCTGGCCGCCAAGTCCTCGCGGACGATTTCGCTCGAGGCCGTGCTGGCGCAGGCGGCCGCCAGCGGCAAGGACATCCCGGTGATCGCGCTGGCCGATTCCATCGACGAAACCGGATTCATCGGCGACCTGGCCCTGGGCGCGCGCGCCGTGGCCATACGCGGCCGCAACGAGCACCTGCTCAAGGTGCTGCAATCGGAATGGGCGGATCTGGAAGCGCGTCGCGCCCTGCGCCTGCTGGAAGCCCAGCTGCGCGAGACCGAACGCCGCTGCGACGCCCTGATCGCCTCTTCGCGCGACCCTATCGCCTACATCCACGAAGGCATGCATATCCGGGCCAACGAGGCCTATCTGGAGATGTTCGGCTTCGAGTCGTTCGAGGACGTGGAAGGCCTGTCGCTGCTGGACCTGGTCGCGCCTCAGTACGTGGCCGAGTTCAAACTGCTGCTGAAGAAGCTGAGCAAGGGCGAGGCGCCGGCGCGCTTCGAACTGGAAGCCCGCACGCTGGAGGGGCAAAGCTTCCCGGCCTCGCTGGAATTCGCCACCGCCAGCTACGAAGGCGAGTCGTGCGTGCAGGTGGTGTTCCGCCGCCGCGAATTCGAGCAGGACCCGGAACTGGCGCGCGAAGTCGAAGGCCTGCGCCAGCGCGACATGGTCACCGGCCTGTTGAACCGTCCGACCTTCCTGCACGCCCTGGAAAACGCGGTCGGCGAAGCCGCGCGCGGCGAGGGCCAGCACGCCCTGCTGCTGATCGAACCGGACCACTATCAGCGCCTGCTGCAGGATTTCGGCCTGGATTCGGCCGACGCGCTGATCGCAGCGCTGGCCGCGCGCCTCAGCGATACGCTGAGCGACGACGTCGCCGCCGCCCGCTTCGGCGAGCGCAGTTTCGCCCTGCTGCTCAAGGGCGACCACGCGCAGACCGCCGATCTCAGCGAGCGCGTGCGCGCCGCTTTCGCTTCGCACGTGATCAACGTCGGCGGTCGTTCGGCCGTCATCACCGCCAGTATCGGCGGCGTGCAGATCGGCGAGAAAATCGCCACCGTCGGCCAGGTGCTCAACCGCGCCAGCGAAAGCCTGCAGAACGCCAGCGCGCTGGGCGGCAACCGCAGCGAAATCTTCGACCCCGGCGCGGTCGATCGCGCCGAGGAAGAACGCGTGCAGAGCTGGGTCAGGCTGATGCGCGAAGCCCTGGAACACGACGGCTTCGCCCTGCACTACCAGCCGGTCGTCAGCCTGCAAGGCGAGCCGGGCGAGTTCTACGAAGCTTTCCTGCGCCTGGAAAACGAAGGCGAACTGGTGCAACCGCACGCCTTCCTTGGCATCGCCGAGGACGAAGGCATGCTGGATGCGCTGGACCGCTGGGTGGTGAAGCGCTCCATCCAGATCCTGGGCGAACGCATGCGCGCCGGACACGAGACGCGGATGCTGGTCAAGATCAGCCCGTTCTCTTTCGCCGACGATCGCCTGTTGTCGCTGATCGGGCAGCAACTCGCCGAACACGGCGTGCCCGGCGAACGGCTGTGGTTGCAGGTGCAGGAGGCCAAGGTGTTCACCCACCTGCGGCAGGCGCAGGAGTTCCTGGCCGGCGCTTCGCGCCTGGGCTGCAAGGTGGGCCTGGAGAAATTCGGTTCCGGTCTGGACTCGTTCCAATTGCTCGCCCACTTCAAACCGGCGTTCCTCAAGGTCGACCGCGGCTTCACCGAAGACCAGGCCAAAATGACCGAACACCAGCCGAAGATCCGCGAGATCGCCGAGCGCGCGCGCCGAAGGCATGGCCACCATCGCCGAATACGTGCAGGACGCGGCCACCATGAGCTTCCTGTTCGGCGCGGGCGTGGACTACGTGGAAGGGTTCTTCCTGGCTGCGCCTTCGGGCTTGATGAACTACGACTTCTCCTGATTCCCGCGCCATGGCCCCAAAGAATAAAGCCCGCTTTGCAGCGGGCTTTTTCTTTTCCTTGCCGAAGCGGCCGCCTGTATCAGTTGACGACGCTGGCCTGGTTGCGCAGAGCGGCGATTCGCTCCTGCATCGGCGGGTGGCTCAGGAAAAGCTTCTTCAGGCCCTGGCCGATGCCGCCGGCGATGCCGAAGGCCTCCACCTGCGCCGGCAACGTGCTCGGCCGGTGGCTGGCGTCCAGGCGCTCCAGGGCGGCGATCATCTTCTGGCGGCCGGCCAGCGAAGCGCCGCCGGCATCGGCGCGGAATTCGCGACGGCGCGAGAACCACATCGCGATCATGGTGGCGAACAGGCCCAGCACCAGCTCCAGCGCCATGACGATCAAGTAGTAGGCCAAACCCGGACCGCGGCTCTCGCGGTTGCCGGAAATATAACTGTCGATGATGCCGCCGACCACGCGCGCCAGCACGATCACGAAGGTGTTCAGCACGCCCTGCAGCAAGGCCATGGTGACCATGTCTCCGTTGGCCACATGGCTGACTTCGTGGCCCAGCACGGCTTCGGCCTCGTCGCGGCTCATGCTGCGGAGCAATCCCGTCGACACCGCCACCAGCGCATTGTTGCGGTTGGCGCCGGTGGCGAAGGCGTTGATTTCCGGCGCGTCGTACACCGCCACCTCCGGCATGCCGATGCCGGCGGCCTGCGCCTGGCGCTGCACCGTGGCCAGCAGCCACTGTTCGCTCTCGTTGCGCGGCTGCACGATGACCTGCGCGCCGGTGGCGCGTTTGGCCATGGTCTTGGACAGCAACAGCGAGATGAGGGAGCCGCCGAAACCGAAGATCGCCGCCATCACCAGCAATCCGCTCATCTGGTTGGGGTTGACTCCCAGCAGGGACATGACCACACCCGCCAGCAGCATGACTGCCAGGTTGGTGGCAAGGAACAACGCAATGCGGTTGAACACGACGGACTCCGGCGGATTTCGATGGTAGGCATGCGGACCGCAACGGCCCACGAACACCGATCTGCGGTTGGCGGCAGTTGAATTCAAGCGCGCAAGTGACCGACGATTCAGCTTTCCGAAACCACTTCCCCATGTCCGACTTCCCTTGCTACCGTGGACGCTTCGCGCCCTCGCCGACCGGTCCCCTGCATCTGGGATCGCTGGTGGCCGCGCTGGGCAGCTGGTTGCTGGCCCGCCATGCCCATGGAGAATGGCGGGTGCGGATGGAAGACCTGGACCCGCCGCGCGAGGTCGCTGGCGCTGCCGTGCAGCAACTCGCCACTCTCGATGCCTTCGGCCTGCACCCGGACGGCGCGGTGGAATGGCAAAGCCGGCGCTCGGCCCTTTATCAGAACGCGCTGGACCGGTTGCTCGCCGAAGGCAAAGCCTTCGCCTGCCATTGCAGCCGCAGCGATCTGGCCGCCGGCGATGGCGTCCACCACCACTGTACGGGCAAGACGCAGCGCCCCAATCCGGCCATCCGTTTGCGCGTGCCCCCAGGCGCCACGATCTCTTTCGAAGACGGCCTGCAAGGCGGCATCGCCCAGGACGTCTGGCGCGAGGTCGGCGATTTCGTTCTCAAGCGCGCCGACGGTTTATGGGCTTACCAGCTGGCGGTGGTGGTGGACGACGCGGCGCAAGGCATGACCGATATCGTGCGCGGGGCCGACCTGCTCGATTCCACGCCGCGCCAGATCCTGCTGCAGCAGGCATTGGGGCTGCCGACGCCGCGCTACCTGCACCTGCCGCTCATCGTCGATGCCCATGGCCAGAAATTGTCCAAATCGTCCGAGGCTCCTGCGATCGACGCGAACGATCCGCTGCCGGCGCTTCATGCGGCCTGGCTCGTACTGGGACAGGCTTTCCCCGCGGTCGCGGCGAGCTTCGATGCGGCTTCCTTCCTGGCGTCGGCGAAGCGGGCTTTTCTCCCCGATCGATTGCCTCGCGTGACATCTTTATCACTCGCTGCACTGCACAACGCGGCTGACGCCAACGCTGTCTAGAATCCTTGCAGACCGTCGCTTTCCGGCGGAAAAGGAAACCCCCACATGACAGCACGCGTCGCATTGGTAACCGGCGGCACCGGCGGCATCGGTACCGCCATCTGCAAGAAATTGGCCGACATGGGCCACAAGGTAGCCACCAACTACCGCAACGAGGAAAAAACCCAGGCCTGGCTGCAACAGATGCGCGACCAGGGCTACGACATCGCTGCGATCAAGGGCGACGTATCTTCTCCTGAGGAGGCCGAGGCGCTGGTGCGCGAGGTCGAGGCCAAACTCGGCCCGGTCGATATCCTGGTCAACAACGCCGGCATCACCCGCGATACCACCTTCCACCGCATGACCGCGCAGCACTGGAACGAGGTCATCAACACCAACCTCAACTCTGTATTCAACATGACCCGTCCGGTGATCGAGGGCATGCGCGAACGCAAGTGGGGCCGGGTTATCCAGATCAGCTCCATCAACGGCCAGAAAGGCCAGTACGGCCAGGCCAACTACGCCGCCGCCAAGGCCGGCATGCACGGCTTCACCATTTCGCTGGCGCAGGAAAACGCCAAGTTCGGCATCACCGTCAACACCGTATCGCCCGGCTACATCGGCACCGACATGGTGATGGCGGTACCGGAGGAAGTGCGCAACAAGATCGTCGCGCAGATCCCCACCGGCCGTCTGGGCAGCCCGGAGGAGATCGCCTACGCGGTGTCCTTCTTCATTCCCGACGAAGCCAGCTGGATCACCGGCGCCAACCTGTCGGCCAATGGTGGGCAGTACATGGGTTGGTAGCCTGCTGACCTCCCAGGACCCTTGCTGAACCGCCACGGCGTGCCCGCATGCGGTCTTTAACGTCGTCATCCCAGCGAAAGCTGGGATCCATTTTGCTCTTGCTCTCGTCTGGACGGTCTTGAAAATCAAGATGGATCCCAGCTTTCGCTGGGATGATGACCTAGGGCTCTGGGGCTTTCCGAGCCTCCTTGGCAAGGACGGGAGCGACAAAAATGCTGCGCAGCATTTTCACCCTTCCTGAACAGGCCAAACCCACCCTCCGGCAGTTGCAAGCGGTGCTGCGCTGCGTCATGCTGCACGTCAGTTGGTTTAGAGTGATTGCTCCATGGCTGCGATCCGCATCATCAAGAAGTATCCGAACCGCCGTCTCTACGACACCGAAATTTCCAGTTACATCACCATCGAGGACGTGCGCCAGCTGATCGTCGACGGCGAGGACTTCGAAGTCCGCGACGCCAAGACCGGCGACGACCTGACCCGCACCGTGCTGCTGCAGATCATCACCGAGCAGGAGCAGGACGGCGAACCGATCCTGTCCACGCAGCTGCTCAGCCACATCATCCGTTTCTACGGCGATTCCATGCAGGGCTTCATGGGCAACTACCTGGAGCGCAGCATGACCTTGTTCATGGAGCAGCAGCAGCAATTCCGCCAGCAGATGGGCGGCATGCTGGGGCAGACGCCCTGGACCATGATGAACCAGCTGACCGAACGCAACATGGAGCTGTGGCAGGAATTCCAGCGCAACCTCAGCGGCGGCCTGGGCCGGCCGACGGTCAAGCCGGAAACCCAGCAGCGCGAAGCGCCGAAATCGCGCACGCGCTGAAAGTTCCGAATCCAAGCCCCGTACCGCAATACCGGGCCCGCACATCGCTGTGCGGGCTTTTTTAATGTCGACGAAATGAAACCGGAAACGAAAAGCATGAGCAAGCGCGTAGCGGTAGTCACCGGCGGTATCGGCGGGTTGGGAACCGAAATCTGCAAGGCCCTGGCGCAGGCCGGGCGCACGGTGATCGCAGTGGACCTGGATTCCCGCGAAGAGCGCGTCGCCTCTTTCAGGCAGGAAGTGGAAGGCCACGACATCCACTTCGCCGCGGCCGATGTCGCCGATCACCAAAGCTGCGGCCTGCTGGTGCGCGACATCGAAAACCGGCACGGTTCACTGGATATCCTGGTCAACAACGCAGGCATCACCCGCGACTCGACCCTGCGCAAGATGGACCGAGCGCAATGGGATGCGGTGCTGGACGTGAACCTGGGCAGCGCCTTCAACCTGTGCGGGCATGCGGTGGACGGCATGCAGGCGCGCGGCTTCGGGCGCGTGGTCAATATCAGTTCGGTCAGCGGCCAGACCGGCAATTTCGGCCAGACCAACTATGCGGCCGCCAAAGCCGGCCTGCACGGTTTCACCATGTCGCTGGCGCGCGAAGTCGCCACCAAGGGCATCACCGTCAATAGCATTTCGCCGGGCTATATAGAAACCGCGATGACCGGCGCTATGCCCACCGAAGTGCTGACGAAGATCACCGCCGCCATTCCCGCCGGACGCATGGGCAAACCGGGCGATATCGCCCGCACCGTCGCTTTCCTGACCGACGATGCGGCCGGCTACATCACCGGCGCCAACGTGCCGGTGAATGGCGGCTTGTTCATGAGCTTCTAGTAGGTCGGGGCTACGTCCCCGACTGCACGCGCAATCACGGTTTACGGTGCGTCGGCCACGTGGGGCCGACCTACGGAGTTGGCTTCCGCTTGCGCAAGTAATCGGCCAAGCCGCCCAGCTGCAATCCCTGCACCTTGTCGATCACCGGCACGAACTTGCCCAGATCGTCGGGCGTGTAACCGCCGGCGCGATACCACAGAGTGATGCGGGTGCCGTCCTTCTCTTCCACGAAGCGCCACTCGAGCGCACCGCTGAGACCCATGCCCTGCAAGGGGCCCAGACCGCCGGTCATGCGCATCAGCTTGCCGGGATCGACGAAGGTCACCGTCATGTGCCAGGCCTGCTGCGCGCCGTTGATTTCGCAAAAGCAGCCGCCGGCTTTTTCGGAAATGGAAAGCTTCGAGGCATCGCCCCACCAGCTATGGTCTGCTGGCCACCATTTGCCCACATCGTGGACGAAGGCTTTCCAGGCCGTGGCGGAATCGACAGGCACCCACTGCGAGTTCTCCAGGGTGAACCCATTCGGCGCCTGGTCCTTCACTTCCGCATGCACAGGCGCATGCAGGCCGCCGAAAAGCAGCATGGCGAGCAGCAAACACGATGGCCTGATCATGGCGCGCCCGTCGTTCCGGAAGCGCCGCCCTGCGAGCAATACTTCTGGTAGAACTGCTTGGCCTGCGGCATCAGCGATTGCAGATGCTGGATGCGGTTGGCCGGATCGGGATGGGTGGAAGCGAATTCGGGCGGACGCTGGCCGCCGCCGAGTTCGGACATGCGCTCCCACAGCGGAACCGCTTCTTCCGGATTGAAGCAGGCCGCTGCGGCCAGCATCAGACCTACTTCATCGGCCTGGCTCTCATGCCTGCGGCCGTAGGGCAGCACTACGCCGTACTGGGTAGCGGCGCCGATGGCCGACATCATGGACTGGTCCATGCCGGACACGCCCGCCGCCACCTGCCCCATCTGCACCAGCTTCTGCTGCGCCATGCGCTGGGCGCCATGGCGTTGCAGCGCATGCGCGATTTCGTGCCCCATCACCACCGCCATGGCGTCGGCGTTCTTGGCAACGGGTATCAGCCCGGTGTAGACGGCGATCTTTCCGCCCGGCAGGCAGAACGCATTGGCTTCGTCGGACTGGATGACGTTGACGTCCCACTGGTAGCTGCTCAGGTCGGGCGTCGGCTGCTGATGCAGGGCGGCCAGGTCTGCCGCCACCTGCGGCACGCGCGCCACCAGACGCTGCGCGATCTGGCGGATCCGCTGGCTGGTCTGGTTGTCGGCCGGCAACAACGCCCGCTGCGCTTGCGCCTCTCCGAGCACCTGCTGATAGGCCTGGGCGCCAAGCTGGGATTCTTCCTGCGGCGTGGCCCCGTAGTGCGCATCCTCGCCGGTGTAGGGATCGATCTCCTTGCTGCTGAACCAGCTGAAGGCCGCATAGCCCGCGAACGCGATCAGGATCCACCAGCGCACGTTGCCGAACAGCCCGCGTCGCCGGGGCGCGCCCTGCTGCTGTTCGTAGCGGCCTTGGCCGAATGGGTCGTTCCTCATTTCCCCTCTCCTGTTCAGATGCCACGCACCACGCGGAAACCCACCCGCGCATTAGTCATATCCGAATCCGACGCCGAACGCCATGCCGCACGCGCCTGGGTCGGCGAGCTGGCCCAGGAGCCGCCGCGCACCACGCGCGAGCGGCAACCGGGATTGAACCACGATGCGCCGTCCGCCGGAGCGCGGCGGTAACTGGCGTGCCAGCAGTCGCTGACCCATTCGCTGACATTGCTGCCCAGGTCGTACAACCCGAAAGCATTCGGAAGATAGCTGCCTCCCGGCGCCGGCCCCCAGTAACCGTCGCCGTAGGACACGAAGGCGTTGTTCCAGCGCCGTCCGCTGGGCGAAACGTCGTTGCCGCCGGTCAGGTTGCCGAAGCGTGCAGTAGGCACGCCGCTGCTGCCCCAGGGATAGCGCCCCTGGGTACCTGCGCGCAGGGCGTATTCGAACTCCGCCTCGCTGGGCAGGCGATAGCTCTTGCCCGTCTGCGCGGACAGCCATTGCGCATAAGCCTCGGCATCGCGCACGCTGACATGGAGGACCGGAAGGCTGTCGGCGGCCCTTGCGCCGGCGTAGTCCGACTGCCAGTCCACGCCGCTGCGGCGGGCGAAATTGCCGCTGCGCTCGTCGTACACGACCGAATGCCCCCGCCGCGTGGCGCGCGGCCGGTAGCGCGTGGCCTGCACGAAACGCCGGAACTCGCCCACGGTAATGGCCTGGCGCGACATGGCGAAACCGCGATCGAAGCGCACGTAATGCGCGGGCTTCTCCGATTCCACCGAACCCAGTTCCGACTCCGTCGCGCCCATGCGGAACCCGCCATGCGGTACCACCATCATTTCCGGCGCGCGTCCGCCCGCGGCCATGGCGTCGGTGAACGCCTGTCCGGGCTTGAACAAACCGTAGTGCGTGGCCAGATCGATACGCGTGCGGAAATCGGCGGCCACTGGATCGCCCGGCTCGGCGATGCGCAGCACCTCGGCCAGCAATACCCGCGCGGTGCGCTGGCCGCGAAGCGTGGTCAGGTCGCCGATACCGCGTTCGCGCAAGCCGGCGATGCGCGCATTGCGGATTGCGCCGACACGCCGCCGCGCATCCTCCACGGTGGAAGCCGAATCGCGCACCTGCGCCGCCCGCGCCAACCAGCGCGAAGCCGCTTCGAAATCGCTGCCCGCGGCCGCTTCCTCGGCCTGCCGGATCATCGCGCTTTCGCTCGCCGCAAGGCCTTGCAACGCGCGTGCCTGCCCGGGTTGCAACATCAGCACTTCACGGAAAGGCGCCAGCGCCGCCTCGCCCGCCCTGCCGATCTGGCCGGTGCGCAGCAGACGCTCTCCTTCGGCATTCAACCGCCAAAGCTGGTCGGCCTTGTCCACTTGCGCCAGGTAAGCGGCGACCGCAGGGTCGTCCGGAGCCAGGGTCCGCGCCACCGCCCCTATTTCGCCCGCCAGGCTCAGGGCATCGGCATCGTCGCCGGCATCGCGCAGAGCGGCCGTGCCCTGCTTCAACAGGGCCCGCTGCGATTTTTTCAGCCCGTCGGCGATCTGACGATCTTCCGGGGCCAGCGCTCTCAACGCCAGGTACAACGGAATCGCATCGCCGGCATCGGCGTACAGTTTGTTTTGCGCCAACGCCCTGGCCGCATCGCGCTTGGCCGCCGGGATATCCTGTGCGGTCAATTCGCGTCGCGGCGGCTGCCAGTTCCACGCTGCTGCACCCGTCTCATCGCCGCTCACGGTGATGCTGGGCAGGCGCGGATCGACGGCCTCGGCGGCGGGAGCCGGCGGCGGCACGGCGTCGGGCGCGCGCGTGCAGGTGGCCAGACACGCAGCCAGGCACGCCGCCAAAGCCGCCCTCGCCAACCGCATCGGATACCGGGTTGCGTGCATCTTCCTCCACAATGTCGGCCCCGAACGGTACGCCGGACGTTAGGCTATTGTCGCCCGAGCCGGCAACCGATGCATTCACGTGGAGATTTCGTGCCCCTTTGGATAGATGAACCCGCCGCCTTGCGCGCACAGCTGCAATCCCCGCCCGAGTGGGTGGGGCTGGACACCGAATTCGTCCGCGAACGCACTTATTGGCCGCAGCTGGCCCTGGTGCAGATGGCCATCGGTGATCAAATACTACTGATCGACCCGTTGGCGCCCGGCATCGCCGAAGCATTGCGCCCGCTGCTGGCCGACCCGGGCGTGCTGAAAGTGATGCACAGCGCCAGCGAAGACCTGGTGGCGCTATCGCACGATTGCGGCGTGCTGCCGACGCCGTTGTTCGATACCCAGATCGCCGCCGCGCTATGCGGCCTGGGCGGCGGCATGGGCTACCAGAAACTGGTGCAGGAAATCACCGGCGTGACCTTGGCCAAGGGCGAAACCCGGTCCGACTGGCTACGCCGCCCGCTCAGCGAGTCGCAGCTGGAATACGCGGCCGACGACGTGGTGCACCTGGGAGCGATCTACCGCGAACTGGATTCGCGCCTGCGTGCGCTGGGCCGGCGCGAATGGCTGGACCAGGACAGCTCCCGCATGCTGACCAACGCCACCGAGGAAGGCGAACGCTGGCCGCATCTGTCCATGCGCAGCGCGCAATTCCTGGAAGCGGACGCCCAGCTACGCCTGCTGCGCCTGCTGCGCTGGCGCGATGCGCAGGCAAGGACCAGCGACAAGCCGCGCAGCTGGATCCTGGACAACGAACTGGCCACCCACCTTGCGCGCACGCCCCCGGCCGATCGCGCCCAACTGCAGGCGCAACTCGAATCCCACCCCAAGGCTCCGCGCAAACTGGGCGATGCGCTCTGGCAGGCGCTCAGCACTCCGCTTGCCGATGAGCTGCAGGCCCCGCGGGCGCGCAATGCCAGCAGCGACGACAAGAACGCCCTGAAACGCTTGCAGGACGCGGTCTCGGCACGCAGCGCGGAGCTCGGCCTTCCCGACGGCATCCTGGCGTCGCGTCGCTATCTGGAAGCATTGCAGGAAACCGGAAACTGGCCCACGGCGCTTTCCGGCTGGCGCCGTGCGGAGCTGGAACCACTGCTTTCGCCCCTGCTCGGTCCGCCGCGTGAAGCCGCGGGCTAGCCTGAACCGCCGATGGGGCGTTAAACTTCCGCAGTACCTGGGGCGGTAGCTCAGCTGGGAGAGCGCCACGTTCGCATCGTGGAGGTCAGGGGTTCGATCCCCCTCCGCTCCACCAGGACAACAAAAAAGGGCTGCGGTTTTCCGCAGCCCTTTTTCTTTGCCATCAGTTCCGGATCAGAACTTGTAGGTCAGGCCCAACAGGAAGCTCCGGCCCCATTCGACGTATTCCAGGGGACGGTCTTTGCTGCCGGCGTAAGTCCTGTAGGCCTCGTTGGTCAGGTTGCTGGCCTGGAGCAGCAGAGACAATCCGCTGAAGGCGCTTTCGTCGCTGAAGGTATAGCTGATCTGCGCATCGGTGATGTTTTCGCCGACGACGTAGCGCAAGGTGCGGTTTCCGTTGAAGTTGCCGATCTCGCCGATGAAGTCCGAACGACGGCGCTGGTTGACGCGCGCTTCGAAACCGTTCTTTTCGTAGTACACCGTCAGGTTGTAGATGCGCTTGGACAGGCCCGGCAGGTCGATGTCGCCGCTGCCCACGCTGGAGGCGCTTTCCGGGTCGCGGATCTTGATGTCGCTGTCGTTGAACGTCGCGCTGGCGACCACGCCGAAACCGCTCAAGGCCTCGCTGAACATATCGAACGGCAAGGAGCCGGTGAGCTCCAGACCCTGCAGGGTGCCGCCCTCTCCGTTTACCGGTCTGGAATAGCTGCCGATCGGGTTGACACCTACGCCCGGAAAGTTCGGGTGCGGGGGAATGTCGCCCGTGTAAGCGGACAAGTCGTAGAACGGATCGGTTTGCGTGTAGATGTACGACTGCAGATCCTTGTAGAAGTAGGCGGCCGCGACATAAGCCCTGGTGCCGAAGTACTTTTCGTACGAAATATCGAATGCGTAGGCTCGCCAGGGATCCAGCTCCGGGTTGCCGCCGCTGGCGAAGCTGTTGCGCAGGCCGGTGCCGTTATTCTGGTCGGGGCCATCGGAAGCGCTCACTTCTAGCGAGGCACGCAACTGATCCACGCGTGGACGCGCCACCTGCTTGGCGAGCGCTACGCGCAAGGTCTGATCGTTGGCGAAACCGAAAACCAGGTTCATGCTCGGAAGAACGTCGGTGATGGTCTTGCCCAGATGGATCGGCTGGGGATCGCTTCCGTTCGAGAGCCGGATTGCATCTGAGGATTGATCGACACGCTGGATCTGCACGCCGACGTTGCCGCGCACGTTGACATCGCCCCATTCGGTGTCGATGTTGCCGCGCAGGTAGGCGGTGGTGGTCTCCTCGTTCACGTCCCAGGCTTTGGCGACCAGATACGGGAACGCCGTGGCGCTGGGCTCGAAGGTCATGTAGCGCGCGACCGCGCCCGGGACGTTCCAAGCGGGAATGTAGCCAACGCCGGCGAAACCGAGATCGACTGGATCGAATTGCAAGTCCGACGCGATGGTCGTGTCGCCTTGCGCGCCGAGATTGATGTTGCCTTCGGGCTGACGCTTGTTCTTCTCGCGTTCGGCATAATTAAGCCCGAAATCGATATCCGAAAAGAACTTGGTCCAGCCCGGTGCAGGCAGCGAAACGGCCAGCTTGGCGGTCTTCAGTTCATCGACCACCTTCGGCACCTTGCCGTAACCCGAACCATAGATCGTGCCGGTCAGGAACAGCGAGTCCGGGTTTGAGTAGTCCCGGCCCGGATTGATCTGCGAGAAGCCATTGTTCCTGATCTGCAGTTGCAACGTGTCCAGCTGCGGCGCCGGCAGCATCTGGGTGTTGTTCTCCAGGTTGAGTTCGTCGCGCTTGGCGCGCGACCAGCCGATGTCGGCGACGATGCGGGCCTGACCGACGGTGAAGTCGTTGTTCCAGCCGAAAGCGTTGATCTCGTCTTCGCGACGGTTGTACATGCCGCGCACCAGCGGATAGACATTACCCATGGTGCCGCCGGTAAAGGTGTTGTTGCCGTTGATGGCCGGATTGGTGACGTCCAACCGGCCAAAGCCGCCGTTGTAGTCGCCGATATGCACTTCGAACTGGTTGGCGGTATCCACCTGCTCGGCCGAAGAGTGGAACATGTCCAGCGTGCTGGTCCAGGCATTGGAAGGACGGTACTGCAGCGTGGCCATCATGCCGGTGCGGGTCTGGTTGCCGGTGCGGCGCAGCGCCTTGATGCCGTCGGAATAGAAGGTTCCGGCGGGCACGCCTGGACGCCAGTTGTCGCCAATGGCCTGCCAAGGCTCGTACAGGCCGACCTGGTTTTCCTGGATGGGCGTGTCGGAATAGGAGAAGCCCAGCGCAATGCCGAAGGTGTTGTCGGCGAACTGATCGATGTAGCTGAGGTTGTAGCGGGAGCCGGTGGCATCCTGGTTCGCCGCCGAACCCAGCGAGTTGCGCTGGCCGCGAATGCCGACGATGGCCGCCGAGCCGTCGTAGCTCAACGGACGCACCGTTTGCATGTCGATGGTGCCCGACAGGCCCTGGCCGATGAGGCCGGCGTCAGGAGTCTTGTACACGGTCACGCCGCTGACCAGTTCCGACGGGTACTGGTCGAATTCCACGCTGCGGTTGTCGCCGGTGCTGACCATCTCGCGACCGTTGAGCGTGGTGGTCGAGAAGTCTGGCGACAAACCGCGCACGCTGATCACCTGCGCGCGGCCGGCGACGCGTTGCGCGGCCAGGCCAGGCAAGCGACCGATGGATTCGGCGATGCTGACGTCCGGCAGCTTGCCGATGTCTTCGGCCGTGATCGCCTCGACGATGGAAGTGGAATCGCGCTTGACCGAGATGGCGCCCTCGATGCCGGCACGGATGCCCGTCACCGTGACCCGGTCCAGCTCTGTCGCTTCGGTGCTGGCCGGTTGCGGAGTTTGTTCCGCGGTCTCTTCAGTCGATTGTGCATAAGCACCCGTGGCGCTCAGTGTCATCGCGGACACCAAGGACACGCTCAGCAGATTGCGCTTGAGCTTCACCATCTCCCCTCCACTCCCATGGTTGGTTTTCTAGTTTTGAAAGGCCGGCGATCCGCCATTTCGGCAATCGCCCGAACCAGTGCGTCCGGTTACGCAGACCGCTCCCGATACGTGCGGCAATGGTAGTCGTGGCGTTCCCCGCACAACTTATGTTGCATACGTATTCATGGCGTTTGAGCGGAGTCGGACACGGAAAACGTCATCGATCGCCGCTTCAGGAAACCGGTTTCATCGCCATGCGGGGGTCGCATCGATCACGCTGCAATGCAACATCGATCGGCTGGTCCCATACGGCTTCACGGAGCCTCGCGCCTACGTTGGATCAGTGGCCAGGACCAAAGTCCCTCTATCGCGACGATCTCCGATGGCCGGTCATCGCAATTCGGGAGTCACTGGATTTCGGCGTAGAACACGCCACGGGCGGGAAGCCGCAGAAGATCTCCGTCAAGACTTCCTTCGACCAGCCCGTGTCCGCCGATGGACCGCGCACGCATATCGGCAGGAACAGGCCATTCCACCGCTTCCGCGGAGAGGTTGAAGACCGCCAGCAGGCGCCGACCATCGAAACTGCGGACGAACGCGAGTATCGGCTCGGGCGTATCGAGGAAGCGGATGTCGCCCCATTGCAGCGCCGGCATGGTCTTTCGCCAGCGCAGGAAAGCGCGTGCGGAATTGAGCGTGGATGCGGGATCGCGTTCCTGCACTTCGACCGCCAAGGCGCGATGCGTATCGGCGACCGGCAACCACGGTTGCCCGGAAGTGAAACCCGCATTCGCGCCGCTGGTCCACGGCATCGGCGTGCGGCATCCGTCGCGGCCCTTGAAGTTCGGCCAGAACGTTTTTCCGTACGGATCCTGCAACGCTTCGTAAGGCACGTCCGCCTCGCCCAGGCCCAGTTCTTCGCCCTGGTACAGGCATACCGATCCGCGCAGCGAACACACCAAAGCGATCAATTGCTTGGCCAGCGCATCGGTCGCTTCCGCGCCGCCCCAGCGGGTGACCGCGCGCTGCACATCGTGGTTTGAAATGGCCCAGCACGGCCAGCCATCGGCCATCTTCGCTTCCAGTGCCTGTGCGGTGGTGCGTATGTAGGCGGCCGTGAAGTCGTCGGTCAGCAGTTCGAAGCTGTAGCCCATGTGCAGGCGCTTGTCGTTGACGTATTCGCCCATGGTGGCCAGCGAGTCCTCGGACGAGATCTCGCCCAGGCTCGCCGCTTGCGGATAACGGTCCAGCAAAGCGCGCAGCTTCTCCAGGAACACCAGGTTCTCGGGCTGCGTGTTGTTGTAGTAGTGGTACTGGAAAGCGTACGGATTGTCGGGACTGAAGCCGCGGCCTACGCGCTTGTCCACCGGCTTGGGCGGGTTGTCGCGCAATTGCCGGTCGTGGAAACAGAAATTGATCGCATCCAGCCGCAGACCGTCCACGCCCTTCTTCAGCCAGTACTCCACGTTGTCCAACGTGGCCTGCTGCACGGCGGGGTTGTGGAAATTGAGGTCCGGTTGCGAGGAAAGGAAATTGTGCAGGTAGTACTGTCCGCGCCGCGGTTCCCAACGCCAGGCCACGCCACCGAACAGCGACATCCAGTTGTTGGGGGGACTGCCATCGGGTTTTGCGTCGGCCCACACGTACCAGTCGGCCTTGGGATTGTCGCGATTCTCGCGGCTTTCCTTGAACCACTCGTGCTCGACCGAACAGTGGCTCAGCACCTGGTCGATCATCACTTTGATGCCCAGCCCGTGCGCCTTGGCCAGCAGACGGTCGAAGTCGTCCAGGTTTCCGAACAGCGGATCCACATCGCGGTAGTCGGCGATGTCGTAGCCGAAGTCGGCCATCGGCGATTTGAAGAACGGCGAGATCCAGATGGCGTCCACGCCCAGGCTGGCGATGTAGTCCAGCTTGTCCACGATGCCCGGCAGGTCGCCCACGCCATTGCCGTCGCTATCCATGAAGCTGCGCGGGTAGATCTGGTAGATCACCGCACCGCGCCACCAACGATCGTTCGCCATCCGTATCCCCAGCATTGGAATTGCGATCCTGCCTTGTCCGCACAACGGGCGCCACTATTCCATGCCGCGCACCCGCAGGCATCGGCCCTATCGGCGCGTCCGCCATGAATACGTATGCAGACAAGCGCATGCGCATGAGGCCATGGCTCGCGGCTCTACCTCGGAAATCTCACCGGAATCCGACGGCGCAGGGAAAATACAGCGCTTTTCATTCGATCGCGAAGGGTCGGCGGCGCTGCGCAAGCGACAATGCGGAAGCCTTCGAATGTTTGCAGTGCAGCATGGTTTCCGGCCGCGTTGCCTGCAACATGTCCAAGGTCGAGGCGCGATGCCATGGGGAAACCGCAGAATGAACAGATCGGGCACGAACGGCAAACCGCAGCTTTCGTTCTGGCAGATATGGAACATGTGCTTCGGTTTCTTCGGCATCCAGTTCGCCTTCGCTTTGCAGAACGGCAGCATGAGCCGCATCTTCCAGACGCTGGGCGCGAAGATGGACGATCTGGCCGTCCTGTGGATCGCTGCGCCCATGACAGGCCTGCTGGTGCAGCCGATCATCGGTTACTACTCCGACCGCACCTGGACCCGGCTGGGCCGTCGCCGCCCCTATTTCCTGGTCGGCGCCATCCTCGCCACGCTTGCGCTGTTCGTGATGCCGAACTCGTCGGTGCTGTGGTTCGCCGCGATCATGCTGTGGCTGCTGGATGCGTCGATCAACGTCTCGATGGAACCCTTCCGCGCGTTCGTCGGCGACCAGCTGCCGCCCGAACAGCGCACGCGCGGTTACGCGATGCAGAGCTTCTTCATCGGCGCCGGCGCGGTCGTGGCTTACCTGTTGCCGGAAATGCTCAGCCGGCTGGGCGTAGCCAACACCGCGGCGGCGGGCGAGATTCCGCCCAGCGTGCGCCTGTCGTTCTACATCGGCGGCGCCGTACTGATCTGCGCCATGGGCTGGACCATCCTCCGCACGCGCGAATATCCGCCCGAGCAATTGCAAAGCTTCGACGACGCGGAGCCTGAGGCCGTCGACGCGCCCGCGCCCGTTTCCAATACGCGCTTGGCGGCGGAAGTAGCGTTGTTCGCCATCCCCGCGGCGATCCTGGCCTTCTGCATCCGCCACTACGCCTTGGACAAGTCGCTCTATCTGCTGGCGGCCGGGCTGGCGGTCTATGCGCTGTTGCTGCTGGTCACCTCCGGAGGAAGGCACGGGGGCGGTCTTGGCGAGATCATCCACGACGTACGCAACATGCCGGCCACCATGCAGAGGTTGGCGGTGGTGCAGTTCTTCTCTTGGTTCGCCCTGTTCGCGATGTGGATATACACCACCCCCGCGGTGACTTCCCTGCACTTCCACAGCTCGGACACCACCTCCGCGGCCTACAACGACGGTGCGGACTGGGTGGGCGTGCTGTTCGCCGCCTACAGCGGATTCTCGGCGGTAGCGGCCTTCGGCCTGGCGCCTCTGTCGCGTCGCATCGGCCTGCGCGCCACCCATCTGGTCTGCCTGGTTATCGGAGGCCTGTCGTTCATCGCCTTCAACTTCATCCGCGATCCGGATTGGCTGCTGCTTCCCATGGCCGGCATCGGCATCGCCTGGGCCGCGATCCTCGCCATCCCCTATTCGCTGCTCAGCGGCGCGGTGCCGGCGAAGAAGATGGGCGTGTACATGGGCATCTTCAACTTCTTCATCGTCATACCCCAACTGGCCGCCGCCAGTCTGCTGGGTTTCCTGCTGAAGACCTTCTTCGGCAACCAGCCGATCAATGCGCTGATGATCGGCGGCGTCAGTCTGATCGTGGCAGGACTATGCGTGCTGATGGTGCGCAAGGAGACCGTCGCATGAGCTTGCCTTGTATGAGCTGGCCCCGCATGAAGACGCTCGTCCTTGCGGTTCTGTGCGCTGGATCGACGGCCGCAACCGGCGCGCTGGCCGGCGACGCCGATGAGTTCTATGGCACTACCGAACCCTTCGCCAGCGAATCCATCTACTTCGTCCTGACCGACCGCTTCGTCAACGGCGATCCCTCCAACGACCACCGCGACCAGGGCGGCAAGCACCGCACCTTCGACGTGCCCACCCCTGGTGCGCCGCCGGGCGAAACCGACAACATCGGCTACCTGGGGGGAGACTTCAAAGGCATCTTGGACAACGCGGGATACATCCGCGACATGGGCTTCACCTCGGTATGGGTGACGCCCATCGTCGACAATCCCGACGAAGCCTTCACCGGCGGCGACGCCGCCAAGTGGGGCGGCATGTTCACCGACCGCGGCAAGACCGGTTTCCACGGCTATTGGGGCGTCGATTTCTACAAGCTCGACGAGCACCTGCCCAGCGAGGGCCTGGACTTCGCCGGTTTCACCAAAGCGATGAAGCAACAGAAGCTGGACGTGGTGCTGGACATCGTCGGCAACCACGGCTCGCCGGCCTACAGCATGCCGAAGATGCAGCCGCAGTACGGCAAGGTCTACGGCCGCGACGGCAAACTGGTCGCCGATCACCAGAACCTGGCCCCGGACAAGCTGGACCCGGCGCACAAGCGCATGCACGCCTTCTACAACACCAGCGGCGGCCTGGCTCAATTGTCCGATTTCAACCAGGACAATCCGGCCGTGCTCGAATACCTGGCGGGCGCCTACGAGCAATGGATAGACCAGGGCGCGGCCGCGTTCCGGGTGGACACCATCGCCTGGATGCCGCATTCGTTCTGGAAGAAATTCGCCGACCGCATCCGCGCCAAGCGCCCGGGATTTTTCATGTTCGGCGAAGCCTTCAACTACGACGCGGCGACCATCGCTGGACACACGCTGGACCGCAACGGGCACTACAGCGTGCTGGATTTCCCGATGCGCGGAAAAATGGCGGCGACCTTCGAGAAGAAAGGCACGGACTTCGCCGAGCTGGCCACCGCGCTCTATCTGGAAGACGGGCCTTACGCCAACCCCTACGACCTGGTGACCTTCTACGACAACCACGACATGGCACGTATGAACGCCAGCGACGAAGGTTTCATAGACGCCAACAACTGGCTGTTCACCGCACGCGGCATTCCCGCGGTCTACTACGGCTCGGAAACCGGCTTCATGCGCGGCCGCGCCGAGCACATGGGCAACCGCAACTACTACGGGCAGGAGCGCGTGGATGCGGCGGGCAAGAGTCCCATCCATCCTGCGCTCAAGCGCATCGCCAACCTGCGCCGTGAGTCGCCTGCGTTGCAACGAGGGTTGCAGTTCAACCTGCGCATGAAAGGCGACGAAGCCGTTTTCTACCGCGTGTACCAGCATGAGGGCACGGCCCAGACCGCACTGGTGCTGCTGAACAAGGGCGAGGCGGCCAGCACGATTCCGGTAGGCGACTACCTGCAGCCAGGCGCCTGGCGCGATGCTTTCACAGGCAAGACAATCAAAGCGGGAAAACAATTACGGCTCGAAGTGCCGGCACATGGCGTGCGCGTGCTGTTTTTCGACCGGCCGTTGACGCGCAAGGACCTGCGCGCGCGCCTGGCGGATTCGATGACCCGCAAAGAGCGATAGCGCGCTCTTGTAGGAGCGACGCAAGTCGCGAAGCCCGCAGATTCACGGCTTCGCGACTTGCGTCGCTCCTACAACCTGCGTCTACGCCGCCGACCAGACGCTGTTGGATTCGCCCGGGCGAGCACGCCTCGATGCGGCGCGCAACGTTGCTTCAGATGGCGCCGGAAGAACGCCTCAAGGCCAAAGTCACCGGGATGGTCCGGCTTTCCGCCGGTTCGTTGTTGATCAGGGCCAACAAGGTCTCCACCAGTATCGTGCCGGCCAATTTGGTGTCCTGCTGCACGGTGGACAGGCTGGGGTTGACGAATCCCGCCATCGGGATGTCGTCGAAACCGGCTACCGCCACATCCTCAGGCACGCGCATGCCGCGCTCGTGCAGGGCTTTCATCGCGCCGATGGCGATCAGGTCGCTGGCGGCGAAGATCGCATCGAAAGGCGTTCCCCTCTCCAGCAATTCGCACGCCGCTTCATAACCGGACTGCTCGGTGGTGATGGCGTCGAACTGCAAGCCCGGCTGCACCTTCTGCCCGCTGGTCAGCAGCGCATGCGCGTAGCCGCGGTAGCGCTCGAAGAACTCGGGGTAGTGATTGGAGGCATGGCCCAGGAAAGCGATATCGCGCCGTCCCTGGCGCAGCAGATGCTGGGTGATGTCGTGCCCGCCCTGGAAGTTGTCGCAGCCGATCGAGATGCCCGGCTGCCCCGGCAGCACCGCGCCCCAGCGGACGAAATGCGTGCCCTGCTCCACCAGGCGCTCCAGCCGCGACTGCGATTCCAGATAATCGCCGTAGCCCAGCAGGATCAGGCCGTCGGCCTTGTTGCTGTCTTCGTAATCGGCCTGCCAGTCGGTCGACAGCTGCTGGAAGGAGATGAGCAGGTCGTAGCCGCGCAGGGCGCAAGCGCGGGTGATGGAACCCAGCATGGACAGGAAGAACGGATTGATCTGCGAGTCGTCGGGGGTGGGATCCTCGAAGAACAGCAGCGCGATGGTTCCCGAATGCTGGGTGCGCAGGTTGGACGCGTTCTTGTCGACTTTGTAGTTGAGTTGTTCGGCGATGGCCTGGATGCGCTTGCGCGTCTCCTCGTTGACCATGGGGCTGCCGCGCAGGGCGCGCGAAACCGTGGGCTGGGAGACCCCCGCCAGGTGCGCGATATCGAGCGAAGTAGCCTTGCCTTTGATATTCATGGCGACATGTTGGCAGAAATGCGGGGGCCAGGCATGGCGCACCGCACAGCGGACCAGGCGCGGGACAAGGCTATTTTTCGAGGATTCTGGCCCGGAAGCTTTCATATTCCGCGGCAATCGGATCGGCATGGGCCGGCCGCGCCAGCAGGTCCGCCAGCGCCGGCGGCACTTCCAGCGGCCGGCCGATCAAAGGCTCCACCACGCTCTCGAATTTGGCGGGGTGCGCGGTCGCTGCCACCATCCAATCGCCGGCCGCGCCTTGCGAGCGCAGATCCTCGAGCACCCGCACGGCGGTGGCGGTGTGCGGGCAGAAGACCTCTCCATGCTTCGCATAGCGGCTCTGGATGGTATTGCGGATCCGGTAGTCGTTGACGCTTTCGGCGGTGAAGTCCGCGCGCAGCGCGGCATCGTCTCCGCCGTACAGCCAGCGCAGGCGTTCGAAATTGCTGGGCGCACCCACATCCATCGCGTTGGCCAGGGTGGCGACGCTGGCCGCGGGCGCGTATTCGGCGCCGGAGAAGAATTTCGGCAACACCTCGTTGGCGTTGGTCGCCAACACGATGCGGCCCAGCGGCACGCCCAGCTTGCGCGCGATGATCGCGGCCATGGCGTTGCCCAGGTTTCCGGTGGGAATGACGGCATTGAGCGTTTCGCCGGTCGCGCGCTTGTGGCCGAGCGCGGCATGCGCGTAGTAGCTCATCTGCGGCAGCAGCCGGCCCAGGCTGATGCTGTTGGCCGAACTCATGGGCGCTTGCGCCTGCAGGTCGCCATCGTTCAATGCGCGCTTGACCAGCGCCTGGCAATCGTCGAACGAACCGGCCACGCGCAATGCGGCGATGTTGTCGCCGAAGCAGCCCAGCTGGTGCGCCTGGCGCGGCGACACGCGGCCATCGGGATACAGCACGATCACGCGCAATCCGGGCTGCTTGTGGAAAGCGGCGGCGACCGCTGCGCCGGTATCGCCGGAGGTGGCGACCAGGATGGTGAGCGGACGGTCCTCCTGCTTGCGCAGGCGCGTCAGGCAAGCGGCCAGGAAGCGCGCGCCGAAGTCCTTGAAGGCGGCGGTGGGGCCATGGAACAACTCCAGCACATGGTCGTCGGTGGTCGCCAGCGGCAACAGGGGCGCAGGGAAGTCGAACGCTTCGCGGCAGATCGCCGGCAGCTCGGCGGCAAGCGCGTCGCCTTCGAAGAACGGTGCGATGAGCTGGGTGGCGGTTTCGGCCAGGTCGGCGCCGACTTCCAGGGAATGGATCGGAGGAAGGGTTTCCGGAACGTAGAGACCTCCGTCCGGCGCAAGGCCGGCTGCGATGGCCTGGCTCAAGGTGGCTGCGGGAGATGCATTGCGGGTCGAGATGAAGTTCATTGCGGTCCAGGAGAAGTGGATGCCGATAAAAATGAAGTCGTCATTCCAGCGACAGCTGGAATCCATTGTGATTTTCGCGCCAAGGCCTCAGAAGCAAGATCAAAATGGATCCCAGCTTTCGCTGGGATGACGTCGCGGCTGTTTGATTATTCTCGTGCTATTCCGGCCTCGACTCAGCGGACAACCTTCGCCGCCGGACTGTTGATCGGAGACACCCAGGCCTGGCTGTCGAATCCGGCCGCCATGAAAGCCGCCTGGATCGCCGGCACTGCCGTCTCGGCCTGCGCCCGTGTCTCGAACCATCCGAACACGCTGGGCCCCGCACCGGAAATGCTCGCGCCCATCGCCCCGGCTTCCAGCGCGGCCCGCTTGGCCGCATCGAAGCCGACGATCAACGGCGCGCGCCTCGGTTCCACCAGCCCGTCCTGCAGGCCGGCGCGCACCAGTCCGGCATCGCCCGCGTAACAACCGGCAAGCACCAGCGCGAGATTGGCCGACTGCGATACGAATTCGCCGAGCGCATAACCACCCTTCAACGCCTCGCGCGCGCGGCGCGTTTCCAGAATCGCGTCCGGATGCACCAGCACGCTGTGCCAGGCGCTGGGCACCGGTATTTTCACCAAACGATCGGCGGTGGAAAGCACCAGGCCGCCGAGCAGCATCGGCCCCAGGTTGTCGCCATGGCGCCCGCCGCTGGCCACCGCTTCGCCGGTCAATGCGAACGGATACAGCGCTTCCCGCGACAAAGGCGCATCCAAGAGTTCATTGGCCGCCACCAGCGCGGCCACGCAGGAAGCCGCCGAGCCGCCCATTCCCGAACCCAGCGGGATGCCCTTGTCGATCTCGATTTCGAAACCGAACGGCAACCCCAACGCCTCCCGTAATGCGATCAGCGATGCGCCGGCGGTATTGCCGGGCGCATCCAGCGGCAGATCCACCGTCGCTCCGCGGATCGCGGCGATGCGTACTTCGGGCGAGTCGATGCGGCGCGCAGTGACCGTGTCGCCCGGTCCTTCGATCACATGGCCAAGAATGTCGAAGCCGACTCCGACGTTGCCCACCGAGGCTGGCGAAAATGCAGTTGCCGCTTGCTTCACAGCTTCGCCCCCTGCCCCGCCGCCACGCGCAGCACATCGGCGAACACGCCCGCGGCGGTGACTTCGGGACCCGCGCCGGGTCCCTGCACGATCAACGGATTGTCGCAGTAGCGGCGCGTGGTGAACTGCACGATGTTGTCGGTCAGGCGCAGGTTGGCGAAAGCGTGTTCTTTCGGCAGCGCTACCAAACCTACCGTGGCCTTGCCTTCCGCATCCAGCTTGGCGACGTAGCGCAGCACCTGACCCGCTGCCTCGGCTTTTGCCAGCTTGTCGGCGAACAGCGCATCCACTTCGCCCAGGCGCGCCATGAAATCCTCCACGCTGGCCTGGCGCAGCGCCGCCGGCACCAGGCTCTCGACGTCGACATCGTCCAGGCTCAGCGAACGCCCCGCCTCGCGCGCCAGGATCACCAGTTTGCGGGCGACATCGGTGCCGGAAAGATCGTCGCGGGGATCCGGTTCGGTGTAACCCAGGCCGCGCGCCTCGGTCACCAGTTGCGAGAACGGCACGCTGCCGTCGAACTTGTTGAACAGCCACGCCAGCGTGCCGGAGAAGATGCCTTCCACCGACAGCACCGCGTCGCCGGTATCGATCAGGTCGCGCAAAGTGGAAATCACCGGCAGACCCGCGCCTACCGTCGCTTCGTAGCGGAAACGCGCGCCGCTGGCGGCAGCGGCCTCGCGGATCGCGTCGTAGCGCGCACTCGGCCCCGCACCGGCCTGCTTGTTGGGGGTGACCACATGGATGCCCGCCGCCAGCCAGTCGGCGTAACGGTCGGCCACCAGCGGGCTGGCGCTGCAATCGACGATCACCAGGTGCGGCAGATGCGAGCCTGTCAGATGCGCGGTGAAACGATCCAGATCCAGCGCTTCGCTATCGGCAGCGAAGCTCGCGCGCCAGTCGCCGCCGATACCGCGCCCGTCCAGCAGCATCTTGGTGCTGGAGGCGATCGCCCGCAGCCGCAGATCCAGATTGGCCTTGCCCAGCAATTGCGGCTGTGCGGCGCGCAGCTGGTCGAGCAGCGCGGCGCCGACGTTGCCCGGCCCGATCACCCCGATGGCGAAGGTCTGCGGCGACAGCCAGAAACCGGCGTGCGCCGCGCGCAAGGCCTTGGTGGCGTCGGCACTGTCGATGGCGACCGAGATGTTGCGTTCCGAAGAGCCCTGCGCGATGGCCAGGATGTTGACCCGCGCCCGGCCCAGCGACTCGAACAGCCGCGCCGCCACGCCCGGCTGCCCGGCCATGCCGTCGCCGACGGCCGCCAGCACGCTGACGCCTTCGGTCAGCTGCACGCGCTGGATCTGGCCGATGTTGAGCTCGTGGGCGAACGCGTTGAGCAACGCGGCCTGCGCTCGCAGCGACTCGGCGCTGCGCACCACGCAGCAGATGGAGTGCTCGGAAGAACCCTGGGAAATCATCACCACCGACACGCGCGCATCGCGAAGCGCCGCGAACACGCGCTCGGCCGTGCCGGGCACGCCGATCAGGCCGGTGCCTTCCAGATTCAACACCGCCAGGTCCGGGCTGAGGGTCAGGCCTTTCACCGGACCGGTGACATCGCGCTCGGCGGTGATGCGCGTGCCGGGATGCTCGGGATGGAAGGTATTGCGGATGATGATGGGCAGGCCGCGCTCTATCGCCGGCGACATGGTCTGCGGGTGCACGACCTTGGCGCCGAAATAAGCCAGCTCGCAGGCTTCGTCGTAGCTCAACGCGCTCAGTTGCACCGCTTCGGGCACCACCCGCGGATCGGCGGACAGCACGCCGTCCACGTCGGTCCAGATATGCAGTTCGGCGGCGTTGAACAGCGCGGCGAAGATGGCGCCGCTGTAGTCGCTGCCGTTGCGGCCCAGCGTGGTGAGGCGATTCTGGCGGTCGCGCGCGACGAAACCGGTGACCACCACGCGGCGTTGCGGATTCTTCGCACGCCACTCGGCCAGGCGCTGGCCGCTGACGTCCCAATCGACCTCCACGCCCAGGTCGCTGCGGTCCACCACCAGCACATCGCGCGCGTCCAGTACGGCGCAGTCTTCGCCTTTCGATTTCAGATAGTCGCCGAGCAACCGTGCCGAACAGACTTCGCCCAGGCCCTGCACACGGTCCAGCACTTCGCGCGGCAACTCGCCGATCACCGACAGCGCAGCCAGGATTTCGGCCAGTTTGTCGAAGCGTTCGTCCAGCCATTCCAGGGTCGGGCCGGAATCTTCGCCCAGCAACGCCACCACCGCTCCGCGATGGCGTGCGCGCAATTCGTGCCAGGGATCGCGCCAGTCGCTGCGGCTGCGCGCGGCCAGTTCGCACAATTCGATCAGCGCGTCGGTCACTCCTTTCATCGCCGACACCACGGTGATCTGCTCGTGCTCCTCGCGCGCCAGCAACAGGCCGGCGACATGGCGGAAGCGTTCGGCGTCGGCGACCGAAGTACCGCCGAACTTGTGCACGATGGTGCGAGGGGAAGAACTATCTGGCTGTGGCTGTGCTGCGGACGACATAAAGCGACGAACCTCTGGGTGAGGTCCCCGCGCGGCTCAGGTTCCGGGTTCCCCCGCATCCTGATCCGGGTGCGGGGACGTGGTTTGCGAGACTACGCGAACACGATCCACCGCACCCCGCTAATCGCGGTAGTGGCGGTAGTAATAATGCTGCGACCAAGGCCAGCCACGCCCTGCCCGTGCAGCAGCACGGAGGCCGGCATCGGGTGGACGTTTGCGTGGGTGGCGACGGGAAGCATGGCCCTAGGGGACAGGATGACCCGGGGGGCTGTCAAGTGTTGCAGTGCGACAAGCTGCATTTGCAGCCGAAAGTTGCACTTGCAACCGAAAAGTATGGTGACCCCGGCGCGATTCGAACGCACGACCTGTCCCTTAGGAGGGGACCGCTCTATCCAGCTGAGCTACGGGGCCTTGGAGGAAATTGTAACGGTTGGTGATTGGCAGTTGGGGCTGGTAGTGAACGGGCGCTTGCGCTTTGCCCCCTTTGGAAAAGGGGGCTACGGGGGATTTGCTTTTGATCTTGAGCCAAGGGCAAGAGCAAATCCCCCTCGGTCCCCCTTTTTCAAAGGGGGAGGTCGAACGTGTGGCTGGGTCCAATCGGGCGGTCGCCGCCCGTGCTACCTTCCCCAAGCCGGTCCGCGATACTTGCTGCCGGCATCGGGGGCGGCTTCATCGGGGGAAATCGGGAAAACCAGGCGGCGCGCGGCGCTGCCGGCTCCCGTCGCGGCGGCGTTGCGCGGAACCCTTCAGCTTCAGGAGTCGTGTTGCATGTGTCCCAGTAAGGTCGCCGATGGTGGCGAAAGAGGTTGGATCGTTCCCATCGGCGGCGCCGAGAACAAGGAAGACAATCCCCGTATCCTCAAGCGATTCCTCGATCTCTGCGGCGGTCGCGATGCCGAGATAGTGGTGATCCCCACCGCCAGCCAGCTGGCCGATACCGGCAGCCGCTACGAAGGCATTTTCGGCGACCTGGGCGCCGGCCGGGTCGACGTGCTGGATTTCGACACCCGCCGCGATTGCCATGAACAGAACCGCCTGGACCGCATCGAAAGCGCCAGCGGCATCTTCTTCACCGGCGGCAACCAGCTGCGCCTGTCCACCATCCTGGGCGGCACCCCGGCGGCCAAGCTCATCCGCGAACGCAATGCCGCCGGCATCACCGTCGGCGGCACCAGCGCCGGCGCCAGCATCCTCAGCGAGCACATGATCGGCTTCGGCAAGGAAGGCGCTTCGCCCCAGGCCGACAGCGTTCGCCTGGCCCCGGGACTGGGCCTGACCAACCGTTTCATCATCGACCAGCATTTCCGCCAGCGCGACCGCCTGGGCCGCCTGGTCGCGGCGCTGGCCTACAACCCGTTCGCCATCGGCATAGGCCTGGACGAAGACACCGCCGCCTTCATCGGCCCGGACAATACTTTGGAAGTCGAAGGCAGCGGCGCGGTCACCGTGGTCGATGCCGATGGGCTTACTTTCTCTTCGATGGCCCAGGTCAGCGAAAACAAGCCGGTCTGCCTGCTCGGCCTGACCGTGCATATCCTTGTGGCCGGCGCTACCTTCAACCTGCACACCCGCAAGGCGTCGGCCGGTTCGCTGGCCTAGCCGGAATCCTCACGTTTCAGATCCCATGATTTAAAACTCCGCGATATTCGAAACCCAACGATCCAGAGGTAAGGCATGCGCATCCTCGAACGCTCCGTCTACGTCGGTCCCTCGCAATACGCCCATTTCCCGGTCATCCGCCTGGAGCTGGACTTGCAGGCGCTGGAGGCATGGCCCACCGGCAAACTGGGCGCGGCGTTCGTCGATGGGCTGGTCGCCGCCCTGCCCGGCCTGGCCGAACACGGCTGTTCCTATCGCGAACCCGGCGGCTTCATCCGCCGCATGCGCGAGGGCGAAGGCACCTGGCTGGGGCATGTGCTGGAGCACGTGGCGATCGAACTGCAGAACGTGGCCGGCGAGAACGTCACCTTCGGCAAGACCCGCAGCGTCGGCGACGACCGTCCCGGTGTCTACACCGTGATCTACGAATACGCGCAGAAAGAAGAAGGCATCGCCGCCGGCGAACTGGCGCTGAAACTGCTGTCCTCGCTGCTGCCGGCCGAGTTGAGGCCCAAGGACAGCGTGCCCGCGGATTGGGATTGGGACACCGCCCGCGACGATTTCATCCGCTACGCGCAACGCCGCGCGCTGGGCCCTTCCACCGCTTCGCTGGTGCGTGCGGCCGAAGAACGCGGCATCCCGTGGTTGCGCCTGAACCAGCAATCGCTGATCCAGTTCGGCCACGGCAAATACCAGCAGCGCATCCAGGCCACGGTCACCGGCAAGACCCCGCATATCTCGGTGGAACTGGCCAGCGACAAGGAAGAGACCAACAAGATCCTCGGCTCGCTGGGCCTGCCGGTGCCGCGCCAGGAACTGGTCAACGACGCCAGCGGCGCCCTGCGCGCAGCGCGCAAGTTGGGCGGGACCGTGGTCACCAAACCCTACAACGGCAACCATGGCCGCGGCATCACCATCAATATTTCCGGCGAGGACGAAATCCGCGAAGGCTTCGCCGCCGCGCGCGAGCATTCGCGCTCGGTCATCGTGGAAACCTACATCGGCGGCGACGACCACCGTCTGCTGGTGGTCAACGGCGAACTGATCGCCGCGACCAAGCGCACCCCCGGCCATGTGATCGGCGACGGCAAGAGCGACATCGCCGAGCTGGTGGACCAGGTGAATTCGGACCCGCGCCGCGGCGTCGGTCATGAGAAAGTACTGACCCGGCTGGAACTGGACGCGCAAGCCGACCTGATGCTGGAGCGCGTGGGCTACAACCACTTCTCCGTGCCCAAGGAAGGAGAAGTCGTTTACCTGCGTTCCACTGCCAACCTCTCTACCGGCGGCACCGCCACCGACGTCACCGACATCATCCACCCCGACAACCGCGACATGGCGGTGCGCGCGGTACGCGCCATCGGCCTGGACGTGGGCGGCGTGGATTTCATCTCGCCCAACATCGCCGAGAGCTACAAGTCCATCGGCGGCGGCATCTGCGAGATCAACGCCGCACCCGGCTTCCGCATGCATGTGGCGCCCAGCGAAGGCACTCCGCGCGACGCCGCCGGTCCGGTGATCGACATGCTGTTTCCACCCGGCACGCCGACCCGCGTGCCGATCGCCGCCATCACCGGCACCAACGGCAAGACCACCACCGCGCGCATGCTGGCCCACATCACCAAGATGGCCGGCTACACGCCGGGCCTGACCACCACCGACGGCGTCTACATCGACGGTCAGCGCACGGTGGAAGGCGACATGACCGGGCCGGTATCGGCGCGCATGGTGCTGTCGGACCCACAGATCGACATGGCGATTCTGGAAACCGCGCGCGGCGGACTGCTGCGCAGCGGCATGGGCGTGCCGGAAGTGGACGTGGGCGCGGTATTGAACGTGGCTTCCGACCATCTGGGCCTGAAGGGCATCGACACGCTGGAGCAGCTGGCCGAGATCAAGCGCATCGTGGTCGAAGTCGCGCGCGATTGCGCGGTGCTCAACGCCGACGATCCCAACGTGTTGAAGATGTCGGCCTACACCGACGCCAAGGTGATCTGCTACGTCACCCTGAACCCTTCGCACACGCTGGTGCGCGAACACATCCGCGCCGGTGGCCGCGCCTGCGCGCTGGAGGCCGGCGTCAACGGCCACATGATCACGCTGTACGACAAGGGCAGCCACATCCCGCTGATGTGGACGCATCTTATTCCCGCGACATTGGAAGGCCGCGCCCTGCACAACGTGCAGAACGCGATGGTGGCCGCGGCGATGGCGTTCTCGCTGGGCATCAAGCTTGATGCGATCCGCCAGGGTCTGCGTACCTTCGACACCACGTTCTTCCAGGCTCCGGGCCGCATGAACGTCTACAGCGAGCATCCGTTCAAGGTGCTGATGGATTACGGCCACAACGCGCATGCGGTGGGCATGATGGCCGACCTGGCCCAGCGCCTGGACGTGACCGGACGCCGCATCGTGGTGCTGACCGGGCCGGGCGATCGCCGCGATGAGGATCTGCGCGCGATTGCGGAGGTGGTGGCCGGCAAGTTCGACCATTACGTGGTGCGCCGCGACGATGCTCTGCGTGGTCGCGACGGCGACGAAGTGCCGCGCATCATCGCCAAGGCATTGCTATCGGCGGGCATCGCGGAAAACGCGATGTCGATCATCCCCGACGAGCAGGAAGCCATCGACGCCGCGTTGCGCATGGGCCAGCCGGGCGACCTGATTCTGATCTTCGCCGATGCGCTGACGCGTTCGTGGAAGCAGATCATCAAGTTCCAGCCGCAGGGCGAAGTGGCCAAGGCCTCGCCGCGGGTGGAACTGCCTTCGCTGGAGACCTCGCCGGAAGAGGCGCCGTTCGCCAGCATGGAAGGCGTGATCCGCGAGGAACGCGGACTGGTGTTCGAACGCGAAGACAGCGACTGAGATCTCCGTGCTTCCCGAACCGTTCGAGGACTCTCGCCGGTTGACCGGCAGCAATCTGTATTTTCCCGGCACCGGTGCGGCGCTGGAGACGCTGCGT
Source organism: Pseudoxanthomonas sacheonensis (assembly GCF_010093305.1). Classification (GTDB taxonomy): domain Bacteria; phylum Pseudomonadota; class Gammaproteobacteria; order Xanthomonadales; family Xanthomonadaceae; genus Pseudoxanthomonas_A; species Pseudoxanthomonas_A sacheonensis. Next base: position 24,700 of record NZ_PDWS01000010.1, on the reverse strand, counting down.
GGGCTGGTGTTCGACGATTCGGTGCTGGAGGCGTGGAAGCTTAATGTCGAAACAGCGCGCGCTGCACTGGGCTGGCTGGAAACGGAAATCGTGCTGCGTCGCCACCGCACTGGCGTTTCACTCGCCTTCACCGCACCAGCCGACCAGCTCTACACCGCGACCGAAGTCAACGAGTGGGCGTGGTGGGCAGCTTTGGCTCTTTCCTTCTCCCACCGGGAGAAGGTGGCCGAAGAGCCTGCCCCCTTCCACTCTCCGGGCCACGCAGCAATCTGGGATGGGGACTCGGCGCTACACACCCTGCGCGCATTCGCCAAAGCGGAATCAAGTCCCGCGCTGATCGCACTGATGCGCGCCACCGAAGCCCACCACCTGCCCTTCCTCGCCGACGACGACGAAGCCACCATCGGCGAAGGCGAAGGCAGCCGCACCTGGTTCGTCGACGAACTGCCGGATCCCGATGCTGTTCCCTGGTCCCAACTGCACGCCATTCCCACCGCTCTGGTCACCGGCTCCAACGGCAAGACCACCACCGTGCGCCTACTGGCCGCGATGGCACGCGCGCACGGCTGGCGCACCGCGCACAGTTGCACCGATGGCGTCTACTTCGAAGGCACGGCGCTGGAAGCCGGCGATTTCTCCGGTCCGACCGGCGCGCGCACCGCGTTGCGCCAAAGTGGCGCGCAGGCTGCGATCCTGGAAACCGCACGCGGCGGCATGCTGCGGCGGGGACTGGCGATCGCCCATGCCAACGCCGCCATCGTCACCAACATCGCCGCCGACCACTTCGGCGAATACGGCATCCACGACCTGGACGATCTGGCCCTGGTCAAACTGGTCGTGGCCCGCGCGGTCGATGAGCAAGGACTGCTGACGCTCAATGCCGACGATCCCGTGCTGCGACGCCAATCCGCAACGCTGGACTGCCCGCTGGGCTGGTTCGCGCTCGATTTCGACCTGCCCTGGCTGGCGGCGCATCGCGAACGCGGCGGCAGCACCAGCGGCGTGCGGGAGGGCCGGCTGCTGCTGCATTTCGACGGCACCACCCACGATCTGGGTGAAGTGGCTTCGATGCCACTGACGCTGGGTGGACGCGCCGGCTACAACACTGCCAATCTTGCCGGTGCGGTACTGACGGGTGCGGCCTTGGGCATCGAACCCGCTACGCTGGCCTTGGTGGCCGCCGAGTTCGGACGTGCCCGTGGCGACAATCCCGGACGCCTGCAGCACTGGCGCCTGGGCGCGCTGGAGGTATTCGTCGATTACGCGCACAACCCCGACGGCCTGCAGGGCCTGCTCGATGCAGTGGATGCGCAGGGGCGCACGGGCCGCCTGGCCATGATCCTGGGCCATGCCGGCAATCGCGAGGACGCCGACCTGCGCGCCGTCGCCGCCACCGCTGCGCGCGCGCGGCCGGAACTGGTGGTGCTGAAGGACATCGCCGGCTACGAACGCGGCCGCGCTTCCGGCGAGATCGCGGACATCATGCGCGCACAACTGCTGCAGGACGGCGTGCCGCCGAGCGCCCTGACGACCTGCCTAGACGAAGTCGAGGCTGCGCGTATCCCGCTGGCCTGGGCCCGCGACGGAGACCTGCTGGTGCTACCCATCCACGAAATGGACGCACGCGAACAGATCACCGCCCTGCTCGACCATCTGGCCGCCACCGGCTGGCGACCAGGCCAGCCGCTGCCTGCAGCGTCTGCGTAGGAGCGTTGTGGGAACGGTGTAGGAGCGACGCAAGTCGCGAAGCTCTGGACCTGGACGCGATACGGGCTTCGCGACTCGCGTCGCTCCTACACGCTTCTGTGGCGGCCTCGCCGTTGCATCGAAGCACCCGGACGACGGCGCCCGTCTGCTAAAATTCCGGACTCTCGGCCGCGCTCCCCCGCCTGCGGCCAAACCCGAACCCAGGAGCAACACATGTCCGCTGACCTGCTCAAGGCGCTTGGCCTTGGCCCGACCAATTCCGGCACCTACCTTGGCCGCGACGAGTGGTCCACCGCCACCGGCGCCGGGGTGCTGCAATCGATCAATCCGACCACGGGCGAAGTGATCGCGGAAGTGGAAGCCACCGGCGATGCGGACTACGAGCGGATCGTGGCGCGCGCCCAGGCCGCCTTCAAGGTGTGGCGCACCACCCCGGCCCCGCGACGCGGCGAAGCCGTGCGCCTGTGCGGCGACGCGCTGCGCAAGCACAAGGACGCGCTGGGTTCGCTGGTCGCGCTGGAAATGGGCAAGAGCAAGCCCGAAGGCGACGGCGAGGTGCAGGAAATGATCGACATCGCCGATTTCGCGGTCGGCCAGTCGCGCATGCTGTACGGCTACACCATGCATTCCGAGCGCCCCGGCCACCGCATGTACGAGCAATACCAGCCGCTGGGCCTGGTGGGCATCATCAGCGCATTCAATTTCCCGGTCGCGGTATGGGCATGGAACTCGTTCCTGGCCGCGATCTGCGGCGATGTCTGCATCTGGAAGCCGTCCAACAAGACCCCGCTCACCGCCATCGCCAGCATGAAGATCTGCAACGAGGCGCTTAAGGCCGGTGGCTTCCCCGACATCTTCTTCCTGATCAACGACGCCGGTATCGAGCTCGCCGAGAAGTTAGTCGACGACAAGCGCATTCCGCTGATCAGCTTCACCGGTTCCACCGCCGTCGGCCGCCGCGTCGGCGAGCGCGTCGCCCACCGCATGGGCCGCAGCCTGCTGGAACTGGGCGGCAACAACGCCATCATCCTGGACGAAACGGCCGAGCTGAAGCTGGCCATCCCCGGCATCGTGTTCGGCGCGGTCGGCACCGCCGGCCAGCGCTGCACCACTACCCGCCGGCTGATCGTGCATTCGTCCATCTACGACAACGTGCTGGCCACGCTGATCAAGGCCTACAAGCAGGTCGAAGGCAAGATCGGCGATCCGCTGGACCCCGCCAACCTGATGGGCCCGCTCAACAGCCCGCACGCCGTGCAGCAGTTCCTGGCTTCGATCGAGAAGGCCAAGGCCAGCGGCGGCACCGTGGAAACCGGCGGCACCGCCATCGACCGTCCGGGCAACTTCGTGCTGCCGGCGATCGTCACCGGCCTGAAGAACACCGACGAAGTGGTGCAGCACGAAACCTTCGCCCCGATCCTGTACGTGATGAAGTACGAAACGCTGGACGAAGCCATCGACATGCAGAACGCGGTGCCGCAAGGCCTGTCGTCTTCGATCTTCACCCAGAACCTGAAGGCGGCCGAGCAGTTCCTGTCGGCGGCCGGTTCGGATTGCGGCATCGCCAACGTCAACATCGGCACCAGCGGCGCCGAGATCGGCGGCGCGTTCGGCGGCGAAAAGGAAACCGGCGGTGGCCGCGAATCGGGCTCCGACGCGTGGAAGGTGTATATGCGCCGCCAGACCAACACCATCAACTACTCCGATTCGCTGCCGCTGGCGCAGGGCATCAAGTTCGACCTTTGACCACTACAGGAGCCGACCGATGAACGTTCCCGTTCGACAGACCAGCACGCTGGCCGTCGTCAGCCTGGTGTCCGGCATTCTGGGCTGGACCCTGCTGCCGTTTCTCGGAAGCCTGGTGGCCATCGTCACCGGACATATGGCGCGCAAGGAAATCCGCCAGGACCCGGCGCTGGACGGCGACTCCATGGCCATCATCGGGCTGGTGCTGGGCTGGGTAGTCGTGATCGGCACGGTCCTGGCCATCCTCGCTTTCGTGCTGTTTTTCGGCGGTCTGGCCTGGCTGAGCACGCGCTGACGGATGTACAACTTCGCCCGTCCCTTCCTATTCGGTCTTGATGCCGAGCACGCCCATGGGTTGGGACTCAAGGCAATGGAACTGGCCTACCGCACGGGCACCAGTCCGTTGCTGGCCAGAAAGGTCGAGCCGCTACCCACCAAGGCCTTCGGCTTGACCTTCCCCAACCCGGTCGGACTGGCGGCGGGACTGGACAAGAACGGTGCGCACATCGACGCGCTGCTGGCGCTGGGTTTCGGTTTCATCGAGATCGGCACGATCACTCCGCGCGCGCAACCGGGCAATCCCAAGCCACGCATGTTCCGCCTGCCGCAGCACAAGGCGGTGATCAACCGCCTGGGCTTCAACAACGAAGGCGTGGACGCGCTGGTGGCCAACGTGGAGCGCGCGCGCCGCAAGACCGGACTGCTGGGCATCAACATCGGCAGGAACAAGGACACCTCCAACGACCGCGCCGCTTCCGACTACCTGTACTGCCTGGAACGCGTGTATCCGCTGGCCGATTACATCACCGTCAATATCTCCTCGCCCAACACCGCCGGCCTGCGCGAACTGCAGGAAGAACAGGCCCTGCGCCAGCTGATCGGCGCCCTGCGCGAATCGCAGGAGGAACTGGGGGCGCAGCACGGCAAGCGCGTGCCGATGCTGGTGAAGATCGCGCCCGACCTGTCGGATGAAGACATCGACGCGGTGGCGCGCGTGCTGCGCGATCTTTCCGTCGATGGCGTCATCGCCACCAACACCACCGTCTCGCGCATCAGCGTGCAGGACCATCCACTGGCCCACGAAACCGGCGGGCTTTCCGGCGCACCGCTGATGAACCAGTCCACCATGGTGCTGCGTAAACTGCGCACCCGCCTGCCCGACAGCATTCCGGTGATCGGCGTGGGTGGCATTCTGTCGGGCGCCGATGCGGTGGCCAAGATGTCGGCCGGCGCGACCCTGGTCCAGTGCTACACCGGCCTGGTCTACCGCGGGCCTGAGCTGGTGCACGAATGCGTGGAAGCCATCCGCCGCCGCCGCGAACACCGCAGCGGCGGTCCGGTCGCTCCGGCATGAACCCACGGTGGCGGTTGACCGCCGATGCGGACCTGCGCTCGCGCAATACCTTCGGCGTCGCGGCCCATGCGCCCTGGCTGGTGGAAGTAGGCGACAGCAGCGCGCTGGGCGAAGTGCTGGCGCTGCCCGAGTTTCGGGGAACCGCGCCGCTGGTGCTGGGCGGTGGCAGCAATCTGCTGTTCGCCGGCGATCCGGAAGTCGCAGTGCTCGCGCTGGACACCCATCGCATCGAAATACTCGAAGACGACGGCTCGATAGCCATCGTCCGCGTCGACGCCGGCGTGCAGTGGCATGCGCTGGTGCTGTGGACGCTGCAGCAGGGCTTGATGGGCCTGGAGAACCTGGCCCTGATCCCAGGTACGACAGGCGCTGCGCCCATCCAGAACATCGGCGCTTACGGCACGGAAGTCGGCGAGTTCGTGCATGCCGTGGAAACCTGGGACCGCAGCGCGGGCGCAGTGACGCGCCTGGACCGCGCCAGCTGCGCGTTCGCCTATCGCGACAGCCTGTTCAAGCGCGTGCCCGATCGCTATATCGTCACCGCCGTGGAGTTCGCATTGCCGCGCCAGCGCGCATTGAAACTGGACTACGCCGGCATTCCGGAGGAATTGCAGGCGATGGAAGTGGACTCGCCCACTTTCCGCGACGTGGCCGAGGCGGTGATCCGCATCCGCAGCCGCAAGCTGCCCGACCCGGCCGTCATCGGCAACGCCGGCAGCTTCTTCAAGAATCCCATCGTTCCGGTCGCGTTGGCCGAAGAGCTGCAACGGCAACACGCCGGGCTACCCGTATTCCGTGGCGATGCGGCCGACAACCGCAAGATTTCCGCCGCATGGATGATCGAAAATTGCGGTTGGAAGGGGTACCGCGACGGCGATGTCGGCGTGGCCGCTTCGCATGCGCTGGTGCTGGTGAATCATGGTTCGGCAACCGGGCGGCAGCTGCTTTCGCTGGCGCGACGCATCGCCGAATCGGTGCATGCGCGCTTCGGCGTCGCTATCGAACCGGAGCCCAAGATCATCGGAGCTATCTGGTAGCACCGCTTGTCCCCCCCCTTTGGAAAAAGGGGATCGAGGGGGATTTGCTCTTGGCGCAGCCCAAGATCAAGAGCAAAAGCAAAACCAAAAGCAAATCCCCCGTAGCCCCCTTTTCCAAAGGGGGCAAAGCCAAAGCCACCTTGCGTCGTTGATGTGGCCGGAATCAGCAATTGCATATCAGCGGCCGCAAACTAGCGTCCCGAGGCGCTGGTGGATCATGGTTCGGCAAGCGGGCAGCAGCTGCTTTCGCCGGCGCGGCGCATCGCCGAATCCGTGCATGCGCGTTTCGGCGTCACTATCGAACCGGAGCCCAAGATCATCGGAGCTATCTGGCAGCACCGCTTGTCCTCCCCCTTTGAAAAAGGGGGATCGAGGGGGATTTGCTCTTGGCGCAGTCCAAGATCAAGAGCAAAAGCAAAAGCAAAAGCAAATCCCCCGTAGCCCCCTTTTTCAAAGGGGGCAAAGCCAAAGCCGCCTTGCGTCGATGATGCGTTGCGAATCCGGCAATTGCATACCAGCACCCGCAGCCGCAAACTAGCGTCACGAACCGCGAACCACTCATTTCTATGCCCCTCCCCATTCCCGTCCGTGCCGCCCTGCTCATGCTGGGCAGCACGCTGTTCTTCGGGCTGATGGTGGTGGCGATACGGCTGGCCTCGGCCAGCCTGCATACCTTCGAGATCGCGTTTTTCCGCAACTTCTTCGGCCTGATCGTCGCCCTGCCCCTGCTGCTGAGGCACGGTCCGGGCTTTCTGCGCACCACGCAGTTCCCCAAATACCTGTTCCGCTGCCTGATCGGCATCTGTTCGATGCTGGCGGGGTTCTGGGCCATCGGACACCTGCCATTGGCGCAGGCGGTGTCGTTGTCCTATTCCACCCCGTTGTTCGTGACTATCGCCGCCGCCGCGATGCTCGGCGAGCAGGTGCGCGCGCGGCGCTGGACCGCGGTGATCCTGGGCTTCATCGGTGTACTGATCATCGTGCGCCCGGGCATGACCGGCTTCAGCAGCAATTCGATCATCGCGGTGCTGGCGGCCGTGCTCAGCAGCATCGTGGCGATCCAGATCAAGCAACTGTCGGCGACCGAACCGGCCGACCGCATCGTCATCTACACCACGCTGCTGTGGGTGCCGATGTCGCTGCTGCCAGCGCTGGGAGTGTGGCAGTGGCCGCAGGGCATCGCCTGGCTGTGGGTGGTCGCGGCGGGCGTGATGGGCACCGGCGGACACATGTTGTGGACGCGGGCGCTGAAGCTGGGCGAAGTCTCGGCGTTGACCCCGATCACCTTCATGCAGCTGCCATTGGTGGTGCTGTTCGGCTGGTGGCTGTTCGACGAGCCGCTGGATCATTGGACCCTGTTGGGCGCCGCCATCATCTTCGGCGCCAACGCCTACATTGCCCACCGCGAAGCGGTGCTGACCCGGCGCGCCGAATCGGAAGCGCCGACCTCGGCGGCCAAACCGGGCGAGTAAGCTTTATCTTCCACTGCAAACGATCGCCGCTGTCGCGGCCTCGACCCAACGATTTGAATCAACGAGAAGAACCCGCATGGCGATGTCCGAATCCGATATCCAGAAAGGCTGGATCTACCGCACCAGCCACAACCAGGAACGCCTGGTGCTGGGCTGGGACCGCGACGGGCGCGTGGTGTACTGCTCGAAGGGCAAGGACAAGGAACGCCCGTTCCTGAACTGCCATGTGCGCATCACCGGCCAGAAATTCGCGCAGCGCGCGATCGGCAAGGTCGGCCAGATCGAAGACCTGAAGCCCTACCTGGTCGCCAACAAGGCGACCACGGTGGTGGTGCGCTGACGCGGGGTTTTCAGGAAGCTTCTTCTTTCCCGGCTTTGCGGATGCCATCGGCCAGCTTGGCCAGCTCGGGTGCGAGCGTCTTGGCATCGGCGGCGAGCAGCGGCGCGACGTATTCGGAATGCAGGCTCGCGGCCTCTTCGCGTTTCCCCGCGGCGTCCAGGGCCTGGCTCAGGCGCCATGCCGCGTCGATGGTCTTGGCGTCTCCCTCTCCCAGCTGCGCGCGCCTGATCCCGAGCAACTCGCGATAGGCGCCGACCTCGCCCTGAATATCGCCCGCGCCCTCCGATGCCTGGGCAAGCACCATCAGCGCCATCTGCAATTGCGGGTGGCCTTTCTCCAGCACTTCGCGCGCCAGCGGCAGCACATGCTGGAGTTCCTTCAGCGAAGCGGCGTACTGCCCGGTCTGCTCCAGCGTGCCCGCATGGTTGACCATGATGGAGACGGTATCCGGATGCCGGGGACCCAGCACCCGGACGCGCGCATCGATGACCTTCTGCTGCAACGCGAGCGCGGCTTTGAAGTCGTGCAGACGCGCGTACAGCGACGACAGATTGAGCATGGAGCGCAAGGTCAGCGGGTTGTCGGCGCCCAGCAGCCGCTTACGCGCTTCCACTACCGCAAGCCCTTCCGGCAACGCCTCTTCGGCATGCCCGGAATCCATCAGCATGTTGACCAGGTTGCCGCGCGCGCTGAGCGTAGCGGGATGCTCGTTGCCCAGCCGGCGGATCTGCTCCTTCACCAGAGAGCGCTGCAAGGCGACCGCGCCTTCCATGTCGCCGGTCATGGCGCGCATGCTGGCCAGGCTGCCGATGTAGAACAGGGTGTCCTTGTTGTCCGCGCCCAGAACCGAAGTGCTCAGCGGCACCAGTTTTTCCATCAGCTCGCGCCCGCCCTTCATCTCGCCCGAGCGCGCCAGCGTGATCGCCAGGCTCGCCGTCGCCTTCATGCTGAACTCGTCGCGCTCGCTGAGTGCCGACAAGGCCCGCGCCCGGATGTCCTGTTGCATTTTCAGCGCCGCCGGGCGATCTCCCAGCGCGGCGATGGCCTCGCTCCGCACCAATTCGGTGGCCAGCCGCAGGCGGTAGTTGGGCGGAAGCGCGGACATGTCGACCATCGCTTTGTCGGCCACGGCGACGGCGTCCTTGGGCTTGCCCGCATTGAGCAGAGCACTGGCCTGTTCGCGCCTGGCCTCCAGTGCGGGCGCGGCGGCGGGGCCGGAGGCGCGTGCGTGGTAATCCGCGACCTGTGCGAAACCCAGTGCGGCCTGCGGATAGAGGCCCAATGCACTGCGTACCCTGGCGACCGATTCGCGCAGATCGGCCGCCAGCGCGGGCTGACCGGCAAAATCGCGGACGATGGCCCGCTCTGCGCCGACCAGGATGTTGTTTTCGATCAGGCCGCGCGCGACATCGGCGGTACTGGCATGGCCAAGCGCCTGCTCCAGGGCGGCGGTGTCGGCCGGATCGGCCTGCGCGACCTGCTCGCGCAGGCCCGCGGCCATGCCCAGGCCCATGGCTTCGATATCCACGCCTTCCAGCATCGATTGCTGGAAAGCCGCGACCTTGCCCAGCTCGACACTGCGCTGCTCTGCCACCGCGCGCTGCTCGCGCGCCTGCATCAAACCGTACAGCGACAAACCCAAACCGCCCAGCAGCGCGCACACCACCAAGCCGGCCGCCACCAATACGCCGCGGTGGCGGCGCGCGAACTTGCCCCACACGTAACGCCAGCTCAGGGGCACCGCTTGCACGAGGCGGCCGTCGAGGAAGCGCTGCAAGTCTTCGCCCAGTTCCGCGGCCGATGCGTAGCGCTCGCTGCGGTCGTGGCGCATGGCCTTCAGCACGATCCAGTCCAGCTCGCCGCGCAGCGCACGGCGCATACCGGGCAGGCTCAACCCCTGGGCCCGCGCCACCTGCTCGGCCTGTCCCGGCGGCAGCGTCATCAACTGTTCCGAGGGACGGCGCAAGGTGGCGGCGGTCGCCGCCAGGGTTTCGTGCCTGGCGAAAGGACGTACGCCGGCCAGCAGCTCGTACAGCACCACGCCCAGCGAATACACATCGCTGCGCGTGTCGACGGACGCGGGATCGGCGCCGGCCTGCTCCGGGCTCATGTAGTCGGGCGTACCCGCGCGCTCGATGTCGCCGCCAAGCGCGCGCGATGCGGCCGTGGCGATGCCGAAATCGATGATTTTCGGCACCGGCTTTCCATCGACTTCATCCACCAGCAGATTGCCAGGCTTCAAGTCGCGATGGATGACGCCCTTCTGGTGCGCGTGCTGCACGCCCTGGCAGATGCGGATGAACAGTTCGATGCGCTGGCGCAGAGGTACAGAGTGTTCTTCGGCGTAGCGCGTGACCGGCGTGCCATCGATAAATTCCATGGCGAAATACGGAAACCCTTCGGCCGTGGCGCCGGCATCGTAGACCTGGGCGATGCCGGGATGGCGCATCTGCGCCAGCATCTGCCGCTCCACTTCGAAGTAGGCCAGATTGCGCGCGTCCAGGCGTTGCCGGCGCAGGAGTTTCAACGCCACCGTGCGGCGCATCGGCTCCAACTGCTCGGCGCGATAGACCTCGCCCATGCCGCCGCGGCCCAGCAGCGCGTCTATGCGGTAGCGGCCCACCAGGACGCCGGGCGCAAGCGTTCCCTCCTCCCCGGCAAGCCCCATGGGCGAACGTGCGGGCAGGATTTCGGTCGGATCCGGATCTTCAGGCTTGTCTTCAGGCGTGTCGCGCGGATGCAATGCCATCTCCCCAAATCGATAGCGGCCCCATGGTAGCGGATACCTCGCGCTACCAGCAGGCAGAGGGCTGGCGGCGGGCATCGGCTACACTCCGCCTGCCCATTCCACCGACCGGCGCATGGCTTCCAAAGACGACAATCCCGCCACCACCCAACGCACCCTCCTCAGCGCCGGCCCACACAGCGCCTCGCCGCGTTCGGCCTGCGTGGTCGTGATCCATGGCGAAGGTCTGGGCAGGCGCGTGGATGTGGACGAACGGGCGGTGGTGGTCGGGCGTTCCCAGGAAGCGGACCTGCACATCCCGCACAAGAGCGTTTCGCGCCAGCATTGCCATATCTGGCGCGACGGCGACGAGTACCGCATCCGCGACCTGCAGGCCACCAACCCCACCCGCGTCAACGACAAGGTCGTCGACGAGGCCGTACTGAACGACGGCGACCACATCACCCTGGGCGAAAGCATCCTCAAGTTCATCAGCCACTCCAGCGTGGAGGCGCGCTACCACGAGGAGATCTACCAGCTCGCCACCCAGGACGCGCTGACCGATCTGCACAACCGGCGCCATTTCATCGACATGGTGGACAAGGAAATCGCCCGCGCCATGCGCCACCATCGCGAACTGACGATGTGCATCATCGACGTGGACCTGTTCAAGCCGGTCAACGACCGCTACGGGCACATCTCAGGCGACAACGTGCTGCGCCAGATCGCCGGCATCCTGCGCCGACACGTGCGCAGCGACGATTTCGCGGCACGTATCGGCGGCGAAGAATTCGCGGTGCTGCTGCCGGAATGCGGCATGGAGGCGGCTTACGGTTTCGCCGAACGCCTGCGTCTGGCGATAGCCGAGGTGGAGTTCAGGCCGGGCAACGAGCCGCAGAGCATCACCGTGAGCATCGGCATCGCCGCGATGACCCCCGAACGCGATACCTGCAGCCGCATGATGGCGGCGGCAGACACGGCGCTGTATCGCGCCAAGAGCCAGGGCCGCAATCAGGTCTGCATACAGGATTGAGAGACAGTCGCTGGCATCGCTGGAGAACCCTGAAGGCTTGAGCCACGGAGAAGCCAGACCTCACGGCTGCGACACGCAAGATCGTCAGCGCTGAACCACCAGCGCATCGGCCCGCCATGGGCGCAGAATCCGATGGAACAGCGCGAGGTAGGTACCCACTACCCACACCGTAGCGGCCATCCATCCGCCCAGGATGTCGGACGGATAATGCACGCCCAGATATACCCGCGAAAACCCGACCAGCAGAACGAACGCCGCCATCGGCACCAGTACCGGCCAGCGCCATCGCGTGTGCCAGGCCAGCAGGATCGCGGTCATGGCCAAGGTCATGGAGCCCATGGCGTGCCCGCTGGGGAAACTGAAAGTGTCCTCGGGCAGGATGGATTCCCACAAGGTCGGCCGGTCGCGCTGGAAGAACTGCTTGCTGCCCAGATTGAGCAGCGCCGAACCCACGAACGCGACCGCGGCGAAGGTGGCTTCGCGCCAGCGTTTGGTCAGCATGATGGCCAGCACCACGGCCAAGTCGATGGCGACTACGCCTTCATAGCCCGCCGTGGAAACCGCAGCGAAGAACCGGTCCATGCGCGGACCCGCCCATGCATGCGCGCCCAGCAGCAAAGGATCGTCGAACACGAACCGTTCCAGCTCGTGCACCTCGTCGGCCAGTTCGGCGAAGATCCACAACGGCAGCAGCACGCCCAGGAACAACAGCACGATGCGTCTTCCGTTGCGCCGCAAAAGCCCCGCCATGGCCTCCGCGCCGCGCGCGGCCGCATTACGCAAGGTTTCGTGCATATCGCTTTTCGACGTATCCGTCGATCAGGGCGACGAATTCCTGGGCGATGTTCTCGCCGCGCAAGGTCACCGCCTTCTCGCCGTCGATGAACACCGGCGCGGTGGGCGCCTCGCCCGTGCCCGGCAACGAGATGCCGATATTGGCGTGGCGCGATTCGCCCGGGCCGTTGACCACGCAACCCATCACCGCCAGGGTCATGTTTTCGGCGCCCGGATGGCTGATTTTCCATTCCGGCATCTTCGCGCGCACGTGGTTCTGCACCACGCCGGCCAGTTCCTGGAAGAATTCCGAAGTCGTGCGTCCGCAACCCGGGCATGCGGTGACCATGGGCGTGAACGCACGCAGCCCGGTGGTCTGCAGCAGCTCCTGGGCGACGACGACTTCCTGGGTGCGCGACTGGCCCGGCTCCGGCGTCAGCGAAATGCGGATGGTGTCGCCGATGCCTTCCTGCAGCAGCACCGCCAGAGCCGCCGCCGAGGCGACGATGCCCTTGCTGCCTATGCCGGCCTCGGTGAGGCCCAGGTGCAGGGCGAAATCCGAACGCTGGGCCAGATCGCGGTACACCGCGATGAGTTCCTGCACGCCGCTGACCTTGCAGCTCAGCACGATACGTTCGCGCGGCAGGCCGATCTCGACCGCGCGTTCGGCCGAATCCAGCGCCGAGCGGATCAGCGCCTCGCGCAGCACCAGGCTGGCTTCCCATGGTTCAGCGCGCTGGGCGTTCTCATCCATCAGCTGCGCGGCCAGCGACTGGTCCAGCGAGCCCCAGTTCACGCCGATGCGCACCGGCTTGCCGTACTTCAGCGCGAATTCGATCAGCTGGGCGAACTGGGTGTCCTTCTTGCGGCCGAAGCCGACATTGCCCGGGTTGATGCGGTATTTGCCCAGCGCCTCGGCACAGGCCGGTTCGTTGGCCAGCAGGGTATGGCCGTTGTAATGGAAGTCGCCGATCACCGGCACTTCGATGCCCATCATCCGCAGCTTTTCGACGATGTGCGGCACGGCGGCGGCGGATTCCGGATTGTTGACCGTGACCCGCACCATTTCCGAACCGGCGCGCCACAGTTCGGCGACCTGCTTCACCGTGGAAGCGATGTCGGCGGTGTCGGTATTGGTCATGGACTGCACCACCACCGGGTGGCCGCCGCCCAAGGTGACCGCGCCCACCTTGACGGTGCGGTTGATCCGGCGCGGCGCGGCGCCAGCGTCGATGGGGCCGGCTTCTGCAGGCGATGGGCAGGGGGACGACAGGTCGTTCATGCCGGCTATTTTAGACGCTTCCGGGGCCGCTTCATCCCGTCAAGCCTTTCCGCCAGCGAAACGGCTGGGTTAGGGTAACGGGATGATCCAGGACCCCGCCCGCGACATTCTCACCCCCAGCCAGCTCAATACGCTGGCGCGCGACCTGCTGGAAAGCGCCTTTCCGCTGGTGTGGGTGGAGGCCGAGCTTGGCAATGTCACCCGGCCGGCCTCCGGACATCTCTATTTCACTCTCAAGGACGCGCGCGCGCAGGTGAAGTGCGCGATGTTCAAGCCCAAGAGCCAGTGGCTGAAATTCGTGCCGCGCGAGGGCCTGCGCGTGCTGGGGCGCGGACGCCTGACCCTGTACGAGGCGCGCGGCGACTACCAGCTTGTCATGGACCATCTGGAGGAAGCCGGCGAAGGTGCATTGCGCCGCGCCTTCGATGAACTGAAAGCGAAACTGGCCGCCGAAGGCCTGTTCGACGAGGAACGCAAGCGCCCCCTGCCCGCCCATGTGCGGCGCCTGGCCGTCATCACATCGCCCAGCGGTGCGGCGGTGCGCGATGTGCTGAGCGTGCTTGGACGGCGCTTTCCCTTGCTGGAAGTCGATGTGCTGCCTGTACAGGTGCAAGGCGAAACGGCAGCGGCGCAGATCACCGCGATGCTCAAGCGCGCGGCCGCCTCCGGGCGCTACGACGTGATCCTGCTGACCCGCGGCGGCGGTTCGCTGGAAGACCTGTGGGCGTTCAACGACGAACAGCTGGCGCGCGCCATCGCTGCTTCGCCGGTGCCGGTGGTGTCGGCGGTCGGCCACGAGACCGACTTCAGCCTCGCCGATTTCGCCGCCGACTTGCGCGCACCCACTCCGTCGGTCGCTGCCGAACTGCTGGTTCCCAACCGCATCGATCTGCTCACCCGCCTGCAGGGACTGCAACGCCGCATGTCCGCATCGCAACTGCAAGCGCTGCGGCAGTCGATGCAGCGCGCCGACCGCGCCGTGCTGCGGCTGCAGGCGATGCGGCCGCAGGCGCGGTTGCAGCTGCTGCAGCGGCGTCGGCTCGAAGCGCAGCGACGGTTGGAATCGGTGTGGCGGGAGCAACTGGAGCGTCGTCGCGCCGCGTTGCGCCATGCCGCCGCGGTGCTGCGTTCCAACCAGCCGCAACGGCACGTGTCGAGCCTGCAGGAGATGGCCGCCTCGCTGAATCTGCGCGCGCAAGCCGCCACTGCCCGCACCTTGCAGCGCAAGACGCTTGAATTGCGGGGTTTGGCGCGCTCGCTCGAAACGGTAAGCCCGCTGGCGACCATCGCCCGTGGTTATTCGATTCTGCAGGACGATGCCGGGCGCATCGTGCGCAGCGTGAGGGACGCCGCAGCGGGAGACCGGCTCAGTGCCCGTCTGCACGATGGCGCATTGAAGGTTCGCGTCGAAGATTCCAACGAATGAAAGCGTGAAGACCGCAGAGACGCAAGGTCTCTGCGCACATCCATGGAAACGTTCTCAATTCGAACGTAATCGCGCATACGCCATGGGATCGCTGTTTTCAGCGCGAATTCTCATTCTTTTCCCATAGCCAAATGCTATTTGTCATACCGGTTGCCATGGCCTGACATGCAACTCGGCGCGCAAACCCCGCGCCTCGATATCGACCGCATCATTCAATGGAGGAATCATGTCCCTGCATCCGCACGCGCGCAGCCGCACTTTCAAGCCGGTCCTCGCCACACCCCGCTTCACTATCCTGGCGCTGAGCTTGCTGCTTGCCCTCCCGGCCGTCGCACAGGAAACCGCCGCGCCCGAGCAGGACGCCGTGCAACTGGATACGGTGCAAGTGCTGGGCTCGCGCGCCAAAGGACGTACTGCGGCCGAAACCGCGGCGCCGGTCGACGTGATAGGCCGCGAGCAGCTGGAACGCACGGGCGCGCAGGAGGTCGGACAGATCCTGCAGATGCTCGAACCCAGCTTCAATTTCTCTCGCACCACCATCAGCGACGGCACCGACATCCTGCGCCCCGCCACGCTGCGCTCGCTCGGCCCCGACCAGGTGCTGGTGCTGGTCAACGGCAAGCGCCGGCATCAGCAGGCGCTGGTCAACGTGCAGCAGACCATCGCCCGCGGCTCGGCCGGCACCGACATCAATGCGATTCCCGTTTCCGCCATCGAACGTATCGAAGTGCTGCGCGATGGCGCGGCGGCGCAATACGGCTCGGACGCGATCGCCGGCGTGATCAACATCGTGCTTCGGCGCCAGACCGACGAAACCCGGGTGTCGTTCGAAGCGGGCCAGACCTACGAGGGCGATGGCACCGTGCTGCACGGCGGCGTCAACACCGGCTTCAAGCTCGGCGACGAAGGCTTCCTCAATCTGACCGCCGAGTATCGCGACCGCGAAGCGACCAACCGCGCCGGTCCCGACCTGCTGCGCGTGGATCCGCCGCGGGTGACGCAGAAGATCGGCGATGCCGACGCCAAGGACGCCTATCTGTGGCTCAACGGCGGCCTGCCGATCGGCGCGGGCGAGCTTTACTGGTTCGGCGGCATTTCGCGGCGCGAAGGCGATTCCTCGGGCTTCTTCCGCAGCGCCGGCGACGGCCGCACCGTACCGGATCTGTATCCCAATGGCTTCCTGCCCAACATCATCACCACGGTCGAGGACGGTTCGCTTGCGATCGGTTACCGCGCGCCGCTGGGCGATAACTGGGACTGGGATGTGTCGGTGAACCACGGCCGCAGCAAGTTCGGTTTCCACGAACGCAATTCGGTCAATGTCAGCTGGTGGTACGAGCCCAATCCGAATGTCGCCTGCCCCAACCAACCGTGCATCTATGGGGAGTCGCCGACCTCGGCCGACACCGGCACGCTGGAATTCGACCAGACCACCTTCAATCTGGATTTCCGCGGCCGGGTCGACTGGGGCATCGGCGACGAACCGTTGAGCCTGGCTACCGGCTTCGAATATCGCCGCGACAATTACGCGATCAAGGCCGGCGATCCGGTGTCCTACACCTACGGGCGCACCAACGATCCCTCCATCGCCATCTTCGACCAGAACGGCGGTTTCGCCGCACCGGGCATCCAGGGCTTCCCCGGCTTTTCTCCTAACGAAGCGGTCGATGAGGGACGCCACAACTACGCCGTGTACTTCGACGCCGAGTCGCGGTTGACCCAGCGCTTCCTGCTGGGCGCCGCGGTACGTTTCGAAGACTATTCGGACTTCGGCAACACCACCACCGGCAAGCTGTCCGCACGCTTCGACTTCAGCGACAAGTTCGCCTTGCGCGGCACTGTCTCCACCGGTTTCCGTGCGCCCGGAGTGCAGCAGCTGTTCTACAGCCAGCGTTCGACCAACATCGACCCGGCCACCGGCAATCTGGCCGATACGTTGACCGCACGCCAGGACAGCGACGTCACCCGCGCATTCGGCATCGATGCGTTGAAGGAAGAAGAATCGACCAGCGCCACGCTCGGCCTGGTGTTCCGCCCCAGCGAGAATTTCAGCCTGACGGTGGACGTATTCCGCATCGACATCGACGACCGCATCATTTTCTCCAGCAACATACGCCCGGAGACCGTCGGCAGCGACGGCCTGGCTTGCGACGCCACCAACAGCAACTGCCCGATTCGCGCTATTCTCGCGCCGTTCGATGTGGCCCAGGCGCAGTTCTTCACCAATGCCATCGACACCCGCACCACGGGTATCGACATCGTTGGCGAGTACACCACCGAAGCGGCGGGCGGCACGCTGGACCTGACCGCGCTGCTGCACTGGAACAAGACCGAGGTCACCGATCGCCGCTCGCAGTCGGCGATCCTGCCGCCGGCGATGCTGTTCGACGACAGCCAGGTGACACTGATCGAGGAAGGCCAGCCCGGCGCGCACCATGTGCTGCAAGGCGTTTACTCGATCGGGAAGTGGGACTGGACTTTGCGGGCGAACTACTACGGCTCGGTCTCCGGCTCGGGCTTCGCGCCCAAGCAGACCTGGGACGGGCAAACGTTGTTCGATGCGGCGGTGGGTGTCGATATCACCGACAAGCTGCGCCTGTCCGTCGGCGCCAACAATCTGCTCGACACTTATCCGGACAAGTGGAAAGTCGGCGCCGACGATCCCAACGTCAATCCGTTCCCGTCGCTGGGTTTCGTCTACGGCTGGGAGACCTTGCCGTTCGGCATTAACGGTGGCTATTACTACGCCAGACTTGATTTCAGGTTCTGAGGTGAGGCCCCGCGCAGCCCGCACAGTCCGAGAGAGCTAAGAAAAGCCAGTCTCCCGAATCGCTGTGTAGATCGCACCCTTCTCCCGCCCGCGGGAGAAGAGCCTGCCGCGTACTTGATACGGGGTGGCCGACAGGCCGTATGAGGGGAAACGGAGTCACAGAAGCGGGTTATGTGGATGCATCGAGTGCGGACAGACCTAGCGTCCCTCACTCGACACGATCTGGATACCGAAGTGGGCCGGCGCCGGTTCTCCCCTCACCCGCCTTCGGCACCCTCTCCCGCTAGCGGGAGAGGGGTCAATTTATTTTTTCTGCTCAAGGTCAGGCGTTTTTCTTGCCGCGTTTCAGCACTTAACCCCACTGTCGGACCTGCCGCGTTGAACTCCCTGTCCACCACGGGAGATCCGCCATGCAACGCCGCCTGCCCCGCAACGACCTGCCGCAAACCAAGCGGCTGCACAGCCTGTTGTTCTGTGCCAGTCTGATCGCCATCGCCAGCCTCGCCGGCTGCAAATCCAACCCCGAAAATGTCGCCGAGGCGCCCGCCGACGAAGCGGCACTGGAAGAGTCGGCCAGGCTGGATCGTGTTGAAGTCAGCGGCGCGCGCATCAAGCGCGCGGACCTCAAGCAGCGCCAAGAGCTCGCCGGCGCTGCCAAATCCAATGGAAACGCTTCTCCTCCTGCACAGCTAAGGATGCTTGCGCCACCTCCGCCACCGTCGCCTTCCCTGGCCTACGCGCCCGCCAGTGATGCCTATTCGAGGGGCTTCGTCGCCGCACAAATTCAGCCCGAACCGGCCAATACCGAAAAATACGCCGAGCGGACTGACAACCCCGTGCACCGCACCAGCGAACAGCCCGTTTCCACGTTTTCCGTCGATGTCGACACCGGCAGCTACAGCAACGTACGCCGCATGCTGGCCCAGGGCGTGCGTCCACCGGCAGATTCAGTGCGGGCGGAGGAATTCATCAACTACTTCAGCTATCGGCATCCTGCCCCGGCCAACCGCAACGTCCCCTTCCGCGTCACCACCGAGTTGGCGGCCGCGCCGTGGAACAACCAACGCCAGCTGCTGATGATCGGCATCAAGGGTTACGACGTCCCCAAGGCGACGCTGCCACCTTCCAACCTCGTGTTCCTGATCGATACTTCCGGCTCCATGGATTCGCCGGACAAATTGCCGCTGCTGAAACAGGCCTTCTCGATGCTGGTGCCTCAGCTGCGCGAACAGGATCGCGTTTCCATCGTGGTCTACGCCGGTTCCGCGGGGCTGGTGTTGCCGCCCACGCCCGGCGACCGGCATCAGGAAATACTGGCGGCGCTGGATAATCTGCAAGCAGGCGGAAGCACCAACGGCGGCGACGGCATCCAGCTCGCTTACGCCATGGCCAAGCAGTCCTACCTGAAGGACGGCGTCAATCGCGTGATCCTGGCTACCGACGGCGATTTCAACGTGGGCACCGTCAGCCAGGAAGCGCTGGAGACGCTGGTAGGCGACCAGCGCAAATTCGGCATCGCATTGACCACGTTGGGTTTCGGACAGGGCAACTACAACGACAGCATGGCCGAACGCCTGGCCGACGTGGGCGACGGCAACCATGCCTATATCGACACGCCGCAGGAAGCGCGCAAGGTGCTGGTGGAGGAAATGCAGGCGACCCTGCTGACCATCGCCCGCGACGTGAAGATCCAGATCGAATTCAACCCGGCGCTGGTCTCCGAATACCGTCTGATCGGCTACGAAAACCGCCTGTTGAACCGTGAGGATTTCGCCAACGACAAAGTCGATGCCGGCGATATAGGCGCCGGCCATGAGGTCACGGCGTTGTACGAGATCACCCCGGTCGGCTCCGCAGCCGAACGCCTGCCCGTGCTGCGTTACGGCAGCGGCAAGCCGGAAGCCGCCGGCAACGCGAACGAACTGGCGCACCTGCGTCTGCGCTACAAGCTGCCCGGCGCCGATAGCAGCCGCCTGATCGAAACCCCGATCCTGCGTTCGTCGCTGACTACGCAGCCCAGCCAGTCGCTACGCTTCGCCAGCGCCGTGTCGGCCTATGCCGACCTGCTCCGGGGCGGCACTCACGTCGAAAAGTGGACCTGGAACGACGTCGCCGAAGCCGCACGCGGTGCGCAGGGCGAAGACCCCTACGGGTTGCGCAGGGAGTTCGTGGAAATGGTCGGCCAGGCGCGCCGGATCGTGTCCAACGACAGCGCCACGCCGGCTATCGCAGGCGAGTGACATGGCCAGGGCCGCACAAGGATGTGCGGCCGGGACCCGCCGATCCTGTCTCAATCCGTGCGACGCACGGGTGCTTCAATACCTTCGCGTTCGACCCGGCGCGATCAGAGGGATTGGTGATGCGGCTTCAAGGCGCTGTAGTGAACGAACAGGGCGTGACTTTCTCCATCGTTGTCGTGAAGGAATCCGCGACGCAGACCAGCGCCTCGGCGGAACGTGCGCGCGTTTCCTTCCAGCATCTTTTCCCCGGCATGCCGATCATTCTCGCTTCGCGGAACCCGAGCGGCCGTTTCAAGTATCAAGGGCGCCTGGACATCGTGAGATTCCTGTCCAGGACCGACCCCTGCCGGATTCCGTGGAAGGAGTACACGGTTTCTTAGATCCTGTTCGCGATCTCGGTAGGAGCGACGTAAGCCGCGAGTTCTACGCGCGGGTATTCGCGACTTACGTCGCTCCTACGGCGCTCCTACAAGCTGCAAACCGCGATCAATCCCAATTGGGCTCCAGCGGCGCCGACGGCAATCCGCCGATCTGCGCCGCGGGCCGTCCCAGCAGATAGCCTTGCCCGTAACTGCAGCCCAGGTCGATCAGCGCCTGGCGCTGCTCTTCGGTTTCCACGCCTTCGGCGATGGTGTCGATGTTCAGGGTGCTGGCCAAAGCGAGGATCGCGCGCACCAGGGCCAGGCTTTCCGGCCTGCCTTCGCCGCCTATGCCGGCGATGAAGCTGCGGTCTATCTTCAATACCGAAATCGGAAAGCGATGCAGGTAGGAAAGAGCGGAGAAGCCGGTGCCGAAATCGTCCAGCTGGGCCAGGATTCCGTGCTGGCGCAACATGCGCAGGGTGCGCAGGGTGCGGGGCGCGTCGTCGAGCAACGCCACTTCGGTTATCTCCACCCGCATGCGCGCCGGATCCGCGCCGACCGCATAGAACATGGCCAGCAGACGGTCGGCGAAATCCGGCGAACGGAAATGCCGCGGCGACACGTTGACCGAGATGTAACCCTCGCCGCCGCGCGCCAGTTGTCCGACCACGTGCTCGTACAGCAGCCAGTCCACCTGTTCGATCAGGCCGCTGTCCTCGCCCAGGCTGATGAATTCGGCCGGCAGCAACAAGCCGCGACGCTCGTGCTGCCAACGCAGCAGCGCTTCATGGCCGATGACCACGCCATCCTCGAGGCGCTTGATCGGCTGGTAGAAAGGCAGGAAATCGCGATTGTTGATGGCCCGGCGCAGATCGGCTTCCAGGTCCAGGCTCTGCATCGCCTCTTCGCGCATCGCTTCGTCGAATACCGCATAACGATCGCGGCCCTGCGCCTTGGCGCGGTACATCGCCGCATCCGCGTCGCGCAGCAGCTCTTCGCCGTTGCGGTAGCGCGGATGCCAGGCGGCGATGCCCAGGCTGGCCGAGGGAAACAGTTCGCGCCCGGCGACCCACATGGGCCGGCCCAGCACCGACAGGATACGCTGGGACAACTCGCGCGCGCTTTCCAGACCGTCGGCGTATTCGATGAGGATGGCGAATTCGTCGCCGCCCAGGCGCGACACGACATCGTTGCCGCGCACCGTGGACGTGATGCGCCGCGACACTTCCACCAGCAATTCGTCGCCGGCGGCGTGGCCGATACTGTCGTTGACCAATTTGAAGCGGTCCAGGTCCAGGAACAGAACCGCGAATTCCTGCCCATCGCCGTGCCGGGCGCGGTTGATGGCCGCGGACAGGCGTTCCAGCAGATGCGGGCGGTTGGGCAGGCCCGTGAGTCCGTCATGGGTGGCCTGATGGGTCAAGCGCTGCTCGGCGCGCAGGCGTTCGCCCATCTGCGCCAGCAATTTGGCGTTGGCCTCGGCCAGCTCGTGGGTGCGGTCGTCGACTCGCCGCTCCAGTTCGGCATGGGCGGCGCGCAGATGCTGCTGCGCGCGCTGTTTGGCCAGGCCATTGCCTATGTTGTGGGCGACGAAAGTGAGCAGGTTCTGGTCGTGCGGGCTGAAGCTGACGTCAGGCGAGTAACTCTGCACCGCAATGACGCCCACCACCTCTTCGTCGCGGTACAGCGGCACGCCCAGCCAGCTGTAGGCGTGCGGGCCGTATTCGTGCACTTTGCCCTGCGCGCTCAGTTCGGCCAGCCTGCTGCGGTCGGCCAGCAGCGGGCTGCGGCTGGCGATCACGTGCTCGGTCAAGCCGTTGGCCAGTTTGCGGGACAGCCTCACCGGATCGCGCTCGTCGATGGAATACGGGAAATCCAGGGTTTCGCCGTCGTCGGACAACAGGGCGATGTAGAAATTGCGCGCGTAGATCAGTTCGTCCACTACCGCATGCACGTCGGCGTAGAAGCGTTCCAGGTTTTCGGAAGTGATGGCCAGCTCGGCGATGCGGAACAGCGCGCGCTGCAGTTTCTCGGCGCGCTTGCGTTCCAGGATCTCGGCCTGCAACTCGCGGTTGGCGCGCTGCAGCTCGTGGGTGCGCGCCTCGATGCGGCGCTCCAGATCGACATGCGCGTGCTTGCGGTCCAGCGCGGTGAGGATGTGCTGGGCCACGTAACCCAGCAGCGCGCGGTCTTCGTCGGCATAGCTGCCCGGCGTGTCGTAGCTCTGCACCACGATGGCCCCGCATACCCGGTCTTCGCGGCGCATCGGCACGCCCAGCCAGTCCAGGCTGTCGGGGCCGTGCGACGGGTCGCGCACCACGCCCATTTTCTGCCGCACCGCGGTGGAGGGACCGCGCACGGGCTGGCCATGGCGCAACAGCGCGAAGGTCAAACTGTTGGGCATTTCCTCTTCGGTGAATTCGCGTTCGGGATCGGCGACATAGGTGTCCTTCTGGTCCACGAAATGCAGGAAGCGAACGCTGCGGCGCTGGTCGTCGTAAAGCACGATGTAGCAGTTGTCGGCCGACATCAGGGAGCCGACCACCACATGGATGCGCCGGAGCATTTCCGGCATTTCCAGATCGGCGCTGGCCAGATCGGCGATTTCGTACAAGGCCTGCTGCAGGCGCTTGGATTTTTCCAGCGACACGATCCGCGCCTGCGCGCGCGACGAATCCAGGGTGGCCATCACCAGGGTCTTGGCCAGCGTCAACCATGCCTGCCGCTCGCTGCCTGCCATGGGCGAGGGCGTCGCGGCCGCTACGGCCATGCGCGCATTGCCATCGGCGTTGTCCCAGGCGTGGATCAGCTCCTGAGGCCCGTCGGTTTCGGCATCCGGGTCCGACAGGGCCAGTTCGGCGCTGCGCCGCAGACCCATGCTTCCCCCGGGAGAGATCGCTCCTCCATTGCCCAGGGCCCAGTCGCGCCAGCACACTGCGATCGAGGCGTCCGCAGGCAGCAGGCCGTGCAGGATCGCCACGATGCGGTCGGTGGGCGAAACCGCTATTACCGGGCCAGCGACCTCGCTCGCGGACAGGTCGCTGAGGGAAGCTTCCGCAGCATCGGTGTTAGGCAGTTGCACGGATTCCCCAGGAATGAACGTATGGACGCGATACGCGATCCTTGCGTCTCCGGCGGAGAAACCCCATCCCCGCCGGATGGACGTTATCAGGTTCCATGAACAGCGCCATGGTTCCGGCGGTTTCCGCGCCACTTCCCTACCTATACGGATTGCCCGCCTTTCGGCGGCCAGTCCGCGGTCGTGCGCGTGGCTATGCGGATTGTGGCCCAAGCTTTACGCTTGTCAGGGTGAACGACTTCTCAGAACCCGCAGACGAAACCCTGATGCTGGCCTACGCGGGCGGCGACATGGCTGCGTTCGAGCAGCTTTACGCGCGGCACCGCACCCGCCTTTACCGGTTCCTGCTGCGCCAGCTGCGGGACCAGGCGCTGGCGGACGAGTTTTTCCAGGACATCTGGCAGCGGGTGATCACCGCGCGTGAGGGCTGGAAACCCGAAGCGGCCTTCACGACCTGGCTGTTCCGCATCGCGCACAATCGCCTCACCGACCATTGGCGGGCGCTGAAGCATCGGCCGCCCGCGCCTGTGGATGGAGATGAACGCGCGGCGCGGGTGCCCGATCCGGAAACGCCCGAGCGCATCCTGTCCGACTTCGAGCAACGCCGGCGCCTGCAGCTGGCCCTGGCCGAGCTTCCGGACGACCAGCGCGAAGTGCTGCAACTGCGCCTGGAGCAGGAACTGACCCTGGAGGAAATCGGCGAGATCACCGGCGTAGGCCGGGAAACAGTCAAATCGCGGTTGCGCTACGCGATGGACAAGCTGCGCGCGAGATTGAGCGAATGAAATCCTATTCCCCCGAACCGTTGACCTCCGAGGAACGCGAGCTCGCGCGGCTGACCAGGCACCTGGGCCCGCAAGGCGAACCTTCCACGGCGCTGGATGCGCGGATCCTGGCCGCCGCGCATGCGGCGCTGGAGCGCAAACAGCCCGCCCGCCGCAAGCCGCGCTGGCCGGTGGCCATGGGCCTGGCCGCCTCGGTGGTCTTCGCCGTGGGCATCGCCTGGCAATTGCGGCCGCTGCAACAGACGCCCATGGCTGCATCGTCGGAAGCGCCTGTGGCCGCAGCCGAGCAGGAGGCCGCGGCCGACAGCGCCGCGGCCACGGCCAGCGCCCCCTCGATACCCCAGGCAGATCTGGCCGAGGTGGCCGAGGAAACACGCCCGGAAGCGCCGGCTTCAGTGGCACCCGCGCAGATCGAGCAGGCGCCACCCGCGCCGGCCAAGGCCATCATGGCCCCGCCCCCACCGCCCGAATCACGCGCGCAGCAACAGCCGCGGCAGTTGGCCCGCTCCGCCAAGACCTCGGAACCCAGGCGCCAGGCGCGGCTGGCCGGTAGCGTCAGCGCGAACTC